>LS998015.1:96086-1296086 GCA_900498245.1 Candidatus Zixiibacteriota bacterium
TCAATGCTTCCGTTCTTTGATTTCCAGAATCTGGCAAACGTATGGCGGAGCAAATGGCAGCCAATGTTACGATAACGGGGATTAGGGCTTTTGATACCGGCGATACTTGCGGCTCTGGCCACTATTCGGTTGATCTGCCTGAGACTCAATTTGCCCCCGGAGGGACTCTGAAATATGGGTGATTTGATATTTTCGGTAACTACCGCCAATAATTGCTCCAATAACTCCGGGGTGATTGGGACCTGTCTGGATTTATTTCCCTTGCCGCGGCGGATAGTGAGAAGATGGTTGACCGCATCCAAATCCCCGACCTCCAAATTTGCCAATTCAAACCTTCTCATGNCGGTTTCCGCCAGGGTTCTGACCAAGGCGGAATCTCGGACGGATAAATTGGCATGAAGGAGTCTTCTGAGTTGCGAAATCGACAAATGAAATTCCGAATTACGCATTTGAAATCTGGGTTCCTTTGCTATAGGCTTGGTTTTACTCTGGCTACTTGCCGCACTTTTCTTAAATGCGGATAAGAGAACTCCCAAAAATCCCCTCCTATCACGATGACTTATTCTTGATTTAGTGGGACCTTGGTGGAGGGATTCCTCTGACGGGAATGCGCCATATTTTGGCATCATATCGAGTGAGATTAATGAAATATGAGTAAATTGCGTCGCTGGGGCGGCGGATGAAATAGCGGATGATTTATTAAATTATGATCTCTCAAATGAGGCTAATTCAATTTTAACTCACTGTAAAGGAGGAAGTTATGGAACCATAGAGATGTCCCACTAAATCAAAAGTAGGACATGGCGCCCAAAAGTCAAGTGAATTTTTGGCTCCTTAGATCAGATTATATCAAATAAGAAGAGTAAATAAGTAGGAATTGATCACATATTCCCCAGTAATAGCAGCGCTTAAAGTTATCCCTTGGAAATGGTTTGTGGATCTGGCAAAGTAATCAGGTTTTCTGAATCAGTCTTAAATAAAAAGAAGTTGTGCCGATAACAAAAAAGCCATATTTGCGTAAGTAATTAAGGAGGTTTCAATGAAAGAAGGACGCTGATCATAGTTCCGCTTAAAGCCCCTGCCCTAATTTTTCGAGACAATCTGGCATGATAAATTGCAGCTGCATTGGATTGCAGATTGAAATCATCAATTTGGATAAGCTTCAAATTAGTTTTTGAATTACTGCAGGTCTTGCTCACTTCATGATCATATTTAATATTGAGGTCCCTAAGCCTAACATTCTATCATAATTAGACTGGATAAACTTCCATAAATCTACTCATGAAATGCCCGAAATTATTTTCGACTGCCGGGTCTACCACTTTTAAACAAGCATTGAATACCAGAAAGATGTCTTACTGTGAAAGCCTTTAGTCTATATTTTCATTTATTGGATTGCCCGGCGATACCCACAACTCATTCAATACAGGTCCACGCCTTAAGACAAACCGCAAACGAGTTTGGCTGAGTCAAAAGGATGGGCTTTACAATTCTTGAAACAATAATTTTAGCCAATATCCCCTAGGACATCCGGCGTGTTTCCGTAAGTGCATCTGAGTCAATAAATATGAAGAACATGTTAATTAAGGAATGCACATAGTATCGCTAAGCAATTATATTTAAATAATACGAAGACTTAAGCTTATTACCAAAATATGCCTAATATACGATTTTGGCTATATTGCATCATTACATGCACCTGCATTTATAGTTGACTTTCATTTTTTAATTAATTATTATTTTATAAATTCATCATATATGGGAATTTGAAGGGTCATTATTCATGACATTTCAGAATTTTCTCGAGGAATTTCGGGGTCTGTCCAGAATAATTTATTCCGAAGTATTGTGGAAACTTACTGACACTGAA
Source organism: Candidatus Zixiibacteriota bacterium (assembly GCA_900498245.1). Lineage (NCBI taxonomy): Bacteria > Pseudomonadati > Candidatus Zixiibacteriota > Candidatus Zixiibacteriota bacterium. Next base: position 97,957 of record LS998015.1, read on the forward strand.
ATGAGAGTCGTGAGCAATTGCCGCCTGCTCATTAGTAAATTAGTGCAATATGATAGCAAATTTTACCAATTGGATATCAAATGCGATGAAATTAAAAATATTTTGAATTGGTTGTTTATTGATGAAGGCGACTTTTCGCAATGGCCCGATTTGTTTGAAATAAAACTAGATCACCCACGGCCGGATGAAACTCTTGATATATTATTCAATAATATTGACAATGAAATACTTCATCAAATTTGGCTGCGGAGCGCGGCTCCATCGGAACTTTATGAAAGATTTAAGACTCTATCAGATGAAATATCAAGCCGGGAGAAAGTGCTCGAGGATGCTATATTAGCCGATGTGAATCAAGTATGTTGTTCGGATGACACTATTTTTTTGATAGCAAAGGGCTGGAATTCGTGGACCCCCAGCTTTTTTAATGTTATAGGCGGCTGCTATGCTGTGATCCTGCCAAAAATCTGGGGTGGTTCTATGGGTGAACGGCGAAAGGCGGTTGTAATAGATCCGGGAATTAAATTTCTTGAAATTATTAGAAACGAATATGGTGTGACTGCCTCCGATATTTACGCCGTGTTTGTAAGCCATTTCCATTCCGATCATATGGGAGGGCTTCTGGATTTTTTATCCCTACGAAATGTCTATTATTCCAAGGATCGCCTGGAGGAGAAATCGGCGAGTCTCTATTTAAGTCCGACATGCTATGATGTTTATTCAAAATTACGCCCGCCAATCAAGCCATACCCTATCAGGGACGGCAGTGAAGTGCGGGTATTTAGCAAGCAATATCAGCGATATGACAGCAAATACGAAGAAATAATTATTAAGTCCTTCAATACTTATCATGAGGAATTGATGGGTCTGACGAATTCATTGGGCTTTATAATAGAAATTGCCATTTATAATCAGGAGATTCCAAACTGGTCAGAAAAAATATATTGGAGAAATTACAAGATTGCCGTAGTCGGTGATACGGCATATGACAGGCGTCTTTTTAATCAAATAAAGGATGCGCAAGTTATTATTTTGCATATAGGGTCATTTCAATTGAAAGAAAGCGCATATAAAGGCAAACATCTATACATCCCCGGCCTGCGCGACCTCTTTCATGAATTTGCTGAATTCTATGAAAAGGCAAGAAAATCCGGTGTTCGGCTTGAACCAAAAGTAATAATTATTTCAGAGATTGGGCTTGAGCACGCTGACAAGGATATAATTGTTGATAATTCCCCGCCATACACAGAGGACTATTTGGAGACCAATTTATCGAATAACAAGTATTTGGGCATGATTTCGCAATTATTGGAGTTGGAATCCCGGGGCTGGGGGGTTGTATTCTTGGCGGACGAACGAATGAAGTTAATAATTGGGTCAGAAATACGGGTCAGGACCGGCGACAATGAAGTTTATTCGACCTAACAAAATCCTTCATAGCATTATAGGAAGGCTCATATGACACTAAATAAGAAGGGAACCAAATTAACCCCGAAACCGAAATCCGCAGTTCTTAAAGAACTAGTAAAATCCCGAGATGATTTTTGGAATCTATATAATCGGCGCCATTGGGACGAGGCTCGCAAGCAAGCGGGATATGGGGTTTATTATTGTACTAGGCACGGTGTAACGGATCTTGTCAGCCATTTTATTGCCCTTATCTATTTCCTGGATTATGATTATAATAATGCAGAAAAGCTATTGGCTTCGGTCGTCGACAACATGGACAAATCCATTCCTAAGGAGCTTCCCTATTTAAACGCTTATGAAGATTATGCCTTAACGCTGCAATTGATGTTTTCTTACAGAAAGGCGGAGTCCGCGTATTATAATTTGCTGCAATTGTATGACAATAGTGGAATCACGCCCAAAATAAGGACATTTGTAAGAGCCGCCTCTTTATTTGAAGCAATTGAGGATGACTATAAATATTCTGAGATGATGAAAAGAGCAGAAAAGAGCGGATCGGCAAACGTCCTGTATTTACAAAACTCTCTTGTTAAGAAATGGCGCGAACTCCTTGTCATGAGTCAAGAGTCCGACAAGAGAGATCAATGGCTGACGGATATGGAACAAATACTTCAAAAAATAACATCCCTGACGGCGGAGCCGGAAAAAGACGGCACATTAATGAATGACACCGGGGTCATGTGCTACCTAAAAGAGCAGTATTCTGAGAGTATTCAGTATTTTGATAAAGCTATTCAAATAAACGAATCGATAACTTATCCAACCATGAATAAAGGACTGGCCACATATCGGCAAGGATCTGATTTGCATTTGGAAAAGTTTGATGAAGCCAAAATGTTATTTGATAAGGCCAGAACTCTATTTCTTAAATCAAACGATATGGCGGGGGCGGAAAATGCAAATTTATTTATGAATTTGTGTGAATTGAAGAATAAGGGACTGCAAAAGGCTGAAAAGATTGATGGATGCTTTTTGGAACTCCTGCTAGATTTGGTTGACACCTTTAATCATGCGGAAAATTTCATTACCGGAAGACATATTCATAAGAGTAGATTTCAAGAGGGACTATTGAGAGAAACCGATAAAGGGCATCCCAAAAATGCCTTTTATGTCTTGAGTGGTTTGCATAGCTATGTTCCCACTTTCGGTGTAAAAAGGCTCCATCGTGGCGGGGGTTATTATTTAAGATGGCAAGGTTCCGGGATAGTAATTGATCCTGGATTTGGCTTTGTAAACAATTTTGCCGAAAGCGGACTTAGCCTTAAGGAAATTGACACAATTATTATCACTTCATCTCTTCTGGATCATTCCTGCGAGCTTGAGAGTCTTCTTGCATTATTCACATATATGAGGGAATTACGATATGGCTCCGAGTCTGATAGGTTTATGATGGAGACATTTCTGAAAGATCGCATTCCTCCGGTAGATAAAAAGGTTCGGCTGATCTTAACTCCAGATGCGTTTGAAAAATATGGAGGCTTCATTAATAAGGCATATCATTCTATCATTAAGGAAATAATTGAATTAAGCGATAAACAGGGAGAGTACGAAATTAAAGAATCCCTTCTCTGGAATCGCAGCTGCTCAATAAGACTTAAGCCATTCAAGGGAGTAATAAATACATATTCAAATATAGATAAGCCATTCGGATTTCTTTTGGAAATGTATCAGGAAGATAATGACAAACCTTTCAGATTAGGATATACTTCGGATACACAATGGATTAATGAAATTGAGCGACACTTTGCCAATTGTGACCTATTGGTTGGAAACATCGGCCCCATTGAACCGATAGAATTTAAGTCGGCAGGTCAGAGAGATACCAAATTGAGCCCCAGCCATCTGGGGTTGTATGGCTGTTTTAGAGTAATGAAATTTGTCAGGCCCAGATTATTTCTGGTGGCGGAAGTTGGCAGGGAGCTGTACAAATTAAGAGGCAAATTGATGGGCTATTTCAACAGCGAAAAGTATCAAAATGGGGATACAGTCGGCAAAACAAGGGCCTTATCTACAACGATGGGGATGATTATCAACCTTGACGATCTGACAGTGAAGGCAGAAGGACTTGATCAATTCAGTGAATTTGTGAAAGTCATTGAGGAATATGATCCGTGCCAGAATAAATACCTTTACAGGTTGAAGAACGGCGCTGCAGGCCATTCATAATATTGAAGCGGAAAGATCATGAAATGCCAGGAGATCGGGATTTTAAATTCCGGTTTATAGACTAATTATTGGATTGCCTACCCGTGATTTGCAGCATAAATGACTGATTGTTGGCTCAACTTACTCGAGCCAAAATTAACTCCCAAAGATTCTTATTCAGCAATCAAACCTATGGCTTTGAATCTTACATTCATCCGCTTATGCCTATGGATCACATAGTCTTACGTGATTGATGAGTGCTGTTGCTACCCGGTCTCCAAAAAATATTAAAAAAATCCTGAAGTCAGACTGCCGTATTCTGTCAGGGGTGATGCTTATAATTAAATAATAGAAATTGGGTGAATTATCAAATTCGTCAAAGGCTACTTAGCATAACCGGATAAAGAATGAGCTCAAAAAGGCTACATGGCAAATGAAAGTTACAGTTAAGAAATGCTTTGGAGAAGTATGTCAGCCCCAACTGAAGACAACTCTGATCTGAAAATCACTGAATACAAGGCCTCCCGATATAATCAATTGTTTCAACGAGACAAAGGCAATTGGCTCGCATTCAATGCTCTTACGTGCGGCTTGGCGGAAATGAATTCAGATAACCATAGGCTATTTGCCATGTTTTTAGAAAAGACAGGATTAGGCGAATTTGATATTGAAAAGGACTTCATTCTTCAATTACAGGCCGGAGGATTTATCGTCCCCAGGGAAATGGACGAAATTGAAGCTATTAGAGCTGGTCATTATCAGGCAAGGTTTGGTAGAAAGGACTTTTGCCTTACAATCATTCCCACTTTGGCCTGTAATTTTTCTTGCGATTATTGCTATGAACCGCGGTCCGTTCCAGTTCGTGATGTGCAATCACCTTTTATTATGCCCGAAGAAGTGTGTAATAATATTGGGGCATTGTGCGAAAAGAGAATAGCAGAGAATACTCACTTTCATGTAACCTGGTATGGGGGAGAACCTCTTCTGGCAATGGACACCATTGAAAAATTAACTAATAAATTTAAATCCATGTGCAGTTCAAAAGGTTCAAGTTATTTTGCGTCAGTCATCACAAATGGATATTTACTCACTAAGGAATGCCTTAATATTCTTATATCTTCCGGGGTAGTATTTATACAGATAACAGTCGATGGACCTGAGCAAATTCACAATGAGCGAAGGCACTTAAAATCAGGAGCTCCCACATATCAGACAATTTTGCAGAACTTGGAAAACATAGAAGATGATTCTCCCTTGCTAGTTGCCGTCAGAATCAATATTGATAAGAGAAATTCCGAAGACATTTACTTATTATTGGAGGAGCTTAGGACGCGCGGACTCAATCATTGCAGAAATATAGTCATCTATTTGGGGCAAGTTATCCATAATTTGGAATCCTGTTCAAATGTCGCTTTTGAGTGTATGGCAGCCAATGAATTTGCGAGCTTTTCAGCGGAAATTTACAAAGAAATGATCAAATTGGGTTTTAAAATTCCCATTTATCCTCATGTAATGATGGGGTCATGCGCTGCGGTTGGGACAGGTGGAGCCGTAATAGAGCCGGACGGAACCATTCATAATTGTTGGAATGCGGTGGGAAATAAAAGCATGAGCGTCGGCCAACTTACAAGGAATGGAATAGAGTATAACCCTAATAGCGTCAAGTGGCTCGGCTGGAATGCATTTAGGGATGAGTGTCTAAATTGCAATATTCTGCCAATCTGTATGGGGGGATGTCCTTATAGGACGATCAAAAGGGATGCTATCAGCGATGCAATGAATAATACATGTTCGATTTGGAAATACAATATGAAATCGCTTTTGGAAATCGCCAGGATGGCGCGTGAGAAGGGACTATTGATTGTTCCTTGGGAGAAGATTAAGAAGCGGTAATTAGGGTTGCCTTCACAGGAATTTAAATGAAATATTTTAAGAGATTTTAAACCTTTCTTTTACGCCAAAATGCTCTAGAAAGGAGGTATAACTATGACTTGGATAGTTGAGCCAAATGCTATCGTCGCGGGATATCAGAGCGTATCGTGTTGGGTCCCATTTATATTGGTGTGCGATGGGACGCTAGCTTCATATGTTGGGCTTGCTGTAGCCGCAATAAAACACTGCGTTGATTCCGGCACACTTACTATTGACTTCGTTTTCCATATGGGCAAGGAGAGTTGAATTGTCGCTTATTTCAGGCATTCCAAATTGCCGGTTTTTAGGGTTGAATTTGCAGCGGCAATAAATATTTACTATCGCGCCCCCGTCATTTTGAACATGGATACATGTTTGAAGGGCAGGATTTTAGCCTGCCCTTCGTATTTTTTAATAAAGATCAACAGTTTCAAATTCTCCCTCAGATTTTGTTCCGGATTTGAAAATAATTGGCGTCTCCATAATTATATGAAATACAACTAATTATGGTATTTTTGAACTCTTATTGGTGGTCTATTGCTTTAAAAATATTTAGAGATTTAAAAAAATCCTGAAGTCAGACTGCCGCATTCTGTCAGGGGTGGATCTTATATTTTTTAAGGCATAAAGGGCCATTGGAGCCTTATTGCATATTTGCAAATAAGTGAGTTGATAAAAAAGGATTAATATGACCATTTCCCAAAAATGCCTATTTCCTATTTTCAGCCTGCTACTAACAATGATTATTTGGAATTGCGGCCGAGTTCCCAAGGAAGTGGTTGAATTATCTTATGCCTCTGGGCAAGACTTGGCAGCAATAAATTCCTCTTATGTTAATGCAATTCATACTTTATATGACCAATTGCGTCAACAGCGTCTTGATTACTTGGATAATCAATGGACGCCTGCCTTCGTGGCCTTATGGGTCAGGAAAGGCAAATTAATTGAAATTGCCAAAGGAGAGTTAATCTGGCTGGAAGATGAAGCCGAATTTGCCGCACCGCAGCCTGATCACGGTAGTAAGGAGCTTTTGGAAAGCGTCCAGAAATGGGGTGAAGAAGCAATTTACGAGATTGAGGCGAAGAGAGACTCTCTTTTAAACCCTTTGGATCAGGAAGAAAAGCAGCTCCTTAGTGAAATTAATCAGGCTTTTGAACAACTTATTCGCGCCAATGCCACAATCACTGCCCATTTGAATAGCCTCAGAAAAGTCCAGGAGGTTCAGGATAGTGCTCTAGCAGCCCTGAATATTAGTGACTTAAGGGACAAAATAAATCTTGCTTTGGAATCAGCCTCATCACGAGCATCAGAAGCACTTGTAAAGATCAGAGAAGCTGATGAAAAAGCCATAAACATTAAGGGGAAATTGAAATCGGTTATTAAATAAAGGATCGGTATGGTTAGGAAGAAGCGCAGTAGCATGGGGAAATTGGCAGACGAGACTGCCAGACAGGTTGATCAAATGCTGTCCGATGATGAATTGGAATTAATCAAGAATACGTCAATTAATTGGGAGTCACTTAAACCGAAAATCACTAATTCCGAGACTTATACCAGTTTGATAAATGCTGTTCAGCAGTCCACTAAGAAGAATGAAGATCTAGCACAATTGAGGGCGCGAATTGAGAATTTAGGGAAAGATGCTCTAAAGGCTGCAAGAACACTAATAACTAATATAAAGCCGTAGTTATTGGAAATCGAAATTTGGGTATTAAATTTATTCTCTAGGGGGAAATATGACCCATTGCTCCTTTCTTTCAATGCCTATTTTAGCGTCGCCGGTAGCTCCAACAAATCTCCCACCTGGTGTAGATATTGCAAAGGTATTGGAATAATTAAAAGCAGTAAGTCTTCCAAGTACAGCTATTGGCATTTTCATGAACATTTTGTCAATTACTTTTATTCTCTGCGCTGTTATTCTCATCCATCGAACTGCTGATGCAACCCTTTATTCTAGATTCCTAAAACATATAGAATATGCATTTGCGACGACAATTTTGTTTAGAGTCGGCAATATTGCCGCTGCTGCAGTAAAATCAGTATTGGCCTATCAATATTTGGGGTGGGATCTAGCAAACACTACTATTATCTATTCCAGCGCCGTTACAGCATATAATACTCTGCAATCAATTAATAATACTTGGCACGCGACTTCTGTGATGATCTCATATCTTTCAACATTTTGGCTATTGTTGGCCTGGTGGCTTTTGAAAAAATATCCAGAAGAAGGTATTCCCCGAGGTTTTTATTCCTGGTCAATAGGAATCCTGGGAGGTCTTATTACAATTGCCGCAGGCGTAGTTACTGTAATTGGCGCTAGTGCCATATTCATAATTGATTTTCTCGATATTGGCACCAGCGCTGTAGCCATATTTTTGGTTGGCTGGCAATTGCGGAAGATTGAAGCAAGAAAAGTCAATCAGGCTCTACGCGGTGTTGTTTTTCTCTTTTATGCCTGTTGGGCTCTAATGCAAGTCGGAGTTCCTATTTTTCGCGATAGGCCAGAACACCCCTTCTTTATGGTATTAATGTTTGTTGGGTTTGCCGCAATGCTCTCGACAGCTTTATTGACTTCATATATTTTGCAGGATAAACCCGAATATCAGGCTTGATCTATTCATGAAGGCATTTTCAACCTGAAATTAAGTTGACTTGCCTGAATATTATCCTTGCCTGGAAAGCGGTGGCGATAATTGGACTCGTAGATTCGAGTAAGATTATTGAATATTCGTTCCTAATAAACGTAATTTATATGGATTGCTATTATAAATCATTTCGGTACAATATTAATATTAATGTTAGTTTATGGATGATGCTTTGGCAGGTCTTTATAAATTTCCAAAATGCCTGAAAATTTAAAGATTATATATAGATTCTCATGAAATACATATAGGGTGGGGAAAAATATTATGTAAGAAATGGCCCCTAATTCAAATATACTAAACGAAGTTTAGTTGCATTTTTCGCAATTGGGCTGAAGAGCAAATCCTAAGTTACAGTTATTCAATAGATTATTTACAAAATTAAACAAAGTGTCAGAAACCCTTTACCAGTTTTCAAGGAGGAAAACATGCTCAAAGCAATTTCAATGACACTCTTACTGGTTTTGTGCGCGGCATTGAGTTGGGGGCAATGCCCCACGTGTCCTCAAGCGGCGATTCTCGATCAATCAACTGCCAGTTTTGGAAGTGCTACCGCAGTAATCGGAGACTATAATAATGATGGCACTAATGATGTTCTAGTAGGCGCATATAATCAGTTTGCAACAGGTCATGCCTATATTCTCTCAGGCGCAACCGGTGCAGTATTAAGAACCTATGATGGTGTTCAAAACGATGATTGGTTTGGCTATGCTGTGGCCAATATCGGGGATATTGACAATTGCGGCAAGCCGGATTTCGCAATAGGTGCTCCTGCATATGGAACCGGGGGTTATTCAATCGGCATTGTCTATGTCTATTCTGGCAGTTCTGGAAATCAGATCGGCAGCCCTATTTATATTGATGACCTATTAACCGATGGTCAATATCAGCTGGGAAGAAGTATTGCTGCTGCTGGGGACTGGAACAATGATGGAAACAAAGATATTATTATTGGCGCCCCTGGCTACCAGTATTATTTAATGGGCACAGGCTGGCAATATATGCCCGGGCATGCATTTATTTATTCCTATTACAGTGGAAGCTGGCATAGGTTGGGTGTAATTACCGGGGAATATAACCAGGATTATTTTGGTTTTACAGTGGCCAAGGCAGGCAATGTTAATGGTGATCAGTATGATGATATAATAGTTGGAACTCCCTATAATCATAACTCAGCTGCAGAAGGCGGGAAGATATATGTTTATGCCGGCAATAGCACAACAACTATAATAGGCACTTTAACGGGAGCTCAATCAGCCGGACATCTAGGACAGGCCATTGCCGGTGCAGGCGATTTAAATGGAGACGGTAGAGATGATATCTTGATTGGCGAGCCTGGGGCGGCAAAGATTTGGGCTGTTTCGATGGCAAGTGGCACTGTAACTCTATTTACCAAAACAGGAGTGAGTCTTTCTGAATTCGGATATAGTATCTCAGGGACCCAGGACTTAAATGGCGACGATATTCCTGATTTTATAGTTGGTGCTCCGGGCACATCATCGCCAACAGTCTATGTTTATTCTGGTGACGCCATTGCTGCTGGGGCTCCTGTGGAAATCGCCAAGATGTATGGGACTTCAGGTTCTAGGTTTGGACAGAGTGTTTCAGGCAGTTTGACTTCCAGCAATCCCTCTGGGCTTGAATTGGTTGGCGCCCCACAGGAAACAAATGCTTATCTTTTCAAGTGCATCTATAATCGCTCGTACTATGTTTCCAATAGCGGAGACGATGCCAACGGAAATGGCTGCCAGGCAAATCCTTATAAGACTATTCAAAAAGGTCTTGATGTTGCCACATCCGGAGATACTGTTATAGTAGTCGCCGGAACCTATACCGGCACGGGAAATCGAAATTTGAACTATCATGGCAAAGCAGTTGTCCTTCGATCGGCTTCAGGAGCTGATCAAACCATAATTGATTGTCAGTCTGCTACCAGGGGATTTATTTTTGACAATGGCGAAGGCAGCAGCTCCAAGGTGATTGGATTTAGTATCCAGAATGGCTATGGCCTGGGTCAATCATCTGGGGGTGGCTGGGTCGGTGGAGGCGGAGGAATTTATATTGAAGAAGCCAGTCCCACTATTGATAGCTGCAAATTTATTTCCTGTAAAGATGACATGAATGCAGGTGGGGCAATTATAATTTCCTCTGGCTATAATAATGCAGCACCCTTAATAACGAGATCAGTGTTTGATGGCAACCTGGCTGATGTCTATAATGACACTTGGTTTGGGTTGGGCGGAGCCATTGCAGTTTATAATTACAATTCGGCTCCTTCCATAGATTCCTGCATATTTATGAATAATGTCGCAAAGATTTCTGGGGGCGCGATATACCTTGCTCAAGCCCCTAATGCTCAAATAGCAAAATGTCTATTCAAAGCAAATCAGGCCGGAGATGCGACTCACACTGGACATGGCGGAGCCATTTATACTGATGATGCAAATACTTTGCAGAGATGCACATTTATCGGTAATTCAGCTAATGAAGGCGCAGTGCTATATGCATATGGGTGGGGTTATGTCCCGTTCACAGTTACCTTTGACAACAATATTGCGGCCGGAAATCTTCAATCTGAAGCCATCCGTTGTGCCGGGACCGACTGTTCCATAGTATTTGATTGCAACGTATTCTGGGATAATTATTCCAATGTCTCCGGACTCTGCGATTGCTCTGTCATGGACGCCAATACTCATTTTATTGATCCCCTCTTTTGCGATGCTGTCAATGGCAATTACTCAATTTCGACTAACTCTATTTGTGCCCCGGCTAATAGCCCGTGCGGTCAGCTTATTGGAGCTTACACAACCAATTGCTCATATTCGCTGGCTGCCGGCCCCACTTTGGTTTCCCCATCTGATGGCAGTTCGACGACATCTTCCACTCCCACTCTTGATTGGAGTGATGTTACTGGAGCCACTGCATATGAAGTATGGGTGGATAATAATCAGAATTTCTGTTCTCCTGAGCGGGTCGCCACTGATTTGGAATTCTCCACTTGGGTTGTTTCTCCAGGTTTAGGCGATAGTTGGTGGTATTGGAGGGCCAGAGCTTATGTCAACGGAGCCTGGACCAATTGGTCAGCCACTTGGTCTTTCCAGAAATATACCCCTCACGGTAATCCTTCATGTCCAGTACTTTATAGTTTTGATGGCAAGCAATATGACATGGAGAATCCGCTGTTAACCGCCTGTGAGCTAAACGGCTATACTCAACCTGTGACTGATTTCTACCATGTAAATTTCCCAGTTGCCTCTGACAATGGGGCTGTTGAATTTCAGCTTAAAGAAATGGAAGATGAGATAACATATCTAGGCAGTTTTGAGCTTATGACAGTGGATCATTCTCCTTCTACTTATGTGGCTGTCTCCACAGAAGGGGAGATTATTTCCTATGATAAGGTTATAGTTCCATTATCTGCAGTTGATAATGAAGGAATTGACAGGTTGGCTGAAGTCTCTTATGGTGATGGCAGTATCTTTGAAAGCCATGACAAAGGCTTTCTGACATTGACATTCCCTAATTTGGGAAGAAAAGGGGTTTTGGGACTGGCATGCGTAGTCAAACCTCCCTGCCCAATCGAAAGAAAACTGAATGCGGATCAGCCCGAAGATAATAAACCGCCTATTGTTTCAGTTGAATATTTAAATAGCAGTGGCAATTGGGTTAAGGCCACCAATATTCCTCCGCGGGAGAATGTTGTCCAGGAAATTGTGCAATTTGATCCTCAGCAGGTCGGCAATCAACAGATTATTACGATACGTTTGTCTTGGGACAAGAACTACCAGACAGATGTTATTTATCAGCTTAATGCGAGTAATGAGCAGCCCATAATTAAAAATTGGGAAGTCGAAAATGCCCAGTTAAGCACAGCCAAATTCCCCATAAGAGCATTGACTGAATTTAGTCCGGCCGATCCCTTAATGATGGTCAAGGGCGATGTGGCACAATTCACTTTCGGTTGTGGCTATATTCCTGAAGGGTTCTCGAGAGATTATATCATTAAGGCCTCGGGCAGATATCAACCGGATTATTCAGTTTATACCAATTTGATTCCATCGGGCCTCCAGCTCTATGATAATTATCCCAATCCGTTTAATCCCAGTACTCAAATTGCCTATGACCTGCCAAAGACCATGCATGTTAAGCTTGTGATCTTCAACGCCCTTGGCCAAGAGGTCAAGGTCCTCGTTGATGAGAATCAGACAGCAGGTCATAAGTCGATTATCTGGGATGGAACAAATGGGCAGGGGCAATCAGTTGCAAGCGGCATTTACCTATACAAAATGGTTACTAACAACTTTGCTCAAACCAAGAAAATGACCCTCCTTAAATAAGAGACTTTCGCTAAAGGGCAGGTTAAAATCCTGCCCTTTCCTATTTTTCTCCTAATTCCAAAATATATTGAATGCGTTTAAAATGCGTAATATAATGGCTAAGCCTTTTTGCTAAAATCGCTTGGAATAGATCCGATTTTTGGTTACTCTCGATATAAGATAGTTCACATTAATTGATATGATTACGGTGGAAAGAGGAAATGTTCTCACTTTCTCCTTTGTCTTTCCACCATTAACCTTTGGGCCTTTTGAGGCGCTTGTGCACCTTTCTGGCCAAAGATGCCCTTTCTTAATATGTTGCGAGACAGTAGATTGACGTATAATTTTGTCTATTGCAAATCGAGGAAATCTGTTTATATTTAATCAATACATTTCATTAGGGGTCTGCTATGATTCGGCCATATGGGTCCTCTGGGATAATTGAAAGCTCTAATTCAAAGCCAAAGTCTGGCATTTATGATTTTAGAAAGCTTTTATCGAATAATCAACTCACTCAATCTTGGTTCGCCATTAATACCGAACAAAAGCAGCCATGTTTTGTCAAGGCATATTATCAGCACAAGGATAACAGTATAAATGGAAATCAAATATTAGAGCAATCATTTGAACTCCAGAAATTTATAAAAACATCGCAAATTCATACCTCAAGCAAACTAACTTCTGATAATGGTTTCACTCTTATTGAGTATCCTTACCTTGATCCGAAGGAATGGCGTGCTCTCAGACCTGAATTATTCCTAAGTCAATTCCCCGACGTTCTTAGTGAAATCTTCAAAATTATTGACTATTTGCATCTTAATGAGCTAGTTCATTGTGACCTCAAATTAGAAAATTTTCTGGTCAGTTGGGCCGGACCGACTATCAAAGTCAAGCTCATAGATTTGGATTTTCTGACAAAATCGCATTCCCGTCCTTCCCACCATATTATTGGCACGCCAGGCAAAATAGCTCCAGAAATATTAGATGATGAAATGGTTTTTATAGAATCTGATAATTATTCAATAGGACTGTCATTGGAATCTTATATAAAAAATACTGTAGCAATTACTAATTTAATTTCTACTGATGTCCGAGATAAATTAACACATCTTATCTGCAGGCTGACTGCCAGTTCACGCTTTCAGAGAAGTGCATTCTTAATTCCTGAATTATATAATTCCGGAATTATCGACAAAAAAGCGTTTGATAGAATCCAGAGAGATCTATTTGCCATGAAGTTTGTCTCAGATTATCATAGGCAGATAGACCAATTAAGTGGGAAAAGCGATTTCATTAAATATTTTCTCTCTCCTTCAAATGGCGTGTTCGGAATATCTGAGGAATTAGTTGAATTCCTGGATGTAGAAGCCCAAACAGGCTTTTTTTATGCCTACAAATTATTCAAAGAGTTGCTGAGATCTTCAGAAATTAATCGCTATGGAAATTTTTGGCATCTCAATATTCCAGATGTCGTCGCATGGAATGCTATTAATAGGATAAATAGTTTTACTAAACACGTGGATTTAAGAGGTCTTCTTGGTGGCAGGAAAAAAGTCAGTAACAGTTATGTGACATTTCTGCACCTAAAATATGGATTTGCCACAAATGGCATTTCAGAAGAACCTAATAGAGAACAACTGCGGAATCTGGTGCCAAGCACATTAGCCAGAATAGCATTGTCTCTTGGGCGCTTCAGCGAAGCCGATGGTTTTTATAATACTGCAATTAATGCAATTCCAAATAATTGTCTGGAAAAGTGCCGGTTAATTTATGATTTAAGTCATGTTTATTTGTTACTCGGCAAAACTGATGATTTTCTAAAGGCTATTCATGAGGGCAAAGCACTGTCTAAAGAATTACGTGCAGAGAAATATTATTTGATCTTCAGAAGGCAAGAAGCTTGGCATATTGGAGCAACAGGAGATATTATAAAAGCCAATTCAATCTTGTCAGATCTATTGGCAGAGGCTCTTCAAAAACACTGGAAAGACGAAGCTTCCAAAATTTTGGCATCAAGGGGAGCACTGCTATGGAGAAGTGGTGATTTCAATAATGCTTTGGGTTTATTCAAAAAGTCCTTGAGCTTATCCAAAAGCCACGGAAATGCACTTGATCAAATTATAAATTATTCCAACCTGGCAGTCTTATATTTTGAATTGGCTGATTATACAAAGTCTATTAAATACGGAAAGGTGGCTGTCGAACTAGCTTTAAAGACCAACCAACTCACCCGTATTCCTGCGTTGTATATAAATTTGATGTTGGGTTATACTCGAATAGCAGATTATAAACAATCAGAATTTTGGCTGAATGGCTATTTGACAGGAAGAACTTTAGGTCTAGATAGGTCGTTCTTCCTAATTTATTATCTATATTATGCCAATTTGCTCTTTAAGGAAGGACAATTTGTTAGTGCCAAGGAAGCATTTCGTCTGGCCTTATCTATGAGGTCTTCCAATACCGCGGAAAGGAACGTGGGGAAATTATATCAAAGCGAGGCATTGCTATATTTCCAGGAAGCAAACAAAAATGAATTTAATTGTGCGATTGCAAATGCCCGAAAGATATTCGCAGAATTAGGAGATACGGCGTCGATTACTGAAGTAAATTTTATTAATTCTCTTTGGGCAATCTACGTTGATAATCAAAATGAAATTGAATATTTGCCTGACTATTTCCAGACATTGATTAAAGGCAATAACCGATATTATGCCGCGCTTTGTCTGTTTTACATATTGCTTTATGGAAACCCTGCTGCTAAGAGACGCTCAATTTCCGATAGTTCTAAAATTAATTTTATTAGAAGTGCTACCGATGTTCCCTTATTCAGGGCAGTTAGTGAGCTAATTCAAGGATCCAATGCAAAAATTACTGATATTTCTGATTTATTGCCATTTATCAAGGATGCATATAGCGCTCTCTATAATTCTGGTGATCAATTTAATGCCCTGTTGGTATGTATGGAGATTGCTGACATTTACAAATCAGTGAATAACTATAAACTGGCTAGGAAATTTTATCAACAAGCATATTCATTGGCTCAAGGCATAAAAAATAATGAACTGTTGAATGCCGCAAACAAAAGGCTTCAAGAAATACCCAAACAGGAATTGAGTCGTAGTCAATTTGTAAACTCTATCCGGGCTGTCTCCAAGATTCTTGATAATATTGAAGATAAGGAAGCCTCAATACTAAAATTGGTCAATTATGCGGTAAAAGAGACAGGCGCAGAGCGCGGAGTTCTGCTCTTAAGAGCAGATGAATATTCCAAATTGCAGGTGAAAGCCTATGCCAATTGTGATGTGAAATGCCTTGATGATATTGCGGAATTTTCCAATTCTATTGCAAATACGGTGGCCACTCAAGAGATCCCCTTATTGATAGACAATGCTATGGAAGACAGTCTTACCAATAAATATAAAAGCATTCTAACCCACAATATTTTGTCTGTGATTTGCGTGCCGATTAAGAGCGATAATGAATTGCAGGGTGTCCTTTATCTGGATCACCATACAATTCCGGCTCTTTTTGATACAGATGACGTGACTTTTATTCATGCGATGGCCAGCTTTATCTCGATTCTCTGGCAAACAGTGTTTAATTACAGCATCAAAAATATGGTCGGAAGGCAATTGGCCGAGGATATGGCCAAACTTGGCAGTTCCAAGACTTTTATTACTCAGAACGAGAAGATTCGGAAAATGCTATTAAAGTTGCCAGATATATCCAGAAGCAATGCCAGCGTATTACTAATAGGAGAAAGTGGGACCGGCAAAGAAATTGTTACTCAAATGATTCATGATATGAGTCGGCGTGCCAAAGGCCCTCTTGTCAAATTGAATTGTGCTGCGATCCAATCCTCTATGTTTGAAAGTGAGTTATTTGGAGTGGCAAAGAGGGTTGCTACTGGTGTAGATGAACGGCCTGGAAAATTGGCGGCGGCTGACGGTGGCACTCTGTTCTTTGATGAAATCGGTGATATGCCCCTTGAAATGCAAAGCAAGATTTTAAGGGTTATTGAATATCAAAGATTCGAAAAGGTCGGTAGTAATCGTTCTCTTGCAACTGATATTAGATTTATCTATGCCACAAATAAGAACCTGACAAAATTAATTCAGCAAGGCAAATTTCGGGAAGACTTGTATTATCGCATCAACACAGTGACCATTAACATTCCCTCATTATCAGAAAGATGTGATGATATTCCATTACTCCTTCAGCATTTCCTTGAAATATATTCCCCTGATAAAAATGAAAGGCCTATATTCACCACTTCTGCTTTGAATGCATTAATTGCTTATTCTTGGCCAGGTAATGTAAGGGAATTGCGAAATGTTGTTGAGAGGGCCTGTATTTACTATTGTAGAAAAAACGTTGATCTTGGGGACCTACCAGCAGAGATTAGAGAATTTATCCCCCCCGGCACTGACAGCATAAAGCATAAGGAAAATATTGAAAAAACCACCATATTAAAAGCTCTGAATGAAAATAATTGGATTCAATCCGCTGCTGCGCGCAACCTGCATATTCCTCTCACGACCTTAAGAAGAAAAATCGAAAAATACAAAATCTCAAAATCCATTTAGTCACTTCTTCTCTCCGAATTATCGTTTTTTTGCTGTTTTGCAAAACGTTTAACAAATTGTGATTTATAGCCTTACGTGAGGTTTGGTAATTCATGGTCAATATCCGGTGAATTAGCCTATTAGTTAAATAACGCGAATCTCCTGCAATTTACATCATTTCACGCACTTAGACTAGTCAGTTTGGCTTCTCATGTAATGGAATGATTTTTGACTTCTCCTGATTCTGAGACCTAAAATAAAAACTCTAATCAGGAGGAATTATGCCTTCAAGGAAGAGCCGACTCTTAGTCGCAATGTTGCTTTCCCTTCTATTATTGGGGATAGGCAGTATATCACCAATTTTGCCTGCGGCACACGGCGATGATTCAGGGGGAATCATTATTCCGCCTGTGCAGTCACCATCGTCAGGAGAGGATTCAACTTCAAATGCGGATTCGCTAAATTATGAAGTAAGCAATCCTCCCTCATCTGAATCCTATTTCATCGCTGAATTATCAGTGCTGTTAATTAAATTGCTTTAACTTGATAGGATGGGATGCGGCATGTAATGCCGCATCTTGAATTAATATGGAAAAATTATCAAAACTCCTACTTTTAATAAACCTACTGCATAACCGAGAGATTGTAACTGTTGCCGAAATTAAGCAGTTATGTCATATTTCTGAACGCTCTGTTTACAGATATGTAAATGCTATTTCGGCAGCGCATTTTCCTGTTTTCTATGATCATAGGCTAGCCGGGTATAGGTTAATATCAAAAACGACTAATCGACTTGAAAAATTCGGTTTCGATGAGGCACTTATTTTAGTTGTTGCATTGGAATTACTTGCTGCCAAAGTCAACGCTGACTACGAGGCTATTATTGAATCTGTGGCATCGAAAATATTGGCCAACCAGAATATTGCCTTAGAAGCTGTATTGGAGGTTTTTAAGCCAACTCTGGCAAAATGGATTGCCTCAAATGACGTATCTCGTCTATTAAGCGAACTCATATTGGGAATTGGTATTCAGAGTTCAATGCGAATGAGAATTGCTCTGAAAGAGGGTCCAATTAAATTTGTCGAATTAGATAAAGCTTTCCTGAATTTTGATCAGAACTGGAATCTATGCTCTAATGATATTAATGATTCAAAGGTCTTTGCCCTGGCAAATATTAAAACTGTTCAGGCCTGCTAATTTTGTGCAGGTATAGGCATAACAATTCCATGTCTTACTCCTAAGCTCGTTTGTGTGGATTTGATCCAGGTTTGTAGGACATGGCCTTCAATTAGCGAATAGTTTATGGCTTGGAATAGGATTAATGCCTCTCCGGGCAAATGGTGGATTCAGCAGGATCCCGTGGGACCTTGTTATTTGGGCGTTGGAAAAAAACTAAATTCCAAATATATGGATTTTCTCACTATAGCACAATATCTTAGCCCGTTGTTCAATCCTCTCAAAATTCCCCAGTAAAATAATTTTAAAAAAAGGCAAAATTCTCAAAGTCAAACTGCCAGATTCTGTCACCCCAGAGGTTATATTTTGGCGAATATATAATTGGGCTGAGTGTCTATTCCGAACATCAGGGGCTTTTCGAGTCATAGCCCATTAATCTTTGATCTTTAAATTTCCAATTTACTGGAGGCATTCCATGCAAAGGAATGGCTGTTTTCTCCTTCTCATTACGGTCGTTTGCTTATTTTGGGTATCAGCCTCAATTGCTGCTGACCGTCGCATTGATACCACCAAACTCAAAATCATGACTTACAATGCTGAATTCCTGTTTGATGGCCTGGATCCCGAAGGTCAGGCTGATTTTCCGTGGAAAAACTCGCCAGATGAGGCCAGGACTCATATGGCTTCCATTGCAGAAATAATCAAGGCCGCTAATGCAGACATTGTTAACCTTGTTGAGGTAGAAGATCTGTCTGTTTTAGACACCTTGAATAGTGTTTTTCTTTCCGGTTATGGCTATATGCCTTATCTGGTCAAGGGAACCGATACTTACACTCGCGAAAATGTCGGTCTATTGACTCGCATTGATCCAATTGAGGGTGCTGTTCATCGAAGTGAGGAAAAAGGAACCAGCGGCTCTGTCATGAAAAGCGTTTCCAAACACTACTATACAACCATTCAGGTCAATGGCAGAGATATAACTCTAATTGGCATCCACCTGCTGGCCATTCCGGGCAACGAATCCCGAAAGCTGCAACGAGAAGCTCAAGCCGACGCCATACGAAAGCTGGCAGTGGCGCAAACTCCGCAAGGAGGAGAGATTATTATTATGGGAGACTGCAACGACTATGACCCTGATTGCTTTGATATGGCGAGTGATATGCCAATAACCACAGTTTTATCTCAGCTCAAAGAAATGGATCAGGGTACCTCCTCTGATAATTTAGTCAGTGTCATTTGCGCAAAACAATACCCTCAGAATCTTCGGTACACTTCCTGGTGGGATAAAAACAATAATGGAGTCGCCGAACCTGGAGAATATTCCTCTATCGACCATGTTTTGATTTCTCCTGAATTAGCCACTTATTTGGCCTTTGTTGATATAAATCACAGCTATGATCCTGCCAAAGTGAGTGATCACTTTCCTGTCGTTGCTGAATTTAATTTCAGTCAAGGCCCGGACACATTACCGCCTGCATCTGCCATACTCTATATTGCCAAAGTTCTTCCTAATCCAGACGGTGATGAGCGCCAGAATGAAGCTATCTGGCTGATAAACAAAGGGAATTCAGACATCAGCCTTCGGGGCTGGAAAATTCAGGATAAGGCCAATACTATCTGGGATTTAAATAACGACGGCAAAGTCAAAGCCGGGGAGACCAAAGAAATCCAGCGCAACGGCCGGCCCATGAGCATCAACAATACCGGGGATGTTCTTCAACTTGTGGATAATTCGGGAAAAGTAGTAAGTGTGGTCGCTTTTGGCCAGGCTGATCCAGAAGAGGTTTTGGAATTCGCGCCTTAATTCGCGGCCCTTTACATAGGCCGTGGAATCTGAAGCAAATTACTTTTTTCAATTTAATCAGTTAGGAGGAGTTATGCGTTTTGCAGTAGTATCTGACACCCATTTTGGCGATCCTATGTGCCAATTGGCGTGTTGGAAAGGTAATGAAAAAAAGGATAAAGTAGTCATTGGCCCCAAATATGATGCTTTTAAAACCGCCGCCGGTGTTGATAATGACTACCTGATTTTACTCGGGGATATATTCGATTTCTCCATTTGCAGCTATAAGGAGGCGTATGAGGTTGGCAAAGCCTTTTTTACTCAGCTTCAAAAAGATAAGATTGCCAAATATATTATCTATGTCCCGGGGAATCACGATGCCGATATGTGGCATTTCTATGAGTATCAAGCAAATATTATAGTTCGCATGTCAGCCGGCAAACCACCCTATGATTTCCGGTTCTCTGTCCCGGGCATAATTGACGGCCGAAAGAAAGCCACGGGCGATAGATTTTTTCTTCGTGGCGTGTCAAAGAATCCAAAGTATCCTGGATTTGGGTATGGCGGCATGTTCCTGGACAAGATTACAATTAATGAGACGACAAAGGGACGCCAAGAAGGCAAACCCATAGTATTTGCTTTCGCCTACCCCAATCTGTATCTGATCACTGAGAAGGAAACTGTATTGATGACCCATGGCCATTACCTGGAATCATACTGGTCGCTTTTAAGTGAATGGGTTTTGAAAGTGGTCAGGGAGGACCTACGCATTGGCGACGCCTTAGACCTTTGGGAGATGGTGGCCATCAACTTCCCACTTAACCAGTTGGCCTGTTCCGGCACCGGTCAGTCAGGTCCTTTAACAGAAATTGTCAGAAAAATCCAAAGGGAGGTCAAGGATAAGGATTTAACAAGGGTGAAAAAATATCTTGATAATCTTGACAACGAAATTGACAAACTGACGCCGTCGAGTATCTGGCAGCTGCCGCGGGAAGTGGCGACTGATGCCTTATCGAATCTCGTCAAAAAGGAAATCATGAAGGGATTGGAGAAATATAGTGAAACGCGCTACAGCGAGGAATTCTTTCATAAAAGGGATGTTCTTGACCGCTTCCGCAGATTTATGGATTGCTCACTATTGGAAATTGATCTGATAAACAAAGAGACATCGGCTGATATTAGGCCACCCCGCTATGTAATATTTGGGCACACTCATGAACCAATCCCGTGGAACGACCCCAATGCTCCCAAAACCATGAACACCGGAGGCAATCCCGTCACTCTCTATAATACGGGCGGCTGGCTTAATCACATGAATAAGAAGACTAACCAGCCTGAATTTTGTGGCGCCGAAGTGTTTATATATGATAGCAATAGATCTGATGCCATGACTTCAAAAACAATTAGATAGGCCAAGATGGTATTAAGAGGAGGCATTATGAAAATCTTTGAGGGCTTGGTGCTATATGAGATTGCGCTCTTATGTCTCGGAATATTAATGTTTATCCTGCTCTTGTTTATATTAATGTATTTTGTCTTCAAGAAGCGGTCAGTCAAAGTTTTAATGTTTTTGTTTCCCTTTCCCATAATCATGATTGCCTATCCTTCTGTAAAGTCAGTCCAATTTGGTAATGGCATCACAATTACCAAGGAATTGACAGCTCAATTAAAGAATGATCCGAAGGACAAAGAGGCTAAGTCGGCACTGGTGGGGAAATTGAACGAACTGCAGGATAAATATATCAATGATCCGGCGACTTTTCTGGTATTTGCCAATGCTCATGCAGCCTTGGGAGATACTTCAATGGCAGTGAATTTTATTGATTCAGCCCTAGCGTTAAATACTGAGTATACCCCTGCTCTTAATTTTGAAAGACAGACCCAGGCACCTCTTATTAGAATCAACGGGGACATGGCCAAACTCGCCACAAATCCTTATGATATTGCCGCCAAGACAGAGTTAATGCTAAATTTGAGCAAATATAATCGGACTTTTGGCAAAAGCGCCAATTCTTACATGACAATTGCAAAAGGGCATGCTGCCTTGGGAGACAGCCTTACAGCCATTGACTATGCTGATTCTGCCTTAAAGCTCCAGCCCGGAATGCTGGAAGCAGTTCAATTAAAACAGGAAATGAGGGAGGATGATACTATTTACTAATATGATATGCCTTTGAGTTATAATTTCCAGAAAATATTCATCAGACAATTGATTTTTTAATTGAGGATTAAATGACCGTAAGTGATTCTAAAGATTTGTGGTTGGAAGAGTGGAAGGAGTGCCAAAGCTCCATTGCCCGTTTTGACCAAACAATTGTGGATTTGAGAAAATATGGGTTTTCAATTATTACAGGCTTTCTGACTGCAGACGCCTTTTTGCTGGCCAAAATAGAAGACCTTACTGTCTGGCAAGAGGCGGGGATTTATGTGGTGTTAGCTGTACTTATCTATGCACTTTTTACTGTGGATAGATGCTTTGAAATATTCCTGAGGGGGAGCCGTAGAAAGAGCCAAGCAATTGGAGCAATCCCACGCCCTGGCGATTACAGTTATAATATCTGACAAATCTCTGCTGACGCGCACAGATACTTGGGGGAAGCAAGTCTATTCGATCTTCATAATTGCGGCTGGGATACCATCAATGGCAAGTATTTTAAGCAAGGTAAAACGGGTTGAATTCACAACTATTGCTCCTATCTTATTGATAATGGTACTTACAGCGTTTTTTCTGATTATGGTTCTTGTATATCATGAGGTTAAGCAGGCGAGGGCGCTGTAATTTGAGCAAGGATGTGTATGTTATACTGACAGGATCTGACAGTCTGTTTCATTCGGGCAAATAAATATTTATCAAGTGCGACGGGTAAATGAATAATTTATTGATATTTCTGTCGATAATATGTATGTATCGTATTGCTTAAATTCAATGAAAGATCAAATTAGAAAGCAGCTGTTGGAGCAGATCGGGGTCTCACAACCGATTCCATTTCAACCCAAACCCAAGCGAAAAACCGAATCGGGCCTTCCCGAGGAGTGTATATTAGTCGTGGACGATGAGCCGTCCTGCCTTGAGTTGGTATCGACAGTGCTTGAAGAGAATGTTTATAACTCCATTACAGCTTCATCGGCCGAGGAAGGCCGCAATCTGCTGCAAAGGCATTCGGGAATATCGATGATAATAACTGACCTAAAGATGCCTCAAGAGGACGGATTTACTCTTTTGAAATTTGTCCGCGACAATCTGCGTTTCAATAAAATTCCGGTCATTGTCTTGACTTGCTGCGCAGACAGAAATATTGTCATGCAGGCAATTGAACAGGGAGCAGACGATTTTATAATGAAGCCTTTTACTCCGGAGGTGTTGCTAACACGCATTGAAAGAGTCTTTGGCCGGACAAAGAAGAATATTCTGATTGTGACTGATAATGCGGTTTCGGCATCAATTCTCGAAAGGACCTTGGCCGGCAATGACTATAGGGCTTTTGTCGCCGCCAATGGTCATCAGGCCAAGGAAATCATTTCGCGCGAGACGATTGACATGTCCTTATGCGAGCTGGTATTGGAAGATATGACTGGCTTTGATTTAATGACGACGGCCCATGAATGTTATTACTTCGTGCCGTTCCTGTTCCTGGCCGACGGCAATATTTTATTAAGCAGCGAGGATATAAAATCTGTTGGCGGCTTTGGCCTGATCAATAAGCCGTTTATCAACTCCGAGGTTTTACTGGAGGTTGAGAAGTGTCTTACCCGAAGCCGCAGATAAATATGGGGATTCCCTCCTGATGACCCCGCAATGCTGTTTTATTTATCCCAAAACCTAAATCTCCTTCCTATTTATAAACATATTCACAATACCCTCTTCATAAAGATGATGTTTACCGGTTCCGGTATGGTATGCCGGTTAAGACAGACTGCATTTGTTCATCGGGATGACGTCCTTTATTTCATTTCCTCTTGAATATCTGCAAGTTACGCAGGATCGAAGAGGTCGGGAATTGCCGCATAATGTATGTTGCACTGACAGATTCTGTCAGTCTGAATATTCTTTGACAGGAGGGGTGCTTATATCCGCAACTATGCATTAAGATAATAATCATGCGGTGAACCCGTCTGTTGCACTAATCATTTATTTGGATGCTCCGATATATAATATGGATGCAATCGATATTTAATGTCGGATTTATGCTGGTTGAGCAATGCACGATGGTATGGCAATGCAGGAAAGTGACGCCATTTCTTTGGCCTGCATAAGCAGGGGTATTTAAGACAGGCGCTTTGCTGAATTATAGATTCACATGACGAAATTTAACAGGGGTTAATGTTATGACAGGGGAAATATTACTTCAGCCGAACATGGAAAAATATCGATATCTATATGAAAGTGCACCGGTCGGCTTATATCGAAGTGCCGTAGCCGACGGCAAGATATTGGAATGCAACAAATATATGGCACAGATGTTTGGCTTCGAAGATATAACTCAGTTCATAGCCAGTTTCAAATTTGCCAATTATTATATTAATCCGGACGATCGCCAGGCAATAATATCGCAGTTATTGCAGGAAGGTCACGTATACGGGAAACCTGCCTTATTAAGACGCCGCGACGGAACGCGTATTCTGATTAAATTCAGCGCCGCCCTGTCTTCAGACCAAAGATATATTGACGGTGTTGCATTTGATGCCACGGATCAATTTCAGGCTGAAGAGAGATTCCAGGTTATTTTCGATTCTATCAATGAAGGCATCCTGATGCTGGATACAGAGGACTTTAAGATCCTCGAGGCAAATCAAAAGGCCTGCGAAATGTTTGGTTATTCCAGCAAGGAATTTCTCAGAGTTGATACGACGCTACTTCATTCCGGAGAAGCCCTCTATAACGAGGAAGAGTTTAAGACTCGGCTGAAGAATTCCCCTGACAGCCGGCTGCAGGCCCTGGCCTGGCGCTGCCGCAGGAAGAACGGTGAATTATTCTGGGTGGAATTAAACACCAAGCCGGCAACTATTGGAGGAAAGCCCCAGCTCATCATTTCCGGTCACGATATTACAATAAGAAAACGAATCCAGGAGTCTCTGATTGAAAGTGAAGCCCGCATGCGGGCGATGACCGATTCGGCCCAGGACGCCATTATAATTATGGATGATTCCGGTAATATCTCATATTGGAATCCGGCCGCAGAGAAAATTCTGAGATATAAATCGGATGAAGCCATCGGTAAGCCTCTTCATTATTTATTGGGTCCGAAACGTCATCATGAAGCATTTGAAAAAGCCTTTGCTACATTTGTCCAAACCGGTCAGGGTAATGCCGTAGGCAAGACCCTGGAGCTTGAGGCGGTTAGAAAGGATGGCAATGAGATTCCGATAGAGCTCTCGATGTCGGCAATGCATATCAAAGGTGCCTGGCATGCTATCGGCATTATGAGAGATATCAGCGGGAGAAAAAAAGGTGAGGAAGCTCTTCGCGAAAGTGAAGAGAAATTTCGGATCATTACTGATTCGGCCAAAGACGGCATAATCATGATCGACGATGAAGGCAAAATATGTTTATGGAATAAGGCCGCAATATCCATTTTTGGCTTTTCAAATGAAGAAGCAGTGGATCAGAATCTATTTAGATTGCTGAAAGTCGATCAGGATCCCAACTGGCAAAAATTCAGAATTGATATTGATAGAAGCTCAATCCCCGAGGTTGGGGCTTTGGAAATTGCGGAATTACAGGCGATTAGTAAGAATGGCCTGGCCGTGCCCGTTGAAGTCTCGGTTTCTACCATTAAGCTCAAAGGAAAGTGGGTCGCTATTGCTATTGTCAGAGACATTTCTGAACTACAAAGAAACCGCTCGCAACTGGTTCAGTCCGAGAAATTGGCAGCGATTGGCACTTTAGCGGCCGGGGTCGCGCATGAAATCAACAATCCAATCGGTTACATAAGCTCCAACTTGAACACTCTGGCCAAATATGCCCTGAAGATCAAATCTAGCTTTAGTAATTATGCCCCGGCTGATAAGGAAGAAGCCGAGCAGGTTTCGGAAATTTTGGATGATTGTGCCAGCGCCATTAATGAATCCCTGGAGGGGGCAGCGCGGGTCAAGAAAATTGTTGCTGATCTAAAGTCGTTTTCACGCATTGACAGGGCTGAGCATGAATACGCCAACATCAATGAAGGGATTGAAAGTACTCTAAATATAGTATGGAATGAACTAAAATATAAATGTAAAGTTGAGAGACAATTCGGTCAAATACCGGAATTATACTGTATTCCCAATCAGTTAAACCAGGTTTTAATGAATCTCCTGGTAAATGCCGGTCAGGCTATCACTGGCGAAAGTGGCTTAATACAGATTAGGACTTGGGCAGATCAGGGCAATATTTTTATTTCCGTGAAGGATAATGGCTGCGGGATCCCCAAGGAAAATCTGTCCAAAATATTTGAGGCCTTTTTCACGACCAAGGCGGTTGGAAAAGGGACCGGTTTGGGATTGAGTCTGACATACGATATTATAAAGAAGCATAAGGGCAGGATTGATGTCGAAAGCGAACCCGGCAAAGGAACAGAGTTTATTATCACTTTGCCTTTGGAGAATGGGCTGAATGAAAAAGCATACAGTGCTGCTGGTCGATGACGAGCCTAATGTTTTGAAATCTCTTAAGAGATTGATGATTGACACTGATTATCAAATTCTCACAGCAGAATCCGGGGAAGAGGGCCTGAAAATTCTGGACCGGGAAAATATCCATCTGGTGATTTCAGATTATCGAATGCCGGGAATGAATGGGGTTGAATTTCTAAAAAAGGTTAAGGATAGGTTTCCGGAGACAATGAGGCTGATTTTAAGCGGTTTTGCTGACGCCACGGCAATTGTCGATGCCATTAACGATGGCCAGGTATATAAGTTCATGCCCAAGCCCTGGAATGATCAGGAATTGATGACCACAGTCAAAAGGGCCTTGGAGCAACTTGACCTGCAGCAGGAAAACACAAAGTTGTATCAGGAATTGCAGGAAAGAAACAAGGCCCTGGAGGAACTGACAGCGGGTTTGGAATCAGCTATAGGCCAGCGAACCAAAGACCTTGAATCAAAGAACCGGGCCCTGGCAATCGCCCATAAAATTCTCGACTTATTGCCGGTTGGTGTCCTCGGTATCGATATGAATTTCACCGTGGCATATATGAATGAATCCCTGAGCAATTTCATAGATATTAGTCGCATATACCCTGGTTCAGATGCCTCCGCTTTTCTGGATGAGTCTATTTTATCGATAATTCGAGCAGCTTTGAATGACGAAAATCAGCAGGTAGGCTGTCATGATGCCGGCAGTAATATAATATGCACCCCGCTCAAGAACAAAGCCGGAGTAATTGTGACTTTTGTCGGGGTGTCTGATCTTGGCGTTCTGAAATGGCCTAATGAAAGTTAGAAGGGAGCGAATGTGAGCGAGACTTCAAAATATACTATTTTATTGGTTGACGATGAAGAAGGAATTCTGAGAGCCCTCCAGCGCCTTTTTAAAGGCCAGAATTTGACCATTCTTACGGCGACTAACGGCGCAGACGCCCTTATTCTTCTCAAAAACAGTAAGGTTAATTTGATTATATCGGATCAACGGATGCCGGGCATGTCGGGAGTGGAACTATTAACAAAATCGCGAGACATTCAGCCTGACGCCATTCGCATTTTGCTGACCGGATATGCTGATATAGAATCGACCGTATCCGCAATAAACAGCGGCGCCATAAGATATTATATCACCAAACCATGGGAAGACGAATTGCTTTTGAGTCGCGTTCATGAATCTCTTGAATTGTATGATATGATAACCGACAACAAGCGGCTGAATGAAATTACGCATCGGCAGAATGAAGAGCTCCGCCATATGAATCGCACATTGGAAGATCGAGTCGCCAAGCAGACGGCCGAGATCAAAAGTCAGAATGAGGAATTATTAAGGAGTTTCATGGAGACAATAAAGGCCTTTTCCACAATATTGGAACTGCGCCTTAAGGAGGTGGGCAGCCATTCTCAACGGGTGGCCTCCCTAGTTAAGAAGATCATTCAATCCATGGGTCTCAATAAAAAGGAGTTTCAGGATATCGTGGTCGGAGCTTTCCTTCATGATATCGGAAAGATCAGCTATTCAGATGGGCTACTCAAAAAGGCGCCGGGGACATACATCAAATCAGAAATGGAGATTGTCACCCGGCATCCCATTCAGGGACAGAGCTGTGTAATTGCCATAAACGGTTTTGAGGAGATTGCCCTGATTATACGTCACCATCATGAAAATTTCGATGGCTCGGGATATCCGGATTTTCTGCGGGGTCACGATATTCCGCTCGGCGCACGAATAATAAGAATCGCGGATTCCTTTGATCATCAAGCCTTTGCGCGCGGTTACCCTGATAAAAAAACTCTTAATGATTCTGCCGCTCATCTGGTTCGCGAATCCGGAACCAGCTTTGATCCTCAATTGGTCAAAAGGTTTATAGATTTGGACATTGCCGCTCAGTACTATCACAAGGAACTTGCTGATACTAAGGTGGTGAAGGCCATTAATTTGGAAAAGAATATGGTGGTGGCCGAAAATATATACACAAATAGCGGGATGTTTGTCTTGCCGCGAGGAGCCCGCTTATCTCCGGAAATGATCGCCCGAATAGTGAAGATCGACAAGTTTGAGCCAATCTCCCGCGGCATTACTGTCTACAGGCAGAAAGATATTGAAAGGAATGAAAATGAACCAGTTCAAAATACTGTTAGTGGATGATTCGCCGCTTATCCTGAAGGCCCTGGAAAGAATGTTGAAAAACCGGGGATATGAAATATTCAGGGCTGCTTCTGGTCATGAGGCTCTGGAAGTGCTCAATGCTTACGAAATAGATCTGATAATTACCGATGAAAATATGCCGGGACTGTCTGGGACCAATTTGCTCGGCGCATTGAAAACCCTTTATCCGGATGTTATACGCATTATGCTGACCGGGATGCAGGATGTGGAGGTCCTCAAGAATGCCATCAATAAGGGCGAAATATACCGTTTCTTCACCAAACCCTGGGATGATTTCGAGCTATCAATCGCGGTCCGCCAGGGGTTGCAGCAGCGGCAATTGCAAAAGGAAAATGCGACACTCAAAGGCATAATCGGCCGGCAGTCCAAGGTCATGACCGAATTGGAAAAGGAATATCCGGGCATTTCACAAAAGAATCTGGCGTCCGATGGGTCGCTGATAATAAATGAGGACTAACCTGATGCCTGTGTTATTGAAGACCAGATTGGCCGAGACTGTCATAGGAAGGCGTCTGGCGGAGAATATTTATGACAGTTTGGGTATTCTCCTGGGCCGCAAAGGGGAATTCATCACCAATGCCCTGCTTTCTGACCTAGCGGAAGCTGAAATTGCGGAAATTTCAATATTGGAGGACGAATCCGGGCAGGCAGTGGAAAAGAATGGTTTTGCGGATCCCGAAGCGGCTCAGATCGATTTTGAGAAAATAGACCGCAAAATCGATAAAATTTTTGCCTTAGTTGCTCAATATGACGAAATACAGCAAATGTCAGCCATGATAAAAAGAATCATCCGGGAGATGCCCTCTAATTTTATATTCAGTAGCCGATAACGAGCTTTTGAGGAAAGTTATGCCGGATTTGCGAATCATAGTTGACAATGCCATTGAACTCCCCTCGCCCCCCATTGTCATTCAGCATCTGCAGGAGTTATTCAAAAAAGACGAGGTTCAGGGTCATGAAATCGCCAGAATAGTGGAGATGGACCAGTCGCTTACCGCGAGGGTTCTGCGACTGGTGAACTCGCCCTTTTATGGCTTTTCGCGTAAGGTTATATCAGTTGAAGAGGCGGTCACCATGCTGGGGCTGAATACCATAAGGCAGCTGCTTCTGGGGACGTCATTGTTGAGCATTTTGAAAGTGGCTAATCAATCCTCCCGCATTAATGGCTTCTGGATGCATTCTTTGGGTGTCGGGGTGATTGCCAAAGCAATTTTGTCCCATCGTGACAGGGAAGTGCAAAGCGAGGCCTTTTTGGGCGGGCTTCTGCATGATATCGGGCGGTTTATCCTTCTAAAATCAAACCCCGCCCGATTTGACGAATTCTATGTCGGCGAAGACGCGGCTGTTGACCTAAAGGGGGAAGCCGAGTATTTTGGTGTTGACCATCAGAAAATCGGGGAAGCTTTGGCGAGAAAATGGAATTTTCCGGAAAGCATTTGCCTTGTCATTGGTCGCCATCATTGTCCGCGGGAGTGCCGAAACCAAAATATCCTCGTTGCATCTATCAATATTGCGGACATTATCTGCCATGGCTTTGATATAGGCAAGAGTGGCAATTTTTATGTTTCTGATTTTAATCCTGAATTGTGGAAGGCCCTGGGGCTGAGATTTTCGGATCTGGAAAAAAGGCTCTACAGCGCCATAATCGAATTAGAGAAATCAAAGGAATTTTTCCTAGAAATCGCCTGAAAACTAATTAATTTGACCCGAATCGATCCCGGGAATATTTTCTTAAATATCTATAATCCCTTTTAAAATCATCGCTTTCCGCATGGAAATGGGCCATAAGTTGAACGGATCCAGTTTTCAATGTGAAGCCTATCAGCGTCAGTATATTGGTCGCCCGACATTTTGTATACCCCGACCCAAATATTTTTCCCTCGACAATGATTCTCCCAGCAATCCCGTCTTTCGTGAGTATCGATACGCTCACCTAATTCCTCGGTTTGTCCGACATCAAGGATGTTCCATTTCCCCTGCATTCCAACACACAAAATAATATAGACAGCAGAAAGGTCTGAGAAATTCGCACTTGCCAAAGGCCGACAGAGAAACGAGTAGCTACCAATAGTGACCGTTGTCGGCTGGATGGGCATTTTGGGCCTCCTTCCCTTAAACTATAACCCTTTGAAATTACGGTGCTCCCCTGACAAAATCTGGCAGTTTGAGTCAAAAAAATGTGGCCATGTCATAAATTTATTGTAAGCCATTGAAACATAAGACCTTCAATGATTTCAAAAAAGACAGTAGACAATGCTTAAATAAAAGACGCCGCCTTAAGGACGGCGTCCTTCTGGGAGGGACTATGATTAGGCATCATTTGAAACGCCATGCCTGGGCGCTGATAATAAATTATCAAAAAAACAATTTTCAGTCAAGAAAATTATTTCTTTGGATCAGGTCTGCTTAAAATAAGTGTAGCTTTCTTTTTCTCTGTTGAGTAGCAGAGAATAAATAAATTTATAAAAAAACCCAGATCAAACTGAAATCCTGGCATAAAATGCCGATAGACAAGATAGATTGTCCTACCACGGCGCAGGGAAGCGATCATACAGCCTTGTACCTTACATTAACCCAAACGCCAGGGGCAAGAGAGAAGGTTGCCCGCCTTCTCTTTTTATATTTGCCGGCAAGTGCCCGGCCTTTCTAATTTGTGAAAAAGGCGCATTTGCAGAAGAACTTGACAATTCAGGAAACGTCCTTATAATACTTCAGAGGAAGGCTATCCCCTAGTTTCTGGCTAACCTCTAATTGGCGGCGAAAATCAAACCCATCTTTCCGCCAATTACCAGGGAGAGAAGGACTTGGCTCCTTCTCTCTATGCATATATAATATGTATCGATAGAGTTTTCCGGATCACTCGCTTTGATTTGGCATGCTAATTGGACAATAGGAAGGACTGTCTGCATGATAAGCGGCAAAGGGTTTTAAAATGAAGGCAAAATGACATCACGGAAATTTGGAATACTCTTCAGCACTCCACTCCGTCTCTTTTGAGAGTAATTATATATCGTAAATCCCACTATCGCTCTGGTTCTTGGATCACGACGAATAAGGACGCCTTCTTCGGTATCTTCGCAAATCGCCGCCTGCGGACGATCTATGGATGCATAAAAAACATCCCGCTCCTTATCATATATGAATTTCAGATTTCTTTCTTCGGGAAGAGCCATTTTATATGACCCGTAGGCGCATTGTCTCCAATGTATGCGGTCAGAACCTCGCCATCGCCGCCCGCGCCAAATCTAGCGACAATGCAGATCCAATACCCGCTAAGGCCACATATATCATGATCCTTGACGCAATATAAATCTGTCCTATGGTCATATTTATCAGCCAATATGATCCTTGGATATTCAATGACGGTCGACAGGACGAAAATATATGGCTCCAATTCAATATGGTTCTTAATGATATAAGCTCTTCCTAACGACGTAAGTACCACCTCACGGCTATCTTCTGCAGGGTCCTTCGCCCTCCATATAATATTTGCGTCTGCGCAGCTCATTTATGTATTAGTTTCTCATGGACAAGTGTCTTTAGAATCATACAATAGATTTTTACTTCTCTGGGGGCATGCCCGCATGCAACCAGTTACAGTGTCGGGCCCAACTCCGAAGCTCCAAAAAGCCAGCGCAATAATCTCAGGCCATTTAAAATATCGCTCATATAAAAATTGAATTAACTAAGATAATCCTCTGAATTATAAGGCACGGCCGCCTCACAAATTATTTATCTGTTGATTTGGTTTTCGGACGGCGCAAAGGCCATCGATTGAAAGCCAATTTGTCTCAGTAATATAGGCATCCCTGCCACAGAAATCAAGAAGATTTCGATGTCATCCAAAATTCTTGCTGAGATCGGTAAAGACAGGCAAGGGAAGTCTG
Organism: Candidatus Zixiibacteriota bacterium; assembly: GCA_900498245.1. Classification (NCBI taxonomy): domain Bacteria; kingdom Pseudomonadati; phylum Candidatus Zixiibacteriota; species Candidatus Zixiibacteriota bacterium. The sequence goes on from LS998015.1 coordinate 130,637, forward strand.
GCACAAAATCAGTGTCTGACAATCATCGATTTCTTCGGCAGAAGTTCTCAAATTACCTTATGGTAGATCAATATTTCTGCTTCTCAAATTGATTCTGAAGCCGATATATTAATATTATGGTTCGAGGGTGAGGGCGGATATTCATGGCAGTTACCTAGCCCCCACTGTCACATTCCGCCCCACTCTCTTTTTCTATGATTCCTTTCAAATGTAGAATGCATCCTGTGCTTGCCGTAAAGGTGCAGCCAAATAATTCGAGGACAGGGTGTATCGATTACCTTGGTCTGCGTTGATCAAACATTATTCCTAGAATTGGTATCGAAATATTTCCTAAAGTCCCTCAAGTTCTCGATCTTTCTCACCGAACCCATATCCGTATCTACAGCAACAAGTTATGACAATATGACGGGCGAACCACTGAAATTCTATTACCGAGCGGAAATTATTTAAAGTCAGACTGCCAAGATCTGTCAGTGGCATTTTATATAATTGGAGCCAGAATTATGCTATTAATATGAATACCAATATTGCGAAACATTCTCGTCCCCCGCCCTAGTTGGTGCCTAGTTGCTACAATTTTATAATTTTAAAATGTTTAATTCAGGAGGAAACATGTTATTGGCAAGATATAGAATCATGATATTATCAGTATTAATCTCAATATTCATCATCAATGCGGCGGCATTTTGTGATAATCCACCTCAGTATACGCCAAGTATGTCGCTTCTTTTCAAATTCGAGAAGGACACAGTTTTTGTGAGCGGCACCGCAGGTGACACGATAGGCTATATCAATTTTCTGCTGCAGGACTATGCCCAAATTGAAAACGTTGATGAGATTCAATTTCAATTTGCGGTCGATACGTCAATAGTCCATATAATAGAGGTGATTCCTACGGACAATTGGCCTGAAAACAACAATGTCTCACTAATAAAGTATAATGATACTACATTTAGAGTAATTTTATCGACCAGTTCCTCCATTACAACACCGGAGTCATATGTATGTTACGCCCAATTGAAATGCTATCTAAAATGTACGACTGAGAATACTGATATACCGATCAGATTTTACGGGTTAATGGATAATTATTATGAATATCCCATTGCAAATGGAACTGAACGGAAATATGTGAACAGCACGTCTCATTTTACCCATGGCGCCATAAGATCTGCGGACTATATTGCCACGACCCAAATTGACTCAGTTGTAGCAATTGGGGGCGTGAAAAAGCAAGTTACCGTTCCAGTTTATTATTCAGCGAACTTCAATACCTACAACATGCATCAGTTCATCATATTTGATACCGCATTGATTCAATTTGACACTGGCTATGTGGCCGACACCTCGCTTTGGCTAATGCAGGACGTCGAATTTTCTCATAATAAAGACACTATAAAGGTAAATTTAATTGGTGCGGCACCTGATTCACCGGATCCTTTGGAGTTGTATTACTTAAAGTTCACCACAAAGGCTGTGACTTACTGGAATGACCAGGGTATATCATATACCGCTGATGTGGCATTTCTTGATGATTCCTGCTATGTTCATCCGGCTCGGGATTCCTTGTGCAGCCAGCTCAAGGCACCATATGGACTTGTAGACGGGGAGATAAAACTCGGTGTTGATACGGATATATTGACAGATTTTCACGATGCGTCGAGTGATAATATAGTGTCTTTATCCGACAAGACGGCGCAAGCAATAATTAAACTCAAAAGTCAATTCCCAGCCGGCATGACNACCGATAATATAGTCGTTAATTATCTGACGACAAGATTTAAAAATGCTTACGTTACCGATATGAGTTCCCCGTCAGCGCATTTTGAACGTTCTATTAATGGTGATGACACTGTTCATGTTCACCTGGTTCATAATGCACAATATGATAATTATTATTCGGAATCCGAATCATATGCTTCCCTTTGCAAGCTCACACTTGAATTCCAACCAGATAGCTACAGCCCGAGCTATAGCCAGCAGGATATCCTATTTGGCTACATTGACAGTATTCCCGGGAAACCAAAGCACAGAGTTATTGATACCACCGGAAATATTGTAATTAATTCGGCGAACGGTCTTCTTGCACTTCACATGGATTCAATAATGGTTTATGTTGGCGAGGCAAGTGCAACAAACAGTTCGGGAACGGGTTGTGGAGGAATCGCAGGCGAAGTCAGAATTCGGAATAATTTCGATCTTTCAGGGTTTACCTTGGATGTGAGTACAGCGAATAATATATATATTGATTATGTCACACCAATATCGGGAGTAAGCGCTACGAAATTATCAGCACAGACTTACCGCCTTGCTTCGGACAGCTCATTTGCAGCAATTGCTGCCAATGGATCCAATTATACAAAGATTGCAGATATTTATTACAAACCGGCATGCGGATTAGAACCTGGCCATCAATACCAGACTTATCCATCTTTCAGCAATGGAGTCCTCGTGTATTCCACTTCAGATACTGCATTTTTTGCCTCCACTACGGCCGGATTGGTGACAGTCACTGTGCCACAGGAAGGTTGTAGTTGCGGAGGAGGATCCAAAATGGCAGCTCAGGATTCGCCTGCGCTTCCTCTTGATTATAGCTTATACCCATGTAGGCCAAATCCCTTTAATATGCAGACCACTATTGCCTTCGATCTGCCGAAGCCATCTTTAGTAATACTCGAAATTCGAAATATTCTTGGCGAAAAAGTGACAACGATAGTCAATGGATTTTTAGAAGCGGGCCGTCATGAAGTGATTTGGGATGGCAAGAATCAGTTGGGCAAGGATGCCGCTACAGGAGTTTATTTCTACAGCATTAGGGCAGCCAACTTCAGCAGTACAAAGAAAATGCTGCTTCTGAAATAAATTGATGCCAAAAGGGGAAAGCCGCAATAAAAGCGGCCTTCCCGAAAGATACTAAAGGACTTGCTTTTTGCATGAGAAATGCCGATATTATATATTATTGCCAGCGATTACTTCAATCTGGTGGAGGCCGGCTGAATCTATGCTATTAAGACGAAGGCTGGGAGTATTCTTCATTTTTGTTCTCTTACTTCTTGGGGGGAGTCTAAAGGCGGAGGATACCCCTGATCCGGATAATTACCGAAATCCTTATCTGGCCCGATTTTTTAAATTAGACAGTATGGACGGCTCACGGCTTTATCAGAAACTGTTCATGCCCTTTGAGCCGGGTCAGGAGGATACGGTTATGACTCTGCCGCCCGCTTTTTACCGTCCCCAGGAGTATGAGTTCAATCCTGCCTTCGTCAATGGCACTCTGTGGACTGTTCCGACCGACATCAAAGTGAAGGACGGGATATATGCTTATGTTTCTTTTATTATGGGTTTGGGGATATTCGATATATATGATCCGACACATCCCCGGCTTTTGTCCCTGAATAACTTTGAAACTTCAATTTTGAACCTTCAATTATATAATGATACCTTGCTTTTTGTGACTGCGTGGGGTGAGGGAGGCGGGTATGCGCTTTACATAATGGATGTCAGCAGGCCCAATAATCCCCGATTGGTCAGCAAATATGGCAAGGGATTCCATGGTTGGAATGTGATATATGATGGCTGGCATGGCTATTTATGCGCAGGAGACAGCGGTTTACAAGTGCTTAACCTTGCGCAATTGGGCGACCCCGTTTTATCATCAAGCTACCACCTAAATGATGCCTATAATATGGTGAAAAGAAATGACACCGGATATGTTGTTGATTTTGGAATTGGTGGCACTTCAACAAGCCTAACCATCTTTAATTTGAAAGATTACACTCAAGGCCCAATACGAATAGGAAGCATAGGCACAAAGAATCAACCTCGGGCCGTTGATGTCCGTGGCAGATATGCTTATGTGGCGGATTGGAATGGTCATATAGATAAGGGTGATTTAATGGTGGTCGATATTTCCAATCCGGCGACTCCGGTTTGCGTCAATTATTTTCAAGGTTTTATCGGCTATCATGGCCCCTACGATTTACAGATTTACGACAGCATTATGTGTATGAGCACTTTTTATGGAAATACCGCGGTTCTTAATCTTAGCGACTCGGTCAACCCGGTGGTTCTGGGATACATTATGTCACCCAAATACGGGGCCACGACAGGATTAGATCTGCAATGGCCGTATTGTTACACGGCTGATTATGGCCGGGGAATGCAGGTTGGAGATATTTCCAATCCCGAGAATCCCCAATTTCTGGGCGGGTTCTCCTTTTTTGCTGATAACTCAATTAGTATATTCGATTTGACGACAATGATGGTCAGGGGCAACTATGCTTACGTTTTTGTTCAAGGCCCCGGCCTCGTTTCTTTGGACGTGACTGATCCGACCAAGCCTATTGTATTGGATTATGACAATATAACCCAGGACGTTTATGCCTTTGATATTGATGGGAATTATGCCTATAAAGCGAGCCAGGATTTTCGCATTCAGATAACGGATATTTCGAATCCCCGGGACCTCAAGCCGATTCCGGATTTTTATATGCCCGGCAAGGCCAATGATATTGTCACAAGAGAAAACCTGGCTTATGTTGCCGATGATTCGGCGGGACTCAAAATTCTGGATATTTCCGATCCCCGCAATATTCATATTGTGGGACATTATAACGACATCTATTTCGGCGGGCAGGAGGCGATGTCGATCGATATTGAAGACACTCTGGCCTGCATTGGTGATTTTTCGGGGATGCAGGTGGTGAATATCAAAGATCCGACGCATCCGGTGGGTCTGGGGCGATTCACAGATCAGGAGTATATCACCGATATCAAAGTCAGGAATCGAATCGCCTATTTGGCGACTGAGACTTTAGGGGTGACGGCGATCGATTTCAGCGACCCGAATCATCCTTATCTCCTAAGTTTCTTTAGAAGTATCTGTGATGAGCCTTTTAAGATACGACTTCAAGGGAAATATGCCTTAATCGGCAACACCGGCTGTAACGGCCGGGAGATCAAGGTTCTGGATATATCCGACCCGGCCGATATCAAACTGGCCAGTGAGATAAATTCCAACGGTAATATGGGACTGGATGCGGCCATTGTCGGAAGTCGCTATATTTATTCGCTCGATTATCGAGGACTGGCCATTTTTGATGCCGGCAAGACATTATATACCTGCGGGGATGTCAACCTGGATAACAGGGCCAATATATTGGATATCTCCAATCTGATTAAGTATCTCTTTCGGCATGATTCGATGGCCGACCCGGGCAGCGGGGATGTTAACAGCTCCGGGAAAATTGATCTCATCGATATTACATACCTAATTGATTATATCTATCGAAATGGGCCTCGCCCAGTGTGCCAAAATTAATTATATTGTTCAAAAGTGTCATATTTGACTTTGGCATCATGAATTTCTTTACGAATTTCGTTGTGAAGATTTTGATAAAGAAACTGAGGCGGGACAACCAAAATCCCTGCTGGCTAGAATTGGTTAATCAATGAAGGCATCTTGCGGGCCTTCTACCAATCCGTACGGCTGAAATTGCATTTTGCTGCAAATGTCGGATTTCAGGAGGCTTTGGCCCGCAATAGTCGCTTATATTGAAAGAGCCAGGGGATGCCAACGGAGACGAGGCCGTTAATATTATTGATATATCGTCTATAACGGATTTTATTTATCATGGCGGGGATGCCCCCAGTTGCATTGCGTCCACTGACCCAAATAATAATGGGGTCGTCAATATGCTTGATCTATTTTCCCTAACAAATTATCTATACAAAAGTGGCCCAGCTCCGATTTGCGGACATGCATGATATCCGTTTAACAAGTCCGGGGAGATCTTAACTCCCCGGGCTTCTTTTGAAAGAATTTCTATTGGTGTTCAAAGCGATATTTTTTATATTTTACAATTGGCAGCAGACGCAGTATAATGAAAAAAGACAAAAATATCTCTCTGATCCTGTTCATAATTCTTTTGGTTCTGGTTGCAATAAAAATCATACCCTTCATTTGGCCTGATACAAGAACCTGGGGTTTTGATCATTTGATTTTTGTGCCTCATTGGATAGCGCTTACCGCATTTGCCTTGATGGTCATATCGTTGCTAGTGGCGCTGTCCGAATTGGGCGCCAGACTGGGACGAAATTTGGTAAATACATTTTGTCAGACCTTTTTCTATGCGAAATGGAGAATTTGGTATCGGCTGATTTTCATTCTATCAGCCCTGGTCATATTCGTAATATTCAGTCAGTCAACCCATTTTTTGGGAGACGGGTACCAAAATCTCGGCAATCTTGGTCAAAAAGGCAGTACATTTTTAAAATGGACGGAAAAGGGTACATGGATGGTGCTGGGGGCGGTCCAGAGTCTGCTGGGCATAAAAGATATGCAGAACGCCCTGATATCCTACCGATTGATTTCATATATAGCAGGTGCCGTATCAATCTGGTTCTACTTTCTCATAGCTCAGATCGGCAGTACTACAAACCTGGTGCGATTTATTACATTCAGCACATTACTATTATCCGGTTCTTTGTTACTATTTTTTGGTTATGTCGAAAATTACTCATTACTATATCCCTGTCTGGCGGGCTTCATTTATTTTTCTCTGAAGTACCTTTCTTTGGGCAGAAATCTCTCCGTTGCGGTTTTATTTCTATTTATGGGCATTTTACTCCACTTCCAGATGATGGCTTTTGTCCCCGCCTTTCTATTTATGGTTTTTTATCAAGGCCGCGGTCGAAAATTATTTGAGAATTATAAGAAGATTATCCTAATATCTGCAGCTGCCATTGCATCCGCCGGGGCAATTTTGTTTATGGCGAAATACAGAAATGACCTGGCATTTCGAGGGATATTTATGCCTCTTTGGACGGGTTTCCAGTCCGATCCAAAATATACTCTGCTTTCCCCCTCGCATTTGACTGATATAATGAATCAATTGCTTCTGTTGTCACCGTTGATCCCTTTTTTGGCTTTTAGCGGCTTTGAAAGTCGGGAAAAACTGAGGATTGATAAGCGTATTGTCTTTCTTGCTCTTGTTTCGGCAGGTTCTTTGGCTTTCGTTCTATTTGTGGACCCGAAATTGACGATGCCGCGTGACTGGGATCTCTTTTCATTGTCAGCGTTTGGGATGACCCTTCTGTTCATATTGTCCATGAGGGAGAAGAGTTTTGGAATGATCTTCAATTTCATACCGGTTATGGTGGTGATTATGCTCGTATCATCAGGTTCCTATCTTTTTGCCAATCTTAATACCAATCGCTCTATCAGATATCTCAATTACATAATAAATCTCGACAAGGGAAAATCGCTCCAGAGCCTGGGAATATTGGGTAATTATTATGCCGCGAAGGGAGACTCAAAAACGGCCGATTCCATTCGCACCCTGCTTAGTGAATACTATCCGGACAGGTCAAATATCAGATTAGCACTTGCTGACATTGAACGCGGAAATTTGGGTAAGGCACGGGAGATTGTAAATAATTTGACGCCGGATCCGTACTCAACTGAATACATGACAATAAAGGTTATTTTATACTACAACGAGGGCAATTATGATTCAGCCCTGGCGGCAGTCGATTCCGCGATTCAAAACAGTCGCTATATGCCTCAATTGTATATATATCGCTCACGAATATTGTTGAAGCGGCACGACCTGGAACGCGCCATTGAGACACTTCAGATGGGACGAAGGCTATCGGGTTATGATAATAGAGAGTTGATAAAAGAGTTGCTGACAATTTATGATGTTTACAACACTCCCGACTCAATAATTGGTTATGCCAGATTGTTAATAAGGCTTGATTCGACGAGTTGTGACGGTTTTTATTATTTATTTATAGGATATGCAAAAGCGGGCGATAGCGCCGTGGCCAGGCAGGCTATCGACAATTATTATTCTCACTGCAAGAATGATCCCTTATTTGATATTAGAAACAGACATATAAAGAAAGTTTTTCCTTTTGTTCCCCATTAAATATTAAAACTTGACCAGGCCGCCAAATAACATAAAGTTATCATATATTGTTGATAGAAAGATAGAGGACGAGAATATCTGTAATATTATTTTCGATTGGAAATGACGCTATTGGCCAAAATTAATCATATTGTTCAAAAATGTCATATTTGACTTTGGCATCATGAATTTCTTTACGAATTTCCCTATAAAGGTTTTGGAATAGAAATTGGGGCTGAATACCCAAAACCGCAGCAAGTTTGAAAAGATTTATTAAAGATGGTAGCTTACGGCCTTTCTCCCAATGGGCGATATGGGAAGCGGATTTCTGCCCCATCAGTTTGGCAACTTCCTTAATTACCAAATGCCTGCTCTTTCTGACGTGCCTAATGTCATTCGGAATCTCTGTTGAATGGACAATTTTTGCCATAATTATACCCTCCTGATTATTAATTTATCAGTAAAAGGAAGGATATGGCGACATATCAATTGTTATCAATTGCCTACTCCGGCAATTTGCTGTGGAAAAGTCTGATTATCCAAATGGGGCTTTCAAATCAGACCAAAATTCTGTCCTGTATCGGTGCAAGAAAATCCTATGATCCAAAAAACCGGCGGTCTCTCTAAATTACCTAAAATCGTTCAGCGGGTGCTTGAGCATCTGTGAGCGCAAATGTTCAGTACTAGCGGCTAGGTAGATTGTCGTGGTTTTAATGTCGCTGTGTCCTAACATCTTGGAAAGTGAGAATATATCACACCCTCCTTCGAGCATGAGCGTTGCGAATGTGTGTCTAAGCTTGTGGACGCTAAACCGAATGCCGGATACTTTCTTCATGAACTCAACAAGTCTCTTCATCCCCGTTTCGGTAAACCCCATATTTCGGTTCAATGAGGTGAAAAATTCCGGGCAAGTTTTCTTGAGACGGTTTCGTTGCTCAATGTACCTCCGTAGAATACCTGATAGGGTCGGGCTCATTGGCACGACCCGATCCTTGCTGCCCTTGCCCTGTCGAATGAAGATTGATTGATTCATTATGTCGACGTCTACCATCTTCAAATTGAGGAGCTCTTTTTTTCTCAATCCTGCATAGACAAAAGTTGCGAAAATGGCGTGGTTTCGGAATCGCTGGAAGGTATATGGGTAAGGGTAATTTTGCGCAATCTCCAGAAGACGGAGTACCTCTTGTTTCTTCAGCTTTGAGGGTAATTTTTTCTCAGTCTTTGGCATTTCCATATCGTCCGTTGGGTTCGATTGCAGATATCCCTGGCGAACACACCACCGAAAGAACACGGCAAGAGATTTGTGATAGGTAATGAAAGAGTTTGGTGCCCAATGTCTTTCCTGCCTGCCGTGAAAGAAGAACTCTCTCACCTTGGAATCGGTGCAATCTTCGACCACCTGCACATTAAGGTGTCTTAAAAGCAGCCGCACAGTCAAGTGGTAGCGCTTGATGGTGTCCGGCGAGTATCCGAGCATATATTTCGAATAATCGCAAAAATTATTGAGAGCGGTGATGATGTCCATAGGAATTGCTTAATTAAAAAAATACCGCAATTTCGTTGCAGTACTTTTTCATGGAGCCGTTGGGCGGATTTGAACCGCCGACCTACTCCTTCGCTTCCACCGCTATTTCAGCCCCTTTTTGGGACCTATTAGCGGGCTAGACTGTATATTAAGCCTTCCCGTTTGGGCTTTGGCTCCCCTTGTCAGTCGTTCGCCCCGCCAAATGGCGGGGACGGTCTGACCCCGCGGTCGCGGGGCTTTAACCGTTATTCAGGATTCGCGACCGGGTTTCACCGATCGTGGGCAGGACTTTGTGCGGCCCACCATGGAGTTGCTCTACCAGCTGAGCTACAACGGCGCATTGTATACGATGATTTTTGAGAAGCCCGTGACCTATTCCGGTATGGAATAGGCCCATTTGAGGGCATTTCTCGTCATTTTTCGGCTAAGATTAGCCATTTTTCACCATTTTGCCGGGGACCCATTCATTACCATCAAATCAACCGAAACCAAAAATGAAATAATGGGCTTATCTATTGAGTGAAATCATCGTTTGCCATTTTTTATAATAGGGAGCCGATGGACCTGTTCTCTACATATTTTGGCGGGGGGAAAAGCGACTGAATAATACTGCAATGATTGAAGTATTTGGTTGGTAAGATGCGACTAACGAAAATTAACATTTCTAAACAAAAATTTCAAGTAAGCCTGATAATCTCCAAGATAGCATTGTGTCTTGTCTTCAATCCTAATTTTTTCAGGTAGTCGAGTTTTATAAAATTACATCCCAATAAATAAAATACTTGGAGAATTGTATCCTGACATCGTGCCTTACCAATACCAGTAATTTAACTAAGTTAGTTGATAACCCCATTTTATTCATGGTTTTTCCATAAGCAAAAAGCCCCGCTTTTTAAAGCAGGGCTTGATTGACCCGTTATTCAAAATCAATCTTCCTCATCATCTTCTTCGTCGTCGGTGGACAATCCGGTGAGATTCTCTGCCATCTCCTCCGCTGTGTCCAGGATCCCTTCGATAATTTCCATCGGATCCATCGCCACTCCTTTCCGTTGGCAGTTTTGCCGCCAACTAACCAGGGTTATGGCGCCTTCCGGACATTGCACCTAGTTATACGGCCTTTGACAAGAAATGATTGAATTTTAATAATTTTCCCTGGGACCATAAAATAATTGATGAATTCTCAAAAACTCCCTTAACTTTTATTTGATGATTGACGATCATTTAATTGCAATTGTATCGAGAAATATCAATTGAGTAATAATGTCATTATTAGGGCCTAAATATAATTCGAAATTAAAAATGGGTCTCATCATTCAAGCTCCGGACATTGCAATTTAACCGGCGCTGACACAGATGATGAGACCCTTTATATTTAAAGATCCATTATTTAGCAAGTATACCCACGTATTTCTTGCTCAGAAGATAACTTAGACCTCTTGGTTTTAATATAGTACTTCTAATACATGAGTCAAGCGCGAAGTCTGCATTATTTGATTTGATACAAATTTAACGACTATTATAATATGTTGCTTTTTAGTAATCATGCTCCACTCGGTGCATGCATCGCTTCGCACAAGCATTATTGGTGAGCGATTAAAGTATCTGAGATTGCGTCACTGGAGGAATTAAACTAGTCACCCTAAGTCGCGGTTATACAATACTGGCAGTTTCCTGGCCCCCTGCCAAGTTCCGTTCCGCCCTCAAAATCAATTATCCGATCAATCTAGTTAAGACACATACGCCTGAAGGTGTCTAAATATTTCAACCATTGCTAATGTATCCATACAGCAATAGTCCAATAACGCCTTTTTAATACTTTCCTTTTGAGATTCATCTAAGTCATCGAATATTAGCTTCCGCCAGTTTTCCATAGCTTCGGTGCCTCCTTGGATAGATAGGTCTTTGTAGGAAAATTGGGGTAAGAGCGCGGGCAATACTTTCTTAATTGAAGTTCCGCCTTTGAATCCAGGGTGCAAATAGGACTCCTTAAACACTGTCTCCAAATCAAAAGTCCGCGCATTGAGATCTAGGAGCATTTGGGCGTGAAGCGGATTCAATTCAGCCATCTCTTTGTTTCTCGTATTTTCGAATGAAGCGTGCCAGGAAACAACTTTTCCGCCGCTGCAATCAATGCCTTTCAAGTATTCCAAAAGATTGCCCGGAACATCAGCAATGCTTGTGCCGAGATATTCGTAATGCTGAAGTGTTCCGTCTTTATGAAGTTTATGAATCGACACCTGAAACGGAATATGCTGATAAGGCCCATACCCATCAAGAATGGGAATAGCGGCGCAGTAGGTTTCATAATCGAGGAAGTATAGGGGATAGGACAGCGAATCCAGAAGTTTCTTAATTGCGTCATGGTCAATTTGTGGCTTTTGCGATCTAGCCACTTGCACTTGATTATTTTGTATATCCGTCAATTTGAAGCTGTCCGACACATCTTCTATCTTTACAATTCCGGACTGGATAATAGTCTTAATTTTCTCCGGACGAATTCTAAGGATATCATGTACGGAATAATCCGGCACGTCCGGGTTGAAAACACCAAAACTCGAACAGTGATTCCCTCTAGTCAAATAGAGACAGTCACAAAAGACCAGGTCGATCTGGTCCTTATTCAACAAAGTTAAAGCCTCCAGCATTTCGGCGGCAGTGTTGTCAGCGGCCTTCTGTACATCCTCTGACACATCATGTATTTTAAGGAGTTCCTTAACGTTCAGTTTCCCCGCCCTCCTATATTCCTTATTGAGGTGCACTATGAACGTTCGATCTACAGAAACTCCGGATTGCTCCAGCACAAGTTTTTGAAAGGTGACATCCTTTATGTGGTTGTGAGATCTGTCAGTTTTTACCTCGGTCGAAGACTTGACTTCATAAATATCCCACTTGTCAGTATCAGCATTGAAGCGGAGTATATCAATCCTCGCGAGGCAGTTGTTATTGGAAACCGTAGTGGCTTGAAATATCGGGGAAGTGTGACTGTCAATTAGTCTTTTGGTTTCCAACAAAGATTGCTCCAATTCGCTGCTCACAAGGGTGCCATTTGGGAATAAAGAATGGGCCAAAAGCTCTACTTCTTGACCCTCTTCAATCTTACTTTCCTCAAAGTCCGTTGGCACCGGGGCAATATAAAGGTCGGGTCGTTTCTTTTTGAGCCACAAGCACTTGGAGCACTGCAAATATTCAATGAAATCAGTTTTTGTTAAGTACATATAGTTGCTAAGTTCGTTAGAAAAGCCTATTTGCCTTTATGCACACTTAGGCTATTCTCACCTTCTCCGACAATTGATACTTTCGATTTCGATTTCCAAAGGCAGTTTTGCCGCCCTCAAGAATGTCACAGACCTGTTCTAGAATTCCGTCTTCCAAGTCCTCAACTGGCACATTGGGTAGCTTTTCCGCCTGATTCTCAAGTGAGCCTGAAGTATACTGTAGCCGCGGTTGCCGTTCGCCATGATAATTGGCAATAATTACCTGCTCCGCATCCGTATTCACGACCAAGTTGGGATTATGTGTCACCATTATTATTTGCCTATATACTTTTCGCTCACGAAAGTACTGCATCAAATCACTGTACACGGACAGATTGTCTAGGTTCTCTTCAGGTTGGTCGATTATCAAGGGACGGCAGTCATCTTTGTCAATGGCCAGATAGAGCATCATTAGAATGATGCCCTTTTGGCCTGGGGACAAAAGATATAAGTCAACTCCGTCAAACTTAAGCGATGACACAACCTCGAAATATTCTGGATCATAGAGCCAATTGTAGTAATGCTGAATTGTAAGACCCTCTTTTAATTGCTGCACTACGTCGATCGGTTGCCCTTCACACTCGCGGAATTGGCCTTCAAGGGATGCCAAGCGAGCCTTGGTACTCGCTTCATTTATTGATAGCTTCATACACTCCTCCCAAGCAGTATCCAATGCTTTCCCCAATGCCCGCAACTCACGAAAATTGCCTCTGCGAGTTCGGTCCAATATGTTTAGCCCAACATCACAATGTTCTTTGATTCGATAGTGGATCTTTGCCTCAAAGACCAGACGTTTCTTAGTCTCAGAGCCCGCGAGCAATGACGCCTGCAGCGGAGTGTAAAGCGCCTCTATTTTGGTCTTCTCGCGCTGGAGGATTTCAAAATAATCACAGTAATGTTTTAGACGCTCCTCTTCAAGATGCTTCTGCTCAGGCAAAAGCACCGAATCTATGTTCTCAAGCTCGAGTTTAATAGCCTTAACAGCGGTTTCAGTTTCCTGAATCACTTTCTTTTGCTGCTGATATTTGAGTTTCTGAGTTTCATACGCTCGAGTTTCCTTGCTTTTTCGATTTATGGTATCACCGAGCTCTTTGAGATTATTAGCAAACATCGCCTCCGTACTAATTCCGCAGAGAATGCCGACTGGTTCCTTTTCACCTGACCTAATTGTATCTATCTCACCCTTGAGTGCAGTGGCTCGTTCGTTCAGTATCTTAGCAATACCGGTTCGATTCAGATTCACTTTGAATTCATCGGACAGTGGGATTTCGGCAGCGCTGAGTAGCTTCCCAATTTCTTCTTCAAACTCCGTAATGCTGTGTCCGAATGACTCAACTTGAGCCTGCACCTCGTCCACAACATTGATAGTTCCCTGTCTTGTCGCAATGGCTTCTTCAAGCCGTCTCTTTTGCTCCTCCAGAGTCGCTAACTCATCCTGCGCCTTCTGGTCTTCCTCGGGCAATTTCGGCAGAGATTTCCTGAGTCGCTTCAATTCCTCTTGGCGCTGTTTTAAATCTTCCTGCTTCTTACCCTTGCCTTCGATTGTCCAAATAATACCCGATAGTCTAGCATTGGCCTCAGAGATTTTCTTGCTCAACTGTCGCTTCTCATTTGTAAACTGCCGAAGCGCTTTTGACTGCAGTTCCTTGAAATTCGATGCGCCTAAACGTTCAGTCTCATCCAGGGCTTGAAAAATCACGTTCTCAATTTGCCGCTGCAATTCACCACTGTGCTCCGGAGCACATAGCTCTTCTACGGCACCTTGCGGCAAATACCTAACGAGACCTGCATCATCCTTCAGTTTCCCCACTTCAAACGTAGTCGTGGTGCCATCAGCCCAATCAGTGGTGATAGTGGCACCGCTAATTGATTCTTGGTGTCTATCGGCTTTCCGTAGAAATGCGTCCGAGTGCGGATCGCTACTTCCAGCTCCATACGCTATGGCCTCGGCAAGAGCGGATTTGCCAGAACCACGCCCACCGATAATAGTCACGAGGTCGCGATTAAGTGGCAATTCAAAGTTATTTGGAAACCAGTTTTTGGAGTCGCGTATGATGATACGTTGAATAACTTTGTGATCCGCCTTGAAATTTGGAGGAGCGTCACCAATAAAAACTCGCTCTTCTGGCTCATTCATTACCTGCTTAAGCCCGGCAAAAGTGGGATCTGCCTTAATCCATTGAAGCGTTGTGCCCACATCTTCAAGTCTGTGCGCGTCTGAACCATGCAAGATCAGTGGATTGAGATTATTATTCTTAAGGTCGATTCGATGCTCTGCAATCTTCGCCGGGTCATTGACGCACGTCATCGCAAAATGGCTGCGGTTGATCAGGTCTCTTTTCTCCGCAGCGGATTGATCCCATCGCGCCTGATCCCACTCCGAAAAGCCAATAGCCGTAACGTACTTTCCGCGAAAGCAGGACTTTCCCTCTAGGCACTTCATAATATCCTCCCTGCTGTAGGTAATATTGTCGAACCCTACCTGCAAATCAGTCTTATTACGGACCGGATTTCCTTCCGGAGCCTGTTGCTTTATTTGCCTGCCTAGATCGCTAAGAGACCTTACTGTCGGCGTCTGCTGCCACTCACTCTTGTCAGTAATGTGATATCCTTTCGATAGACAATTCAAAAGCTGTTCGCGGATGTCAGGGATAGACACAGAGGTATCGAAAAGAACATGGAAGTTGTGACGACGTTTAGAGTTTGTTGTACCGGCGAAAGTATCAAGACGAAATTCTATGTTTGGTATGAGAAGGGCAATATTGGGAAATTCGCTTTTGCGTGCTTTGAGTTTCTCATATCCATCAATAAACAAATAATCACAAATACCGAGAACCTTAACTTCAGATGGGAGCGAAGAAATCTTTGCGACAAATTGATTCCAGATTTCGGGCGTATCTCCACCATATTGTTGAACAATGGACTGAGGGGTGTGGATATGCAAATCCCATTTACGCCATTCAGAACCTCTGGGAAATTGACCACTCATAATAACGCTCCCATTTAATAATAAAATTCACTAAGGAATTGTTGCCTTAGTATAATGATATTTATAACGCTTCGCCAGTATTTTAGCCGGAGATCCCATATAAGCCAAATTTCCGCATTTTTGTACCAGATCCGGCAAATTTAAGATTTCACTCGCCTCTTCTTACTTCTAAAAGGCGTCAAAGGGATGTTTAAGCATCTGCGCCCGCAGGTGCTCCGGACTTGCAGCGAGGTATATGGTCGTCGTCTTGATATCACTATGTCCGAGAATCTTGGAAAGCGAAAAAATGTCACAGCCGCCCTCCAGCATAATGGTAGCGAAAGTATGTCGGAGCTTGTGAATGCTAAACTGGATGCCCGATTTGTCTTTCAAGAAATCCACGAGCCGCTTCAAGCCCGCTTCAGTGAAACCCATATCCCGGTGCATTGAAACAAAGAATGCTGAACAGGCCTTATTAAGACGAATGCGCTGCTCGCGATAGCGGTTCAATATTCTGCCCAGAGTGGGGCCAATGGGAATGATCCGATCTTTATTTCCTTTGCCTTGGTGAACAAATATTGCCATATTAGCCAAGTCAACATCCGGCATTTTCAATTGAAGCAATTCACTTTTTCTCAAACCGGCTAAGATGAAGGTCGCCAGGATAGCATAATTCCGATATCGTTGAAAAGCATGGGGGAAAGGATAATTGCTGACAACATCCAATAGATGCAGTGCCTCTTGCTTGGTCAACCTGGACGGAAGCTTTTTTGCCTTCCTGGGCATTTCAATATCCGTGGTTGGATTTGATGTTAGGTAACCCTGGCCTACACACCAGCGAAAGAAGACCGCAAGGGAATTCAGATAAGTAATAAACGTCGTCGGGGCCCAATGTTTTTCCTGCCTGCCATAATAAAAAAACTCTCTAACCTTAAATTCGCTACAGTCCCCAACCTCCTGAGCCTGAATATGTCTTTGCAGGTGTGTTACAGTGGCCCGATAGCGATCAATGGTTTTCTTTGAATATCCCCGAACATAATTTGAATAATTACAAAAATCATTAAGAGCCGATGAAAGTTCCATAGTAATAAGTTGATTAAATTGTAAATACCGCGAAACCTCTGCAGTATTTTTCTGGAGCCGTTGGGCGGATTTGAACCGCCGACCTACTCCTTACCATCAAATCAACCGAGACCAAAAATGAAAAAATGGGCTTATCTATTGAGTGAAATCATCATTTGCCATTTTTTATAAAAGGGAGCCGGTGGACCTGTTCTCTACAATATAGGGAGAGGAAAAAGCGATTAAAAAATACTGCAATGATTGAAGTATTTGGTTGGTAAGATGCGACTCAGAGACTTTATCATTTCTAAATGAGGTTTTCAAGGGTGAGCGTCTCAACGTCTCCACGCATTGCAGATGTCGGGATATAACGCAAATATGTCGCGGTCATCCGGGTAAATCGCCGCAGAAAGCCTTTCCACACTCTAAAACGGTAATCCAGCCATGAGACTGATAATTCATCGGAGATTTCTATCAATACTAATCAAATACAAATTATCAGAAGAATAAACTAATTTAGATCCCTAAAGGATAAGAGTCTCGACCAACACATATTAATTGTGCGGTCAGTCACTTAGAATAAAACAGAATTATTTATTGACCGAGTAATTGCCTTAATTCATTCAAGGATTTCTTCATTCCCCTTCGGTTTATTCCCAAAAAAGGTATGTCTATTTTTTCATTGGCTAACTGGTTTCTTAAAGCTTCGATATAAAGACCGGGACGATGGAATGCCCCCCTTGATGAATACTGGATTTTAATTGAGCATGAAGGTGAATACTCTATCCCCAAGATTGCCACTATTTCATAGCCGCTTGCTAAAAGGCCTCTAATCATTAATGCCATTTCTGAAGCCAATCGATGACAAATTTCTCTAAATTCGGGCGTGTCATATTGTTCTATCCCATTCGGTCCTCTTTTAAGACCGCTTACGTATCCACCAAGTTGGCTTTCGGGACATGGCATTTGAATCAAATTTAAATCATGCTGTAATATTTCCTCAATTATTGGTTTGATCACGGCTCGCCAACCATATCTAACAATACCTTGAGCTTGAAAAGCCTGACAGATTAAACAAAATGGAATGAAGATAAATTTCTTGCTTCGTTCGTCCGGGACTTTTATTTTTGCAGTGGTCATAGAATTCCTCCTTGATTTAGAAAAGCCTTTGGTTGGGTAGTAATTAATTTTCGCCCCCGAGGCAATACAATTTTGTCGAAATATTTTCTTACAGCCTTTTGAATTTCTTTATCGGGCATTATTCCGTCTGGCAAAGAAACACCAATTAAACATTGAGGCTCTAGTGTTTTAGGAATAAATCCTCTTAATAGTAAAAGATTTTTCCTTTCCCAATCTGAATCTAGGTCCCATACCGGCAACAATAATTCTATTGAATATTCTAAGAACATTTTTTTAAATCCCTCAATCATATTAGGTAATTCTATTACAAAACCCTGATCTTTGCGAGCCCCATCAGCAATATACTTTATTCCCATCTGCTTTGCTTTTATGGCCGACCAAATATACATTGCTGATCTACAAGTTAAACAATGAAACTGGGAAATGGTTAGTTCGCCATACTCTTTTGATATTTCGCTTGGTTTCAGATTAAAATAAGGCAAAATAAACTCTCGCCATATTCCAGCAACAGAGTGTACACCTAAAAACTCTGCCCTATTCTTTCCATATCGCTTTATAATTCTCTTTGCCCCGTGCTCAGCGTTGTGGGCACCTAAACCGACACCATTTTCAAAGGTTACCATGTAAATTTTATATTTTTCCTCCATCAGATAGCATCCTGCAAGAAAAGAGTCTCTTCCTCCCGAAAACAACAATATTGCTTCTTTATTATTCATATACCTTTCCTTCATTTTCTATCTTCACTTTATGCTATTTGTTTTGTCTTTAGGTTCATCTGTACAGAGATTATATTACTCTACCATTATTATAGATTAGTATGATAATAAATCATATTATTAATGTCAAATTACTTGTTTCACACCATCACATATTGCACCCCGTAGGATAATGTCCGCCTAAAATTGGCATTCTAGCATAACGCAATACTGCAAGATCGTCGGAATGCTTATCCCCGGAGCCGATGACCGGAATTGAACCGGGGAGTCGCACTCACTATCATTACACTAAATTATCAAGTGTAAGTGTCTCCACATCTCCTCGCATTGCGGTTGTCGGGAGACAACGCAAATAGGTCGCGGTCATGCGGATATCGCGATGCCCCAATAGCTGTTTAAGTTTGGCTATGTCACTCCCATTGTTAAGCAGATTGACTGCAAAGGTATGCCTAAGCTGGTGCAAATGAAAATTTACCCGGGAGGATTTGCGGATGGTTTCCACTAGGTGCTTCAATCCATTGGCTGTCAGTCCCCCATCATAATTAGAGGAAACAAACAAGAATGGTGTTGCCAGTTTTCTTTGATATCTCTCGATAAAATATTCACGGAGGATCTTTGAAAGTTCTAAGGAAATTGGGATTATTCTGCGAAGACGAGATTTAGAAGTCTCAGCGCGGACGGTTAATTCTCGACGCTGCAGATCGACATCCATTACTTTAAGATTAAGCAACTCCCCTTTCCGCAACCCTGTGTAAAGAAATGTGGAAAAAATGGCAATATTGCGCTTCTGGAGGAAATTGTCGAAAAACATGGCGCTCATGGCCAGGGCCCCGAACACCTTTTCAATTTCTTGCCGAGTAAGATATTTCCGGTCTTCATACTGCACATCAGGATAGTCCATGAGTGTCAAGGGATTTGTCTTAATATGCTTATGATTTTCCAGCCACTTGAAGAATCTGTTCAATTTGCTCCTATATGTGGCAATAGTGGATTTTCTCACGCCCACTTTTTTAATCCCCCGCCCGACCATTCTTGTTCGCGTTTCAAGACGCCGAAAAAACTCAGTCAATGTTGCAGGAGTAACATCTTTCATGGATATGCCGGCCATGACCTGGCATAACAAAAAAAAGCTCTGTTCGTATCCCCGCAAGGTATCTCGGGATAATCGCGTTGAATAACGCTGTTCCTTTAGGAATCGTTTGTGGAGTTCTTTCAATTCAGGCATAATAGACCATCAAGAATGGCATCTTACAGAATACAAATCTTAACAAAGTTGCTCAATTGCCGAGTTAGGCAACCTTCTAAATTTACCTGTGGAAATCGCTATTGCAGGAACATAATCAAAATCGAAGTTTGATCCACCCTTCAAAAGGCATGTAAAAGTCGTCCAAATAATACGAAATACCCATGGCGCCACATTTTATTATTATTCAAAGTCTTAAAATAACTTCAGGGCAGCCGGGAAAATAATGATTGGGGACTCATTTATCCAAAATATGTGTCGATGTATATTTACAAATTCGATTGTGAGGGTTTGGATGAATCTCACCTGGCAGTTTCCTAGCCCCCTCTGCCATGGTTCATCCTGCCCTCTAATAATATATTTATTCCTCTTCCATTGCCGCTCGAAACTGGTTAGAACAATCGGAAAGGACCTTAAACTGGCCCATTATGCGAAAACAATGACTTATTTAGGGTGATTTGCTAGTCAAGAAACAAATCTTTGATAAGGCAGGATCGAACTTAATCCTGAGAGACGAAATTCTACAAATCTCTACCCAAAAATCGTTCTCATATCTCGAAAAACAACCACTTCGTCCGGACTGGTGCTCCAGGCTGGATCTTGTTAGAACTTTTTTCAGCCAAAGCCGAGAAGAGGTGGATATCCCTTTATTGGAAGTAAAAGAGTAGGTACAAATTAACTAAAATTATTTTCAGAAATATTCTGATCAAAGGAAAATAATTCTTCAATGGGCAGTCCTGTCACTTGACTGGCTTTAATTGCCCAGGTTATATGTGGCCGAGTCTGTCCCCCTTCCCAACGGGATAATGACTTAACAGAACAATCTATTAATTTGGCTAAATCCTTAAGTTTCAGGTTATGTTCCTTTCTATAGATATATAGAGGATGATTGGGTCGATTTATAGGTACAATACAATATAGCAGTACCCTAGGATTTGGCAATTGCTGAAGTAGGCAAGTTTTTGTTGATAACTTATTCGTAATAGTTAAGACTTAATCTGACATTTGGATAAGGAAATCTATAAGTTTTATTGGAGGAATATTAAAGATGCCGACGGAGCAGAAAATAATCAAGAATAATCTAGGGGTTTTGGAATTGGCTCGGCAGTTGAGGAATGTATCTTAGGCCTGAAAGATAATGAGTTTTCCTGTGATAGTTATTATAGATTCAAGAAATTGCATGAGCGGGACTTGAGACAGCTTTAGCCGACATCGGCCGCAGGAAGCCGATATTTAAGAATCGGGTGGCGCCAGAAGTGGAGAAACCGATGACCGGACCGGCGAAAGACAATCCGGCCTTTGATCAGCTGCGGGTAGCCAACGAATTGAAGAAGGGCAGAATTTTCATCTCCCCGGCCGGTGTCCGATGCGTTTGGTTAAGGCATGATCTGGGGAAATTACAGAAACACCTGAAGGCTTTGGAGGCGAAGATGGCTCAGGAGAATTTGATATTGACCGAGTCGCGGCGGGTCTCCAAGGCGAGGAAGAAGGCCGAGGCGGAGGAATGCGGTGAGATTGAGATAGAGCCATTCGGGTTATCTGGGAGCACAGGAAACGTTCTATGTGGGGACCCTACAGGGAGCGGGAAGGATTCACTAGCGGATTTTCATCGACACCTACACCAAAGTAGCCTTTGCTAAGCTTTATGACGGCAAGAATGCATTGGCAGCAGCCGACCTTTTAATGACCGGGCAATTCCCTTTTTAGAGGGAGCTGAGATTCCGCTCTTGCGCATCTTAACCGATCATGGGACGGAGAACTGCGGCAATCGTGATTATCATGAGTATCAGCTTTGGCGGACTATTGAGCGGATCAATCACGGCAAGATCAAAGCCTGTCATCCCCAATCCAATGATATCTGCGAGAAGTTCCACAAGACTATTCTAAATAAATTCAATCAAGCAGCATTCAGAAAGTAAGTCTATGGAACCTTTGATGAGTTACAGGCTGATCAAGATATTTGGCTTCTGGAATATAATGAGAAGCGTTGCCACATGGGTCAATACTACTTTGGGAAAACACCCATACAGACCTTCATCGATTTGATGGACATGGCAATAAAGAAAATGCCAAATTCGCATTTACAGACAGAAAATCAAACAACGGACGTGTCAATTAAAGTACCAACTATTACATACAAATATTCCGCAATCCCAAGTCAATAAGATTTATTCGAAGAATTACGCTAAGCCAATTGACAATAAGTTAACCACCGGAACGCCGTCTTATTTCTTTATTGTCCATATTAGGACTATAAGGCTGGTTATTATTGTCATCAGCAATGTCAAAAATGCAACTATATCTGAAGCTGGAGTCGCTGAAATTGAAAGTTTAAATACCCCTAAGAGATGCCCAATTGTTGGGCCTAATATCAGACCAGACAAGATAACAGAAAGCGTTGCAATAGACCTTTTCAATCCAGAAACATCCTCATTCAATTTGATTCTTTCGCTCTCTTTCTTGTCTCTCTCCATCTCTGCAAGCATTCGTTTACCCCGCTCAATTGTAGTGTTAGCTTGAGAGGCCCATACTACATCATCGTATAACTCCAGCATTGGCCGTTCTGCAAGCTCCCAATGCTCATAAACTTCTTCTAGAGCGAAGCAATAAAATATTGTTAGAAACATAGTATGCATCAAGCTGCCATCCACAAATACTTGTTTCTCATCGCACGTCCATCTCAAGGCCCGAAATACTATCGGTGCCTCTGGAGTCTCCCGCAACAAATAAGATGCCCTGATATATGCATATAAACATCTAAACGTGTCTACGTGAGTACCCCATTCACCATTAATTTGATGCGTTTCGAGATAACGTAATCCACCCATTACAGCAATACGCATTGCAGTTGCTTGATCTGGTTCAATGAGATCTTTGAGTTTTCCGGCAATTGTTTCAATAGGACAGATGGGCGTTCCATGAAAGCTCGCGTATGCATATGCTAAGGCCTCAATAACTTCTGCAGTTTGAAAGTAGTTGCCCCAATAATATAGCACATCTTCCCGATCAACATTTGCTGAACGACTCCTCCCGTCTCCGCCACTTTTTTCAACATCTGCCTCTTTAAGCAAATACCTAACTATATCAGCCTCTAACGGCACCCTACGCGGTTTGGCTCTTCTGGATAGGTACCCTGCATGTTCAGCTTTCTTAAGCAATGGCATATGATATGCACGCATCATTACAAGAGTAATAAGTATCTGTGCTACATCACATGCCCCGAAAGGAAATTTTACATCTGTTTCCCAAATGTCAAATCTGTGTGCCAACCAATGCAATGCACCCTCGACGGTTCTTTCGATTTCAGCTTGTTTTTTATCCGCGAATTCGCTGGGACAAGCGCGTAATGCTGTTAGTAAACCTCGAATTACAACTGAGGTATCCCAGGTAACACCTTCCCATGTACATATCTCACCCAATATTGGATCATTAATCCACTTTGCAGATGCAAGCAAACGATTTGCTGTTTCGCCAATACGGGTAACAATTTGGCTACAAAGAATCGATTCTTCCTTGTGTTGTTCTAAGATATGCCTAGTCCAAGTCAGAAATTCTATGCTTAGAGCAGCTTCCCAATTACTATTACATGCAAGCGCTAATACTCCAGTAGGTTGAGAACCCACCAACCATTTTGCGGCATCCAATATCTGCTTTGTGCGGAGATTATTTTGAAGTGATTCATTGAATTGCTTAAAAGGAATTGGTTCTACTCGCATAATAGCACCTTTTCATAATGACCTTCTCATTTTGCGCTGAGGCTGGTCACAACTCCCCTTTCATTCATATCTATTGTCGCCAAATCTAATGTAACATTATCATCATCAGAAGGATATATATGACGGTTGCATTGCAGCTTAGTCATGCTAATATTAAAGCTACGAAGCATTTCGCGCTTCTCGTTGTTCAGCGCATCATCTGTAATGTATTCTGCTCGGATGGAAAATCTTCCACGTGGAAGACGAATTCGTGAGAATAAGGATTTGTCATAAAGTGCTCTATCAAATATTCTAGAACCCCAAAGTAATTCAAACTTATTCCGTACAGGGAAGAATAATCGAATAGTCCTTTTATTTGCCAAAGACGAAATGGTATCAAGCGTCAACTTGAGATCATTACAAGTTTCCCCCGGATATCCATGAAAGGCAAATAACTTATTTAGTATGCCTGAATCTGCAGAATCATTTATATTCCGTATCATTGTATGACACGTGACACCCTTATCCATGCTATTTAATATTCTTTGCGATGCCGACTCAAAGCCCCATTCCAATACACGGCAACCTCCCTTATACCAAGTATCGAAAACATTTAGAGTAAATTCCGACGAAAATTTTGCGTAAGACAACCATCGCACGCTGGGTATACATGTAGCAACTTCTTCAGCAATTGCCGTTCCCAATTCAACTGGCAATGCATCATCGGTGAAATGAAATAATTTTATGTCATGTTTCTTATAAGCAGAAACCATGTCATTTACAACCTGTTTTGTAGGTCTTAACATGTGCTGACTATATGTTTGCCAATGAACACAAAAGCGACACCTCGCCCAGGAACATCCCCTTGATGCTTGGACAGGGAGAGCAGGCACGAGATAAAGGCTGAGAGGCATGACGGAATAATCCGGCGCTCCTGTTTCTTGCGGAGCTTGATACCGCAATTGAGAATGACAAAGTGAATGGTTAGTTCGATAATAAAGATTTGGGGTATACCGAATTGCTTCGTTGCGGTCAGCAATTGACTTAAGCAACATGGGCAATGTCTCCTCTGCCTCCCGCGTCAAGACAAAATCTATCTGTGAATAACTTAATAAATACTGTGTAGGAAATTTTGTGGGGTCAGGGCCTCCTATTACAATAGGAATTCTGAATTCCTTCTTTATTCTTTCCGCCAAATACATTGAAAACTGTCGCTGTATGTCCAATATTGACAAACCAATTAACTCTGGCTTTAAACGCGATATTTGTTCCAAAACTCCTGTTATCTCTTCTTCTATAGGATCCACGTCGCATGTAATGGAGAATATCCATGGGCATGCTAAATACAAATCTATAATATTGTGTAGACAACGTGAGACATGAAATACGCCCAGGATAGAGTTAAAGCCAACCTCGCTCTTCATTTGCTCCGCATATTGTCGACTTAACATAGCATCGCGTGCTTTGGCAATATCTTTAAGTGAACAGCCAAGCGATTCCAGGTGCATTAGCCACTCAATCATCAATACGGCTCGCTGCTGAATCAGAGAATTTGAAAATAGTCTTCTTGCCAGAAACGGTAGTATGGAAGTCCTTAATGCCGATAGCCATTGCTCCGTCATTAGCCGATAGCGAATTGTCGCATTCAAGTCGAAAGCGACCGATTTGTAGCCAGACGCTCTAAGAGCGCCAGCCAAGACCGGAATTGCCAAACCTGGATAATCAACGTTCTTATTTGGACACGTTATGAGAACAATTCTGGTTTCAGCAGAATTCAACATCATTTATCCTCCACTTTATTTCTGCTGGGCGGAATGTATTGATAATCCCAGTCATGTTCAATAATAGATAACCGCTTCGCACTAACATATGCATGATAAGTTGCATCTAGAATATTGCGAATCCCGATATTCGTATGGATAAACTCGTATGGACAATTTGCCGAAGTAACTGCTGCCTTGGGACATACAATGCAACAGCTATTATGCTCACATTTTCGACACTTTAAATATCCCTGGACTAATTCTGCAAACGTAATTGAAAACGGGCAAGACATTTCGTGAAGCCAAACAATATTATTCTTCGCTGCCAAAGTAGCTAAACATCCACCCAAGGGACAATTCATCGCCTTGATCTTTGTAAGCTGAGAAACAGCTAGACCACGTAGCAACGAAGTTAGTCCACACAAAATTCCTGGTGGCGCAGATAACCACCAAGCAGATTGAAGTGACAAAAGATCCATTATCAAGGAAATGTCAGATTCAGCTCGGATTTCGCCAGGGTCAAGATCCCAACAAAAGGGAATATCTTCTGACATATGAATTTGACCGTCGACCAGTCTCCTAAAATTTTGTTTCATTTGGCAAAATCCCCACGTCGGGACCCCATAAGTCATAAATAGCTTCACTAAATTAATGCTTTGATCCCATGAACTATCAAGCCGGATCAATAACTGCAAAGCTTCTGCGAGAGTATCAGAATTTATTATTATATTCTGCATCTGCTGGGCAGTTTCTGGATAGAGGACAAGATTTATCCGCGGCTCGATCCAGCCAAGGCCCATGGGATAGCGCCTTGTCATCTCAATTGCTTTGAAATATGAATTCAAATCGCTCGATTTGTCATCAATTATTGTTATTGAACAATCAATCATTGACTTAGCCAAATACGTTTTCCTAAATTGCCGAATCATATTTTCTAATCCAAAAAGTTCTCGTGCCTGCAAGAATAACGACCAATGCGGCAGCAAGTCTGAAGAATTATGAGTCTTCGGATTATTCATTCACCTCTCCATTGTGATTGCACTAAGTCTTTGATTTCATTATTCTCATTCTATGCCTATTCTTATGGTAATGACCAATTGATTCAAAACATATTGTTGTTCACTGAAATTTCCATTATTCGAAGAAAATGGCAATCCCCACTTTAATTCTCCATAATCAATATGGATACCACCATGGCCGCCGCGTATCTTTATTGAAATCTACACTTATATGTGTAAATCCTGAATAATCAAACAATGAATGATAAGACAGTTCTTTGCTAGTGCCACTTTTCCTAAATCCGCCCCATGGCCCTGCTGGAAAGGCAACATTTACATCATTAATCCACACCATACCGACCCGGATGCGCTTTGTCATCTCAAATGAATTTGCTAAAGAACGAGTCCAAATCGAAGCGCCTAGGTCATAATCGCTATCATTCGCAACTTCTAATGCTGCAGTTTCGTCATCGACGATCATAATGGGGGCAACCGGCCCAAAAGTCTCTTTATTCCATACCTTCATATTCGACGTAACCCCGGTAATGATTGTAGGCTCAAAGAAGAAACCATTTGCCAGCCCATGTTTATGTAATTGCTTTCCTCCATGCAATATTGTTCCGCCGTGCTTGACGGCGTCTTGAATATGTGCCTCGACCTTTTGCATTTGCTTTAGGGATATAAGAGGACCCATATCAATGCCTTTTGACATACCATACCCTATTCGCAACTCTGAGGTTTTTTTCACGAATAACTCAATGAAATCTGCCGCAATGTTCTTCACGAGGATTATCCGTTCTGCTGATGTACATACCTGACCGCAATTTGTGTAACTTCCCCAAACAGCTCCACTCGACGCAAGATCTAAGTCGGCATCGCTGCATACAATAAAAGGGTCCTTTCCTCCTAGCTCCATTAGCAACTTGGTCGGTCTACCAATGGACATTGATGCAATTTCTTTCCCGGTTTCCATGCTCCCCGTAAACGAAATACAATCGGGGCAATGTTTAATTGCAGCCTTGCCTACATTTGGGCCACCAGTAATGAGATTTATTACTCCAGGAGGAAAGTCACCGGAATTGAAGCACTCAATTAACATTTCAGCTACTAATGGAGAATATTCCGAAGGCTTAAGCACAACTGTGTTGCCAGCTGCAATAGCAGCGGCCAACGTCCATGCAGGAAGTTCAAAGGGATAATTCCAAGGTTTAATCGCGAGAACAACTCCCAATGGCTTATAATTAGAATAGTTAAACTTCCCTGGAAATAATGATTCATCTACTGGATATGTCTCACCGGCCAATGCAATTGCAGCATGATCCGCGAGAAACGCAACCATGTCAGCAGTTTCTATAGCTTCAATAGCTGCCTCAGATCTTGCCTTTCCCATTTCGGTTGTAATCAATACTTCAATATCTTCTTTGCGCTTCCGGATTTCATCAGCGACGCATTTCAGCTTCTGAGATCTTATTGATATTGGCGTCATTGACCAATTTAGAAAAGCTTTTCGCGCGAACAACATGGCATCAGCAATTTCTGTTTCTGAGGCTAGACTATAACAGCCGCAACTTGAACCATTACCTGGGTTGATTGATTGTTCACTACGAGCAACCTCAAGCCATTGTCCGTTAATGTAAATTGATGATTTGGGCATTTGATAATCTCCTTAATAGGGCATTTCCCTAAAATCTCAATAAATTTGCAGACATTTCGAACAAAATAATATTTTTCCATTTTGTGTGCAGCATTCTATAGAGTTTCGAGCGAATCCCCCCCGGTCAATATCTGTTTTGGACTGTGATCTACACGAAATTCGATTCGCCTCCATTTTTCCCGATTATTATAGTCAATTTTGTTCACCTTGTCAATTGACTTATTATAAAATATTTGCAATACTTTTGAAATATCATGACTAAGCTTGCAATAATATGCCGTTTTCAAAGGAGGTCATTGATTTTATTTCGTCATGTTTTCTTCTTGTCATAATATTAAAGAACATTATGAACTCCTAAATTACGGTTGAAATATTATTGATAAGGGAGTGGTGGCTCGATGTTATTTTTTGTGAAAAAGAGAATCAAGTCAATTTGGCACATATTGGAGAGAATGATATTTTGGTTAATGGCAATTTACGAATTATGGCATCTCTATATTTTGACGTTCAAGATCGCTAGCAAGATTCCATTCAGTAACTACAAAGGCGAAGTTGCTATCGTAATTGGCCTGCTCTTGTTAATAATTATTATGATATACCGACGTCACGTTATGAAAAGACAATATAATAGTCCCCAGATCCCAGAAATAATGTCGCGCATTGCATTAACGTTTCGGCAAGCTGCAGAATCCGATTTGAGAGCGATTATTAATCTCGATCGTGAATATTTGGGGTCGAAGGAAGTCATTTCCAAAATGACATTTCGTAAGTGGTTGCGAAAAAATCCAAATACATTTCGGGTTGCGCTTCATAATGATTATATCATTGGGTACTATTCCATCATGCCATTGTGTAAGCATACGCTTGATTTGTTTATAGAGGGCAAAGTGCGTGAGCGCTCCTTTCGGGAGAAAGATATACACACAGTAGCAAACATGCACAAGTTGAAAGCAGTTTATATATTTTCCTTAGTCGTCAGTCCTCGAATGGGGACTCATGCTGTATATCTTACGATTAAAGATTTGGTCAAACAACTCGACATCTGTCGCGGTGAAGGTGGTGTACTTACTGATCTTTATGCTACTGGCGCAACGAACCGTGGAGAAAAACTACTAAGAAAGTTGGGATTTCAACCAATTGGCAAGGACCCAAATTGTCGCAAGGATCGGCATCAACTATTTTTAATAAATATTCCCCTTAATATTAGCTTTCGTACAGCTATTCAGCGGCGGAGAAAACACCTTGCTTGGTAAATTGAAGGTGCACAGAAGTTATATTTTCCAATATTCTAAATGCAAAATCATATGATATTTATGCAGAATAGCAGCTGAATATTTCTTGCAATTTATATTCGCTTCAGGTAGAAAAGAAAAGCTGCTGGATCCGCAAAGATCAATTCGATAATGGAACCCTTAAGGATAAACGAGCAGTGATCGGTCTAATCAATGACGTTCGCACTTATTTGTGGGAAAATCTGCATTCAATCACATTTAAAAATATTTCTGAGTTGATCATGAAATTCAAAGTGCAAGGCGGAAGAATTAATCTGGTGTCACGGATTAAAAAGGATGGGAAGAAGGAGTTGGTGAACAAGAAGCCACTATTGTCTCTGCAAAAAGCTGGTTAATGGATAAACAAGTTAGCTTGCTCACTTTGGCTGCCATGAGCAAATGGGGTAAAGTCTGTCCCCTTTCCCAACGGGATAGAGATTTAACAGAACAACCTACTAATTTGACTAAATCCTCCTGTCTTAGGTTACGTTTTTTTCTATAGATATATAAAGGTGATTTAGGATTATTCATAATATGGTACAAGATAGCAGTACCCCAAGATTTGACAATTGCGGAAAGTGGCAACATATTGTGGAAAAAGAAATGGTTTTCAAAAGCAATTTGCTCTGATCGATGAACCTAAATAAAACAGTATAGGTTTGGAGGAGATAAAATATTTGCCGGAGGTTATTTGAAAGACTTGACTAAGGCTGGTGCGCCCAAATTTAGGAATAAGAGCAGGGGTCTCGGCAAGCTTTTTTGGGGTTTTTTAAAGTAAAGGCAGTTATACACTAGTGAATATAAAGTAAAAGAATCTTGACATTCTTTTACATTTAGATTATTCTTAAACCATGACTATAATCCATTACAATCCGCCTAAGTTGCCGGTAAGACTAGACTTAAGCCGAATTGCCGGCGACTTGGCTGAAGCTGAGTATTCAGTGGGCCTCTTGGAAGGTATGCAGAAAAAACTCCAAAATCCTGCTCTTTTGATCGCTCCTTTAAGCGCCAAAGAGGCAGCCATAAGTTCCAAGATTGAGGGAACCAAAAGTACGGCCTCAGATGTCTTTATATATGAAGCCAGCGGCCAGCAACAAAAAGCCGATACAGCCGAAGTGGCCAATTACCGCAAGGCCATGGTTTATGCCATAGAAGAACTGGCTGAAAACCGTCCCTTCTCTCTTCATTTTATCCGGAAACTACATGACATACTATTAACCGGCGTGCGTCATCGAGGGGAAATCGGCAAATTCAGGTCAGGCGATGTCTGGATTGCAGAAAGACCTGGTGACCCGATTGAAAAGGCGATCTATGTGCCTCCCGAGCACATTCACGTCAATGAATTCATGGAAAATATCATGGACTATATCCAGTCCTCCAAGGACCGGCTATTAGTGACTGCCGGTTTGGTTCACTACCAGTTTGAGGCTGTGCACCCCTTTGAGGATGGCAATGGCAGAATCGGCCGTTTGCTAATACCGCTATTATTGTTTCACAAAAAGAAACTAACCCTGCCGATTATTTACTTAAGCGGTTATTTTGAGGCTCATCGAGATGTGTATATTGCCGCGCTTCATGAAGTGGATAAAAGACAGGAATATACCGAGTGGCTGTCGATCTTCCTTAAAGCCGTGACCGATCAGGCTCGCGTGACCCAGCAGCTCATGGAACGGATATTTTCATTGCATGACGGCTTGCGATCGGAATTTGAGAAACTCAAATCACCCTATATCATTCCGGTGATCGAAACCATGTTCCGTTATCCGGTATTCACCATTCCCCGGCTGATTGAGGAGACAGGGGCGACCCGCATTACCTGTATGACCTTACTCGGTTCGCTTAAAAAAGCCAATTATGTGCAGGAACTTCCCAATCGAAGTGGCAGGTATAAGTTATTCGCCTTTACAAAGTTGCTGGAGATAATCCGATAATTTTTTTGATGATTTAGTCAACACTTTCTGATATGAGTAAGAGACCGAAAGTAATGTCGACACTAAATCCGATTCATTTTGAGGATCTGGAACCTCATCGATTTGAAGATCTTGTCAGGCATCTCATTTACGACTTCCGGGACTGGCAAAACATAGAAGCAATTGGCAGGGATGAAGGTATTGACATAAGGGCCTGGGAAAAAGCCCGCATAGCAACCAATCAAAGTGATGAGAAGGATGAAGATGAAGGCGAGCATGTGATTGATGGCAATTTGTGGGTAATTCAATGTAAGCGAGAATCGAAATTAGGTCCCTCAGGCATTAAGAGGATAGTATCTGAATTCTCCTCAAACCAGAAAGTATACGGATATATTTTAGTGGCGCCGGCCGACTTTTCAAAAAAATCACATGATATATTTAGAGAAGAAATCAGGAAAAAGGGCATCACCGAATGCTATCTTTGGGGTAAGGCCGCGCTTGAAGATATTTTACTCATGCCGAAAAATGACCATATTCTTTTTGCATTTTTCGGCATCTCTTTGTTAGTAAAAAGAAGAACTCGAGTCTCAGAAGTCAGATTCAGGGTGAATAATAAAAACAAGCTGTTTCGAATATTCGGTTCTAATAATTTTAACAATGACTTTCATGCTCCGATTCTCATTCGTGATATAGCTGTTACTCATTATCCATTCGAAGAGAATTATGAGGATTTCAAAAAGCGTCCTCGCTGGGAAGAATTTGTTGCTTATGGATATCAACCGGAGGGGCTTCTTGTGCATATGCGAAGATTCTATGCACATTTCGACCCGGATAGAGAAGAATACGATTATGCCCAGGATTTAGATTTACTCAATAGAATGCCGCGCCTTTATGAAAAGCAGGATCCTAAACAACATGAACATTGGGAGCGCGTTACAGATTTCTGGAGGCACTTGCCAAGAAGATTCCAAGCTTATTGCGAGCTCGACGGAGTTGTTGAATGGCAAGATATCCTTCTTATCGACGATAAAGGGGATGCCCTTTTTGAGTGTCCCCATATTTATGTTGAAGGACGTGACAATGATTCGCTGATACCAAGGCAGGGGCTGATTCTTGATTTAAACCGGAGTAGAATCAGAGTGGAAAAGTCCTTTGTGAGGAAGAGCATATTTCCCAAGAAATATCCGCCGATAAGGAAACTTGCAGTAACAAAGGGCAAAATGTTTACGCTGGACCCCGATACAAAACGGCTTTTTACAATTCATCTTGCATTAGAAGGGACTCTATTTGATGTGGACAAAAAATACCGCTCATTTAAGGCCAGAGAAATAATTCAGGTATCTGACGTATTGATAGACAATGAACCTTTGTATCTTGAAATTACTTACCGTTACATGACGACGGTCAATAAATACTGCGGTGAGACTCAAGATCCTATTAAAAAGATTTCTATAGAAAAGCAGGCTGGAAGAAAAGTGAATAATAATGAGAAAATAGATGTTCTGGAGTGTCAACGCATTTCAAGTTGGCAATTAAAGGATTGAACCTGGTCGCTAAGAA
Source organism: Candidatus Zixiibacteriota bacterium (assembly GCA_900498245.1). Lineage (NCBI taxonomy): Bacteria > Pseudomonadati > Candidatus Zixiibacteriota > Candidatus Zixiibacteriota bacterium. Next base: position 163,306 of record LS998015.1, read on the forward strand.
GTTCAGCCATTTAAATTAATCAATAAGACAATGAAACACCAGGGATTATCGGCGTTTGTCTGTTTTTGGGAGTGGACACTTGTGTCCCTTTGATGCGCCAAGTGCTTCTCACGATACCATACCCATTAGTAGATTATGTACTCAAGCTGAGTCGCGGCCGCCTCGATGACGTCGAGATCCAATATCTCTTCTCCGGATCGGAGTTGCTTTTTGCGTCGCTTTCGTTCATGCCTCAAGCATGAAACAGAACATTCAAGTTAGGAAGGGAGGGATATTTGCCTACTGATCTCCCGCTAGGTACCTCTACTAGATATTTGACAGCAAGCGATCTGGATGTGTCCCACATCTAGTGCCAACAGCAGCCTCTTTGGGCCTTTGGTCATTCCGTTTTCCATGCTTCGGCGAAGGGTAATTCCCCCTTTGACAATTTTACGATTAGTTCATCGTATTTCTCCGGGGTGGGCAATCCCTCCATTCGTATTTGGTTATTGAATCCCATTACTTGTCCAACTTTAAGCAGCGCTTCGTTCAGCCGCGCCATAATGTGAATGCGTAAGAGTGCCATTTGTCGCTTCATCTTAAGGTGTCGGACAAGTCGAAAGTACTCCGTGGACCTTTCGCGATAAGTTCCTCGTGCCGTCCATCCCAGATGCATTGTGATACTGGCAATCCACAATTCATAGCTTTTGCGATAAGACATGAAGTCGAACACCTTCTCGACTTTGTCCTGTTTCATTTCTTCTAACGCGAAACTAGGTATCACACTTTGTCCTAAGCGCGCCATGTTACCTATAAGCCTGCGATGTCTGCGAGGTGATCCTAGTTCTGAGGGCAAATCGAGCAAGATCAATCTCGCCGGGTCAATCCTGCGAACTCGTTTGAACAAACTAAGCTTCTTAACATCTTCCCCACTAGTATCGAAATAGAATGGTATTCCCATGACATGATGAACAATTCCGTGCGGAATGTGGTGTAGCTCAAATGCCATGCACTTCTTTCTTTCTTGGTCTGCAAAGTAGTACACGATTTCGCAATCTAACTTGCCGTATGCAGCGAGTACATGAGCCGCGTAGCGCACAAACCCGCACACCATACCTCTCAGGTCATCGGTACGTCCATAGTGCGATGGAAGGGCGTTGCATATCATCTGCTCAACTTCCTCTGAGGCAGGTTCCAACGACACGCCATTAGGAGATTTATATTCATCATATGAAAAGGGTATGATTCCTGTGTGAATATCTTCAATTAACATGTGCGAGTTCGCTGAAGTGAGTATCATTTCTGAGTATGGATCGCGCGCCAATGAATGTCTCCTCAGTATTTGTCGAGTGTTGGGAAGGTCCCGCGTTTCCATGTGCGTGTGTCGTTTCATTCGTCTGATTCTAGGGGATTTGCCTCACCATCAAGGGATCTCTTTAGGCCATATTTATCGGAAAAAGTAATTTCCTTGCCTTCTGGGCGTTTGATTACATACTGCACTATAAATACTTCTGCAATAGGAACGAGTGGTTCGTGTCCGCCGCGGCACAAAACAGTTATCAATTTACTCTTGTGTGCAGTATGCTGATTAATTCCGTGCAAGTAGCCCGGACGAAGCACATCTGATATGAACCCAAGTTCTTGAAGTTTCTGATTCAGTGACAACTTCCATCTCGTTCGTATTGTCTGTCGGGGCGAAATACGAAGATCTCCATGACGATACTCGTACAAGGTAATCAGATGGGCAAGCAATGCCTGTGGTTTTGCGTGTGTTTTCAAAAGGGACGCCCACACCTTTTCACAGGACGGCCATATTGCTGGATTCTGATAGAGTTCAGAATAGACGATAGCATAGGCACTGATGTCTAGCACATCAAGTAGCGGGTCACCTGCGATGGCAATTTGCGTTTCTGGTAACCATCCATGCAGTTCTTTTCGAAGTTTGTCATAGGCTTGCATTGCAGATAGGGCAAGAACCGGGAACAAGTCCGCAAATCTGTTGCTATCATTTTCAATGAGGGATTGATAGGTCTCCCAGCAGACGATGTTATACCCTTGCCCAAACAAATCTGGTAATGTGTCATCTCGATCACTTTGAGAGAATGAGGGCAAGCAATTGGCAAGCGACCCAACAATGCTCTTGCGAGCAGTCTCAATCCGATCCCTAACTTTCTGCCAATCAGGCGATGTCCACGGAATCTCCTTCTCAATTCGGTATTGCTCCGAATCTTGCCAAACCTGCTCAATTCTCGGAAGATGAGCCAATAACTTGCTACATAGCTCTAGGCCTCGCTGACAATGAAATGCCGCAAAAACGAATTTACCCTCTGCAACCAGGGCGCGAGCCGGTTCAACGAAGTCTTCGTCAAGTATCTCCAAGGAAGCTTCTAGAGAATCGTAATACCTATCGAGGAGATGTTTAAGTATCAATTGGACCACATACCAATCCGGTGATATGACCCCTTTTTCTACGATTCGCTCAAATTGCAGACTGTTCTGCAGTTCTTCAATGCTCTTTAGAATTCCTGGTGGAAGCCGCAATTCGTAGATACCATGCTCTGATGACCAGTCGACATGTGTGCACCGATCCACGACCTGTCGCAGGTCAAGTGACGCCATAAACTTCAGACAGCCAAGTACGATTGAGAGATAGCTGAGTCGGCTGGCGTCATATGACGCAAGGCTCATTTCTCGCTGCTCCATTGTCTCAGGTGCGACCGACGTCATCTCAGTCGAGATCGGTCTCAGCAACTCCGCAATCAGGCTCCGGCCGTTGCGGACCTCCAAAGATAGGCCGAGAGATTCACAGTATTTGTGAAATTGAATCAATGCAGTATAGGTTACTTTCAGACGTCGCTCACTTGGAAGGAGCGACAGGCTCCGGCTCATTGCATTGATAATATCCTTTTCGAGCCAAAAGTGATCTGGGACCTCTTTGGGTGGCACATAGCCGCCAGCTTGAACGGCCATTGTCAGCCGCGTGTCGTCTGCGAGGAAGTAGTTTTCGTGGCGAGGAATTCGCTTGTACCAGAGGCTCTCAGACGGGATACAGAATCGTAATTTCAAGTACTCCTCAAGAAACAAAGCGCATTTCGCCAGTAAAACTCGAAGGGAGTCTCGAGTAAGATGTGATTCCTGACTGGAAAGCTCCAACAAAGACTCAAGGCTGTTAAGTTCGCTAACAGCCTGCTGGCGAAAGTGATTCTGAAATGCGCCTTCTGTCCACATGCGTCCATGTGATGATGCGAGTCTCGCAGATTTGATCAACTCAGCAAAGAGAGTATCGCTCAGAGTCGTTGGATCAAGGAAATAGAATGCCCGAACTGAAAGATATAGAAAACCTGCGATGCCAAGCATTCCCAAAAGGAGGACAGCCAGCAGAGATACCAACCCAATGGTGCCTCCAAAAATCGTATAACCGAGCAGAAGGAGGCCCCAGACAGTAGTAACGGCTAGAATTCGAAGATATTGTCTGCCTCCGGGCTCGCGAAGGAAATGCTCACGCATTCCAGGACTTATAGCTACAAATCGAGATGACACAACCACGCTGATAGCTGTAAAGTACAAACCGAGCAAGAGCCCTGAAAGGGAGGCAATCGCAATCAGTGTATCTCGCACCAAGTCGTTATGTCGCAGGATCTGTTGCTGCAAATTAGCGTGTAGTTCAACTAACCTTCGAAAAAGCGCAAAGTCGGAAGTGCCAATCTTTGATACGAAGTGGTCGAAGACTATCAGTAGAACGAGAATCAACAGGCCAAGGAGGGCGCTGGCAAACGCCTTTCCCGCAAGGAACCTAAAGACTGAAATTTCATCTCTTGAACGTCCTGCCCTTTGGATTGAGCGGTAATAGAGCCTCTGCAAAAGGAACCGTGTTTTGGTGAAACGGCTTTTTAGTATCCAATAAACCTTTCGGTGTTTCAGGGAGAACATAGGCAAGACGCGGTTTTGCTTAATGCTTCCTATCCTTCGGCGGATTCGGGTTGTTGGCCGGTGGGACGGTGTCGCTGTCGCGAATCGGGCCCGATGGATCGTGAACCCTTTGGTGAATACGGTCTCGTGCGATTGCAAAGGCCTTAGTATCAGTTTCTGGCGTCAGCTGCACAAGATCATTGTATCGTTGATGCAAATTCCTCACAGATTCATAGAATTGCTCATCGGATAAGCAAGACTCAAACGAAACGTGTAAGAAACGGGCATCGTGCTTCAGGGCAGTGTACGCGCGGGCTGCACTCATATGAGACTGATAGTCTCGGTCAGGGTTCAGTATGTTGGCAACAGCAGACACTGATGCGCTGATCGCGGCCAGTATGGCAAGAATTTCCGGTAAGACTCCACTGGCCGCTAACGTCCCCATCATTGCGGCCAGAATCGCCGGGGCAACCTTAAACCAAGCGGACTTCCGCTTGTTTCGCAGTGCAATCTGATGGTGGGACTCTGCGGTATAGAGGCAATTGTCCTGAATGTCGAATACTTCGCTTAGCAGTTTGTTTCGATCCATAGTCTGGTCAGTTTATTGGTAAAAGGTCACCATAAAGTTCTTTCCAGCCCGCGATCTGCTCCCGCTCGGTCGAAGCCGTCAGCAGCGAACTGGTATATTTCGAGAGAACAAGAATTGCATGTTGCGTATTCGGAATATGCTCTTGGCTTACGGTGGCGGCGGGCGAATTACTATCCTTCAGGCGTAAAGGTTGGCACAATTGTGATACTGCAAAGGCGAAGAATCCGGAGATTAGCGACGGATATGAAAATCCGCGGCCTGCTCTTAGGTCCGCAAGTAAAATTGCAGGGACCGAGTGATAGGCCAGCACCTCAAGTTGGAATGACGACATATTCGGAAAAAACTGGCGTTTCAACGCCTTGAGCATTTTGATAGTGGGCACAAGCCATCCTGATGTAACCTTGTTCATTTCTGTAATCTGCTCAGCATCATGGTCGTAATCGGCGTGTTTCCAGGTCCCCTCGGATGAAGGAATCCAGTATCCTCGGCCTTTTGGCGGGCAAGGCGTGCCATCAGGAGCCATTGCTATGTTGTCGCAATACGCCGGAACGAGTTCGACTTTCACGTCGTCTTCATAATGGAAGCAAATTGTGGGCGCATCTGCATATGGTGATTTCGATCCATATCGGTCGCTTTGCCCAATATTGGTGGCAAGCCTATGTAGGGCCTCACGTGGGGTAATTCCCCCAATTGGAACCCACCTATCGAACTGCCCAAGTTCAATCAGAATATCGATATCAAAGGTGTCTTCCTCTCTTGGCGGAATTCTGGTACTTCTCTGTAATGATCCAATAAGTGCAGTTCGAATACCCGGATCAGCATTTTCGATGACGGATCGGACCGCTTTATGGTGCGTTGATATTTGGCCCTGATATGTGGGGCTCAATTCAAGGTTTGACTTTAGATTCTCAAAACACTCAGAAAGCATAGGTATTAGTGCTTCTTATCCTTCGGCGGACAGGGGTCGTTGGCCGGTGGAACCGTGTCGCTGTCGCGGATAGGACCAGACGGCTTGTGAATTCGAACTTCCCCGCCACCGCTGTTGGCCGCGAATTGCTTTGCCATCCTTTCGGCAGCTGCTTGCGTGCCCGCTGTGCCACTGGCCCGGTCGGCGCCCTCCCGCTTCACTTGCCATTGGCCGGACGCTTTGTTCTTAGTCACGTGATAGTTGGACATTGATTTGTGCCTTATAGTCTTAAAGTTGAATTATCTATAACCCTCTGCACAATGCCCAACACCTGGAAATCTTCGGTCAGGATTATGGGCTTGTGTTTCGGATTCGATGAACGTGGTTTCAAGATGACAGCCTGTGGCTGGCGATGGTATTCCTTGATAGTGGCTTCGCCGTCAATTAGGGCGACCACAATGTCGCCATTGCTGGCGGTCTGCTGTTGCCTGACCAAAACAAGATTCGAATTGAGAATTCCGGCTTTGTTCATAGAGTCGCCGGTGGCCCGCAGGAAAAAGTAGCGGTGGGGGCGTTTGGCAAGTTGAACTGACACCGGAATCATGGCCTTTATATTCTCTTCCGCCAGAACCGGAGCGCCGCATGGGGCGGAACCGACTAGAGGGACGCTGACAGTCTGAGCGTGTGATTCGGTTTCCCGCAGGTCCTTTATAAGGCGGATTTGGCCGCGACCGTTTCGTATAATGAACCCCTTTGCTTCGAGCTTCTCAAGGATGTAGGCCGCCGCCCTAGGGGATTGATACTTCAGCTGTTTCTGGAGATCTCTGACCGATGGGGCTCGCCCCCCGTGAATAATCTGGTTTCTAAGAAACCGGAGAGCCTCCAGCTCCTTTTCTGTTAGGACGTGAGTATCCATAATATCCTAGTATTGTATAACGGCGTATAATATAAGTCAAGCACAATCTTTAAAAGTGGTATTAACCTGCCCCTGGCGTGCTACTCTCTCTGGGCAATTAGCCAAATAACCGCAGCGCCGATCCCCAGCCAGACTAGGCCATCAGTTTGCTCTTTTTTCCGAACGCGTTGAAAGACGCTCTGGTGTAGCCACGCAAGCGCTTTTCCCGGGTCCTCGTAGTATGGCAGGTATTTGAGGTCCTTAAGAAATCCGTCAAGGCTTACGCCTCTGTCGAGTACCACAGGTAGAATTGCTTTATCCGCGCCTTTGGCGATTCCTATTTCCTGAGGCACCCATTCTGATAATTGTGAGTTCCTACTCCAAAGAAGAAGGAACAAATCACAATCTCTGATCGCCTTAGTGATTTCAGCACTAAGGCATGAGCCCGGCAACGCTGAATACTCGGCGAGAAAGACGCGGGAGCCTGTCTGCTCAAGCAGTGCCTTGGTCTGATTTGCTAAAAAGATATCACGGGTCGAATAGCTGATGAAAATTTTGAAAGCCATATTTTTCTCCTATCCTATGCGTTTGTTACAGATCGGTTGGAGTTCTGTTATCAGTTGTCTTTCCCTATAGCTCGGGTCGCCATTGGTTACTTCATCCACCCAGTATGTCGGACTCTTACGGGCTATGAGTGGATTGTCGCCGTTCAGATGGTCCAGCAATCTTTGGCGAATGTCTCCCTTGCCTACATAAACCCACACACCTTGTCGATATAAACCATAAACACCGATTTGATTAGGAGCGATCGCTTCGACATTAGAGCGTGTGAATAACCGCGGTTCTTGTTGAACAAATGGCATTTCTGCCTCCAATTAAAATGTGTTATCCTCGGTAAACGGGTGGAGAGACCCCCACCCGTGTCACCGCCATTAATGAATTCAGGACGTGCACTTGCCGTCCTTCTCCTTTGCCTTGCACTCATTACAGAGCTCGCCACTGGATGGCTTTGTGTAACTGGTTTCTACATCCGAGCCGGTCGGATAGTTTGAACAGTTGCGACACCAGTGCCAGGTGTCCTTGTCTTTGCGGCGTCTGTAAATCGCCATTGGAAGTATCCTTTCCGGGGTAATTAACCCCTGTTCGGCCTGTAAGCGGACGGTGCTAACAGACAATTCAAAAAAAGAGACTGCCCTCTTGCAAATACTTACATCAAGTCCAAATCCATTTGAAACTCGTCCGGTATATAACCCAAATCCTTGAGTCGATACACCGTTGCCTCAAAGCTCACGTCAAATACATCGGCCAGACGTCTGATGACGGAAACGGCTGTGCCTTTCCTAATAGCGTCTTTCATACTAAGTTCTTGCCGCTTCCCGAGCAATGCGTCGACCTTTTCTTTAATAAGATGCTTCGGGAGAAGTAAAGAGGCCATACACCTATTCGCCTGATATTCCCACCACTCGCCGGCATAATGCCTGTTGCCAACTGCTTCTTGACGACATAAAATTACCTGATTCATTTTATTATGCATTGGATCATCAAACAATGATAGGGTTGAAGTGTCTTTCAAAAATATATCTCGATGGCAACATATATGACCTGCTTCATGAGCAAGTGTGGTGCGTAATCTTCGGCGTGCAATATCTTCGACTTCCGCAGCGTCCGCCAATTTGCGATTGATTTCAATCACAGCACTCCCATCAGGATAAAATTTCGTACGTCCAAGTAGTTCTGGAGCCATTGGAACGAAATCAGGTTCAATGCCATACGCTTTCAGTAACACAAGGTCCACATCAATTCCTGCTCCATCATTGAAGACTTCCCCGCCGCAACTATGCCTAAGCACATCCATCATGACTTCAAACTCTTCATCTTTGAAGTATGGCTGTTTGCCCCTTAGGCTGCTTTTGATATATGAAAGCCTCAACTCTGTCCACCCCTTTTCTTTTTTGCCTGATCTTCTCGAAGACTCTCTCGCAATCTATCCAAAATTTCCCTTGGATCTCGCCCGGAAGATCGAGCCTCTCTTAGCATTTGCTTCATTTCTGGATTTTCGTTTACCCATTCTGTCAACGCCGGATCCAGCCGAGCATCTAATGATTTGAGACGCTCGTACGACCCACCGACGCTTCGAAGCTCATTGGCTATCCTTCTGAGATATTCGTCAGATGGCAATCTTCGTCCATGTTCTATATCCGACAGATGGGCAGCTGAAATATTGGTGCGTCTACCAAACTCTCGTAATGTGAACCCTGCTTTAAGCCGCAGGGCCCTGATTTCTTCGCTCAATTTTTTTCCCATGACTGCAATGTAAGCATACATAGCGAACATGTCAAGATAGTTTTATTAAAATGATGCTTTTAGGAAAAAAAGAGGGGCGCTTCAAATTAAGCGCCCCATTATGTTACCGTTAAAAGAGTTATGCTGCGCGTCGAAGCAGAGCCCCAGCCCGCCTTTCCAGATCAACTCTTTTGTCCGCATGCAGATAATTCCTCGCTACGGCTGTCAACCCCTGGACCATGCCCCACAAAGACATCCCATTGCCCGCATCGGTCATGCCTTGATGCCAGGCTTGGGTGATTTCTGGTCGGGAAAATGGTTGAGACTTAGACCATCTGAGAATATCATCAAGCGATCCCCCAATAACCTGCTTGTGGGCCAGCGCCACTGAATCCTTGATCTTATCATTGAGCGCCCTGTTCTCAATAAAACGGTTTATGGCCGGAATTGCCTCTTTGTAAAAACGATCTAATGCTCGGTTTCGGTGGATAATCCTCAATTCCTCAATCTGTTCCGCACCCCATACGATATGGTTGCCACAGATATGGTTATAAAGGAAGGTGGTTAAGCCGAATGTGGCAGCACCGGTCTCGGAATTCCAGCAGAAGAAACCTCGGCTTAACCGGCTTTCTTCAACCTCAATCGGTTCTTCGTCATTAATGAGGAATATGAACATGTCCCGATCAGAAGCATATAGCCCACTGTATTCATCATAGGCATATGGCGGGGTATGCCAACCGCTGTTGCTTATGGCCTCAAGCAGTTCGGTTAGTACATCATAATCCCAGATGCGGCCGTAAGTAGGACTGGTAAAGGCCGAAGCGAGATTCATAGGACATTCTTTCCCCGGCTGATCACTATGTCGCATGAGGACTTTGCATTCCCCGGTTGCCATTGTCAGACCGTGTTCCAGGCATTGGGCTGTCATTTCAGCGGGAAGCGTCCGCAAATATCCGGCCGGAGCTCCGACTCTTTGGCATAATTGTGAAAAAGACCAATTGGTCAACAAAGCCTGGGGAGAACGGCCATTGAGATTCAAGGCTCCTCCTCGCGAGGCATAGAGCCTTGTACCCTTGAGCGGCCTGACCTCTTCTGAGGCGTTGTGCTTTCTCTTCCCAGTGAATTCCAGAATGGTTTCCAAATCAGGGAACCTTTCATCCGGCGGTCTTTTGGCCCACTGTAGATGGGCTTCATAAAGGTCGGTCGGCATATATTATCTCCTTTCAATTTCCAACCATTGATTTGTCTTTAATTTCTCCATTTCTGGCAGGTCTCGAAATATTCGCAGGTGGGGCATTGCCACCCCATGTTGGGGTAGAAATTTCCACCCTTTATTGACCTGATCACCCCCTTGGCAATGTGAAAGAACCTGACCAAATCCCGTTTTTCTCGGATTACTTCGAAAGACTGCATTTTGACATTCTTGGATTTGATCAGGACATCCAGCCTTAAGTTTGCCCTCCGTTTGTAAAGTATCAAGAAGGCATAAGCATAGGCGGTCAGCTGCAAATGCTGCAGAATAGCGGTCTGGTCATAATTCCTAGCCGCGGTTTTGAGTTCCACCACTGTGTCCCCGGATTCGATAAGGTCAAAATAGCCGTCTAAAGGCAAATCCAGAGTTTCACCGGTTTCCAGCTCAGTCAAAGGCACTCGGAAGGGCAATTCCATGGCCTCAGGCAGTCCCCCGGCATATTCCTTGAGATATACAGCCAGAAGCTCTTTGCCTTTGGCCAAAAGGATCTCCGGACCATCCCCGTTTTTAAAGCGGATTTCATCAATGGCTTGGGCTTGGATATCGGCTTCGAATATCCTGACCACCTCTTCCCAGGGCGGGAATCTGCCATTCTTGCGGCCTTTATGCCACCATTCAATGGCAGCATGAACCCCTGAACCTAAAGCCAGCTCTGCTGGCTTAAAAGGCTTTGGCAGACGGTCGACATACTGATACCGGTATTTCAGGGGGCACATGAGGTAAAGGTTTATCTGAGAAACAGAAATATTGTCCATCAGGCGGCCACTCCGGCAAGCATACTGGCCGCGTCATTCAAAAGCAGGTTGATCATTTCACTGGCCTCGGCTTTGGTGACCTCCTTCAGGCTGTTTACGCCAAAGGTCTGCTTCAGATATTCCTGCCCGGCATCGGCATTGACCCCGTTTTCGGCCAGGATTCGGAACAAATACCTTCTCTGGGCCTCGGACATCATTCCCTCTGATTCGTGCCTTGATTCCCCGGGTTTTGAGCTGTCAGGCTTCTTTGAAGTGGTCTGAGCGCCATTATTGACGCTCTTAGGGGCATTCACGGTCTGAGGTTTGGCCTGAGTGTCAATTTGAGCCGGGAAAGCGGTTTTCTTCTCCTCAGCATTCTGATACTCATTACCAAGTTCCTCAAGAGCCACAATACCGATATTGACCGCATCCCTTAAAGCCCTGGCTTTGGCCCGGGTAATAGCCATGCGGATGATATGGGGGATGATCCGGGAATCGACATTCTCCGGACTGGCGTCTCCGTAGTCTCTGAAGACCCCTTTTTCCGTTTCCACTTCCGCCATGGAAATCGCGGTCATTTCATTGGCCTTGGAAGGGGCCTGAATCAGCTCTGTTGAAACCTTTTTCAGACCTTCCTGATGCGCCCGATTAAGCAGGCCAGCGTAAGTGACAACCTCTTTAGTATCAATGACCCGCCCCTGCGGATCCTTGATTTCGATGGTTGTGACCAGGTTTCCGTTTTTCATCTGTCACACTCCTTTTCAGTGATTGTTTTGGTTTAGGGTTTTTTAATGAACGCTTTTAGGTTGCCCCTATAATTCTTATGGGCAGTCCGTAGGCTCTATGATAGATGAGCGGTGAAATCGATCAATTGTCGAATTCGGCAACTTTTCCTCCCTTTGAAGTGGATAACCTTTCGGCTATTCTTTGGATATGACAAATGACAGAATCATTATTCTGGGTGAGACGAATTATCGGAATGTCCGTAGGAGGTTTGGCATAAAGCCTGAAGATCGCCGAAGGCATACCTATATTGTGGGGAAAACCGGCATGGGGAAATCGACCCTGCTTTTAAACATGATCATCCAGGATATACAATTTGGCAATGGCCTGGCCGTCTTTGACCCTCATGGGGATCTGGTGGAAAAAGTGCTTAATTACATTCCCCCGAAAAGAATCAATGAAACCATTTACTTCAATCCGGCTGACACAGAATATCCGATTGCCTTTAATCCTTTGTATAATTCGGATCCTTCCCAAAAGCATCTGGTGGCCTCAGGGATAATTCAGGTATTCAAGAAAATCTGGGCTGACTCCTGGGGTCCCCGACTGGAATATGTTTTAAGGAATACCCTTTTGGCTCTCCTGGAAAATCCTGGGCAGACACTGTTAGGGGTAAGCCGAATGCTGACTGATGACCAATTCAGGGCAAAAATTGTATCAAGAGTGAAGGATCCAGTTATCAGGCACTTCTGGACCGTGGAATATGAAGATTACCCAAAGGTTTTTCGAACTGAGACCATATCGCCTATTCAAAATAAGGTCGGTCAATTTCTGAGTAACCCCATTATCAGAAATATTGTTGGCCAGTCCAAGACCAAGTTTGATTTATTAAAAATATTGAATAATGGCGGTATATTGCTATTGAATTTGGCCAAAGGGAAGATCGGAGAGGACAATTCCTCACTTCTGGGGTCCCTAATGATAACTGAAATCTATCTGGCCGCCTTAAGAAGGGCCAATATTTCTGAGGAAAAAAGGCGTGATTTCTATCTTTACGTAGATGAACTGCAATCTTTTATCACTGATGATTTCCCGTCAATATTATCAGAGGCCAGGAAATACAAACTCAATATCGCTGGAATGACCAATCAATTTATTTCGCAATTACCGAAACATATGGTGTCCTCAATATTGGGGAACATTGGCACTCTAATTGCTTTTACGGCAGGATCAGAAGACGCACGGATTCTAGAAAGCGAGCTCCGGCCCAATTTTAATGCCGACAATCTTCAAAATCTTCCGAAGCGCAATGTTTACATGAAGCTTTCAATAGATGGTTCCACTTGTCAGCCATTTTCGGCACATACAATTCCTCCTCAGGAGTTGAATCGCATTTCTCAAAGGGAGAATATTATGGACCAATCACGACAACGATATTGCAAAGTCAAACAATCTCTCGAGCATATAATTAAGAGGTGGCTTTGCGGTAATTCCTGAAGCTGATTGAAATTTCCTATTTGAATTAATCAGAAGTACCTGGATTGGACCCTGGTAGCCGAAGTCCGAACCTTTTTCATTAAAGAACTACCAAAAACTGAGGATTTCTACTGCTGAGTGCCTATAAAAAATGGGTCTTTCGAATTTCTGCTCCAAACGCCCTCCAATCCATTAATTTTTCCCAATATCGACGTCGATATGGTCAGCGGCTACACAGACACCATTTTTTATTACATAACACTCGACATAGTGATTGCCCCAATATTTCGTCGATTCCTTTCGACGTCTGTAACCGTCGTCATCATAAATTTCGCCCCGAAGTTGCCCGATCCGACGCGCTTCAGCACCCGTGTTCTTCACCTTCCATTTAATCTCATATGGTTCAGGAACACTGCAATACTCCACAATAAACTCAAGACTTTTATACTTCTTGAGGGGAAATCTGGATCCCAACAGTTTGAATGGCCTGAATCCGTCTTGAGTTACATTCGCATTTATTCGCACAGAGTATTGCAGATTCGTAATAATCCCAAAATCGGTCAGAAACTGCTCATTGGCTTCCCTAGCTTGGACGGGGCGGATTCCTTTGACAAAGACCTGCTGAAACGACCGAGTGACCTTATCAAGGACCCTCTGGAACGGCTGAATAATGCCGGTTTTGGACTCACCCCTTAAAAAAATTCGCAATGCATCTGCTACCGTTTGGGGAGTATCCGCTGTAGCCACGGCCGTTAACGCATCCTGTGCCCTTTGCTGCTTTGAGAGAATGAGGACTTTTTCCTGAAGGGTCAACTTTTCAAGATACTGATCAATGAATTTGGATTCATCGGCACGGTCCGGAAAATGTGGGCGTTCAAGCAATTCAGGTAGACGAACAAAGAAACTTCGCGCCGCTTCAAGACAAGTTGAGCCTGGATGAGTCTTGAAGTAGCCTGTTACTGCTATCTCGGCATGAAATGATTTAAGCAAGAAGCGATCATCCTGCTGCTTACAATACCATCTCCACCTTTTCACCAATTTAACTGTCTTTCTTAACTTTCCGCCTGATTGATCATCAACGGTAGTGGCCTCCTGGATATAACCTTTAGGGTCAGACTTTATCCAATTTAGTGAAGGTGGTTGTGCGGATTTTATCAACTGCTCATATATCTGACGCCTATTATGAATGGAAAGATGCGCCGTCTCCGGCACCCAAAACATACTATTATCCGCAGGTACAGCGGGAACCACATCAATTGAAAAATCGTCCTCAGAACCAAAATAGATCCCCACAGAATGCGGCTGCGGTTTAATGGTCGCCGAAGTACCATAGAAATCATGCAATTCTTGAGCAAGACTTTCGATGATACGTTTAATATCCAACTTGGCTGGGTCAATGGCGGCTTCTGCAAGCCGCAAAGTCTTGATCACTTCGTCCGGCAACTGATAAATAACATCAAGATCATTGACTGGCGTGGAAGACGTTCGCCTAGCATACGAACCGCTCTGAAACGTGTGTCCAGCAAGGAAATCCTGCAGTTGGTTATACCTTCTGGAAATCTCTGCCTGCTCGATATCGGTGGGAGAGAGATGTTCGCGTATGTATGACTCAACTAATGTATTAATGTCACTTACGGTCATATGGATAGCTGGCTACGGTTGAAAATATCTGATTAAGCAATGTCAATGGAAAATTGGCTAGTAACGTATAGGGATACTCATCCAGAAGTTTTTTATCTGAACCGCCGACGGCGTTATTACCGTATGTATACACAATTAACGGCACATGGTTGCTCTTAACGCGGCTGAGAATATCGGGAAGTCCCTCCATTCCCGGTTTGTATCCGATCACAACAACGCAATGTTTCTCTGAAGGATTAAATGTCCGGTACTCTTGTGGTTCCTCGGCTATGTTCAGGAGTTTATTTGTCTTAAGCAATTGGATTTCTGATTTCATTTCGCCACCTGGAATCATCTGACCGGAATTCATTGTCGGTATTAGCACGATGACCGGACGCTTGAGGTTTCTGTACAGTCGCCATTGCCGACGGAAGATCCACTTAGCAAAAGCTCCATATATAAGTACGTTGGTCCCAAGCCATATTATGGCCAAGATGGTCCACTGAAGAAGTGATAGTGTGGATAACGCACTCCACAATTGTTGCATATAATTCTTTTCCCAATTATGAAATTAAGTTGTTCGATGACCCCAAGCCCAATCACCGCCGACTGCTACAAAGATTTCAGATGTAAAACCCCGGGTCTTAAACGCCCGATGAATTTTATCACTCAAGTCATCTCGAAGACTGCTAGC
This sequence comes from Candidatus Zixiibacteriota bacterium, assembly GCA_900498245.1. Lineage (NCBI taxonomy): Bacteria > Pseudomonadati > Candidatus Zixiibacteriota > Candidatus Zixiibacteriota bacterium. Next base: position 178,367 of record LS998015.1, read on the forward strand.
GCTAGTAGCAGTTAATTGGCCAGCTATCATCGTCGTAGGCAGTTGGACGGTTGTGCCGTCATCAGCGGCTAGGTTGTGCGTTAGGCCTATTCCCCTCAGGTTGTAGTATGCATTTTGGTAGTCCTGATAACTAGCGTTCTTGAGGTCGAAACTACAAATAGCAAAATAGCTCATAGTTTTTATTTTAATGCTCTTTATCTTTTGGCGGGCAGGGATCATTTCCAAAGCTATCTTTGCTTCGGATTTGACCGTTTCGACCATGCGTTATCAATTCCGACTTGTTTTGGCGTGCAATTGGCCGAGCCGCGTTCTCGGCTAACTCTTGAGTACGATGAGTTGAGAGAGGGGCCTGACGTCCCTCTTGCTTAACGCCCCATCGGTTGCCCACAGGGACTACGTGAATGTTCTTTCCCATATTAAAATCTCCTTCTTGGTTCGGAAGGCTGCAATCGAATGATCGCCGGGGTCTTTAGCGGATAGTATTTCTTAATACACCTCGCACTAGCCCGAGAACTCGAAACTGTTTATTTGAGCCCACCGGAACCGGATTAAATTTATTATTAAATGATACAAGAAAAATCTGATTATTTTCTCGAACGAACTTTTTTGCATAAATTCCATCGCCAAGCGCTGCCACTACTACCTGACCATTATCAGGGTCCTCATTTGGCTGGATTATTAATAAGTCATTATTGTGTATCTTTGGTTCCATTGAGTCGCCCTTTGCCCTGACTAAGAAATAGTCTGGTCCAATGCGCATTGTGCGTGCTGGCAATGGAATTTGTTCCTCAATATTATCCTCAGCGTAGAATTCCTGATAGCCGCAAGCGGCGTTGCCATACAGGGGAAGATAAACAATATCTTTGACGGGGTTTTTCACGACCTGGAAGCCAACGTCGTCCTCAGGAATAAGATATCCTTTGGACACGAGTTGTTTGAGGTGGTGGGCGATGGTATTTGCCGAAGAAATCCCTATTTTCATGCCTAATTTACGCAATGATAGCGGCTTGTCTTCACATTGAGCCATGACCTTGAGAAGGCGCTCTTGGGTTGGGTGTAGCTTCTCGAAAGTGTTCATATTTGTATTATATTTAACGTTTATTCTATTGTCAAGATTATTTAGGACACAAGTTATGCCCAATATATCCCCAGTAAGCATCCTTTCTCGGAAATTGAAATGATTCATAAAGTTATGACAGACTGGTAATTGGGTCAGAGCTCTTTGCTGTGGAAGTATAAATGGCCATCCTACTTCTGTAAATCGTCGAGCAGCATTTATCCAATGCAAATGTCTTACAAATTAATCAAAACACTGCATGAGCGCAAATCTCATGAGGGAGTTTAAGCTGGAAAATGGTTTATATCCCGTTACTTTGGATTGTATGTGTTCAATAGGCCTGATTCCTTATCGAAATATTTCTGCTCAATATTGAGCCAGTTCAAATCAAAGGGGTGGTCAGACTGAGGATGATGCCAGAGGACAGGGCTGACTGTATCGATTGCTCCTACAGTAAGGCCGGAAATGAATAATACCCCGCTCAAGTGGGAATTTGCATATCCGCTCTTCGGGTCGGTCCAAATGCCCTTAAGATCTCTCCGAGCCTTAGTCTGATAGGTGCCGTCTTTGTTTGTGATATAATCCACCACCACTTTTCCGCACAGCGCGTCCATAATTATTTCATCATCACATAATTTGCCTTCACGTATCACGCTCACGGCGATAATAAATGGCATATCGAATTTGCCATATTTCCTGCTTTTGGCGATCACACTCTCCCTAATGGCCGCATCCACGTTAACTCGAAAGGCCCCGCGGGACACCACGCCCACCACCCGGGATTCCGCCGTCCTTCGCCGGCAGGCCTCCCCTTTTACGGGCAAAGCCGTAAATTCAAGTCTCCATCCCTCCTGAAGATAGGTCCACTGTGGCAGTATTTTCGACTCCTCATACTCGAGGCAAACCTGATGATAATCCAATTTATCGATACTGTTCTGCAGGAACCTCCTGATACTGCTTGACTTGGGCTGGGACTTTGAATCTCGCGAACGTATTTCAACCGAAACCAGAAAGTTTGGTGAGTTCACGTCGTCTATCGCGTCAAGAATATTGGCCTCAAACTTGTTTATTCTTTCCACGGGCTTATCGTCATATACCAGTGCGGCCTCCAGCACGAACTGCGGCCGGGCATCGCGAAACGCAAAAAACTCCGGCCTGCTAGACAGGCGGGGCAGGTTGGGGTGAACCTTAGGAATAAAGTCGTTCAGCAGCAGCAACTGGTGTAGATAAAGCTCGGTCAGAGCCGCCAGATGCTGCGCATTGTCTTTTGATCTGAACCGCTGGCACAGGTCCTTTGCTGAGTCGGTATTGCGCGTTCTGTACTCCCGAAACCAGGATTCCAGAGTCGTCCTCGCCTTCCTAATGTGCGGCCGATTTGACCGGTTGGCATATGCGTAGCATGGTTCGCTGTAATCCGCGGGGGCATCGTCGGTTCTCTCCATTCTGTCAAAGAGCGTATCGTTCACGTGGTAAATCCAATAAAATTCGGTTTGAAGCAAAGCAGCAGACCAAGTGACCAAACGCCAAATTCGCCGGCAAACGGCATCGCCTACCGCCCGCTTTCCAATCGCATCCGCAGAAGAAAAATGGTTTCCGTTCGCAGCTTGGCTCTGGCCCAGTCCTTTTGACTCCTGTCCAGCAGCTCGCCGACGCCCTGCAGGATGCTCCTATCGCTGGTTTTTTCCAGAGCCGCGATTGATTTTTCCAGCACCCGAGCGAAAGGCATTTTCGCGCGCTCCTCCACAATCTCCTTATTTATAGGCCAGTTGTGTTCCAGAAAGAACCAGACGTCATAAATGTCGCGGCTGGTCCTGCCGATTCGCTCCTGCATGGCCATGAGTTTATGGGCGAACATGTCTTCCTGAACCATCACTAGCATAGATATACCCAGGTACGTTTTAACTTCATATCGGGAACCGAAAGAACGGCAATTAATCTCTACCTTAATATTCTGGGTATTCTCCTCATAGGACAACAGGAAGAAGATGCTGAACCGCTTCCGGCTTGCATCCCTGATCGTTCCGTATTTTTTTATAATTCTCTCCACCCGTTCGAAAACAATGTCGCCCTTGCTGTCATCCAGCAGGTCAAAATCAAGATCGACCGAGAAACGGGTGAGACCGTAGAAGATGAAGGCGGCGGTGCCACCTTTGAAGCCCAGATGCGGGGCAATCTTGGTGTCAGTGTATATGTCCTTCAGAATCTGCAGGAGAATATGCTTATGGACCGCCGTGTTCAGAGTCATAGGTGATTTAATCCTGTGATTTGAAGTGCCTGTAAAACATATTGACTTTCTTGGCCATTCGGTTGTTGTTATACATCAACAGCAGTTCGAATACATTGTCCCAGTTCAGGGGGGCCAGATTGTCGAAGTGGTAGTCCGGGTTGATATAAATGGTATCCAGAAATGCGCGTTCCCTGGTCGCAATTGAATGCTCGCCCTTGTTCTCCACTCCCGCGGGATTGATCAGGACAGGATTTTTTATTTTCCTGTATTCGTATGTCTGTCCGTCGCAGACTATTTCCCTGGTCAGATACGAGGCGACCAGAATCCGGTCGTAGAATTGAAAGGTAATGCCCGCCTTGGAAAGCACGGTCTCAAAACTGACATAGGAAGGGGTAAAGATTCTGGTGGCCAGTTCCAGCCTATCATAGCCGGAGTCTTTGGCGTACAGACCCCTGCGGATGCGATACAATTCCCTCTTATTGACGTAGTAATTGAGCCTGACGCGGGCGGCATTTGTGCGGGAATCGCCCCATAATAAAGCGATGTCTTTTGTGCTAAAAACCGTCTTTTTGGACCTTAGAAGAATTTTTAGGAAATTGCCCTTTTCCATAGATATAGCCTATACATTAGGATTATCCTAACTTACGGTTCATATTGTACACCTGGTCCAGCAGAATGTCAATAGAAAATTCCAGACAAATGGACGCCAAAATTTGAAGAATCCATCTAAATCAGGTTGCGGCTGATATTTGCCGGCTGGCAAAAAACTGAGAACAATTGCTGGCATAAGGGTCTTCGCAACATTAGTGAAAAAAGCAGCTCTACCGCTCGGTATAGTTCAGATATATATTGGCAACCACAAATTTATCTGTCAAGATTGAGTACCTATTATCAAAAACCATATAGTATTTTCCCGGTTTGGGGAATCGGAAATCGACCTCATACAGCGTTACCTTATCCGTTCCAAGCAAATCTTCAGCCTTATTACCGTTGATCCAATTGACATAGTTGACCTCATCAAAGATATGGAACTTAATGTCGTTGTGGGCGCCGCCCGACGCCCGAAACTGGCCCTTTAGGATTGCATTCTTAACCGCGGGCGACGATAAATCCAGTAGGAAATGCCAGGAGTTGCCCGCAGGTATTATCGCCGAATCATTTACAACCACCTGACTGAGAATTGGCGGCGGCAATGAACTCACATAGTCATGAATCCAATTAAATTTGTCCGAATTTTCAACCAGTCCGTCAGCATCAACTTCATTCAGTTCGGCAAGAATGTTTTCCTGACGTTCTTCGGGATCAGGGTGGGTAGCCGCCCATTTCTCGAGAATATTGCCTTGTGGACCGCCCAATCTTTTAAAGGATTCAAACAGGGTGACCATGCCGTGCGGATCAAATCCCGCCTGAAACATATTATAAAAGCCCAGAAGGTCGGCCTCCCGTTCCTCTTCCCGGCTGTATTGCATTAAGCCAAAAAAGGCTACGAGACTGCCAGCTTGCTTCAGGCTGGCCACCCAATTGTTGTGGTCTTGATTGAGAATAAGCCCGCTGGCTTCGATTATGCCGCTGTAGAGCAATTGTTTGGATAATTGCTGACTCATATGGTTCCCAACATTATGTCCAATTTCGTGAGCAATGACACCGACAAGCTCAGCTTCAGAGCCTAGTTTCTCTAGTAGGCCGCGATATATAAATATCCTGCCCCCGCCTACGGTAAAGGCGTTGACTTCATCGCTGTTTAGGATCCTGCAAGAGTACACATTATTGCCCTTCTTGCTGAATTCGCCAACATGCTTTGTAAGGCTGTCAAGGTAATTATCAACGATGGTATCATTGATAACTGGCGACTCTCGTTCAATTTCAGCGGCGCTGGCCTCCGCCATTTGGAAAATTGAACTGGAATCAAGAAGATTGAAGCCGGAAGCGCAGTCGAGTCGGTCGATATTTGGAATATTAAGATTGAAATATATACACTTGATCGAGTCAGAAGGGATAGATTTCTTATTGCCATTCAATGTAGTGCCAGATTGAAATCTTTTGCGGTCGAGTTTGGACATTGCTCCGTAAATCACCGTGCCGGATACCATGTGGACTTCATCTGTTCCCGCCACTACTGGTGAAATTTCGGAAAGTGATGAGACTGTGTCAAATGAACAAGCCTTGATACTATGTAAACGATAAATCTCGTTTTTTCCGTCTTTCTTGAGCACGAATAGGAATTTATTATCTTCATACTTAACGAACTCGAAGACGCCATTCGTATTATTTAAAAAAGCAACTCTGACAAATGCCTTATTCTTTGCAAAACATAGTGACACCCATATAATAAAAATAAATGCCATGATTGTGAACGATCGGCAATTCATTATTCCTCCAATTTATAATGGCCAGCAGAACTAATATATGTCATCCAAAATGGATATCCTGATAAGAATAGCCTCGCTTTAAGTTTCTGACTTGCAGCATCATCGGTTTATTTCCTCTTACGGGACATTATTATTTGGAAATGATAAGAAATTTGCTGTCATTTTTGACGATTATCATACCTTTTTGACCAAGGGCAAGCAAATCTATCATTTGTGTCGGATTCCAGAAACTTCGACTTTAAATTACCTCTCTATCGATTAATCGGATAAAATTACAAGAGCATTAGGCAATATCCGGGTCGCGGCAAAGGTTATTATGTTTGCAGGAAAAGAAACACTACGCGGCTCCTGAGGATTCAAGGACTCAACTCCGAAATGCCTCATAGTTAAATCAGCCTTCTGAAAAAAGGGGCTTTTTTTAGGATACTGGTTCTCCCAATGGAAATTGCTGTCGTGCATAACATAAACTTGCCTTTGCATACCTGGCCTCGATTGCAGGATCTGCCCTGCCCAATGCCTTATAATTAATAAGTCTCATTCACCCAAAAAACAGCTCAATTATTGTTGCTGTATGTCGCGCTGTATAAGCTCACAGAGCATCCGATGAACGTGTTCAGCATTCAGTTTACTTAAATTTTCTTGTGATTTAGCAACGGAGTCCTTAAAAATACCGATACTGAAACCAGTTGAGGAGAAGGTCTCAAGTGCCATATCAATTATTTCGAAACCCTCAGAGCCCGCGGCAAATAGCGCTATACCTATAAGATTAGGTTTATTTTGATCATCGTCAAAAACCAGCCAACTATCACTTACTCCCAATGGGAAGCTGGCCTTTCCAATCGCTGGATTTGCGTGCTTAATGCCGGAGAAATAACGATAAATTTCTTTGTTAGCCTCATATTCTGATAAGTCTGGATAGAGTGCCAAAATAAGATCGGAAACCTTCCAAGGTTTAGTATTTTCCTTGCTATGTTCTATCCATTTATGTGCCAGGTTTGAATTGCACCCAATGTACTTCACATCGAGCTTAAGTTCAATTAAAGTCAGCAACAATACACTGGCATCACGCACAAAACCGTTGAGAGCCAACAGCAGAACCGAATGAAGCGATTCGCGTAACCTAAAAAGAGACATGAAGGAAACCTTGTTGGTAATGGATAACGGTCTTTTCGTCCCCTGGCCAGCCATTTCAATTATCAATGAACCGGCGATGTTTATCTGGTCATAGACAATTTGACCAAAAGGCTTGACCAACGGATGTTCCGCATATTTGGTCGCTATATACAAATTGTATTACTCTCCAAAATTCAAAGACTTCCGGCATAGTTAACGCAAAGAAAAAAACAGTCTACATTGTGCCCCAATTTTTCAGTATTTTTCCCTGGTTTCTGGAGGGCTACAATGATATTTCATATATTGATCAATTGGAGTTCGTTAGTCAAGAAAAATCATAATCAGCACGCACTAAAAGAGATTGAGAGGAAGCCAAAGCGCATTTAAGTAAAGTGCATTTCAGGTGGCAAGCAGAGCCCCTGCTCGCCGCTCCAAATTAACGCGTTTGTCGATAAAAGGTAATTCTCTGGCATAAGCTGTCAGACCCTGGACGATTCCCCAGGTCATGGTCACATCCTCGCCCTCGGCAATTCCGTAATTCCACGCCTTGTCGATCTGGCCTTTGGTGAACTGTGAAGCCTGCAGCCGTTTGAAGATTTCCTCCGGCGTACCGGCAATTCTTTCCCCCATAGCCCTGATAGCAGTATCTCTGACCATATCGTCCAGATTGCGATTTTCAATGAGTTTATTCATGAGCGGGACAGCCTCCGAATAAAATCGGTTCAGGGCATGGTTGCGGTGGAAAATGCTGAGTTCTTCTACCTATTCGGCGCCCCAGACAATTTGGTTCGCGCAAACATAGTTGTACAGGAAAGGCGTCAGACCGAAAGTTGCCGCACCGGTTTCCGAGTTCCAGCAGAAAAACTCCCGCCCGAACCTAGCATTCCCCACTTCCACTGGTTTCTCATCTGTCACCAGGAAAATAAACATATCCCGGTCGGAAGCATAAAGGCCGCAATTATCTCCGCCGTATGAAGGAGGGGTGCTGTCTCTTATTGATTCCATGATGGCTTCGACCGTATCGCAGTCCCAGATCCTGCCGTAAGAAGGGCTGGTAAAGGCGGAAACCATGTTCTGCGGCTTATTTTCCTGCAGAATCTCATTTTTGCGGATAAGAATTTTGGTATCTCCGCCATTTGAAGAGATTCCATGTTCCAAACACTGGGCGGCAATTTCCGCGGGCAAGGTATTCAAATAACCGGAAGGGGCTGCCGCCTGCTGGCATAGCTGGGTGAATGCCCAGTTGGTCAATAACGATGTCTGCATGGAGCCGTTCAGGGTCAAGGCGCCGCCTATGGCGCCATAGAGTTTTAATCCTCTAAGCGGTCTGACATCCTCAATTGAGGCCCGCTTACGATTGCCGGTGAATTCCGGCAGGTCGTCGAGACTGGCGAATCTCTCGTCCCGGGGCCTGGTCGCCCATTGCTTATGGGCGTCAAAAAGATCAGTCATTTTAAGACCTCCTTTGATTTGATAAAGGTTCTATTTGTGGAAGGAGCATGCGGCTGCTGACCGAAGTCTCTTTGCAGCCGTACAATTCAGTTTACCTATTGAATGAAAGTATGCAATTTCCGAGACAGGATACTCGGTGTGGATATTAAATTCGAATGATTGTCATGAGTGGGAAATTTTTGAAAGGACGCAAGAAATATCGCAACGGCGTTTATAACCAACTAAATTCATGCAATTATCTTTAATATTACATTTTGCAGATCGGATGTTTTAAAGAGATTAAGATATGATTTTGACAATATTATTGATTAAGCAATGGAAAATGCATATATGCAATTTGACCAAATGATATTAATCGATTGATGGAAACCGATAATAAATGAAATAAAAAAGTGCGATCGTCTTTGCTGCAATTTTGGCAACAGTGGCAATTACTACTGGAAATTACCCGAGGTTTGCAAGTCGACAGCTTGAGTGAATCTTAAATAGTGCAATTTTATAATATTAATTGGTATTGGGTAAATTGGATTTACTCCACAATAAAATTACTATTGCATTTTGTTGGCTTTTATTTAAATTATATAAAAAATAGGGACGGAGATATGTATGGCAGATTTGTCTTTAATTAATTGTAAAGAAAACCCGGCAACAGAGGGGTTCGTCTTAGTCTGTATATTTGCACTCGCCGCATCATTGGCATTTTCCCAATCCTCAAATCAAATAAGCGCATCTGGTCGCTTGACATTGATTGAATCTGGATTGCTAGGGACTCTTGGGACTGGGCTAATGTATTTATATTGGTTTAGAATGAATCGCATAAAAGCAGTGATGGGCTCCCTATGGGGCTCTAAAGGTTCTTTTAAGACCATTCCTGACGACAATGGGGTCAGATTATTAATTCCCAAATGGTCTATGCTTATTTTTGATTTGGTCTCCTGTCTAATATTGGGGGGATTCTGCGCAGCATTTTTTTCGTCAGGTGCAAATTGGAAAGAATCTATGCTAATTGGGGCCACTTGGGAATCCTTTGTAGCTGGAGTAGTTATTAAAGGAGAAAAGGAACAAGAAAGTAGAAGTGGAGCTTAGATATTATGGGGAAATTTACCAAATTGCTTGGACAGATTGGGGCAATTCCGGAAGAAGTTCATTTCAGAGTGGGTGATAAGGTACTAATCTTGGGTGAAAATATTACCGGAGTGATAATGAGTTTTAAGCTAAAAGAAAAACCTGAAAAGGCAACTGTGAAAATCGACCTTTCGGGCGTGGATCGCGAATTTAATGTCTCTAATTTAAGGCCCTACAATGTTAGGGAATGAATTGTGATTCTAGGTGTGCACTTTAGTGCGGATGGCTGCTTTTATAACGTTCAATTATGAACAAATCAGTTGAAACGAATTTCTCGGAATCAATATCGCGCTTAACAACGAACCCGTTCATGTGGAGTGAGAACAAAGAAGGGGCATATTTGTTTGCCGTTGAATCGAGTATTATTTCTCCGAAGATTTGTCTCAGTTTGGGTCCAGATTTTTCCAGTTCGGATCGCAACATCAATTCAATAACCCAAATATATAAAGGATAATGTTGTTTAGTGTAGAAATCAGCAAGCTTTGGGGGATATGAGCTTTTGACTCTTTTCAAAAATTCCATAGATCTTATCAAATACGCCCGGGTGACAACTGAATCATCAAGCGGAGAAGACAGAGGAAATTCCGATGGCAACAGGTCCAATGTGTAAGCGAGAAATTGATTATTAGATTTCTGCAATTCAAAACGGCTAAGCACATTATTGTCCGCATCCCGCCTTAGAACTCCTGCGACGATTTCATCGGTATGTCTGGCTTGTATTGAGACCTCTTTAGGCAGGGGAACAATTACGCCATCAACCTGATTCATACTTTTCCACCAATTTTCGTCTGAATTATCATGCGAGTTTGCAGGGACCAAATCTCGATCACTACCTTGCGATAAAAATTCATATTGGCCATCAATCCTTGGCATTATTTTATAAGGGCCAAGTCCATCATCGTTTACTATAATACCAGAAGTCCAATTATCAATGCTGGAAATAGCGGAAGAATTGGTTATAGTGTCGAATGAATCTGAACCCTGCAAACTGCCAATTGCCAAAATGGCATGTGGGGGATTTTTTATCGAGAGAATTATAGGTATTTCCGAATCTATATATTTGACTATCCAATTAAGGGGAGCCCAAGATTCTGTCTTTTCACTTTTAAGGTCCAAAATTGGAGAATACCCTAGGTTGGATAAGGCGTTGACCATATGAAGTACAGTTAATCCACCAGAGGGGAAAATTCGTCCTCCCCAGGGCAGATACAATGTGGCTGCATCTGTGATTTCATGAGGGAAATTCCGCTGAATGCCATATCTTCCATATCTGTTATGCAAAAATTGAATAGCCATCCAAATCGCGGACTGGGCACATACCATAACCATTACGTCCTGACTAATATAAGGACACCCCATCACTTTGAAACGCCTACCAAACAAATGAGCGTATGATGGTGACTCCAATATTACGGGGAAGTTCGACTGCTGATTAATTTGAATTGAGTCTTGAAATGGTTTAATAACAGTGCGTCCGACCCTTCCTCTTATCAGAGGCGTTATCACCGAGTAACCACAGTATAACGCATCGGAAATGCTGCCATCATATAAGGATTTTAAATCAATATCTCCAGTGAAGAAATGAAGTCTCTGGCATAAACTACTATATTGTTTAAACGCCTTGGAATACCATTTTGAATATAAGCTCTGATAATCAGAATCAATATACTCTTCTTCAAATAAGACTGACTTCACCCCAAGTCTTCTTTTTACATACTCAATCAGACTTCTTAAAGGAGCATTCGCATTTTCATGAATGACGCTCGGGGAAATTAACTGCGCCAACTTATCTTGAAAATCTTTGCTATCAATGTTGAAAAGTGAAAACCTATTATCCAAGTGACCTCATAATAAAAGGCAGGCTCAACAGCGCCTGCCCATAGTCAAAATCCATAAAGTCTAAAATGAGCGAATCCATTTAGTATGCGATTCAGATGCTGACCGCATTTGCTCGCGATCGATTTCCAGCAATTTCCGATTCAACTGATCGGATCGGCTCGACCACCAAGTTCTGACAGAATTATCATCATTCAATTCCTGAAGTCTATTTCCACTATAGATTTGACTTGATCTCTCTCGAGAAGCTTCCTCTTGCTTTTTCGTCAAGACGGGCACGGCTTTCACCTCCTAAAATAACCCACAATTATAATCCTTTTCGGCAAAATTGCAAGCAATCTTTCCTCTCTGAAATCTATTTTAAAAGTACAATTCTTCAATTTGATACGAACTGAAGGCACAAAACCAATATATATCCGATAAGTCGCTGTACTTCAATAAATTAGTATCAAACCAAATAACTACATCTATAATGTATTATTATTCAATAACTTGTCAAGGTATTTTAATATAAATGTTGTAATATGGGTACGGCTGGATATTTAAAATGTTAACTAAGACATCTTGAGGCGGAAGATCATCAATTTATCGCAAATTTGTTTCATTTTATACATCTAGCATACCCTAATATATGAGCTTTATTGGTTTACGCAAGAGAAAAAGTTTCTTACCAGATCTTCCATTAATAGCTGTTCGATAATGTGAATTCGGCAATATAATTAAATGGTCGGGCATATGACGATGAAATATATTACCACTGGTCAGAAACTTGAGTCGTTCGATGATCAGTATCCGAAGCGGGCTCGAAGTGGGAATGTTGGACATGGCATATTGGTATCAGAATTCGTCACTATTTTGTCACCAACATTTCTAAGTGGTTTAACGACAATGCGGGTTATGGGGTTCGATTCCCCCAACCAAAAATTTAATTATGAGAAGATTTCAGTCAAAATTAATGATACAAAATATTTAATTTTCCTTCGGCCTTACTTTCACCAATTAGGTGAGCAGCCTTTTGAAGTACTGAGACAATAGGGCTCCGGGGAGCCCTATTGTCTTTCAAAAATGACTTTTTTATTTTAATAGTGTCATTTTTCTGATAGCGGTGAGATCTCCGGCTTTGATGCGATAGAGATATATACCTGACGCCGTTTCCCGACCAAAGTTATCCTTTCCGTCCCAGATTACCGAGTGCATTCCGGCCGACATTACTTTGCAGACGAGTGTGCGCACTGCCTGACCATTAATATTGAAGATTTTCAATTCCACCATAGACTGATTTGGAATTGTGAAATCAATGCGCGTCGACGCGTTGAAGGGATTGGGAAAGTTGGGATTCAATGCGAAGACAAGCGGAACGTTTGCAGTCTCTTCGTCGCTCACAACATAATATCCGCGGGCATAAACAATGTAGGAATCGCCTGAATCTGAAGGCTCACCTGGCGGAATTGGCAATGTTAATTCTAGAGATTCACCCTTCCTCAAAACGGCAAAATCATTATCGGATGTATTGATCAGTCTCGTAACTTCACCATTAATGGAATGATGACCTTTTGAGGGAGAAAGCGGGTTCACAATCGGCTCAATTTTGGCGGGAATTATCAGTGGCAATTGATCGACTTTCCATCCATTGGTCCATTCATATTTTATTTGAATGGGATTGCCTTCGGTCGGCAGATTTATAGTGGAAAACATGTCCGCCGTATAGTCCCTTGAAGGACAATCCGCAAGCTTGATCCAATCCCCGTCTACTGTTTTATATGATAATTCCAGTCGGGATGGGATTGCAGGAAGTGAAGTGCCGGTATACGAACCAGAATCATTGGCATTTAGCTTTCTTTGAATTGGGGGCGGACAGTAATCCTTCATGGCTCCGAAATAATTGAGATATCCCTCATTATCCGACCCGGCAGGCATATCGTAATCAACAATGAGCCAACCAGAACCATCGGCTTTAAATATGACATTATCTTTGTTCTTGATTTGTGAAAGAACATCACTGCCTTTGGAGTCGTATGCCCTTACCGGTTCAATTTTCATTTCGGGATAGAATATCTGCCCCTCAGGAGTCACAAGTGCCGAGATCCCATTTCGCGCCGGAACCTTCAACAGTTTGACTTCATCAATATAGGATATCTCATTTTGGCGTTCTTCGATTCGAATCCTATACCGATCCTCAATCGGGACTGGAGCTTGTTGTAGCATATAATAGTCAACCACCGGGCTGCCTTTGGGCGAATATTCAGATTGAGTCAGAATGGTATTCTCTTCCACATATCCATGACCATCCCATACTGTAAGAAAGGGGCAGGAACCACCACCGCCACCGCCGCTTGAATTAACATAGAATACTATCGATTTTTTAGTGGAATTCCCTGCCTTATCGTAAAAAAGAACTCTGATAGTATCATTACCCGCGGAGCCGGGGGCAGAATAGTTGGTGGTATTGCTATTTTGATTAACAATTGAACCGCGAACTGCCGACCAACTGAAGGTTATCTGGTCGCCGATCGCAGCATCCGGGTCAGTCACCGTTATGGAAACTGTTTTGGACTGACTCGTGTAAACCGGCGTCGGGCTTATGGAAATTGCTGAAGATACTGGCTCGTGCCCCCAGCTATTGCCTGAATGATGAGCATCATGATTAATCTGATCGGAATACAAAAGACCGGGATTATACTCCCCAAGTTCCCAGGACCACAAGGAATCGGATACGGATACGCATCGCACAGACGAACTATCTGCGGTCCTGCCAAGAGTTAAAGCCCCGCCTTTTGCCGAAATTGGAAAACCGGATATTTGCAGGCCGTCTTTGTCAAAGGCATATATATCACGGTTACCGAAAACCGCGACTACGTCGGCCGTGTCATTGCCATCCACGTCAGCGACCAAGGGTGTTGAGGAACGCTCAACCGAGGCCAGATTCGAAATTTGTTTTGGCCATCCTGCAAGGCATTGACCACTCAGATCTATCGCATAAATTCTGTCGTTCAGTGTGGCAATAAGTTCCATAACTCCGTCATGGTTTATGTCCCCTGAAGCTGCTGCCGGCTGAGAGTAAAATGGCTTATTAACGCCCGAACGCGCAAAAGGCCAGGCGGCCGGTTCGGAGCCATCCCCGCGAATAAGATGAATATGCTTCTGCCCGCCCTGAACGGCGATTTCCTGACCGGTAAATGCGCCGTCAAATTCCCCGATAATTGGGTCCGAAAGCTGGTAATTTCCGGATTCAAGTGTCACCGGGAAATTATTAAGTACCTGCCCGGATTGATTAAATGCATAAAGTTTGCTGTCTTTGGAGGTATAGATTATATCCAGGACACCGTCGCCATTGATATCGCCGACCGCCGGAGAGGTCATGGATGACCCAGTAACGCCAGAATTATAAAAAACATCACCGGATTGAAGAAAACCCGAGCCATCATTCTTCCACACGTGTATCTTGCCATCATCAGTGTTCAAAATTACTTCATGCAGACCGTCATTGTTCAAGTCTGCCAATACCGGCGCTGTAAAAAAGGCTTTGGCTGTGCCGCCAAGATTTTTTGGCCAACCGCTTACGCCTAAAACCTGTTGACCGTAAATTTTGCGGCAATGGATCTGATAATTGGTGCCTGCGGCATCTGCTATCACGACTTCCTTATAGCCATCACCGTTGATATCCGCGACCGCCGGTGAAGTATAAATGAAATCAGCGCCCTGAACGGAAAAGAGGGCACCGTTGGCGCCATTGATGTAAGACGTACCGTCTGAATTGTAGGCGTAAACCGTATTGCCCTTTGAGAAGAGAATTTCGCCGCTGCCATTGTTATCCAGATCGGCGACACTTACTTCCCAGGGAAAGGTTTGCGGGATACTGCCTGGAAAATCAGGGTCAACCGAGGGGTTGGTGGCCGCCGTAAGTAGTTGGGACATAACGCTCTCGTTTCCCGAGCTGTCCAACATGCTGATCCGATAATAGTAAGTCTGATCGATGTTCAAGCCTTTATCCAAATAATGCGAAGCCGCTTCTATTGGTTCTGATACGACTCTGTTCAGATTTCCCGGAGTCGTGCCTCGATAAACCAGGAATCCAAAGTGGTCGCTCGAGGCTACCGAATCCCACATTATATCAATAGCGTCATAAAAGGGAAGATATGTGAGCCTTGATACCGGCGAGACAGCTTTTATGGAGAAAGGAATTGAGGTTTGTCGATTAAACCCATCCTGAATAACCAGATGAAATGGAATTGAACTCCCCGGGGTTCCATTATATGAAAAAACAAAGGGAGAGGAATTGTTTTTGACGGATTTTGCCAGAATTTCCCCGTAATAAACCGAATCGACCAGCGAGAAGAAACTTAAATTGGGATCGGTTGAGGACAGTACGGCTGAAATCCCGTCAATATCACCAAAGCCGTCATTTCTAAGATTAATTGGCAGTTCAATGATTTCACCGGATTCGATTATACCGTTCCCATTCCCGTCCGAGAATCCAAGATTATCATCGTCGATGACATGGGCATCCTTCCGCAGTACGGGCGCATTTATCAGAATTTGGTGATCTTCTGAATAATCCACGCCTGTCTTGCCCAGCAGAAAATTAAGCTTCCCAAAAACCTTCTGATCGGCCAGCGCCGCGTCAACCTCCAGTACCAGATTGGCGGATGCTACGGCCCAGCCTCCGGAAATCACTGTACCAATATAGACACTGTCAGAAATTACTCGAATTTGCGATGTGTCTCCGCTGGAGATCTTCACAAAGCAATTGGTGGCCGCAGCAAAGCTCTGGTTCTGAACTGTCACCAATAGTCCGATTCGCTCGCCGGCCTCGATTCTGCCATTATTATTGCCCAGGGTTCCGCCGGTTGAATCGTCATCCACAGCCAACTCACTGATATTCAAACCGGCCTTATCTTCCAAGGGACCAATGAAAATGGTGTCTGCAACCGGGCGATAGCCGGATTTGACGGCACTACAATAAATCGGACCCACATGGCCGAAGGTCCAGCTAGATTGCCCGAAATCAACCTGACCATAACTATCAGTGGTGTCCAAAAGGTAAATGGTGCTGTCATATTGCAGAATTACTTCTGCGCCCTGAACTGGTGAACCGCTGGCCTGGACAGTGGCGACAATTGACGAATAGTTGGCGTCAAGGGTTAGGTCAGAAGGATTCAAAGAAATCGTCATAACCTGGGGATTATCTGTCCAGACTTGCATTTCCGGATCGCCCATTAAAGTATAATATATTATGGCGTCTCGCCTTGATCCGTCATAAAAGGCGTCACCAATAATACTCTGTTTGGCCAGATTTAGCGCTTTTCCCAAAGCATTATCATCGTCGGTATAGCAATGCGTTACAAAAGATCCGGCCATGATATCCGTTGCAAAGGGATTGTCATGGGCTGAACTGGCTATAGAAGCCGCAGCCCCTCCCGATGGGGATAGAATCAAATGGCGGGTGATATGATCATAATTGAAATCGGATAGATCGCAGGCAATATTATAATATATCCCATATCGACCGGCATTACTCAAAGCATCCGCATCAGAGTTGCCGAAATCCTGACGGGTGTGACCGGGTCCGTCCACCATCACCCAGCAGGAGGGATTGCAGGAATGACTGGTGCCGAAAACCAGATTGTAACCCTGATTCATGTAGCTGATTGCGCCTGCCTTGCTGAGATTCCCTTCAGATCCGTCAGTATTGAATTCATACAATTTGTCCTTCTGAATACCTGCGGGCATATTCCCGGCCACCGTTTCACATACTTCAGCACCGTCACCCTGGTAGAAGGTAAATGAGCCAAGCAGCAGGATTCTATCCTGATAATCAGTGTATTGGGCGGCCATTGAATAATTCATAACTTTGCTGACAAACAATTGTGCCTCTGCCGGTGTCTGAACCGGAGCTCTGCCGACGCCTATCTCCGGAATCAGGTCGCAAGAATCGTCTATTTCCCCGTAATAGTGATTGCGGTTGGCATTCCATTCTCCGTCAAGGCAAGCATAATAATAATCGCTCAATCTTTCCAATCCGCCCAAATCACTAATCCAAACCTTTCGTGCGGGAATAAGACTATTGTCACCTCCCAACAAGACCCATTTCGTCCCCCAATTGGCATAGGCATGCTTTATAAATCGGCGAATTCGGTCCTGGGTATCGGCACCCCCCGGAAAATTGGACTCAATCCAGCTGACTGTCCGGATTGCAGCATTTATACCAAATTGGGCTTTCCACTTGGCGAAAGCATTAAACGATGATTTCAGCGTGTCGACAGTGATAATTAAATATGGAACCAAAGTATCTACATTCGACGGGATTTCCATGGCCAAGGAAAGGTTCGGCGTTACTTTCGATTCGACCGGTATATTCGCGAACAAATTTATATCCGCGGGATTTGCCACAATTTTCTGCAGCTCGTTCTGCATCTCGGTTCCATAACCGGGGAAGACCTTTTTCCTGGCGATGAATTCTCCCGCCGGGGCGTCAGTCTCTAATCTCACCTCAATTTCCTGATACAAAACAAGGCGGCCAGTGGCGCTTTCAAGATGCAAAGGTCGGAAGCTTAAGACTGCCAAATGGTTTCCCTCCTGATACCCCTCATAAGCCAGGGAAACCGTTTTGGTGAAATAATCAAGGGGCAGCGTGGTGCGTTCCGCCGTATCCGAATTGATTGCAATATAATGAAAGCCCTCTAGTATAGTGGAGTCAATGACTTGGAAAGATATATTTGATATCTTGTGATCAGAGGGCAGAATAAAGGTCCGATTAATACTCGGCAATCGATATGTTCCAAAAACTATATTCGGAGACGATCCGGGCCAGGCAATTGTCTCGATGCCATTTTCGCTTTTAATCTGGAATTGATCCGCTGAGAACATCTCCGTGACTGTCATCCCCAACGCCGACGGCAGAAAGATGCGGCCGATGAGAATCAGAAAAATCATATAACGAAGCATTTTTAACCTCACTTTTTATTTAATCATAATCCAGGCATTATTTTCTCCCTGAGTCATTTGGTCAGTATTAGCTTCCGTACCTGCGGGCCCTTATCTGTCACCAGACGGCATAAATAAACGCCGCTGCTGACGGGCCGACCATTTTGATCGGTACCGTTCCACTTGATCAAATGCTCGCCGGTCTTGAGTTCTCCTTCCACCAGCGTCTTAACCGTCTGGCCCACAAGGTTTATGATCTGGAGTTTAATCTGGCTCTTATATCCCGCCTTGATTGGAATAATTGTAACTGGATTAAAGGGATTGGGATAAGCGTCTCCCAGAACATATTCCCCGGGCAACAATTGCGATTCCTCATTCGCCACATCAGTTGACGGTCGGATGACCCAAAATGTGGATTTCGTTTCATCATATAAATAATAATTGTAAATGTCCCGGATCATTAAATCGACCCGGTATTTTACGTTGGTCCGAAGCTGGTTTATCGGCACGAAAGTATTTGTCCCGCCGCTGGCCAATGAAATGGCATTGCTGGCCCAGTAATAATAGTTGGAATTGGTGCTCTGATGGATACTAATGTCATAGATATATGTCACGCCGCTGGTATAATTGTTCCCCGGGTTTGATTGGACAGGCAAGAGAACGAAATCATATCCCCCTTCCGAATCACTGGGGATTCTGTTGCCATAGTCGGCGGCTTCAAGTCTCCAGCGAACCGCCCAAAGTCCTTTTTTGTTGTATCCCTGTGACGGCGTATAGTCGTGGGCCTGGGTGTATATGTCAAAGTCATAATAGACTTTATACGGATTGGACTCCGAGCCGTCGCCGGCCGTAATTTGGGTACTGGTGCCCTGTTTGTATAAAATATGCTCCATTCCCGATTCAAATGCCGGATATACATTATCGGTCCAGGGATCCAAGTAATCCAGTGGATTCAGCATGTACCAACCTATCTGCGGCAGACCATAATATCCAGGATCATTGGTATAGAAAGCTTCGGCAAAATGCAGATGGGGCTGGCTGGGATAATAGGTGGTGGCAATGGGGTAATCCCGGCCCCAGCCTGAAAGAGGCGGATACCAGCAGTCTATAACAGTCTGGCCGACATATACGTTAATATTGGCAATATGAACATAGCGGAATCTTCTTTTTTCCGTTGTGCTGCCCCCCTGATACAGGATTTCCTCTACTTCTACCACTCCATTATCAGCCCGAACCACTGTCTGCTCTCTGTAATCATCGGATTGCACATGGTAGACATTAGTCCCGTCCGGTTCCGGAATATCAACGCCGCCATGAAAATGATATGAGCCGTCCGTCCGAAATTCTCCCAAGGTGGCTGATATTTCACCTTGGAAACTTGAATAGTAAGTTGTCGGACAGACTTCGGGCTGGTATATCGGCCATACATGAGCTTCCTGCGCCAAACTGCAGAGTGGAAGTAGAAAAACAAGGCCGATAAATAAAATTCCATAGAATATAATTCTGGCATGCATATTTTCCTCCCATGAAATTAATTGAATGCAAATGCAGAAAATTAACGAATTATCTTGAAAGAAAAGTCGCTTACCTCATCCGCGCCCGTAATGATATCTCCGGCTACTTTTAGTTGAATCGCGCTTCCGCCAATGGCTTTGCGATCAACCAATGGCTGAGAGCTCATCATTCTGCCAGCCGAATCCCAGATTACCAGATTGCGGGCCGGATTTTCGGAAAGACGACTTTCATTCACAACGGCCGCAACGATACCATCGTCGTCAACTGCAAGCGCACCAATATAATTCATGGGATTTTCAAGGGAATAATCCCACTGTTTGCTGCCATCCTGCAGAAAGACGCATAATTGATTGGCATTTGCGATCGCCACGTATTTGCCTGCGATATCTGATATACATATTTGATTGGCAAAATAAGGTATCTCAAACTCTGATTCAGTGACCCCATCCTGATTCAAAATAGTCACATATTGCGGCCACGAAGTAATGCCCTTGTATTGCGGAGGCTTATTTCCCGGGGCAGAATCGGCTCGTGATTGCTGACCACTGTCAGATGGGCTTTCCGAACCTATCGGCATTCTTTTGTGCTTGATTTTTGACCGCATCTGATCGCGGAATTGACTTGCTTCCGGTGATGCTTCGGGCGCCGTCAGCGAACTAGAGACCAGAGCACTGCCCTCCAATAAGTCGGCAATTGCTATATGCTCAGCGCTTGAAGTCACAGCAAGATTGACATCCATATCCAATCGCTGCTTTTTGGAGAAGTAAAGTTTGCCCGAAGAATCAAACAGCATTAATTGTCCGCCTCCGAGCAGAAGGTAATTACCATCCGGCGAAAATGAATGTTCGGTTGGATATGCTTCTGGCTGGGCGATTGGCAGTTCGGAAATATTGGTGTTATAAATTCGCACTTCACCAAATCCTTCAGGGTTGTAGGCGAAAAAGAAACCCGGTTTGGTGCTTAAGCAGACTGTGCAGCCAAGCTGCCCTGACCAAAGAACATTATTGTGTGCGTCATGCAATACTCCCTGACACATGCCCTCGGATTCCGACCCAGAAGGAAAAGTGATTTCCATCCATTGCGTCAATCCGGGTGAGACTAAGTGATTCTCGGGAAGCCCTTTTTCAGTCAACCGTTCATTGGATATTGTCTCCAGTCGCATTTGTGTTCCAACATGCCGAGCCGAGCCACCTCCAAAGATGACTCCGCAAGGACTCAGGACAATTAGCCCGCTCACCACTATCACCCTTAATAATTTGGCAGAATAGAATACTTCGGATAAGTAATTCATGATATCCTCCCATAAGTTAAAAAATCCCTCATTCCAAGTCAAAAGGAAAAATGGTCACTAAAAATCCATCGGCATAACCTCCTTTCCAACCTCGGCGATCAATTTTTGGGGGATTTTACCCAACCAAGCAGATTATTGGGCAAAATCATCTGCCAATTTAAAAATTCAGGAAAACCAATAATGATAACATAGTACCTCGTGAAATTCGGACCGACCCTGTAACTTATATATTTAATATCCCCAGGATGTCAAAGTTTGTCAAGGAAAATCCCAATGAAGTACAAATATTTTAAGCGACATACCCAGACTGACAGAATCTGTCAGGGCTCGAAAACATGATTCGCTCCGTAACGCATTGATATTCATAATAGTAATTAATGAAGCGATGAGTATTTCTGACTGGAAACGAATCTCTAAATTACCGCGCAGTCGCACTCCAACAGCTCTTGCATCGTGCATCTTGCTGTGCTGCATATGTATAATGGCATGCCGTTGTCGAAATAAATGTTTGCCAAATGATGCAATGCACTGACAGATTCTGTCAGTGGAAGCATTCACTATTAATAAGGCCGGCAAATAACGGAATTGAAGAAAGCTAAGCCGAACATTTCTGGCTAACTGCCCCTTAAATTATTATAAAAAAGATTTCTTTGTTCAAAAAGTACTTGACGTCTTGGTCTGCATCATTATATTGAAAACGTTGGGTGACCTCATAATTCATTACATTGACAGCCGGAATTAGAACGCACTAAAGAGAAACCTGCGGGATAATTCTATCCTCGCCTACCGCAGGCTTCATGATAATATACAGTTGTAGTCATTCATTCGCCGTTGATCTGTGTGAATGACGGCAGCAGAATACTGCCTACTGCCATACCACCTTTGGGTTGGGAGCATGAGCAAAAGACGGAAATTTGGCACCGCAGGCTTGGAGTGCTTTCTTTACGGAGGATTTGCTGCCCTGCTTCTGCAATTGGCCGACTCAATGCCCGCACTATTGATCCTTCGCCTTGGGGCCTTTGGTCTATTGTTCTGGGCAATAGTTGTTAGAAGGTTGAAATGTCCGCTTAGGTTGGGGATAGTTATGACGGGTTGCTATTATATCCTGCTACATCCGGGAATTCTAGCAGCTTCGTCAGGACCCGCTGCGGCAAAAGCGACAGGAGTAATATTGATCTTAATGATAACATCCAAAATTGCGGAATTCATAATCAGAATTGATACCGGCCGCTCAATTGCGATCATAATCCTCGGAATTTCTTTTGAATATGTGACGATTAAATATTCTGGCCTTAGAAACACTCTCCTTCCTGACCCGACAGATTCCGTAATTATCCCTCGAACAATATCATTATTACTCGCATTATCTGTAGTTCTTTTGGCATTATCCATAAATTTCATCCTGATATTCAATCTCAAGAGAGCAATTGCCAAGCTAAAAGGTTTGTACCAATATAAGGTCAATGGTGGGCGTCATTGGCCACGGAATGAAGATCTCCTAAAGTCAATCAATTGTATCTTTTCTGCAAATGAGGTTCGCGGTCCTCCAAGCGCAATTTTATGATAATCGTCCCCTTTTCGGGAGTCGATGTATAGGTAATTGAGATTGTTGCCTTCGCAATCGCCCCCCGGTATGGATTTTTTACTTTTAGTGAGGAGTGGAGGAATATGCAATCCGGAAGGTTTTATAAATGGCTGCCTGCTGTCTTGTTTATTGCAGTGGTTATGGTTATTTTATTCGGCTCGAATCCATCGGCCATGGCAACAATGATTCAGGGCAGGCTCTCCAATTTTCATCTGTGGAACAGAAGCGCTGAGACAGTCAATGACGTAGACATCATTATTTCCAACGCCAGCTGCAGTGACATACTCTATCATTATGGGCCTTATACCCGAAGCTGCGTCCCGGTCGGCTCCAATATTAGAGTGACCTTCAGCGGCTTTTCGTGCGCTCCGGGCGCATATAAGCATTTCGGTCTACACTGGAAGTCGGGAGTGAATCCCAAAGTGAGACAGATTTATTGGACAAAGGACGGGGTTCAAACCGGTGGATATATTGATTTTACCGGCCTGGAATGGACCGGCAATATTAACTGCCCGGTATTTATTGTTATTCGCAGAGCGGATTCTTCAATGACATCTCCATGGGTAACAATCGGCTCGGCCCAATGGGCGGTCAGATATCCCCCGGTCCCCCTGGACAGTCTTATCCCCAACAGTCCGGCGGTGACGGCTCTCCCTTGGCAATCGGCCGGCTCTCTTAACGGCACTCTTATGAACTCATTTGATAGCGTTTACTATCAGACCCCGCCAATTCATGAAAATGGCGCCGGGGTTACCGTACAATATACAACCCTGAATTCAAGCATGGACACGGTCGGAATTTATTTTGAACAGGCTTTGGTGTCAGAAGTTCAGGTTCCTTCTTTAACTGTTTGGGGAATGGCTATTCTGATAATCCTGCTGATTGCCGCAACGGCGCTGATAATCAGGAAAAGGCGCAGGGCACAATTACTGGCTTGAATCAGAGCGGTTCTGTAAAATGACCGAGAGCGTCCCGAAGGTGAGGGGGACTTCTCGGATCACAGGGGAGGGAAACGGTTCTATGGATCAATTCCGCAATTCCCTCCCCCATAATGCGGCATTAATTACCTTAAGATGCTGGCCGCGCTTTAATTTATTTCTTTTATTATATTAAGTATCCTGCTATGCAGGCGTTATTGATTAGCGGGAGCGTCATTATGAGCCCAGGTCCATTATTTTTCCTTTTATTCAGCAACCGGTCTTCCCCTTCTATTCTGCAACCGGTCCACGAACCGGAAAACAGCTTTAAAGCGTCAATTGCGAAGCGGGGCTGAAACGTTCGTAGGCGTGATTAAGGTCATCATTAGATAAGTGAATGTATCTTTGCGTAATTGCCAGCGAGGAATGGCCAAGTATCTTCTGAAGAATGGAAGGGTTGCCGCCCATTCGTATAAATTGCGAGGCGCTGCTGTGTCTGATAAGATGCGGATGCACATAAATTCCTGCCTTGATCCCGGGTTTGGAGAATATTCGATGTGCCCGTCGCGAAGTGATTTGCCTTCCGTCGGACATGGAAAATAAAATATCTCCCGGAATTGATTTGCGGAATCGGATCAGGTAAGTATGAATGGATTTGGCGGTCCTGTCCGAAAATGGCACACATCGTTCTTTTCTGCCTTTCCCGAAAACCTTGACCAATTTATTCGTCAGATCAATGTCTGACAACTTGATAGTCAAAAGCTCATTTAATCTTAACATTGAATCATAGGTTAATAAAATCATGCAGTAATCCCGACACCCATGAAAGGATTTTCGATCCAGTTGAGTCAGAATCTTGGCTATCTGTTCCGGGGAAAGCACAGGCTTTATCTTTAATTCAGCCTTTACCAATTTGATGTCTTCAAGCGGATTTCGATCGACAAGCCCTTCATTCTTTAGGTGCTGATAGAAAACCTTATAGACCCGGATCCGGCCATTTACGGTCGCCGGCGAAACCTTATCCAGAATATCCATCAGGTAGGATTGGATATCCTTTGGGGCCAATTCGTCAAGTTCCTTTCCGCTTTGATTAGCAAACCTTATAAGATATGCCAGCCGCTCTGCATAGCATTTCAATGTCGATGGGGTGAGATTTTTCACGCGGCAAGCGAACGAGAAACTCTCGAGGAGTTCGCTTTCCATGTTCATTTCTTCGGCAATCTTAAATAATTCCTTGAATGTGATGTTTGGCATCAGCGGGCCTCCAATCCCTTTTTTCGAACGACAAAACTGTCGTTGCAATTTTGAGCGGCCCTGATAAGCCTAAGAAAGTGAATGGGTTGAGCGGTCGAGAACCAATAAAAAATGCGCCATCAAGGACTCGAACCTTGGGCCCGCTGATTAAGAGTCAGCTGCTCTACCAACTGAGCTAATGGCGCATTCAATTCATATGAGGGTGGATGGGATCGAACCATCGGCCACCTGCTTAAAAGGCAGATGCTCTACCACTGAGCTACACCCCCAGAGTTTGGGCGAACCCCAAAATATAAATCCCGCCTCATATGTCAAGGCGGTTTTTGGCAATTTTACTTAATTCCGAGGAGTTCTACTTCGAAAATAAGGGTCGCATTGGGCGGAATTACACCCGGATAGCCGCGCTGACCGTAAGCCAGGTTGCCGGGAATAATCAATTTGCGTTTTCCGCCGACCTTCATTGTCATAACCCCTTCATCCCAGCCCTTAATCACCTGTCCCTGACCGATGACAAATTCAAACGGTTCGCCCCGATCGACGGAACTGTCAAACTTCTTGCCGTCGGTAAGCCACCCGGTATAATGAACCCGGACCATTTGTCCGGTCTTGGGAGAAGGACCGGTTCCGACTTTCTCATCGATATATTTCAAACCGGAGGCGGTTGTGATTTCCTTGCTCTCTTTCTTAGATTCTTCTTTCATGCCTTCCTTTTTGGTCTTTTCCTGGGCTTTGGTTGTATCGGTCTCAGCCTTTTTCATTTCGATTTTGGCCTCGGTGCTGTCGCTCTTAGGGGCCGGGGCCGGGTCGCTCCCGCCGACCAGCAGTAACGAGGTCAGCAAAGCTGCAAAAAACATATAATCTCCTCTAACTTATAAAGTTCTAAGGGGCATATATAGCAAATTACGGCCGGTTTGTCCAGTGCCGGCGAAAAAACTAAGGTCAAGGGACCGGATTTACCGCATCTGACCCTGACCTTATACGAAAATCAGCCGTTATTTTTCCAGAATCAATTTTTCGAACTGGTCAACCAGGCCTGCAAAGAGGCGGGTAACATTTTCGACCGGAACCGGGCTGGTCATATCGATACCGGCCTTCTTCAGGATATTAATCGGATAGTCGGAATTGCCGGTGCTGATAAAAGTCCGATATGAATCCAGAGCCCCCTTCTCGTGGGTCAGTATTTTCTGCGACAGCAGGAGCGACGCGGCGTAACTGGTGGCATACTGATAGACATAATAGTCCCGGTAAAAGTGCGAGATCCGCAGGCATCCCATATCTTTATCCGGCTCCATGACCAGGTCGGGGCCGTAATATTTCTGATAGATATCACGGTAAATCTGACGCATAGTCTTGGCCGACAGGGCCCCGCCATTTTCGACGATTTCATGAATCTTCAATTCGAATTCAGAGAACATCACCTGGGCGTAAAATGTCCCCAAAATTTGATTGATGAAATGATTCAACAAATACAATTTCTGATCTTTATCTTTGGCGCGGTCAATCAGATACTGAATCATGATTGCTTCGTTGCAGGTTGAAGCGACTTCAGCCGTGAACAGGGAGTGGCCGGAATAAATAAACGGCTCGTTGCGGTTGGTATAAAATGTATGCATGGCGTGACCCATCTCGTGGGCGAGAGTAAAGACATTATCCAGGGTTCCGGCGTAATTCAGAAGAATATACGGGTGCGCGGTATAGGCTCCGGGAGCGGTGTAACCGCCGCTGCCTTTCCCCTGTGTCTCGTACACGTCAATCCAGCCCGAGGAGAGAGCGGTCTTGACATTGTCCAGATATTCCTTTCCCAGCGGTTTAAGAGCATCAAGCATCAGAGCTTCGGCATCTTCGTACTTGGGAAATTCCATTTTGGCTTCCGGAACGAGCGGCACCCACATATCGTAGGTGTAGAGAGTGTCCAGATTAAGGACCTTCTTGCGGAGCGTGACATAACGGTGCAACGGTTCCAGATTTTTATCGACGGCATCGATAAGGTTCATGAAGACATCTTTAGGGATATTATAGGCATCGAGATTGGCCTCCAGAGCGGTATTGTACTTGCGGGCCCGGGCGTAAAAAATATCGGAATTAACCGACGAACTGAGGGTGGTCCCGAGAGTATTTTCGTAAGCAAAATAAGCCTGATTATAGGCGTCGCTGGCATCCTTGCGGACCTGGCGGTCGGTTGATTCGAGCATAACCCCGTATCGTTCCTTGGTCAGTTCCACCAGATTTCCCTTTTCGTTTTTGACCGGCGGATACTTGATATCGGCGTCATCGACCATCGAGAAAATCTGGCCGAAGCCGCGGGTGACATTGCCGGACATGGCCAGAAGATTTTCCACCTCGGTGGACATGATATGAGCCTTGCGGCGAGTCAAATTTTCCAGATAGAAATGGTACACTGCCAGGCGCGGCTCGCGGGCCAAAAAGGAGCGGAGGGTGTCATCGGGAATGGCCAGAATCTCCGGCTCGATAAAAGCCGAAACCGAGCCGAATTCCGAACCGAGGGCGGAAACCCGGTCGTTCATCTCCTGATAGTGGGAAACCCGGTTGTCTTCGTCCTTTTTCAGATAGGCATAATTGATGAGACGGGAAAAATCCATACTGAGGGAATCGTTGAGAGCCAGGCACTCCGCCAAGGTTTCCGGCGATCCGCCAAGTTTGCCTTCGAAAGATTTGAATTCAGGCAAACGACTCTTGAGATTATTGAAGACCTTTTCCCAGGCGTCGTCGGTGGGGTAAAGATCCTCCAGTTTCCATTTGTATTTGGCATCGACCTGATCGCGGGTGGGGGCCGCGTTGACCTGGGCCTGCGCCGGTTGCATATCACTCATAATGAATAGGACTCCTGAAATGAGGAAAGAATACAGGATGGCGGTCTTTCCGTGGTTGAACATGATGTCTCCCTGCTATAATGTTAATATTGTGGACCGTTCCGCGCATAATGGCGCTAATATGCAAGGAATACGAAAATTATCAAGAGAGGATTCAAATAAATCACGTGAGCCAGATCAGCCCCAAGAGCCAGAACAAGATGATGGCAAAATAGATGAGCCTGACCGCGTTGGAGCCGGTTATCCATCCGGCCGGGGGACGGGTGCTGTATTGCTTGAATCCCAATTCCTCTTCAAGTTGGACGGCGCGATGCATGAAGTGATACCAATACAGCATGGTGCGTTCCTGGAGAATCCAATAAAGGACACTTACCACGATCCCGGCACTTTTCAAAATAATACAGGTGACCAGAGGCGGCGGGGTCGGTTTGCCGTACAGAGCGGTGATGAGTCCTACGTTTATGGCGATGAATATGGTGAGTTGGGCAAAGCGGACGGTCTGAAAGTGCCTGATATTGTCGCTGGCGTCCTTGTATTCGCTTTTGGGATCGCTGTTTTCCATTTTTCCTCCTGATTCGGTTTGCAAGGGCCCCCTTCCGGCAAGTCTATAATGGCCTATATTAGTCCATTATATAATTAACGGAAAAAATGTCAAGGCCGAATTGAGGAGCGGAGCGGGGGCGCAGCAGGTTTGGATCCAGGGTAGCCGGAATTCCATTAACGGGCGAGAGAGTCGGCGCAAAAAAGCCGGAAGTTCTGTGGGCCAAAATCAATCGATAAATTTGAGAATCCCGGCGGAGAGGATTAGATCCACGTGAGCATCGTCGTTGACGTCCTTGACCCGGACGGCGAGCCCGGGGCCGATATTATACGAATTGCCGATATCGAATGTTATTCCCAGAATGCCTTTCAGGCCGAATCCCCACCGGTGATCTTCGGGCTGAGGGAGCCAGTAATAATTGGGATTCGGCAGATGACCGTGGATATCAATATTGTAGTGCCGGGCGAGCAGGGCGATTCCAAGATATGGGTAATTGCCGGCGCCGGAGGCCCGTTCCCGCTCATCGGAAGCGGCAAAAAAGATCACCGCCGGGCCGAAGCCGAGATCATGGTGGAAGCGAATATCGCTGGCAAGGTTCATATAATCGACATTGATGCCGACCGACAGGTTACGAAAGACAAAATAGCCGAAATGGGAGTCGATATGGATGGAGGTCATGGCCTCATTCTGGTTTCCCGTCCCGCTGGAGAGGGCCACACCGCCGGCGAAGGAGAAAAATTTTTGCCCTTTGCCGGTCGGGGCCGTATCGCCGCGGGAGATACCGGCGCCAAGGATAACCAGGACAGACAAGGCAAGAAGGGTGATTTTGAAATTCCTACACATATTTACCTCCTCTCAACAAGGATAGATCAATCATACGTTCCGATAATATTATATAGATAATTCCCGGTGATAGCAAGTTTCCAATTAAAAACCAACAATGGGCCAGGTTGTGAGATACCAGAGTAGCGCGGGCAGATTTCGCCATAAGATTTTGTCCCGCAATAGGGGGAATAAAACGGGGCCGATCCAAATTCCATATAATTGCATGACCGATATGGGGATTCCGGAGATTTGGGTTCGTATTGCTGATACAAAAGGGGGCCCCATTTTTTGTGTCTTTTCATTCATCCGGTTGAAGGGGCGGAGATTACGGAAATATTTTGGTGTGCATTTGTGCGATAATTTTGCGACGCGCGGGCCGATTGGCTTTTGATAATAAACGGGCATAATTATAGACCTCTCTGTACCTATTGGCCCTATGAGACGAGTCACACCAAATTGATATCGATTTTGCACGGGACATAATAATAAGATGTCGGGTTTCTCGTCTGTTCGCTACGCTCACGTCTCGAGACCCGACCTACGGCTGGTGCAAATCAAGATGTCGAAACCCCGTCGTCCGGCAGAAGCCGGACTCGGGGGATTTCGACCTACAAAAATATCTGGATGCCTGCCTTCGCCGGGACGACGGCAAGAGAAGCACGGGACCAATCATTCAAATCAGCGGACGGGCAGATGTGGACATCTGCCGCGCACATGCACGATGCGAGGTCCCTCCATCAGGAAGTTGTCGGAACCGCGGGGGTTCCGACCTACCCTTGCTATTAGACGAAGAGGGCACGGCACGCCGTGCCGCTACAAAGACTCTGTTGGGATTCGGAACCCGGCCTGCAAGCCCTGCCAGAATCTGTCAGGGCAAATATATTAGAATCATGCAAAATAATCCTTGACATTATAATGGTATTTATCGTCTATATATGGTGTAAGGATCTGGGATCGTGATTTTATATCAACGACCGCGAGGGAGCGAGAGCGAAGCGGCGCCCGGTGCAGGTTCGGGGATGACGCTTTCGAACAATTAATGCCGAAAATTATTCGGCGCGGCTTTGGGACTATTTGCTTTGGGAGGTTTAATGAACAATCTCAAAATGTTAACGGGAGCCATGATTGTGGTGGCTTCTATGGTCTTGTTATTTTCCTGCGAGCGGCACTGTGTCGATTGCCCCAAAGAGCCGGAACCCCCGCCGTCGGGAAAGTATCGACTCTATGCCTTTAATGCAATGAGCGCTAACGGCCTGCTGATGTCAATTGATATCCCGGCCGATACCATTGTTGATTCGGTGCGGCTCGATTACTCCGGCAACTTTATTTTTGTCACGCCCGACGGGGAACGTCTGTTAGTAACCCATTATAATAATGACTATACCAACGCCATTGAGATTTATCGGACAAGGGATCTGGCCCATATGGGAACGTCAAATCAATATGGGTTTTATTATTTTGATGGAACGGACAATTACGGAATTCTGGTTGATGGCATTATCCAATTCATAGACCCCCTGACATTGTCCCCAGTAGATACCATTTTTAAATCTGTCAGATGGGATGGTTATCTGGATACGGTCTCCAATGAATTTTTCGCAATTGCGGATTCGGCCATGACTATTTATCGCATCGATTGCAGCGATCGAATGGTAACTGATTCCTTTTCCAACTTATATGGCCGCAATATAATGAAGCTCGCCTATAATCGCCTGACTAATGACATTTACTATTTTACCAAAATCTCCTTCGACCTAGCCCTATTCGTTCAGTATAGTTGCGATTTCGATTCTGTGATGAGTGTGACTTCCCTTTATGGTTCGACCGGCGCCATAGCCATTTCCCCCAACTGCAAAAAGGTCTATGTTACCGACGGCGGGATGGGCATGCTGGGCGTGATACCGCCCGGCCAGATATGGGTATTTGATGCCCTGACTCATAATGTCGAGGCCTGGATTCCCGACTACAATGGGGCAACCGGGAAAAGCATTCTACCCCTGTTCGGTCAATTTATTATCACACCCGATGACGACCGGGCCTATATCGGGGAGGCGGAAGGCGCGGGCGGAGCCTCGGCGATTCCGGTCGTAGATTTGGGTATTAACAGAATAATTAAAACCGTGGTCCCGGATTCACAATCTTTTATGTTAGGAGCCACCGCCATTGCCTTGGGGCCGATACCGAAGAACTGAGGAGAGACTAAAATGAGAAAGATATTTGGATTCAAATGTGCAATAAATGCGGCCGCCATTCTACTTTCCCTTTTTGAAGTAGCTTTTGGAGAATATTATTACGGGGGAACTGGGCCGAAACAACTGACAATATGCGATTCCATTATTATGATAAAATTCAATCCTGAAGTACCGCAACCGTCGTATGGTACTTTCGCCCAAACGGTTGAGGGTTTGGATGAGAATTTTCTGCCGGAACAAGATTTTCAAAGATTCTATGTATTTCATGTAGATGAAGGATACAATATTGACACACTTATCAATGTTCTCTACGATATTCCGGCAGTATTATTTGCCTTCCCCGCTTATTACGATGCCGGAGGCAATGTATGTAAGCCAAATGATAATTTTGTGATTGCCTATAAGGGTGACGTTGCCCAGGAGACTATGGATAGTATGGCGGCATATTATCATGTTCAGCAAATGGACGGACCCCTGGAATTCACCGGAAGCCGGGTAATGGCCATGACAGATTACATCGGCATGAATATTCTGGAAATTGCCAATGCCTTTTATGAATCAGGATTGGTTGATTACTCCTTCCCATCTATGTTTGTGCCGCAATCATTTGGTAGTCCGCCGAACGATCCCTTGTTCGGCTATCAATATCATTTGAAAAATACGGGTCAAACCGGGGGGAAACCAGGCATTGACATCGCCGTGGAGAAGGCATGGGAAATTACCAATGGCGACCCTAACATTGTCGTGGCCCTAATTGACGACGGTTTTGAACGATATCACGAAGATTTTAATAGCGACAGGATAATGTGGAGCGATGGCTATGATTTTATAGGTGCCGATGCAAGAAATGTTCAGCCTGATGGGGATGCAAGCAACGGATATTTTGTCGCTCATGGGATTGCCTGCCAAGGCATTATTAGTGCAATTAAGAACAATGGCACTGGAATTGCAGGAATTGCACCAGAGTGCAACCTATTACCGCTCAAGATATGCGACGATGAGGGCTATCCAAACGCAGATCCTACAATTCTTGAAAGGGCCATTAGTTATGCTCTACATCTAAATCAGGATCGTAAATATCTATCAATGGTGATAAGTTGCTCTTGGGGATGGATTCCCGAGTCCGATCTTCCCAATATTCGAAGAATTATTGATACATCTTCAATAATGGGGGTACCGATGGTCTTCGCCACCGGAAACTTTGGAGAACTTTATCCGTGGGGATCCTCAATTGGTTTCCCTGCCTTCATTGATACGGTAATTGCAGTCGGGGCAGTCAAAAACACCGGACTAAGATGGAATTATAGCGGCACCGGGCCAAGACTTGATGTAGTTGCACCTTCCGGCTACTGGCAAGGATTCGATGCAGGAGATATATATACGACAGATGCGTCAGGATTGGCGGGGTATAATCCCAATTTCGTCACATGTGCTTTTACAGATAACAACTATCTATGCACATATGGCGGGACTTCGGCGGCGGCGCCGCAGGTTGCAGGAATCCTTGCCCTTGTAAGAAGCAGGCGGCCTGATATTAAGGCAACAGACACTTTGCGCATGATAATTGACAGTTCCGCCATTGACCAAATTGGGGATACTCTGGAAGATATACCCGGTTTCGATTTCGCCTATGGCTATGGATTGGCAAGCGCCAGTCGTGCGCTGTTGGCCGTTGTGAGAGGGGATGCCGATAACAGTGGTGCCATCGACATACTTGATGTCAGTTATCTGATAAATTTCCTGTACAAGAGCGGGCCGCCGCCGCAACCCGATGACAGGGTCGGCGACGCCAATTGCGACGGTGCCGTAAATATTAAAGACATAGCTTATCTGCTTCAGTATCTTTACCACAGTGGGCCCAAACCGCAGATATGCTTCAAATATTGATCGATAGGTGGAATAAAAGCGGCGGCATAATAAAAAAGCCCGGCAAAAAGCCGGGCTTTTTAAAAAATCGGATATCTATTGAAATATGTGACTTTCGATAGTTAACTTAGAATCTACGCGGCCCTCCGGAACGACGTCCCCCGCGGTCGCCACCGCCGCCGGCCCGCTCGGTCTGCGGACGAGCCTCGTTGACTTTCAAAGTCCGGCCGGATAATTCTTTGCCGTTGAGACCGCTGATGGCCGCCTGGGCCTCGTCGTCGGTCGGCATTTCGACAAATCCGAATCCGCGTGACTTCCCGCTGAACTTGTCTTTCAAAATGGTTACATTCGCGACCTGGCCGAACGATTCAAAGGCCTGCCGCAAGTCATCTTCGCTTGTCTCGTAAGACAAATTACCAACGTAGATGTTCATGTGTGAACTCTCCTCAAACAGTTGAAATACTACGAGATTGTTAAGTAACGAAAAACGCCTGACCAGTACATGAATAATTCTGGAGTTTAAGCCCCCGTCTCCGATAAATTCTGAACTGAAATCAAAGTCTTATGTCTTTTAAGCAATCTCTACCAACGGGCGTAATTTACTACACAGGGCCGATTTTGTCCAGCCCAAAATGATGGGGGATAAAAGAATTTTGCCCGGGTATTGATTTGATCGAAGATCTCAGCCGTTGAAAATATCAGTCGGCCGGGATCTCTTTTTCGGCCCGAGTCTCGTTTTCGAAGGCGGCGATGCGGGCGCTGTCTTGAGGGGTGACGGCCAGGAGTTGGGCGCGGACCAGAAATTCGGCCGCCAGGGCGGCGGCGCCGGTCCCTTTATAGGCCAGGGCCAGATTGAAAGTGGCGGCGAAATTATCGGGGTCCATTTCTATCGCTCTTTCAAACGGACGCACCGCCTCGGAAAAACGGGCCCGGCGAAGTTGCATGGCGCCATAATTAACCAGAATAAAAAAGTCGCTGCTATCAAGATTGTAGGCGCGGCGGACCGATTCTTGCGCCCGGGTGGTATCCCCGATTTCAGAATAGAGAAGGCCGGTTTGCAGCTGGCCGCGGGCATGACTTTTGAAGATTCTCTCCGAAGCGGATGCAATTTCGGCCAGTCCGGATGATTTGCCGAGAAGCCGGTAATGATCGGTCAAATATTGCAGGGCGAGAAGGTTCAATGAATCGTTTCTGTCGGACCGCCAAAAAAGAGGCGGGACAGTATCGTTTTTGGCCAGAGCAAGAAAGGCGGCATCGAGTTTAAGAAGGGTGCGGACAGTATCGTTCCGGGTATGCGGTCCTTCCTCCCACGATTTCAGGGTGAATTCCAACTGATGATTTTTTAAGGTATCATATTTTCCGGCGTAGCCGGCGAGAAGGTTGTATTCGATATAGAGATCGCGGAATTTCTGGACTCTAATAATCTCGGCGAAGCGCTCGGATGACATCGGGATCGAATGATTTATCCCGGCAAAAGCGAATGTCAGGATAAAGGATAGAAAGGCGGCGGGGAGAATTGCCAACTGAATTTTAGGCTCTTTGATATCGGAATAGGCGGTGACGGATGACATTAAGAGGACGAAAACGGGAAGCGCAAAGAGGTCCCAATCGCGCGGGCCGCCCAACTGCGGGGTGACCACCAAGAGAAAGAGGAGGGCCGGCGCGGCGGTCCAGAGGGCGAAGCGGGTCTCGATTGACCGAGTCGTTTGCAGACGCCATTTTGATATCAGGTCCGGCATCATGACCACAATCGGGAGGGCCGTCAACAAAATCCAGTTGATCAGATTTGTTATATGACGCAAGGTGAAGACAGCCTGGGGCGATGCCGGTTCGGGGAATATGGGCAGAAGATATTTCGACAGCCCGAGAGGAGGAATATACCGGGCGATGACTATCACTATCAGCAGGATAAAACAGCCGATTATCAGAAGCCTGTCGATTTTTATGTTGCGGTCATCCCTCATTTCGGCCTTCCCCATAAATATGAAGAGTAGAGCGGGGGCGAAAAGAATGAGGGCGATAGAGTGAACCAGGCCGCTCAGGAGATAGATTAACAGGAATATCCCACGGCGGTGGGGATTTTTGGCCGCCTTTAGGCCCTCAAGAAAGACAAAAGGCAGTAAGGCGGCGATAATGGAATAACTCTCGACATAGCCGAAAAAGAGAACCAGGATTCCGGAGGATAAGAGAGTCATAAACCAGACCAGGAAGGAACCGGGAAAGAGATACCGGGCGAGACGGTAGATGCCGTAAATAAAGAGAGCCCCCGAAACGACGCTTATGATTTGATATCCGACAACCGGCTTGAGAGCGTATGGCAACAGAATCTGCTGAAAGAGGAAAGCATGTAATAAGAAATCAAGTAGTTCGGTCGGCAGAATGGTATGACCCATGCTGATTTCGTTGAGGCGCAGTTGCCCGTCGCCGAGGAAAGCGGTGGCGGCTCTGAACAAGTAGAAAACAGAGAGTGAAACCATGACAAACAGCGCCAGAAGAAAGCCCCTGAGATATTTCCTGCCGTTCAAGCGGTGGGAGAGTTGCGATAGGTATTGAAAGGTATGACGGGAAAAGGCCGGCACGGCCAGCAGTACGAAGATCGAGAGGGTTATGATTCCGACCGAAACGGGGTAGAACTTGAGGAAGTTGATGCCCCAGGCCGACGGCCACCGGAGAAATGTCGCCAGAATGAAAGCGGCGAAAACGGCGCCGAGGGAAGCCAGGTATATTTTATAATTTGACGGCATCATCGGTCTCAAAATCTGTTCCTGATTGCCCCGCATTTCCAAGAAGTCAGGCAGAGATGATGCCGGGGCGGTTAAGTATTAATCTCCTTTATCAAAAATCCACGGAGAATATCTCTGAATTTCGCGCCTCTGGGCCCGGGCCGCCAGAGTATCGCCATAGACTTCGTCGATTCGGGCCAGAAGTCTCCGGGCCTGCGAATTGTACGGCTCATCGGTTAACGCAGATTGCAAATAATAACGGGCGCTGTCACCTTTCCCCAAACCATAGTAGCAAACTCCGATATTGAAGTCGAGATAGCCATACGGTGAACTCAGTAAATCCTTCGCGGACTGGAATGAGATCAGGGCCGTCATATAATTTTGCCGGTTGCGATTTTCAAACCCGTCCTTCAATTTCAACGCAAAATCAAAATTGTCAAGAGCCAGATCTTTGTTCATGGCAACGTCTTTCCATCGTTTATAAATCAGAGCCCATGTACGCGAGGAATCATGCGGGAAGGCAATAGGGCTGTAACAGCGGCGAAATTCGGAATGGAGCAGAAGCGCCAGTTCGGCAGGGGCCGATGGTTTGTCATTGGTCGAAAACAGAATAAAATCAGGATGCTGTTCGAGGATGTAGCGGCTGTTGAAATGCCGTTCCTGCCAGGTCGACTGCAGGCCGGAAATTGTTTCGGGGTGGCGCGATATATATCTGTCGGTCAGCCCGAGCATGTCGATGATGCGGTGCCCGGGTAGTTCATACCCGAGAATGCCGATGGTGCTGGCGGCGACGGAGAAATCCGGCCCCATATGTTTTCTCAGCATTACGGCCGTAAATTGCATCTTATCGGTCAGCATCCGCTCCAATTTCAGGTAAGTATTGATATGATGGGCCGAAAGGAGGTAAGAACCGGCGGCGGTACCGACACAGACTATTAAGAGAGCCGTCCCCGAAAAGGCGGGGGATCTGAATTTTCGCAGGCCCGACCAGGCGAGCAGTTCTTTGACAGAGAGCACAAATAATAAATACAGGACCGGAACGACAGGAACGAAGAAACGATAGACTTTGAGAACATCACCGCCGACTAAAACGATATAAAGGATATAAATCGCGACAAAGAGATAAAGAAGCGAATATCTTGTCCACAGACGTTTCACGGCCAAAAGGGGCGGCACGAATATCAGTCCGAAAACGCCCAGTGTGCGGGTAAAGAACCAGAGGTAATTGAGGCCGCTCTGGATATATTCCAATCCCAGACCGCTTTTGGCGAACATGGGATTGGGGAACAGAGAACCGTAGTACAACCACTTGAAAAGGGCAAATGGTATTAAGGGCAATATATAATAAGCAGCAAAGCGCCAATCGATTTTTCTCCGGCCAATAAGACGATTAAGAAATACAATACCGAATAAGAGCGCCCCCTCCGGCCGGATCAGAGTTGCTACAATTAGAAACGCAGGGGTGACATTTGGGCGTGCATATTCGCAATAAAGGGCTATCAGTACTAAGGCCCCGAAAAAGACGGTTTCCAGACCGGAGACCGCCCAATAAGGAAGCGACAAATTGGCAAGCATCAGGACCGTAATTCCGGCAAGCATCAAGAACTTGCGCTGCACCTTGACTCTACTTAGAAGTAAAAATAAGAGAATATAGATGACGGCGATGACGCCGAAACTCAATATGCGGGCGGTTATTAAATAATCCAGCCCAAGGATCCCTTTTGACAGGGCCAGTATGATAACCCAGAGGAAATTGGTGAACCCTTCCACCCGTTCCCCGGCATTATAGACCAATCCCTGACCATCGAGCAGATTGGAAGCATAGCGGAAAGAAATATAAGCGTCGTCCTGAACGAAGTTGAGATGAACGGCAAGAAGAATCACGGCGGTCATTGCGACCAGCAACAGCGCCAATACCAATGTCTGATACCTGGAAAGCATTCTCTAAACTTTGCCCGCTGTTAAATATGGAATCGGTCGATGACGATCGACATATCAATCTTTCTCCAATATAAGCCGTTTTTCCATTATTCAAAATGTAAACTGGGGGGGAAAGAATCCGGATTATAGGGTGAGCCGGAGATAAAACCGGCAGGAATAAAGGACAATAAATATCGCGATTCTGCAAAGCCTAATTCTGGATCTTCCGTCAACAACCCTCGAAAGCGCATAAAATGGGGAAAATTGCCCCGCAATACTGCAAAAAGTGGGGATATTTTTCCCAAAACCTATTGACATTCAGCGTATCTTTTCTCAAATTGATAATAGCTTTGTGAAATTTTTATCAAACTACTTGGTTCTTAAGGCAAGGAGTCAAGAATGAATCAGTATTTGGAATCAGTAATGGCCAGTGTCAAGGCCAAGAATCCCGCAGAACCGGAATTCCATCAGGCGGTCCATGAAGTCCTTCAGTCGCTCGAGCCGGTACTGGAACGTCATCCCGAATATGTCGAAGCCCGTATCGTCGAGAGAATCGTCGAGCCGGAACGGGTGATTATGTTCCGTATCCCGTGGGTCGATGATCGCGGCAAGGTGCAGGTGAACCGCGGTTTCCGTGTCGAGTTCAACAGCGCCATTGGTCCCTATAAAGGCGGTCTTCGTTTTCACCCCAGCGTGAATCTCGGCATCCTGAAATTTCTCGGTTTTGAACAGGTATTCAAAAACTCCCTGACCACTCTCCCTATGGGCGGCGGCAAGGGCGGTTCGGATTTCGATCCCAAGGGGAAATCGGATAATGAAGTGATGGCGTTCTGCCAGTCCCTCATGACCGAATTGTTCCGTCATATCGGAGCCAATACCGACGTGCCGGCCGGTGATATCGGAGTCGGCGGACGGGAAATCGGGTACATGTTCGGGCAGTACAAACGGATCAAGAACATCTTTGAAGGTGTTCTCACCGGCAAAGCGATCAACTGGGGCGGCAGTTTGATTCGTCCCGAAGCGACCGGCTACGGCACGGTTTATTTTGCCGAAGAGATGTTCAAGACCAAGAGCGACTCGATTCGCGGCAAAAGAGTGGCCGTTTCCGGTTCGGGCAACGTGGCCCAGTACGCCGTGGAGAAAGTCAACCAGCTCGGCGGGAAAGCGATTACCCTGTCCGATTCCAACGGTTTCATTGTCGACGAAGATGGGATCTCTCCGGAGAAACTGGAATTCGTGATGGAGCTGAAAAATGTCAAGCGCGGCCGCATTAAAGAGTATGCCGACAAGTACAAATCGGCCAAGTATCATGACGGGCTCGGTCTCTGGAACGTGAACTGCGATGTCGCTCTTCCCTGCGCCACGCAGAATGAACTGAACGGCGAAGATGCCAAGACCCTTCTCAAGAACGGCTGTGTCTGCGTGGCCGAGGGCGCCAATATGCCGTCGACCCCCGATGCGGTCGATCAGTTTGTGGCGGCGCGGATCATGTACGGTCCCGGTAAGGCGGCCAACGCCGGCGGTGTTGCGACCTCCGGTTTGGAAATGTCCCAGAACTCGCTTCGTCTCTCCTGGGCCCGCGAAGAAGTCGATCAGCGTCTGCACAACATCATGAAATCAATCCATAGCGCCTGCCGCAACACGGCGACCGCCTATGGACAGCCGACCAATTATGTTCTCGGCGCCAATATTGCCGGGTTCCTGAAGGTCGCCAATTCCATGATGGATCAGGGTATTGTCTAATACCTCGGAATATTGATTTGTGGAGGCGGGCGAAAATCGCCCGCCTTTTTTATTTCCCTTTCAGGGAATATCGGGTGGCAGACTCAGTTCGATTCCGGTGAGGCGGTTTCGGGGGTCCGGGTTTCGAAAATTTTCAGAATCGACATGAAGATGGCCGCGATGAAGGGGCCGAGGACTATGCCGACCAGGCCAAATAGGGCCATCCCGCCCATAATAGAGAAGAACATCAGCATAGTATGCATCCGGGTTTTCCCGCGGAACAGGAGCGGCCGGACAAAATTATCGACCTGGCTGATGACCAGAATTCCGAAAATCAGCGTGATGATTCCTTTCACCGGCGAACCGGCAAGGATAAGAATAATTCCGGCCGGAATATAGATAATGAACGGTCCCAGAACCGGCAGGAAGGAAAGAAAACCCATCACGGCGCCCCAGAAGACCGGCGACGTAATGCCCATAACGGCGAAAAGGATTCCACCCAGGGAGCCCTGAATGAGGGCCATCACCAGGCCGCCGTACATAGTCCCTTCGATTACTTCCCTGAGATAAACATAGGTCGGCCCGACCTGATCGGGGGCCAGGGGAGTGAGTTTTTTGAGCGATTGGAGCAGGGTTTCGCCGTCGCGGAAGAAGAAAAACATGGTAAAGAGAGTCAGAAAGAATTGAAATACGGTTTTAGGGATATTGGTGATGACCGATGTCGCCTTGGCGCCGATCGCGGCGGTAACAGTGCTGAAAATGTTTTTGATGACGGTTTCAAAATCGAGCGAGGAAAGTTCCGGGTAGGACATAAGTTTGGCCTGAATGGTGTTGATAAACGGCATGAATTTGGTGACATAGGCCTTCAATTCTCCGCTTTTATAAGCATTATCGATCCAGACAAAGGCGTCCGAGGCCTCGCCGACCAGCGCCAGGAGGAGATAGGTCGCCGGACCGATTATGATGAAAAAAATCAGGATGGAAATCACCAGAGCGGAGAGATTCGGAGATTTAATCCTGGTGCGCAGGCGGCGGTAAAGAGGGAAAAAGACGATGGTCAAAATTCCGCCCCAGCAGATCGGGATGATAAACGGAGCCATCAGCTTGTAAAACAAATAAATGACGACGGCGACAATGAGAAAGAAAAGAATGACCGGATAATTTTCCCGTTTCATATACCCACCCGCTTTATTTCCTGATGCAAGATGACCCAATTTGAAGTATAATGCAACAAGAATAATTCGAATCCGCAAAGGAGTCAGACCCGATATGAAATGCCGACTTCACGGAATCTTGAAACTTAAGTATTCCCCGATCGCGATAATTTTCAGCAATGAGAAACCTGCTAAAGCCCTGGAATTCAAGGAAGGGAAATGGGGGTGCGTGATAGCGATGTCAACCGCCGCGATTAAGGGGCGGATAGCGGTATTGAGCCGGGAAACCTGCGGCTGTCTGGGAGGAAAGGTGGGGCTTTGCTTCGGCAATGCCTACGTCGATTTTCCCGGAGGAATCGATTATTTTCTTTCCACCGGGCGGGGCGAGGAGTTCCGGGAAGGCGAGGCGTACATCAAAACGCCGGAATTGGCGCGTCAGAAGGTTGATTCAATGCCGATAACAGAGATCCCGTTTGATTATGTCATTTTCAAGCCGCTGGCGGAGGTTGCCCCGGAAAAAGAGGAGGTGCAACTGGTTTGCTTCTATGCCAATCCGGACCAGATATCGGCCCTGGCGGTGCTGGTCAATTATCGGCGCCCGGGATTAAATAATGTCGCAACGCCGTTCGGCGCCGGATGCCATTCTATCTGCATGCTTCCTTATCACGAGGCCCGTCAGGAGAACCCCCGGGCGGTTTTAGGGATGTTCGATATCAGCGCCCGTCCCCGGGTCCCGGCTGAAATTTTGAGTTTTACGGTGCCGTTCAAGATGTTTCAGGAAATGGAAGAAGATATTCCGGGGAGTTTTCTCGAAAAAGAGGCCTGGAAAATCGTGCGCGCGAGAATTAAAGATTAGGGCCAATTCCTAAACTTCAATTAATACGGGTGAAAAAAAACTTAGATGGGGAGAAATTGGTCAAATTTGATAAACAATCTTGACCAATTGATTTTGCCTAATAAATTATGACATCAGGTGTCAGTGCGGAGCCGTTTATTATGATTGCGAAAAGAAAATTGGTTACAAAGAAAGCAAATATGGAAATTACAGCCCGCATAATTAATGGTGATAGCAGATTTGAGCTCCCCAAAATGCCATCGGATTCAATTGATCTGATTCTGACTTCTCCTCCTTATGCCGACAGCAGAAGACAGACCTATGGGGGTATAAGACCGGAGAAGTATGTTGAGTGGTTTCTTCCGATTGCGGATGAATTATTTCGAGTATTAAAGCCCTCCGGGACATTTATCTTGAATATCAAGGAAAAAGTCGTTAACGGAGAAAGGCATACCTATGTACTTGAACTCATTCTCGAGATGAGGAAGCAAGGATGGTTGTGGACCGAAGAGTTCATTTGGCATAAGAAAAATTGCTATCCCGGCAAATGGCCAAATCGGTTTCGGGACGCTTGGGAAAGACTCCTGCAATTTAATAAGGGGAAAAAATTTAATATGTATCAGGAATCGGTTATGGTTCCTACAGGTGATTGGGCGACCAATAGGCTCCGCAATTTGAGCGACGTTGACAAAAGGCGGGATAACGCTCGAAACGGCAGCGGCTTCGGCAAAAATATTTCCCATTGGCTCAGTCGGGATAAAGTCTATCCGTCAAATGTCCTCCATATGGCGACGGAGTGCAGTAATAGAGACCATAGCGCCGTATTTCCAGAAAATCTGCCCGAATGGTTTATAAAACTATTTACCAAAGAAGGAGATACGGTTCTAGACCCCTTTATGGGCTCTGGCACTACTCTTCTTGTTGCCCAACGATTGAAACGCAATTCCATTGGCATAGAGATATTACCGGAATACTGTGAAAAAACAAAAAATGCTCTTACTCCCCCGGACTTTCAATTATTAAAGATTGGATAGTGCTTTGAAGCCGATAAAATTGAATGATGTCGTGCTTTATGTGGAAGATCATATTGGCGGTTTTCATAAAAAAAGGTTGGAAAGTCTTCAGGGCCTAAAATTAATTAGAGTAATTGCCCGGAAAAATCCCTATCTATATAGGGCAAAAAATATTCTTACTTCTCAGGATTTGGTAAAATCACTTTTGGATGCTCATTTGTCTTCCCAGGAAGAATCCATATTCGGGGAATTTTTGGAAAACCTTGCAATATTTGTCTGTTCCGAGGTATATGACGGTCGCAAGTCGACAACCGAAGGAATTGATATGGAATTCGACAAAGATGGCAGACGATATATTGTCACCATAAAATCAGGACCTAATTGGGGCAATAGCGGTCAGATTGCCAAAATGAGGGATTACTTCAAAAAAGCTAAAAAAATCCTAAGAACCAATGCCCCGAAAATGGATGTTATTGCGGTGAACGGCTGTTGTTACGGTAGAGACAGGCATCCGGATAAAGAAGATTATTTCAAATATTGCGGCGCGAAATTTTGGGAATTCATTTCCGGCAACAATGATCTCTATCTTGAAATTATTGAGCCACTGGGACACAAGGCAAAGGAGAAAAATGAAGCTTTTCAAAAGGAATATTCCAGGCTAATCAACCTATTTACCCTTGAGTTTTCTAAAAAATTCTGTATAGATGGCGAAATCAATTGGGGATCACTGGTAAAATTCAATTCTTCGCCCGATTAACAAATATATCAGAGATAGTGGACAGACTTGACAATCCCCGACAATACAAAATTCCACAGTGTCATTT
Organism: Candidatus Zixiibacteriota bacterium; assembly: GCA_900498245.1. Lineage (NCBI taxonomy): Bacteria > Pseudomonadati > Candidatus Zixiibacteriota > Candidatus Zixiibacteriota bacterium. The sequence goes on from LS998015.1 coordinate 221,478, forward strand.
CAGCATCATCATCTTTTTGGTGATGCCGGTTCCGTCGGCGGTGAGACGATAGAAATAGATACCGCTGGCCAGATGAGAGCCATTACGGGATGTACCGTCCCATTCGACCTGATGATTCCCGGCGGTCATTTCCCGGTCAATCAGATCGGTCAATTTTTCCCCAAGGATATTGTAAACAGAGAGTTTCACCCGGCATTTTTTCGAGATTGAAAACGAAATGACCGTAGCCGGATTGAAGGGATTGGGGTAATTTTGCTCCAACCGGAAACCGGAGGGCAGAAGATTATTATCGGCATAGGGTATATCGGTGGTATTATAGTAGCGGTTTTTGGCGCGAATAGCGAAATCTTTCAGTTCGCTCAGATTATCGGCGCCTAGAATGGCAAAGACGGCGGTATCGGTTTCGCCCGGTCCAAGAATAAATGGCCCGGTGGAAATTATTTCAGAATAATCGCCCCAATAATCGCCGGGCGTACTGATGCCGCCGGTCAGAGAGGCGAATTTATCCGACTCGCTCCAATATAGAAGCGGCTGGGTAGCCGGGTTGTGACGGATACGAAGCGAGGATAATCCTTTTTGATTCAAAATGGCGATGCCGCGATAGTGGCTCAAAGTGTCAAAGGGACCATGGTAATACATATACCCGAGATTTTCCAGCGCCGAATAGCCACCGCCATTATAGGAATAATTGACAATGTCCCAGTCGAAAAAGAGACCCGCAAAGAGATTGCCGATGGCGGTATCGTTGATATTTTTGACGGAGTATTGCAGGATGACATACCCCTGATCGGGACTTCCGGTCCAACTGAAAGTCTTCTGTTCAATTTCAAGGCCAATTGGATTCTCGGCCCGGCTGTCGTTTAACAGGGAAGAGGTTTCCTGATCGGCCCTGATGCCGGGAATACTGGAAATCAGATCGCCACCGGGCGAAACGGCAAAATCATTATCGGGCTCCTGCACGAGGTTGCGGGCCGCGTCGGAAACATGATCGGAATCGGTGGCGAACATCAGCGCCCCCTCCCAAAGGTCGTTGCTGTAGGGATCAAAATACCTGAAGCCGCTGTATCCCAGAGGCACCATGCTCCCGTTAGCAAAGCCGAACTGCCCCAAATTGGAAACGGTGAACTGCAACGGCCCGGTATTATGGGTGAAATATCCGGCGCGGGGGATATCGCCGATCCGGATGTTCAACATGACGCTCTTGCTGTAGCCGGGGGAACCGGTCAAATTCAGATCTACGGCCAAAATAACGCCCGGGGTCACAGTATCGCTGACAGCGGCCGAGAACGGAATCATGCTGCGGGCAGTATCGTTATAATCGATTGTCCCGAAATCAAGGGTTTCGGTGTTGATGGTCAAGCCGCCGCTTCCGCCGGTTACCTGCGCGGAGACATTGGCCAGGCGGCTTCCCAAATTTTTAAGATAAATGTATCCCTGGACGGTCTCACCCGGATTGACTGCCGGATGATCAAAGGAATAAATGCGGAGTTCCGGATCGGGATTAATCTGCACCGAAAGGGAATCAAGGGCCGCCGAGATATTTATCAGGCCCCAGCCATAATTATTGTTGGGCAGAGAGGATTCGGGAAAAGGACGGCGCTCGCAACTTTTCAGGAGGGCCTCTTTGATCTGATCCGGCGTGGCATTGGGCGCTTTTTGCCGGAGTATCGCCACCGCGCCGGCCACATGCGGGGCCGCCGCCGAGGTTCCGGCAAAGGCGGTAACATAGGCATTGATTGGAGCCGTTGTCCTGATTGATGTTCCCGGCGCCACGACATTAGGTTTGATAGATAGGCCATCGCAGTCCGACGGGCCCCGCGAGGAACTATTTTCAATACTATCGGTGGTCATATTGAGATTCCCGACCGCGAAGCAATCGAGGGAATCGAAAGCCCGGTTGGCCGGATTGACAATGGTCATGGCGCGGTAGCCGGAATTCCCGGCCGCGAAAATATTCACGATACCGAGCGCCTCGGTGTTATCTATGACTTTCCAGAAATAATCGTTGCAGCCGATGGAGGTATTGCTGACGCCCCAACTGTGGTTGATGACATCGGGGACATCGTCAATGGTATTCGGATCGCCGTCGGGATCGGCCGCCCACTCGAAAGCGTCAATGATAGAGGCGCCGGGGATGTCGATAACGGCCGCCGAAATCCATTTGGCATCGGGAGCGACACCGACCGTATCGCCCTCGACATCATCGTGTCCCACCATAATTCCCATGGTCTCGGTGCCATGCGACGGATCCGAGGCCACGGATAAGGTATGGGGAAAAGATTGCCGTCCGATCGGATCGTACCAGGCGGCGGCAGGATTGCCGTCCCACCCTTTCCAGTTCCCTTCGAGGGCCGGATGGCTGCCCTGCACCCCGGTATCGAAAGAGCAGATGATTCGTCCCTTGCCGGTATATCCTTTGGCCCAGGCGGAGTCGGCCTTAATTTTTTTCAGATTATTGGTCGGCCCGATAGCGATTTTTTCGGCATAAACGGCCACCGCCGAATCCGGTTTTATTCCGACAATTTGCGGTAATTGGAATATTTCGGCCACATCGCTACGGGCGGCGAGACGATCGATTTCTGATGCGGCAATATCGGCGGTAATCACATTTATCAGCCAGTGGCTCTTGATATTGGCGGCCGAGCCGGCTATTGCCATGGTATTCAGAAGGCCCAAAAGCGGTTCCTGAGTTTTTGAGGCTTCATTTTGCAGACGGGAGATTCCTTCAAGATGCCGCGCGGCCGCGGTGGCAAAGCCGGCCAGAAGTTCCTTTTTCAATACCGGAGCCGATATTTCATCTTTCATGGCGATGACGACCGGAATTTTGTCATCGGCCGATGAGGTCGCGATCTTGTTGGCCAAATCGAAGGTCACAGTGCCGGCCATAGAGGTCCGGTCTGTCCAAAGCGAGATGAATATAAGCAAAACCAATATTATCATTCTTTTCATAATTTTGCAGTTCTCCGAATTATATCCATATAACAACCAGCGATATTTGTGCCATCGTCCCTGATGCTGTCACGAAAATATTTTATTGTTTTACAAGGACTTAAGGATAATAAATCCGGGTCAAAATGGCAAGTATGAAGATTAACTCGTCAACTATGCAATTATTTACATAATAAAAATTGCCAAATTATTGGGATAATTGCGTCTATAGATAAAAGGAACTTTTTCCCGGAGTCCCAAAAATTGGCCACGGCCCGCCCATCCCGCGATGGAACCCTTGGAACTGCCCATCGTCTAACTTATATTGGAAACTATGTTAATGTCAGATAGCCCGAGTCAAAAGGGAAATCATTTCAAGCGGGGATTCATCCCGGCAATGGCGCTTCTCTTTTTGCTGGTTGCACCATTGACCGGGTCGGCGGAGATAATTTATTTCGATACCGACAATTGCGGACTGAGCAGTGATTATGTCAAATGTTCGGCGATCGATAATAAGGGCGACAAATGGGTGGGGACAGAGGTTACCGGGTACGGCTCGCTAAATCATTTCGGGAGTGATTCTTTGTGGTTTGTCTTCGCCCCGGGGGTTATGCCAAATAATCAGATCACTTCTATGGCCTTCGATACGGGGGGTAATCTCTGGATAGGGACCTTGACAGCTGGCTTATATAAATACAGTTCTCTATCAGAATGGCAAAGCTATGCCGCCGACTCCAATATCAGCGGGGTCAATATCTCCTCGCTTACAGTAGATAAAAATAACCAGATCTGGATCGGGACACTGGGGAGCGGACTGCTTCGTTTTGACGGTGATTCCGCCTGGGCAAAATTTACTATGGCCGACAGCCTGAACGACAACCGGATCCTGGCGATCTTTGCCGACAAGGCCAATCGTATCTGGGTTGGAACATATAGCGGAATTGATCTGCTGGATTCCGGGTGGCATTACTACGACAGTCTCAATTCGCTCTTGCCCGGAAATGCGGTCAGGGCCTTCGCCGAGGATCGGTCAGGAAATATCTGGATCGGGACCAACGCCGGGGCGGCGCGGGTGGATCAGTCGGGGAACTGGACCGTTTTTGACTCCCTCAATAGCGGCCTGGCTTCCAATCAGATTTCGGCCATCACGGTCGACAGTTCCGGTAATATCTGGTTCGGGCATCGGGCGACCTCGGCCCAAGAAATAATGGTATCCGAATGGCGCGGCGGGACATCCTGGCAGGTGATAAATCTTGACCATGTACCTTTGTCACTCTATGTTGACATCACTTGTGCCGTCACCGATCACAGCGGCAACATCTGGTTCGGAACCAACGGCGAAGGAGTGGCGGTGATAAAAGTCGAACCGATGGCCGTGAGTGCCAGGAATGATCCCCGGCCGAATCGTTTTTACCTCGGCGCCAATTACCCCAATCCGTTCAATCCGGCGACTTCCTTTGAATTTTCCCTGCCGGCTCGGAGCGAGGTGGATATCACGATCTTCGATATCCTGGGACGAAAAGTCCGAACCCTGCTGCACGACAGCCGCCCGGCAGGTTCTTATATTATGCGCTGGGAAGGGCGGAATGACGACGGGACACCGGCACCGACCGGATTTTATTTTTATCGTTTGAAAACGGAACGGGAAGCAACAACGAGAAAGATGCTTCTCCTTAAATAAGTTCTGAGGAAATTGTATTTATTGAAAATTAGATAACTAGTTTGCGAAAAACTTATCATACCGCGGGGTCAAAATATGATAAAATCATCGATAAAGATCAGAGCCTTGACTGCCATCGTAATTGCTTTTCTCATGCTGGTCGGCACCACCCGGGCCTCCGGCTCCGGCTTCCAGAATAAAATTGATATTTCGGTCGGCGAGGAACCGAGCGACATTTTGGCCGCGGATCTTGACGGCGACGGCGATATTGATCTGGCAGTGGCCAATCATGCCTCGGGGACCATCTCAGTTCTATTTAATGACGGTCTGGCCCATTTCGCGGCGCCCGTAAACTACAGTGGTATCGCGGCGCCATCGGCGATTTGCGCCGCCGACCTCGATAATGACGGCGACCTCGATCTGGCGGTCACCGATCAGAATAACGCGCGCGTGGGGATTTTCAAAAATGACGGATCCGGGTCATTCGATCCCCCGATTTATCTTCATATCGGCCTTTATCCTCAGGCGGTTGCCGCCGCCGACATGGATAACGACGGCAATATCGATATTCTGGCCGCCAACACCACCGACAACAATTTTTCTCTATTGAAAAATCTCGGCGGGGCCGTATTCGACACGACCACGTACAAATTCAGCGGGACGCTCGGTCCGATGGCTTTCGCTTTTCTCGATTTCAACAATGACAATTATAAAGATATCGCTATCGCCAATTCCGGGTTCTACCTTATCACTCTGCTTCAGAATACCCGGCATCTCGATTTTGCCTCGGCCATGGCACCTAATGTCGGAGACAACCAATACGATATTTTCGCTTTTGACTACAACAAGGACGGCATCACCGATTTGATCACGGCCAGCCCGGAAAAAAATTATCTGTCGCTGATGACCGGAAAGGGGGGCGGCGTCTTTGACTCCGCCCAGAAATATACGGCCCGCGGCAATCCGTATGCGGTAATCGGCGAGGATTTCAACGGCGATGATTACCCCGATCTCGCCGTGGCCAACCGTTATTCGGGGACCATTTCCGTTCTCGATAACAAACTCGACGGGACATTTGATTATCCGGTCGATTTTGCCGCAGGCAACTACCCGGTGGCCCTATGTGCCGCCGATCTCGATAATGACGGCGACATGGACATTATCGCCGCCAATTACGGGTCCGGCACTATTTCGATTCTGCTTAACCTGTACCATTCCCCGACGGCGGCGCCGGAGTCACACTCGTCATTACCGTATCGATTCGGCCTGGGGCAGAATTACCCCAATCCCTTCAATCCCATGACGACCTTCCGTTTCGGCCTTCCTCAGAAAACTGCGGTTCGGATAGATGTTTACGACCTGCTCGGCCGACATGTGGCGACACCGGTTGACGGCAATTTTGCGGCGGGAGAGTACAACATGCCCTGGGATGCTTCGCGGCTGGGTTCGGGTATCTATTTTTATCGCATGACCGCCGGGTCATTCACCCAGTCCCGTAAAATGATTCTTCTGAAATGAAATATTATCTGCGGCCGGTGGTATCGACCAGAGGCATTATCAGATCCATCATTTTCTGGGCCGCGGCCGGATTACGTTTCTGAAGGGCATCATAGACGGCCTTGGCTTCTTTGACCATATCATTGTACATATAGGCGGCCCCGAGCGCTATTCGGGCCTCATCGCTTTCGGGGTCGAGTTTCACGGCCGTCCGGAATTCATCGAGCGCCTCCGGGAATTTCTGGGATCCGATATAAAGAACCCCCAAATGCTGATGGACGTCGAAATTATTCGGTTCCAAACTGAGGGATTTCTTGTAGGCGACCTCGGCCTCGTAATTTTTGCCCAATTTGTCCTTAACCACTCCCTGATTATAAAAATAACGGGCCTCCAGGGCATTCAGCGCCACGGCTTTATCGTAATATCCCTCGCTCTTGGCGAAATTTCCCTGGGTGAAGTAGATGTTCCCGAGAATAAAATTTGCTTCGGCGTCGCTGGAATCGACCTGCAATAGCTTGGTCAGCGTGGAGGCGGCCTCCGAATATCGCTTATTTGCAAGTAAAAGAGATGCGAGACTCCTGGCATAGCCGCCGTTATTCGGCTTCCTGCTGACCGCATGGCGGTATGATTCCAACGCCCTGGCGGTGTCATTCAGACCGAGATAGGCAATCCCGAGATTATTGAAAATATCGACATCGGCGGTGTCGAGGCGGCGCGCCTTCTGCAGACATTCCATCGACTTATGATAATTCTTCTGGGCCGAATAAATGACCCCCAAATTTTTCCAGGCATTGGCCGAGGAGGAGTCAAGACGCAAAGCGCTTTCAAAATAGGCGATGGCACCGCGGAGATCGTTATTTTGTATGGCGAGTCCCCCCTGACGGAGATAAATATTCACGCTGTCCTTCGAGGATCCAAAACCAGCGGCCGCCATTATTAAAAAAAGTGTCAGAGCCGTTAGAATGTTTCGCACGCGCGTACTCCTTCATTTCAATGCAGTTATTATCTTTATACTCTTCTGAGTATACCCGGTTGCACCAAAAAGTCAAGCCCGGCGGGCACAATGGCCTGTCAGGCCCGACGGTCAATTTAGACCTTGACAGAACCGCCGGCTTATGAAATATTCAGCCGTGCCCGAAGAGGCGACGGGCCGTGCCGAGTCGAAAATCGTATGAGAGATAACATCTTGCTGGCGGATTTTTCCGGAAAAGAACGGGAGTGGCGCCATTTCCTGATTTTAATATTATGGGGGGCGCTGTTTCTGGCCGCGGTTACATTCCTTTATTTTACGTTTGCCCATCCTATCATTGAAGATATCTATCGCGGGCAGTCCCTGCGGATCCTCAATAAATTGATTGCCGGGCAGGGGGAGAGATCCCTGGGAAGTTATATTCAAAGCACCGATCGCTATTTCTGGAGAGTGATAATTCCGCAAATTTTCGCCACCTTTTATTTTTGGTATGTTTTCCTGAGGGTGCTGGTTTTCATTTTCGGAAAAATCAAATCGGACCTGCCTCTTATCCCCACCGAAAGTCAAAGGTTATTCAAATATGATTGGCTGGCCGCCGTGGCGATTTATAGTATTTTGACCATCATTTATTTTTTCCCGTTTCTTAAAGGATTTTCGGACCATCTCATTGGCCCGGCGGAAGATAACATGATGACCTACTGGAACCTATGGTGGGGACACCGGGTATTTTTCGAAGGAGGGGGTAGTCTCACTTTCTGCAGCCTGATCTGTTACCCGCAGGGCGTCTCGCTTTATTATCAAGCCTATTCGTTTTACAATTTGTTCCTGTCGCTTCCCCTGACATCACTCTTCGGTCTGGCGGCCTCATATAACCTGCTTATCATGCATAGTTTTCCTCTGGCCGGACTGGGGGCATTTCTTTTAATTCGATATCTGACGCGAAACTCCTGGCTAGCCCTGTTCGGCGGCTTTATGTACGCTTTCGCGCCTTATCATATCGCCCGCGCCCTGCACCATGTCAATATCAATTCGCTTCAGTTTGTCCCGTTTTTCATTCTCTTCTTCATCCGGGCGGTGAAAGAAAAGGGGGCCGGGAATGTCATATGGGCGGCTCTTTTCTTTCTTCTTAATGCCCTATGCGACTGGAATTTCATGATTTTCGCCGGATATTTTGTCCTGTTCAGTTACATCTACCTGGCAATCCGCCGCAAGAGAATAGTACTAAGGGACCTTCTAATTAAGGGCAGTCTTATAGTCCTACCGCCGCTGGCGGTTCTGTCGCCGTGGCTGGTGCATATGATTGTGCCGGGTCTTCATACCGATGGTATCACGGCGATCGGCCACGATAATTTCGTCACCGATCCGCTCGGCGTCTTTTTCCCGTCGCAGTATCATCTTCTGGCGCAACTCGGCTTTGTTAAAAGCGCTATCAGATATGTGGATCGCTACAGCAATCCCTGGGAGGCGGCGCTTTATCTGGGCATTCCCGCCCTCGTTGTCACTATCGCCTCTTTCAGATATCATTTCTCCCGGATCGCCAAGTATTTTGTCGGTTTCCTGGCGATGTTTATCATGGGGGCCGGGTGCCATCTGCATATCCTGGGAACCCGCCTGGCGATCGATCTGCCCTATGAAATAATCGTGCATATCCCTTTTCTTTCCAATGTCCGGGCTCCGTCGCGATTTTTCATCTACGCGATTGTTTTCTGGATAATTATCGTGGCGGTCGGGTTGAATCATCTTTATGAAAAATGGAAAGGGCGCAAATATGGAAGGTATCTTTTTGCGGGGCTTATGGTGCTGTTGGCAGTCGATTTCTATTCCTATGATTCCGCGCAGACCGAGGTTAAGGTTCCTGCCTGTTACGATTTGATTAAGAATGAGCCCGGACGGTGGGGCGTTCTGGACCTGCCGTCGGGGTACGCTCCGACCGCCCAATATATGATGAACCAGACCTTTCATCATTTGCCGATCGTGCAGGGTTATGTTTCCCGAAAACTGGGCCCGTCTCTTATTGACAGTCTGGAAATGAATGACCTGGCGGTGCAGAAGAAGCAACTTATGGCCGACCGCGTGAAATATATAGTCATTCATCGCGAGTACCCCGAAGCCGATTCGCTGGATTTGAATCTTTACCGGACAATATATGAAGCGGTGGCGGATGCTCCTTCATTTCTAATGCTCAAAGTATACTAAATCGGAACGACTGCCCTCACCCACTTTTATCTTTACATCCCCGGTCGAATCGGTTAAATTGTTCAGTTTTGAAGAAGTGAAAAATGCGAGCATGAAATACGATGAAATTCGAACAACCAAAAGATGATTATAGCATCCCCCGGATGGAGGAGAAGATCCTCGAATACTGGGAAAAAGAAGATATTTTCAAAAAAGCCCTGGCGGCGGCTAAGGACCGTCCGGAATTTATATTCTATGAGGGCCCGCCGACAGCCAACGGCCGGCCCGGCAGTCATCATGTTATCTCCAGAACTATCAAGGACTTAATCTGTCGCTATAAGTCGATGAAAGGGTTTAGGGTGGAGCGGAAGGCCGGCTGGGACACCCATGGTCTGCCGGTTGAAATTGAGGTCGAAAAGCAACTCCAATTGGACACCAAATCGAAGGTTCTTGAGTATGGCATCGACAAATTCAACCAGAAATGCAAAGAGTCGGTTTTCAAATATATCGATGACTGGAACGAAATTACCCGGAGAATCGGGTACTGGATCGATCTATCGGACGCCTATATCACCCTGACCAACGATTATATCGAGACGGTCTGGTGGATTCTCAAAAACTATTTCGATCGGGATCTTATCTATAAGGGATTCAAGACGGTTCCCTATTGTCCGCGCTGTGAGACCGCCCTGTCCAGCCATGAAGTGGCGCAGGGGTACGATGAGGTCGCGGATCCGTCGGTATTCGTCAAAGTCAAAGCCGCCGACGGCGATTTTAATTATCTGGTCTGGACCACCACCCCCTGGACGCTGCCGTCGAATGCCGCCCTCTGCATGCATCCCGAGGCCGATTATTCTCTGGTCGAATTCGAAGGGGAAAAATATGTTCTGGCGACCGCCCTGCTGGTAAAAGTTTTGGGGCCCGGATTTAATTTGCTGGAAACGAAGAAGGGGTCGGAGTTTGCCGGGCGGAAATATCAACCGATTTTTGAAACGTTCAAGAAACAGGCGGACAAGGCCTTTTATATCATCAACGGCGATTTCGTGACGCTGGAAGATGGCACCGGGATAGTCCATATCGCGCCCGGTTACGGGGCCGACGACTATGAAATCGGTTTGAAATTCAATCTTCCGGTTTTGCAGGCGGTGGAAGCCAACGGGCATTTTAAACCGGATTCCGGCAAGTATGCCGGGAAGTTCGTGAAAGACGCCGATCCGGAAATAATTAAGGATTTGAAGGCCGCCGGGGTTCTTTTCAAAAAAGAATCATACATTCACAACTATCCTTTCTGCTGGCGCTGTGATTCACCGCTGATCTATATAGCCCGGCAGGCCTGGTATATAAAGACGACTCAGTTCAAGAATGAATTGATCAAGAACAGCAATATAATAAAGTGGTACCCGGATGAGATTCGGACCGGCCGGATGCTGGACTGGCTGGAAAATAATGTCGATTGGGCGCTGTCGCGGGAACGGTTCTGGGGAACACCCCTGCCGATCTGGATTTGCGACAATAGGGATTGCGAGCATAAGGAAGCGGTCGGCTCGATCGAGCAGTTGAGTAAAAGCGGTATCGATGTCCCGGCCGATATTGATTTGCACAAACCGGCGATCGATGCCGTGAAGCTGCGGTGTCCCAAGTGCGGGGGAATGATGAGCCGGGTTCCGGAAGTGATTGACACCTGGTTTGATTCCGGGGCGATGCCGTTCGCTCAATGGCACTATCCCTTTGAGCACAAGGAATATATCGATAAGGGGATCAAATATCCGGCGGATTTCATATCCGAGGCGGTCGATCAGACCCGGGGATGGTTCTATTCCCTGCTGGCGATATCGACCCTCCTCTTCGATAAGCCGTCATTCAGGAATGTGCTTGTTATCGAATTGGTTCTCGACAAGGTCGGCAAGAAGATGTCCAAGCACAAAGGGAACGTGGTTGATCCGTTCATGATCGTGAAAACCCATGGGGCCGACCCCATGCGCTGGTATATGCTGGCCAATTCCAACCCCTGGGTTCCGACCAAATTCGACGAGGACGGGCTGGTCGACATGATCCGCAAATTCTTCGATACCTTGAAAAACAGCTATGCTTTTTTTGCCCTATACGCCAATATCGATGACATTTCGACGCGAGCCCATAAGGAAGGGAAATCGGTCGAAAAATTTCTGGAGCAGTTTGCCGGCGAATCGGAAAGGACCGATCAATGGATTGAATCGCGGTTCAATTCGCTGATTCGAGATGTTACGGTGCGTCTGGACAATTATGATCTGACGCCGGCGGCCAGGATGATATCTGATTTCGTCATTAACGATCTCTCCAACTGGTATATCCGTCTCAATCGCCGCCGCTACTGGGGCCCCGGCAATGATCCGTCGAAAATGAGGGCTTTTCTGACGCTTTACCGGATGCTTCTCGGGACCGCCAAATTGATTGCTCCTTATGTTCCCTTTACGGCGGAGTATCTCTGGCGGGAACTGACGGCGGCCGAGGACGGACAACGTCTGCCGACGATTCATATGGCCGAATACCCGGAGAGTGACAAGTCAAAAATCTATCCGGAACTCGAGGAATCGATGGCGCTGGCGGAAAAGATTGTCTCGATCGGCCGCGCCGCACGGAGCCGCAAAAATCTCAAGGTTCGTCAGCCCCTGGCCGGAATTTTGGTCAATATCGCCGGAATAAACCAATTTGCGAAAATCTCCGGGGAACAGGAGACTATCCTTGAAGAGTTAAATATAAAGGAAATAGAGGAACTCCCCGATCTGGCCGCGGTGGTCAGTTTCAAAGCCAAATTGAATTTCGCCAAAGCCGGGCCGAAATTAGGGGGGTTGGTAAAAGAGACAGCCGCCAGGGTAGGGAACTTCTCGAGCGAAGAAATAAGAACCTTCCTCTCCTCCGGTGAAATAATTATGACGATTGCCGATTCTACGGTTAGGCTCACATCGGAAGAGCTGGAAATCCAGAAGATAGAAAAGGACGGTTTCGCGGTCGAGAGTGACGGCCCGATAACGGTGGCACTGAAGACGACGGTCGATAGCGGCCTGCGGGATGAAGGATTTGCCCGGGAAATGGTGAATAAAATCCAGAATATGAGAAAATCTTCGGGGTTCGAGGTGACCGACCGTATCAATGTGCTGGTAAATACAAGTGAGCCCCTGGTTTCAGCCGTCAACAGATTCAACCAGTTTATCTGCAAGGAAACGCTGGCCGACAAACTGGACCTGGTGGAATCGATACCGAGCGGAAACGGCGGTACAAAGTGGAACATCAACGGCATAAATGCCGAAATTGCCGTTATTAGAAAATAGATTGGAGTAGCGATGAAAAAAGAAGAAATCGAAAAATATGAAAAGCTTCTTCTAAAGAAGAGAGAAGAACTTCTCGAAGAACTGAAGATCAGCAAGTCGCAGTTCAGCGAGACCACCAAGGACGCCACCGGGGATCTCTCCAGCTATTCATATCATATGGCCGATCAGGGGACCGATGCCATGGAGCGGGAAAAGGCATTTTTATTCGCATCCAAATCGGGACGTCTTCTGTATCATATCGACGAGGCCCTGCGCCGCCTTCGCAAAGGGGATTTCGGCAATTGCCAGAATTGTGGCAAGCCGATCCAGAAGGCCCGTCTCGAAGCGGTTCCGCATGCCCGGCTCTGTCTTGAGTGCAAAGAGCGCGAAGAGGAGGCGAAAGCCGGCCGGTAAAGAAATGCGCCGTTTAATCTTTCCGGTCATTTTCCTGCTGGCTGTCGTCGCCTTCGACCAGATTTCAAAAATTTGGGTTCTCAACTCTTTGTCCCCGGGCCAGACCAAATCGGTCATCGGCCAATTTTTCCAACTAAGACTGGCATATAACGAGGGTGGGGCCATGGGCACGGTCCTCGGTTCCGGCACCTTTTATTTGGTGACGTCCTGCATTGTCCTGATCATTGTTCTGTATCTGTTATATAATAACAGAAACAGGGCTTTGCTGGCCTTCTCTCTGGCGGCGATTGCCGGAGGGGCAATCGGCAACATTATTGACCGCATCCGGATCGGCTGGGTGGTCGATTTTCTGGATTTCGATTTTTTTGACATCAATATCTTGGGGTACAAACTCGATCGGTGGTGGACTTTCAATGTGGCCGATTCCGCTATCACGGTCGGGATTATCATACTACTGGCATATATTCTGTTTTCACCCCGCCCCAAAGGGATTCAACGGGCAGTGCCGGATGATATTCAGCAAATGCCATAAATATAAATATAAAAGCATTACTATTCCGGCGGAACCGGGGCGTTTAATATTAGTTATGTGGCACAAGAACAACATCACATGAGGAATGAAATGATAGACAAAAATGCCGTAATGAAAATCCTATCGGAAATTGAGGATCCGGAACTGCGCCGGCCTCTGACCGAGCTTGATATGATAAAATCTGTCGAAATTCAAGGGGGACGGGTCGCCATCGATATTTCTCTGACTATCCCGGGATGTCCGTTAAAAAAGAAAATCACCGATGATGTAAAATCCCGGGTCGGTCAGTTGCCGGGAATTGAGACGGTCGATATCACTTTCGGGGTTATGTCCGAAGAACAAAGAAGAAATCTTCTGGGAAAATTGCATGGTTCTGCGCCGAGCGGCGCCGGGACGCCGAATGAAAAACCGGCCGGAACGTTCGCCAAGAGGGTGATCGCGGTCGCCTCGGGAAAAGGCGGAGTGGGAAAATCGACCGTCACAAGCAATCTGGCGGCTGCTCTGAGCAAGAGAGGACATAAAGTGGCCGTTCTTGATGCCGATGTTTATGGATTTTCCATTCCGAGGATTTTGGGACTCCAGGGGACACCGACAATTATCGATGAAAATATTGTCCCTCTAAGAAAAGAGAATATCCAGGTAATTTCCATGGGGTTCTTTGTTGAGGAAGACGCCCCGGTCATCTGGCGCGGCCCGCTTCTCCATAAAGCCATAAATCAGTTTCTCACCGATGTTCTCTGGGACCAGAGTGATTTCCTCCTGCTGGATCTTCCGCCCGGCACGGGAGATGTTACGCTCACTATCGCCCAGGCTCTACCGAACGCGGAACTATTGGTGGTGACCACGCCTCAGCCGGTGGCGTCACATACCGCCGGACGGGTTGCCAAATTGGCAGAAAAAACCAATCTGACAGTTCTGGGTGTAATAGAAAATATGGCCTACTATGAAAATAACGGCCATCGGGAGTACATCTTCGGAAAAGATGGTGGAAAAAACCTCGCCATGGAGTTAAATGTACCCTTCCTGGGTCAGATACCGATCATGACGGAAATTCGTGAAGCGGCCGACTGCGGTTTGCCGGCAGCATTTTCGGACAGAGATGATATCGCCGAGTATTATTTAAAAATTGCCGATGCAATTGTTAGAATGAAGTTATGATTCAGTACTTATTGAGTAAAATCACTTTATAAGATTTGATAATTTTTTTTGGTGCTGTATGTGACCCTGCCCATTCATAGAGAAAAAATTCTTCTCTCTCTAATTATTAACAAATTAACAGGTTGTGTTGAGAATCAATTTTTCACTCGACGGCCTTGACGGTATCCCCTTATTGTCATTTATTGACGGGGTCAGTGATCCGAAACTGACAGATTGTTAATAAGGTGTGGACAAATTACGAGTGGGGATGTCTCCTTTTATGCTGCAACGACTTAATTATAACGAAGCCGTTTTATGCTGTGGATTATGGTGTGAGTAATTCATAGCCGCATTTCAATCGTAATAACATTTTAAAGGAATTTTTTCTCAACCGGACGAGAGGAGCATCTCATTTTTTCTTATCAATTGATTGGGGGACAGATGACAACCGCAGGTAAGAGTAACAACTGCCATTTGTGGGGGGAATGCCTCAATTATATTTCCCTTCGCATCAAAAGTTCAACTTTCAGCACCTGGTTCAAGCATACCGGGGGCGCAATGGATGAAAAGGGACAATTACGAATTATTGTCCAGAATGATTTTGTCGGTCATTGGATGTCGGATAAATACTCCGAATTGATCAGTGAAGCGATTCGTGAGGTCAACGGCAGTCCGATGAAATATTATTTTGAAATTGAGGAAAAAGAAGAGGCCGCACAGACGGAATTTGAATTTCACCACGTCCCGGCGCCGGTCCGGCCTATGCCCAATGATTGTATTCTCAATGAGCGGTATCGTTTCGACACTTTCGTGGTCGGGGATTTCAATCAATTTCCCCATGCCGCGGCGATCGCGGTGGCCGAATCGCCGGGAAAGACAAATTATAATCCGCTCTTCATTTACGGCGGAACCGGCCTGGGCAAAACTCACCTGGTCCAGGCGACGGGACACTATATCCGGGACAAGTACCCCAATAAAAAGGTCATTCTTGTCTCTTCGGAGAAATTTACGCGGGATTTCATAGACTCCTTATCAAATGGGACGATTGCCAGTTTCACTTCGCAGTACCGCACCGCCGATGTCCTGCTTATCGACGATATTCAATTCTTTTCCGGCAAGGAATCGACTCAGGAGCAGTTTTTTCATACTTTCAATGAATTGTATCAATTGGGAAAGCAGATAATCCTGACTTCGGATCGTCATCCCAAGGATACCAAGGGGTTGGAGGAGCGGCTTCTGTCGCGATTTTCATCGGGTCTGGTGGCGGATCTGCAGCCGCCCAATCTCGAGGCGCGAGTGGCAATATTGAGGAAGCGGACCGTGGCGGAAGATGTTTCGATTCCGGATGATGTCCTTTACTTTATTGCCAATAACGTGACGACAAATATCCGCGAATTGGAGGGGTGTTTTAATCGTCTTTTGGCCTACAGTTCGCTTGAGAAAGGGCCGATCACGGTGGAATTCGCGATGAGGATCCTTGGCAAGGAACTTGCGTATGGAAAAAAGGATGTGACAATAGATCTAATCAAGAGAAAGACGGCCGAATTTTTCAAGATTGAGCCGGCCATGCTGATTGCCAAGAAAAAGACCTCGGAGATCGCCCTGGCCCGGCAGGTGGCGATGTTCCTGTCGCGCAAATTTACCCGGAGTTCCTTAAAAGCCATCGGCGACGCCTTCGGCGGCCGGGATCATACCACGGTGATTCATGCCTGCAATCTTATCGAAGGCCGGATCAAAATGGATCTGAGTTTCGGGGAGAAAGTCAACAAGCTGACCGCTATTATTATGGGATAATTAATGTGCGGCGGATGTGGAATTGTGCGTTGATAAGAGTTGCAGAGTGACGGTATGTTGATAAAGAGAGGAAATAAATTCTTTTGTTGACATTCTATCCTCAAAAGAGATATTCTTTATGGTGAAATTAAGTGCTTTACTGCGAACAAAATAAAGCGGGGAAACGGTATCGATTCAGGACCAATAAACATCTCAACAGGACTTATTAATACTACTTTTATATATTAAGGAATGAGAAAATATTATTCTTATGTGAAAAGAACGCCGGAGGAACTCTGAAATGAAATTCAATCTTTCAAAATCCAGACTCAGCGGATATCTCCAATCTGTTTTGCAGGTTGTTCCCACCAAATCGACTCTACCTATTCTGTCCAATATTCTTTTTGAAGCTCTGGAAGATAAATTGAAAATATCCGCGACCGATCTCGAGGTCTCCATAACCGCGACTTTCGACTGTGCGGTGAGCAAAAAAGGAACCGCGGTTCTTCCGGGTAAAATGCTTTTTGATATTATAAAAGAATTACCGGAATCGGAATTATCCTTCGAGGGTACCGCCAGCCGGGTGGAGATCAAGGTTCCCAATGGAAATTATCGCCTCGCCTGCGCCGCCGCCGACGATTTCCCCAAACTGCCGCAGATTAACACCAAGAAACAGATTAATATTGATGGCGCCGATCTGGTGGCGATGATAAAAAAGACGACCTTTGCCTGTTCCACCGATGAGACTCGTCCGGCGCTTAACGGTGTTCTCTGGTCGACCAAGGGGGACTTGATGAATATGGTGGCCACTGACGGGCATCGACTGGCGAAAGTATCGATCGAAAACAAGAAATTGAAAGGGATGTCGGAAGATATAATCATTCCCCCCAAGGTCTTGAATATTATTCCGAGGTTTGTCAGTGAATCGGACGGGGAAATTGGGATAATTTTCGGTGAGAATAATATAATTTTCAACCTCGGCGATATTGTTCTGACCTCCCGCCTGATTGAAGGACCATATCCCAATTATGAGCAGGTTATCCCATCGAACAACGATAAGAAACTGGTGATGTCCAAAGAAGAACTGGGGGGAGCGGTCCGGCGCGTTTCCATACTTTCCAATTCGCTGACGCATCAGGTCAAGTTCACCATTAAGGGAAACGCTGTTACGGTTTCGACCACCAATGCCGATGTCGGCGGGGAAGCCAAAGAGACTCTGACCTGTGATTTCACCGGCGAAGGGGTCGAACTGGGGTATAACGCCAATTATGTCACCGAGATACTGAGCAAGATTGACGGCGAAGAGGTTATATTTGAACTATCGAGCCCGGTTTCAGCGGGCATTGTCTATTCGCCGGCGGTTCCGAGGGAGAATTTCCTTTGCCTGATAATGCCGCTCAGGCTGGCGGACTAAAAATAATCGGCCGGGTTGTCGAAGCAAAGGGTAGCCCGGCCTTTTTGTCGCATGCAGGTTCAATCATTAAATCTTGTATCATTCCGCAATTTCAAATCGTCATCGGCGGCATTTGATCCGGGAATCAATGTTTTCCACGGCCGGAATGGCGCGGGAAAAAGCAATCTTCTCGAGGCGATTTTTGTTCTCCTTTTGGGGCGATCGATGCGGGGCGCGCCCGACGCCGTAATGGTCAAAGAGGGAGCGGGCGTGTACCGTCTGGAAGGAGAGGTCGAACTCGACGGCCGCAATCATTCTCTGGCGGTGGCTTATCAGGACGGCGGGCGGAAGAAAATAACGATTGATAAGGTGACGGCCCGCACCTCGGAACTATTCGAGCGATGCTGTGTGGTCTCGACCGCTCCTCTTGATATAGAGATTCCGGCCGGGGCACCGTCGAAGAGAAGGGATTTCCTTAATATATATCTTTCGCAGGCGTCCAAAAGATACCTGGCGCTTCTCACCGATTATCATAAGGTTCTGGAACAGAAAAATTCCTTTCTCAAACAGGACACGGAAGGATTGGAGACCCCGTATAATGACCTGCTTCTCAAATTCGGCTCGGATTTGATGCTGGAGCGCCTTTCATTTTTACTTTCTGTCGGAGAGCGGGCCTCGTGGCACTACGAGCAGATTTCCGGGGGGCAAAAACTGGCCGTGACCTATGCTCCGTCGGTGCAACTCGGCGAGCAGGATACGACTGCAGAAAAGATTGAAACGAAATTCCGGGAAAAACTGACCAGATATAAGGATCGGGAAAGGATTCTGCAGACGGCGCTGGTAGGGCCGCACCGTGACGATATCGATTTCCGGATCGGCGGCTATCCAGCCCGCACTCATGGTTCTCAGGGGGAACTCCGGACCGCCGCGGTGGCGCTCAAACTGGCGGTCTTCGAATATCTCAAGGAGGTACGAAAAATTACCCCTATCCTGCTTCTGGATGAAATATTCGCGGAACTTGATAATGGTCGAAAAGAAAAATTGATTGAATCATTCGGGGAATTCGGACAATTGTTTTTGACCACGGCTTCCGAAATTCCGCCTCGATTGCTGGAAAGCGGAAGAAAATTTATTATCAGCGACGGCTCAGTAACTGGAGAGAAATAATGCCGACCCTCAAAATATCTTCTCTTTCCAAAAACTTTTCCGGGAAGAAAATACTCGATAATCTTAATTTCGAGACTTCCGATGGCGAACTGGTGGTCGTGCTGGGGCCATCGGGCTGCGGCAAGTCAACCCTCCTACGGCTCATTTCCGGGCTCGAGGAGCCGGATACCGGTGAGATTCATATTGGAGAAAAGCAGATAGACCGTCTCCCCCCGCAGAAACGGAATGTCGCGCTCGTCTTTCAAAATTACGCCCTGTATCCGCATATGACGGTGGCGCAGAACCTAGCCTTTCCCCTGAAGGTGGCCAAATTTGACCGAGCCGAAATCAATAACCGGGTTAAGCAGACGGCGGAGTTGATCGGATTGGGCGACCGCCTTAAATCCCGTCCGGCGGAACTCTCCGGCGGACAGCGCCAGCGGGTGGCGCTGGGGCGGGCCATTATCCGTAAACCGGATTTGTTCCTGCTCGATGAGCCGCTCTCAAATCTCGACGCCGACCTGCGGGCGCGGATGCGGCGCGAAATTGTCGAATTGCAGAAACGGCTGGGGACGACCACTATCTATGTCACCCATGATCAGGTGGAAGCGCTCACCATGGCCGACCGGTTAATTGTCCTGGAATCGGGCCGAATCAGACAAATCGGAACGCCGGAGGAAGTGTACAACCATCCGGTGGATACATTTGTGGCCTCGTTTCTGGGAACGCCCAAGATAAATCTGATCGACGGGATAATTGTCGATAACAAAATCAAGCCGTTTGACTGGCCGGCATCGATTCTTCCGGCGGGGTTCACGGCCGAAAAGTTCATCATTGGTATCCGCCCGGAGGATATAATTATTTCGCCGGAGGGGCAATATTCGGGGACGGTCAGGAGTGTTGAATATCTGGGGGATCGGATGATTGTATCGATTCAATATGAAGGTTTGGTACTGACCGCTTCATCCGGGGCGAAACAACTTACGGCTCAGAACAGCATAAGATTTGGCATCATGTCAGAAAAATTACTGTTCTTTCCAGATAGATCAAGAGCGGACTGAAACTAGCCGCACAAAAAAGGGCGGCCGCAAGGGCCGCCCCTACAACATCTAATTTCCTAATTACATATTTCCCGCCGTGGCGATGACATAATTGGTCGTGTCGAAATAGCGCCGCGCGGTTCTCATGACCAGCCCCCGGCTCACTTTGCGGATATTTTCAAGATAGGTTTCGTCATAGTCGTATCCCACGCCCAGATATTCGTTTACTCCCATATAATAGGCCTGATTAATGCGGGAAAGATTGGCGGTCAGATATGAGCCCCAGAGAGAATTGACCGCCTCGGCCACTTCGCTATCGGTCGGCATGGCGGTTTTCAGTTTTTCGATTTCCGCCAGGATGCCGGATTTGGCTTTCTCGAAATTGGCCGCCCCGGTTCCGATACTGCAGATATACCAGCCGAAATTTCGATCCAGATTGACCCCGGCCCCGACCGAATAGGCCAGCCCCTGCTGTTCCCGCAGAACTTTCTGGAGACGTTTGGAAAGAACCGCCGCGGTGACATCGAGAGCGGCGGCATCGGGGGACTTGGCCGACGGCAGAAGGTTTCCGAGATAGATATAGACCTGTTCTTTTTCCATTTTCTGGTGCGCCGTCTTGACTGTCAGGACATTGGCGGGGCGAACCGCTTCAACCGGGGTGAACCCGGACTTTGGAATTGTCCCCAGCGTGTTTTTTACCAGCGCCATGACCTCTTCGGGAGGCCGGCTGGTGCCGATAGTGACAATCATATTTTCCGGCGAGTAGAAATTATGATGATAAGATTTCAGGTCCTCGGCCGAAATCGAGCCGATAGTGCGGAAGGTTCCTTCAATAGTACGGGCATAGGCGGTATTTTCAAAAAGGGTCGCATAGAACAGGTCCCGCGCCACTTTATAGGTGGAGCCGCCATTTCGCCCGAGAAGTCCCAAAATATCGGCGCGGACTTTTTCCACCTGCGCCGAGTCGAAGGCCGGGTGGGCGATCATATCGGAGAAGAGTTCGATTCCCTTGGGGGCGAATTCGTCGATGGTTTCGAATTTCATGAAGGCAAACTGGCGGGTCGTGTAGCGGTCGTCGTACGGTATCCAGGGATTGTCGTACAAGGTCACCTTGGCGCCGATGGAGGCCAGGTCCTGTGACAACTGCTCGGCGGAACGGGTGATGGTGCCTTTTTCGATCATATGATTGACAAAATCGGTGATACCGTCTTTCCCGTCCGGTTCCGAAGCGGTCCGGTTTTCCCCGATGACATTGAGGGCAAATACCCGGCTGTCGGGATTCGATTTGATAATCACGGTCAGCCCATTATCCAGGACCTGCTTCAGATAATTAGCATATCGCTTCTCCTGGGTGCCGGTAGCCACCGTGATGGCCGGCATCTTGAATTTTTTTCCGGACGTCAAATCGTATGCAGGGAAAGTTGCTGTCTTGTAATGTGCAATGACTTCTTCGGCGCTCGGCCCGGTCGGCATATAGACGGACTCATTGGGGTTGTCTTTCGCTTGCGGATAGACAATGGTAATGACATCATTCAGGTTCGCCATGTAATCGGCGCAGGCCCGTCCGATATCAGCAATTGTTACCGAGTCGACCCGGTTCTGGAATTTCTCAAAAAAGTCCCAGCCGGTTATGGCCATTAAGGGCGCCACCGTGAAACCGTAATAGTGCAATTTCTCGGACATGTAAATATCATTGCACCGCCGGGAGACTTTGTAGCCGTTGAGAAGTTCTTCCGACGGGGGGGTTGCGGCCAGATTCTTGAGGACGCTGTCGGTAATACGGACGATCGAATCGGCCAGCGCCGCCTGATCAGAAATTAACTGGATATTGAAACGGGAGAATTCCTCTTTGGTGTCAAGCGATGCAGAGACGGAGGAGACCAGCGGATTGGCTCCTCCTTTCAGGGCTTTCACTAGCGGGGAATTTTCCTCGTCGGAAAGATAGTCCTCGAGAATAGCGAATGCGAAATAATCCGGGTCGGTATATTTGGGGGCCTCGATCGAGAAATTGATATAGGTTGATTTGGTTTTGGCCGCGGTTTTGAAAGTCTGTTCGCCCGACAGTTTTTGGTAATCTATCACGGGCGCAGGGGGGAGGTCGGCCCGGGGAAATTTGCCGAAGATCGATTTGACCATCTCGGTCATCGCGGGAGTCTCAAAGTCGCCGATAATGAGAGCGATCATGTTATTGGGACCGTAGAATCGTTTCCAATAGTCGATTACCGCTTCGCGGGGGATATTGGCGATCGTGGATTCGTACCCTATCACCGGCCGCTCGTACGGGGTGCCGGCCAGCGCTTTTTCATCGCCAAAATCTTCGGCGGCCGTACCCTCGGCATCGTTATCTTTCTTCATTTCTTCGATGACAATTTTCCGTTCCTTGGGGAATTTGTCATCGGGGAAATTGGAATTGAAAAGCATGTCGGCTTCGGTTGCCATCCCATAGTTGATATAATCTTTGGGCATCAGAACCAGATAGGCGGTGAATTCTTTCCGCGTGAAAGCGTTTATATACCCGCCCAGCCGTTCAATGCCCCCGGAGATCTCTTCCTGGCGGTGCGAGGCGGTGCCGTCGAAAAGGAGATGTTCCAGAAAATGGGTGACGCCGTTGTTGTACTTGGATTCATACTTGCTTCCGGCCTTTACGAAAATCAGCGATGTTATCATCGGAGAGGCATGGTTTTCTTTGAGTATCACCT
Source organism: Candidatus Zixiibacteriota bacterium (assembly GCA_900498245.1). Taxonomy (NCBI): domain Bacteria; kingdom Pseudomonadati; phylum Candidatus Zixiibacteriota; species Candidatus Zixiibacteriota bacterium. Next base: position 244,129 of record LS998015.1, read on the forward strand.
GCATCCCATTATCAAGTGTGAAACGGCTGATTTTGGCTTCCTGCCCGAACGCGGCGGCGCATATACCCAGTACGAACAAAGCCGCCATTGACGCCCTTCCCATCCCTGATTTCAGCGACAAACGTATCATTCTATTCTCCCTTATCTTATGCTCAAAAAAGATACAACTTCCCGGTTGGCCCGGTCCCCGGCAGTCTCTATTATAACTCTATTAAATTCAAAATCTTAACCTATCCCGACCGGCGTTTCCTGTCAAGGGAAAAGAGGAGAATTGAATTGACAAAGCCCCTCTTTCTCATATATTGCGGGCGAGTTTTTATGTCTTATACAATTCAGATGAAAAGAAACCGCGGAATTGAGGGTTGGTGGAGGGCCATTGGGTTCACCCTGATGATCTTTACTCTGGCGCTGGGAATCGCGGCCGTGATGGCCAGTGACCGGCAACCCGGCATTTCCGCGACCGCCGACCATGGCCCAATAGCGGGAGCGGTGGCGCCCTGGGCAGATGACGGCATGGTCGCCAACGGTACGGGCTGTCCCGCCGAGCCGGCTTTCTTTACGGTTCCGGCAGTGGTCGGAGCCTTCGGTATCGACACCAATCGCCCCGGTTCCGAAGCAGTAACTCATTTTTCCTCGGACCAGAGCGGGCCGAAGGCCTTTACCCCGCGCACCACGACGGCCTCGATTTCGGCCAAGAAGGCCATGGAATTCACCCTGATCGGCGCCAAGCCGTCCGGGACCTCTTAAATTTCCCGCTATTTTTCTTTCCCCGATTTAAGATAATATTTCAACTATTAATTTATAACCTAGAGGAATAACTCTATGAAAGGTCAAACTTGGAGACTTGCCGTTACCGGCATCCTGATCGTGCTGGCTTTTATCGGATTCTGGAACACTCTCCGATATTGGACCCTGTCGGCCAGTGACAAAGTGCGGATGGAGGAGATTAAGCCCGGTTCCGTACAGGAATTGGAACGCAAGGCGATGCGTCTCGGTCTCGATTTGCAGGGCGGGCTGCATGTCGTCCTGCGGGTCGAAATGGAAAAGATTGAACCATCGGCCCGCGCCGATGCCGTGGACCGCGCCATTCAGGTCATCCGCAATCGTGTAGATTTTACCGGCGTCACGGAACCGCTCATTCAGAAACAGGGGGATGATCGGATTATTGTTGATCTGCCCGGTTATACCAACGCCGCTCAGGCCGAAAATATTATCGGCCAGACGGCTCAGTTGGAATTCAAACTGCTGGAATCGCCTGATAACGCCGCTCTTATTCTGAAGAAAATCGATTCCGTGGTGGCCGCCTCGGTCAAGGCGGGAACGGCGGATGTCTCGGCTCAAGCGACCGCCTCCACTCCCAAGACAGGAGAATCATCGCCCGCCACGCCGCCCTCGGATTCGACCAAGAAGGATGTTTTTTCCGATTTTCTCAATCAGGATACCAGTCAGGTAACTAGCGAAGATATCGAGGGTGAGACCCCGTTCACGCAGTATCTGCAGCAGTTTCTGGCGGGAAGCCGGACCAGCACCATGTGGCCGGGATACATAGTGGCGACAAAAGATCGCGCCCTAATCGAGAAGATGCTGGCCATGCCGGAAGTGCAGAAGGTCATTCCCGAAGATGTTCAGTTTGCCTGGTCGACCCGATCTGACATCCGGGATGCTCAGAATGTTTACTATCTATATATTCTCAAGAACAAGGTTCAGTTTCTGGGAAAGAATTTGGAGAGAATTAAACTGGGGCGGGGCCAGTATCAGGAACATACGGTTGATTTCCGCCTATCCGGCCCGTCCGCAGCGGCTTTTGCCCGTTTGACCGGAGCGAATATTGATAAGCCGCTGGCGATTGTCATTGACAATAAAGTTGAATCGGCTCCCTTTATCAATTCCAAGATTCGGAACGAAGGGCAGATAACGATGGGCAGTTCCGCCTCGATGCAGGACGCCCAGAATATGGAAATCGTTCTCAAGGCCGGTGCACTGCCGGCGCCGGTCGAAATTATCGAAAAAGACGTCGTCGGCCCGACTCTCGGCTCTGACTCGATTCGCAAGGGCCTGACCTCATCAATTATCGGACTGATAGCCGTTTTCTTTTTTGTCGGAATTTATTATCGCATCTCCGGGCTGATTGCCGATATCGGTTTGCTTTTCAACATATTCTTTCTCCTGTCTATCATGGCGGGATTGAGCGCCACCCTGACAATGCCGGGGATAGCCGGGATTATTCTGACCATCGGTATTTCGGTCGACTCCAACATTCTTATTTTCGAGCGTATACGCGAAGAATTACGGTCGGGAAAGACGGTCCGGGCATCGATCGATGCCGGTTATAACCGGGCTCTTCTGACCATTATTGACAGCCACGTCACCACTTTGATTACGGCCGGGGCGCTCTTCATTTTCGGCGCCGGTCCGATCAAGGGATTCGCCGTCTCCCTCTTCTGGGGTGTTACCATATCGCTATATACGGCGGTCGTGATTACCAAGACGATATTCGACATTCGCAAGGGTTATCAGACCCTCAGCATATAGCAAGGAGATAAGCAATGTTTCAAATACTGCATGGAACCAATGTAAATTTCATCGGCCAGCGCTATAAAGCCTTCATTTTTTCGGCGGTCCTGGTGTCCATCGGTCTGTTTGCCCTGATTATGATTTTTCTGGGCAAGGCCAACATGGGGATCGACTTCGCCGGCGGCACGATGATTCAGGGTTCGTTCGCGAATTCCATAAATGTTTCCGACCTTCGCTCCGCGGTCAATTCCGGCGGTTTCCCGGAGGCCTCGATTCAGAAGTTGGACCGTTACAATTCCCCCAACTCGTACATTATCAGGGTCAAAGAAACGGCTGTGGGAAACGAAAAGGCGGTCGATCGCCTTATGAACATTATCAGTGAGAAATTCCCCGGTAATACCTTCACCAAGGATTCGGAGCATACTATCGGGCCGGCGGTCGGGGAATCGCTGCGCCGCAGCGCCATCTGGGCCATTCTGGTTTCTGTTATCGGTATGATTATTTATATCGGCCTGCGGTTCGATTTTCGATCCGGCGTGGCCGCGACCATCGCGACTTTTCATGATGTCCTCGCCATTACCGGTATCTTCTTTCTTCTGAATAAGGAAATAACGCTCTTGGTGGTCACCGCTCTTCTAACTCTGGCCGGTTATTCCCTGACCGATACCGTCGTTGTTTACGACCGTATTCGGGAGAATTTGAAAAAATATCGGAAGAAAGGGGAGTTCGTGGAGACGGTTAATCGCTCCATTAACGAAGTGCTGTCGCGGACCGTTATCACTTCAATGACGGTATTGATAGTGGTAGTGATTCTTTATATTTTCGGCGGCGAGGTCCTCAGTGATTTTGCTTTCGCCATGATTCTCGGGGTTATAATCGGGACCTATTCCTCGATTTTTGTCGCCAGCCCGATTGTGATTGAATGGGAAGCCAGATTTCCCAGGCGTTTTAAATAGTCATTCTTTAGAAAGCCCGCTCCGGCGGGCTTTCTTTTAAAAGATAATATGAACCGTGAGTCTGAAATTAAAATCAATTTGGGTGACGAACCCAATTACCGTCGCCTGCTGGAAACATTGGTGCCCAAAGATGTCGAAATACGGCAGGAGAATTATTTTTTTGATTCGGATGAATCGGTTCTGCTTAAATCGCGATGGGCGCTTCGGGTCCGGATAGAGAAGGGAGGGGCCTCTTTGACTCTCAAAGGACCGGAGGAAAGCGGTCCAGCCGGCCTGACAATCCGGCCCGAACTGATTGCGGAAATTTCCGAAGAAAAAGCCCGATATTTGGTCGCTCATGGCGTTGCGCAATTCGATCTGCCCGATAATTTTCGTGAATTTCCTGGAAACGTTCCCCCCGGCACGACGTTGGGGATAATCAGTTCATTCATCAATTTCCGCGTGACCGTTCCCTGGCCGGCAGCCGGTCATGATTTGAAACTGGAGATAGATCGGACCCTCTTTGTGGATCAATCCATTGACTATGAACTTGAAGCGGAACTGCCGGATAGCGGTTTATTCGCGGCTGCCCTTGATGACTTAAGGCGGTTGCTTTCATCATTAAAAATCCCGCTGGTATTTCAGATGGAAAGCAAATTCGCCCGAGCCCTTAAAAAGCCGAAACGGGGGCAGAGTTGATCCTTCTGGCCCCCATTTTATTGCGGACAAAACCGCGGCAATATTGTATAACATGAAGATGAATCAAGCACTCTGATTAAGAAGATGAGGTAAAAATGCAGAAAAGGCTAATGTCCCTTTCTTTGGCAGTTATCGTTTTGTGTCTGAATATGGTTTCTTTGGCGCAGGGGCCGTCGGAAATCTACCCCTTCTCCATGAAATATAATCCGGAATTGAACCTCTTGCGGGTTTTTGAGACCCCGGCCGGGTATGAACGATTCCCGGAGCAGAAGATGACCCATTTTCAGGCCTGGCTCACCAATCTCCCCCTTCTCCCGCCGGCCATGCCGGTGGCGCTGTGGAACGGCGAAAAAGTCCAGTCTTACGATTCCATCGGAGGGGTAATTGATCTTGGAGTAGGCACTGAGCAACAGCAAGATCCCGATATTCCGATTCAACTTATCATGGAATATTTGAGAGTGGCCGGGGCCCTGAATGATTATCCCTTTGTTGTGACACCGACCGATACCATGACCTTCGGCAAATGGCTTGACGGTACCTATACATTCGATTCCCGAATGAAATTGATTCATACCCCGGGTCCCAAAAGAGTGGCCGATGCAAATGAATATTACCGCTTCATGAGCATGGTGATGCATTTCATCACGGGGCGCACCCTCTTGCTGAATCTTTCTCCGATTGATGAGAAAGATATCGATCCGGGGACCTTATATGTCCAATTCAAGAACGACCAGGATTCGGTGGGCCACACCGCCGTGATTCTCGATGTCTGCGCCAATGCCAAAGGAGAGCAACTCCTTTTGGTGGGATGGGGCGGACACCCGGCGCAGTCGTTTGCGGTGGCCCGGCCGTTCCCAATTACCGATCGGGCCTGGTTCACGGTGCCGGAATTAAAGGATCGGCTCAAAGATTATGGTGCGGGTCAATTTTATCGATTCAAGCGGTAGATTTTAGTTGCCGGCCGCCGGCCGGCATATATCTTGAAAGGGATGACCTATTTTAAAGTGATCCCTTTCTTTTTTGGGGTGGTTTTGCTCCTGACCGTATTGCAGGATGCTTTATCGGCCCGGACCCTGACTCTGGATCGGGGCGACGATCTTCAATCAATCATAGACTACGCTTCCGACGGCGATACTATCTTGATCGCCACCAAGACGGTCGTGGCCGAACCGGTTTTGTTTGTCGATTCGCTCTGCGGCAATTGCCAGGAGCAGAAGACTCCGGTGAAGGCCCATTATGGATTCATCATCAGGGGAAAGTCCCTGAATATTGTCGGTATCGATCGAAAAGAGTCTGTTCTCAAGACCAACGCCGGTTACGGCATATTTTTTCTTAATTCACCGCATTCATCAATAGAGAATCTCACAATCACAGGGGGACGGCGGGATATTGACGGCAACGCCACCGATGCCGCTATTGTGGTCCGCAATTCCACGGTGCGAGCGACGAGTCTTGATATCATAAATAACAATCATCGTCTCGATTCCGTGGTCGTCGGGATCGGCGGCATTGTCGGCCGGGAAGGGGCGCAGATTTATATCGATCAGTGCAATATTGTGAATAATGGCTGGGACGGGGTGGCGCTGTACCGCGGGGCCTCGGCCGTGATTACCGACTGCCTGATAAAAGAAGGCCGGGGGGCCGGTATCGGCGTGACCTGGGATGCCACATGCACTGCCTATCGCAATATTGTCACCGGATACTGGAAGGGAATCGGGGCTTTCGGGACCTCCTGGGTAATCGCCCGTAACAATGCGGTTTTCGATAATCTGGGATGGGGGATAATCGCCACCGGTTCGTCATATATGGATATCGCCAATAATGTTGTCAATCATAACGGCAACTGCGGCATTGCCCCGTGGTCAACCGAGAGCCGGGGGCGGATCATCAATAATATTGTGACTAACAACGGCTGGCGAAAAGAGTGGGTGTGCCCGTGTGTGGGAATCTGGAACTACGGTGATTGGGCCAAATGGGAGTTTGCCAATAATATTGTCTGGAACAATAAGGAAGGGAATTACCGGGATATCTGGGATCAGAGCGATCTTAACGGAAATTTATCGGTCGATCCGCAGTTTGTCGGGGAATCGGTTTTTATTTTGAAGCCGACCTCACCGGCCATAAATGCCGGGCATCCGGAAATATTCGACCCGGACGGATCCCGTTCTGATATCGGTCTTTACGGCGGTCCGCAGGCGGTGAAACGTCAAACGTCGCGGAAATAGTCTTTTCTATTGTCTTGCTGATTGAATAATTAGCCTCTAATAATAGAGATTTTCTCTCTCATTATTTGACTTGACAGAATGGCATAATTTATTATACTGCCACCCGCAAACAGGCACAGTGTCCCCATCGTCTAGCCCGGTCTAGGACACCGCCCTTTCACGGCGGTAACAGGGGTTCGAATCCCCTTGGGGACGCCATTTTTATTTCCCTTGTAACTCATTGTCTTTCCTGCAAAAGCCGCTATTTTATGGGGACTTACGCCCCATTGACGATATGAATAACCCCTAATATCGTGCAATAACTTACAACGGAATTTGTCTCAGTTTTGTCTCAGTCAAACACCAGCTTGTCCACAGCCGCTTGATGGACATTGGGCGACAGGTGGGCGTAAATCATGGTCGTGGAAATGTCCGAATGGCCCAATAAATCTTTTAGGACCGGAATCGGGACCCCCGCCATGGCTAAATGTGAGGCAAAAGTGTGACGGAGGTCGTGGAGTGTCCCCTTCATGCCCAACGACTTGACCAAATTCGAAAATTTTTCATAGATCGAATACATGCTTGTATAAGGCCGAAATACATATTCTGCCTTCTTGTCTTCGGCCCTGAGTTTTCTGAGGGCCCGCAAGACGGGCTTATTGAGGGGTACGCTTCTTGGGCGTTTTCCCTTGGGCACAAAGCTTTCATATGGCCAGACACGGAGTTTTTTGGCCGCAAGGTCGACATCCCGCCACCTGAGATTGAACAGTTCATCCCGCCTTAGGCCGGTATTGACCAGAATAATAATGGCGGTCCTGACCGGTTCCTTGGCGTTTTCAATGAGTTTTGCCACCTCTTTTTGACTGAAGAAGTGGAAGGTCTTGACGATTTTGGGGGCTTTCACGCCGACAAGGGGGTTTTTCTCGAGGACGCCCCATTTGACGCCATAATTTAGAATTGTTTTTATAAGGGCAAGGTAGTTTTTCTTTGTCTTGGGTTTGCGGCCTTCCAAGACTACGGTCATGAATTCCTCTATAATGCCCGGTGTGATGGCATGAAGGTGTTTGACGCCCTTGCGAGCCAGGAATTCCTGTAATGTATGAATACGTGAAAGGTCGGACTGCAGGTATTTATTGCTATAGTTGCCCTTTGCATATTCAGTAAACCGTTTGAAGAAATCTGCTATGGAAGAGCTGGACGTTGCGACGTGGTGTACCCCAAGTTCACCCTTGAAAAGCTTCACCTTCAGGTCATCAAATCTGATCTGTGCGAGCTTTTTGTCCTGTGTGCCAGTCGAAATGCGGAATCTTCTGCCGCCAACACTATAGCTGATATACCAAATACCGCTTCTGTTATACAGTGAAGCCATGAAAGTAAAATACTGATCTGACGACGAATTTCAATCACAATTCGATTCCCCGTTGGCCAAATATGAGCGGGCTTTAGAAAGGCTAATTGCTGGGCGTGAGTAGTCAGGCCCGGCTTAATGCCCCCAAGAATGTCTTCAACCCTGCTTCCGCCCATGTTGTATTTTTCGCCATTAGCCTATTTCCCGCCCGACTTTCTGCATATCCGGAATACAAAATTCAATCACCATTAAACTCTTCACTTTCTTTCCAGTGGCGAATCTTGTCCTCTACAACCGAATGCGGCGTGCTATACCGCTCCCGCGATTGATTAATGACTTTCATCGGGTTATCATAAATGGTGAGTTCTACGCCGAAAAGACCAAAGTCTTAAGGTTCTTTTCGCGCTCGAATATTCAAACAAAAGGAGGAGCAAATAAAGAGATGTCACGGCGAGAGTGGGATGGTCCCAGTTAAAGAAAGCTAACAGCCCCCAACACCTGGCTTTTCTACAGGAATTCTCAGCCACGCTTTGAAAGCCTGCAAATTTAGGATCGCAGTTGTCTGCGAAACACTGCTCGAAACAAACAGTTTAGTAACGAACGATGGAAAAATCGTTTATGAATAAGTCTGTTGGGATTAAGAAAATTAATGGTCTCCAGAAGTTCGCAGAATTACTAATTCCCATTGCCTGAACCAAATATGAGCATACAGCTATTTTTCGACGGAACCAAATCCCCACCACATGAATGTCGTGCCAGGCTATTACAGCTCAACGGATTGGCCAGTTTAATAAATTATTATCATAAAGCTCTTGACAATAAAGAGCGTTTTTGCTATCAATCTAATGATTAGGTAGAATATTAGAATTTTAGAATAAGTGGTCCATAATGGGGAATCGATATAAGCGGGTTATAAAAAAAGGTGAAATTATTGCTGCTGCCCGAAGGTGTTTCGCCAAGCACGGTTTTGCGAGGACTACGGTAGAAGATATCGCTCGTGTCGTTGGGATAAAGGCCGGCTCGCTATATCACTATTATGACAGCAAAGAGACTATTTTTCGGGAGGTCATTATTGGCGAAGGAAAAGAAATGCTGGGTTGGCTTAAAGGCGAGGTCACAAAGGAAAAAACTGCCAAAAAAAAAGTTTTGAGGTACATAAGGGCGCGTCTCGAGCACTTTCGCAGTATGACCAATCTTCTTGACGTTTCCATCCAGGTCGTTGTTGAGGTCGCACCGTTGGTGGACAAGCTCTACCGGGAGTATCTTGACCAAGAAGTCTCCTTCCTTGCGGGTATTATAAACAGTGGCATAAAGGACGGCAGCTTCTTGCCATGCAATGGATTAAGAATTGCCAGTGCCATCCTGACCATGTCGGAATCCGTTAAGTACAAAGCCTTTCGTATGGCAGATACCTTGTCGGCTTCTGAGGTGGATTACTCGGCGGTGGATAAGGAGGTTAGTTATATAACTGAATTGATTTTGGCCGGTGTTGCCAATGATTGAGATGCAGGCTTGTTGTTAAATGAATATTCTGGGGAAGATCGGAAAGGAGATGAGTGGAGATTGAGAAGGACAATAAACACTACACCTGAGCTTTTAAGTGGGATGCTTCTAAAACCCGCTGGCGTTGTGTTGGCGTTCGTGATCGCAGGACTCTTAATGTCAGTTCACACGGTGGCAGCGGATACCCTAAGCCTCGATTTGACAAAGGCCATTGACCTTGCGATCAAGAATAATCATGAATTGGCAGCACAATCACATCGGGTAGACGAGGCCAAGTCAGGTGTAAAGATCGCGAAAACAGACTTTTTCCCAAGCCTTAATGCTCGCGCGACTTACACGCGACTCGACGAGGCGCCTTACCTTGATGCTTCTGGATTTGGAAAGTTGTTTGAACCGCTTATGGCGCCGTTTGAAGCTCTAGTTTCCAGTGGTTATCTAGATCCAGCAACCTTAAGCGGCCTAACCGGTGCCGCGGGGCCGGGCAGGATTGTTATGGGTGATGATGACAATTATACCATAAGTCTGTCGCTCCAGCAACCGCTTTTCACCGGATTTTCACTGACCAATAACCTCAAAATAGCCAATTACGAGAAGACAAATTCCGAGCTCATGTTGCAAAGAACAGAAGAAAACGTGCGGTTGCGAACAACGCTGGCATACTGGGGATTGATTCAGGCCAGAGAGTTCGTCAGAGTAACCAAGGAGTCAATTGCTCAGCTTGAGTCTCATATAGATGACCTAGGAAACATGCTTAAGGGCGGGATTATCATTCGAAACGATCTGCTTCGGGCCGAACTGGCCCTCTCCAATACCCAGCTGGAAAACGTAATGGCAGTGAACGGCGTGCGTCTGGCCAACATGACCTTGTGCAATATTCTGGCAATTGATCAAAGCACGGTCGTTGAGCCGACCGAGTCAGTTATGGTAAATGCTTTTGAGCTGACTCCGCTGGATAATCTGTCCACCCTGGCAATTGCCTCCCGTCCGGACTTCCTTGCGTTTGGGAATAACATCAAGATCCTCGACCGAATAAAAGCCGTTCGAATGGGAGAATATCTACCCAGGCTTGCTTTGGTAGCCAACTACGACTGGAAACGACCAAATAGAGAATATGAGCCAAAATTCTATGATAGCTGGAATATCAATCTTATTGCGACTTTGAGCATTTTCCACTGGGGGGCGAGACATCATGAGATTCAGAAAGTTTCCGCCCAGAAACAGCAACTTTCCGAGCTTTATAAACAGTTGGCAGACAATATCAAGCTTGAAGTTCGTCAAACATATCAACTTGTTGAAGAATCCCAGCAGGAAGTCCGCATTGCTAAGCAAGCAGTAAATCAGGCGGAAGAAAATTTTCGGGTTACATCAACCAATTATGATGCAGGTGTACTCACCAACACCGATCTGCTGGATGCCCAAATGGGTTTAACACGGGCAAAGATGGCCCTTATCCAAGCACAAATACAATACAGAAGCGCAATAGCCAGGCTTAACGCGGCAGTTTCTGGTAACGAGGAGCCCATAAAATGAAATCAAGGAGATATATACTTCTAGTCATTCTGATCCTTGGGCCAGCATTATCCGGATGTGGCGGCGATTCCCACGACACCTCCAAATCCAATGAAGTCGCCATCCCAGTACATACCGTTTTGGTCACCGATGATGAGATAACTCCGGTTTTTGAGTATGCTGGTACTGTGGAACCCAACGAGGAAGCCGCCTTAGGATCGGAAATACCCGGACGCATTGAACGTTTCCATTGTGACGTCGGCGATACAATACCAGCTGGCTTCTTGATCGCTGAGTTGGGAAGTGAAACGCTAATTCAAGCGCGGGCCAACTTTGAAGCCACCGAAAAGGACTGGAATCGCATACAATCACTTCGCGAGGCTGGTTCGGCCTCGCAGCAAGCATATGACCGTGCGCAAGCCGCATATGATGCATCAAAAGCAACTTACGATAAGACTCTGGCCAGCACTCTTCTGAAAGCTCCTTTCTCGGGAGTGGTAACCCACAAGTATCTTGAGGAAGGAGAAGTATTTACTCTCATGCCGGGAGCGGCCGGCAGCCCTGCCATCATCCGATTGATGAAGATCGACACGGTAAAGGTTGTTATTTCAGCACCTGAAAAAGATTACTCTAAGTTATCCAGAGGTCAGACGGCCTTACTGCATCTGGATGCTTATCCCGGAAAGGAATTTGCCGGTGAGGTCTCTCTCGTCGCGCCGACGCTGGATACGCGAACCCGCACCGCTGACGTTGAGGTTAAGTTCGCCAATCACGACGGAATAATCAGGCCGGGGATGTTCGGAAAGGTTGTCGTCAGATTGGAGTCAAATAGAGTGCTGCTGATAAACCTTGATGCTTTGATTAGACAAGAAGGAACCGGCACATTCTTTGTCTACAGGGTTATCGGCGGGCAAGCGGAACGAGTTGATATCGAAAGAGGTCAGGTTTATAACAACTTCACAGAAATCAAAAGCGGTCTTCAAGCCGGCGATACAGTTGTGACCAGTGGCAAAATGAAGATCAAGAGTGGTTCCAAAGTGGTCGTATCCTCGCAGGAGGTTATCAAGTGAAGCTCCCCGATTTTGCCGTAAGAAGATTTATCACTGTATTAATGATATTTTTGGGAATCATGATTCTCGGTATTGTAGCCCTTGTCAGTTTGCCAATCGACTTGTTTCCCGAGATTGAAATTCCCGCCATAAGTGTCGTTACAATTTATGAGGGGGTGAGCGCCGCTGACGTTGAGTCTCAGATAACCAAGAAGATCGAAGATCGCATTAGCACTGTGAGCAACCTTGATGAGCTAACATCAACATCGCAAGAAGGCATATCTGTGGTGACGGCTCTGTTTGACTGGAAAACAAATCTTGACGAAGCCTCCAATGACATTCGCGACGCGTTAGAACTCGCAAAGCCTGGCCTGCCCGAAGATGCCAATGACCCGATGATGTTCAAGATAAACACCTCAATGTTTCCAATTCTGGTGTATGCGGCAACTGCGGACGAAAATTATGGAGGGCTGAATTACTTAATTGAAAACGAGGTGGCTGATCCCTTGAGAAGGATTCCGGGGGTCGGCGCGGTACAGACCATTGGCGGATTGGAAAGACAGATTCGAGTCGAATTCGACCCGAGGAAGATTGAGGCTTACAATCTGAATCTCCAGGGAGTAATGTCGACTATTGCCAGAGAAAACGCCGATCAGCCGGTAGGCAGTGTCAAAATTAACCAGACCGAATACATTGTACGCGTTCCGGGCGAATTCGACTCACCCGACGAGATAAGCAATGTTGTGCTGGGGGTTTACGCCGGTCGTCCCGTGTATTTGAGAGACGTTGCCAGAGTCGACGACAGCTTTAAGGAAATCACTGCCATGGTTAGGTCGGAAGGCCGACAGGGTGTGATTTTCATGGTGCAGAAACAATCCGGCGCAAATAGTGTCCAGATAGCAGATAAAGTGAGGGCGGAAGTCATGGCTCTCAGCAAGAATTTGCCCAGCGACGTACATTTGACCGAGGTTTATGACACATCCATTTTCATTAGAAGGTCCCTTTCCAACTTGAGTGAATCAGTGATACTTGGCGCTTTGGTCGTCCTCCTGGTGGTTTACCTGTTTCTTCGCCATATCAGGAGTAGTTTCATTGTGGCCCTGACCATTCCTTTCTCGCTAATCATAGCTTTTTTTGCCTTCCTCTTGCTCAAATATACTCTCAATATGGTGTCGCTGATGAGTTTTGCCATAGCGGTAGGATTAGTGGTTGATGACGCCATAGTTGTGTTGGACAATATTACAAGGCACATAGAAAGCGGTTCAAGACCCTTAGAGGCAGCGTTATATGGCACCTCCGAGGTAGGATTGGCGGTGATGGCATCGACCTTGACGGTGGTCGCGGTATTTGCGCCGATGTTATTTGCGGGGGGATTAACCGGAATCATGTTTACCCAACTTGCCGCGGCAGTCATTATTATGATTCTCGCTTCTCTTTTTGCCTCGCTCACTTTGACCCCGGCACTCGCCTCGAGAATTCTGCGACGATCCGATTTGGAAATGAAGACAGAACATTCAGCGGTGATACGGCGAATTTATAATACCAGCGAACGCTGGTTCCATGCGACCGAGGAAAAATACGGAGTCCTGTTGGCATGGGCTTTGAGAAATAAAAAAAAGACGGTCCTGACGACGGCCGCGGTGTTTCTCGGTTCCCTGGCATTGTTGCCTTTTGTATCGACCGAGTTCATTCCAGAAGGAGATAGTGGCGACGTGCAAATTAACTTCGAGATGGCTCCTGGGACACGAATGGAAACGACATCCGCGGTTGCAACGGAACTTGCAAAAGTATTCACTGACAGTGTCCCGGAAGTAAAGCACGTGTTCTATCGCGCGGGGCAGTCCAGCACCGGAATGTCAGCTGCAATGGGGCAAGCCGGAGGCTCGCACGTTGGCATGGTCGGCGCAAAGCTTGTCGAACAGAAGTTTCGTGACAGATCGAGCGCCGAGGTGGCCGACATTATCCGGCGGTATGCCCAGACAGTCCCGGGAATCCTCAAAATGGATATAAAGGCCGGTAACCCTATGGGCAATATTCTTTTTGGAGGAGATAAACCAATAACGATCCAGATTATCGGCCATGATGTCGACCAGACCAACGAACTGGCCGCGAAGATAAAAAGGATCGTAGAAAATACGCGTGGGGCAAAAGACGCGAAAATATCCAGGCCAGTAGGCAGGCCCGAATTGATAATCAACATAGATAGAGAAAAAGCCGCCCTGCTTGGCACTGGGTTGGGAGATATTTCGGACGCCATAAAGACGCAAGTTCTCGGATCCGAAGCGACCAAGTATCGCGAAGCCGGAGATGAGTACCAAATCTATATAAGAGCAAAGGAGGATGCAAGGCAGAATATCGAAGATCTCAGTCGGCTCGTGATTACATCAAGAAGCGGGGCCACTGTGCGCTTGGATAATGTAGCCACAATCGTGGAATCAACTGGCCCGACGGAGATCGCGCGGAGGGATCGCGAGCGTATCGTGAAAGTCGAAGCTGAGGTATTCAAACGTCCCCTTGGCGACGTCGCGGCCGACATAGCCGAGGAGCTTACAAGAATAGAAATACCGGAAGGAATTGACGTGACTTTTGGCGGTTCGGTAAAGGAGCAAAGGGAATCATTTACCGATTTATTATTCCTTTTGATTCTTAGTCTGGTGCTTGTATATATGGTTATGGCCTCGCAATTCGAATCGTTGCGAGACCCATTTATCATCATGTTCTCTGTTCCTTTTGCGTTTGTCGGCGTAATATGGGCCCTAATACTTACAGGCACCACCTTGAGCCTAATTTCCTTCATCGGCGTTATCATCTTGGTTGGCATTGTTGTGAAGAATGCTATCATCATGATAGACTATACCAATATTCTTCGCAGACGAGGGCTTAGTGTCAATCAGGCTGTTCCGCTGGCCGGCAAACATCGTTTGCGACCGGTTCTTATGACAGCTCTCGCTATGATACTTGGCATGTTGCCGCTGGCATTGAGCCGCAATGAAGGAGCAGAAATTTGGAGACCGCTCGGGATTACTGTCGTTGGCGGCCTATTGGTCTCAACGTTGGTAACATTGGTGCTTATCCCAGTAATCTATTCCATTTTTGAAGGCAGGAAGAATCATATCCAAGGAGAAACTTCATGAAAATGGTGTTTTTGACGTTCTTCGAGGGCAAGACCGACGAAGTAATCGAACTGCTCACATCGGAGCATGTGCAGTCATATACTCATTGGCCGAAGACCCATGGTAAATCTGCTGGATTTCGACCGCGAATGGACACCGAGGTGTGGCCGGGAAATAATGCGGTGGTTTTGTTCCCAATTGATGACAAACAACTCGATGCTCTGATGGATAACGTTCATAGATTCAATGAGGAGACGGAATATGAAGGCATTTCGGCTTTCGCGTTTAATGTAGAACGGATGGAAATAAAGAAACCTGTGGAGTCAAAGCGGTCGTGACTGCCCACGTAAGAGCCAGAATATTGGGTACAGGATCATACGTTCCTGATGAACGGCTGACTAATGCCGACTTGGAGCGAATGTTAGACACATCCGATAAATGGATTTACTCTCACACCGGCATCCGAGAACGGCGAATTGCAGAAGACGATTGTACTACATCCGATATGGCTGTGGAAGCCATCCGGCAGGCCCTAGATATGTCGGAGTGTCTCCCCGAAGATGTTGATATGATAATCGCTGGAACATCTACGCCAGATTACCGGATGCCGTCCACAGCTTGTGTGATACAGGAGAAATTGAACTTTTCAAATGCCGGGTCATTTGATGTAGTGTCTGCCTGTACAGGTTTTCTCAATGGCCTGGTCATTGCGGGGTCACTCATTGAGTCCGGGGCATGCAAAACTATTGTCGTTGTCGGAGCAGAGAAACTGTCATCTGTTACCAACTACAAGGATCGAAACACCTGCATTCTCTTTGGTGATGGCGCAGGTGCCGTTGTGATGGCTGCCGACAATGATGGTCACGGTGTTCTATCTTCTTTCATCAAGTCTGACGGTACAAAACGCAATCTACTCTGGATTCCGGTAGGAGGTGTCGCAAATCCATATACGCCTGACTTCTCCAATGATGGTTCTGATAAGCTAATAATGAATGGCCGCGATTTATACAGAATAGCCGTTCGTGAGATGTACAATGCTTCTGTGATAGTTGTTAAGGAAGCTGGTATTAGCCCTCAGGACATTTCATTGATCATACCCCACCAAGCTAACATCCGGATTATCGAAGGTTTGATTAAGCGGCTGGATGTCAAGATGAATAGGGTATTCGTCAATATTGACAAGTACGGAAATACGTCCGCAGCATCGATCCCAATAGCGCTCGACGAAGCCAATCGCACTGGCCGATTAAAGCCCGGAGACCTGGTGTTGATGGTCGCTTTTGGGAGCGGTTTGGTTTGGGGGGCATCAGTTGTAAGATGGTGAAAGCGACTGTCAATGGCTCAATTTGCCCGACCGAAGAATTGCGAGGCGATAGAATTTTAGGATGTTCATCAATAATCGCGACATTACTTGGACCGTTAGCTATATTTTGCTTTGCGAAGAATAGTAGGCCGGTCATGAGAGCAGGCCGGGAGCGGATTAGCCTGTTCTTGTCAGGGACCACGCCAAGCAAGATTGCTGTCGATGGTTTCCTAAAAATCAGTGCCAGAGTTGAAAAAGACACCGGGACGGGTGCACGAGATATTCGCGTCGGAAAGGAATGCTTATGTTCATGAATAAATTTATCGGCCAGACATACGGTATCATGAGAATCATTACCGGCTTTTTGATTCTGTGGCATGGTTCTCAAAAGCTTTTCTCATTTCCACCGCCGGGGCAAGACATTCCAGCTTTTGTTATGACAATCGCAGGTCCCATTGAATTATTTGGCGGAATTCTCATTGCCGTGGGCCTCTGGACCCGCTATGTGGCTTTCCTGGCCAGCGGTCTCATGGCTTTTGCATACTGGATTGCCCATGGTACCCAAGCCTTTTTGCCAATTGTTAATCAGGGAGAACTCGCCGTTTTGTACTGCTTTGTATTTCTTTACATTTCGGCTAATGGCGGCGGCATTTGGAGCATTGACGCAGTTATAGCTTCTCGTGGGGGGGCACAGACCCAGAGCCCGGATGGTCGTATTTGACAGTAGCATGAAGCGACACCATTGCGAAGAGGACACGGGCTTTATTTGGTGGTCGGGCAAAGATGCTTGGACGTTCGTTTGGCATCGATTGCTTTCGCTCCCAGTTAAATGGATTCGGCGGGAATAATCAGCACCGCTGACCGGTAACCATTTCGGGCGGCACTTATATTGTAAACCACGAAGGAGGTTGGTCATGGATTCCAAGTCTACGAAGGATGGGTTTCAGTCGAGTAGTGATTTCTTTGATACCTATGAATATGAGGGCGTAGGAGTGATTCATGTCAAGAGCAGAGCCTTCGACATCGCCTCTGATTTGCAATTGAAGAACGCGCTGTTTAATAAGATCAATATTGCGGGGGGGTCCTCCAGTATCCGAGTGCTTCTCCTCCTGAGTGATAATTCAATATTGGGAGAGAAGCATAATCGCATTTTCTGGAACAATGTTATTGAATCCTACGATGGCAATATGCATCTGATCCGAGAGGTGAATGCTCTGTCCCAGTACATAGAAATGATGTGCTCTTTCAGAAAAATTGTTGTCTCTGCTGTTCGCGGTTCGGTGGTGGAAACGTTCCTCGGTGTAATTCTCTCAACCGATTTCAGAGTAATCTCTGAAGATACGGTATTTTCATTTCCTTGTAGGCAATTTGGGTTGCCGCCCCAGGGAGCATTAGCCTTCCTGCTACCGCGATATATCGGTATTGCAAAAGCCAAAGGTATTCTTCTTCGCGCCGAGCCCATCTTGGCATCACAAGCATTAGCTCTTGGCCTTGTCGACAAAGTTATTCCAAATGCGAACTACGAGTCTTCATGTCTTGAGTTTGCGAAAGGTTTGACTGCTCTTCCGCCGGAGGTTGCCGGATTGACAAAACGTCTGTTTGAGTGTGACATGAAAGAACTCCATACCTATCTGGAGCTCGAAGCGAAGCTTATTGGGCCGCATAAAGTGATACTTCCTCCGGAGGATGCCCCTTTATAATTCCCGAGCGTTTCACATGCATCCGTGACAATTAAAGCGGCAAGAATACTTATGGCGGAGACCTTTTAAAGATGCAACGCGACAGCGCCCTTGCGGATTATCGCCGTCTGATTATTGCGCTCGCTCTCAATACCCCTATAATTCTGATTATATTCTTGTGGAACTTGATGCCGGTTGAGTTCAGCGTTCTAACTTGGATATACTTTATTACTGTTTCTGTCGGATACTACGTTCTGGCAATGTGGCTTGTAACCACCATTGTATTTGTGATGTTGCTCCCCTTCAGAAGAGTTGGCATTGGACTCTGTGCCGTTATGACCGGGGCTTTTGTGTATTACTTCTTGATCGACTCCTTTGTATTTCGCCTGACACGAATGCACATTGACCCGTTTTGGATTGAATGGATCGTTTCTGATTTCGGGGCTTTTGGTATCTCCGGCGGCACTTTGCGCTCAGCCCTATTGGCTCTTCTTCTTATTGCCGCCATTGAATACGGGTTGTTTCATTATGCCTGGAGGATTACGGTTAAGAAATTCATAACAGTGTCCTTTTACACCGTCGGCATCGCCTCTTTGATAATCAGCCAAGTCATACACGCGATGGCATACGAATATAACGACGCCCGAATAACAAAATTGACTCCTTATCTACCCGTATACTATCCCGTTTCGTCGCATAATCAAGCCGCTAAATATGGTGGACGCTTGCCTATTGGAAATGATGAATCTATCGATATAGAAGGTGAAGAGGGTGACGCTGTGACATATCCACTACGCGAACTTGAGATGGATAAGCCGGAAGGCAAACGGTTTCCGAATATCCTCGTCCTTCTCTTTGAGAGCTGGCGGTACGACATGATGAACGCCGACATTACGCCGCATACCTATGCTCTGTCGAGAAATTCTCTGGTCTGTTCACGTCATTATTGCTCAGGTAACTCTACAGTCGCCGGCGTTTTTGGACTATTTTACGGACTGTTTCCAACCTATTGGACAACAGTCAAAGCCAATAACAAAGCTATACATAACCCTGTTCTTATTGATGTGCTTGAGAATAATAGATATAATTATGGCGTTTTTGCCAATTCGAATTTCAAACGGCATAAGATTAAAGATGCTGTCTTCCGTGACATAGAAGTGCAGGAATCTTTTGCCGGCGAATCGAAGATAGAGCAGGACCTGGACATGACCCGCCAGTTAATTGGCTTTCTGCGCGAGCAACAGGGTAGGGAGAGGCCATTCTTTGCTTTGGGATTTTATAAATCCAATCATGCCCCGTACCTATACCCACAGACCGATACCATCTTTCGCCCGGCCGGAGATCAGAATCTCATGCGTGCTAATAGTGATACCGATCCGACGTTATATTTCAACGACTACAAGAATGCAACACATTTCGTTGACAAGCTAATTGGGCAAGTATTGCAGGAAATAGATTCTCTTGGCCTAATGTCCAATACAATCATTATCGTAACCACTGACCATGGCGAAGAATTTAACGATGATCGGTCAAATTACTGGGGGCATGGCACAAATTTCACTCAATTCCAAACGGTGGTTCCTTTAGTAATCTACGCCCCCGGAAGGGAGCCACGGATGATTACCCAAATTACCTCCCATGTGGACATTGCACCAACTCTCCTACAAGAATTTCTTTTTTGCATCAATAACCCAGGAGATTATAGCAACGGCATAAATTTATACCGGGATTTTGGGGATAATCGCCCGATGGTAATCGGTAGTTATGTAAATTACGCAATAATTCTTGATGACAATGTATATGAAATATATCCATTCCGTAGTAAGAATTACAAGTTGAGCAACATCAATAAGGATGTGGCTTTTCCGGCATACAAGGAATTGACTCCTTTAATGGATGAAATGAAACGATTCTACCGATCTAGTCAGCAATGGTCATTAGGTGGCCGCTAATACTGACTTAGTTATAATATAAATTACCCTCATGAATAGAACACCCAACTATCATGCAGTGATCCTCCCTGGTCTTTGTTGATGCCAATACTGATGAAGATTGGAATGATGTTTGTAGTAGTATTTTAAGCAATAGCGCCCCGGATGGATTATTTTATTCACACATCCGTCGATTCCTAATATAGTCCCCTAAATGACTCGTAAGCTCCCCCACATAGTAGACTGTTGTGAAGTAGAGTTTTTTGGCATATTAGAGCCAGGAGGACTCTATGAAACGGTTACGATTCAGTGAGACACAGGTAGTCGGCATTCTCAAGGAGGCGGATGCCGAGATGGCAGTGCAGGAGATTTGCCGCAAGTACGGGAGCAGCGATCAGACCTATTACAATTGGAGGAAGAAATACGGCGGGCTTGAAGGGTCAGAGGTACGCCGTCTTCGGGAGCTGGAGGCGGAGAACAGCAAGTTAAAGCGGATATATGGTGAGCCGAGCCTGGAGAACGACGCCCTGAAGGATCGGGTCTCAAAAAAGCTCTCTGGCCACCGGACCGTTGCGAGGTAGCCGCGTATCTGGCGGCCGCACAAAAGGTGTCGATAGGCTTTGCGATGCAGGCGGTGGGGATGTCCCGGGGCACCTGGTACAAGCCGCCGGCCAATCGGTTGGTGTGGGATAAAGAGGTGATTGCGGCCTTGCCCCGATTGATCGAGACGAATCATCGCTGGGGGTTCGGCCAGTGTTACCAGCAGCTCCGTTTCGCCGGTTGCTGGTGGAACCACAAGCGCGTGTACCGGGTGTATACCCAGTTGGGGTTACAACATCGGCCGAAGACCAAGAAGCAGCTGCCGAATCGTGACTATCAGCCGTTGGGTGCGCCGCGGGTAGCCAATGCGGTGTGGGCTCTGGACTTCATGAGCGACACTTTGTGTGTGGGTCGTCGTTTTCGGATGTTCAATGTGCTGGATGAAGGGATGCGCGAGGTGCGGGCGATTGAGATTGATACATCGCTGCCGGGTAAGCGGGTGATGCGGTTCCCGCAACGGTTGATCGTCTGGCGGGGTGTACCACAGGCGATTCGATGCGACAACGGCTCGGAGTTCTTGTCCTGGGCGCTGGTTGACTTCTGTCGGGCCTGGGGGATCGCCCTGCGGTACATCCAGCCGGGGAAACCGAACCAGAATGGCTATATCGAACGATTCAACAAGACCTTTCGGAATGATGTGTTAAACGCTTATCTGTTTGAGGACTTAGATCAGGTGCGGGAGATCACGGCTGGGTGGCTGCGGATGCACAACGAGCAGCGTTGTCACGATGCTCTGGGCGGAGTGCCGCCGACGATCTTCCGGGAACGACAAACTGCCATAAATTTTATTTTTGAACTGTCTACTTGACAGGGGAGCTTACGCGATGCCAATAATTATTAAATCTCCTGATCCCCGTCCGACTTGACCCGAGCCACAGGTTAAATACATAACGTTTTAATCAGGATTTCGTTAATGACGTTACCTGTAGCCAAGCTGTTATAATAAATGTCCCCTACCGCCAGCGACCACTGTGATAACCGTTGTCAAAACATGGCCATAAGCGAACTATGGGCGCCATGACATATTGGTATAGGAGTCAGTTTCGTGGAATGACACCGTGCAAAGTAAGGTCGACAATTGATTCTGCACGGCTTTGTCTGAATTTCGCATCGTTTGAAAGTCCCCAAAGCGGAGCAACCACTTTCTCCAACAAAGGAACCATGAGGTTCATGCCGATAAAGGAAATCACAAATTGTCGAGGATCCATCTCCCGCATTTGCCCGGTTTTCACCATTGCCTGTATCCTTGATACGAGCTTGCTTTTCAGACCGGATGAGGCAATCCACCGAGTAAGTGCCTCGCCGATGCGCGTGCCGCCTTCGGCCAGATCATGGAGCAACAGTCGGGGAACAAACGGATGATCGGAGAACAGCGCGCCATAAGTCTGGGCAATTGCCGTCAGGAGCTCCTCAGGGTCGGCGCACTGTTGGATCTTTTGTCCCATGGCCTCGGCGAGCATTTGAAAGAACCAATTTACAATATTGGTATAGAGAGCTTCTTTCGATCTGAAGTAGTAGTACACCATGGCTTTGTTGACGCCCGCTGCGCGAGCAATCCGATCGACCCGAGCGCCAGCGAGCCCGTGCTCCGCAAACTCGAAACACGAGGCCTGGAAGATCGCATCTTTCTTGTTCATAATCTCTTCTTTCGGTAACTTCACATTGCGTGGACCTGACGCAATTTACGATACACTAACAGTACATGCAACGATTGTATCCGCCGCGCTCTAAATCGATTGGCTTCCAGGCAGAGATGATGCTGCGGCGACCATGAAGAGGCCGGACTTCACGACACCATCATCTCACGTCAGACAGCGAACACAAATCTTAAGTCAATGGCCACATGCTGATCCAGCGCGTCAAATAGAGTCATAAGAAAACTCGCACAAATGGGCAACCCACATTACCACATTCGCCTGCCAGTGGCTCTGTCAAGATTGGCAAGTCCTACCGTGTATTCATAAAGTGCACGAAGTCGAATTAGCCGGGTTTGAAGCAGGGCGGTCTGCGCATCAAGCAGTTCAACGTTGGTAATCACACCGGCTTGATAGCGAATAACAGCCATCGCCACGGCCTGTTCAGCTTGTCGAATTTGAACCTCGGTTGTGGCAATCTTGCTTAGGCTCGTCTGGACATCCAAGAATGCTTGGCGAACATCACCGGTTATTTTGCGTATCATATCGGCAGTGTGTTGCTTTGCGGCCTCTAAGGCGGCGTGCGCCCCGGACTCTTCATATTGCGTCCGATGACCGTTGAACAGTGGCATCCGAAATATCAAGCCTGCGTTCCAATTGAGATGTGGCTCGGCAATATTCGGGAAATACCCGTTTTTGAATCCAGAGCCGACTGCCAATGAAAGCGACGGCTTGTCCCCAAGAGACACCAGATGCGTCTGTGTGGCAGCAACCTGTTCCGCATCCCGAGCCATAACCATTTCAGGGCGCTGATTTTCTGCGGTTTGCAAAAGGGAATCGAGTTGCGGCATAGGGGTGACTGTTGCATAATCTCCCTTCAAATTGATTGGTGATGCGTCCGGCAATCCAGTCAACTCGTGTAAGATGATAATCTGACTATTGAGCGCCCTGACGGCGTCGGTACGATCATTCGTTGCCACGGCGATGCGAACTTGAGTGGTCAGCGTATCGTAATTTGTGGCTGTGCCAGCCTGGATTTTCTTGGTGCTCACTGCCGCATGTTGCCGCAAGGCGACCAATTGTGAATCGATGACAGCAATAGTGTTCTGCAAGATCAGAGCGTTGTTAAATGCCGAAATCGCCTGATACGCCAAAGTTAGGCGCACCAGATCTATGTTGTCCTGCGCCATCTGCCGCGACCGCTGAGCAACCGAGATTGCTGTTCTTTTCCTGCCAAAGTCATATAGGGTGTGCTCTAGATCTACCTGCACATCATAATTGTCGTTGGGAAACAGTTTCTCGGTGGCACCCCCGACTTCGAGTTTCGCTACCGGGTCGAGGCGCGTATAGACGCCCACCAAACCGATATCCGGCCACAATGCCGCCCGGTTAACATCGACACGCGCTTCAGCCACCGTCAAGTTCTGTTGTGCCTGCATGATCTGCGGCTGATTGGTCAGCGTCAAGCGCACAACTTCATCGCGCGTCAAGGAGTCACCTGCGTTCTGAGACAGTACAGCGACTGGGACAAAGACGGCGGTCATTACCGCACAAATGATACTTCTTATCATATTCCTCACTCTTGTATTGCTATAGCCGGCTTCGTCCCCGGTCCGCGCTTCTTTCCTTTGCGTATCCGTACGAACAGGATTGGGACTACGCCTAGCAGAATGACAGCTCCTGCCAGCAGAAACACGTCGTCGATAGCACTCACAAACGCTTGGTTTGCGACAAATGAACCAATTTGTGCTTTGCCTCTTGCTGTCGCATCTACCAGAGTGCCGCCGGTCGTTTGCCACGCATGAAAGCCGAGCTGCCTGACCGTCCTCTGAAATGTTTCCGAATTCGTATTTATCTGCTGTCCATAGGTCGTCAGGTGAAAGATCGTCCGCCGTGTCAGGAGCGATCCGAAAAGTGCGACTCCGAAGCTGCCGCCGATCTGACGGATGACATTAAGCAACCCTGAAGCCTGTGCGATCTTGAAATGGGTGATGTTTCCTATAGCGAGCGCCGTCAGCGGTGCGAACAGCACCCCCATCGCAAATCCACGAATCATCAAAGGCGTAGTAATTGCGTGTGACTCGGACAAGTACGATAGGGTGCTGAATTGGTAAAACGTAATGGCCATAAGCACGATTCCGATCACAATCGGAATCTTGGGCGAAAACCGCGCTGCAAATACGGCTGCCAGCGGCGCGGCCGCTGCTTGAAGCACACCCACAGGCAAAAATACCATCCCGGCCTGCAGCGGAGTGTAACCCAAAGACTCCTGCAGATAAATGGGCAGCAGAAACGTGCTTCCAAACATACCGAGCCCGAACAGAAAGCCTACCAAATTGCACATTGAAAAATTGACATCCTTGAACAAATCGACTGCGATGAGGGGATGCTCGACCGTGAACTCCGTGACCAGAAAAATCACCAGCGAAACTATTGAAATGGAAAAACACGTGAGGATGTAGTTCGAAGTCCAACCACCGGTATTCCATGCCGAATTGCCGCTAGATAAAGCCAGAAGTAGAGGTGTAAGAAAACCGACCAGCGTGACAAACCCCACAGAATCGAAAGTTCGCGTGTGCGGCGTCCGATATTCGTGCAATATGACCACCGCGGCGAGAATTCCCACTATTCCAATCGGCACATTGACATCGAATACCGCATGCCACGAATAGTGATCGATCAGCCAACCACCGATGGTTGGCCCCAGCGACACCGACGCCGAGGCCGCCATTGACCAGAAGGCCAGAGCGATTCCTCGCTTTTCCGGTGGAAATTCTCGCGTGATAATTGCCATACCCACTGGCATAAGGATTGCGGCTCCTATCCCTTGGAGAATACGAGCAGAAATCAGCATTTCAAGGCTCCATGCCAGGCTGCAGAGAAATGATGCTCCTGTGAACAATAGCAAACCACTCGTGAACACCAGCTTGTAGCCCCAGTGATCGGCTATCCAACCGGAAACAGGCAGAATAACGCCAAACGCCAAAAGATACGCCGTCATCACCCACTCTACCCTGTCGACCGAAACTCCAAATGATGCCATAAGTTTGGAAAGTGCTACGTTGACGATCGTAGAATCGAGTACGGACATGAAAGTGGCGATCATCACACCCATGAGAACCAACCATCGATACGAAGGGTGTTCTTTTCGCAATTGGGGGTGGTCAAATAGGAGAGAATGTCGAAACCTACGCCATTTTGCCTTAAGCATCAAGTCTACTCCTGATCCCTCAATCGCACGATCACCGACATTCCCGGAAGGAAAGTTTTCTGGTCACCAGGCTTTGTCTCGCTCACTGAAATTCGCACCGGTACGCGCTGCGTCACTTTCGTAAAATTTCCTGACGCGTTGTTTGGTGCAATGAGGGAAAATTCAGAAGCAGCTGCAGCTCCGATTGACAGCACTTTGCCGGCAAACTTGTGACCGGGAAATGCATCTACTTCGATCTGAACTGGTTCACCCACCCTGATTGAGGCCAGTTTGGTCTCTTCAAAATTGGCCGTGATCCAGATATTCGACAGGTCATACAAGGTGTAGATTGGTTGTCCCGCTTGGGCAATGTCACCTGCTACAACCCACTTCTTCGCCACAATGCCTGTCTTGGGTGCGATGATGCACATGTTTCTTAGCTGGGTCTGAATGACCCCGAGTTGAGATCGCGCTGAGACTACTTGGCTGGTCGCGGCATTGTACTGCGCCTGCGTTAGCTGCATCGCCAGTCGAGCGTGATCGTATTGCTCCTGGGTGATGACGTCCCCTTTGAACTGCTGTTCGGCGCGTTTGAAATCCTCCTTCGCCTTTCGGAGATTTACCTCCGCCACTGGAACGCTTTGTTCGATGAACTGCAACGACGCATTAGCCTGAGCTTCCTGGGCCTTGAGATCGACTGAATCGAGAAATGCCAACGGCTCGCTGGCGCGCGCCGTGTCACCTTCTTCCTTGGCTAGTTCGACGATGCGCCCTAGAATTTTGCTACTGATTGAAATAGGGTCGCAATCTATATAGGCATCGTCGGTGGATACCCACCCGCGTAAGTAGAAGTACCAGTAGCCGGCGACAACAGCGGCCACTGCTGCCAAAACCAGCAATGCCACCATGATTCTTCTGCCATGCCCCTTTGATCCGCTCTTGACTTTAGACGGCCTGCTATTTTCCTTATTGCCATCTTCTGCTATCATGTTTAAATTATTCTCCATTCCAAGCCACGTTGTGAACACAGCCCATTTGGCCCTATCCGTCTGTGTGGCTTTTTTTCAATTGCAGCAGTTTTAGCAGTCTATTCAATCCTGTCCAGATCACGTGGATATCAGAATCCCGAAGCTCTTCAATTTCCCGCGTAAGGAGGCCCAACATACCCATCGGGATTCTCCTAATTGTCTGGCGGCCCTTGGATGTGATGAACAACCTGATCACTCGTCGATCCGCATGACTTCGCTTTCGCAACAGGAGGTTTTTCTTCTCGAGCCGATCGATAACACCTGTGCTGGTGCTGATGTGCAAATACATCCGTTCGCTGAGTTCTCCCATCGATATTCCCGGGGATTCGGAGACTATCTGGAGCATGGCCGCTTGCCTAGCCGTGATCTTGTATATCTTGGACAGCCATCGAGATCTCGAACGGTCAGCGATTACCAAAGCTCGCAACGCGCCGACGATCCCTCTGATCTGCCGCTGCCTGCTTCGACCCGTAATAAATACCTCTCTCGCATAAAATACTATTGGTACAAAATAGTTCCGATAATAGCATATCGGACTTCCTAAGTCAAGGATTTCTTTGGGAAATATAACCCGCCAACAACTAACTCTGATTGTCACCATGATAACGGTTTGAGGCTACGCATTGATTCTATGCGATGGATCAAAGGAATGATCGATGAAGTCGCAATGGAATTTTGAGCCGATGATGGTTTTTGCGTGCGACAATCCGTCAAGAACTCTCGCGATTAAAGGTCTGCGTGGTAAGCGAGTTCGCTGTAATATGCTAATATACAATAAGTTGCCGACGATGAAATCGAGCTTCCGTTCCGTTGTTTTAATAGCTGATATTTCTTCGCCCGTTAAGAGCCTATTGTCTTACCGTGTTCGAGGGTGATACTATGCAAAGCCAACCACAGAAAATTACAAAAATGTCTCAAATCTGTCTCAGTAGTTGTAACTCTATGTCCTGTATCACAAAATTGGGGTTCGAATCCCCTTGGGGGCGCTAATCATTTAAGATATTATTAATCAATAAGTTACATCGGTAATCCCCCGTTTCCTTCATAAACCCTGTGGCCCTTTCTAATCCAGAAGGACTCAAAAAGGGAAATAAATCCGAAAATTCTTAAAAATTCCCAAACTCAGACTGCCAGATTCTGACAGTGGCCATTCTTATATTCCAGAATGGTTTTGTGTGGCAACGTTTACTTCTTGTGGCATATACGTCAATTTGAACAATTCTGAAAGGCGTTCGTCGTTAGATTAGTACTGTAAGGCATTCGATCATTCATATTAAGGAGGGGACATGTTAGCCAAGGCATTGTCCATCAGATTTTATTTGCTAGCAATTCTGGCAGCATTAACCATTTTATTACCCAGCGTCAGCTTTGCCACCGATGACAACGACGCGCAATTTGCGACATTGAATGAAGCGGACAGCATCGGTATTGTGGTTGAGCTACTGAATGTTGCCCTAAATAGGCCAAATCAGTTCAATCTGGATATGTTGCAGCCGCTTATGGTAGAACAAGTGTATTCCTCTTTTCTCCATAACTTGGGCGGATTGAATAATAAGGGTGAAAAGAACACGGCTACTGCTGCATTAACAAGCGGTGGCAAATACACACTTCAGTTAAGGAATTTTCAAAGAACATCATATGGTTATGATGTTAATCTTCAGATTTTTCTGGAAGCAAGCGGCTACTTGCTTGAGGACAGCACCAAATTGGAGATGAAGGCATTTGGGGGGCTTAGGAAAATTACGAACTTGACTGATTTGGTATTCAGATCGAATAAATTATCTCTTCTTGCCAAAACTATCGATTCATTAGGCGTTAAGGCAAAAGCCGCCTATCGGGTCGCCTCAAAAGCAATGATTTCACAAATTCCCCAAAGTCTGAAAATGTTCCAGGAAGAATCCATCTATAATGACTGTGACCGATTTTCAGTCAATTATAGCCAAACGAAGTTTGAGGGCAATGTAATAATGAACAGGCCCTATGGAATCTATTCCGTTTCCTATGTAGACCCTAACCCCAGTTTCTGCAGATATTTTCTAGTTTCAACAGATGCCAACTGGGATCGCATTATAGCGACAAGATATAATCCATGCGAGTCGGGACATGATGCCATTGCGGCAATCGGACATCATGGCGACGACAATTTCGGCTTTGCCTCTCCCATGGGGATAAGTTTTGTTAATTGGAATTGGTTTGTCGCTGATGCATATAATGGGAGAGTCCAGGCCTATAGACTTGATAACAATGACAATTTGACTCTAGGCGGCTATTTGAATGCTGGCTTTATCACGCCTGTCGATGTTGCGGCCGCGCACGTCCCGGGATCAGGCGGATGGGGAGATTGGGTAGCCGCAGTAGATAGAGATGCCAACCGGGTCGTTATATGCTACGCTAATGATGGATCCTTTAAAGAAAGCTATTTTAGTCTCGGCTCGGGGGTCGACCAACTTCGAAAACCAACAGCCCTGGCTTTTGCCGTGAATCCCGCAACCCACTCTTATGCAAATTATCTGTATGTTGTTGACAATGGCAATAAGAGAATAGTGCTTAAACATCTGGCCTATAACTTTGAGTGGTGTACGTCGGCGCCCGGTATATTTCCCCCTGATGCCTATCTGTCTTCAATAGACGTTGATATTTTCGGGAATATATTTGTTCTCGATTCCTATAATTCCGTTTTATACCTGATGGAAAGAGACCTCTCGGGGATCATTGCCACTTTTGGCGGAAAAGGAACCGAAGCAGGCAAATTGTTCTATCCACAGAAATTTGCTGTTTCCCATGCCTATCAAAGCACCGATACTGCTGTCATCCCTCTTCCAATAGGCAATGCTTTTGTTACAGAACAGATGGGGCCGAATTCCGGAGTTCGAAGGTATGAACGAGGTCTTCAGATACTCTCAGATGAAATCATTTATCATCCCAAGGCCAGCAGATTTGGCTCCGACTATCTTGAAATAAATTGGACCCAGGACAATCCTGCCGCCTGTTCCTGCTTTGTTTTCTGGACCAACAGCGGGCTTATGTATTACTCTTATACACCTTTCAGAATGCCTGGCACCGGTGGCATTATTGTCGCTTTTCCTTCCGGTGCGGATTCCAATGGTACCGCATATGTGAGAGTCAAAATATCTTCGATTTTCGACCCCGGAAAGTATACCGATGAATTTGAAGAAGAGCTTTATATCCAGAGGCATTCTGATTCAATATACTCCTTGCCCCATGTCGTTATTGGAGAGCATTGGATAACGTCGTCTTGGGTAGACAATCCCAGCGGTTGTATTTATCCATCAGATATTTACTGGTATGCGGCTGTCGATGTCACCGACAACTGGAAAACCGGTTTGAGTTATAAATGGGAAAGGGCATCGACCGCACATAATTATGCTACTCCGTCATTTTATAGTTTTCCTCACCCCAATTATCTAATCGGGGACAGCGCCATAACTTATTCTCCTTTCATCTATTTTAGGATAACCGCGCCGCCAATTTCAAATAATACTCCAGTATATCAAAATGGCGATACCGTGACTCTGCTCCAGGTTCAGTTATTTGATTCCAGCGGAGCTCATTTGCGGGGAGCGGATACGTTGCCGCCGGCAAAATTGGATCCGGATTGGGTCTATGTAAATTTCAACTATCCTTTCTATGATTCCTACTGCAATACCCCCTGCACGACCTGTGCGCCGCCGCATCCGATTGACCCCGGATGCCCCATGCTCTCTTACTGGGATGGCAAGGAATACGTTTTTCAAAATAATATTCTGCCCAAATCCGAAAGCGAAGTGACCTCATATCAAAATACCTTAGATTTCTACCCGATTTATCTGAATGACTTTGATCGGGGCGGGGAATATAAATTTCTGATCAGTGAAGACGAGCAGGAAATCTCCCGATTGGATAATTTTGCGCTTTATGCAGTTGATATCCCGAAGAAATTCAGCCGTGTTGCTCTGAGTTCCGAGACAGGTTTGGTTGCTCTCACCGACAATAAGACTCCTCCTTATTCTGCGGTAGCAAACGGGAGTGAAAACATTTTGCCGTATCTCGAACTTGAGGACACAAAAATCTATGCATCCTACAATCCCGGGTATATGGATTTGGAGTATCGCATAGCTGATTCTTCGAAAATTGGCAAAATAA
The DNA here is from genome assembly GCA_900498245.1 of Candidatus Zixiibacteriota bacterium. Taxonomy (NCBI): domain Bacteria; kingdom Pseudomonadati; phylum Candidatus Zixiibacteriota; species Candidatus Zixiibacteriota bacterium. The sequence continues at coordinate 274,511 of LS998015.1, forward strand.
CCACTGATGAGCCGCCCGGGGGAATCGATCCTAACGACCCATCCAAAAATATCTTGAAGCCGGTGGTATTTAATGACTTTCAGTTCAGCCCCAATATTATAGCAATTCTGGCTCAGGATAGCGTTGGGAGACTTCAGCCGGTGCAAAAGCTATATCCCCGCACCAAAAGGGTCCGAAAAGGGATTGATCTATCCAAATACATTTACAAGGGCGTCCTGAAGATTCGCCTGCAATGGACCCAGCAAATCGTTATTAATTCCTTGCCATACATAAAATTCGAAAAAACCGGCGCAATAACTCAGCAATGCCAGATGGTTCAGGCCAGCCATTCTTCTTTTGGCTCTATAAGCCAGCAATTAAGAGCGGTTCGGGACAGCGCTATCTATCTCCGCCCCGGGGAAAAGATAGAACTCACCTTCCGCGGTTCGCCGCCGGCCGATTCGATGCGACGCGTTCTTATTCTAAAATCGATCGGCAAATATGAACGATTTGGCGGCAAAACAGCGATTGTTGAGACGGCTATTCCTGACAAGTTTGCTTTTAATCAGAATTTTCCTAATCCATTCAATCCCACCACCACTTTCCGCTTTTCATTACCGGTAAGGGCGTCAGTTAAGTTGGAGGTAATCAATATATTAGGCCAAAAAGTGGCCGTCCTGGCAGATCGAATCTATGAGGCCGGAACATATGACATCAACTGGGACGGGATATCTTCAGAAGGTTATCCCATTACCAGCGGGGTCTATTTTGCCAAATTTACCTCAAAAGATTTTTCATCCACAAGAAAGGTGGTGGTGGTAAAATGAGAAGAGAAATTATTTTTATTATATTATTCATTGTGCTATTTATGGCAAATTGCTCCAAAAGACCGGGCAACGCATCAAATAATCTGGAGCCAGCTATCTCTGCGACGCCAGAGGAGCCGACCCCGATTATACCGGCCTGGCCATATATCGGAGGCTGCGCAGATGAAATAAGGCTCCGATTTCCGGTCAAGGGCCATACCGAACTTGATTCTGGCTTTGTGTGGCTCCAGATATTAAATAATGATTCCGTTCTCATCAATAGCGAACCAACTCCGATTAATGGCAATGTATTCTCCAGATCGAATATATTTGCCTTTTTCCAAAGAAGTCAATTACCGCCAGACACCTACGATCTAATGCTCTATATTAGCAGAAATGTGAACGATGTCGGCCAAGCGCCTACAAGAATTACCGCGGCAGGGCCATATAAATTCGCGCTGGATTATTCCCTGATTACTGACACCTCCTGCATTAGAGATACCGTCTTTTTGGGAGATACTGTTTATTTCAGTGCCGATTCAGTAGTGACATCAGATTCTCTGGGCTACAGATGGGATATTCACGCCAGTAGGACTTATGTAGAGGGAAATTTCTATTTCATTTATGAAATAGAGGACGCTTTTAAAAAATATACGAATAGATGCCCTAAACTGAGCACTAACATGTTTTTTCCCCTTAAAATGTCACGTCTAGATTCTGATTCCGTAACGTGGATTGTAACGCTTACTCGACAACGACTACCAGGAGAAAATGACTATGAAAAGGCGTTTCTTTATGTCTATCCACCAAGTAAACTTGGAAATATAGACAATGATTATGACACAACTATTATAAGATGTGCCGATTCGTTTGGAATACCTCCCCAAGTGATAAAGGCTATGATCTGGCAAGAATCAAAATTTGATAATTTTTCACTTCGTTATGAGATGAACTATGATTATGACTATATTCAATCTAGAATTAAAGATACCTCGAATGCAAACGTGAACATCTACGGAAGTCATTATTTCCTCGCTGATTGGAATCTCACCGGGAGCCCAAAGGGATTTACAAAAGATGGCGATTCTGTTGAACAGGGAGATCATGTTAACGCCTTGCAGCGGAATCCATATAATGCATTACAATTCTGGTCGGAGCCAGATGTGAATGTTGTAGACTCCATCAGGGATTATCGGATTACCGCATGGGATTTATATATAAAAAATCCCGGACAGAATTGGAGATTTCCATCCTATGACTTTGTGGCTCAAGTAATCATCTCAAGTTCATATGGTTTGATGCATTTGACCTATATGACCGCCCTTGATGAAGGATATGGTTCAAAAGACCCTCAGGATTTGGTTTTTGGAGATACTCTGGGTATAATATGGGGGGTTAAAAGGTTGCGACATATATATTATAATTCTGCGTGGGTAAATCCCAATTATATTTGGGGTGATAAATGGAAGACAGCCATTGGCAAATATAATGGCGGTACAAGTGTGGCTGAAACTAATGGTGTCTTCACAAACTCCAAGATTAATGATTATGTAAATTCTGTATTAACAAGAGCCGGAAATTATAGACCTTATTAACGTTTGGGAGTTGGAGGAAATATGAAAAGAATTGCATACGCTTTTATTTTTACATTGATGCTGCTAGATAACGCGAATGCGGATGGCAATAAAATGGATACACTGATTAATAAGTATATTGATGCCTCAATTCTAATGAAGTGCGATTCCGCCCTGGCGAAGATGAGTGGATATGAGGACAGCGCTCAAGATGCGAAATTCTTTAAACCTGAAATTGCGCATTCAGGATATTTGAGAATAAAGGATACTGCCTACTACGCTTTGTTGTTCAGATGCAGCGGATTTGGTCAGTTTTTATTAATTGATTCAATTGAAAGAGATGTGGTGCGTGGAAAAATTGATATTCAAATTCCTGGAAGTGATGCTTTGTTTAATACTGCAGATATTAAAGATATAAATGGTGATAGCATACCAGAGTTGGAGTTTGCTCTTACTGCCGGAGCCCATGGATATTATGTTTGTTATCTGTCCCTGAACCTAGACAAACTGAATTTTCTCAAATATGACAACGGAGAATATCTCTTCTTTGCAATTATGGGCGGCATTGAGCTGATTCCAACCAGCAAACCAAATGTCTTTGATATCGGGGTGGGTAATTGGCTGGAGAAAGGACAGAGGGCTAATTACACTGTCTACAAATGGAATGGCAAAAACTATGAAGTCAAAGAGAATGTAGTAAAGAGTGATAAATAAAAGGCTCTTTACATGATCGATAATGAAGGCAGGAATTAACAAGTTTCCTGCCTTTTTATAGGACCTGCAGATTGACAATTGAAAGCAATATAATGAATGACAGACGCTCACATTAATTGTGTCTACCCCGTCATCCGCATTAGGCTGGTTCGAAAGTCTTCAATAAAGGGACGCCAAAGTTGATGAATCGGCGATTTCTTCCCAAATCGCCTTTTTTGTTGGGCTTCTCTTTTGGAGTAAACTGGTTCCGGAAGAGCCTTAGGGGCGAATAACCGCCTTTCAGGGCAAGACTCAGCAGAACATTGGAATATGGAACCGGGCGTTTCTACCGACTATTTGAGTTGAATATTAAAGAACGAAGCAGAATAGATCGGTCTCTAATAAGACAGATGAGCATATGCCGGAATTTGGTTTTGTTGGCTCTCGGGTGAGCAACATGGTTTCGACATCGTTTACTTCGTCATTTTCCCTTTCTAAAACAATTGTCAACATATAATATGATTATAATTGAAAGGCCTTGGATTTGGGAGCGATTGCCTCAAACTTGATGCATATCAGATATTATGACAATCCCCACCCGTTGGGTGGGTTACCGGGTTGAGACGGCTATTCCCGACGAGTTTGCTTTTGATCAGAATTTCCCTAATCCATTCAATCCCACCACCACTTTCCGCTTTTCATTACCGGTAAGGGCGTCAGTTAAGTTGGAGGTATTCAATATATTAGGCCAAAAAGTGGCTACCATAGCCGATCAAACTTATGAGGCTGGAACATATGACATCAACTGGGATGGAGTGTCTTCCGAAGGCTTTCCCATCACCAGCGGAGTCTATTTTGCCAAATTTACCTCAAAAGATTTTTCATCTACAAGAAAGGTGGTGGTGGTAAAATGAGAAAAGGCACTCTGTCATTCTTAATTTTCTGCTCACTTATGCTTTTTGTGTTAATTCAAATTGGGTGCGATACATTAACTAGCATTGCAAAGGGTATAGCATTATGCTTGGCCGGGAATGAAAAGGCATGTAAATGCTGGGATATCTCAGCTGCGAGGCCGTGCGATAGCGATCCTAATTGGCCCCCGCCAGCTCCGGATGATCCCGATTATCCGCCAGGAACGGGTGTGGATATAAGATGCGATGGGCCCAGTTTTAAAGCAAGGGTGTCCGGCAAATTAAGTTCTGCATCAGGTTATTTATGGTTGGCCTTGGAAGATAAGTCCTCACAGTCATCAGACGAGATACTTTCAATAAGCCAAGCAGTTCGTGTTTCGGGGGAAACATTCACGGGATTATGGATGCGAGTCCCGCTCGGTGGTTTGGACCTGCAGAATAAGGAATATGATGTTGGCCTATATTTTTGCAGCGCTTTGACAGATGTTGGCAGTCCGAAGAAAAGTATTGTTAGAGATGATGGCAATCTTCATGTGACTTTTACGGAAATGCATAGAAATCTGGCCAAATTTTGGGTTTCAAAGGCCTCTTTTGACAAAGCCTTGGCAGCAAATAATGATTATTGTATATTTAATGGAGACAGTATCGAATTTACTGCAATCTGCAATGATGCTAGTTCGGATTCGCAATTTATAGAAGTTGTGGAAGGACATAGTTATTATTCAAATGGCGTTACATGGCGGGTTGAAGGGCAATTAACCCCACCTGCGGGGTCGATTTCAAGCAACGGCTTATTCATTGCTGAATACTTGGCTGTCCATGATGGGGATTGCATGGTGATCGGGCATGACAATTCTAACGGCTTGGAAGACACAGTTGATATATTTATTTTCGATAAATGTGAATCTAGTATTTATATTGCCGAAGGGGATAACGCTATATCACCAGGTGAATGTGTTTATATTGATTCGACTCCTCAAATGCCAGATCTTAAATTTATGCTTGACCCGCCTAATTCAGGGGAACAATTCAGTTGGACCCTTTCAATCAAGTACAACAGGAGCGGTCGAAATGATTATAAGCAATATCACACTTTACTATATGGAAATGAAACGTGGATTCTTAGAGACAGTTTAAAAAGTGATATTATCGGGGGTGAAGCCCAAATTGCCTGTTCGAGCCTAGCAACTGGATGCATGACAGGAGAATGGTTTTCAATTAGAGGTCGTAACGCGACCGAAGCGGAAGTAGAAAGTTATATCACAAATCTCCCTGGGAATTTGTGGTATTGGAAATACGTTGCAAGGCATGAATCTGATAAACCGACGCAGGGAAGATACCATTGCCAATTTAATGAAAAAGGTGACTTCAGTTGTGACCCTTCTGATGTGCGTTATACTCCTAACGCAAGTGGTGACAGTGGCTTTGGCATTTTTCAGTTGACTTGGTTTGACTACCCCACTAGAGTTCCAAATATTCAAGAACTATGGTCTTGGAAAGGAAATGTAAATAGCGGAACGGAATGGCTAAGACATCATCAATCCCATACCAGTGGCGCAAATGAATATATGCAGGTCGAAAGAGCGCAGGCATTATCGTTTGCAAGTGATTCTCTTCATCCTCCTATTGAGGTTTTGGGCAATGTCACTTTTCGCGATGGCACTGACAAATTTATGGAGCACGCTGTTGCAATCAAAAGATTTAATGGAACAGGCGGAGGGGGGAATGGTCAATATTGCGAATGGGACGAGACAAATCACTCATGGGTAATTCATAAACTAAATAATTATGATCCACCATTTAATTATGTTGAACGCGTTTGTTTGACTTACCCATAACTATAACAGTTATGCAGATAAGGGGATATGCTTTATGAAAAATCAGGTTATTTTAAAGAAATTTCGCGTCGACGCTGTATATATTATTATTGTTCTAACAATGCTGCTTTTCACGCGCGGTTGGTGCGCAAGCCAGATCTTTTTTATCTATGGCCAGCCTTGCTTTGAAAAACCAGGACACATTCCTTACCCGGTGACAATTTTCAATTTCAACGAGAGCACGAAATCACTAGACTCACTCTGGTCGCCTGAATTTCGGAGTATGGCTTGGAGCATAGATGTATATTCGAATGAAGGATATATCATCATTTCTGACGGTAATTCATATCCCAGCAGAGTGCAAATTATGCCCATGTCTTCATTTTCGCAATCAAGCGTTTTGAATACTTCCGACCTCAAAGGAATTTCAAATTATTACTTCTTTCCCGAAGAAACCGCGCCAGGCTCCTTATTGGTTTCCCATTTGACTAATCAAACGATCTCGACAGGAGGCAATCCTTTCATCGGTACTGCATATCATTTCGATGCCAAGGGCGCGATTCAAAAATCTGCGAGCATTCCCTCAGGTGACAATGTCAGATTAGCAGGGCCAAATTCCCCCTATAGTGGTGGAGGTAGAGGTGATGTAATAAGTTTCAGGACCCTGTCAGACATACCCGCTAGGCCAGTGGGAATTGACCTCTCTTTTAGTGGGCCTCCTGTCCCCGATAGTATCGTTCAATCGAAGCAATCATATGGTTGGGTAATGATCGCCAATCAACCGCGCTTTAGGGTATTTATGTCTGTTCCGGAACGAAATGGACTAGATCAGAGGGAATTATTGATATATCGAGTCGATTCTGGTGTATGGAAGTCTTTAATGATTAGTGGGGCGGAAACATCTCCCAAATTGATTGATGGCTGGCTGGCAGGAGTAATAGCAGATTCAGACCCTGAAACAGATTTTACCATTCGTAAGGCTTTTCCATCAATTCCTAGAGAAGATGTTGTTCTTATAAATCCCATGGAAAATCGTGAATTTGAAATTCATTTGGGCCCTTCAAGCGAAGTTCTTTGGATTGAAGGGAATGAAGTCTATTATCGAATGGGAGAAGGTTTATATAAAGCCACAATTCAAAATGATGATTTTGTGAACAGGTCGCTGCTAATAAAAGATACCATTGTTAATGGAATTCATTGGGCGTTCCGTGGCTCAATGGGATCCACAGGTAATTGATATTGAAATTGAATATTATTATATGCAGGTTCCATAAAAATATCTTAACAATCAATATCCTACTTACTTGTAGATTTAATTGAGAATCGGAGGGCAAAATATGTTAAGAATACTCCAAAGACTATTAGTCGTTTCCATTATTATAGTTGCACTGATTATACCGTCAATGAGTCTGGCATTCGACGGACAAAGAAAGGGACTAAATCTGGGCGGAGGAATAGGCATCTGCCCGGCCTCCCAAATATCATATTATGGAAGAGGCGATATCGGGGTATCGTTGGATCTATCAATTGGCTATTCTTTCGGCAATCAAAACACTTTCTTGTGGTCGGTCAAAGGGGCCATTTCGCATTTTAGCGAGGCCGGTTCATTGGCTCATGAAATTGATGGTCTGAACTGGTACCATTATTTTAAAAAGGACACACCATCAATCTATAGCATAATGGGATTCGGTATTTCGATTTTCGGCAACTCCTGTTGGACAAGTGCACATGGAGCATGGTCTATTGTGGGTCTTGGGTATGAATTTACAAGACATTTAGCTATAAATGGATTCTTTCTCTCTGCGGGACCAAATCACGGAGACATTCATTTTGAAAGCGCAAATATAACCATGAGTGCAATGATATATTGATAAAACGCTTTGTAAATCCTTTCAGCCATATCTTGTGATTCCTGAAATATCCTCCAATAGCCTCCTTATACTATTATTCAAATGAAATGAAAAGGCCAAGATTTTGAAAAAGAATATGCGAAAAAGTTGACATAAAATCATATACAATAACTACAGCAAGAATCAGGTGAGATAACTTGCCTTTTTTAATTTGATGAGTTCGAAACCACTGCATTAATTCTTCAAATTTGCCCTCAATTTCACGATCTTGCGCGATGCGGCCAATTTTATTCTTGGTTTCAGCCTTGTATCAATCGTTTGAAAGATAAAGGATTATCAGAGGCCAATTATCCTGCCTTCCGTATTAAAATAGTTCGAAATTCTTCAATAAAAGGACGCCAAAGTTGATGAATCGGCGATTTACTTCTAAATCGCCTTTTTTGATATTTCGAATCACAAAAAGAACTGCCTTGCGCCCTTCTTCTTAGGTTTATCATCGCAATCGAATGTAATGAGCGGTTCGCGCATACTCGGATAGTATCATGGCCGCGCGGGGAAAAAGTAAAATTAGCCAAATTAATCAAGAAGCGATATTAGGGGTCATAGTAAAACTTACTGCGGGGAAATTCCGCTTTTCAGAAAATTACTACCTCTACTAATGTCATACCCCTTTGAAACTTATATCATCTTTTTCCGTCCAATTATCGGTGACTGGTTGGAGTTAGTCGACCTATTTCATAATTGCGGGAGTGAAAAAAATGAGAATCTTGTTAATTCCAGCCGGTTTAGTTCTGCTTATTCTTTTAGCCGGGCCATCGGTCCGAGCCGATTCCACCAAAGTTGAAACACAAATCATTCCGGAGTTGACGGCCTATCGGATCAATCCCCATCCCCCTGTCATCGACGGGTATCTCAACGACTCTATCTGGATTTCTCCCCATATCGAGCAGGCTCATTTCAGACTTCAGCGCGATCCGACCGAGGGATTGCCGGTTACCGAATCGACCACGGTGGCAGTTGCCTACGACGATCAGGCGCTCTATGTCGCTTTCTGGTGCTATGACGACGAGCCGGATAAGATTGTCAGGCAATTAGTTCGGCGCGACCGGAGTTCCGAAACCGATCGCGTCACGGTCCGCATTGATCCATTTCATGATCATCAGAACGGCAACGCCTTCGAGGTCAATGCCTCCGGTGTTCAACGCGACTGCCGCTATTATAACGAAAACAATTCCGACATGGACTGGGACGCCGTCTGGGAAAGTGCCGTCAAGCAACAGCCCTGGGGATGGACGGCCGAGATAAAAATACCGTATTATTGCCTGCGTTTCGGAAAGGACGATCTGCAAACCTGGGGAATAGATTTTATCCGCTATATCACCCGCAAAAATGAAATCGATGGCTGGGCGTTTACTCCCGCCGCCAACGGAGGATTTGTCTCGAATTTCGGGCACCTGAATGGGCTCAAAGGTGTCAAACCGTCGAGCCATATGGAAATTCTCCCTTATCTGGTCTCCAGTGAACTGACCGACCCCAAGAGTCCCGGCAATCCCGACGGCCGGGAATTCACCAAAAATGCCGGATTGGATCTTAAATATGGCATTGCCAGCAATCTGGTTCTCGATGCCACTTTTAATCCCGATTTCGGTCAGGTGGAACTCGATCAACCGGTGCTCAATCTGTCGACCTACGAGACCTTTTTCGCGGAAAAGCGGCCATTCTTTCTTGAAGGCGCCGATCTATTCCAGACCGATTTTACGCTGTTCTATTCCCGGAGAATCGGGCGCTCCCCTCAAGGCTCGATAGCGGATCCGGAATATATTTATTCGATAATTTCCCCAAGAGCCACTTCCATATTGGGGGCCGCCAAATTGACCGGCAAACTTTTCAGCCGTACTTCCGTCGCCCTGCTGACCACTGTCACTCAAAGGGAGTATGAAAAATACGCCGCTCGGACCAACCTGAAACTTGATTCCACCTGGTCAGGTGATACTTTGCATACCACTGTCATTTCGGCCGATACCGTCACCCGGCGGGGGGTGGTCGAACCGGAGGCCAATTATTCGGTGCTTCGCATCAAGCAGGAATTGTTCAAGAATTCGAGTGTGGGGGCAATCGTGACGGTTGCCGATCAGAAAAATTTCCGTCCGGCGACCACCGGCGGCATCGACTGGCGGCTCATAACCAACGATAATAATTGGGGGGCTTACGGGCAAATCGTTTTCAGCCGGGTCAATAATCCGAAAACCGGATATGGTATCGATCTTACGCTGGAAAAACGGGGCGGAAAACATATTCGCGGCGCGGTCGGGTTGACTGTCAAAAGCCGCGACCTGCAACTTAACCGGCTCGGCTACACCAACCGCGCCGATATAATCAGCCACAGCGCCTGGCTCCAGTATTACACTATCAAGCCGTGGTGGATATTCAAAGAATCATACAATAATCTGAACTTCTACCCCTCGTGGAATTTCGACGGGACCAATATCGGTTTGGGCGGCAATTTCAATACTACCGTTGTCTTTACCAATTATTGGTCGTTGGGTGGGGGGGTGGAAATCCAGGGCGAAAAATATAGTGATCTGGAAACCCGCGGCCGGGGCCTCTGGATCTGGCCGGTTCGTCCCACATTGAGCTGGTGGTTCAGTCTTAATACCGATTATCGAAAGAAACTCGGTTTCAACTGGAATCCGGGCGCCGGCTCGGATCGCGGCGGCCATTGGTGGGCTAATTATTTCGGGGCGACTCTACGCCCTCGGAGCAATATGGAATTTTCGGCCGGTATGAATTTCAAGCGGTACCGTGACATCCTGCGCTGGGTCCGAAATACAGCCGATAGTTCTGTCTTTGCCCACCTTAATAATGATGAGATTTATCTGGAGGCCTCCGCCAATGTGGTTCTCAACCGCGACCTGTCGATTCAGTTATCGGCGCAGGGTCTGGTCTCGGGGCTTGACTATAGCGGCTATCGTTATTATCGGGGAAATGGTGACTATTCACTCCCGGTCAATGGCTTCAATTCCGATTACAATTATTCCGAAATGAATTCCACTTTGCTTCTTCGCTGGGAGTACCGTCCCGGAAGCACCCTCTATCTGGTCTGGACCCGTTCCCGTCCCGACTACGATCCGACCGTGAACGATATGGAATTTTCGCGCGATATCAAGCGCCTCTTTTCCGGAAACGCTCACAATCTCTTTCTTATCAAAACCAGTTACTGGATGAATATATAAAAAATGCCGGGATCATCAGGTCCCGGCATCGGCTGTTATTTGCATCCAGTTATTTGAGGAGGATCATTTTTTTGGTCGCCGCATATTGCCCGGCGGTCAGACGGTAAAAATAAATTCCGGTCGGAAGAATCCCGCCGTTTGAATCCTTGCCGTCCCAGAAAATCGAATAGTTCCCCGCCGGCATGATTCTGTCGACCGGCACGGCTACGGCCTCGCCCAGGAGATTGTAAATTTCTAATTTTACATGATTTCGGGATGGTACAGCATAATCAATCCGGGTTCGAAGATTGAAAGGATTAGGGGTATTCTGATCCAGAGTATAACCGGAGGGGAGGGCATTATCGCGGCGCACGCCAATATCGGTCTGAAAAGTATCAGGAAAATTCAGAATATACTTTAAATCTGTCACCGAACTCAAGCGATCTATTCCCTGCCCGATCCCCAGTTTTATAAAAATATACTGACTGTCGCCGGCCAAAAAGGTGAACGGCCCGAAACTGCCGACAAAATGGGGATTGTCCGGAACAATTTGGAGATCCCCTGTGCTGGTTACGGGATCCCCGGGATAACTGAATTTGGTCCCATTCGCCAACGGCGTTCCGTTACGGTTCAACCCCTGCATCAGATTATAACTCTCGCCGGTATTCTGAGGGTCATCGCCGTTGGGATAACCAACAAAACCGCTCATGCGAAGATTCTTATAATCATGCACTACCTTCCCGAAATATACGGCCGAATCACCGGGAGAAACAACGGTCGGACCGTACGCCATTTTTACCCCTATTGCCGGCGGTTGTTTTCCATAGACATTGTCGCTGTCGCTTCCGTTGTAGGAAAAGCTGATATCCGCAAGAGTGTCGCAGCCCGTCAGGTCGTCCTCGGTACCTCCCAGATCGGGATCAAGAAAGATGGAGATGAAGGCTTCGCTGATATCATTTCCGCCCTTGTTAAAAAGACCGAACTCCATATATATGATGCGATCCCGGGAGGGGCTATTGTAGGCCCAGGTTGACTGATGAACCTCTATTCCCAGCGGCGCACTTTCGCTTGCGACTAACGTATGCTGAGCCGGATTGGCGTCGTTGCAGACCGACCAGAGCATTTGATCCCCTTTGAGAAGCGGCCGCCCGAACTCATCGACCGGCGCTCCCTGCGCTATCGGCCATTCGTTGTAATCAGTATTCGGATTTGATTCCATGCTGTCGGCATACAACTTATAGGTGCGGTAGATTTTTGCGGTATCGGCTTCGGGAATAAATGTCCCGCCGCTCATCGGGCCGGGCCAGTACTCTGACGCAAAATCGGCCAGAGTCACTCTGGTTTCCCCGCCGACTTTTCCCCCCACCCAGAGTCCGCCGGAATACAGGGGCGATTTTATTTCGGTTCCGTTCTTAATATCGGCGATGGAAACATAAGGATAAAATGTTCCATAATCGTAACCGAAAACCCCGCCGACATCTCTTCCGAAGAAGGCCTGATTGGTGACTATCATTAAAATATCGTTGGCGTTGATATAGGAACTGTCGTCCCATTTTAGCGTTTTAGATGCGGTCGGCGGCGCGGCCGCTATGGAACCTGCCATCAGGAGCAAAATCATGAAAAAATAAAGCGGCCTCAGGAAAATCCCATTAACAGATTTCATAATATAATCCTCCTCTATATGGCAATATGGCTTTTTCCGTATAAAGTTTCAATTTTCAATCCAAGTCGTCAATGGCTAAAAAGAGAAGAAATGGCATAATTCCGATAAGCCGTCTTCCGACCAGTGTCCGATTGTTAAAAACCGGCGCCGGGCGGCCCGATAATCTGAAATGATTTTTTATGTCGGCCTAAAATTCCGCTCTTATCCCCAGCAAAATTTGACGCGGTGCACCGTACAACAGAGGAGTTTTTTGAGCATATAAATAGGTCGGGGCAAAAGCAGGGTCCGCCTGACTCCGGATTTGCCCTTCCGGACTCTCAAGATAGCCGCAACTGCCGGCATTTCCCGTTCCCGAATAGACATCAATTATATTTTTACGATCCAGAATGTTTTTCACCATTATAAACGGGATGACCTTTTGTTTTCCAATGGAGATCGCGAAATCGAGTTTCCCGTCTATTTGCAGATAATCCGGTTTTCTTTCGGAATTGGGTGCTCCGGTGGGAATATACTGAACCGAGGCCGTTTGGCCCACTTCATCAGAAATCTGTGTCGGCGTAAAGGGGGTTCCATCAGAATAATTAAGCAACAGACTTAGATTCGCTGGGATTGATTTTGAAATACTCTGACCATTGAATTCAAGAATAGCCGTGACCTTGTTCTTCACATCGTAATCCAGGGGTATATTATTGCTATTATTTAATCCTCCGCCCCACGTGATATAATATGATGAATTCCGCAGGTCCCGAACATTCCCTTTGACGGACTGGATATTGTAGTTAATGTCCAGCATGATGGCCTTGCCGCTGTTGAGATTAATTTCGAATTCTAGACCCTTGGCGGTGGCCATACCCAGATCGTTCCAGTAACGATATGAATTCGGGAGGGCCGTGGTACGATTGCCAATTTGCAGATTATTGTCCAGGTCTCTATAGTAGACTTGAGCGCGCAAGGTTACGCGATCGGACGGCCTTACATTGGCGCCGAGGGAAAATTCCTGCGTTTCTTCCGAATTCAATTGCGCGTAAGGCGCGATAAATGAGAACGAACCCGAATTAATATTTGCCTCGATATAATCCCATCCGGCATAGAGAAATTCAAAAGGCGGCCTCTGATAAAAATCGGCGAAATTGCAGAAGATGGTCAGTTTTTCGGATGGAGAAAACCTTGCCGTCAGAAAGCGGCTGATATCCATATAGGTACCGGTTTTTTTCAGGTCCGATAAATCCAGAGAATTGCTGCCGGTATGATAGGGATCAAAGGGGCGGAAAGGGTCCTGAAGCCGATAGGCGTCATTATCGCGGATGTTGACCCGCAATATCGGAGACAATGACAAACCTTTCCAGTGCCATTTATATCCGGCGTAGAGAATCGCATCCGACGGTTTTTTGGCCCTATTTCTCCAATCGAGATTGTCCGATTCGTTCCCCAGGCTGTCATATCCATAACGATTTACATTCCGCGGCATATATGTTTGCGTGGCGTCCCTGTTGTCGAAATACCTGAGAGTATGTTTTTGATAATCGAATCCCGCTATCAAATAGGCATTATCATTAATTTCATAATGCAGATCACCCTTAATTCCCAGGGTGCGGCTTTTATATTTTCGGTAGTTCTCGAAATATGATTCATAGAAGGTCACGAAAGTATCGGCAGCGGAACCGGGTTCAATCGCGGGATTGAGTTCATGGGCGAATATCGAATCGCCCTGGCTCAATAGACCGAATTTGTCGAAATCGGGATTTCGCAGGGTTCTGTGATAATCAGTATAATCATCGAACAAAACCCCGTCACCCTGCAGGTATTTGGCGTCATGCAGGAACACCCCAAGGCGAAGATCGACCCGGTCATTTATTTGCCGATTTATAGAGACACTTAGCGCCAAATCTTTGGTGTCGTAGCGCGGAGTGTGACGAATTTGAGATGGGAAATCAGGATTGTTGAAATAGTGACGATACTCCTGCCAGCTGTCATGGCTGTAATCGATAGTCAGTCCAATATCCGTTCTCGGGTCGATCGGCACATTAAACTTTCCATCATAGGACCAACCGCTCAGCCAGTTGTCGGGGAGAGTCCGCGAATCGCCGGGCAGGGTTTCTTCTGTAATGGCCGATGGCGTCCGGTCGCCCAGCCAGCGTCGCTCGATATTTCCGGCGAAACTTCCCTTTTTCATATATGGAATCGACCCCGTGACACTCGCCGTGTACCAATTCTGATCGAAACCGGCGCCGGCAAAATTATCGCTTAATACTTCGAAGGCTCCATGATAATCATTGGATCCGGAAATAGTCTTGTAATCAATATCGTTGCGCCGGGGATCATAGTGCAATTTGCCGCCAACCGGCCGGCGCATCAATCCCGACGGCATCGCCGTAATCGGACTCTGAAACGGAATTCCGTTCAAATAGTATTCAGTTTGATATTCGCGGTCTCCCCAGAAATGAAATTCCCGGGCATTGGGCAGATAATTAATGCTTCCATATGAATTCGCCCAGCGGTAGGAAACGATACCCGGCTGTATTGATAATAGATCCGAGTAGGTCAGGAGGGGATAATTGAAATATCTCGATTCGGATCCGGTGGTATCGACGCAACAGGTGCTGTCAATATTAATATTAACATCGGTTGCCGCCGATAGTCGGCCCGGCACAAACATGGCGACAAATAATGTGACAAATAGCGAAATTAAAATAGAAAACCGATGGGGGGTAAAATACCTCATTTCCACACCTCTCCTCAGAATTGATAAGTCGGCGATTTTCAATATTTATATAAAATTTTTCCAGCAAAGCAAGGAAATTATAAAATATTGACGAGTCCTGATTACTCTCCGTTCAATTCTTTCACCACCTCCACCGTCGCATCCGAGGGATTATAGTTTACCGCGAATCCGCGCTTCTCAAAAACCGATATCATCGGGCGATTGTCAGTGGTGGTCTGCGCCACGATCCTTTTCAATTTCCAGTGCCCGGCGATCTCCATACAAAAATCGGTCAGGACGCTACCCACCTCTTTTTTCTGCCAGGCGTCCGTGATAAGGACGGCGTATTCGACCGCCTCATGATCCGGGTCGGCAATCAGCCGTCCGATTCCAATAATCTTGCGAATACCATCCTCGACAATTTCCGCCACGATGGCAATTTCACGATCATAATCGATATAGCAAAATCGGGTCGCGACCTCGTGCGAGTTCCAGTGAAAAAAATACCGAAATCGGGAGTAAATAGACTCCTTGGAACATCCGGCCAGAAATGCCAGCCAGAGCGGCTCGTCTTCGGGCCTTATCGGCCGTAAAGTCGCCGGCATACCGTCTTTGAGTCGGACCGTCCTGACATATTTTTCGGGGTAGGGGCGAAGCGCCAGGTGAGCGTACGGTTCCGCCGAAACCGCCGTGGGATCGACAATGATGCGGGCGTCGAGAGCCACCGCATCGCGCGGTGTCACCAAGAGCGGATTAATATCGAGTTCGCTAATTTCGGGGTAATCGGCCGCCAGATAAGAGAGCCGTATCAAAAGTTCGATTAATTTGTCTATATTGACCCCCGGCCGTCCGCGGTATCCCTGCAAAAGGGGCCAGATCTTGAGCGATTCGAGCATGCGGCGCGCCAGACGTTCGTTGAGGGGCGGGAATCCCAGCGTCTTGTCTCCCAGAAGTTCCGTGCCGATACCTCCCATGCCGACCATCATAACGGTCCCGAAAACCGGATCTTTCTTTATGCCCAGGATTAATTCGATGCCGTCGCGGGCGTCGATCATCGGCTGAACCGTCACCCCGTCTATTCTCGCTTCGGGCCTTTTTTCCTTTATTGATGATGTCATCCGCTTGTACGTGTCCCGCACCATTATCTCATCATCAAGACCGAGCGCCACGCCGCCGACATCAGATTTGTGTGTGATATCGGGTGAATATATTTTAAGAACCACCGGATATCCGATTTCACCGGCGATTCGGGCCGCCTCGAGCGCACTCCGGGCCGGCTGCGGACGGGTGGTGGCGATGCCATATAGTTCAATCAGTTCCTTGGATATATCTTCACCGAGCAAATTTCCTTTGGCAAAATTTTCGGATGTGAATTTCTGCCTTATTTTTTCCCGATCAAGGCGAAAATCGACCGGTATATCTTTCGGTGTTTCATACAAGGTCTGCAGATTTCGCCCGTAATCGACCAGTGTCATGAAGGCCCGTATCGCCTGTTCCGGAGTCTTATAAGTGGCGACCCCGCTGTCGATCAGGATATTTGAGCCCTCGCGCATCGATTGCCCCCCCAGCCAGGCCGCCAGAATCGGCTTGGGAGAATTTTCCGCCAGTTTGCCGATAACTTTGGCCGCGGCCGTTGCATTGGTCATTGCCTGCGGCGTGAGAATTACCAGCATGGCATCGACGCCCGGATCGGCCAGGACAATCTCGGCCGCTTTTTCGATTCTCCTGGAATTGGCATCGCCCAGAACGTCAACCGGATTGCGATGCGACCATGATGACGGCAGGGCCTGATTCAACTGGGCCATCGATTCTTCCGAAAGCACCGCCAATTTTCCTTTCTCGGCAATCAGGGCATCGGTCGCCATCACGCCCGGACCGCCGGCATTGGTGACAATGCCGAGATTCGCTCCTCTCGGAATCTTGTTTCGCCCGATCAATTCGGCGCAATCGAAAATTTCGCCGATATCGTACACCCGGGCCAGCCCGATTCTCTGAAAGGCGGCGTCATAGACAGCGTCCTCCGAGGCAAGCGCTCCGGTGTGCGAAGCCGCCACCTGCGCCGATTCGGGAAATCGTCCCGCCTTATAGGCCACGATCGGTTTGGTGCGGGCGAACGCCCGCGCCGCCGTCATGAACTGCCGGGCATGCGAAATCGATTCGATATAGAGTATTATCGATTTGGTTTTTTCATCGGCCCCGAAATAGTCGATCAGATCGCCGAAATCGACATCGATAGTATTGCCGATGGAGACAAAATGAGAGAAACCAATTTTCCCCTCCAGCGCCCAGTCCAATATTGAAGTGCAGAGCGCTCCCGATTGCGATATAAATGCCACATTCCCGGCTTTGGGCATCGCCCCGGCAAAACTGATATTCAGATTCTTTCCGGGCGCAATTATCCCGAGGCAATTGGGCCCGATAATCCGCATCCCGTCGAAGCGGCGCGCATACTCCTTGACTTTATCTTCCAGTAATTTTCCTTCGGTCCCCGTCTCCTTGAAGCCGGCCGAGAGAATGATAATGCCGCGGATACCTGCTTCGCCGCATTCGAGCAGAGTCTCCGGGACCTTCTCTGCCGCCGTACAGATGACTGCCAGATCGGGTACTCTGGGAAGGGTTTTGATATCAGGGTAGCAAGGGATTCCCATGACCGCTTCGCTCTCGGGATTGACAGGATAAACCACTCCCCGGAATCCGCCCCCCACCAGATTGGCCAGAACCTTTCCGCCGACACTGTTGGGATTTATAGTGACGCCGACGAGGGCGATTCTTTTGGGATTGAAAATATTATCCAGTTTATGTATATCCATATCCTTAAATCACCTGATTTTAATTTTTCAGCCAGGGTAATTTATATCAAATGGGAGGGAAGTGTAAAATTATTTTGACAGATCGGCCCTATAATCGTCTGAACAAATAGGCAATATCCGTAAAATTGCTTGTAATATAACGGCAATTTGATAAATTATATATAGAAACGATTCAGGAGGAGACTTCCAATGAGGTTATTATATAATTCTTTGCATTGGTTATTGTTAATTGCCATTATGGCATTGTTGGCCTTTGTTTCCTGCGGACGCGACGATGGGCCGGTCGGTCCCGGAACAAATTATTTTCTCCAAAAATTATTTCCCCGCAATTTGGCGGACGATATATCACCGCTGGCGAATTTCGCCTGGAGATCTTCCGACAGCATCGGCGGGGATGTCAACTATATCCTCTATCTTGATACCGTTTATCCACCGGGATTTTATGACACGGTCGGAATCGATACTTCCTATAGATTTACATCCTACGGATATTTGTGGCCCGGAAGGATATACTACTGGCAGGTAAAAGCCGTCAATGACAGCGGCAAGAAGATTATCAGTGACATTTGGCAATTCAGCATCGACAAAAATTATATTTTCCCCATCGCCATCGGTAACCGGTGGAGCCATTTGGAATCATTCTATTATTATAATATCAAACCGGATTCGATGCGTCCCTATTTTCTGGAACCTTCCTCTATCAGCGGTAATTGCGAAATTACGGGGGCGATCGACTTCGTTGATTCCCCTTCGGTCTATATATTTCATTACGATTGGAGTGACGGCGATTATTCGTCCGGTGAGTACAGCAAATACATGGCCAACAGGCAAACAGGACTAATTTATTACGGATACTCCGGCACGCCAACATGGCAGGGTCCGCCCAAGCCCGCCATAAATGGCCCTGCGGTGTATGAATTCAAGGGCCGTGCTTTTTCCTCCATTAGAAGTCTGGTAGATTTTTTTATATCCGACGAAACCGTACCGCGTGAAATGCGGCCGCAAATTTATGCCGAGGAACCTCATCCGGTGTGCGAGTTGAAATACCCCCTGAAGGTTGGCGAGGAATGGGTCTATCGAAGCCGCTCGTTGGGAGATCCCTGGGATATGAAGAAAAGGATTGTCCGGACGGTTGACAAGGCGACCAATTTTGGCACCATAAATTGTTATGAAATAAAATGGTTCTGGGATATTGATGGTGACGGCCAATGGGATATGAATATCGAGGGGTACGATTATATCTCCCCGATCGGCACCGTGGAAAGAGTCTTCAAATTTTATGGTGTGTCGATGCAAAATTACAGCGGTCAAATTTTGGCGACTTATGACTTCACTGACACCTTTGTCTTGACATCGTACAATATCATAACTCCCGATTATGTATCGGGCGCTTATTGAGTAAACGAAGAGTGCTTTCTTCGACGGCACATTATAGAACATTAATTTAGTATCCCCGCGTAATCGCGGTATCTGGAAACATCTTCGAGGCCTTTTCAGCGGAAGTCTGAAACCATTCCCCTGAATTCAGATTTGTTCTTCCTTGACGCCCGCAGGGTGTTTGCCGTATTATTCTCAAATAGATTGGATTAAGATTCAGGAGGACAAATGGAACAGGAATTGACTCTTTTGGAACGGCTCACACCGCCGGTCCTGACTTTTATTATAATAGTGGTAATCGGTTTTGTGACCCAGCTTTTGGTCAACACCCGCCTGCGTAAAATCGCCGAGAAAACCCCCTGGAAAGGGGATGATGTCATTATCGAAGGCCTGCGCGGCCGCATAATCCTGTGGGCGGTAATCATCGGATTATATGCCGCCGTTCCCCTTCTTCATCTCCCTCCCGAATATCACACTATCACTTTGAAAGCTCTTCTGGTTCTGGTTATTCTTTCTATTACCCTTACCGCATCTTCAATCGTGAGCGGATTCATACGGGTTCAATCTGGCGGGGCCAAAGGAGAGATCTTCTCCACCTCGATCTTTACCATTTTTTCGCGCATTGTCGTGATGTCCATCGGGCTTCTCGTAATCCTCCAGGCCCTGAATATTTCTATCACGCCGATCCTGACGGCGTTGGGTGTCGGCGGCCTGGCGGTCGCCCTGGCTCTGCAGGAAACTCTCGGAAATCTTTTCGCCGGGCTCAATATTGTCATTTCCGGAAAAATAAAGGTCGGCAATTATATCAAAATGCAGAGCGGCGAGGAAGGGTATGTGACCGACATTACTTGGCGCAGCACCACCATCAAGCAGCTATCCAACAACTATGTGATCATTCCCAATTCCAAACTGGCGGCATCGGTTACCACCAATTTCAACCTGCCCGAGGTGGAGATGTCGGCGCTGGTCGAGGTCGGGGTGGCCTATGACAGCGACCTGGCGAAAGTCGAGAAAGTGACTATTGAAGTGGCCCGCGAGGTTCTGAAAAGTGTCGAAGGAGGGGTGGTTAATTTTGAGCCGTTTATCCGTTACCATACCTTCGGCGATTTCAGCATTAATTTCACCGTCATTCTGCGGGTCAAGGAATTTGTCAACCAGTATCTGGTGAAACACGAGTTTGTCAAACGGTTGCATAAGCGTTTCAACGATGAAGGGATTGTCATTCCTTTCCCGATACGGACCCTGGAATTTTCGCCCGGCAGCCGTCTTCTGCTGGAAAAGCCGGAAAGGTAAAAAAAGATTTTTCAATCCTCAAATATGGGAATTGACACGAGCGTTGGTAGTATTATTTTATAATGTATGTCGGAAATAGATGACATTCTGATACGCCAGGTGGAACTGGCCCTGATGGAAGACGTCGGGCCGGGGGATATTACCACGCTCGGATGTATTCCCGGGGAACCGGCCGAGGCCGAAATTGTCGCTAAATCCGAGGGCGTAGTCGCCGGACTGCCCCTGGTCGAACTGGTCTTCCATCAACTGGATCAGAAAATTATCGTGGAATCGCCGTTGCATGACGGTGGACATTTCAGCCGCGGTGACAAGGTTATTTCTATCAAAGGCAGTCGCCGTGCCATCATGACCGGCGAGCGCAGCGCTCTCAATTTTCTGGGGCATCTTTCCGGGGTTGCGACCTTGACTGCCCGATTTGTTGAAAAAGCAAAAGGAAGCGGCGCGAAGATATTGGATACGCGCAAGACGATACCCGGGATGCGTTATTTGGAAAAATATGCGGTCACCTGCGGCGGCGGTGAAAATCACCGTTTCGGCCTTTACGACATGGTCCTCATCAAAGACAATCATATCGCATCCTGCGGCTCGATAATAAAGGCGGTGGAACAGGTCCGCGCCTTTCTTAAATCGGAGGAATTCAAGAAGCGCTTTGTGATTGACCCGGCCGAAGTCGAAATAGAAGTCGAAGTGGAAAACGAGGCACAACTCAAAGAGGC
Organism: Candidatus Zixiibacteriota bacterium; assembly: GCA_900498245.1. Classification (NCBI taxonomy): domain Bacteria; kingdom Pseudomonadati; phylum Candidatus Zixiibacteriota; species Candidatus Zixiibacteriota bacterium. The sequence continues at coordinate 295,913 of LS998015.1, forward strand.
GGTCAAATGCGGTGTCAGGCGTCTTTTGCTGGATAATCAATCGATCGACGGATTATCGCGCCTTGTCAAAACCGCCCGCGCCCTCGACTCGGAAATAAAACTGGAGGCCTCCGGCAATATGACCCTCGATCGCGTGGCCGGGGTCGCCGCTACCGGTGTCGATTACATCTCGATCGGTGCTCTGACCCACTCCGCGGCGGCGTCTGATTTTTCGCTCAGGATTGTCTCTTAAATGACCCTCCTTACTCCGGAAATACTGGCCGAAAAAATTCTTGAGCGGCTCCGGGCCAAACCGGGCCAATTGTATGATCCGGCCCGGCTGGGAAAATCTCTGAAAGTCACCCGCGATCAGGTTGTTTCCTCGATCGCCCTTCTGCGGAGCTGGGGGTACATAATCAAGGCCAATCATAAAAGGGAGTACCGTTTTATCGCCGCTCCGGACAGCCTTATCGCGACCGAAATCAGCCATCGCCTGAAAACAAAATTTATCGGCAAAAGAATTTTGGCGTATCAGGCTGTCCAATCGACCAATACTATCGCCTCTCAACTGGCTGCTGCCAGGGCCCCCGAGGGAACTCTGGTCACCGCCGAGCATCAGACCCGCGGGCGGGGACGGCTCGGCCGCAACTGGTATTCGCCGGAAAAGGTCGGGCTCTACGCATCTGTTATTCTTTATCCCAAAATTCATCCCACCGCCGCTCCTGGAATTTCTCTTATGACTGCGGTCGCCCTGGCCGATACGATTGCGTCATACGACGATATCGAAGTTAAGATCAAATGGCCCAACGACGTTCTTGTCTCCGGTCTTAAGGTGGCCGGGATCCTGACCGAACTCTCCGCCGAACTCGATATGGTGGAATATGTTGTGGTCGGGCTCGGCGTGAATATCAATCAGACCCGTGAGGATTTTCCCGCCAGTCTCAAGGCAATCGCCACCTCGGTTCGGATCGGCACCAAGGAAAAAATCCGCCGGGTGGAATTCCTGCAGAGATTCCTGGTAAATTTCGAAAAAGAATATCTTACCTTCAAAAAGTCGGGGATGAAAGAGACGCGCCGCAAAATCCTGAAATATTCCTACCTCTTCAACAAAGAAATCCGTCTGAAATTGGGTCGCAAAACCTTCTCCGGTATCGTAATAGATATAGATGAAACCGGGCGACTGGTGCTGGACACCAAAGACGGAATAATGGCGTTTAACGCCGGCGAAGTTACCACGCATTAAAAAATTGTGGCAATTTTGACCCATTGTGAATATTTTCACTTGATATTTCGGGCCGGATTAATATATTGGTAAAGTAGATATTTTTGATACATATTGGATTGTTAAGGATGTATTCGCAGAAAGTCATCGAGCATTTTCAGAACCCGCGGAATGTGGGTGAAATAAAGGACGCCGACGGGGTCGGGACGGTCGGAAACCCGTCGTGCGGCGATATCATGTCGATCTATATCAAGGTTGTCGATAACATTATTACCGACATAAAGTTCAAGACCTTCGGCTGCGGGGCGGCTATCGCCACCAGTTCCATCACCACCGAGATGGTTAAGGGAAAGACGGTTGATGAGGCCGAAAAACTGACCCGCAACCAGGTCGCCGAGGCGCTGGGAGGACTGCCGCCGATAAAGATGCATTGCTCCAACCTGGCCACCGATGCGCTTCGGGCCGCGATCGAGGATTATCGGGCCAGGACAAGCGGAAAAAAGGCGTGAGACCTTACGGAAAAATCGGGTTTGTTTTCTTAATTTTTCTCTTTTTGGGTTCGGGATGTATCGAGCGGGTCGAGCGGCCCGGCAAGACCGATTTCCTCCGTTTTATGCCGCTCCACCAGTGGGACAGTTACCAGTACAGCGGGCCGATGGGGCGGGCGGTCGTCTCGGGAAATATTAACGACCTGTACACTTTTACCTATTACGATAACTCCAATCATATAATTTTCTGGCAGGACCTTCTCAAGACCGACCGCGGAATATTCTGGAAAAACCTGGTGATCCGCAAGAAGGGCCAGCCGGCGCTCAATTTCGAGCCGGCCCTGCCGTTTTCCCCCTGGACCCGGATCGCGGGCGACACCCTGCTTTTCTCGTCGATCGAAATCCGGAGCGATTCGGTCAATACCCATATGCATATCCAGATCGAGTACGAAATCATGGGGACCGAAATCGTCACGGTCCCGGCGGGGACTTTCACCGACTGCATCAAGATGCGCATGTCGTTCAAGTCGCTATATAACGGTGAAAAAGAATTGTTAAGCGGCGACCGCTATTTGTGGTTCGCCCATGATGTCGGTGTCGTGCGGTACGCATTCCCCGACGGCGCCGGCGAACTGCTGTCGGCCAAGGTCGACGGCAAAAACTACCCCTGAGTGAATTTGTCTCTGGGCGTGTGAAAGGTGTTTTGTGACCAACATAACCAAGGATATGACTATCGGCGAAATTCTCGCGAAATGCCCGAATGCCGGGCCGGTCATCCAGAAATATTTCCACGGCGGATGCTGGCACTGCCCGGCGATCAAGATGGAGACACTCGAGATGGGCGCCCAACTGCACGGCCACGATGTCAATAAAATCATCGCGGAACTGACCGCCCTCGTGCGGGACGGAAACGCCTGAAAAGACGCCGGTTGCCTGACAGGAACCTGATCGATGCCGGAACTGCCGGAAGTTGAGACGGTGGTGCGCGGATTGCGGCGCACCGTCCTCAACCGCCTTATCGCTTCCATATATATCAATTCCCCGAAACTGGCCCGCGCCTATTTCGAAGGGGATATACAGAGTCTTGCCGGACATAAAATTGTCGCTGTCGAGCGACGAGGCAAAAATATCCTGATAGAATTCGACGGCCATCTCACCCTCTGGGTGCATCTCAAGATGACCGGCCACTTTTATTACCTTCCGTACGACGCTCCGACCGACAAGCATGATCATCTTATATTCTATTTCAAAGGCGGCGCCAATTCGCTCCATTTCAATGATTACCGCCGGTTCGGATATATGCGGCTGGGGCCGACCGAAAAGATTCTGGCGCGAAAGGATCTCACGGAACTCGGACCGGAACCGCTCGAAATAAAACTCAGGGAATTTATCGGTCTCTTCCATAGCACCAAGCGGATGATCAAGCCGGCGCTTCTCGATCAGACGTTCCTGGCCGGGCTGGGGAATATCTACACCGATGAGGCGCTGTACCTCGCCAGAATTCATCCGCGCCGCATGACGCATACGCTCTCCGAGAAAAAACTGGCCGAACTGCACCGTATCATACAGGCGCTCCTGCGCAAGGCGATAAACAAGACCGGCACATCGGTGGACAGTTTCTCCGGGGTCGACGGCAAACCGGGCGGGTTCCAGAAGTACCTCAAGGTGTACGGCCGGGAGGGGGAGAAATGCTTCCGGTGCGGTGCGGTTATCCGGCGGGTCAAAATCGGCTCCCGCTCGTCGCATTTTTGTCCCCGTTGCCAGCGTCTGAAATAAGGCGCCGGTCCGGGGCGACACTGACTGTTCTTATTGGCCCACCCCAAGGGGTGGGTTATCCGATTTTTATCCGCCATAACTCCTTGTCCCGCAAAGAGGATAAGGAAACGAAGCCGTTTGAAAATTCCATTTATGATGTTGAAAGATATGGGGATACGAGGAATTTGGGTTTGTTGTGTCAAAAAAAAAAGTGGTTCCTTTTTTCGCATATTTTCCCACAAGTCATTAATAGTGTGTGAATTACAGGAATATTTAGGTGCGGAAAACGGCGCAAAAACGGGTATATATAATGAGGGGCCGGGAATTGGAAAAATAAGGGTCATAAATATAGATCTCTCCTACCTATATACCCGGCGGACCAGGACACACCAAAGTGGTGACAAAATTGCGATGACGCAGGGATTAATAGGGGCCGTCAGGAAAGGGTTTCTGAAGGCGCAATGGAATGGACGGATCAGGCAGTATGAAATTTCCCACCCGTTGGGTGGGTTACCGGCATTTCCAATTGGCCCACCCCAACGGGTGGGTTACCCATTTACCACCCGGGGTTGGGTTACCGGATTTATGATAATGTCAAGTTATCTCGTTATTATGAGAAGTGCTTCAATAATGGCAATAATAATAATTGAATAAAGAAGCGGCAATTTGTGCCTTGACCTATATCTTCCTTCGCTCCAATCGCTGACAAAAGCATCCTTGTTGGTTCTGCATTTATGCGCAAGATAATACAACACCAATGTTACTATAATTCCGCTAATCAAAGCCAACGGTTCTGCGAGAGGTGTTATGTATGACATTACATTATTCCAGAAAATTAGAATGCTTTGCCGTATACCAAAAAAACGAGGTCTGATAGTAAGATAAATCAGCAAAACCCAACCTGCGGCAAGCCAAAAAAGCCTTGTCATCCATATGTCAAATATATGTTGCCGCTGGTCTTCGTCAATCATAAAGATCAATACATTCTCATGTCATTTATCGTTTAAACCAATAGAACCGTATGTCAAGACCCCGATTGGTTGGGGCGGGATGCGGCGTGGCGATGGACTTGACATCAGTCATATCATTATAAAGCAATTTAAAGTTGGGATGTCAAGACCGCTGGCCCGTTTCGAACCTTCCGCACCAATCAGGGCCTTGGTCTACTCCTAAGCTGTGCATGTAGTGCATAATGTCGAAACCCCGTCGTTCCGGCCAAAGCCGGACTCGGGGGAATTTCGACCTACAAATGAGGGAATTTCCGTCAGGAGGGACTCCTGACGGCGCGGTAAAAATTTCGACGGGCAGACGAAGCGTCTGCCGCGCACGGGTTGCGTAGGGTAAAGAAATGGCGGAACCGCATGACTTCGTCCGGGGTTCCGCCCTACAGAGCCACAAATCAAGATGTCGGAACCGCGGGGGTTCCGACCTACATTAAAGGGGTGGACGGGGCCGGCGGTTGTCGGGCCGCGCGGAATCATGTATGGACCCTCGGGCAGATGTGGACATCTGCCGCGCACAAAGCGGGCAGATAGGATATATGTGGCGCACGAAGCACCCCCAAACCCAAAAGAGCCGCCACACCCGTCCCGAAGTTTGGGGGTGGCACCCGTTGAAGAATAGAGTGTCGAAACCACAAGGGTTTCGACCTATAATACTGCCGCGCACGGAATGGGCACGAAGAGGGCACGGCACGCCGTGCCACTACGAAAGAATGGCGGAACCGCTAATATCAGGTGCGCTTGAAGGTGTACACACTGTTGCGCTTGCCTGCCAGCGTGAATAGATGCGATTGCAGGATTGATTTCGGCAACAGGCCGGGAACCGGGGGCCATACCGCCAGGGTACCATCGGGTTTAAGCACCCGGTGCAATTCCGCCAGAAGACGGTGCAAAGGAAGCATCGGCGCCGGTATCACCCCGAATAAGAGAACGGTATCAAAGCTTCCGTCATTGAAGCCGGTATCGAGGGCGTCGGCCTTGATGACGCGGACATTTGTCAATCCGGCGGCCCGCACTCTCTTAGTCACGAATTCGACCGATTCGGACAAAATATCGATGGCGGTCAAAGAGCCGCGTTCCCCAACCATACCGGCCGCGGGGACAGTGAAATATCCGGTTCCGCACCCGATTTCCAGAACCGACCGGCCGGGTTGAATATCGGCGGCGGCGAGAATCCGGGCCGGGCCGAAGAAGCGGTAGCGGAACCTGCTCTCCATCACCGCTCCCAGTATTTTCAGGGCAACTTTTCCGACTTTGGTTTTGGCGAATGTTTCCGTGTTCATATTCAAGACCTCAATTTATCATACGGCGATATGGTCGAGTAGGATCTTGAGGCCGATGCCGATCAGGATCAGGCCGCCGAGGAGTTCCATCCGCCGTCCGAAAATCTGCCCGAGTTTTCGCCCGAATAAAAGCCCGACCAGGGTCATCCCGGCGGCGACAATCCCGATTACCAGACTGGCGGAAAAAATCCGGGTGTCGATCATCGCGAGACTCAGGCCGACCGCGAGGGCATCGATACTGGTGGCGAGCGACAGCATGATGAGGGTCCAGCGGCGGGTGGGATCTTTGAAAGCATCCGCGAGATCGTCTTTGTGAGAGAATGATTCGTAAATCATTTTCCCGCCGATGACGGCGAGGAGGACGAATGCCACCCAGTGGTCGAAATCGCGGATATAGACGGCGATCCGGCTCCCGGCGAACCAGCCGATAATCGGCATCAGGAACTGGAAGAGGCCGAAATGGAAAGAGAGGCGGAAGGTTGGGCGGAAGGTCAGTTTTTGGAGACTGGCCCCGACCGCGATGGCGACCGCAAAAGCGTCCATCGCCAGCCCGAAGGCAATGCCGATGATTTCTATGATATTCATGGTTTCAAATCTATCGGGCTATTATGGCAGAAACGGGACGGTTTGGCAACAGGATTTGTTACCGGGGCGGGCCGGTCAGGAGGATATATTTAGAAGCGGCCAATAAGTCCCCCCGCGAAACCGACTTCACCCACGCCGGCGACCCGGCCGTAGCGGAACGCGCCGCTAATATGGAGATGTTTGTCGAGCGGAATCTGGGACTGGAGCATGAAGCCGGGAGAGTCGTATATCCCGCCCCCGACCCCGACATAGATGGTGAGATTCTGGCGGGTGACAAAGCCGAGGCCGATATCATAATAACCGCCGCCGGAAACAAGCGGGGTGTTCTCGTTGAAACTGGTGATGAAATAGGCGCGGCGCATGTCGCCGATCCGGGCGTGGAAGGAGCCGTCGGCCACCAGACTGTTTTCATCGGGGGAGAGTTTTTCGGGACGTTTCCCGGTGATATAACCGAAACCGATGCCGACCATTCGGTTTTCGTAACTGATGCTCGGGTTGACATAATGGAAGCGGATGGTGGACGGTTCCGACGGTATGATATAACGGTTGTTGTACTCATCATAGGCGCGGATCGGGTAACGGTAATCGGAGCGCCATTCGCCGTAGCGGAAACCGATCACCACAGGGGAATTGGCGCGGGGCGGGACGGCGACATGGATGCCGACCGCGTAATCGTTGAAATCGTTCTTGGTGGCGCCGATCGGGCCGTTGCATCCCCGGATGACGGAAGCGTACTGCCCGGCGCCGATATGCCCGGTGACGACGACACTGGTGGACTCGGGATCGTTCTGATAGATGCCGACGGGGAGGACGAGGATGACGCCGAAACCGACCGCATGTTTCAGGCGGCGCAGGAATTTGGGTAAGAAATTATCGGCCCGCAACCGGAATTTTTCGGTAATGAATTTTGACATATCTCCTCCCTATATCATACAATTTGGACAAATCGAAATAAATAGATCCTGAAACTATATTTCTCCCATTTTACGGTGTATAGTGCACGGTGGCTCCTTTTGTCTCGAGCGCCGGGATCTGGACGGTTTTGGCGTTATCCGAAAGAGGATTGAATTCCAGATAAACATTATCACCGCTGCCGATACCGGAATTATTCACCAGCGGCGCGAGATCGGTGATCTGGTTCCACTGCAGGTTGACGATATTCAGACCGGTCATGGTGGAAAGGGCGGTGATAGTACTGATATTGTTGGATGCAAGACTCAGTTGCACGAGACTGTCAAGGCTTCCGAGGGGGGTTATGTCGGCAATATCGTTGTCGGAAAGAATGAGGTTGAATAATTTATTAAGCCCGGAGACGGCGCTGATGTCGGAAATATTATTATCGAAAAGAAAAAGAAAGTGCAGGTCGGTCAACCCCGAAAGCGGGCCAATGTTGGTGATATTATTCGAGCCGAGTTCGAGTTCCTCGAGGTTGGTCAGGCCGGCCAGCGGAGTGAGGTCGGTAATGGCATTGCCGGTCAGGTAAATCCGTCTTATGCCGTGCAGATTTTGAAGGGGCGAAAGGTCGGCGATCTGATTGTCATACAGGGTCAGGGACTGGAGATGGTTCAAATCGGCGAGGGGAGCGATACCGGTGATGTTGTTATGACGAAGGTTCAGCGAATTCAGGGCGATACAGGCCTCCAGACCGGTAAGGTCGGAAATCCCGGCGCCGGTATCGGAAAACTGAGTGATAGAGAGCAGGTCGGAATTATAGATATCGCCGGTCGGTTTACCGATGGCGGCTCTGATACCGGCCCGCAGGGCGGCATCGGGAAAATTGACGACCAGATTCTGGTTGGTGGTGGCGCTGTCGAGATTGGAAAGGGGGGACCATTTGTCCGATGGGCTCTTGGCTTTGAGGGCGAAACAGTACAGGGTGCCCGGGGTCAGGCCGGTGACAAGCATGCTCTGGGGAAGGCCCGGGAAATTGGGTCCCGGGGGATTGGCGGCGGAAGTCGCCGTGCCCCAGTTCTGTTCGGTAATCATGAATTCGGCGTAACGGACGCTGTAGGCATCGGCATTGCCAGGCTGGCCGCTGTCGCCGGGAGCGGTCCACGCCAGCGTGACGGTGGTTGCGGTGACTTCGGTAATCTCCAGATCATCGACGGCCGGCGGCGCCGGCTCATCATCGTTGTCCACGCCCGATCCGCCTTTGGAGCAGGCGAGCATAGTCAAAGCGATACAAAGGGTCAGAATTAGAAGCAATTTGAAAGAGTTGCGCCCGGAAAACATATAATCCTCCGCACCAAGGGTGTTAAAAAGAGCTTTTATTTAATCCCGCAAGACGTTATGATATGTTTGTAAAAGACCTTTCCGTGCCCGTGTAAGTCTATAATAAAATACAGCCGAGGGACGAATTTAGCAACGGCAAAATGGACAAAATTATCTTTCAAGGAGAAATACCATGACCAGAAAAGACCATCTTCTTTATATGCTTAAAACCAATCAGTTCGTGATCAAGAAACTTCTCGACGATATCACTGAGGAAGAATCGATGATCCGCGGGGAGGGCGGGTTCAACCATATCCGGTGGCTCACGGGGCACTTATACGGGAGCGACGGTTACAGTTTTTCGCTTCTGGGGGTCGAAGACGAGGCGACGGGCAAATACAGCAAGATATTCGGCGGGGGATCGGTGGTATCCGACGATCCGGCGGTGTATCCGTCGATGGCGGACATTCGCGATCGTCTCTACAAATCGCACGACAAACTGATGGAGGTAATTGAAGCGGCGCCGGACGGGGATCTGGAGAAAGAAATCGGCGGGGAGAGAAAACAGCCGGTCTGGCAGGGATTGACCTTTTTGGCGATGCATGAGTTTTATCATGCCGGGCAGATCGTGCATATCCGCAAGATGCTGGGCCGGTCCCGGCCGTTTGCATGATGAGGTACAGGTATTTAATATGAGAGTATGATGATTTAGGGATATTTTTGGAGGGAATAAATATGGATCTGCGTGTAAGTTACAATGATAATCCAATTATGGCGGAATTGTATGATTTGGTTCCGGCGTATCGGGATCGTCCCGATAAAGATTTTTATCTCAAGTGCGCGGCCGCTGCCAAAGGCAGAATTCTGGAATTGGGATGCGGGACGGGGCGGATTCTGGCGCCGATCGCGGAAGCGGGGTATCCTGTCACCGGGCTCGATATGTCGGAACATATGCTGGCCAAATGCCGCCGCAAACTGGAAGCGCTCGGTAAGGACCGGACAGAGCAGGTCCAACTGGTCCGGGGGAACATGGCTGATTTCCAGTTCGACGGCAAGTTCGGGCTCACAATCATTACGTTTCATGCTTTTCAGCATTTGATTACAATGGAACAGCAAATGGCCTGCCTTGGATGTATCAACCGTCATCTGGAATTGAACGGCAGATTGATATTCGATGTTTTTTTCGTGGATTTCAAGAGAATCAATAATCCTCTCTTTCTCGAGGAGATGGAAATGTACGGCAAAACGGTCCTTCCCGACGGCCACCGGCTGAAGGCGAACAGCCGTATTGCCGGGTTTCATCCGGCCGAGCAGTACAATGATATCGAGATGATTTACTATCTCACTAATCGGGACGGACGATCCCAGCGGGTGGTGCATGCCTTCCCGATGCGGTATTTTTTTCGATACGAAGTGGAGCATTTACTGGAGCGGTGCGGGTTTCGGGTAGCGGGGCTTTATGGGAAATTTGACGAATCACCGCTGGCGGATGACTCGCCGGAGATGATTTTCGTGGCAGAGAAATATAGGGAGTAATTTTTGTGACAGATGTACCGCAGAGTCACAGCCCGTCCATTGGCCGGGCCAAAAACCCGCGCAACTTGAAAAGTGTGGCTGAACCGCAAGACTTCGTCTGGGGTTCCGCCCTACAACTTGCTTAAGGACAATTAAGAGCCGGCCCGTTCTTATAAATGCGGTTGATTATGCCAGCGACATCTATAATATTAATGCCTCCCGAATTATTCACATCGCATGCCTGAAGATGATTTGGTGCTGGTCCGTTCTTATACAAATAATTCAATAAATTGGCAATGTCAAGGATGTTCAAGATGCCATTATCATCGACATCGCCGCAGATGTAAGAATTCTTCGTCCATCGGGCCAAATAGGCGGAGACTTTTTCCCCTGCAATCGTAAAATATCCTCCGGCAATCAATTTGCCATTATACACTGAAAGGGCAAGAACAGAGTCATCTACCCCAGAACCCAAGCTTGAGCAAACTGATCCGTCCCAGGAGAGTATGTAATTAACCGTATCATAATAATTTGTACTTGCGAATCTGCCGCCCACAATTAATTTACCATCATAGACTGCCAAGGCTTCAATAGTGTTGTTTACCCCGCATCCGATTCCTGACCAGCTGTTTCCATCCCAGGACACAGGCCAGTTATATCCATAGCCGGTAATTACCGCAATCAGTTTCCCATCATATACGGTTAAGGCATGGACAACGCCACCCATTCCCGATCCCAGAGCCGACCACCCCATGCTATCCCAGGACGCTATGTACTCCGCTGCCACGCCACCGGCTGTTTTGAATGAGCCAGCCGCGATCAGTTTCCCGTCGTAGACCGTTAATGCATAGACGTTGTTACCCATTCCCGACCCTAGCGGAGCCCACCCTGCCCCATCCCATGATGCAATGTATTTTGCTGACACGCCACCAGCCGAACTGAAATTGCCCCCCGCGATCAGTTTTCCGTCGTAAACAGTTAGCGCAGAAACCGTGCTACCGGTTCCCAACCCCAGCGGAAGCCAACCCACCCCGTCCCATTTTGCAACGTTACTTGTCACCGCACCACCAGCAATTGAGAAGAATCCGCCTGCAATTAATTCTCCGTTGTACACTGCCAGGGCGAAGACTGTGTTGTTCATTCCTGTTCCTAGAGGCGACCAGGCGCTCCCATCCCAGGCCGCTATGTAATTTGCCGCTGTTCCGCCGATAGCTGTGGAATAACCCCCTGCTATTAGTCTTCCGTTGTAAACTGTTAGGGCACGAACAAAGCACTGATTAAAGCCCCCTACGCCTGGCGCAAGTGCCAGCCAATTAATCCCATTCCAAGATGCTATAGAATTCGCGGCCGCGTCTCCAGCCACAGTGAAATCCCCGCCAGTTATTAGCATCTCGTTATATGTGACCAGCGCTCTAACCTTTACGCCAATGATGCCGGACCCCAGCGGTGACCAACTGTTCCCGTCCCATGAAGCTATGCGATGCCCCTCAATGCCTCCAGCTGTTGTAAAAGTGCCCCCCGCTATCAGTCGCCCGCCATATTCGGCAAACGCGTAGACGACGCTGTTCACTCCGGATCCCATCGGCGACCAACTATTCCCATCCCAAAAAGCTATATGATTCGCTTCAATGCCCCCGGCCGTCGTGAAGAAGCCCCCGGCTATCAGATTGTTATCATAAACTGTAAGAGCGGAAACCTCACTATTCATTCCCGAATCAAGCTGAGACCAATTGCTTCCGTCCCAAGACGAAATGTATTTCGCCGCCGTTTCCCCGGCCGTTGTGAAATTCCCACCCGCTATTAATTTCCCACCGTATTCGACCAGAGCAGAGACGGAGTGATATTGGTCGCTAATTCCCAATCCCAACGACGCCCAGCTTGTTCCGTCCCACGAAGCTATATTCATCGCCGCAGTACTAATACCATTTGCCGTCGCAAATTGCCCTCCTGCTATTAATTTTCCGTCATACACGGTCAGTGCGGCAATAGCTGGATTGCTGCTTATTCCACCCACTCCACCACCAACAGGTGACCAATCGGTTCCATCCCAAGATGCTATACAATTGACATTTATGCCTCCAGCAAGACCAAAAAATCCGCCTGCTATTAATTTCCCATTATAGACTGTGAGCGCCAACACGGTGGGGTAAGATCCTCCCTCTATACCAGATCCCAGCGAAAACCAAGATGAACCATCCCAGGCAGCAATATTATTAGCAATTATATTACCAGCGATTGTAAATCTGCCTGCAACAATGAGTTTCCCGTCGTAAAAGGTCATTGCGCGAACTTCACCGTTAATGCCCGGTATACTGGGAGAGATGCTATTGTCCCAATAGATATCGTCGGGATTGTCAGCAGGATTGGCAGGAGAAGCGGGGCTGAACACAGGCTGGCCTGTGGCCGGGTCAATGGTCGATTTAAAACCTTTTATGTCCAATGAGCCCTGGTAGCCCGACTTCCGGGCGGCTTCCAAATCAAATTGGCCGTCAGGGGTAAGAAAAGACTTTACACTCGGGATGTTTTTCGGTCCTGTTTCTCCAAAGGCGAGGCAAAAAGATATCAAAACCATAAAAATGGTTGCAGTAATGCAAATAGCACTCTTGATCATTCAATCCTCCGCGAAACTCAAATTGAAATTGTTTTGATGATAGGTAACAGATACGCTTTTTTGAAATGACATTGTCCATCGATGTGCTGACACCAAAAACATCCAAAATATCCTTCTATAAGGCTGTCTGAACCATCTCGGCGAATGCCGATGTGCTCGATGGACCCTTTAAATATAAGGATTTCGGATAAATTAACAACAAAAAATGGGGAGACAAACCTATTATCTTTATATGTGGAATATACCCCTGATGTGACCACTGATAGATCTTGGATACCCGCACATTTAGCAATTTTAGGTCAAGACCCTGATTGGTGTGGCGGGGTTGAAACGGGGTAGCGGTCTTGACATTCCATTTTTAAAGTGCTTAATATTAAAATGATTGGTGTCAAGACCGCCGCCACGTCGCATCCCATCCCGACCAATCGGGGTCTTGACCTACGGGTTCCTTAAAAAGAGGAGATATGCTTAGATATATATCGGCCCTAATATTCGCAGTGTTTCCCCTGGTCAATGCGAATGGTGATGGCAACAAAGTGGATTCGCTAATTAATAAGTATATCGATGCCAATATTCTGGCGAAGTGCGATTCCGCCCTGGCGAAGATGAGTGGATATGAGGACAGCGCTCAAGATGCGAAATTCTTTAAACCTGAAATTGCGCATTCAGGATATTTGAGAATAAAGGATACTGCCTATTACGCTTTGTTGTTCAGATGCAGCGGATTTGGTCAGTTTTTATTAATTGATTCAATTGAAAGAGATGTGGTGCGTGGAAAAATTGATATTCAGATTCCTGGAAGTGTAGCTTTGTTTAATACTGCAGATATTAAAGATATAAATGGTGATAGCATACCAGAGTTGGAGTTTGCTCTTACTGCCGGAGCCCATGGATATTATGTTTGTTATCTGTCCCTGAACCTAGACAAACTGAATTTTCTCAAAGATGACAAAGGAGAATATCTCTTCTATGCAATTATGGGGGGCATTGGGCTGATTCCAACCAGCAAACCAAATGTCTTTGATATCAGGGTGGGTAATTGGCTGGAGAAAGGACAAAAGGCCAATTACAGTCTGTATAAATGGAACGGCGAATGTTATGAGTTCAAAGAAGACGTGATATATTGAAGAGCAATTGTAGGTCAAGACCCTGATTGGAGTGGTGGGGTTGAAATGGGGTAGCGGTCTTGACATTCCATTTTTAAAGTGCTTAATATTAAAATGATTGGTGTCAAGACCGCCGCCGCGCCGCATCCCATCCCGACCAATCGGGGTCTTGACCTGCGGTTGCACGTTCGCAATTAGATTCAGATATGTTTGGCAGAACCGCAAGACTTCGTCTGGGGTTCTGCCCTACAAGTTGTTGAAGCGGATAAAAACATAATCACCCCCAAACCCCATAGAACCCCATCTTCCCCTCCCAAAGTTTGGGGGTGGCACCTAAAAGATCAGGCGAGAGAAGAGGAGGACCGTCAGGAGAGACTCCGACGGCGCATTTAATTCTTGACTATAGCAACCAATCTCATTTATTAGAGTCAATGTGTAAGTCGTTGAAAAGAAAATGTCTCTGTTCCCTCTCGATACCTATTGCACTAATAGTAATATTGGTGATATTAACTGCGTCATTAGACTCTTGCGTTGCCACTAATTGCTATAATGCCTTCAAATTTCATTATAAAAATTCAAATTACTTTGCTTCATATCTTGTAAAGCCACAATGGGAAAAGGCGATTAACGTTGCGGATAGCGCCTTTGCGACTGAAGATATGAAAGATAGAAGTTTTCGAAAGTTGATTCTTCCTGATGACGACAGAGAATCGATACAGGTGGAGTACATACCTGTAATTGATTCAAATTATAATATCTCGGGTCAGGGGATAATATACACGATCTCATTGAAAAATAATAAGATTACAAAAACCGTAAAATTTCCCTGATTATAAGATGAAATGAGGTTTTTTGATAAGTGAAATTAATTAAGTGTTCGATATTTTATTTATTTACTGTAATTACCGTCGGTGGATGTTGTTTCATTAAATGGCCAATGAATAAATTGGGGCTTAAGGTTCGCCCCACTCCCATATTTGTATGCATCCCCGACGACTTTTATGTATATGGCGGCCCCAAACCAGAGTGGTCTATTGCCGTGACAAAAGCCGACAGTGTATTTCGCCTTAATACAAGTGAAGTTTCCAAATATAAAAGAAGAACAGCCCGGATGGATAATCTACTGATTGTGGAATACTACCCGCAATATGAACCAGATTCCGGCGTCATACGCGAATTTTCATTCCATATCCGAATGTCCCTTAAAGATAATTCAGTTATCGGCGCGTATTGGGGCAGTTGAATTCCTACCTTGCCCTTTACCTCTTCTTGTTGGTACCCGGCCGAAGTCCCCTCTGCCGCGAGGGGTTATTGCGATAAAACCCCGCTCTGCGAAAATATCACTCTTTGTCGTCTGAAATTTAATCCTTGTTCCTCGGGCGGGAATGTGGTAAGTTGGCCACATATAGGTTGGATTTGGTTCAGGCGCGGTTATTGTCAAAATATGACACTCGACAGGGCCGCCAGAGCGGCCATCGACAAAAATATCAATCATATAAAGC
This sequence comes from Candidatus Zixiibacteriota bacterium, assembly GCA_900498245.1. NCBI lineage: Bacteria > Pseudomonadati > Candidatus Zixiibacteriota > Candidatus Zixiibacteriota bacterium. Next base: position 311,171 of record LS998015.1, read on the forward strand.
CCCAAAGGAGAAGAATATGCTCAGGAGGATTCTAGGTTCGGCGCTGATTTTGACACTCTTAGCGGCCCTGTTCGGGTGCGGCAAAAGCGAAAAAGAGGCCCAGGCCGTAAACGAAAAAAAGGCCCCGGCCAAGATGACGATCGGGGTTTCGCTTCTGACCCGGACCCACCCCTTCTACCAGGATCTGGAAGCCGGCCTCAAGGAAGCCGCCGACGCCGCCGGATATGAACTTCTGATCACCGCCGGGGAGTTCGATGTCGCCCGGCAGAAAGACCAACTGCAGGATTTCATTGTCCGCAAGGTGAACGCCATAATTGTCTGCCCCTGCGATTCCAAATCGATTGGGACCGCCATAAAGGCGGCCAATGACGCCGGAATCCCGGTGTTCACGGCCGATATCGCCTGTCTCGCCGAGGGGGTGAAAGTGGTGACGCATGTGGCCTCGGATAATGTCGCCGGGGGACGTCTCGCGGCGCAGGCCGTGGCCAAGGCGATAAACAATACCGGCAAGGTGGCCATAATCGACCATCCCGAGGTGGAGTCGGTTATCGCGCGGGTGAAAGGGTTCGAGGAAGAACTGGCCAAATATCCTGACATCAAAATGGTGGCGAAACTGTCCGGCCACGGTGTCAAGGATCAGGCGTTTCGCACCATGGAAGATATTCTTCAGGCGCACCCGGATCTGACGGCGGTGTTCGGTATCAATGATGATTCGGCCCTGGGAGCGCTGGCGGCGGTGGAGAAAGCGGGCAAACTGGGGGCGGTGACGATAGTCGGGTTCGATGCCGTACCGGAGGCGCGCGAAGCGATCAAGGCCGGGAAAATCTACGCCGACGTGATTCAGCAGCCGAAAGTAATCGGGCAGAAGACGATCGAGGCGGTGCAGACCTATGTTTCGGGCGGGACCGTCGAGCCGGTCATCCTGATTCCGTGCGCGTTATTTACAAAGGACAATGCCATTTAATAATAATGACATCTCCGCGACAACCCCGCTTCTGCGGCTGAAGGGAATTCGCAAGGAGTTTCCCGGTGTGGTCGCGGTGGCGGACGGTTCTCTCGATTTGTACCGTGGGGAGATTCACGCTCTGGTCGGCGAGAACGGCGCGGGGAAAAGCACCTTGATAAAAGTCCTAATGGGGGTGCATAAGGCCGACCGGGGCGAGATTGTTCTTTCCGGAGAGAAGGTGCATTTTGATTCTCCGATCGACGCACACCGGGCGGGAATAACGACTATTTACCAGGAATTCACTCTGGTGGGGACGCTGTCGGTCCGGGCCAACCTGCTTCTGGGGCAGGAGAAGACCAGAAAAGGGATCATCGATAATAATTATGAATCGGAGTCGGCCCGCAGAATTTTCGAGCAATTGGGAATTAAAATTGATCCGGAAAAGAGGGTTGACCAACTGACGGTCGCGGAACAGCAGATGGTCGAAATCGGGCGGGCGCTTCTTTTCGACGCCCGGGTGCTGGTCATGGATGAACCGACGGCGGCCCTGACACCGCGGGAAGTGCAGACTCTTTTTGGAATCTTGCGGGGGCTGACCGCCAATGGTATCGGGATAATTTTTATCAGTCATCGTCTGGAGGAAATTTTCGATATCGCCGATCGGGTCACGGTGATGCGCGACGGGCGGACGATCGAAACCAGGCCGGTTAAGGAAATAAATAGAAAGAGATTGATTGAACTGATGGTGGGACGTCCGATTGAGGATGAATTCCCGCGCCCGGAGCATAAAATCGGCGAGGTACGGCTCAGAGTGCAAAATTTGAGCGGTGAGAAATTAGAGAATCTTTCTTTCGAGGTCCGGGGCGGGGAAATTCTGGGATTGGCCGGCCTGATGGGAGCGGGACGGACCGAAGCGGCGCGTCTTATTTTCGGCGCCGATAAAAGCACCGGGGGAGAAATTGTTCTCGACGGGAAAAATGTTTCGGTCCGATCGCCGCGCGACGCGATACGAAACGGCATTTCGCTTCTGACCGAGGATCGCAAGGGGCAGGGACTGGTGCTTAAATTGTCGGCGCGCGACAATTTTTCGCTGGCCAATCTGAAATCATGGTCGCGCCTGGGATGGATCGATCAAAAACAGGAGACGGCCCGTTTTTATGAACGGGTTAAAAATCTGAATATAAAAATTTCTTCGGCGGAGCAGAAGGCCGAAGATCTTTCCGGCGGCAACCAACAGAAACTGCTCGTGGCGCGGTGGCTCGAAACCGATTCACAGGTGGTTATATTCGACGAGCCGACCCGGGGGATCGATGTTGGCGCTAAATACGAGATGTACCTTCTGATAAATGAACTGGCGGCGATGGGCAAAGCGATCGTGGTCATATCATCGGATTTGCCGGAAGTACTGGGAATCAGCGACCGGATAATCGTGATGAAAGAAGGAAAAATCGCCGGGGAGATAATCGATGTCAGAAAAGCGTCGCAGGAAGATGTCATGGCACTGGCGGTATGAGAAATGGGCAATCGGGAAAAAGATAAGAATAGATTCAACAGTCAGGGGAAATTCCGCCGCTTTGTTTCCGATTACGGAATGCTCGCGATACTTATCCTGCTGGTCATTCTTTTTTCCATTTTAACCGTGCAGGAACAGCATCCGACCGGAACGAAGGCGGCCGAAAAGATTTTCAATAAATTAAAAAAAGGAAATGTTTCGCTTGCCGGCGCCTGGGTCATAGCCCGCGATAATGCAGAAGACAGTCTCTTTGCCGGAAAACTCGCAAGTCTTTTCGAGAGCGCCGGAGCCGGGAAGGTCCAGATCATACAGGGGGAACCGTCATTTATAAAGGCGCGGATGACGGCGCTGTCCGATTCGGGCTGGTCCCCGCAATATTTGATTACCACCGAAAATTACCTTCCAGTGGTGCAGAATATCCAGTCGCAGTTTGCGTCGATAGCCGACCGGCCCCTCTTTACGCCGCCGTCGGAGCGGTGGCCGACCTTTCTTCTGGCCGACAACCTTCGCAATGTGGCCAACCAGATTACGGTGATAGCGATTATCGCCATCGGCATGACGATGGTGATAATCACGGCGGGGATCGATCTTTCGGTGGGGAGTTTGATCGCGCTGTCGGCGGTTCTGGCGGCCTGGCTGATTGGCAAAATGGGAGGAGCGGGGGCGTCCGGTGCGGTGATGATTTTCTGCAGTCTGATCGCCATGGCGATCTGCGGTGCGACCGGGGCGTTCAGCGGGCTGATGATCACCCGTTTCCGTATTCCGCCTTTTATCGCCACGCTGGCGATGATGCAGGTTGCGGCGGGAGTGGCGTATATTATCTCGCAGGGGAAACCGATTTATCAACTTCCGGAAAATTTCATTCTTCTCGGCCGCGGCGCAGAACCGTTTTTGAAGATTCCTTACGCGGTTATCCTGATGGTAATTTTGTATATTCTGGCGCAACTGGTGATGTCGCGGACGACCCTGGGGCGGTACATCTATGCGGTCGGGGGGAACATGGAAGCGGCGCGGCTGGCGGGGATCCGGGTCAACGGCATACTATTTTTTGTTTATACTCTCTGCGGAATACTGGCCGGTCTGGGCGGGATAATTATGGCGTCGCAGTTGCGAAGCGGGGCCCCGACCTACGGCCTGACCTATGAATTGTATGTAATCGCGGCGGTGGTGGTCGGGGGAACCAGTTTGAGCGGGGGCGAGGGGCGGATATTCGGAACCCTGATCGGGGCCTTCATTATCGCCGTCATACAGAACGGGATGAACCTGACCAATGTCGAGACCTATACGCAGAAGGTAGTTCTTGGTCTGGTTATTTTGGGAGCGGTACTTCTGGATCGGATGAAACAGCAGGGATTTAAGATAAAATTCTTCAAGAGTATTTAACGGATTATTAAAAAGAGGAATTGGTGTATGCGCAAATATTTGGCAGTACTTCTTGCCGCCGCGGTGACGGCGCTGACGATGGCGAACGGTTTCGCCCAGAGCGACGAGCCGGTTCAGAAACCGCGCCGGTTGTATGTGGTCGGGGTCTCGCATCTCGACACGCAGTGGCGCTGGACAATTCAGAATACGATCGACGAATATATCCCCAACACGTTCCGGGATAATTTCAAACTGATGGACTTGTACCCCAATTATGTTTTCAGTTTCGAGGGGGCCTTCAAGTACATGCTTTATAAGGAGTACTATCCCGAAGAGTACAAGCGCCTGAAGCCGTATATCGACCGGGGACAATGGCGGCTGGCCGGGTGCTGGGTCGATCCGGTCGATGTGAATATGCCGTCGATGGAGTCACTGGTGCGGCAAGCGCTATACGGCAACGGATATTTCAAAGAGGAATTCGGGAAGACGAGCAAGGATATCCTTCTGCCGGACTGTTTCGGTTTCGGCTACACGTTGCCATCGATCGGCGCCCATTGCGGAATCAAGAGTTTTTCGACCCAGAAACTTTCCTGGGGATCGTCGGTGGGGGTGCCGTTCGATATCGGGCTGTGGGAAGGGATCGATGGCTCGACGCTGGTATCGGCCTTAAATCCGGGGGCTTATGTTACCCAGATCAAGGCCGATTTGAGCCGTGACACGCTCTGGCGGGCGAAAATCGACAGCCAGGGGGCGCGGAGCGGCCTCTATGCCGATTATATGTATTTCGGGACCGGCGATGTCGGCGGGGCGCCCGATTCCCTGTCGGTCGATTGGCTGGCCAAATCCGAAAAGAGCGAAGGCCCGCTTACCGTGAAAAATATCGGGTCCGACGATCTGGCCGATTTGATTCCTCAAGACAGTACCATTCATCTCCCACGGTACAAAGGGGAACTTCTGATGACCCGTCACGGTGTCGGGTGCTACAGTTCCCAGGCGGCGATGAAGCGCTGGAACCGGAAAAATGAACTTCTGGCCGAGGCCGCCGAAAAAGCGGCGGTTCTTGCGGTGCTGAATACGGATTATAAGTATCCGGGCGAGGCCTTCAAGGAGAACTGGATCCGCTTTTTGTGGCACCAGTTCCACGACGATCTGACCGGCACCAGCATTCCCGAGGCGTATCAATTCTCGTGGAACGATGAAATCCTCTGCCAGAATCGTCTCGGCGCCATTCTGGAAAATGCGTCCGAGGCGGTTTCATCGGCTCTCAACACAAAGGTCAAAGGAACCCCGATCGTGGTATATAATCCTCTGGCGGTCGAGCGCGAAGATGCGGTCGAGGCGACCGTTGTTTTCGACGGCCCGGCCCCCTCGGCGATACAAGTTTTTGACCCGTCAGGGAAGGAAACCCCGTCACAAATTCTGGCATCATACGGTGACAGTCTGAAAATATTATTTCTGGCCAAGATACCGTCGGCGGGATACGGGGTGTTCGATGCAATCCCGGCCAAAGGCGCTTCGAAATTTAAAAATACTCTCAATATCTCAAATCAGGTGCTGGGCAGCGAGCGGTATGTCGTGAGTATCGACAGCACCGGGGATATATCCGATATCTATGACAATTTACTGAAACAGCATCTTTTGTCGTCGCCGCTTCGCTGGCAACTTCTGCATGACAAACCGAAACAATGGCCAGCCTGGGAAATTCAGTATGATGATATCATCGCCGCGCCGGTCGGTTATGTCGGCGGAAAACCGGAAATCCGGATTCTGGAATGGGGGCCGGTGCGGGCCAGTCTGGAAATTATTCGTCATGAAGGAGAATCGGAATTCAAGTCGGTCATCAGTCTTTATTCAGGCGGAGCCGCGGATAGAATCGATATCGCCAACGAGGTCGATTGGTACGAAAAAGAGACCCTCCTGAAAGCGGCGTTCAAATTCAATTCATATAGCGACAGTGTTACCTACGATTTGGGTCTGGGAACAATCAAGCGCGGTTTGAATCAGCCGAAACTGTACGAGGTCCCGGCTCAGGAATGGGCCGATATGACTTCGCAGGATGGCCGGTACGGCGTGACGGTTATGAACGACTGCAAGTACGGTTGGGATCATCCCGATTCGGCCACTTTGCGCCTTTCGCTCATTCATACGCCGGGCGTGTATGACTCCTGGTCGTGGGTGGGGGATCAAAGTTCGCAGGATCTGGGGCACCACCAATTTGCCTATGCCATCATGGCCCACGGCGGCGACTGGCGCGACGGCGGCGCGGTCGAGGCGGCGGCCCGTTTCAATCAGCCGCTTATATCATTCCAGCCGTCGAGCCATGCCGGAGCGCTCGGCCGGGAAGTTTCAATTGTCAGTGTCGGTCATGGCAAAGACAAAAGGGAGAAGCCATCGATCCTGGTTAGCGCCATGAAAAAATCAGAAACAGGGGACGCTCTAATTATCCGGGTGCGCGAGTTAAACGGAACGGGAGCGGAAGAAATTTCGGTGCAGTTTATTCGCCCGGTGATTGAGGCATACGAAGTCAACGGGCTGGAAGAAAAAATCGGCCCGGCGGAAGTTCTTAAGGGACAACTTCTGGTATCGCTCTCTGCGTATCAGCCGAAAGCGTACGCGGTGCGGCTCGGGGGGAATTCGCCCCAAGTGAAATATGCGGGGGAATACGCCTCGGTGGTTTTACCGTACAATCTCGACGGGGTAAGTTATGATGACAACCGGAAGGACGGCGATTTCGACGGTCAGGGGCACACGCTGGTCGGGGAGTTGCTCCCGGATACGGTAAATTATCTGGGAATACCGTTTGTCACCGGCCCCAAGAATGCCGGAGCCAAAAATGTATTGAGTTCGCAGGGACAAAAATTGGAGATTCCGGCGGGTTCATACAATAGGCTGTATATCCTGGCGGCGGCGGTCGGCGGCCCGGCGCGGGGTCTGTTTGAATTGACAGGGGCAAATAAAAAGACAGTGGATTCCGTCTGGGTGCCCGATTACGCCGAATTTCTGGGGCAATGGAACAATCGGCTGGTTTTCGGCGGTCTGGCGGAAAACAAGGGGGAAATCGAACCGTCATACATAATTCAAACTCCGGTCGCCTGGACCGGCACACACCGTCACAACGATAGCGCCAATGGAGCATATCAATACACCAATATGTTCTGTCTGGAGTTGGCTCTTCCGGAAGGTAACGCAACGGTGCAACTGCCGGATAATCCAAGAATCAAAATCATGGCGGCGACGGCCGGAGTCGAACGTGATGCCGTATTCCGTCCGGCGACGGCTTTGTCCGACCGAGCGAATAATTCTTTCGCCCGGATAAAAGCGGAGCGGAAAAGTTTTATCGATTCCCTGATGGTGCAGATGGACAGCCCCGTTCCCGGCGGGACTATTCGGTACACGCTTGATTCGGGTGAGCCGACAGAAAACTCTCCGCTTTATGCCGGTCCGGTTACCGTCAAGGAGACGACCACTCTTAAGGCCCGCTCTTTTCTGCCGGGGACCGATGACAGGCATGTAACAGAGGTCACATTTAAGAAACTGGCGCCGCGCGATCCGGTGACGGTAAAGAAGCCGGTGCCCGGCCTCAAGTGCATTTATTACGAAGGGGAATGGCAGAGACTGCCGAATTTCGATTCGCTGACCGCGGTCAAGGACACGGTCTGGAGCACGGTGGCGATTCCCGGCTTTGCCCGTCCCGAGGATTACGCCTTGGTTTTCACCGGATTTGTCAAGGTCCCGACCGACGGATTGTATGACTTCTTTATCGGGTCCGATGACGGGAGCCGCCTGATGGTCGACGATTCCGCGATCGCTGATAATGACGGGATTCACGGCGATGGCGAAGTATCATGCGAGGTTGCCCTGAAGGCGGGACTTCATCCGATTAGAGTATTCATGTTCCAGGCCAAGGGCGGGCAGGCGCTTTCGCTATCGTACCGGGGTCCCGGTATCAAGAAGCAGTCGGTGCCGCCGGAAGCGTTTTTTCATCCGGGTAAATAGACCTTAGATTTGGCCAAATAAGGGCATTTCGATTCGGAAATATTCAATCCGGACCGGGGTGCCCATTTTTTTATAATTCGGGTCATTTTCATCCGCAATCACCCGATAAAAAATTATTGGGCGCCGATTTTCGAGGACAATTCCGAAAATTAAATCCTTGTTCCGACGAAACACTTTTTACGGGTGCAGGTTGCCTGACAGAAAACGGCGTTTCAATCTGAAACGGTCTCTTTCACCGGCTATTCCGAAATCATCGGATCGAAATTGATATAGGGAAATTTACAGATTTTGCGGGCTAAAGATGTTTAAGTCCCCCGCTGTTTCGGCCGATAAAAATATCTAAAAGGGACAAGGCTAAAGGCTTTAAAAATAACCGAGTTATGACTTCCAGGCTTCTAAAAATAATTATTCTTTTTCTGACGATAGTGGCGCCTGCCGGCGCCACCGTCTATTATGTATCGCCGACCGGTGATGATGCCGCCAGTGGACTAACACCGTCGGACGCCTGGTTATCAATCGATAACTACAGTGCTCGTATGGAACCGGGGGATACGGTAAATATCCTGCCCGGAACATATGAGATAACAAAAATGATCGATATAAAGGCCCGCGGCACAGGGTCGGCTCCCGTAGTCTATCGAGGATTCGGCGGACGGCCCCTGATTACCGGAACGGTGACCGATGATCCATGGCTGCTGCTGGAAGAATCTTGCGTCATAGTTGAAAATATAGAAATGGCCGGCGCCGTCAAAAGCGGCATTTTTATTAAAAAGGATTCCAGTATTGTCACCGACTGCTATTTGCATGATATTGGAACGGTTGCCATTCGCGTGGACGGCTCTTATAATCTGGTGCAGAGAAATGTCATTGCCCGTGCCAAATCATACGGAATTTATAATATAAAAGGAGCCAAATATAACCGCTTTTACGGTAATACCGTCTATGATGCTCTTTCGGGGGTAAGTATTCAGGTTAATGAGGCAACCGCGCGCATCATAAACAATGTCGCCGTATCATGCAATCTCGGTATCGCCGGGGTCGCGGGAAATATCTGCGCCTTCAATCTTCTCTGGGACAATAAATCCGGACAGTATTTCGGCGGGGCGGTCGATTCCGCGGGGGGAACGATTGCCGACCCGCTCTTTGTCGATACCGCTTCGGGTGATTTTCATCTTAATTTCGGATCCCCGGCCATCGACGCCGGCATGAATCTCGATTACGTCTATACCGGACTGCGGCCCGACATCGGGGCCCTTGAGACCGGCGAACTGACTCGGTTGGAGATTGTACCGTCACGAGATACGCTCTGCGCCGATTCCGCATATCAGTTCGATGTTATCGCTTATGACAGCGCCGACGGTCCGGCACCGAGGGGAAACCTGCTGTGGTCGCATACTTTCGCCACGGGGAATATCGATGCCGGCGGGCTTTTCACGCCGATCGGCACCGGATCGGGGCGGATAGTGGTCAATTCCGACCTGGGGGGTGTAACCGCGCAGACCGATCTTATTTATATCCGGCCGGGGGTGCTGACCGGATTATCGATTTCACCTGACACTCTTACTATCACCGCCGGAACCAGCCAAATTTTCACGGCTCTGGGGCGGGATAAAAATGCCATTGAAGTTTCCGAAACCGGAAATCTGACCTGGTCGGTCATTGGAAATATCGGGGACATCGATTCTTCGGGACTATTCACGGCGCAACGGACGGGCCAAGGAATAATTCAGGTCGAAAGTGATCTGGGGTTTATGGCGACCAGTGATACGATAACGGTCACCGCCGGAGCCCCGGCCTATCTGAAGGTTCTTCCCGCCACCAATATTGTTCAAACCCTTTTAACCTATCAATATGCCGCGTTTCTTTATGATATCGACTCCAACCTGATCGGCGACTTTACCGATTCCGTTTCGTGGTCCACCACGGATTTGGTCGGCAATATCAGTGCCTCCGGATTATATACTGCCGGGCCTCTGGGGAATTACTGGGTTAAGGCTTCGTACAATGCCTTTGGTGATTCGGGATATGTTTCGGTGGTTCTCGCCGGGGGATTGCATCATGTCCGGATTGAATATTTCGACGGGACTCCGGTCGATTCGGTGGATCTTTCGTCCGATATCGACACCACGCATTTGTATGCCCGGGGCTATACTTTGACCGACGCCCTGATAGGCGATGTTTCAGTCGATTGGAGCATCGTTGGGCCGGATTCGGTCGCCTCGCTGACGCCGCCTGTCGGAACGAATACAGAACTTCGGCTCAATAAATTGGGCGACATCAAAGTAGCCATACTCCATTCCTCGGGAATGACCGATACCAGCGGAATGATAACGGTAATTTCCGGCGAGGCCGCATCATTATTATTTGAGCCGGAGACGGTCACATTGACGGCCGGCGATACGCTTACTTTCGCCGTCACGTCCCTTGATGCCGACAATAATGTTCTTAATCCGCAGCCGGTTCCAGCGTGGAGTGTCTCCGGCGGTATCGGCACGATCGACGGTTCGGGGTTATTTACGGCCGCTTCGGTCGGCCAGGGAAGAATTGTGGTGACGGCGGGCGGGTTCACTGACTCCAGCGGTCAAGTTATTGTAACGCCGGGGGCTCTGGCATCGATTAATATCGAACCCGATTCCGTTGCAGTTGGAATAGGTGATACCATTCAATTTATAGCGGTCGGCCTTGACGGGTCCGGAAATGCCACATCGCCGGGCAATATTATTTGGAAAGCGCTGGGGTTAATCGGCAAAATCGACAGTAGCGGCCGCTATATCGCGGAACATCCGGGTATCGGCGCCGTCACCGCCGAAAATGAAGCGGCCGGGATAGCCGACACTACCCTGGATTTACGGGTAGAAGAGTTATTTTTCACCACCATACCGGCGGGCAACCAAAAGATTCAGCCCGACGGCGATGAGGCGACAATCGCCGAATTTAGCATCGACAATTATTTCACGCAAATAAAGACGATTACTTCGATAACGATCCGCGACCTGTCCACCGGCGCCGGAACGATCGATGAACTGGCGGGCAATATGGTGGCGGCGCGGGTTTATCTCGATACCGACGGCGATTCGGTACGGACGGCAGCCGATTCCTTACTGGGAGAGACTTTGTATGGGCCCGACCAGATGACTTTCACCGTACCCGCGATCGATATTGCGCCGGACAGCGGCCGGACATTTATGGTCACGGCCCGGTCGGCACGATACGCCCGCGACGGCGACTCAGTTGATATCGCGCTTATTCCCGGAGTCGATATTGAAACGGCCGATTATACCATAGTCGCCGGCCCGGCTCTTTCGAATTCCATCGGCGTCACCGAGGTTGACGGTATGGTGGCCGGCCAGATGGAAGTTGTGCCGATGGGGAACAGGGCAGTCGGATGGGCGGACAGCATGGCGCTCTGCCTGGCGGTTGACCTGCCGCGGAACGGGTATCAATCCGATACCCTGATCGGGCTGGAAATTAAAAATGGCGGATCTGCGACCGTGACCGATTTTGACTCCCTGTCACTCTTTGCCGACAATGGCGATGGTATCTGGAACGGTGCGGCCAATGAGATTCCTCTCGGGCGGCTGGTCTTCAATGGCGAAAACTGGTCGCGGGGCGGTCTGACATTCGCTCTCAATAATGTTTCCAACCGGTTGTATGTCGCATCGAGGATCGCGCGATTTTCACGCGACGGGGCGACAATCAATCTTGAAATTCCGATGCAGGGAATCAGGGTGATGTCCGATAATGACGGGCCTCTCGATCAAGCCGTGGTTTGTCCGGATATTCTTACTATCGCCGGAACCCAAGCGGTTCTGGTCGAAGCGGTTCCGATTACGACCCGGGCCTGTGTGCCCGGTCTCAATAGCGGGCCGATGCTGGCGGTGACTCTGACCAACGGCTATTCCGATAATGTAACGCTCAATACCTGCTCGTTCACTTTTGTCGGGATCGATCCGGCAGGCGGAACCGGCGCCCAGATCGCCAGCCAGATCGATTCGGTCTATCTCTACCGGAATCGGGATAACGATCCTGCATCCATATCAGCGGCGGATACGTTGCTGGCATCGGGTATTCTGGCGCTGGGCAAGGCGACTTTCAATATTTCCGATCTGGAATTATCAAGCGGGGGCGGTACATGCACGGTCATGGTGGCGGCCAAATTGAGTTTGCGCAATGCCAAAAATGCCAATACGATCGCTTTTGCTTTGGCGGACACCTCGGCTATAATCTGCGCTCAGCCGGTTCGCCTGAGCGGGACCTTCCCGCTGGCCAATCCGGTGACTTTTACCATAAATGCCTTTCCGGCCGCGGCCGTCACGGTGCATTCTCTGCCGGTCACCAATCTCTATGCCGGATTGAGCAACCAGCCGGTTCTGGATTTCGAAATTCCGCGCAACGGTTATGCGATTGACCGCCTGACGGAAATCAATCTGGCTAATACCGGTTCTCTCACCGACAAATCAGTTTTCGATAATATCCGGCTGTGGCAGGATCTTACCGGTAACGGATATAGTACCGATGACGTATTGATCGGGGCCTTCAAGGCGGTCAGCGAACACTGGCGGCTGGACGGCATCAGCGCCGCCCTTAGTCTGCCGTCGAATCGTTTTGTCGTGACAGTAAGTGTCAATGCATTGCAGTCGTACGGCGGAACGCTCCGGTTTGGAATAATGCAATCCGGGGCAAAGTATCTCTCCGGCACCACCGGTCCCGATGACGCCGCGGTGCAAAACGCCACCTCGCTTCTGCTTTTCCCGTCTAACCGGATTACGGCTATTTCAATCCCGACCGGCGCCAAAGTGGTGGCCCCCGGCTCCTCCGGCCATACCGTCATGGCTTTCGCTCTCTATAACGGGTATCTGGACCAGACCAAGACCTTGACCCAGGTTACCTTCACGAATAATTCGTACTCGGTGGGGACGCCCGATTTTGCCGACCATGAACTCGGGCAAGTTTCTTTATACTGGGATATCGATAAGAATCGCGTTTTCGATAATGATCAATTGATGGGAACGGGGCTTTTTGCCGACGGCATATTGAAAATCGAGGGATTCAAAGCGTCGCTGGCCTCCGAATCGCTGGCTTATTTCTTCGTGGTTTGCGATCTGCCGCTCGACTTGAATGATGCCGACAGTCTCGCGGTATCGGTCGTGCAGCCGTCCGATTTTGTCTTTTCGGATGTGGTCAATCTCAACGGCGACCTGCCGCTTTCGGGCGAGGGCCATCTGGTGATCGACGGCTCCATAAGGCGTCAATATCAATTGCACGGCCCCAACGGGCGGTCGCTCTCTCCGGGGGACAGTAATGTGGTCCTGATGGTTTTCACCCCCGCTTACAACGGGGATCAGAATGACCAATTGAACCAAATCACGCTTGAAAATCTCGGCACCGCCGATACCGCCTCGATTGCGAATCTCAAATTATGGCGCGACGTCAACGGCGATTTTAAACTCGACGGGGGCGATATTGAAGCCGGAACATTTATATATAATAATGGAAGCTGGCTGGCGCAAAGCCTGGCGATGCCGATTTCCGGCCCGGCTCCGGTTCTGATGATAACGGGCGATGTCCCGACAGAAGCGCTTTCGGGAGCCACCTTCTGCGGAGCCATTCCCGTCCTTGGATGCAGTTACCAGTCATATAACGACGGCCCGATCGACTCATCGCTGACGGCTTCGGGAACCTTCACGGTGTCGGCGTCGGACCTGCGGGTCTCAATCGAGCCGCTTCGTTCCAGTTATTCGGTGGGGCAGGGAATAGATGTGGCGATGGCGATTACGAATAAATCGGCGGGGCAACTCGATTCGATTCTCGCCGAAGTTGTCGAGACAATAAATCCCCAACTGGTGCGCCTTGACAGCAGTACCGCCGGCCCAGTCAACCTGCCATCGTCGGAAATATTTATCTGTCATTACTATTTCACGGCTCTGGGCGACGGCGACGTATTGTGGCGGCTTCGCTCCCGCGCCCTTTCGACCGGCGACTCTTCGGTCGTAGTGCAGACGCCGACGGTGTCGATTCAGCGCGGTATTTCGCCGGTTCTATTGTCCCTTCTGAATACCAGCCCGACCGCCGTAACCAAGGGACAGACCAATATTTTCCCGCTGAACCTGTCGTGCCCGCATCCCGACACCGGCAGCAATTATGCGCCACTGACGCTATCAAGTTTGAAACTTCGGGTCATCGACGGGCAGGGGAATCCGGTTGCCGCCGCCAATCTTTTCAGCCGCATGGTTGTCGCCACCGGTCTGGAAATCCTTTCGGTGGTGCAGACCGTGCCGAGTCAGTCCGATATTCTATTCTCCTTCAATTCGCCATTGATAATTCTCCCCGGGACGATGCAGAATTTAATGCTGATGGTTGACATCGCAACCGACGCGACGGTCGCGAATTTCATGATTTCGGTGGACAGCGCGTCCTGGGTACCGTTCCGAGATTATAACACCTCCCAGGTTGTACCGCACGCGGCGGGTGTAATTTATCCTATCCGGACCTCGCCGACCCGGGTCGATGCGCCCTCGCAGCAGGTGGCGGTATCGGCCGAATCGTGCACCCTGCCGACGGTTAATTTCCTCCAGCAGGGGGTCGATGTTTTGAAGCTGGTGTTCCGTCATACCGGTCTGCCCGGCAGTTCGGCTGCGCAGATCACCAAACTGACTCTCGCGGTGGTCGATTCGTCCGGGGCACCGCTGGCGGCGGGGGACCTGTTCGACCGGATTACGATCCGCAGGCAAAATTATCTGGTCGGGGATCTGACGCCCTTATCCCAGGATTATTCGCCCCAGCAGATTTCGCTTTCGGCGCCGCTCAATTTGAATCCCGAAGAAATAGACTCATTATATATAGAAGTATCGATTAAATCGGCCGCCACGGCTTCCGGATTCAAACTTCAAATTTCCGACAGCACCTGTTTCGTGGCGCGCGATCTGAACACCGGTTCGCCTCTTCTGACAATCACCGATACGGAACTGGCCAGCGGCACGGTTTTCCCGATTATCTCTTCGTGGAGCGCTTTCCGGTTCCCGGCGGAACCGCTCTTTGTCTGCCTCAATTGTATTGCGCCGTCTTCGGTCGCGGGCGGCGCCGATATGGTGCCCCTGATTTCTCTGGCGGCCTCATATCCGATTTCGGAGCAGTATTCGGGCGTTCGTCTCACCGGCGCGATAATAAAAATCACCGACAGCGGCGGCCTGCCGCTGGAGCCGACAAATATATTCGACCGCATCGGGATTCGGGTCGATGGCGGCGTCATGCAGTACGGATCACTTCTCCCGCTCGGCGCCGGAATGCTGCGGGTCCCGTTCGGAAGTAGCGGTGAAGCGCTCGCTCCGGGCGACTCCGCCACCGTGAGTCTGTATGCCGATTTGCGCCCCGATGTTCCCTACTCCGATTTTGCCCTTGAGATTCTGGCGCTCAATGATATTTTCACGGCCGATGTCAGCGACAGTCAGCATGTTCCGGGGGCAACTCCCGCCCCGAATTGCTCGCAGGAATTTCCCTATATGACGGCACCGATTTCCATCCTGATGCCGGCCGGCCGCCCGGTGCTCCTGCACTCGCACCAGCCGGTCCGCATGGCCCCGGCCGGAAGCCGGCAGGTCACCTTATTCGAAGGCTCGCTCACATACAATTCGCTGTCGCCGGTGGGACAGGTTGAGATAGATGGTTTTGGCGCTCAACTGATTCGCCGTGGAGAGGATGGCGCCGGATATAATGATAGTATTTCGGTCGAAGCGGTTCACCTATTAATCAACGGTACCGAAATAGGCCGTGACAGTCTGCTGGCCAATAATGCAATTGATATCGAAGCTCTGAATCAGTTTGTAATCAGCCGCGGGGACAGTGTCGCGATTAAATTGACCTGTGATTTGACCGGGACCGCTCCTGCCGATAATTTTGTCCTGTCCTTTGCCGATTCGTCTTTCCTGCGCTTGATAGACAAAAGCCTGGCGTCCGCGGTATATACGGTGCTTCCGGGAAAAACTTATCCCTACGAAGCGGGCGAAATTTCGATCACGGCCGCCGAATTGAAATCGTCGTTCACAAACTACCCGAATCCCTTCAACCCGGTTAGGTCCGAAATTACCACGATCGGCTATGTGCTTGGCGAGGATGCCGCGGTCGATATAGATATTTTTACGATTACTGGAGATTTGGTTTTTCATGTGGCCGGTCATGCCCCCCGGTCGGCGGGAAGCAACCAGTCCGATACCTGGGACGGCCGGAACGGCGACGGGCACCTGGTGCAGCCGGGTGTTTATTTCTGTCAGATTACGGCCAACTATCTATCGGGCCGGGTCGAGAGTTTCCGAAGAAAGATTGCGGTGGTAAGATGAGGAAAAGAGTTTTCATTATCATGGTCCTGGCGGTGCTTCTCATGTCAGTGTCCGCTTTCGGGCAGAGCGGGGGAACGACGTCCCCCTTAGCCTCGGGGGTGGGAGCGCGTGATCTGGCCCTGGGAGCCGCCGATATAGCGACTTGCGATTACACCACTGCCCCATACTGGAACCCGTCCCGGCTCGCCCGCAGTGAGCAGTTGAGTCTGACCGGTTTTCATACGCGTTTGTATGATGCCGATATCGCCTATCAGTATCTCGGCATCGTGATCCCGACCCTCGATTGGGGCTCATTCGGGATCGGCGTTATCAGGCTGGGGGTGGACAATATCGAAGAGCGCGACGCCTCCAATCTGCTGACCGGCACCTTCGATGACAATCGGCTCGGTTTCCGTCTGGCGTACGGGCAGACGGTCGGTTCTCTCGATCTCGGGCTGGCCGTCTCAATGGAAAATCATACCGTCGGATCATACAAGGCAACGTCAAGTCCCGGTCTCGATATCGCCGTATCGAAAATAATCGGCTCTCCGTTCGCATGGTGCCATTATGTAACGGTCAGCGTGGTCGCCCGAAACATCATTGCACCGTCGATGAAACTGGTCGATGAAGAGGTGAAGTCGCCGGCGCAGTACCAGATCGGTCTGAGTACAAGAATCATGCCGAATCGCTCGAGCCGTCAATATCTGGAAGTTTCGGGAGGATTTCAGAAGACGGATCTCGCCGACGCGGATCCGTCATTGGGACTGGAATACTCCATACTCGATATGCTTAAATTGCGGGGCAGTCTCAGGGGCAAACTGATTTCCGGCGGGGTCGGGCTGGCGTATCACGGGATCAGCGTCGATTACGCCGTGGTGGACCGGGATATGGGGGCCCTGCATATGATTTCTTTGACCACGGCCGTTGGAAAACCGGCCACCGAACGGCGGCTGAATCGTACCCGCGAGCGGGAAGCCGCGTTCAGCCGGGCCATGAATGACCGTCTGACAAAACAAAATATCGAACTGGCGTCGCAGTTGCTCGCGAGCGGCAAGACGGCGCTGGCATCAGGGGATCTTCGCACCGCCGATTCCGATTTTGACCGCGCCCTCTTCTTGTCGCGCAGCAGCGGTATCGATACGACCGAGTCCGCTTCCCTCCTGGCGCAGGTTCAGGAGCAGATCACCCGGCGCGAGAGAAATTCGGCGGTAGCGATGCATCTCGATTCGGCGCGGGTGCGCCTGTCGGCATCCGATTATCTCGGCTGTCAGTATTTTGCCGGCCTGGCGCTGGCGCTCGACTCGAGCAATATTGAAGCGATCGGCCTGCATGAAAAGGCCGGCCGAGCCTCGTCGGAATTGAGCCGCCGCCAGGAATTTGTTCAACACCGAGTTCTCATTATCGATTCCCTGATCGGATACGGCCGCTATGACGAAGCACTATCGGCGGCTAGGAGCGTTAATCAGGTGGCGCCGGATAATCCGCTGGCCCAGCAGGCCCTTAAGAAAGCGGAATTCGAATTGTTCCGCTACGAAGCCGAAGCGGCCATGGCCCGCCAGGAGTACCGTACCGCTATCGGGCTCCTCGATTCGGCGCTGACTCGTTTCCCCGGGCAGAACCGGTGCCTGGCGCTGCGGCAGCAGTGCCGCCGGGAAGAAGAAAATTTCCGTGCGGCAGCGGCAGTGACCGAAGTTACACCGGCGCCGCTCAGCCGCGAGATAGAGAAACAGGTTGCGGATATGTATGAAAAGGGTCGGGCCGCTTTCAACCGCGGTGATTTGCCGCAGGCGATGAAAGATTGGGAAGAAGTCGATCGTCTCGCTCCCGGATATCAGGCGGTCCGCGAATACCTGGTCAAGGTGTACCGATTTGTCGGGGTCGATCTGTACAGCCGGAATCAGATGAACGAGGCTCTCAAAATATGGGAGAAAGCGCTGGCCATCGCGCCCGACAATACGGAAATCGCGGCCTATGCCCGTCGCACCCGGAATGAAATTGATAAACTGAAGGAACTCTCCGATGGCAACTGAACATAAAGACCATCTTTTCGAAGACTGGCCGTTACCGTCGAAATACGACCGCTCCATACGGCGCGAGTTCGCCCTGTATCTCGGCGGCCTGGTCCTGCTTCTGATGATTATTACCGGTCTGGTTATTTCCAATAAGATGGTGGTGACGGTCACGGACAATGTGGTCGATCGAATTCTGGCCCAGGCCCGCTCTTATGCCGGCGCGGCCTCGAAACAGATGATTGCCGCCGACGGCCCCGATGTCCTGATGTTGACCGATATATGCAAAAAACTTATGGCCGACAACCCCGATTGCGGCTGGGTTGGCATCGCCGACAAGCAGGGACGCTTTCTGGCCCATACCGACATGAAGCAAGTAATATCTTCGTCACGGCTGACGCTCACCCGGTCCGATGCCTATTCCAACCGCTTGCGTAACGGCGAGGTCCTGCAGATGACCGATGATTCCATTATTATGGCTGTTCCTATTACGGAGCAGGGAGTGACACTGGGGACGCTGGGAATTGGATCATCAACTCGCTCCATCGAAGCGGTCAGGAAATCGGCCCTCATGACGATGGCGATCATAACCGTAGTTATGATTCTTATCGGCGTCCCGCTGACGATGCTCATTCTCAGCAACCGCCTGCGGCCGTTTCAACTTATCACCGAGGCCCTGCGCAAAGTCGATGTCGGCAATATTCGGTTCGATATCCCGGTAAAAACGCATAATGAATTCGGGTACCTGGCGGAGACGTTGCGGGTGATGGGCGAGCGTCTGGATCGAGCCCGGAAGCAGATGGTTGAAACGGAGCGGATGACCCGTGAACTCGAAATCGCCCGGGAGATTCAACTCAATATCCTGCCCAAGAAATATCCGAGCGGCCGGGGATTCGAGTTTTCCGGGCGGTATCAGAGCGCCAAAACGGTCGGCGGCGATTATTACGATTTTATCGATATCGATGATGATAGATTGGCCCTTGTGGTGGCGGATGTATCGGGGAAATCGCTTCCCGGGATGCTGGTCATGCTTCTGACGCGCGACCTCGTGATATCGCATGCCCGGCGTCTCGCCGATCCCGCCCGATTGCTTTCGGCCGTCAACGGGGAACTGATGCCGGAAATCCGCAAGGGGATGTTCGTGACCATGTTTTACGGTATTCTCGATAAGAGAAGCGGCCGCTTTCAATTCGCCTCGGCCGGACACAATCCGCTTATCTATTACCGGGCGGCCGAAGGGGCCTGCCGTTTAATAAAAACCAAAGGGTATCCTTTGGGCATGATGAATACCGACCAGTTCGACAAACGGATCGAATCCGGCGAAATTATTCTGGAGAGCGGTGACTGGCTGGTGCAGTACACCGACGGCATCAATGAGGCGATGAATGCCGCCAAGGCCGAATACGGCATGGACAATCTGGTGACTTCGGTCGCCGAAGCGGCGTCGCTGTCGGCGGCCGAACTCGCCGGTGACGTCATAAATAAAGTGGTGGCCTTTGTCGGGGAGGCGCCTCAGAACGATGACATGACGCTTCTGGCGATGAAATGGAACGGTGACATGAAGGCGGAACCGCCGAATGAATTGAGGGAAAAAGTATATGTCGAAGGCCATTAATAATTCCCGCGTCATAAATCTTCCGGCGGGATTAACGACGAGCGAGACGGTGTCTTTCGAGCAGGCCCTCAAAGCCGCAGTCGCCGAACGGCCGGGGACAATTCTCCTGGATTGTTCCCTGCTGGGACAGGTGAGTTCCAATCATATCAACCTGCTGTGGCAGGCCAATACGGCGTGCCGGGAAAAGAAGATTGAACTTCGACTGCTCAACCCGCCGCCGACCCTGCTTCGAATTCTAACCGTTCTCGATTTGACCCATACCTTTGAATTCGGCGAGACCGTCAATACTTCCAAGCCGCGGGATGACTGGGATACCCTGACGGCCGAACTTCCGCAAACGTATGTGATGGAAGTGGCGGTCGAAGCGGAAGCGATCGATAAAGCGATTGTGAAATTCATTCTGTTTCTGGGAAAGATCGGAGCCGGGGCCACGACCATTCATGAACTTCGCACCATTTACTACGAAGTGGCGACCAATATCAGGCAACACAGCGGGCTGAAAGCCGCCGATCAAATCCGGGTGGTCGTCTTTGCCGATTATGAAAAGATAATGATGACATTTGAAGATAAGGGACGATATTTTGATTCCACCGCCGTGGATGCTCATGTCGACGCCGGCCGGGCGGCGAAAATAAGGAAACGCCGCGGCTTCGGGCTGGCCATGATCCGCCGCCTGGCGGATCGTCTGGTGTACCGCGGGGGCGAAAACGGGGGCAATATTTTAACAGTACACAAAAAATGGTGCCGATAATATGGACTCAAACAAATTTACCGAGCAGGAACTGACCGGGCATATTTCCCTGATTACGCTCGGGAATATGCTCGATAACTACAACGCCGAGCAGTTGGTGCAGGCCATTTTAAGGGCCCAGGAACGCGATTTCAAGTACATCATCATAGACTGCGAACGGCTGGAATTTTTATCTTCGGCCGGCGTGGGGGCAATTCTGGGAACCATCGAAACCTCGCGGGAAAGCGGCGGCGATATTATTCTCTGCAATCTATCCGGGACGATCGCCCATGTTCTCCAGGTCCTTGACTTGCACGATTTCCTGACCACGGCCGCGACCCGGCAGGAGGCGCTGGCGATCTGCGGGGCCAAACAGGGATCACCTTCCTGATGAACATGAATATCACATCCGACGGCGTCGATATATCCCGTCATTCTTCCGAGCACGAACGGAAAGTTCTGGCTCTGGAATCGCTGTCGAAACTGGCATCGCAATTTGCCCGCGACCCGGATCTCCAGAAATTGATCGATTCCCTGGCGCTCACCATCGCCGGGCAATTCGGCGTGACCAGTACTCTCATCGCCATTCGCACCAATGAATCCGAATCTTTTGGCTTGCTGAAGGCCGCCACCGGTAAATTCCGCAACCTGTCGGAAGGGTTTGAGCCGTTCAATCTAATTCTGAACATGCCGACTCTGATGACCGACCCCGGTCCATTTCGGATGGGCGATGCGGACTTTCCTTTTGGAAAGGAATCGGCCCTTTATATCGAGATGGAACGGATGGAGGCCCGGCTATTTGCCCCCATGGTCGTGGATCGGCGTAATATCGGCTTGATTCTGCTTGGCCCGCGTATCGGGAAGGTCGATTATAAAGATTCCGAAGTGATGCTTCTCCGCGACCTGGTCACGACGATTACACCCCTTATCGCCAATTCACTATTGTATGCTGAGATGTCACAACTGAAAACGCGCTATCTCAGTATTATCGACAGCGTCCCTCAGGCCATGTTTGTTTTCGATTCCCGGGAAATTTTGCGCACCGCCAACAAGACGGCCGTCGATCTTATCGCCTCTCTGGGAGGGACCATGTACGATGAGACTCCGGTGGGCCTGGCGATGGAAACGATCTTCCCCGAGGCGAATTTTCCGGATTGGGTCGAACGGCTTCGTTCCGCCGGCGGGGAAAACGACGATAAACTCCATACCACCGTCATCATCAGGAGTGACGATCATGAGAGAATATTCAACGTCCGCGCCAGTACATTTATTAGTCAGCCGGGGGCCGACAGCGAAAAAATTCTCACCCTGCAGGATATCACCGACCAGAAAGAGAACGAGCGCCGGATGTTCGAGCAGGAGAAGTTCGCCGAGCAGGGGATGATGGCCTCCGCCATCGCTCATGAATTGAATAATTTCCTCGGCGTCATTCAGGGCGGGACGGAACTGGCGCTTCTCAATATGGAACGGGGCCGGCCGGAGAAGGCCGCGGCGACCATGCAAAAACTGATGGACAATATCGGCGCCATGCAGCGGTTCACGGCGGGCCTGACCGATTTTGCGCGGGTCAACGTCCAGATGGTCCCGGGAAACATTAACGACGTTGTCACCGATGTTCTTTCTTTCGTGGTTTCCCAGAAACGGTTCAGCCGCATCAGCGTTCGAACGCAATTGACCCGCCAGTTGCCCGATATCGTGATGGATCGCGATCAAATCGCCCAGGTGGTCATAAATATTCTCAATAATGCCGCCGATGCTATCGCCGAAACCGGGCGGAGCGACGGAATAATCATTGTCGGCACCACGTTTGACCAGGGCTCTATCGGCCTCACGATCTCCGATAACGGCAAAGGGATGAAGCCGGAAGTCCGTGACCGAATATTCAAGACGCACCTGACAACCAAACCAAAAGGGCACGGCTACGGGTTGGTCAATTGCGGTAAGATTATCGAGCGGCACGGGGCTTCGGTCGAAATCACGAGCCAGATCGGGTTCGGGACCACATTCGCCCTTAAATTCCCGACGGATAAGCCGCCCTCCTGGTAATTCGGTTGATATTTTGAATTAAACGGCAGGAGCGGTTCACTCCTGCCGTAATTATTTCCGCTTTTAACTCTTGATTTCAGAAGTGCAATTGGGGCAGCGGGTCGCCTTCAGCGGAATAGAGGAATAACAGAAGGGGCATTCCTTGGTGGTGGGAACCGCGGGGGCGGGCGCCGGTTCCCGTTTGAGACGGTTCATCTGCTTGATAACCAGAAAGAGGGCGAAGGCCACGATGATAAAATCGATGACGGTATTAATGAATAAACCGTAATTGATAGTCGCCGCCCCGGCCGCTTTGGCCGCCGCCAGGGTAGGGAAACTCTCTGCCGAGAGATTGACAAACAGGCTGGAAAAATCGACTTTTCCCAGAAGCAATCCGATCGGCGGCATGATGATATCGCTTACGACCGAGGTGATGATTTTCCCGAAGGCCGCGCCGATGATAATACCGACCGCCATATCCACCACGTTCCCCTTCATCGCAAACTCTTTGAATTCTTTGAACATTAAAGTCCTCCTTGAATTTGGGATAACCTGAACCGGAATAATTATAAAAAAAAGGGCGGTTCAAAACTATAATTTTATTTTGACTTGGCATCGCCTTATTTCTAAGGTTCGAATGACGGAACTCCCGGGACTTTTCTCTGTTTTTTTAATTGGCAAAATTCGACGGCCGGGAACTGAATCGGTGACCCGGGGTAAAATGAAAGGAAGGGCCAAAATGAAGAAAAATGTAGGATCGGCTGACAAAATTCTCAGAATTATTCTGGGTATAGTCATTATTGCGCTGGGCTTTATCTATAAGTCCTGGTGGGGATTAGTTGGCATACTGCCGCTTTTTACCGGAGTAATCAGCTGGTGCGGTTTATACAAGCTTCTCGGAATCTCCACCTGCAAGACGAAGGCCCCGCAACAAAGTTGAAAATAACCCCAAGACCCCGCCTATCATCCATTAACTCTTAAAGTTAACTCGGACAGGCTATCCGAGGGCGGGGTTTCCTTATATTGAAATAGCCCCATTTCATCCTTGCCATTTTCCTTCAAATGCATTTAAATTGGGGATTGCCGTTGTCCATTATTGGATCTACCCGTATTATAATGAAGTAATTGAGAAATTAGAATTTTCGAGGGGATTTGATGTATCCGGAATTAAAAGGAAAAAGTGCATTGATAACCGGCGCCGCCCGCGGTTTCGGCCGCGCCATAGCGCTTCGCCTCGCCCGCGAGGGGGTCAGAATTGCGGTGAATTACCGACGCAGTATGACTGATGCCCAGAATGTTGTCGATGAAATCGTATCACTGGGCGGCGAGGCCTTTCCGGTCCGGGCCGATGTCGGCCGGGAGGAGGCGCTGGAGGCGATGTTTGCCGAGATTAAATCCAAATGGGGACGGCTCGATATTGTTATTGCCAACGCCGCTTTCGGCGTTCCGGGAACAGTCATGGACGCCACCTCCAAGTACTGGGAGGTCACCATGTCGGCCTCGGCGCGGTCGCTTCTGCAACTGGCCCAGAAAGCGGTTCCGCTCATGAACGGCTGGGGGAGAATCATAAGTATCACCAGTGACGGCGGTCAGCGGGTTATTCCCGGTTACGGCGTGGTCGGGCCGGCCAAAGGGGCGCTGGAATCGCTGACCCGCTCGCTGGCGTACGAACTCGGCCCCAAGGGAATCGTGGTCAACGGCATTCTCGCCGGTTTGGCCGATACCAAGTCGGCTCGTTCCATTCCCGGTGCCGATAAGGTTATCGAGCACGCCAAGTTTCACACCCCGATGGGGCGGATTGTCGAGCCGGATGATATTGCCCGGATCGCCGCTTTTCTCTGTTCCGATCAGGCCCTCATGATTTGCGGGCAGTTTATTGTGGTCGATGGGGGACGGAATATTGTCGGGTAAAATTGTTATGGTTGAAATTTCCGGCCATTGGGCTTATATAGAAACGGAAAGAACGAGATATGCTTGAACCGGGCGTCAAAAGTAAAATCCTTCGGGCACAAAAAGACGAAATCACCGAGTATCATATTTACAGCCGTTTGGCCGGTCATGTCAAACGGGAAAACGACCGCCAGACACTGACCAAAATTTCGGGCGAAGAACTGGCTCATTACAATTTTTTCAAGAAATTCACTTCCGAAGATGTCCGGCCGGGGCGCTTGAGAATGCTCTTTTTCTATTTTCTCTCCCGTTTCTTCGGTCTCAATTTCGGGGTGCGCCTGATGGAGCGGAGCGAATCGCTGGTGCAGTCATCATACAATGATCTGCGCCAACTCGACCCGCAGGTGGAGCGCATCATCAAAGAAGAGGAAGAACATGAAAAGCGGATGCTCGACCTGATCGATCAGGAAGAATTGGCCTATACCGGCTCGATTGTGCTCGGATTGAATGATGCTCTCGTGGAACTGACCGGTGTGCTGGTCGGTTTGACCCTGGCCCTGCAGAATACCCGTATTGTCGCTATCGCCGGGCTGATTACCGGGGTGGCGGCGGCTCTCTCGATGGCGGCGTCGGAGTATCTTTCGACCAAAGAAGAAGGAGGCAAAAGCCCGTTCAAATCGAGTCTCTATACCGGTATCGCCTATATTATCGCGGTCTTCCTGATGGTTTTTCCGTATTTCACTTTCCACAGTCCCTTTGTCGGTCTCGGTATCGCTCTCGGTTTTGCCCTGCTGATAATTTTCGTTTTCAACTTCTATATCGCCATCGCCAAGAATCTTTCTTTCTGGAAGCGGTTTCTGGAAATGGCGGCCATCTCGCTCGGGGTGGCGGCCCTCAATTTTGGGATCGGCCTCCTGGTGCGGAAGTATCTAAAAATCGATATTTGATTATTTCCCCGGGATGATTATTTCCTTTCCATTTTTCTGAATTGAGTTCGTATCAATAAAACCGGTCCATTATACGGCCGATTTTTTATGGATACCGATCTTAACGCCATAGTCTGTCAGCGAATCGACCTTTCCGATTCCGCCATGATCATGCGGGTTATTCCCGAGGATGGTTCCGCGCCGGATTTCCGTCCGGGGCAGTTTGCCGTGCTGGGGCTCCCGCCCGATTCCCCGCGGTGCGATAATGCGACCACGGAGCAGGAAATACCGGATCCCGATCGCCTTATTCAGCGCTCCTATTCGATCTCGTCGGCTTCGATGGTTAAAGACTTCGTTGAATTTTACGTGTCGCTGGTTCCGCACGGGCTTCTCACGCCCCGCCTGTTTGCCCTGCAACCGGGGGCTCGTCTCTGGTTCGCGCCGAAACCGTCGGGGATTTTCACCCTTCGCAATGTCCCCGAGGATGCCCATGTCCTGATGTTCGCCACCAGCACGGGGCTGGCGCCGTTCATGAGCATGCTTCGCACCGAGCGGTTGAATCACAGTAAAAGAAAATTCGCACTGGTGCACGGGGCCCGCCACTCCTGGCAGTTGCCGTTCCGCTCCGAGTTGTCGTCATTACAGCATATCTGCGACAATTTCGCCTATCTGCCGATAATCAGCCGTCCCGACGACGAGCCGGTGGCGTGGAAAGGGCTGACCGGGCATATTCAGGAATCATGGCGCGACGGGTCGCTCGATAAGATCTGGGATTTTCATCCCGTGCCGGATAACACGCATATCTTTCTCTGCGGCAATCCCAAAATGGTCGATGAGATGCTTGAGATAACCTTGGCCGAAGGGTACACCAAGCACACCAACCGCCTCCCCGGCACCGTGCATATCGAGCGATACTGGTAGGCCCCTTTATATTCTTGTGGTCGGGCCCGCTTGGGGTGTGATCATCAACCGGCTTGATCTGCCGTTCCGCGGTTTAAATTTGACCATATTTCCAATATTTATTATAATCCAAAAATGAATTGGGAGATAAAAATAACGGCCCGAATGAAATGATGCATTTAAATTCACCAATATCTAAACCGACCAAATTCTAAGATCAATTATAAATGAAAGAAGAATCTGAAATTCGCCGTCGCCGATCGATGCGGCTCAAAGATTATGACTATTCCAGAGAGGGGATGTATTTTGTTACCGTTGTCACACATCAGAGAACAGAATTATTTGGTCAATTGGATAACGGCCAAGTGAAGTTAAATGATTTCGGGCATTTGGTATTGCTGGAGTGGGAGCAAACTGCTAAAATGCGACCCAATATTGAACTCGATCAAATGGTCATAATGCCCAATCATATTCACGGAATAATTGCCATTATTGAAGCGAAGGGCGTATGTCAATACGCCCCTACGAAACGGAGATCACCGTCTCAAACAATAGGTTCAATTATCCGAGGTTTCAAATCGACGACTACTTCCCGTATTAATAAATTAAGAAACTCCCCCGGCCAAATGGTATGGCAGCGAAATTACTACGATCATATAATTCGCAATGAAGATGATTTGAATGAAGGCCGCAGGTACATCCTGAATAATCCTTTTAAATGGCACTTGGACAAAGAAAATCCGGCCAATCTGTAGGGGCGTATTGAATACGCCCTGTAAGTCTTTCAGTTACAAAAAAAGGGCGCATTTTAAAGCGCCCTTGTGAAACAATGCAGAACCGCCTTACCCCATAAACGGGTAGCGGTAATCTTTCGGCGGGACAAAATTCTCTTTTATCGCCCGCGGCGACGTCCAGCGGATCATGTTCAGAAGCGACCCGGCCTTGTCGTTGGTGCCCGAGGCCCGGCTCCCGCCGAACGGCTGTTGTCCCACGACCGCACCGGTCGGCTTGTCGTTGATATAGAAATTCCCGGCAGCGTTACGAAGGACCTTCATCGCCTTGATGACGGCGCTTCGTTCCTTCGAGAAAATCGCTCCGGTCAGGGCATAGGGCGACGTCTTATCGCACACCTTCAGAGTCTTATCGAAATCGGCGTCATCATACACGAATATCGTCATCACCGGCCCGAAAATTTCTTCCTCCATCAGGCGGAAATGCGGATTGGTGGTCACCACCACGGTCGGCTCGATGAAATACCCTTTACTGCTGTCGTACTTACCGCCCGCGATAATCTCGGCCTCGGATGATTTTTTGGCGTATTCGATATATTCGACTATCGTCTCATAGGCGCTCTTGTCGATGACGGCGTTGACGAAATTGGAGAAATCTTCGACATCCCCCATCTTAATCTGCTTCAGATCCGCGAGCACCCGCTCCTTGATTTTCGGCCAGAGCGATTTGGGGATATAGGCGCGGGAGGCCGCGGAGCATTTCTGCCCCTGATACTCGAACGCTCCCCGCGTGATGGCGGTCGCGACTTCATCGGAATCGGCGGAACCGTGCACGAAAATAAAATCTTTGCCGCCGGTTTCGCCGACAATGCGGGGATAGGTTTTATAATTGGCGATATTTTCGCCCACCGTCCGCCACATCGTCTGAAATACCGCGGTACTTCCGGTGAAGTGAATCCCGGCCAGATTTTCGTTTTTCAGAATCATCTCGCCGACATCGGCGCCGCGGGCGGTTACGAGGTTAATCACACCGTCCGGAAGTCCCGCTTCCTTAAGTATTCGCATGATGATATGGGCCGTATAGACCACCGAGGAAGCAGGTTTCCAGACGACGGTATTCCCCATAATGGCCGGAGCGGTGGGGAGATTGCCGCCGATGGAGACGAAATTGAACGGGGTCACGGCG
This sequence comes from Candidatus Zixiibacteriota bacterium, assembly GCA_900498245.1. Classification (NCBI taxonomy): domain Bacteria; kingdom Pseudomonadati; phylum Candidatus Zixiibacteriota; species Candidatus Zixiibacteriota bacterium. Next base: position 339,312 of record LS998015.1, read on the forward strand.
AACACGAATCCTTCCAGGGGGCGGTAATCCATCCGATCCCAGATATATTTGGCGTTATCCGGCTGGATATCATAAATGACCTGCGTGAAATAGGTGTTGTAGCGGAAAAAGTCGATCAATTCGCAGACACAGTCGATTTCGGCCTGGAAAACGTTCTTGCTGTGTCCCAGCATGGTGGCGGCGTTCATGACATAACGGTACGGGCCGGACAAGAGGTCGGCCGCTTTAAGAAAAATCGCCGCCCGGTCTTCCCAGGGAAATTCCGCCCATTCTTTTTTGGCTTTAAGGGCGGCTTCCACCGCCATCTGCACTTCGTTTTTGCCGCCCTGATAGTACTGCCCCAGTTCCAGGGCGTGATTGTGCGGGGCGGTAATTTTTATCGGATTGCCGTTCCGAATCTCTTTCCCGCCGATAACCATCGGAATATCAATTTTGGTCTTTTTCAGTTCGGCAATCGCCCTTATCAGATTTTCCCGCTCCGGCGAACCGGGGGCGTAACCCCAGACCGGCTCGTTGGCGGGAAACGGAATTCTATAATTGCCCATTTTTTCCTCCGGTACAGTTAATCAATATTCGTCGAGATGGTGCCATTCGGCGTTTTCGAGCCACGATTTCGGCCGATCCAGGAATTCCAGAACATGCTCGATCAGCCCCCAGTGTTTGTGCTCTTCATCGGCGATAAGAAGAATAGTCTTCTTGATATTCTCGTTTTTCTCGGCGGCGGCCTTTTCACGGTAGAAATCTTCCGACTTCTTTTCGATCTCCTGCGCTTTTTTCCAGGCCGGCACCAAATCGGCCGGGAAGGTCATCTCCTTTTTGCCGGCGGCCAGTATTTCGAAAACATTTTTGGCCTTATTCAGGGTCGCGGACGTCGCACCCTTCATATCTTTGGTGGCCGAAAGGTCGCCCTCTTTGAATCTCTTGAAAATGTTATAATGTTTGACTTCGTCGGACGCCAGATCGAGCAGGATATTTTTAAGCACGGCGTTACCGGCCTGAGAGGCCATTTTCTCGTAATAAGCCTGCCCGTCCTGCTCCATCTTCATCGCATATTCGAATATATCCATCGCTAACTCCTTTATGTGAATATTTTCTCAAGCCATTTAGTCTATGTAGCCGGTAATTTATAATATTACGGCGATTCCGCAACCCCGTAATGGATAATAAATGAGCCGCCACAATTCTACGCTTTTGGGCTTGAAATCGCCGGGGAGATTGGTATAATACTTGTAACCGTAAATTAAGGGGACGGAATCCGCGTCAATTTTGGGAGAATGATCGAAAACTCAATTATCTTATTGCAGGAGTTGTAAATATGAGTCCACAGGAAATTGCCAAAAAGAATCCGGCCGATAAGGCCCCGACCTGGGATCTGGAATCGATTTTTCCCGGCGGGAGCAGTTCGAAAGAGTATGCCGCCTTTCGCGATAAAATCAAGAAAGATCTGAAATCCCTCACCGCCAAATTCGCCAAATTGCCGCCCAAATTGAACACCGCCTCGCGCGGGAAATGGGCCGATTATATTGTCGCCATGCAGGAGTTCGTGAGCCGCCTCGTGGAGGCCTCCGCTTTTTCTCACTGCCTGGTGAGCCAGAATGTCAACGACGAGAAAGGGCACCAGATTGTCGGCGAAATCGATGTCATCCGTTCCGAATATGAAAAATTGACCGTCTTACTCGAGGCCTTCGCCAAGAAACAGAGCGACAAGGAATGGGAAAAACTGGTGACCTCGCCGAAATTGAACGAAGTCAAATTCTATCTGAACGAAATGCGGGATATCGCCAAACTGAAGATGGCGCCGGAGTTCGAAGCATTTGCCACCGATCTGGCGGTCAACGGTTATCATGCCTGGAACCGGCTGTATGACAAAATGTACGGCGACCTGCGGGGCGATTTCACCGAAGACGGAGCGACCAAACAACTGTCGCTGGGACAACTGGCGCTCAAGACCAGTTCTCCCGACCGCGATGCCCGCCGGCGGGCGCATCAGGCCATCGAATCCGCCTGGGAGAGCCGCGCCAATCTCGCTTCGATGGCCCTCAACTTCCAGGCCGGTTTCCGGCTGACAATGTATGAGAAACGGGGCTGGAAATCGCCCCTTCTGGAACCGCTCATGAATTGCCGTATCAAACAAAAGACGCTCGACGCCATGTGGCAGGCGGTCGCCGAAGCGGGACCCCGGCTCAAAAAGTACATCGATGCCAAAAAGAGACTGCTCGGTATCGATAAATTCTGCTGGTACGACCAGACCGCGCCGGTAGGCCGCTCCGACCGTACCTACGGTTTCAACGAAGCCGGAGAGTTCATCATCGCCAATTTCAGGATGCTGGGGAACGAGTTGGCCGATTTTTCCCGGATGGCGCTCGATAAGCGGTGGGTCGAAGCCGAGGATCGTCCCGGTAAGGCCGGCGGCGGCTACTGCACCACGCTCCGGGTTTCCAAACAGAGTCGGATCTTCATGACCTGGGGGGGAAGTTTCGCGGAATTAAGTACCCTGGCCCACGAACTCGGTCATGCCTATCATCACAGCGTCCTTAAGGACAATCCGGTGTTTTCGTCGGTTTACCCGATGACCCTCGCCGAGACGGCGTCGATATTCAACGAACTGATTGTCACCAACGGCGCGTTCGAAGCAAGCCGGGACGATGACGAAAAACTGATGCTTCTGGATCAAAAACTTCAGAACGCCTACATCCTGTTCTGCAATCTCTACGCCCGCTTCCTGTTCGACCGGGCCTTCTATGACGAACGCAAGAAGGGGCTGGTGAGCCGGAGCCGTCTCGATGAAATGATGCTGGCCGCGCAGAAGGAAGCGTTCGCGGGGACCCTCGATCCGAACGAAGGCTTCCATAAACTGTTCTGGGCGTCGAAACTGCACTTCTATCTGACCGATAATCCGTTCTATAATTTCCCTTATACGTTCGGGTTTCTTTTCGCGAACGGAGTGTACAGCCGGGCCAGAAAAGAAGGACCGGCCTTTGCCAAAAAATATCGGGCGCTCCTGGCCGACACCGGCAAAATGACCAGCGAGCAGGTGGCCAAAAAACATCTCGGGGTCGATTTGACCAAACCGGATTTCTGGCGTGAGGCGGTCAATCTGGCCCTGGCCGATATCGATGCTTTCGTCAAACTGGCCGGGTAATAGGCACATTCGGTTATTTTGCATGATGCTTTTAAGGTCGGGACCATTTCGGTCCCGACCGAACAGAAAGGGTCATTCATAAAGTCGCCCGGAGTGATCTTCCTGGAGGGAACGAGGCGAACATGAAGAATGTCGATAGATGGGATAATTTCCTGTATCGTCCCCGAATGGCAAAAATATTGTTCTGGACGGTAGCCGGCCCGATGTTGATCCCCTTATTTGCCTACATGCTTTCTTTCCCGGTGACCCTATTGCTCTGGCTGCTTACCTATCCGCTTCAGGGCACGAATCTTCCCTTGATGGAAATAATTCTCTACCCATCTCTTCTAATCTGCCTGGCCTTCTCAATTCTGATCGTCATATGGCTGTGGAAATCATTCAAAAAGCATATCCTCAGCACGCGCGACGATAAATCACCGACTCTGTAATTTTGATTTCGGCTCTTGGCCGGGCAGAGCAGCGCTGTCAGTTGAATTTCGCCGGCAATCCTGCTTTAATGACGTTGCAAGCGGCCATTTATCGAAAAAAAATCATTCCTCGTGCAATTTAATCCGGCGATATTGAAAACTTTAACAATTAATAATCCTTTTTGCTTGACAATAATGAAGGGGGACGTATTTTTAATATAGAGGATTTTCAGTGCACTCCTGTAATTCTGGGAAGGCGTGCTGTACTGGTTAGGGATAATTAAAAAATGCGATTTTTTTTCTATGAGTGAGAGACTCCGATTTCGTCGACGGCGGGGTCATGTGTAAATCGGTTCGGTTTTCTGTCCGGGCCGCTGGGTCTAAACCTGCAGGCGTTTTTTAACGCTTCAACCGAAAGGAGGGCCATGTCTTACAAAAAGCCCGCTTATCACCAGGTGGAGGATGAGGTGACCTCGTTTGAGGCCCCGATTCTGGGAATAATTATCCTGGCGATAATTATTGTCACTCTAACTCCGGGGGAAGCGCAGTAGTTTCCTCGACCGCGGCCGGCGATTCAAAGCGGATTGAATTGCCGGCCCGGCCTTAAAAACTTATAATGGCTTTTATAACGAGACTATGGAAAAAATTTCGTTAATATTCGGACTGCGACTACTCGTCTTCAAGAGGATCATCGGGTCGATAACAATCACCGAGTGGCTGAAAATCACCGTAATCTCTGCTCTGGGCCTATTTCTTTTCTGGCGCGGTCTCGGAAATGTCATGGCCTACCTGTACAAATCTCTGGATACGGCGACAGCCGACAGGGTGGTCTGGCTGGCCCTTGTTCAATTCGGATTGCTTTTGATTCTGGAGGGCGCCATTTCAGGAGTCAGGAAATTGTACAAGACTCCGGAAAATGATTTTCTTTTATCGTTCCCAATCAGTCTCGGGGATTTATTCGTCATTCGATGGATGGAGCGGCTTCTTGTCAATTCCCTGTTCATCGTTTTCGGAGCCCTGGTCATGATACGTCAGTCATCTTGGAGCGATGTTTCCTGGGTCACGTATCTGCAACTCCTGACGCTGGTTCTCTTTATTCATCATACCCAGTTCGTGATTGCTCTGTTGTATTCACGCAGGATTCCGGCCCGTTTTTTCCCCTGGCTGGGAATTGCGATTATTATTCCCGCAATCGCGGCCTTTTATCTTGTCCGGTACATTCCGGCGGCGTTTTCCTGGTCAATCATTCTCGCGACAATCATACTAAATCTCGCCCTTCTGGGTTCGGCCGTCATACTGCGGCGATTATACGCCGCATCGATGTTCAGCGAATATGGTATCGTAACGGCGGTTCGCTACGGGCGCCGATTTTCATATCATCGATTCCTGTCCCGACCGGGTGTGAACAACCCGGCCAAAGCGCTTCTGGCCAAAGATATCATTCTTCTGATTCGACAGTGGCCCTATACTCAGAGTGTCGTGACTTTTATCCTATTGATATTCGTGACGGCGGTATTATTTGCACAGGCCGGCAATAATGCCCTGGTGATAGTGGCGTCCTTCGGCGGTTTCGTGATTTTTTCCTGGTCGACATTGGTATTCGCCTTCGATAAAAGGCAGTGGGCCGGTTTCTGGATGATGCGGAGCGCCCCCCTGACCGGCAGGCAAATCTGGCTATCACGATTTTATTTGCTTCTGCTAATGACGATTATCGCGGCCCTGTTATATCTCATTCCGATGGTAATCGGGGGATGCACCGTGGCACAATTGACGGTCTCTCTCGTGGTCCTTGTTGCCGAAGCCGTCGCTTTTTCGCTTCTGGCCAACGGTCTGCTTTTTGTCACTTTGCCGCATTATCGGACGGGGGAGTATCTTTTCGCCATTTTCACGGCTATCGGGATCGCTCTGGGCGTGTCTCTGCCGATAATATTGCCCCCCCTGCTTATAATAATATTGATTATGAATTTCAGAAAAGGCGTCGAACGGATCGAAACGATGGAGTTATAGTAAAATGGTCGTATTCAGCGGAGTCTATAAAAATTACGGACAGAACGTCGGCACGGACAATCTGACATTCCAAATCAACAAAGGCGACATATTCGGACTTCTCGGACCGAATGGGGCCGGCAAATCGACCACCGTGAAAATGCTCGTGGGATTGCTTCACCCCGACCTGGGTTCCATAACCGTAAACGGTCAACCGGTTGATCCCTCAGCGGCGGAAATGAAGAAACAGATCGGTTACAAGCCGGAAGCGCCTTATTTGTACGAAAATCTGACGGCCCGCGAGATCATGCACTTCGCCGCAAAAGTAAAGAATATTGCCTCGCCCGAAAGGGAGATCGAAAAACTTTTCGGGGCATTCGCTCTGAGCGACCGGGCCGATGACCTGATTATGACCTATTCTCACGGTATGAAATGCAAAACCGCGCTGTGCCTCGCTTTTATCGGTTCGCCCCAATTGATCATTCTCGATGAACCGACCAACGGCCTCGATCCCATGAGTGTCTATAACATGAAAGAATTGATTGCGGAATATTCGCGGGCCGGGGCCACCATAATCCTCTCCAGCCATATCCTCGATTTCGTGGAAAAAATCTGCACCCGCTTCGGGATCCTGGACAAGGGGCAATTGAAGGCCCTGGCCGGTCCTGACGATCTTCGCCGTGAGAACCGCAGTCTCGAGGAATTTTTCATCGCCCATTTGAAGGGATAAGAATTATGGACAAGCATCTGACACCCAAAAGGATTTCCGATATCTGGAAATCGGTCGATGAGGACGGCGGGGCGACCTGCAAAATCATGGCGCCCCGGGGAATTTTCCACCTCGATGCTATCGCCGCCATGGTCTGGCGCCAATGCGACGGACGTACCTCCATAGCGTCGATCATAGAAGCGATGGGTGAGGCCTTTCCCGATATTGAACCGGATACGATATCCGACGATATCACGGAGCTATTGAAAAAACTCAGCGATGATTATCTTATCATCCTGAATTACCATCCGCTTCGTCCTTACGCCGATGATAAAGTCATTCATGCCCAGCGTCAAATCAGGATACGGGAATCCGACGATCCGGAGTGTGAATTTCTCCTGATCGTGCCCCCGTCGCCGCATCCCCTGACTCCTTTTGTCAACCTCTCGGACCTGAGTCATCTGGGTTGCGGTTACCTGTCCGCCGTTTTGAAAGACGACGGCTTCAAAGTGAAAATATACAATTTCTGGAATAAGGAATGTTACGAAGCTGACCTGATAAAGATAATCGGCCGGCACCGGCCGAGAGTTGTCGGGCTGACGACCATGACGGAGAATTATGAAAACGGCGTCCTGATTGCCCGGGTGATAAAAGAAGCCGATCCTTCCATAATTGTCATAATGGGGGGCCCGCATGTCACTTTCACGGATCGGCAAACGCTGGAAAGAACGCCGATCGATATAATCGCCCGGGGTGAAGGAGAGCAAACCATAATCGATCTGGCACGGTACTTCATCCGCGGCGAGGGATCTCTTGAAAATATTCCGGGAATATCTTATCGCAACGGCAACGGCTTCATCCGGAATCCCGACCGGCCTTTTATCGCCGATCTGGACACCCTTCCTTTTCCCGACCGGAAGGGTATCAGGACCGAATATACCCGCTCTTTTCCGGTAATATCTTCCCGGGGCTGTCCGCACCTGTGCCATTTCTGCGCCGCCGGCGCCATGTCGGGTTGCCGGTATCGCAAGAGAAATCCCGAACTGGTGGTTGAGGAAATCAAGCGGTTTATCGGCGATGATCAAAAATTCGTTTTCTTTCAGGACGACAATTTCACGGCCGACGCCGGGCGGATGTTCAAAATTCTGGAAATTATGAAATTGCGGGATATAAATGTCACCTGGACGGCTGAATCCCGGGTGACGATCGCCGAAAAGGATCCGGGAATATTCGGAAGAATGAAAGCGCTGGGATGCTACGCTCTCCAGTTCGGTATCGAATCCGGCTCCCAGGAAATTCTGGATCGGGTCAATAAACGTATCACCCTGGAACAGATCGAGCGCGGGGTCCGCCTGGCTTCCGAAGCCGGTATCGCGCCGGCCTGTTCGTTTATTATCGGACACCCCGATGATACTCCCGATACGGTCGAGGCCACCATAAAATTGGCCGAGCGTCTACAGGCCGACTACGGCGCTCTCGCCGGCATTTCTCTCCTTGTCCCGTACCCCGGAACCTATCTGGCCAATAATCTGGAGCAATTCGGGTTAACCCTGCACTCTCGAAACTACGATGATTATCACAGCGTCAGTTCCATTCTGTCCTCCGATAAACTCTCCCTGGCCGACCGCAAGCGATTCTATTATGACGCCATGATCCGTACCGTAAAAACTCGGTCCAGCAAATATCGGCTCAATATCCTGGCCCCGGCGTTCGTCGATCAATTATTTCCCCGGGAAAGTGCATGAAAATCGCTCAGTATGATTTTCCTCTCAATGAAAAGATCAAGGGCAACCCCATTTTTCTTCTAATTTTTCTCCTTATAAGAATCTATCGCTATTTGTTTGCTCTCCCGGTCATTTCTTTGATCGCCGCATTTTTGCTTTTTCTCGTGGCTGTAAATCCTTCCGGTCTCTTATCCCTGGCCGTGCCTCAGGGCCGCTGGCGGTTGTACCTCCTGCTGATCAATATTTTGACCATACCGATCGCGGCCGTCCTGGAAGAATTCTCGCATGCCGCGGTTGCCGTTCAGTTGGGGCGAATCGACCTGCCCCGGGTTCTCCGTATCAGAACGCTGGCATCGGCGAACGACAAAAATTTGCTGGCCTTCTCTTTCTCGATCGCAAATGAGGGACATTTTTCCGCGCCGGAACTGCTGAAAATCAGATTGGGCGGCCCGATCGGGGCGATGGGACTGTCGGTCCTGCTTTTAATTATCCTGTATTTCATCGGGGTCGTAGAGGCAGGATTCGGACTGATAGCCGGACTCGTGATGCCGGTCAGTTCCCTCGTGCCGTACCGTATGCTGATTGAAAGCGACGGGTATGCGGTCCGGAAAGTCTCCCGCGAACTGAAATTGCCGATAGTGCAATTGTGGCTGATCGCTCTGGAATGCTTTTACCTGGTGATTCGCTTTTTACTGGGAGCGAAGGTTCCTTTCAGATATGCCATTTCGCGCCAAATTGTCGAGGCCGCCGATTTCTATTCCCGGAAGGAATATGGAAAGGCCGCCGAATTGCTTTCCGAGGTCATTCAATTTCGCCGCGAAGACCCGGAAATGTCTAATAATCTGGCCCTGGCTTTGGTTGGGTCGGGGATCAGGCTCGATGAGGCCGAGGCGCTGGCCCATTGTGCCCTCGAAAAAGACCCGAATGATCCCCAGTACAATGACACCATGGGACAGGTCTGTTTCAAACTCGGGAACCGCTCGGGGGGGCTGGAGTATCTGAAAAAGGCGCACCGCCTCGCTCCTTCCGATCCGGAAATCCGCCGGCATCTCGATGAGGCCGAGGCGGAGACCAAGACATAAGTATTCACTTCCGCATTTTAGGATTTAAAATTCTCTTGTACCTTCCGGGTTATTCCTGCGTCCGTTCGATAAGGACTGGAAATTTGTCGATTACGATGTATAGCGTGCAATAAAAAAGGGGCGTATTGATACGCCCCCATGGGATGGCATGATTGTCGGACGCGCTCGGGATTTGGCGCGTGGGTTCAGTTACAGGTCGGCGCACCGCCTCCATGATACAGATAATTTATCAGTCGACTCACATCCAGAATATTGGTGGCGCCGTCGGCGTTGGCGTCGGCCGCCTCGGGATGAAGCGGGGGAGTCCCGCTGCGGTACAAATACATAATCATGTACGAAATGTCGAGAATATTAATGATACCGTTATCGTTGACATCTCCGCACATGTATGAGCCGAGGGAGTTCCAGTCGAGGGTTCTCAGGTAGATATCGGCGTTGCCGAGGCCGCTGCGTAAATCTTCCCAGACCACCGAAATCTCGCCACCGCGGACTGCAATGGCGCCATGTTCCTGATTGTATTCTGTCATGTCGCTGTTAATTTTTTGCCTATATCCCGAAGTCTGCCCCGCGGGAGTAACCCGTTGCGCCCAGATATCCAGATCGGCGGCCAGGGAATCGGCCCAGATCAGGGTGAAATTGCCATCGGGCCCGGCGGCGATACCGCAGGGACGATCGAATGAGGCATGGGGATCAAAAGCCGTTACCTTCACTGCCGAACCCAGCGGTTGGCCATTCGGATCGAAGCCGCGGAACCAGATTCCATCGAGATAACCCCCCGAATAGACTCCCCAGCAATGCCAGGCGAAGCCGATCTGCCCGGCCGAATTGACGGCCATCTCGGGAAGGACCAAAGGCCGTTCCCGGTCGGAAACGACAAAAGTCGAACCCTGCGGAACACCGGCGGCATCGTATAATTGAGACTTAATGTCCCCTCTTTCCATCCAGCCCAGATAATATCCTCCGTCGGCGGTCATCGCGATCCGAACCCCGGATGTCATAGTTCCTGCAATTTGCGGGCTCCCTTCAATAATCCCGGCCGATGAATAACCGGCGATATAATCGGCGTATACGGTATCGCCGGGAATTCGGCTTCGCCATGTGAGGACAAAACTCTTATCGGCCCTGATACCGACATCGGGATTCGCCTGGATATTTAAATAAGGGTTGGTGCAGTATCGGAACGGCTCCCCGATCGGAGTGAAAGAGGGATAATCGAAAATCTGCGCCCATAGTTCAGGGTACGGGGTGGCTTCATGCCAGACCGCGACGGCTCGGTCGGAACCGTTGCTGGCCAGTCGCAGACCGCTCTTGGAATATCCCGAGGTCCTGATGCGCCAATTGCTGCCGATCACATTCCCCGCGGCGTCATAGCGCTGGGCAAAAATCGAACCGCGCAGGGTTTCACGGTAATCGATCCAGAGAACCAGTTTGGAACCGTCCTTGTCGATCGCCACCGATGGCCAGGTCTGCTCGGCCCCGACGTCGTCATGAACTTTCTGGCGATCCTGAATTATGGCGCCGTTATCGGCCATCCCCTCCATCTCAATGTCACCGGTGCTCGTATGCCAGAAAAATAAGGCGGCGCCGCTGACAGGGTTAACCTGGAAACTCCTGCGATAACTGTCGGAGGAGATACTGAAATAGGTCCCCCGCCAGTCGGAGAGAGTCCCGTCGAGAAGCACCTTTCGCCGGACTATTTCCTGCGGCGAACTCAGGAGACCGGCCAGTTCAAATCCGTCATTACGCGCCACCGGCGAGGCCATAAATACCGGGCTGTCTATCAGGAAGGGATCAATCAGAGCGGATTTGGGGGTAATTATGTTGAGATTGCCCTCGAGCATCATCATATAGGTGCTGTCGGTCAGCGATTGCCAGGAATCGGGACCGGTCGATTCATAAGTCAGGATCCGCCAGACGGTGAGGATTTTGCCGTCGGGATGAACCGCGATACCGCCGGGAATTATATCCTGCATTATTTCCCCTTCGATTCTGATGGACGAATCAATGATGACGGCGGGCGAAATTTGATATAGAGGATAGTTCAAAGATTTGATTGCCTGCGTGTACCCGTACGACAGATTTTGAAAGACGCTCGAAAGGAAAACCCGGTCCTGATTATCGATAACGGTCTGCATCGTCTGACCGCCGCTGTTCACAACTATTGGCTCTATCATGGTATTCCCGCCCACGAGGCCGGAATTATAATCGAGATATTGAACGAAGAAAGCCTGGCCGCCATCTTTAAGGGCGGCATAGAATGACAGCGCCATATGGCCGTTATCATTTATGCTGATTGACGGATTTGCTATATAGTAATAATCGCTTGCCAGCGCGGCGGTTATTTCCGGGCCGACCTGCTGTCCGGAAGCATCGTAGCGCTTGACGATTAAATTGGCATAAGTATACGACTCCCGGCCGGCCCTGACAAATGCGATCACAAATTCCCCCAACGAATTCATGGCGGCTACCGGCCCGCTCCCGACCAACTTGATGTCGGCTTTTACGTTGCCCCCAATCCGGGTGCCGGTGGAAGAAAATAACTGGAAATAGGGGTAAGGATAATTGTACCCGGATGAACCTTCCCGGCCGTCCTGCCAGCAGATCACAAAACGGCCGTCGGGCGTCGAGGCAACGATTGGTGCCATCTGATTAAATATGGCCGGGTAATTCTCCTCATTGACCTGAAAATCAGGCAACTCCAGGGCGCTGGCCGGAATCGCCGCGAACGCAGAAACCAGAATCGAACTGACCGCAAGTATCAATTTGCAGAGTCTCATAACCTCTCCTCATCCCATGGCCGGAGTGTTTATATTTTCAATAATTTATTGCCTGCCGAAGAAAAGAAACCATTCAATTCCGGGTGCTTTGCAGCATATCCGGCAAATCCCCGGCGTATTAGATATATTTGCTAAAAGCGCAGATTCTTACCCTCAGAACCAGAAATAACAAATTCCCCCGCCCGTTTAAGAATCTGTCAGGTGCCTGCATTAAATCTATATCTAAAACCTGAACTGTCAAGAAGAATGATGATACGTCCGTGCGAAACGGATTGAACCGTCATTCTATATGAATGCGATGGGATCTAAATTGGATAAATAATGTCGGCATTCTTATCCGACATTTCCGGTCCTATTTCTGAAATATATAACTGCTGTTGCGGATATATTTGCCGCCGGTGCGGGTCATCATCCCGTTCATGATAAACTCCCGGCGCACCGTGCAGAAATCCTCAAACATCTCTCCAATAATGCTATTGACCTGCTTCTCGGCATAGACCTGATTCATTTCAAACCGGCGCAGGATATGCTCCAATAGATAACGGCGCTTCTTCCGCTGGGCGGGAAGGGCGGTGATCCGGCCGTTGTTCATGAAATTCCGCACCACTTTGGCCCCCGGGTCGTTCCGGGCCTGGTTAGAGTGACGTTCCAGCCATGAAAACAATTCCTTTTCCGAGACCCGCCAGTCTTTGCCGATTTTGTAAGCGACAATCTCCCCCTTTTGCAGTTTGCGGGCGATCACCTGCGGATTCATTTTGAGCATCGCCGCGATCTCGGCGGTGGCGTAAAATTTAGGTAATTCGGACACTTCCTTTTCCTCGATTTTGAACAAAACTCTCTAATATTGATATTATAAGGTATTTATAAGTATTGTCAAGTATTATTCGGCATTATTGTGCGGGGCCGATGCGCGCCCCTTTTCGAACCAATTCATCTATTCATCATAGTCTGAAAGCTGAATCGGGCAAAAATCGCCAATCACTACCGCTTTGTTATCCTAATTCCGCTCAAATCCTTGACTCTATATTAGAATTTTGTTAAAATGGCGCTCGCTATGTGTTCTGATTCACCACCCCCGTCAGACAAATCATTCATCATTTTATATATTTGGAGTAATCATGTTTAAGGGGTTACTGCCCAAAGAAGCCGGGTTTTTCGATTTCTTCGAACAACATAGTCTCCTGGCGATCGAGGCCTGCAAGGAACTGCACGCTATCGCCCTGAATCCGGCGGAGATGAAAAGCCGGGCCGCCCGGATAAGGGAAATCGAGCATCAGGCCGACAATATCACCCACAAATGTATCGACGCCCTGCATCGCACTTTTATTACCCCCATCGACCGCACCGATATCCATCACCTGATTAAGAAACTCGATGATGTTGTCGATTCCCTCGATTCGACCGCCTCCCGGATGATCCTTTACGAACTCACCACCCCCCGACCGGAATTCAAACTTTTCACCGAAGTCCTGACAACCGCCACACAGGAAATCAACGGCGCCATCCATCACCTGCGGGAAATGAAGAAAAGTGAGAAGACAATCGAGAAATACTGCCGGGCCATATATGAGGCCGAAAATCGCGGCGATCAGGTTCTGCGCGCCGCGCTGGCGGCCCTGTTTAACGACGAAAAAGAGGCCGGCCCGGTTATCAAATGGAAAGATATATTCGAGCGGATGGAAGTCGCCATCGACCGCTGCGAGGATGTGGCCAATATCGTTGAAGGTATCGTCATCGAGGCCTCCTGAGCATGACACCCATAATGTATGTCATCATCGGGACGGTCGCGGTCGCTCTGATTTTTGATGTCATTAACGGTTTTCACGATTCCGCCAATTCCATCGCCACTGTCGTCTCCACGCGGGTCCTGAGCCCCAAAGTCGCCGTCCTCTGGGCCGCCTTCTTCAATTTTTTCGCCATGTTTGTCTTTATGCCCCGTGTCGCCGATACCATCTCCAAAATCGTACGGATTGATGGGACCGACACCGTCTATGTCTATGTGGTTCTGGCCGGTTTGGTCGGGGCGATTGTCTGGGATTTGATAACCTGGTGGCTGGGACTTCCGACCAGTTCCTCTCATGCTCTGATCGGCGGAGTTGCCGGCGCCGGACTTGCTTACAAGGGCTTAGGCGTAATTCACTGGAACATAATCTGGAAGACACTGCAATTCATTCCGCTGGCGCCTTTGATCGGGCTGGTGATCGGTTTTGCCGTCATGATCGGCGTTTTCTGGCTGTTTCGAAAATGGCGCCCCAGCAGTGTCGATAAATTTTTCCGCAAGGGACAGCTCCTCTCGGCGGCTCTTTATTCATTGGGTCACGGCGGCAACGACGCTCAAAAGACGATGGGAATAATTCTGGCCCTTCTGATTGCCGGGGGAATTATGAAGCCGGATACCGAACTCTCTCTGAAAAATATGGACACGCTTTGGATAATTGTCTCCTGCAACCTGGCGATGGGGATCGGGACCGCTTTCGGCGGTTGGCGGATAGTCAAGACGATGGGGATGAAAATCACGAAACTGAAGCCGGTCGGCGGTTTCTGCGCCGAGACCGCGGGAGCCGCGACCCTTTTTATGGCCACCCATATGGGTATTCCGGTTTCGACCACCCACACTATCACCGGCGCCATCATCGGCGTCGGGGCGACCAACAGACTGTCAGGAATTAAGTGGGGGGTGGCCGGAAGGATTGTCTGGGCCTGGATTTTGACGGTCCCGGCGGCTGGACTGGTGGCGGCCGGTGTCTTCTATGCGATAAAATTTCTTCATCACGGATTTTAACACTATATGAAAATTAAAAAGGCGGGGCCTTGTGGCACCGCCTTCTTTTGTGGTCGAATTTGTTTGACCGCTACATTATGTGCATCATCGTAAACACATACGAACTGGCCAGTTCATGAATAACCTGCGCCTTGAAGGAGCCGCCGTGTCCCTCTTCGGTGCTTTCATAGTACCAGACCGGCTTGCCCAGTCTCGATAGTACATAAGCGAATCGGCGGGGATCCGACGGCGGGACGCGCGGGTCATTGTACCCTCCGGTCAAAAGAATCGGGCGCTTGACATTATCGGCATAGAAAATCGGCGACAGTTTGTGCGTCAGAGGACTGCCGACCGGCCCGTACTCTTTCTCCCATCCTTTGGCGAAGACCTGCGACGAATGCCGGTTGGTGAAATCGACATCGGAGACGCCGACCTCGGAAACGGCACAGGCGAATTTGTCCGGGACCTGGGTCGCCAGCCAATCGACCGTATAGCCACCGTACGATCCGCCCCAGATCGCGATCTTATTCGGACTGCTCCATTTTTCCGCGATTAGATAATCGAGCGCCGCCTCGGCGTCTTTGAGGGCTTTGAACCGTCCCTCGAGATTATCGGCCCGTTCCCAGGCCGGCCCGTACCCGGTCGAACCGCGCACGTTGGGGAACATGATGATAAATCCCTTGCTCAGGGCGAAGGCAATATTGCGCTGGAAATTGGGACGGCTCTGCCCCGGGGGCCCGCCGTGATAATTGACAATGGCGGGATTGGCGCCGTTCTTGACGGCGTTCCACGGAACATAAAGAAGCGCCGGAATCATGGTGCCATCGGGCGATTTGTACCTGATGACATCGACCTTGATATTCGAGAAATCGAATCCGAAAGTCGAAACCTTGCCGATCTGCTCCATTTTGGGATCGCCGACTTTGGTCCAGAAGGCGGTCGGCGGCACCACCGGTGAATTGAATCCGAAGACAATATCGCCTTTGTCGTTGCCGGTGACACCGGCGATAACTCCGATCTCCGGTTTGGCCATCGGGATGCTGTTGCCGTCAACGGCAAACGCCGTCAATTCCGAATAGCCGTCCTTGTTGAGCGAGGCCACAATCGTCCCCATCTTGCGAATGAAAGCGAACTCATCGGTCTCCATTTTGGGATCATAAATGACGCTCATTTCTTTCGGCTTATCGGGATTGATCAGGCAGAACTTCATGAACTCGTTATCCGATGATTTCGCCGATGTCAGTGTCACCACCTGGCCGCCGGCGGTGAAAGCGGCCCCCCAGAAATTGGCGGTATCGGTCAGATCGGTTACTTTTTTGGAATTGATATCATATATGGCCAGTTGGCTCTGAGAAAATGAAAAAGCCCGGGTGAAAAGCAGTTTCCCCTTGCGGTAATCGTTGGGGTAAATCGCCCCCGGTTCGGTGTAGAGAGTGTCCAGTTTTCCCGCCGAAATGGTGTACCGGGCAAAATTGATCGTCTTGCGGTTGTCGATATAAAGATAGAACTGATCCGGGTCATCCTCATCGAAAATCACCCCGGCGTACCGTATTTTCCGGTCCTGCAGAAGCGGCCGGAATTTCCCGTCTCGGCCGAAATACCAAATATCATGCATTTCATCGCCGTACTGGTTGACCCCGACCAGCGCGTACGCCCCGTTCGGGTTGACGGCGTAATAACTGATGGCGTACCCCTCTTCCGCCCAGCTGTTCGGCGTCATCTGCACCGGCCAGCTCATCGGTTTATCGACATAGAAGAGGGCCTCGCTTTCGCCCGTGATTCTCATCAGGAAATACATCCGCCCGGTATTGTCGATCTGGGGGCTCCCCATATAATCGATGCCTAAAAGAAAATTCAGATCCCGCACCGTTGGCGCCCAGTAGGGCGAACCCTCCAGCATCTGTGTCGTTACCTTGCTGGTGCTATCGATAAAATTCATGATCCGCCCGGTGTCGGTCGTAACCCAGGGATCGATTTCTTTGAGAAGATTCGGAACTTGAGGAGATTCCTGGGCGTGAATGGCAATACCCAGAAGCATAACCCCAAGCAGAATAAAATAAACTGCTTTCCTTTGCATTTTTCCTCCGGTGTTTAAAAGCCCAAATAACAATTATTAATACACCGGCCGAATGAGGATGTTCAAAATCAGTTGCTGTTGGAATTGAGAAGCCGAAGCCCGTTGAAGATGACCAGAAGCGACGCCCCCATGTCGGCCGCGATCGCCATCCATAGTGTCGCCAGGTTCGCCAGCGCCAATCCCAGGAAAAGCGCCTTCAGCCCCAGCGCGAACCAGATATTTTCCTTTATTATTCTGACCGTCCGCCGGCTGTGCTTAATCAGCCACGGCAGTTTTGATAAATCATCCGACATCAACGCGATATCGGCCGTTTCGATGGCGGCGTCACTGCCGACCGCCCCCATCGCAATGGCTACCGAAGCCGCCGCCATTGCCGGAGCATCATTGACCCCGTCGCCGACCATCGCCACCCGCCCGTATTTTTCGACCAGCCCTCTTACGGCGGCGACTTTGTGCTCGGGGAGAAGTTCCGCGTGATACTCCTCGATTCCCGCCGCCCGCGCCACCGCTCCGGCGGTGCCGTCGTTATCGCCGGTCAGCATCACGACATGCTTGATTCCATTCTTCTTAAGTTCCGCGACCGCCGACTCAGAATGCTCTCGAATGGCATCCGACAGCCCGATCAATCCGCAGATATGGTTCCCGTTGCCGATGGCGACCACCGAATGCCCCGCCTTTTCGAGATCTTCGGCATGGCGATGAAATTCCGGTGTTTCGCCTCCCTGCTCATGCATCATCTGATGGCTCCCGATCCAGAACGGACGCCCCTCGATCAGGCCCTCCGCCCCCTTGCCCTGCACCGATTGGAAATGGGATGCCGGGGTCACTTCGATCTTTTCGCTTCCGGCCCGGCGCAGAATCGCTTCCGCCAGCGGATGCTGGCTCATCGCTTCCAGGGCCGCGGCGCGAGAGAGAAGTTCCTTATCGTCATGCCCGCTGAACGGCAGAATGCGCATCACCTCGGGACGGCCATAGGTCAGGGTGCCGGTTTTGTCCAGAGCGATCGCCTGCAGATGCGCCGGCGCTTCGAGATACGCCCCGCCCTTTATCAGAACCCCGGCCCGGGCCGCCGAAGTCAATCCTGCCACGATACTTACCGGCGTTGAAATCACCAGCGCGCAGGGACAGGCGATCACCAGCACCACCAGCGCCTGATAGAACCACCTCTGCCATTCCCCGCCGAACGCCAGCGGCGGCACCGTGGCCATTATGATCGCCGCGCCGAACATTATCGGCGTGTAATATTTGGCGAATTTCTCCACCCATTGCTCGGCGGGAGCGCGATGCGCCTGCGCTTCTTCCACCATATGGATGATCCGCGCCAAGGTCGTGTCGTTGGCCGGGCGGATAACCTCGAATTCGAACGCCCCTTCGTTGTTGATGGTCCCGGCGAAAACTTCGTCGCCGATCTTTTTCTCCACCGGAATCGATTCCCCCGTAATCGGCGCCTGGTTAACCGTACTGCTTCCTTTGGTGATTGTACCATCGAGAGGAATTTTTTCTCCGGGGCGCACCACGACGGTCGCGCTGATTGCTACTTCCGCCACCGGTTTTTCTTCGATTTTGCCGCCATTGGCATCAATCACCCTCGCTATGGTGGGGGAGAGGTCCATCAGGGCGCTGATGGCATGGCGGGCCCGGCCGACACTCCACGATTCCAGGAGTAATGCCACCGCAAACAGGAATGTTACCGTCGCCGCCTCGAACCATTCCCCGATAATCATCGCGCCGATTGCCGCGACGGTCATCAGAAGGTTCATGTCGGGACGGAGCCGCCGAAGAGAAAATAACGCCTTGGGGAGGATGTACCACGCTCCTGCCACCGCCGCCGCGAAATAGAATACAATGGTCATCGCCCCTTCTTCATGCTCGCCGGTCAGGGCCGAAAGGAAACTGTGATCGTAGAGCGATTGCGAAATAAATCCGGCCAGAAGCAAAATGCCGCTGACTATCCCCATGGTCAGGCGGCCCCGCCGTTTCCAGAAACTTTCTTCCACCGCGCAGACACCGGACGCGCAGAACTCTAGCCACGGGGTTGCTTTCATCCCGGTCCGGGCGACCGCCTGCACGATAGTATCATTATCGTGGCCGGCGCCGTCGCGCGCAACCGTCATTTTCCCGTTGAGAATGTCGAACGTGAGATTCTCTTCGCCGCCGACCATCGGGCCGATTTCCCGTTTGAGAATCGCGACCTCTTCGGCGCAATCCAGACCCTCTATTTTGAACGCGACATTAGCCATATTTTTCACCAATATACTATACGGATAACCCCCCGGCAAGCCGCAGGGTTCGGCCCCGCCACTCCTCGGGTGCCGCCCCAAATTCGGGGCGGTGGGATATCGGTGATTTTGATTTGGGGGTGACTGATTGCCTCATAGGGCAGCGCCGACGATTTTAATTTGCCCATTATTCTCATCCCATGTGCGAAGACCGCTTCGGCCGAATGTAGAAATAAATTCAACTATTTTCTGCCTGATTTCGTTCTTTTTAGCACGAATTCCGGGCTTTCAGGTGGTATAGTACATGGGTCTGAAGACAACCGAAAACGAAGATAATCTTGCTGACTTCAGCCGGGATCGACGCATGCTTATTCTGTCAGCCGCGGCTCCTTTGATTGGTGCCATTGGGGCGCTGGTGGCATATGTCCTGGTTCGACTCATTGCACTGATAACCAACGGAGCATACTTCCAGATCTATTCGGGGATTTTCCGCTCTCCGGATCATAACCATCTGGGACCGATAGCCATCTTTATACCTGTGGCCGGAGGCCTGATAATCGGCTTAATGGCCCGTTACGGTTCGGAGCGGATTCGGGGCCACGGGATTCCCGAAGCACTGGAGGCGATTTTGTTCAGCGGCAGTCGCATGGAGGCCAAAGTGGCCGTCCTCAAACCGCTTTCTTCGGCCATTTCTATTGGTACCGGCGGGCCATTTGGCGCCGAAGGGCCCATAATTATGACCGGCGGAGCCTTTGGCTCCCTTTTCGGGCAGATGTTTCATTTTTCGGCGAACGAACGGAAGACTCTTCTGGTAGCCGGCGCCGCCGCCGGCATGTCGGCCATTTTTGCTTCGCCCGTGGCGGCCGTTCTTCTGGCGGTCGAATTACTTCTTTTTGAATGGCGGCCACGATCCATTGTCCCGGTTGCCCTCGCCTCGATTACCGCCTACGCCCTCCGCGTGCCCCTGCTCGGCTCCGGGCCGATCTTTGCGGTCAAAGAGTACGGCCTGCCGGGGGCGGAAATATTAATGTATGCTCTTCTCGTTGGAATTATCGCCGGCACCGCCTCCGGCCTCCTGACAAAACTGGTTTACCTGTGTGAGGACCTGTTTGATCGAATTCCGCTTCACTGGATGTGGTGGCCCGCCATCGGGGGGCTGGCCGTCGGTCTGGGTGGCTTGATTGAGCCGCGTATCCTCGGGGTCGGCTACGATACCATACATGCTTTGCTCTTGGGCAATATCGTCGGGCTCGCGGCCATTATTATTCTTCTTATGAAAACCGCGGTCTGGTCGATTTCTCTGGGATCAGGGACATCCGGTGGGGTGCTGGCCCCTCTCTTGATGATCGGCGGAGCCCTTGGCGCGGCCGAGACCGGACTCATTCCTGTCGGCGACACCGGCCTCTGGGTTATCATAAGCATGGCCGCCACCATGGGTGGCACCATGCGTTCCCCACTGACCGCCATGATTTTTGCGGTCGAATTAACCGGCCAGATGAATCTTCTCCCCGCCTTACTCGCAGGATGCTTCGCGGCCCACGGTGTTACGGTACTGCTGATGCGCCGCTCGATCCTCACCGAAAAGGTGGCCCGCCGCGGCTATCATATCACCCGGGAGTACGAAGTCGACCCTCTGGCCGTAATTCGGGTCAGGGAAGTAATGGATCCGCATCCGGCGGCTCTGCCGGCCGAAATGACGGTGACGGAGTTATCAAATCGAATTGCCCGCTATGATCCTGCAGTCGGTCGTCACCAGGGCTGGCCGATCGCAGGCGAAAACGGCCGTCTGGTCGGCATTGTCACGCGAAGCGACATCATGCGGATTCTGAGTCAGGACAAGAAGGGGGCCGTTACGCTGGGCGAAGCCGGGCGCCGGCGCTTGATTGTTGCCTATCCCGATGAACCGCTCCGTGATGCCGTGAATCGCCTGTTGGAGCATGATATCGGCCGCCTGCCGGTGGTCGACCGGGATGATCCCGATCGACTGATCGGGTATCTGGGACGGCCCAATGTGATAAAAGCCCGCCTGCGGCAATTGCAGGAAGAAAGGCATGACCGAAAATTCCCGCCCATGACAACGATTCCTCAAACCGTATCCGACCCGACCGTTCGCCCTCAAGAAAAGAACCCGTCGCAACTGAAATCGTCGCGATTGTAGGGCGGAACCCCGGACGAAGTCTTGCGGTTCCGCCATTTCTGTCTTACGTAGCGGCACGGCGCGCCGTGCCCTCTTTGTATGCAATCCGTGCGCGGCAGATGTCCACATCTGCCCGTCCGCTGATTTGAATGACGGGCCCGGTGCTCCTCTTGCTGTCATTCCGGCGAAGGCCGGAATCTATGCTGTGCGCGGCAGACGCTTCGTCTGCCCGTCAAATATTGCTTCTAACCAATGTCGTTCCCGCGTAGGCGGGAATCCAGTGTCATAGGCCGCCGTAGGTCGGGTCTCGAAACGTGAGCGAAGCGAACAGTCGAGAAACCCGACATCGTTATCATTTCCCGCGCAATTTCGATATCAATTTGATGTGCATCGGTCGGAAGGAGGGATAGGTACAGAGAGATCTATCATTATGTCCATAAATCGTCACCAGCCGATCGCTTCCCGCATCATTGAAATATCCCTCAAAATTGCACCAAAATATTCCCGTAATCTCCACCCCTTCAACCGGATGAGAGAAAAGACGCAAAAAATGGGGCCCCCTTTTGTATCAGAAAAGCGAACCCAAATATCCGGTATCCTTCTACCGGTCATGCAATTATATCGAATTTGGATCCGCTCCGTTCCATTTCGCATGTTGCGGGATAAGAGGTTATGGCGAAGAAAAAGGGCGGACACACTGGTCCGCCCTTACGAATGCACGGGCTCGTCGAAAGCGGGGCCGCACATAGGGACAAAGAATCGGTGGGCCGGACATTCTTGTCCGGCTCCTTGGTGGAGGACCGGAATGTCATCCCCTCCTCCGGGGAATTTGTGTCGGGCGAAAAAAGAGGGCGGACACGCCGGTCCGCCATTACGAATGCACGGACCCGTCGAAAGCGGGCCCGCACACAGGGACAAAGAATCGGTGGGCCGGACATTCTTGTCCGGCTCCTTGGTGGAGGACCGGAATGTCCCTCCCATCTCCGGGGAATTTGTGTCGGGCGAAAAAAAAGGGCGGACGCACCGGTCCGCCCCTACAAATGCACGCGATATCGGATTGCTTGCCTGGCAGCTACATCCGCTCGATCGCTTTCTCGTACGAGATAAATCCGGGCACCCCTTTTTTCAGCGCCGCCTGCGGTTTATGAAACGCCTGATTGTCATAAATCACTTTCAGCAGACGTTCCCGCTCGTCCGGATGAGCCAAATGCGCGATCCCGACCGCCCGCTCCCCGAGACTCAAACCGCGCGGATCGAAGGCCCCGTTCTCGGTGACGATAATGACGGCGTCCGACGGGGTCGCCGTGGTCGTAATGCCGGCCGGACAGCGGTCGACAATCTTGGAGATCCCGTGCCCGGTGACCGATTTGAGCGCAATAATCGCCACTCCGCCCGGGCTGTACTGCGCCCCGCGGATAAAATCGCTCTGCCCGCCGACCCCGCTGTAAATCTGCCGCGCCTCGAGCGAATCGGCCCAGATATTACCGTGCAGGTCGACCCCGATGGCGCTGTTGATGGTTACCATCTTCGGCTGTTCGGCGATGGTAAAGGCGCTGTTGGTGTAGTCGCTGGGACGGCTCTGCACCGAACTGTTGAAATGGAGCCAGTTGTACCCCTCCTGCGACGACGACAAAAAGATCGATGACACCGCGAAATTTATTCCTTTCTTCCAGCGGTTTGTCACGACCCCTTTCTTGATCAATTTGATCATGGCGTCGGCGAAAAGTTCGGTATGAATCCCCAGATCGCCGACCCCCTTGCTGATAATGGCGTCGGTGACCGCCTCGGGCACCTCGCCGATACCATACTGAAGGGTCGAGCCGGGCTCGAACCCGGTCCCGTCGTGGATATACAGGGCGGCAATGACTTCGCCGATCCGCCGGGCCGTATTATCGGGGTGAGAAATCGGGCTGTCGGGAAGGGGATAGTCGGTTTCGTACAGGTAATCGATCATCTCGCCCGGAATAGTGGTCCCGAGCACGAATGGCATCCGCAGATTTTTTTCCGCGATGACTATCCCGCGATTCTGCTTGGCCGAGGTGATGGCGGCATGCACCCCTTCGACCGTTGTCCCGAGACTGTAATTGCCGCCGTGATCCGGCCCGGAGACCGAGACAAGAGCGACATTCGGCTTGATTTTGTGGCGGACATGACGCGGCACCTCGGAAAGGTGCATCGGATGATACTTGGCGCGCCCCTGATTGACCGCCTCGCGGGTTAAATAGCTGTTGAAGATGACACGGTGGGTCAAGTTCTGACAGCGCTCTTTGGAAAAAAGCGGGCCGAGACTTTCGCCCAGCATCAGGACACTGTAAAGGTCGATATTTTCGATTTTCAGATCCTGCGCCAACTGGGACAGAAGGGCGATCGGGGTGGCGGCGTTACCCGAGGTATATATGATACTTCCCGGTTTGATGACCGAGGGATTTATGGCTTCATCGACATGCTTGATCTTTTTCATAACGGTGACAAAAGTAAAGAAAATCGGTTGGTTTTCCAAGCGGATTTAGGAGACTCGTTATCATAACAATAATATTGTCGACAAGAAAACCATACAATTTCACTCTTGATTGCTGTGGATTTATTGTTTTGTTGCGCAGATAACGCTTGACAAAAATCAGTTTCGTTTAATATTACAAGTAGGGCATACCTCGGGGCGGACTTCCTTACAGATAGATGCAGCTAACCTCAGCATGGGAGGTTTTATGCGGTCCAAATGCTTCGCGATTTTTGCCCTCCTGCTATTGTTTTTCTTCGGCGCTTTTACAATCAGGGCCGGCGATGATAAATATCCCGGCGAAGATGAATTTGTTCTGGTCGATTCCCCGGCGCAAATGATCCATGAAGCCGCGCCGGTTTATCCCGACGCCGCCAAGGCCGGCAAACTTGAAGGCACTGTCTGGGTAAAGGCCCTTGTGGACGATAATGGCAAGGTCGTTTCCGCCAAAATAGCCAAGGATTCGGGAAAAAACTGCGGATTTGAACAAGCGGCTCTGGATGCGGCATCCAAATGCGAATACACTCCGGCCAAGAAAGGTGACAAAGCGGTTCCAGTCTGGATCACTTATAAAGTGGAATTTAAGCTGGCCGAGACTTCGGAAAAATAGTAGCAACCGCAATCCGGTGCCAGGGCGGGTCAAGTGACCCGCCTTTTTTATTGTGTTAATTCGTTGGCCGGGGGAAAGATAGAAAAAAGATTAAAAAATATTGAACTCTTTTCTTGACTTGTGCGTAATATATGTTATATAACCAGTTAGTTAAACTAAATGGTTGGTTTTTATGAGGAAGAACAAGAGATTGGATCAGGATACCGCCGCCAAAATCATGGCGGCCGCGCGCGACGAGTTCGCGCATTACGGGTTTGACGGCGCCCGGGTCGACCGGATCGCCGCCCGGGCGAAAGTGAACAAGGCGATGATATATTATCATTATCGCTCCAAGAAAAAACTGTATCACGCCGTCATCCAGAATCACCTGCGGCGAATCAGAGAATTTTTTGAGTCATCGCTCGATGCCGATCCCAATCCGGAGACGATTCTGCCGCAGATTGTCGATTTTTGGGATGCCATGTTTAGCGACTGTAAGGAATTCATACCGATATTTCTTCGCGAATTGGCCGGCGGCGGTGAAATCATAAAAGAAGCGTTTGCCGCGATGATGAAGGAAAGCGGTTTCAATAAAGTGCTTAAGCAAAGAATCGACGCCGGTATCGCCTCGGGATTTCTGCGCCCCATAGACAGTACTCAGGCCATAATATCATTTATTGGCATGAATCTATTTTACTATATGTCCCGGCCCATCATGCAGGCCGTTTGGGAGATAAAGGATGAAAACGAGTTTAGAGAGAAACGCAAGAAAGAAGTGGTCGATCTGTTTTTGTACGGCCTCAAGGCGAGATAATATGAGAATAATCATACCGATTCTGATGGTCATTTTGTTTACAGCCGGATCGGTGGCGGCCGAAACGGCGCTTTCGCTGGCCGACGTGATGCGGCTGGCGCAGGAGCATTCTTATTCTATTAAATTATCGCGCGCCGATTCCGCGTCGGCCGTATTTGACTACCGCGCGGCCGCAGCCCAGAGAATCCCGACTCTTTCTCTTAACGGCACGACTTTTTTCCTGAGTGATATCCCTCAGGCACAAGTTGGTTTCAACAAAATCGCGCTCGGCTCCAAGGATAATTATCAAGCCGACTTCAGACTGGCCGTGCCTCTCTACACCGGAGGGCGCCTTTCCTCCAGGATCAAAATCCAGAATGAGAACCGGCTGGCCAAAGCGATGAATCTTCAATCCGAGAAACTATCCGCCGCCTACGATTCCCGGCGGGCCTACCTTAATCTTCTCCTGGCGCGAGCGATGGTAGGTTCGGCTCGGGCCTCACTGGAGAGACTGAAAATAGTCAAGCAGGACGTCCAGAATCTTTATCAAAACGGTATGGCCGACTCGGTTGATATCCTTGACGCTGAACTGGCCTATCAAAAGGGACTGCAGCTGGAAGACCAGAATCGGACCCTGTTCAGAAATGCTTCAATTGTGCTGGCCCAGCAGATCGGCTGGCCGCCGGATAGTGACATTGTGCCCTCCGATTCGATTCCTGTTCCATCTGCTCTCGATTCCGCCTCGTTGCCGATTGATTCGTCATCGTTACATCGTCCGGAATTAAAAGCGCTCGACTACCGCATCCGTTCCGCAGAATCTTTGATCGGTCTGAACAAGGCCAATTATTTCCCGAACATAAGCGGTTATGGCGGTTATTCGGTGGGTAAACCGAATCGCGACTTTTTCAATAAAACGTGGAACGATAATTTCAATGTCGGCGTGATCTTAAACTGGGATTTCAATTTTGGCGGAAAGACCCGCAACAGTGTTCTGTCGGCGCGGCAGGCCGCCTATTCGGCCCGTCTGGCCAAGAGCCGGCTGACAGAAGCTCTGACGACGCAGGCCGGCACGGCCCAGCAGAATCTTAAATATGCCTATCAATCGTATTTATCCACCGGTACACAACTCGATATATCCCGGCGGCAGTATCGCCTGGCTCAGGACAAAGAGCGCTCCGGCCAAATGAGTATCAATCGGCTCCTGGAGCTGGAAGCGGGGCTGACCGCGGCCGAGCAGATGTACCGGGCTTCGATGATAAACTATTACCTGGCTGAAACCGAATATTTTTACGCTGTCGGGGCGCCCCGAATATATGGAGGATTCTAAGATGAAATGGTTTACCTGGCTTATACCGGCGGCTCTGCCGCTGTTAATTATATCGTGCAGCGGGAACAACCTTGCCCCGGGGGGCTCGGGACTTATCGAGGCCACCGAGGTGACGCTTTCGGCTGAAACCGCGGGCCAGTTAAAGGCCCTTCATTTCGATGAGAGCGATCCGATAAAAACCGGCGACACGGTCGGCATGATAGATACTCTGGCGACATCGTTATTAATTCAGCAGGCCGAGGCCGCTCTGTCGGCGGCCCGCGCCCGGGTGCAGACCACGGCGCTCGCCATAGAGCAGGCCGACTACAACCTGTCGCTCAGCAAAAAGGAGTTTGATCGGATCGCGGCCCTGCTGAAAAGCGGCTCGGCCAATCAGCAGCAGTTCGATCAGGTCGATAATGCCTATAACCAGGCGATGCTGGCCAGAAAGCAGGCGGCTGCGGCCCATAATTCTGCGCTTGCGGATCAGGCCCGGAGTATAGCCGCTATCGACCTTTTGAAAAAGCAGTTTCATGATTGTTTCCCGGTGGCGCCGGTTAACGGCACAATAGTTAATAAATATGTCGAAGCGGGGGAACTGATTGTAACCGGCCGGCAGTTGGTCAAAATCGCCAAGCTGGACACGGTTTGGGTAAAGGTCTATCTCTCGCCATCCGACCTGACCAGAATCAAATTGGGGAGTACGGCCAAGGTCGATCCGGAAAACGGGAGCCAGACGCCGATGAACGGAACGATCGCCTGGATTTCCGATGTGGCTGAATTTACGCCGAAAAATGTTCAGACCAAAGAGGCCCGGGCCGATCTGGTGTATGCCGTAAAAGTGACCATACCAAACCCGGATGGAACCCTCAAAGTCGGCATGCCGGTCTCGGTGGAGTTGTAATGAACCTGGTAGAAGTGGCAGATTTCTCCAAGTCGTACGGCACTATGAAGGCGGTCGACGGTTTCAGTTTGACCGCCAAGGGGGGCGAAATTGTGGCGCTGGTCGGGCCGGACGGGGCCGGGAAAACCTCGATTTTTCGTGCCATCTGCGGTCTGATCACATTCGATTCCGGAGAAATCAAGGTATCAGGTTATAATGTCGTGACGGAATTTGACCGTATCAAGCCGCACCTGGGATATATGCCGCAGTCTTTTTCTCTCTATCCCGATCTCTCGGTGGAGGAAAATCTCTATTTCTATGCCGGTCTGTTCGGGCTGAGTCGTGCTCAATTTCAAGAGAAGAAAAAAAGGCTTTATGAATTTTCCGGCCTGGGTCCGTTTTATAACCGCCGCGCGGGGGCCCTTTCAGGCGGGATGAAACAAAAACTGGCGCTGAGCTGCGCTTTGATTCATGATCCTCAAATTTTGGTTCTCGACGAACCGACCACCGGCGTTGACCCGCTTTCGCGCCGTCAATTCTGGGATATCTTGAAGGACCTGCGCCAAACCGGTTCGGGGATAATTGTTTCCACCCCCTATATGGATGAGGTGGCTCTCTCCGACCGTGCTATTTTTATTTTCGATGGGAGGAAACTGGCCGAAGGGACGCCCTCCGAACTAGCGGGGATGTTTCGCGGCCTGGCGTATCGGGTAGCGGTCGATCCGACTTTCAAGTGCATGGAGCAATTGTTGCGAATCGAGGGGATACGGGCGCGGCGATTCGGCTCGACCGTGCATATTTATATATCGGAAAATGATCGTTTGGAAAATTATTACTCTTCGCTGGCCGAAGTCGGCATTAAGGCGGACATGATGGCGCCGATTCAGCCGGAACTGGAAGACACTTTCATCCAACTGATGGGTAAATAGATGGAATATGCCGTAACGATAGACCGGCTCACCAAAGACTTCGGGCACTTTCGGGCGGTCGACCAAATTAGTCTCGATGTGCCGAAGGGCGAGATNTTCGGATTTCTCGGGGCCAACGGCGCGGGAAAAACCACGGCCATCAGAATGCTCTGCGGGCTGCTTTTGCCGACCTCCGGCAAAGGGACGGTCAACGGGTATGATATTTTTAAAGAGAGTGAGAAAATAAAAAAGCGCATTGGTTATATGTCTCAGAAATTTTCTCTCTACCGCGATTTAACCGGTCGGGAAAATCTGGAATTTTACGGTTCCATCTATCATATCCCGAACGGTAGGCTGAAAGAACGAATCGGCGAACTGGCAAAAAATCTCGATCTGGAGGAATTTATCGACCGGAAAGCGGAGTCACTTCCCACCGGCTGGCGGCAGCGGCTGGCCCTGGCGGCATCGCTTTTGCACCGTCCTCCGATTTTATTCCTCGATGAGCCGACTGGCGGGGTCGACCCGGTGTTCCGTCGCCGTTTTTGGGAAATATTGTACCGCCTGGCCGACGAAGGGGTCACCCTGTTTGTGACGACTCATTATATGGACGAGGCCGAGTTCTGCCGCCGGATATCCATTATGCACCGGGGGAAAATTGTCGAAATCGGCAACCCGCAGGAACTGATAAAAAAATATCATCAACCCGATCTGCAGGAATTGTTCATCAGTCTGATATCGGCGGGCGGACAAAATGCATAAGATAAGACATATCGCCATCAAAGAGGTCCGGCACATTCTTCGCGACCCCCGCTCGCTCATAATCGCCATTCTGATGCCGATTATGATGACGTTTCTCTACGGCTACGCCATCAATCTCGATATTAAGAATATCCGCCTGGCCATTCTCGATTATGACAAGACCCTGGAATCACGAGAGTTGGCCGGACGTTTCTACAATTCCGGGTATTTCCTGAAACCGCTACAGCCCCCCGATCTGAACGATCCAGAAGAAGTTCTTAAATCGGGAAAAGCGAGCGCCATTCTGATAATTCAGCAGGGTTTCTCCAACGATTTGACATTACAGCGGCCGTATCAATTGGGATTGACGGTCGACGGCGCCGACGCCAACACCGCCTCGGCCACCTCGAGTTATGCCAATATAATATTCAACCAGTATCTCAAGGATCATCTCCCCCCGGGGGTAACGATTCCCGGTGTGAATATCTCGGCCCAGGTGCTGTATAATCCCGATTTGAAATCATCGCATTTCTTCGTCCCCGGCCTGATCGCGGTGATATTGATGATGATTTCGGCGCTCCTGACCTCGATCACGATTGCCCGGGAAAAGGAAACCGGCACCATGGAACAGCTTCTCACTGCCCCGGTCACACCCCGGCAGATAATAATCGGCAAAGTTATTCCATATATCGGGCTGGCGTTTATCGACGGGGTTCTGATACTTCTTTTCGGTGTTTTCCATTTCGGGGTGCCGTTTGTCGGCTCCATTCTTTTGATGACTCTTTTTGGATTTATTTACATCACCGCCGCCCTTTCGATTGGAATCCTGATTTCGACTCTTGTCAATACCCAGCAATTGGCGATGTCGTTTGCGCAATTGGTAACGGTTCTGCCATCGGTGATGCTTTCGGGATATATATTTGAAATAAAGAACATGCCGACCGTGCTTCAATTTATAACGCGTATTGTCCCGGCCCGTTACTTTCTCGTTATTATAAGGGGAATTATGCTGAAAGGTTCGGGCCTTTCGGTCCTCTGGATCGAAGCCACTTTCCTGGTTTTATTGACGCTGATACTTCTGACTCTGGCCACCAAACGCTTTCATCTCAAGATAGGTTAAGGTATGTGGTCGACAATCAAGGCGCTGATGATTAAGGAATTGCGGCAATCGCTGCGCGATCCGATGATGGTGCGATTGATTTTTGTCATGCCGATTATTCAATTATTTGTCCTCGGCTACGCCATCAATACGGATGTCAAGAAAATATATACGGTGGTTTATGATTTCGACCGCAGCGAGATGTCCCGGGAATATATCCGGTCGCTTTCGGCGGGCGATTATTTCGATATCCGCCCGACGGAATTTTCGGTTCTCGATGCCGATCGGGGCTTCCGCGAAAATGATTATAGCGCCGCCGTGATAATCCCCAAAGATTTTTCCAGCGATCTCGACCGGAAAAAGCAGCCGGCAGTTGGTATAATGGTCGACGGCGCCAATGCCAATTCGGCCGCGATCGCGCTCGGATATGCCGGCCTCATCACGGCCCAGTTCAACCAGAAAGTGACGGGCCTGTCGTCACCTCTAATATTGCGTCAGAAAAAACTGTATAACCCCGAGGGAGAATCGGTCTATTTCATGATTCCCGGGCTCATTACGATCATGCTAACCATGATTACCATTTTGCTCACCTCGATGGCCATCGTCCGCGAGCGCGAAATCGGGACGCTCGAGCAACTGATGGTCACGCCGATAAAAAAGCATGAGCTCCTTCTCGGCAAGACCATTCCGTTCGCCATTATCGGCTTCGTGGAGATGACCATCGGTCTTATCATCGGGCTCCTCTGGTTCAAGATTCCCTTTGTCGGTTCGCCGCTCTTATTCTATATCCTGGCTTTTATCTTTCAACTGACGGCGCTCGGCATAGGGATTTTCATTTCCACGATTTCCCGAACCCAGCAACAGGCGATGTTTTACGGCTGGTTTTTTACCATCTTCGGCATTATGACGTCAGGATTATTTACGCCTATCGAAAACATGCCGATTCTCATCCAGCGGCTGACCTATTTAAACCCTTTGCGGTATTTTATAAAAATCATCCGGGCCATCATGATGAAAGGGGCCACCCTCCAAAACCTATATCCGGAAACCATTGCCCTGATCATTTTTGGATTCGTGGTCTTTTCCTTCGCCTGGATCCGTTTTTCCAAGAGAACCTCCTGAATTGTCACAATTGGTATACTTTTCCTGAAGCCTTCCGGCCTTACTTGACTAATGGCCCTCTTGTCAGTAGAATATATAGCATAGGTTTATATAGAAGCATAGATGGATGAATCGGTTCGTGCGCCGGATGACGCCGGAATGCGAAATCGAGGCCGAGTAAGCCGGTTTGGGGCCAATTGGGCTGTTTAACCGCCGCTTGTCGCGACCGGGGCCATGCGCTTTTTTCATCATACGGGTCGGAGAAATATAGAAGAAATATTTCTTTGTTTAAAACTATTGGGTTCCATTGGCCGTCTAACTGAAGTATAGACCAATAAGACAATCTCATAAATACCGGACCGCATTGACAAGTTTATGAAGGGCCGTTTGAAAACTCCCGTTTTGGCACCACTTCTTATATGTTTTGCGGCTGTTTTGCTGCTCTCGAGCAACGGCACCGCCGGAAATGCTTCGTGGGAGGACCTCCTGCGAAGGGCCGATTCCCTGAATGATGCAAGTGCCGATGATTCGGCTATGGCCTTGGGGAAATTGGCGCTGAGCGAGGTCGCCAGGATATACGGCACCAATGATACAGTATATGCGCGGGTTTTGGGTGACTATTCGCTTTTTATCCATCGTCGAAACCGCTTTGCCGAGGCCGATTCGTTGGCCGCGACGGCTCTTGGGATCGCCGAGCCGATACTCGGCGAGGAGCATCCTGATGTGGCCCGATTGATCGAATTGAGGGCCATCTATTTATATATGCAGGGGCTATATCCCGAGTCGGAAAAAGAGTCGCTCCGGGCCATGGAGATTTATCGCAAGAATTTCGGCACCAACGATCCGCGTGTCGCCGACTGCATGGTCGATCTGGCCAAGGTAATTTATGACAGAAATCAATTTCATGAAGCGATAGCATATTTTGACAGCGCCATCGCCATTTACAGCCGGGCCCCTGAGGGGCATGAGACGCGGCTCGCCCAAAGTCTTTTTTACGTATCATGGCTGTATAAGAATTTCGGTCAATTAAACAGAGCCGAATCGCTGGCCCTGCGCGCCATGAGTATCATGAAAGGGATCCGCGACGAGGATCCTCAAATGATCTATATTAACGTATGTTTGGCGCAGATTTATATGTCGATGGAACGGCTCGACTTGGCCGAGGCGGCACTGGACAGCGCCAGGAGACTCGTTAAAGTGTTTCATTTTGAAAACGGCCCCCCTAATGTTCAGGTGCTCCGGACCCAGGTGGACATTTATAATTACAGGAATGACTATGATAAGATCATTGAGACTCTGAACGAGGCGCTCGCCATCAGCGGTAAATTTTGGGGCCCGGACTATCCTATTATGGGAGATCTTCAACTTGATCTCTGCTTTGCCTATCTGAGTAAAGGGGAAGATGATAAAGCCATGTCTTCGCTCGTGAGAGCCGATGAAACAATAGAGCGAAGTCTGGGACCCTGGACGCAGGCGGCCACCATTTGTCAGAAATATCTGGCTGTATTGATGGCCCGCAAAGGGGACTACCGAAGCAGTATCAATTATTATCGCAAAATGCTGCAAAATAAACTCATTTTCATAAGATATGCATTTAAGAATTCCAGCGATGAACAAAAACTGGACTGGATAGACTCCGATCCGATTATCGATGCCACGCTGTTGTCGTTCGCCCTTGAAAGCGGGGCTGACTCCGCGCGGGCGGTGGCCCTGGATATGATTTTCAAGGGCAAGGCAATCGTTCTGGACGCCATGATGAGGAACCGTGAAATTGTCATTTGTTCGGGAGACAAGGAAATGGAAGCGGAATTGCGGCGTCATTCGGAAATCGGCTCCGATATCGGTCGGCTGTTTACGGCCGATGCCGACGAATACTCCAGTCTGAAGTACACCGACAGCCTGTCCAGCCTGTTCAAAATCAGGGATTCACTGGAAGAGGATCTGAGTTTTCGCTGCTCGGAGTTCCGTGATGAAATGCAGTCGAGTAATTTCAATCTTAGCGATATCGCGGCGGCCATTCCTCCAAACGCGATTCTGGTTGAATATCTGTGCACGGCATCGTGTGATTTGAAGGGTGATATTACCCAGATAATTCGTCCGCGCCGGTTTAATTACTTCGCTCTTACCCTGGATAAAAGAGGACGGTCGGCCATATATGACCTGGGCAATTATGAAGAAATCGATCGCCTGATTGAATATTACCGCATCATCATTGACAGCGCGGCCTCGGATATTTATTCCTCCAATCTGACGAATTCAGAAAATGTCTTGAAGGCCGTATCGGATTCCCTCTCCCGTCTGATTTTTGCTCCGATCGCGGCCGCAAACCCAGAAATGGCAAATTTTATCATATCGCCGGACGGACTTCTTGATTTGATTCCCTTCGAAGCCCTGACTCTGCCCGACGGTTCCTATGCTATCGAAAAATATCATTTCACTTACCTCTCATCGGGGCGCGATCTGGTGCGGAGACCGAGACACGGGCCGCAACCCCATGGCGTCATGATAGTCGCCGATCCCGATTACGATCACCCGGCCAACGATAGTAGCCTTGGTTGGATCAATCGCGATCGGAGCAGCCCATCATGGAAAGAATCGCCCAATCGTGGAAGCCGCAACTGCCAGATGGGCCATTTTACTCCTCTGCCGTCGACCCGGCTGGAGGCCCGGGGAGTTGCCGAAGCCTGCCGAAACGCAGGGAAGAAGGAAATCAATGAATTTTACGGCAGTAAGGCGTCAAAGGGCAGTCTGACCAATATTATCGATCCCCCGGAAATACTGCATATCGCTACCCACGGTTATTTTTGTGATATAGGGGACAGTGCTTTCAACGGCCCGGCTCTCAATCCTCTGCTTTGGTCAGGATTGGCGCTGGCGGGCGCCAACCTTTCGGGGATCAAAGATTCCAATGGAAATGCTACAGGCAATAATGGTATTATGACGGCGTATGAATTGTCGGGGCTCAACCTGTACGGAACCGAATTGGCGGTGATGTCGGCCTGCGAAACGGGCGTAGGCACGACTTACGACGGCGAAGGAGTATTCGGACTCCGGCGGGCCCTTCAAAATGCCGGAGTCAAAACCATTATTATGAGCATGTGGAAGGTCCCTGACAAACAGACTTCGCGGCTCATGCAAAAATTCTATGCCGGCTGGTTTTCGGGTAAAAGCAAGTTGGACGCTCTCCGTGACGCCGAACTGGAACTGCTCAAAGAAGCCCGATCTCAACTCGGCTCCGGGCACCCCCTCCGCTGGGCGGGTTTCATCCTGTCCGGGAATTCCAAATAGCACACTACAGAAAAGTATCGAGCAGCACTAAATCCCCGCTCCGATTCCGCGACCCGCAAAATCCATCGTATCAGTTAGGAATTGGAAATTTCAAGTGGCTTCCTGAAGAACCGCGTTCGATTTGACCGCTTGATATAGGAAATAGGTATGGACATAATTTCGCTGAAACAAGTTGGGTATTTATCGGGTTCGATGGAAAAAAGGAGATGGAGATGAAAATGATTATTCCTATTCTTATGTTGCCTTTGCTGTTTGCCATAGCCAGGGCTGAACTCGTGACCAAATCGGTCATATATGAAGACAACGGGGCGACTCTGGAGGGGTATCTGGCGTATGATAATGCCATTGCGGGAAAACGGCCCGGGGTATTGGTCATACATGAATGGACAGGAATTAATGATTATGTCAAGGGGCGGGTGGAGCAATTGGCCGGTTTGGGATATGTGGCCTTTGCCGCCGATATTTACGGCAAGGGGATTCGTCCCAAGAACGCCGAAGAAGCGGCTCAGCAGGCCGGAATATACCGTAAGGATCGTCAATTGATGCGGCGCCGCGTGACAGCCGGGCTGGAGGAATTAAGAAATAACGAACTGGTCGATACGAGCCGTATTGCCGCTATCGGCTATTGTTTCGGGGGCGGGACGGTTCTGGAACTGGCCCGCAGCGGAGTCAGAATTAATGGGGTGGTAAGTTTTCACGGCAATCTCGATACGCCCAATGTCGATGACGCTAAAAATATCAAGTGCAAAGTGCTGGTTATGCAGGGTGCCGACGATCCCCATACTAAGGATCAGGTCCCGGCCTTTGAAGACGAAATGCGGAAGGGCGGAGTTGACTGGGAGATGAATATTTATGGCGGAGCGGTTCATAGTTTCACCAATCCTTCGGCAGGCAATGATCCGTCGAAAGGCGCCGCCTACAATGCCGAAGCGGATCATCGTTCCTGGGAAGCGATGAAGCAATTTTTTGCCGAGATATTTAAATAAGGAAGATATCGCCGGAGCATGTGGCATGCTCCGGCGCCGACCATTCTATTGAGCTTTGGGCATTTGGAATTGCCGATTTTTGCGCACCAGAAGATACGTTTTTGCGGCCACAAAACAGAGCGGCAGGATTCCGAGACCTATGAAAATCAAATCGCCGGGAAGGCGCAGCCATTCCAGGGTTCGCATCAGTTGACTGTCCAGGAAGATGGTGCTGCGGGCGTGCCAGTAGCCATTCAGGATGACATCGCGAAGTTGCAGCACGCCGCCCGGAAAGAGATTGGTGACGACCATTAGAGCGAGTCCGATATTCAAGCCCCAGAACGACAGCCGGACATATTTTTCGAGAGGAGCCCAGCGATCATCGGGCAAAACCTGCCGAAAAGCGAAAAGCATAAGGCCTATCCCCAGCATTCCGAAGACACCCATCATGGCGGCGTGGCCATGATTAGGGGTGAGGATAGTTCCCACCTCAAAGTAACTTACGATCGGCAAATTGATCAGGAATCCAAATACGCCGGCGCCCACAAAATTCCAGAACCCGACCGCCATGAGAAAGTAAAAACACCATTTATGGGGTATCGCGACTATTCGTCCGCAAATGTCGCATTTGCTCCTCGTTAACTTGACAAAATCCCAGGCATCGAGTGTTAAAAGGGTCAGCGGGACAACTTCCATGGCGGAAAACATGGCCGCCAGGGCCATGGTGATGTTCGATTGTCCTGTCCAGTACCAGTGATGACCGGTCCCGACAATCCCGCTTCCCAGATAAAGAATGGCATCCAGATAAATGACACGCAGGGTGGTCTTTGTGGAAGTCATTCCCAGTTTCAGAAATATTATGGCTACCATTGCCGTCACAAAAAGTTCAAAGAATCCTTCGACCCAGAGATGAATTATCCAGAAACGCCAGGTATCGACGACCGTAAAATGTGTCGTACTGGTGAAAAACATCGCCGGAAGATAAAAGACGGGGATAGCGAGGGCGGAAAAGAGGAAGATATAACCGACTTCCTTGCTCTCCGGATTTTTTAGTGATGGGGCAATATTCCGGAGAAGGAGATAGAGCCACCCGACCAGGGCGACGGCCAGCATGATTTGCCAGGCCCGGCCCAAATCAAGATATTCCCATCCCTGATGGCCGAACCAGAACCACACTGTTCCGAGCAAGCGGTTTATTCCCAAAATTTCCCCCAGCAGACTCCCCAGCACCACTATTACCAAGCCGGCGAACAGCCAATTAATTCCTCTGGTCTGGCGAGAAGCGTCCCGCCGGCCCAGAGTCGGTGCCAGAAACAGGGCCCCGGCCACATACGTCGTGGCAATCCAGAAAATGGCCAACTGGAGGTGCCAGGTGCGGGCAATGTTGCTGGGGAAAATTGCGGAGAGATCGAAGCCGTAGAAATTTCCCGGGTCGACCCGATAATGAGCCGTTGCCCCACCCATCAGCGCCTGCAACAGGAAGAGGAAGGCGGCGATGGAGAAAAATTTAATGGTCGCTTTCTGGCTGGGGAAGGACTCTCCGCCCGGTATCAATTGCGGATGAATATGCTCCCCCTGACCTTTCCAGCCGAGGAAGTTGAACCGACCGAAAATGAACAAGACCGCTCCGATTCCCGCCAGAAGCGTAATCAGACTCAAGGCGCTCCAGATATATGAAGATGAGGATGGCCCGTTCCCGATAAGAGGATCATACGGAAAGTTATTTGTGTAGGAATAGTCTTCTCCCGGTCGATTCGCCGCCGATGCCCAGGCAGTCCAGGCGAAGAAGGCAACCAACTGTCTGATTTCGGCCGAATCATTCAGCAGCCCCGTCGTCAGACCGCGATCCGTGCTGGAATTTTCAAAATATTCCCTCCAAAATTTCTGCTGATGCTGGAAAGAAGACGTTTCCGCTCCGGTAAATGATAGTATTCCGGTCCGGGAATCATACCGATTGGTTTTCAGCAATCGGGAAACCTCGGCGGTCACAATATCCCTCTCTTCGGGGGTTAACTCACCCGGCGGCCGACCGAATTTCTCCTGTGAAACTGCCACCGCGGCGTTATTATACAAGTTATGAAGATACTGGGCCGAGAAATCTGGGCCGAGATAGGCTCCATGGCCCCATATCGAGCCGTTTTCCATAAGCCCGTATTTTAGAAATACTGATTGTCCGCCTTGTATATCGTCTTTGTTGAAAACGACCTTATTGTCGGGATCAAGAACCCTGTCGGGAATCGGCGGCGCATCGGAATAACTTCGCACCGAAATCCAGATCAGAACTGAAAGCATGATTATGATTATGGCAATCACGCTATTTCGCCACGTCGGTAAGAAAGACATATTATTCACCTCCATGGAAACGGAATTATTTCGGTATCTGAAATAATCTTTATAATGTTGATAAGAAGAAATTATGGGAAAAGTCAATTGAGTTTTTTGGCGGTGCGCGGGCGCCTTCGCGCGGCGAAACTGCAGGGGGGCAAAAGATGAAATTCTTGACAAAAGCATGATTTAACTTATATTGTACCGGAAAATATATTTTGACCGTCAATATTAATTTTTTGGGTGCCAAGATGAAGCATCGATTCGTGTTATCCGCCCTTACCCTCACCATGATATTTAGTTTCAATTTTGCTCTGGCGGCGATGACTCCCGAAGAAGAAGTCGCCGTAGTCAAGAAAAGCATCAGCGATCAGGATCTTCATTGGGAGGCCGGTTTGAATCCGGTGATGACTAATTACACTCCCGAGGAGCGTCAGAAACTCTGCGGCTTGAAACTTCCTCCCAATTGGCAAGAAATTTGGGAGGCGCACCTGCCGAAGAATTTCGTCCCGAAAGCGGCAGCCGATCTGCCGGCCCAATTCAGTTGGGAAGATTCAGGGAAAGTGACATCGGTAAAGGATCAGGGAGGGTGCGGCTCGTGTTGGATTTTCTGCGCGACCGGGGCCCTGGAAGGAATGTATAAAATCTATCGCCAGATGGATCTCGATCTTTCCGAGCAACAGATGCTTTCGTGCGTTTCTCAGGGTTGGGGGTGCGACGGCGGCTGGATGGATGATGTCTATCAGCACCAGCGGTCGTTCGGCCAGATTTTGGAAGGGAATATGCCGTATCAGGCCAATGACGAAGTTCCCTGCACCGAATCGCTTTATCAGCCGGCGGCCTCGATTATCGGCTGGTCCGCGATCCCCAACAATGAAACCTCCCTGAAAACGGCCGTCATGAAAGGGCCGGTCGGAGTGGCCTTCACGGTTTTTGGTGATTTCTTTGCCTATATGCATGGATGCTACAGCAATTATACTTATTCTCAAGATATCAACCACGCCGTCGTGATTGTCGGGTGGGATGACAATATGTGTGAGGGACGAGGCGCCTGGCGGGTCAAAAACTCCTGGGGCCCATATTGGGGAGATCACGGCTTTTTCTGGATTGAATATGGAACCTGTAATTTCGGAACGGCGGCGGCTCTGCTTGACATTAATGCCGTCAAGATTGCCGGAAACAGGGACCTGCCGGACGGCGATATGTGTCACGATTATAATTACCAGATGACCGCAAGCGGGGGCACGCCGCCATACCAGTGGTCGATACTGGTTTCGCAGCTTCCGACCGGGCTGACAATGAACTCCGATGGGCTGATTCAGGGGCGGCCGCAGGAAGCGAAATTTACGGCGTTTGCAGTGAAAGCGGTCGATGCGTCGGTTCCGCCTCTCTCATTTTTCCGCTATTTCCAGATGAGAATAAACGATACCCGAAACGGGGATGCCAATTGTGACAATGCTTATAACATTCTGGATATTAATTACATTATAAAATATTTGTATAAGAACGGCGCAGAACCGCCCTCGATTCAGGGCGGCGATGCCGATTGTTCCTATGACTGCAATATTCTCGATGTGTCATATCTGATCGATTTTCTTTATCGGGACGGCCCAACTCCCTGCGAATATTGATTTGTCAAGTTTGCCTAAGGCCCGCTTGTAAATACAGGCGGGCTTTTTTTTGGCTTTCGGGCCGAAGATTACNTTCCGCAAAATATATCGTTTTCATTCTTGGCGCGGGAATTTTAAAGGCAGAAATTTCTTGATAATCAGCCGTTGGGAGTCGATATTGAAAAAGAATCGGCCGTTAATAATAGGGAATTATATATGCGTTTTAAGATATATATTCACGCCCTCGGCATCTGGTTTATTTTCCTCATCTTCGCCATTTTCAACGGGATCATTCGGAATATTTTCCTGGAGCCGATACTGGGCGGCTACCCGGCCCATCTTATTTCGGTGGGAGCGCTCGCGGGGTTTGTGCTTATAGTCACCTATATTTTTATCAAGCACTCCCGCTTAAGAATTCCGGCTGTCGACCTTTACCTGATCGGCCTTTTATGGGCGCTAATTACAGCGCTCTTCGAATTCGGCTTTGGGCATTATGTTATGGGGAATTCCTGGGATTCTCTTATCGCCGATTATGATATCGCCCGGGGCCGCCTCTGGGTGCTGATCCTTCTTTGCGAACTCCTGGCGCCAGCGGTCTTTTCGATGACAATCAAGAAGCATTCGCATCAAAAAAGAAATTCATTGGAGCCGAAAGAACCACAGCCCCCGATTCATACCCCGCGTCACGACATATAGCACATTTTATTGTAGTTCCCGATAGCCAGATATCAAGATATTGATGCAATTTTCGCGGGTATTTCAAATGGAAAAGCGCCAGCCGCAATAATAGTCGCGTTCTCCGGGGTCGGGCGGGCAGGCGATGCATTCGGTTTTGACACGGGGATCAATCGTCCGGGCGAATTCCGTATATTCGACTATTCCGACCGATTTGCAGGGGAAAAGAGGGAGATTTTTTCTTCGCCGCGCCGACTGCACCCGGCAATCGACCATTCTGAAAATAAAAGAAGATTCTGTCTCATCGGTAATAATTTGTTCATTGAGAAACGCATAAAGGCGGTAACCGAGGGCAATTTTGAGAGCCGGAAGGCCGCCGTCGGGAGCGATCTGGTGCCGTTCCATGATCCGTTTGGCCTCGATTCGGGTGAAATCCCGCCAGGCCTCGGTGTCGAGTCTGATCGCGGTCTCCATGCCGCACTCTTTCTCCACCGCCTGGAACCAGAGACCGTCATGAGCCAGCCAGTTCTTGGCGAAATCGATGAGCATCGCTTCGAGTGTTTCCCGCGGGATATTTTTCAATCGGTCGTTCATATTATTTCCTTATCAGATAATTCATCGTTTTCCGGCAATTTATAAAAAAATTATCTTGCGAAAAAGAGCCAAATTAATTAAATCGTGCACCATGCCACGAAGAAAGAGAAAATCGCTTTTCTCGCTGTTCCGCCGCGATAAAAACCGCCCCTCCGACAGGGGCGATCTGCTCAGCCGCCTCTCCAACAGCGATCAGAAATTCCGCCGGATTCTTTTCCGTGTCACCGCCGTTATGGTAATTATCTTTATGGG
Source organism: Candidatus Zixiibacteriota bacterium (assembly GCA_900498245.1). NCBI lineage: Bacteria > Pseudomonadati > Candidatus Zixiibacteriota > Candidatus Zixiibacteriota bacterium. The sequence goes on from LS998015.1 coordinate 379,956, forward strand.
GTATGCCTTTTTCAGCGGGACCTTCGGCTTTATCCATATCGCTAAACTGCGCGCCCACAAGCAGGACCTTATCGATGAAAATCAGCGTCTGCTGGTGAAACTGATCGACGCGGATATCGCCCGGGATCGGCTCCAGCACGACTGGTACTATATCGAATATATCGCCCGCACCAAGCATCTTCTCTCCCGCCCCGGCGAGGTTATTTACCGCTTCAAAGAATAATCCTGCGGTGTTCCGATGCCCCAGGTCAAATCAGAAGGGATCATCTTAAAGGCGATCGACTGGAAAGAAAATTCCCGGATCGTCACCTTTTTCACCGATAATTTCGGTCGCCAGACCATAATCGACCGCGGCGGCCGCTCGATGAAATCGAAGCGGGGACGGCTTCTGACATTCAGCCGTCTGGAGATCGAGTATTTCAAATCGGAAAAGACAGGAACCGGGTATCTTTCAGAAGTCGAGATTCTGGAAGCCTTCTCTCTGGAGAAAGAGGGGACCCTGGGGCGGTTGACATTCGCGTCGGCGTCGCTGGAACTTCTTTATGACCTTCTGGCCGAAGAAGACCCGCAGCCGGAGTTGTATTATTTGACGGTCCAGTTTCTTCGCCTGACCGATACCGCTCCCCGAGAGTCGCTTCTGCCTTTATTTCTGGCCTATTTTATCAAGGCGATGTCATTTCTGGGATACCGCCCCAATTTCGCCGGGTGTGTCGGATGCGGCAAAGGGCGCGAAGAGTCAGCCCTGACCGGCGCCGAGAGTACGAATGGTAAGTTTTATTTCTTCACGCCGGAGCGGGGCGGCCTGGTCTGTCCGACTTGCCAAATAATGGGAGAGTATTATATTAAACTCCAATCGGAACGGCTGGATCGGATTTACTCCCTGCAGACGGCGTCGCTGGCCGAAGCGAGCGCTGTCAGGATGAATATGAAAGAGGGCGACGAGATTCTGGAACTTCTGACCGCCTTTCTGAGATACCAGACCGAGGCGAAAGAGTTGAATTCGCTGAAGTTTCTGGAGAAACTGCGGAAGGCGCAAGTATGAATCCGTCAGCAGGGACTCCTGACGGCGCAAAGAAAAGATGCATGGAAAACGATAATTTACAAATTGACAAATATTTCAGGGAAGTTGAGGAATTGGTCAAAAATGACACACCTGAATCATATTTATTAGAATATAAACGGGAATTGAATATCGAAGCGGACAAGGAAAAAAAGGAATTTCTTGCTGATATTTCGGCTTTTGCGAACAAATTTGGCGGCCGAATTATTTTTGGAGTACAGGAAAAAAGAGATAAAGAAGGTAAGAGCACTGGTCGGCCTGAAAAAATAGTGGGTATTGGGTCCATAAATGAAGATGAACTGAAAAGCAAGATTGAAAGCATTCTTGATACCGGTATTCAACCTAAAATTACTCAAAAGCAAGTACATATTGTTCGGTCGGGGGACGTTAGTATTGTTATAATAGACATTGCACGTAGCCTTTATGGCCCGCATTGCATTTGGTTCAAGCAATCTGGTAGGTTTTATAAAAGAACAAGCGTTGGGAAAATTCAAATGGATGTTATTGAATTAAGAGAAGCTTTTATGCAGGCCAATGAATGGAAAAAACAGGCCGACAATTTTCGTGATGATAGATTTGAGGAAATTCTTTCTGAGCTTTCGGAGGATGTAAAAAATGCGGAAGCGATATTTGTCTTGCATATTGTGCCCCTAGGCGTCGCACGGGAATCTATTGATTTTAAATTAATCCAAAAATATGCAGTAGAGATCTTTTCAAGATACTTTGGGATGTATAATTTTAGAAATACTTTAGACGGATTTATTGTCTGCAAATTAGGACAGAAGGGTATTCTTTTTCTCAGAAATGGTGCCCTTGAAGGTTTCCAGCAACTGCCCCTAAATCCAAAGAAATGTGAGGATATAAAATTTCTGCTTCTTGATGGTCATTATATTGAAAATCTGATAGATGAATTGCTCAAGAAATACATTGATTTCGCCAGGATAACTAAAATTCAACCGCCAATAGCGTTATATTTAAGCATGATGGTGCCAGATGATTGTATCCTAGATATTTCCGGAAAGGGAAACGGAATTGATTTCATTGATGAATTTCGCGAAAAGCAGTTTGATAGACGTAAATTGAAATTTGGCGGCATTGTTATTGATAATTATGACATTGATACTAAAAAGAACTTGTGTGGATTATATGATATTTTATGGCAATCAGGAGGATGGCCGGAGCGCCCTTATAAGAATTAGTTAGCGCCACCCCTCGGGGTGGGCGATGATACGAATAATAATATAACCGGAGATAGACAGGCAACATTATGGCGAAAAAGACTGACGACAAGATGGATCGACTGGTATCACTGTGCAAACGGCGCGGATATGTATTTCCGTCATCGGAAATCTACGGCGGCCTCAATTCCTGCTGGGATTATGGGCCGCTTGGGGCGGAACTGAAACGGAACATCAAGACTTTCTGGTGGGAGGCAATGACGGCCCGGCGCGATGATGTCGAGGGGCTCGACGCCGCTATCCTGATGCACCCGCAGGTCTGGGTGACCTCGGGGCATGTGGCGGAATTCCACGACCCGTTGATCGACTGCAAGACCTGCAAGGCCCGGTTCCGGGCGGATGATTTGGCCGGGAAGACCAAATGTCCCAACTGCGGCAATGAGACGCTCACCGAATCGCGGCAGTTCAACCTGATGTTCAAGACCTTCATGGGGCCGGTGGAAGATTCGACCGCGGTGGTGTACCTTCGCCCCGAAACGGCGCAGGGGATCTATGTCAATTTTCTCAACGTGAAAAATTCCTCGCGGCAAAAAATCCCGTTCGGTATCGCCCAGATCGGCAAAGCGTTCCGCAATGAAATCACCCCCGGCAATTTCATTTTCCGCACCCGGGAATTCGAGCAGATGGAAATGCAGTTCTTCATTCAACCGTCGGAGGATGAAAAATGGTTCGAATACTGGCGGCAAGAGCGCTGGAACTGGTATCTGGAACTCGGTATCAAGCCGGACAAAATCCGCTGGCACGAGCACGGTAAAGGAGAACTGGCGCACTACGCCAAGAAGGCGTACGATATCGAATATGAATTCCCGTTCGGGTGGAAAGAACTCGAGGGTGTCCATAACCGGACCGATTTCGATCTCTCGCGCCATCAACAGGCGACCGGGAAAGATTTGCAGTATTTCGACGAGCGTTTTCCCCAGAAGTTTGTACCGTACATTATCGAGACCTCGGCGGGATGCGACCGCACCCTTCTGACGGTGCTGGTTGATGCTTACGATGAGGACCCGTCGCGGGGCGAGAAATCCTCGGTTTTGAGATTATCCCCCAAAATTGCGCCGATCAAGGCGGCCATATTTCCGCTGGTAAACAAAGACGGGATGCCGGAGATTGCCGAGAAGGTTTATCATGATCTCAAGAAGAAATTCAAGGTGTTCTATGACGACGGCGGCTCGGTAGGGCGGCGCTACGCCCGGATGGATGAGGCCGGGTGCCCGTTCTGTATCACTATCGATGGGCAGACCAAAGAGGATGATACGGTTACCATCCGCGACCGCGATAGCATGGCGCAAACGAGGCATAAGATCGGGGAATTGGAAGCGATAATTGCGGAAAAGATAAAATAATTGGCACCGACAATTGAGTGTATACCAATATTTTGACAAAAAAAACAAATATTCCGCATTTAAGCATGGCGCGGGATGGTGTTCACTCGCATACTAATGATGTCACGATAATGAATTAGATCTAGTTTTTTGTTGCCAATTGAGATGAGAATTTCCTATTTTTCGGTAATTATTTCTCCAAGATGGAGCCCATTTTGCTGGGATACGGAAAAATTAAAAGCTCTCTTTTTTTAATTTTATTATTGAATTTGATGATTGCTATTTGTTTGTCAAGTGCATTCGCCAATCAAAACTCTGATACAAATTCAATCTCCGATACTGCAATAAAACATTTAGGCATTTGGAATATCGTGGATACATTTGTATTTAAGCAGCAACATTGGATTACTGCCTGTGGTTTTATTTTGACAATCGTAGGCTTAGTCTTAGGATATTTCAAGGTGAAAACAAGAATTGACAAGTTTCGAAATCAGGCGAAGGCGAATATTTCAATTGCTAATCTTGCTACCACGAAGGCATTAGTTGAAGAATTAATTACCGGCAAAATAGCAGCTAACGTTCCACTTCTTCAGAGAAAAACCATCGATTTGTGTAATATGCTGATTCAACTTAGTCAGCTAATTCCTTTTGAAAATGAAGAGTCGCATAGTCAACTTAAAAACTATATTGGTGTAATACGAGTTTTCGAGAGGCAAATTACCAATGATATGCAGCTTGGAAGCAAAAGCCTGGATATAAAGAGATATTTCAGTAATCTTATGGCAATTAAGGTCTTTTTATTAGAAACTCAAAATGCGATGAATATTTTGAATAGAGGTAGGATAAATGATTCCAAATGATTACCTGAAAATCTTCTGGGGTATGTACAAAAAAACAAAGGAAAATAAGCTCAATTGGAGCAAGGGCACGAAGGCTAATGAATTCATAGCAGCAGTTGGCTTCTACATAGCAGTAATTCAAAAAAATATTGAATCTGTCGATTACAATGAATATGAGCGGATTTATTTTTCCTTGCGAGAACAAGAGGGCGATGAGATTGATTCTTTTGATATTACCGATGACGAGAAAGGTTTTAAGGAGGCAAATGAGTTATTTCTTGGCGCTCGAAGGAGTGCTTTGAAAATCAATGAAGCGGTCAAAGAATTGGAGAAGGAACTGGGAGTTGACGATGAGATTCTTGAACCGCCTGAATTAACACCGCCACCGGATAGTGAACATCCACCGGAAATAAAAGAAGATGATGACTTGCCTTTTTAATGCGCAATAAACCAAATGAAATGTCGAATCTTTTGGAACTGCTGTTATAACGTATTATTTCATATAAATGTCCATTCTTTTGTTGCAATCAATCATTTTTGATATCATAGTGACGTAGGGCAGAACCCCTGACAAAGTCTTGCGGTTCTGCCGTTCTGTCTACTTCGGGCAATCGAAAGGAATTTTATGAAGTCAAAATTAATCAGTCTAATAGTTATTATCGGCATTCTGTTTGGCTATGTCATGACGGTCTCCGCACAGGAAGCGAAGAAGGCCGAGGGGCTGGAGCAGTTGAAATTTCTCGAAGGAGAATGGATCGGCGAAGGGGGCGGCCAACCGGGGCAGGGGACAGGCGGATTCAGTTTCGAAAGCGACCTCCAGGGGAAAGTGCTGATTCGGAAGAATTACGCCGAGTATCCGGCCACCAAAGAAAAACCGGCGTACCGTCACGATGACCTGATGGTCATCTCTCAACAACCGGGCGACACCATGCGGGCGGTTTATTGGGACAACGAGGGGCATGTCATCAATTACACCGTTCATCCGCAACCGGATTCGGGGAGTGCTGTCTTTGTAAGCGAACCGTCACAGAACTCGCCGCAATTCCGTCTGACTTACAAAATGGAAGAAAACGACCGTTTGGCCATCATCTTCGAGATTGCCCCTCCCGGCCAGCCGGAGGCCTTTTCCCGTTATATCGAAGCGGCGGCGCACAGGAAATAGACAAATTTTGCCAGTAAATTCGTTAAGAGAGGAATTATCCCTTCACCGTCATTCGTCTTTACACTCGCGCCTGAATCTCGGCCCCGTGACGGCAGAAATATGTATGGCGGAAGTTCCCGGGAATCTTAAACTCCAGGCCAAGAGCCGCTTACATCGCCACTAATGATATTTTATTACCAGAAACAATAATAGGCCCCATGCGGATAGGCCGAAATATTTTTCGGAAATTCCATGTTATACATGCCGAGGTATTCATTGGCTTTCTGCGCCACAAAGCCAAGATGATAACTCTCTCGATGTATTGGAATGTAATATCTGATGATGGCGTACGGCGGTTCACTGGAAGGCGCGATATAAACGGTTCTCCATGAAAGCGGAATATCGCCGTTGTTGATATTCATCATCTCCCCAATAATCTGATTCAGCCGGTTGATCCAGTGTTTCTCCGAATCGTAGCCAAGAGAATCGGCGGCGTCAGTATAGAAATACTCAATTACCAGAGTATCGGAACAAAGGAAATCAAGAAGAAAATCGAGGTCGATCGTGGTATCTCGATTTATGCTTACATCCTTAATGGTATCCGGGGGCCAATTGAAGGGGGTTTCCACAATAATATCATAGACGCCTTCGACAATGGACCAATCATATGACGAAGAGTCGTCTGTGGAATCGGAGTAATAGACCCCGTTCTTGGGAAGAAACGTGACTCTGGCTCTTTCATTCGTGGCTTCGGTTACGGGAACGCCGCCATTCAAATTATTGTTGGGGTCGTGCACAGCACACATCCAGGAGTAAACTGTGCCGCTGACATTCACACGCGGCATAGTGCCATTAACAATGGTATCGTCATCACTGCAGGATAGAGCCACAAAGAATGCCAATCCCAGAAAAATAAAAACGAATCGCGCCTTCATAGTGCCTCCAATCAAAGTTTATTTCAAAGATTCCCTGTTTCCAGAACGAACTAATGATAAAAAATGTGCAATATAATATTATAATAATGCGAAATCTCATCGGTGCCAATAACAATTTAATTGTCGAGAATCTGGGCCCAAATTGCCAGCCGGGTAATTCCGATTTGAATCCCTTTATATCAAATAAAATTCGGGCCGGGTAAATTTTCGTTTTGCCTTTTGGCCATTAATTGCCAATTATAAAATGCCATGGGCAAATTCACATCGGAAGTAAGACTGAGTCGGGAAATGACCCTCATGGATACGACCCTAATCGGGGTCGGGGCCATGATCGGCGCCGGCATTTTCGTTTTGACCGGGATTGCTGCCGGGGTGGCCGGCCCCGCCCTGATTCTGGCATTCGCTCTCAACGGGATAATTGCCGTTTTTACCGCCATGTCATATGCGGAACTCGGCTCCTGTTACCATGATGCCGGGGGCGGTTATCTCTGGGTGAAGGAGGGTCTCCCGCGATGGAACGGCTTTCTGTCGGGGTGGATGAGCTGGTTTGCTCACGCGGTCGCCTGCAGTCTTTACGCTCTTGGTTTTGGGGCCTATTTTGACCTGGTCCTACATGAGTTCGGCTGGTCGCTTCCTCACTGGGGCGTCCTCTCACCGCAAAAACTCCTGGCCGCCGCGGTCGCCCTTCTTTTTGCCTATATAAATTATCGCGGCGCCTCCGAAACCGGCAAAATAGGTAATCTGGTAACTATCGCAAAACTGGTGATACTGGCGGTCTTTATTGCATTCGGGCTCTCCATCGTTTACAATCGCGGCGATTTTTCCTCTTCCCTTACCCCTTTCATGCCGCATGGCTGGGACGGCGTATTCAAGGCGATGGGACTGACTTTTATCGCTTTCCAGGGATACGAAGTGATTGCGCAGTGCTCCGAAGAAGTGCGGAACCCGCGAAGAAATATCCCCCTGGCGACTTTTTTGGCGCTTTTAATTGTCGTTCCGATTTATATTCTGGTGGCGATCGCCGCCCTCGGCACCGTGCAAGTGCAGGGGATGACGCCGTGGGATTACCTGGCCGCCAACAAAGAGACGGCGTTAGTCCTGGTGGCCAAAGGATTCTTTGTCGGCGGGGGTGTCATGCTTCTGGTCGGCGGTCTGATTTCGACCATGTCGGCCCTCAATGCCACCGTCTATTCGTCATCCCGCGTTGCCTTCGCCATGGGGCGGGATAGAAATTTCCCCACTTTTTTCAGTTCTGTCAGCAAGAAGAAATACACTCCCCATTGGGCCATCCTGATTTCTATCGTAATCGTTGTTCTCATGGCGGTCTCTCTTCCGATAGAGGATGTCGCCAGTGCCGCCGATATAATGTTTCTTCTTTTGTTCCTTCAGGTCAATATTGCCATGATTCGTCTGCGCAGGAAACGCCCCGATTTGGATCGGGGTTTTATCGCGCCCCTGTTCCCGTGGCTGACTATCGCCGGAATATTGCTTCTGCTCTTTCTGGCGATCTATATGTTCAATTACAGTGTCACGGCGTGGATTGTTACCGGTATCTGGGTTGTCCTCGGGCTCAGCACCTATCGATTCTACGCCGCCCATCGAGAAGTCGAGCACGCCCGAAAAATCAGCGCCTTGACTCGTCTGGAACAGAAGCAATTCCGGATACTGGCCTGCATTTCCAGCCCCAAGACGGCCGCGGCTCTTTCGCATATCGCGATCGCCCTGGCGAAAAAACATAATTCCGAAATAAAATTTCTTCATGTAATAGAGGCCCATGAAGGGCAAAAACTCTATGCCGGAGCGCTGGAAGCCGAACGGGCGATCCCGATTCTTAACGAAGCCGCCGCCCTGGCCGAAACCGAAAGCGTCCCCGCCGATACTATCATACAGGTTTCTCACCGGATATCGTACGGCATTGTCGAGGCCGCCGATGAGGAGCGGTGCAATTTATTGGTATTGGGACGCCAGAAGCAACCGAGCTTTGTCGATCGGGTTTTTTCATCTCTGGTTGATACCGTGGTTAATAAATCGGCCGCTGAAGTGGCGGTTCTGCACGGTTCTTTCGAAAAAGAAAAGGTCAAGAAGATCATCCTACCCTTGGGCGCCAATGTCCATACTCGTCTCGCGGTCGAAATGGCCCCCGCACTCGTGCAATACTTCAATGCCGGGCTCTTTCTGGTTCAGGTTGCCGATAAAGCCTCGGATATATCCCAAGTCGAGCGGGTGGGCGAGGAAGCGGCGCAGGAACTGGTCAAGAACGGAGTTACGCCAAGCTTTATTTCCGTGAAAGGGACATCCATCATCAATGGAGTCATCTATGCCTCCCGCGATGCCGACCTCCTGCTCATGGGTGGTCGCTCCGGAGACCTGTTCGAACTTCTCCTGGCGCGATCGCTTTCGGAAGAAATTACCCTTCGCGTCAGTTGCCCGGTCCTGTGGGCCCGTGAATATGTCGAAAGAAAATCTTTCTGGGGCTCCCTCCTGAGCCGCCAAAGTATGGAGGTGACAAGCCATGAATGAATTCTCGCTTAAAAATCAGCTTCTGGGAATGTTCCAAAACGTCGTGGCATTTTTGCCAAACCTGCTCGCCGGAATTGTCCTGATCCTGATCGGCTGGCTGCTGGCCTGGTTGGCCAAGAGGATCGCAGTGAGGATCGCCATCGTGCTCCGGCTGGAGCGCTATTTGACCAGTTTTCGCTGGGGTGATGATTTCGCTCGGGCCGATGTCCGTTACGGTTTATATAATTTTCTTGGCGGAATAGTCGCGGCTGTCATTTTCCTGATATTCCTTGAAAACGCTTTCGAGGCCTGGAATTTAAAACTTCTCTCCCGGATGATTGAGAAGGGGATAGCGATCTTCCCGCGCCTCTTTTCGGCCGCCATTGCTATCGGAGCCGGCTGGCTGATCTCCCTCTGGTCGGCCAAATCGATCCAGCGGACCCTTCTCCGGGAGCATGTTCCCGGAGCGACCCTGATGGCTCGATTGGTTAAAATGGTGCTGGTCGTTTTTTTCTCGGCAATTGCTCTCTACGAACTTGAGATCGGGCGTCAGATTGTCCTGATCGGATTCGGCGCCTTTGCCGTCACTATAGGAGCGTTCATAATAATCATCGCCGTAATCGGCGGTCGGGATGCCCTCAAAGAGATTATCGATTCGGTCCGCAAGTCGGGTAACGCGCCGGAATGAAACCGGAAAATATTTAATTCAATTAATAATGACATTGTGGGACGGGTCAGCCGATTTGATTTCCAAAAATTCGCTTCTAAAGATACCCGTCTTTTTGCGCACTCGTACGGTAATTTAGCCGATCTTCAAGTGCTCCCGAACACCGGGGATGACTGATATAATCCCGTGGTAACTGATATTTGGGGGAAATATATATTCCGCTTTCCAAAAATAGAGGAAAAAAGGTTCGATCCAATGAACAATATGGGACTTGAAATGGGGCGGGTTTATCGTATATTAATTCACGCAGAAGGAAGCTTATAAATTGTCTCAATCGTTAGGGAAAACGATTTTCCAAATCGTCTTTTCTCTGTTTCTCGTCATGTCGCCGCTCGTCACGCACGGGCAGGGGTCTCATTTGCCCGACGGAACATTAGGGAAGCCGAATGGATTGATTTATGCCCAATATGCTTCCATGACCACCGGTGGAACGGTCATGGTTACCGATCAGAAAAGCGCCGGTATCGAAATAACTCTTCCGGCATTTCGGGAATTGACATTTTCCGCGGCTTATTTTGCCCGCAAAGGGGACTCGGTATATCATAACTACTTCGCCGAAATGAAAATCTATCTGGCCGGTCCCATTCGGGAGCCGGGGAAATGTAATCCCGACGGGAAGATATTCACGCCGGTTTTTTCATTCGGCTATGGCGGCGAATTTCCCGATCAGAATCCGCCGGCGAATAAGTACCGTGCCGGGATTCAGGCACTGGTTCCGCTATCGCCCCATTTCAGTCTAGGGGCGGGAGGGAATTACTATCAGGACAAAATTACCCGTCATGCCGATAAGGTGTACGGTGTCCTCAATATTTTCCCCCGGGCCTATTCGGCAAGCGACCTTTATCTAAATCCTGACGGCATCGAAGGGGTCCCGTCGCTGAGTCTTTCCGGTGGCGGATCGGAAAAAGGTTTTTTTGGTCAACTTGACGTCTTGATCCCTCTGAATGCCGGGACGACTTTGACCTTCTATACCCGCGGGGAGCGGTATCCCAAACCGTATCTGCGCACGGCCATTCTTGGCTGCCGCGTAAGTATTTATCCTTCAAGCAATTAGGCGATTCGTCGTTTATCCGGCGCACATTTTCTGAACTTGTATCGGCCCGGTCTATATTCATCTCCAAAATTCGGGAACTGCAACGGGTGACCTCTTGTAGAATAAATTACAAATATTCAAGCGATGCACAAGGAGGCAGCGATGAAAAGAAATTTGATGATTGTCCTGGCGGTGGCGCTTCTGGCGATACCGTTCACGGTTTTGACCGCTATCGCGGACAACGGCAACGGCTGGCTGGGGCTTTATACCCAGACGATCGACAAGGATTTGAAAGAGGCCTTTAATCTTGGCAGTGATCATGGTGTTGTTATAAACCGGGTGATACCGAACTCTCCGGCCGACAAAGCCGGTCTTAAGGCGGGCGATATTATTCTCAGTCTCGACGGCACCGATCTGACCACCTCGGAGCAGTTGGCGGATCTGGTCGGCGAGCATAATTCCGGCGACAAGGTGAAACTGGACGTGATGCATAAGGGGAACAAAGAGACTTTGTCGATCGCTCTCGGCGAGCGGCAGAATAGCCCCACCAAGATGTTTAGCGATCAAATGGGCATGCCGTCGGCCCCATCGGCCCCGCATGTCTATTCCAAGGTTTACCGTTTCAATCAGAGTGAGATGTCGGATACCTATATCGGGGTGAGTCTTCAGAGTCTTAACACCCAGTTGGGCGACTATTTCGGCGTAACGGACGGGAAGGGGGCGTTGGTGGCGGAAGTGATGGATAACTCCCCGGCGCAGAAGGCCGGGATCAAGGCCGGCGATGTGATCACATCCATTGACGGGCAGGCGATCGACGGCCCGAGCGATGTGCAAAAAGCGGTGGCCGACAAGAAGAAGGGGGAGAAATTGGAAATGACGGTCCTTCGAAATAAGGGCAAAATGGATTTTGCCCTCGAAGTGGCCGAAACGCCCCCCGATCTGGCCGGTCTCGGCAATATGACCCCCGGTATGGATCAGTATTTCAACATGAATATGCCCAAAATGCACGGCCTGTTCCACGGCAATATCGGCAACAGTTTCATGGATCTCGATTCGATGCAGCAGTCGATACAGCAGTTGCAGGAACAGATGCAAAAGTTGCAGGAGCAGTTGAATCAGACGCAACCGGCTCCCAAAAAGTAAAGGTTTAAGTGACGATTTAACCTCCTATCTGAAAACCCGTAAGGGTTGAAATAGAAAACCCCGGCCGACGGCAGAAGCGGCCGGGGCTTTTTTTGTTTGCCTTGTAAGAAACGCTCCCTTAAATTGGAGTATTAAAAATCTAAACAGGATGTCCCTATGCCGGAACTGACGGTAGAAAAACTCTTTAAGGACCGCAAAGATTATTTTGACCTGACCCTCCTCAACTCCGAGGGGGGGCTGAAGAAAAAAATCACCACCGCCGAGGTTCATCGCCCGGGGCTGGCGCTGGCCGGGTTTCTGGATCGTTTCGCCAACCACCGCATTCAGGTTCTCGGCGAAACCGAAATGGCCTATGTCAATCAAATCGAACATAAGACTCTTTTGGAGATCGCCAAAAAAATATTCGGCGTCGGAATTCCCCTGATGATCATTTCCAAAGGGATCACCCCGCCCTTGGATTTTCTGCAGATTGCCGATAGTTACGGGACCGCCGTGTTTTCGTCGCGCCTGACCACCTCCGAATTGACCAACCGTCTCTCCGGCTATCTCGATGTAAATTTCGCGCCGGTGATTACGATGCACGGGACGCTGGTCGATGTCTACGGGGTCGGCCTGCTTTATACCGGGAAATCGGGGATTGGCAAATCGGAAATCGCGCTCGACCTGGTGGAACGGGGGCACCGGCTGGTGGCCGACGATGTCATCAAGGTGATCCGCAAATCGCCCGACCTGATTGTCGGCACCGGCTCGGAAATGCTGGGGCATCATATGGAAATCCGCGGTATCGGCATTATCGACGTGGAAAAACTGTTCGGAATTCGGGCCATCCGGATTCAGAAGCGGATCGAAGTCGAGGTGCACCTGGCGCTCTGGTCGGAAGACCTGGAGTACGAGCGGCTGGGAATCGAGGAGACCGAGACGACTATTCTGGGGGTTTCGATACCCCAGGTGATTGTCCCGATATCGCCCGGGAAAAATATCACGGTTATTTCCGAAGTGATCGCGATGAACCATATGCTCAAAGTCTATGGCGAGAATTCGGCGGCGGAATTTTCGAAACGTCTGTCGGAACGGTTGCACCGTCAGGCGATGACCAAAGATTATCTCGAATCGGATTACGAGTAAGATCAAAGAAGACAGTTTGCAGGGGCGGACCGGCGCGTCCGCCCTTTTTTTGCCCGACACAAATTCCCCCAAAGGCGGGGAGAAAATTCCTGTCCTCCGCCAGGGAGCCGGACAAGAATGTCCGGCCCACCGATTTTTTGTCCCTGTCGCGATCCAGCGACAACCTGGCCCGCCCGCTTTTTTCTCGCCGCAACTTCTTGTCCCGCAATGTGTGGTAAAAGGCAAAGACAACTGATTTTCCCTGTAATTGCATTACCGGTATAAGGTTGCCGGGGATTTGGGTTCGCTTTTCTGATACAAAAGGGGGCCCCATTTTTTGCGTCTTTTCATGCAACCGATTGAACAGGATTGGATTACAGCAATATTTTGGCGCAATATCGCGCGATAATTTCCCGGCGCAAGGACCGAACGGCATTTGATAATATATAGACATAATTATAGACCTCTCAGTACCTATCCCTCCTTCCGACCGATGCACATCAAATTGACATCGAATTTGTACGGGAAACAATAATAAGATGTCGGGTTTCTCGCCTGTTCGCTATGCTCACGTCTCGAGACCCGACCTACCGCTACCGGGTTTGATCAATTTCCAATTTGAGAGGGTTATTGGCCATATAGGCTCGTCTCTTATTAAGGTCATTTTCATCGCGGATGATGTGGTCATAGAAGCCGCGTTGCCAAAATTTTCCGGGGCCGTTCATAAGATTCACGGATTTCAAATAGATTAGCCAATCACGAATGCAGAGAGATTTGAAATCATCAATAACATCTCACGATCGCCCCCGATGAGGGTTGAATTTTGACGCAGGGGCTGGTCTTGCGCCAGCCCCGGACGGCTCTATTTTAATCATCCGGGCGACCGCAAGAGTCGCCCCTACAATCAGAATACCGGGTCATGGCCGGAATGACAATATGGGGACAGCCGGGCCGCGCACGGGATGTGGGGGTCGACCTGTGCGTCGACCGGGAAAAGGGCGGACGCGCGGGTCCGCCATTATAACCGCTCGGGCAGATGTGGACATCTGCCGCGCACGGATCGCAAACAAAGAGGGCACGGCGCGCCGTGCCGCTACGTAAGACAGAAAAAGCGGAACCACGGGGGTTTGAGCCCTGCAAAAACTACGAATGTATGATGATGCATAGAATAGTAGGGGCGTATTGCAATACGCCCCTACGAGATTGCGATGTCGGGTTTTTCATCCGGCGTTGCCGGATTCAGAACGCGACCTGCAAATTCGTTACAACTTGGCGACACAGCCGGCGATCAGTTCGCGGAGTTTGGGTTCGGCTTTGTTGGCCGTCGCGATAATCTCATCGAGCGAACAGGCGGTCAGAGCATCGGGCAGACCCATATCGGTGATAATCGAAAACGCCAGCACCTTAGTATGCTGGTGACGCGCCGCGATAACTTCGGGCACAGTGGACATCCCGACGACATCGGCGCCGATGGCGCGCAGGAAACGGTACTCGGCGGCGGTTTCCAGGTTCGGCCCGGCGACGGAAACATAGACCCCTTTTTTCACCGGCAGTTTCTGCTCCAAAGCGACCTGCTCGGCCAGTTTGACCAGATCTTTATCGTAGCAGTTGTACATATCGGGGAAGCGATCGCCGACGGAATTATCGTTGGGGCCGATGAGGGGATTGTTCCCGAGCAGATTGATATGATCGGTGATAATCATGATGTCGCCGCGATTGAAGAGCGGGTTGAGACCGCCGCAGGCATTGGAGACGATGAGCGTCTTGATACCGAGTTCTTTCATCACGCGGACGGGGAAGGTGACCTGTTGCAGAGAATACCCTTCGTAGTAATGGAACCGTCCCTGCATGGCGACCACCTTTTTCCCTTGGAGAGAGCCGAAGAGGAGCCGTCCGGCATGGGACTCGACCGTTGAGACGGGAAAGTGCGGGATGGTGCCGTAATCGACTTTAGCGGCGATTTCGATGCCATCGGCCAGCGAGCCCAACCCGGTGCCGAGGATGATGCCGATTTCCGGGGAGAGTGTGGTCTTGGTGCGGATGAAAGAAGCCGCTTCGTTTATCATCGTTTTCAAATCAGCCATTGGGATTTCCTTCCGTGTTGCCGGTATCGCGACGGAACTGGTCGACAATTTTATCGATATCATCGCCGGACTCAGGGGGATTCTTGTATTCTCGCGGGCGGTTTTCGGGCAATTCGGGATTCATCGAATCCAGCAGGCGCATGTGCGACTCGATATCGGCGCGCAGTTTGGCGTAGAACGACCGCCGAGCGAATTGAAATTCCTCGATTTTGGCGTCGAGTTCGGCCAGACGGCGGCGCCTTTGCTCCAGGGCCTCGTCGCGGACCCGGACGGCCTCAGCGATGACCAGTTCGGCTTCGCGCTTGGCGTTGGAGAGAATGATCTCGGCGCTTTTCTGGGCCTCGATCACGGCGGCGCGGATGGTATCCTCGAGTCCTTTCAGGTCATTATAGTGCTGTTTGAGTGTTTCGCGTTCTTCGTTGAGTTTGAGAATTTCGACTTTGGCTTCTTCGAGGGCCGAGGCGGCCGCCTCTTTGAANGCCTCGACTTCCTCCTTATGGTAGCCCCGAAAGGAAGAAGTGAAAGTCTGATTGCGAATTTCGTTGGGTGTCAAATCCATATCACACCTTATCCTTTATGTGTATTAATTAATATTTCCATTTCTGCGGCCGAAGATGGCGGTCCCGATCCGGACCATGGTGGCCCCTTCCTCGACGGCAATTTCATAGTCCGACGACATCCCCATGGAGAGGGTATTGAAATAGTCGCCCACGATTTGCTTACCCTCCTCAAACAATTTGCGGGTCATGCGGAAGGCGGCGCGAATCTGCGAGGGGTCGTCGGTCAAAGGCCCGATTGTCATCAGGCCGCACAATTTCATATTCTGCAAGAAAGAGATTTTCTTAATCAAATCAAGGGTCTTCGACGGTTCGACGCCGAATTTCGATTTTTCCCCGGAGGAATTGACTTCGATAAGGCAAGAGACGGTGCGGGCATGAATTTCATCGTCGGTGTCAATCAGTTCGGCCAGCCGGAAAGAGTCGACCGATTGGATGGTGTCGAATATTTTGACGGCCCGTTTGACTTTGTTGCTCTGGAGATGGCCGATCATATGCCAACGGGCGATATCTCCGAGATTTTTTATTTTGGGTTCGGCTTCCTGCAGGCGGTTTTCGCCGATATCGGTGATGCCGGCCTTGACGGCAGCGCGGACGGCGTCTTCCGGAAAGGTCTTGGAGACGGCAACGATGGTTATGTCATCGGCCGGCCGTTTCGTTTTTTCGGCGGCCCGGGCAATTTTGGCCCGTATCTCGTTTACATTATTTGTCACAAATTCCCACATTTTATCACGTCCAATCGGAATTATCAATGGTATTATATATTTGACGAGAGCGCAAAGACAATCGAATAATGGATTTGAGTCGGATTGGGGGCAAAATTGCGTAAACTCTTGACAAATGGCTCCAAAAGGATAAAATTGGTCTAATTAAACTGCAAAAACAGGAGATATATATCATGATCGACCGGACCACCGACCCTCTGGAAGCCATCAAAATAGCGATGCAGCGCGAGCAGGAGGCCTTTGATTTTTACAACGAACACGCCAAGTTATTCGAAAATGAGGCGACGCGGGAGATGTTTCTCTACCTGGCCAAAGAAGAAGCCAAGCATAAGGCCAAACTTCAGGAGGAACTTGACAAGAATTATCTTTACGAGATGTAGAAAGAGGGAAGGAGCCGAAAATGACGCCAGTTCATCCTGAAATATTAGCGGCGCTAACCGCCGGAATACAATCCGAGGTGGCCACCTATGTTTTTTATATCGAAGCCGCCAAGTTGGTGACCGATGAGGAAATCAGGGTCACGCTCCGGCAATTGGCCGGGGAAGAGAAGGGACATTTCCAGATTCTTGAAAAGCAGTATGATTCGCTGGTTCGCTCGGAGAAGTGGATCAGCACGGCCGATATCCTGAAGCAGCCGGGACTTCCGGAAATAACCGAAGAGATGGAGGCGCAGCATAAGGCTCTGGTAGTCAAGGTTCGACAGGCAAAAGACAAGCGGGAAATACTGGAACTGGCGCTGGGGTTGGAGAGAGCGGCCAACGCTCTTTTTGTCAAGGAAGCGGGGGAGGCGAAATCGAAAGAGGAAAGAGAGACTTTCGAACATCTGGCCCGTTTCGAGCAGGGGCATATCAATCTGATAAGCGGAATGATTGCCCGGCTTTAGATCTATCAGACAATAAATCCGAAAGTCCGCCGAAGGCGGACTTTTTATTTGCTCAGAAATTTTAAGAATACTTAATTGCATATATGAAAAAACAGAATCTGACCTGGCTGGAAATAGATTCCAGGGCCTTTTCCCAGAATATAAAGACGATCCGCAAACTGGCGGGAAAAAGACTGGTGGCCGTGGCGGTGAAATCTAATGGTTACGGCCACGGATTGAATGAAATAATTTCGCTCCTTAAAAAGGAGAAAATCGAATATATCGCGGTGCATTCCCTGGAAGAGGCCTCGCGGGCGAGGCAGGCCGGATGGAACCGGGAGATTCTGGTGGTCGGATATGTGAAGTTATGCGATCTGGCGGAGGTATTTCGACTCAATCTCGAACTCACCGTGTACAATTCGGAAACCGTAACAGCTCTGGGGAGATTGGCCGAGAAAAAGAAAGTCGCGGCCGATATTCATTTGAAAATCGAGACCGGCACCAACCGTCAGGGGGTCGAAGCCGGTAAACTGAAGAAGATTGTCTCATTAATCAAAAAATATCGCTACTTGCACCTGAAAGGTATTTCGACGCATTTCGCCAATATCGAAGACACGACCGATCATTCGTACGCCAATTATCAGTTGGGAGAATTCAACCGTCTGGCGGGGCAGATAGAAAAGATGGGCCTAAGGCCGGAACTTCGTCATACCGCCTGCTCCGCGGCGCTTCTATTGTTCGAGGATACCAAGTTCGACCTGGTCCGTCCGGGGATCGCCGTATATGGTTTATGGCCGTCGAAAGAGACTTATTTATCGTACCGTCTGGCGGGTGGTTCCAACGGCATCTTGAGACCGGTTCTCGCCTGGAAAACAAGGGTGATACAAGTTAAGGATGTCCCGGCGGATGCCTTTATCGGCTATGGGTGCACGTATCGTACCAGCGCGAAGACGAGACTGGCAATACTGCCGGTGGGATATTCGGATGGCTATGATCGGTCGCTGTCGAATCTGGCGCATGTGCTGATAAAAGGAAAACGGGCGCCGATAAGGGGGAGGATTTGCATGAATTTAATGATGGCCGATATAACCGATATTCCCGGGGTGAAACTCGAGGATGAAGTGACGCTTCTGGGGCGGGACGGTCGCGAAAATCTGACGGCCGATCAAATGGCGGCCTGGGCGCAGACGGTTAATTATGAAATTATCAGCCGGATAAATGAGCAGATTCCCCGGATAATTGTGTAGATAAATACCGGACAAAATTGGTGACTATTTATTGGGATTCAAGGGATTATTGGGATATATTTAGGGCCGAAATTTTTCATTTCGAAAAAAGTAAGTGAAATTACTCCTTATCCCCCTTGGAGATAAATTTTCGCTTGACACTTGTTGAGTTTTCGAGTAATTTTAAAAATTGTGAATTGATTCACATATCCCGTTGATATGCGGATTTTATTGATAGAAAGATCTGGAGATGATTTCAGAAAGCAGCAAGAGGAAAATTTCCGAATCGACGATTCATCGGCTGTCTCTTTATTATCGGGTTCTATCGATTTTGGAGAAGGAAAATAAAGAGACCGTATCATCCAAGGAACTTGCCAAGCGGGAGAAACTTACGCCGGCGCAAGTGCGCAAGGACCTGTCCTTTTTCGGATCGTTTGGAACGAGGGGTCTGGGATACCCGGTGCTGGAATTGAAACGTCAGATTGGAGAAATACTCGGGCTTAATCGGACCTGGAATGTGGCGCTGGTCGGGGTGGGGAATATCGGTTCGGCGCTGGTGGGCTACAAGGAATTCCAGCGGCAGGGATTTCATATCAAAATAATATTCGACAACGATCAGCGAAAAATCGGCTCGAATCATAAAGGGATTCAGGTCGCCGATATCCGCAATCTGGAAAAGGAACTTAGGGACAATCGGATCGAGATCGTGGTGATCGCGGTTCCAGCGACCGTGGCGCAGTATATAGTTGATGACATAGTTAAAGCGGGAATAAAGGCAATTTTGAATTTCGCTCCGGTGAATCTGAAAGTCCCGGAGGACGTATTTCTGCGCAATGAGAATATGTCGATGGAACTGGAATATCTTTCATTTGCGTTGATAAATCTTCAAAACGGCAAGAGGTTGTAATCAAATTGATTTGAACCAGAGGGGAATTTGATTGTTGTTATAGAAACCGCTTCAAGGGATTGAAGCGGTAATTACCTCTTTAAGTGTCACCTTGGACGGGCGTCCGGCTTCTTCTCCGGACGCCTTTATTATTTCCGAACTAAAGTTCACCGGGATATTTCAAATTTCGGGGCGCGGAATATTTGCAACCTGTAATTTTCTCAAACGTAGTCCAATTAGTATATAATAATCTTACCCGAGGGGAGATAGCATGAAAATCGCAGTAATTCTGTCAATTATTCTGATTCTGGGCGCGGGGCTCTTTGCGGCGGAGATACATGATGCCGCGAGAGGCGGGGATCTGGAGAAAGTAAAATCGATTCTAATGGCCGATCCGGGAGCGGTGGGGGCCCTGAATGAAACGGGATCGACGCCGCTTCACAGCGCCGCATATAACGGCCAGTTGGCGATGTCGGAATATTTGATTTCGGCGGGAGCCGATATCAACGCTCTATCAGCGCAGGGAAGCGCGCCGCTTCATGGGGCGTCCTTTTACGGACACCTCGAGGTTGTGAAGCTTCTCATTGCCAAGGGGGCAAAAGTGAATGTGGCCAACAGGTACGGTTTCATCCCACTTTTGAGCGCGGCGGCGGGGGGGAATACGGAAATCGTAGCGGCTCTTATAGAGGCCGGCGGGGATACCTCGGCACGGATCACCGATGGCGGCCTTAACGCCCTGCAACTGGCCGCTTACAACGGTCATTTGGGCACCGCCCAGTACCTTATCAGCAAAGGATTTGATTTAAATCAGAAGACGGAGACCGGAGAGACTTTTCTTCATGCCGCTGTCATGACCGACAGCGTTAATGTTGTCAAATTCGCGCTCGACAACGGTATCGACCCGAACGCGACCAATAACATGGGGGAAACGCCACTTCATCAGGCCGTCATGTCGGTTTTTTGGCAGGCTTTAACACCGGAAAAGACAGATATGATTAAACTGCTTTTGGGCAGGGGAGCCAAGATAAATGCGCGTCATAATCGGGGAGATACGCCGCTGAGTCGGGCCATTATGAGCGGCAACAGCCAGGTAGTTCAGTTGCTTCTTGAATCCGGGGCGGATGTAAACAATATAAATGATGACGGTATGACGCCACTGGCGTCGGCCATCAAGGACAGCTACCTGGAAATTGCGGGACTCCTTCTTGATAAAGGGGCAATGACGGAGACGAGGGAAATCCATTACGGTTTGACACCGTTGCATTTGGCGGTCCTGGGCGGGAATTTGGATATTGTGAAAGTCCTAATAGACCGTGTCAAGGATGTCAATGCAAAGGACAATAGCGGCATGACGCCGCTTGACTACGCCAACAATTATGGTCACAGGCAGGTGGCCGATATTCTTATCAAGAAGGGATGCACCAGGGGAGTCTCGGAGCAATACCCCGGCGCCTCCGACCAACTTGCCAAAGGGACAACAGAAGGGACGGCCCAATTGTGGTATC
Organism: Candidatus Zixiibacteriota bacterium; assembly: GCA_900498245.1. Lineage (NCBI taxonomy): Bacteria > Pseudomonadati > Candidatus Zixiibacteriota > Candidatus Zixiibacteriota bacterium. Next base: position 400,842 of record LS998015.1, read on the forward strand.
TGGGACATTGCGGTTGGGCCATAAAGACCGCGAATCATCTGATGGTTTTCGATTATTTCCCCGGAAACGCGCTTCCGACCGAACTATCGCTCGTCAACGGCCATATCAATCCGGAAGAAATTAAGGATATGAACGTTGAGGTTTTTGTTTCCCATAATCATCAGGATCATTACAGCCCGGTGATTTTCGGGTGGCAGCCGACGGCAAAAAATCTGACATATATTTTCGGTTTCAGACCGGAGGAACTTCCGGAGAACGCCCGACAGGGATATGACGGCCGCCCTTATGAATATATAGGGCCGAGGGAGGCAAAGACGGTCGACGGAATGCAGATAAGTACAATACGCGCCAATGACGGGGGAGTCGGTTTTTTGATTGAGGCCGACGGCCTGAAAATTTTCCATGCCGGAGATCATGCCGGATGGGACAATGGCGAGAGCCAGCCCTTCACCTCCGAAATAGATTACCTGGCCGGCCTGACTCCGAGTGTCGACATGGCCTTTATCAATACCACCGGGTGCCGTTTCTCACGGGATACTCTGGCTCTTCAGCAGAGCGTCTTTTATACGATAGAGAAATTGTTCCCGCGCTTGACTATTCCCACCCACGGTCAGGGCCGGGAATATGTTTATCGGGATTATGCCGCGAGGATCAAGGCGAATAATTTCAAGACCGATGTTGTCTGTGCTGATTTTAAGGGAGACAGATTCGAATATATCAGAAGGCCGCTCTAAAAGCAGGCCGGGAAAATGGGATGATAAGGAATAGGGCGGCAGTTTAGCCGCCTTTTTAATAGGGTCATAATTTCAGCGCCGTCTGTAAATCTTTATCTTGACTTGAGATGAAGCGGCAGCAAATATTCGGGCATGATTCCGTTGAGCCGCAGGAACCTGGCCGTTATAATTTTCACGCTGCTTCTGATCGGGTTTGTCAATATCGCCTGGTGGATCTTTTATGGTCGGACCGAACGGAACTATGAGGCGCAACTATCGCGGCGGCTGACATCTCTGGCCCAACTGGGAGCCGATCAATTTTCCGGCAGTCTTGTGCAAGGATTGGTCTGCGGCGACCTTCGCGCCTATGAAAGAACGCTCGATTTGATCGACCACATTCGGGATGCCGATTCTTTGTCGGAAGTATTCGTAATCGATTTGAAGGGACGGTATCTGGCGACGACATTGCCGAATTCCGATTCCGTATATTATCTGGGATCCTTAAACCGCATATATATCGACTCGGCCTTCCTGGAAATATCGGGCCGTCCGGTCGTTACCGCAAGCTACCGGGCGGGCGATATTTTTCTAAAGTCGGCTTTCGTGCCGCTACCGGATACCGCCGGCACGAATGCGGCCCTGCTCGGTCTGGAGGCCGATATTGACTATACCGACGAATTACATCAATTGAAACGGAATCTCTATATCTCTTCGGCTCTTTCCGCGGGCGGCGGGCTGCTCTTCGGCCTGTTTTTCTTTTTTGTTCAGCGACGGATTAATGCTTCGGAGAAAGCCCTATTTCTTTCCCAGGCGCAGGCCAATCTGGGGCGGATGGTGGCGGTGGTTTCTCATGAGATTAAAAATCCCCTGATGATAATCCGGGCCTCGGCGGAGAGATTGAAGAAGGGGAACGGCGCCCCGGAAGCGGCTTTTATTCTCGAGGAAACCGATCGGCTCAATAATATCCTGACCGGGTATCTGGATTTTGCCTCCGGCAAGAAAAACATCAGGATTGAAAAAATCGCCATGTCGGCTTTGCTTTCAAAAATAGTCGAGCAATTCGGTCATCGCCTCAAATCGCAAGGTGTAAATTTGTTGATGGGAGACACAAAAGAAGATATTTTTGTCATGGCGGATGCGGTGGCTCTGAGGCAGGTCATAATCAACCTGGTGCTGAACGGGGCGGAAGCGGTGAAAAACAAGGAGAATGGACTGATTCATATCGAGAGTTCGGCGAGAGAGAAGCGGGGCATTGTCGAAGTCACCGATAACGGAAGCGGCATCGATCCCGGAACGATGAAGGATATTTTCGAGCCGTTTTTTACGACCCGGACCAGCGGCTCAGGGCTGGGATTGTATTTATCGAAGCAATTGATTACCGCCATGCGGGGTGAGATTTCAGTGCGGAGCAAATCGGGCGGACCAACGGTTTTCATGATTGCCCTGCCACTGGCCGATGAGAATAGTAAGAGGGAGCAGTAATGAGCCGTATTCTTGTCATAGACGATGAACCAAAAATGACCTATCTGGTGGGAGATGCCCTCAGGGAGGCCGGATTCGATGTGACGACAATTAATAATTCCGGGGAGGCAATCCGCTTGATGGAAGGGCATTCCTTCGATATTATAGTTTCTGACCTGGCGATGCCGGAAATTTCCGGACTGGAAATTCTGGAAAAGGCCCGACAGAAGGGGGATGTGGAAGTAATTCTCATGACGGCATATGGGACGGTCGAAACCGCGGTCGCGGCCATGAAAGCGGGGGCGGCCGATTATATTATTAAGCCGTTTCCGATGGATGAATTGGTGCTTCTCTGCAGGAATCTGTCCGAGCGGCAGAAATTGACGGCCCTTTCGACGCTTCTAACCAAAGAGATCAAGGATATTTCGTACGACAAATTCATCGGGCGTTCTCCGGCCGCACATGATATGCTCGATTTGATTGCCAAGGTGGCGGTCACCGACACGACGGTCCTTCTGACGGGAAAATCGGGGACCGGCAAGGAACTGGCGGCGCATCTGGTTCACGAAAACTCCCCGCGGAAGGATAAGCCGTTCATTCCGGTCAACTGCGCCGCTCTCACGGAGACCCTTCTGGAATCGGAACTGTTCGGACACGAAAAGGGGGCTTTCACCGGAGCGGTCGCCCGCAAGCGGGGACGATTCGAACTGGCCGACGGGGGGACGATCTTTCTGGATGAAATCGGGGAAACATCGCCGGCCCTTCAGGCGAAACTTCTTCGGGTTCTGGAGGAACGTCAGTTCGTCCGGGTCGGGGGGGTAGATAATGTCAAGACCGATGTCCGCGTGATTGCGGCCACGAACAAGAACCTCAAAGAGGAAATAGCCAAAGGAAAGTTCCGGGAAGATTTGTACTATCGGCTGAATGTCTTTCCGATTCAGGTCCCGTCGCTGGCGGAACGGCGGGATGATATCGCGCTGCTGGCCGAATATTTTCTTTCGAAGAAGCAATATCGCCACGGACATCTTTCCTCGGAGATTGTCAATATTTTGAAGTCATATCAATGGCCCGGCAATATTCGGGAACTTAAGAATATTCTGGAGCGGGCCATGATTCTGGCGGCGGGGGAACCCCTGGAGATGGAGCATATCGGGATAGATGACGAGACCGAGACGGCGCCTCTGGAAATGGAAAAGCCGGGGGATTTACCGGCGAGCGGTCTGGAGACGGCGGAAAAAGAGATGATAGAGAAGGCCCTCAAGAATTCGGGCGGAAACAAGACCGAGGCCGCCAAGATGCTTAAAATAACTCGGCGGCGGCTTTACTCGAGGATGAAATTTCATGGTATCAGGTGAACGCCGTTGTTCATTTGTACCTGATGGTACGAATGGCTCTTCATCGCGACGTATTAATCGGTCGAATGTGTTGACATTCAATCGGTTGCGATTATGGTCGGTTCGGCACAGTATTTGAGATATATTTCTCCTGTAATAAGGAGACGAATATGAGAAGATATAATTTTGTCATAATTGCTATATTGGCTTTGATGCTTTTGCCGCTCGCGGCACGATCGCAAATGGGAAGCGGGAGGTTCGATGCGGAATTTTCCAGAACGGCCGAGATACTTGAGCGGGCGCAATCGGTGGTCGGCGACGCCAAGGCGGGGAGTATGGCGGACGAATTTCGGGGGGTCGTTCTGAAGGCGTCATCACTATTGGATCTGGCCGTGAATCTTCAGGGCGAAGCAATGGGGATGGGGCGAAACGGCCGGTATCTGGAAGGAATAGGCACGACCATGAAGGCGCGCGAAAGAGCTTTTGAAGCCATAAATTTAATTCGAAAAAGCAGCGCCAAATTGGCCAATCCGGCGGATGAAAATGATAATCTGGTCCTGCGGCAGTTGGAGCGGACCGATGATCTGATAATCAGGGTTCAAGACCAAATGACGGCCGGATCACAGGCGCTTCTGGAATCGCTTTTCAACTCGGCCCAGGACGCTCAGCGGCAGGCGTGGGAGTTTTACCATAATGGGCAGTATCGTCCCGCGCTGAAACTTTCCCGGCAGGCGGAGCGGACCCTGCTGAGAATCGGGACGCGGGCCGAAAACGGTGCCGGTTCCGGGGCGCAGGTAGAAAACCGGATCCAGCAGACCGAGCAGAGGTTGGAACAGGTCGCCGCCATGGCGCAGAACTGCAATAAAAGCGAGGCTTCGGACCTCTATAAGAAAGCGATGAATAAGATTGCCGAAGCCAGACAGGAAGCGAACCGCGGCGATCTTAGCCGGGCCGAAAGCGGACTGGCTCAGGTGCAGGCGATGATCCAGAAAATTCTGGCTCTCTGTTCCGATGGAGAATCTTTGAATCGGGCCATTACGCAGGTCCGGGCCGAGATAGAGCGGGTCAGCGCCGATATCCGGAAAAGCGGCAATCAGGAAGCGATTTCTCTTATGGAAGCCGCCCGGGAGCATCTCGGGGAAGCGGAGACGCTCTGCGCCAAAGGGGATACGGATAATTGCGCCGCCAATATCAAGGCAGCCCAGATGAATATTCGCAAGGCGGAACGGCTGGCGGGAATTTAGCACTTGAGAGATAAACGGAAATTATTTGTTCTTTCAATATTTCTGTTATTCCATTTATATTCGCCGGCGGGGGCCTCGGATAATAAGACCGGCTTTCAGATTCTCACGGGGATCGGCTATGATTTCGTCTCGCAACGATATTTTATAGATTCGGTGGGCGTATCCGGCCCGGACTCGATTCTCAACTCGACGCTTCTCAAAAAAGACTATCTCGATGACAAAAAGGGCCTTCTCTATTTGCGGTATGACCCTCGTAAGAACGGCCGGGCCTTCTTTGAAGCGGGATGGGAGCAGACCCCGGAAATATACCGGGCCCTCGGCAATGGCCGGTTGGTGACGGAGAAAGGGGCCGACCGCATGGAACTGGATGGCCGGTTCGAAATAAAAAAGCGTTTCAAGGGGACCGAAGAAGTGGGGGAGGGACTCGGAATTGCCAATGCCCGAATCGGGTATATCAGGCGGTTGAATGACATTCTCAGGGGCAAAATCAGAATTTACGGGGAAACGGTTCATTTCGACTCGACCGGGTATGCCATATTCGATTACCGGCGATATGGCGGCGAAATCGGCATTGATGCCCTGACAAGGGATTTTAATAATATATATATGACCGTCGGCGGCGAGCGACGAGAAGTCCCCGATTCGACGGCTTTGGGATATTGGCTGGGACGGGGGATCGTTGGCTTCATGGGGGGACTGGGACAAGGTCAACTGATGGCCGAATTTGGATTGGAGTCAAGGAAATATCCGCAGGCAAACAGCGCCTCCGATTATCTTCTATATTCCCTATACTCCGAGGGGAAAATCTATTTGGGCAAGAAAGATTTTTTGAGACCGCGACTGGATCTGGAATATTTTAATTATCGCGGAGATCAGGCGATAAATGATGACTATCTGCTGGGCCGGGGAGCCCTGACAGCTGGTCCGGAGTTTGAAAAGGCGACTCTTGGAGTCGGACCGGCGGTGGAAATCTTGTGGATAAACTCTGAATTTCATACGGATAACTACCTTGAATATGGTCTGGAGGCCAATTTTGACTATTATTTGGGGAATAAGGCATTGGTTTTGTTGAGTAATCAGTTTGGATATCGGAATTATTCCGACAGCGGCTCGTTTTATAGCGATTTCAATTTTGTTCGCTTTAACTTGATCGGCAATGTCAAATTCTGGCGCGCCCTGACCTTCGATTTGCTGCTTTCGGCGGAGCGAGAGTGGCACAAGGTCGAGAGCGACAACACGACTTTATATCTTCTTTCAACCAACCTTATATATACTTTCTGACCAGTTTAAAAGGGTCCTGGAACGGTCCGCACACAAGGAGTATATTGTGAATTTATTCACATTTAACCGACTGTGGGGCGGGTTCCTGAGGGGAGTGACGAAAGGCAGTTATTGTGACATATTTCACAAGGAATTCTCGGCGACCTGGAATTGCCATGTCTAAAGACCTTTCTCTCTTGTTCCTTTTTTCACAATTTTTTTGATTTGGGGTGGTTATTGGGGGTGGGGTAGGGTTGGGGTAGATTGTGACATGATTCACAATCTGGCCGGTTGTGGTGGTGCTTTTGGAGGGTGGTTATGGAGGTGATCCGGGGGGTTGGTTTGGTTCTTTGGCGGCTGTTGAATTGGGGTCATGAGGTCGGCTGGGGTATTGATATTGGACGGCCGGATCTGGTTTTGGGGATGTTGGAAGGGATCTGAAGCCGGTATTCTGGGATTGGTTTGGAGGAGGAATTGGGCCTTTATTTGTTACTAACAGGGGTAGTATTTTATCTTTTTTAGCATAATTTGCTTGACAATTGTTGGTTTGGGGTTATTTTGGTGATGTCCAGGGAATAGTTGTGTTGAAGAAGCACTTCTGTTAAGATTCTGACGCACCTTTTGCAATATCAAGGAAGACTTGGTATTGTGAGATAGAAAAAGCTCTTATTGATCGACCTTCCGAAAGTTCTTGGTGGTTCTTANGTNAGNTACATACTTAAGGCTCCGAGAAGACTTCCAAAAACTCTTATACCAGACTTATCGAGCCAGGCGGTGTTTTATATTTTCCCAACACGAGACCTATTATCCCCCGGCTGGTAAGGTAAGACGGGGTTTCATCGGACTCCCCCGGTAGCCAAAAGTTCGGTATTAAGAAGGAATTGACCTTTTTAATTAAGGCAGGAAGATACCTGTTACTTTTTAATGAACCTTTAAATTATTTAAAGGAGCATTATAATGATGCAAAAAAGAACATTAATTTTATCTTTACTGCTGGCTTCGTTACTACTGATGTTCGCTTCCTCGATGGTGAGTGCACAGACGGTGACGTTTGAGTCGAAGACTGTGCCCCGCTGTTCGGATGTGACGCTGAATATTACNGTTACAAGTCCGGTCGATCTGAGTGCTTTTGAGATAATCTTTGCCCTCAACGGCAGCTACAGCAACCTGGCGGTTAATTTTGATGGCGGCTTGACGGTCCTGACGGATCGGGTTCTGCAGGTGTTTGGNACCCCCGACACGGTTCGGATGGCGGCGATGAAGATTAACGTCGGGGATGCGGCGCTGACGGCGGGGACCCACGTCGTGGGGCAGATTCATCTAAAAGGCGGCGACGTATGCAGCGGGACGATTTCAGTAAACGGAGTCACAGTTAGCGGCACCTCCTGCGACTGCCAGGTGACGGCGACCACCGGATTGGTGGGGAACGACCCGATTGCGGGTCTGACGACGACCATCACAGCCGGGACGGTGACGCTTGTGAATCAGGTTCCGACCATAGCCTGCCCCGGGGCCCAGACGGTTCATTGGGGTGACGTGGTCCAGTTTGATGTTAATGCCACAGACGCCGATCTCGCCAACGGTTGCGAGACCCTGACCTTCGCGAAGGTTTCCGGTCCGACGACGGCGACGGTGACCAAGACCGGTCCGACCACGGCTCACGTGGTTTGGGCGACGGCCGGCTCCGATGTCTGCAACAACACCCCGATCGTGGTGTCGGTTACGGACAAGTGCGGCGCCACGGTTAACTGCTCGGTGGCGGTCTGTGTCCAGAATACGCCTCCGGCGATTACCGATACCGAGACCATGATCAACACGATTTGGGGAACCCTCCTGAACGGTCAGATCCATGCGACCGACCCGGACGCGGGCCCCTATGCTCTGCAGTATTCGCTGGTCTCGTTTGACGGCCCGACCTCTTATGGCAGCGGCCTGACGGTCGAGACCAACACCGGCGCCTGGAGCTGGGACATTGCCCCCAATAACGACACGACCTATCTGGGCGACTTTGAACTCTGCCTGAAGGTCTCGGACGGGGCCAATGTGTGCGAGTGCAGCCCGGCCAATGCCGATACCATTTGCTACAGCATCCATGTCGACGGTTTCTATGTTGAGATCCAGAAGATCGAGAATGTCTATCAGGGTCATCACGCCATCGACACGGTTCGGATAAACAACGGGACCTCCTACATCGGCGGTTTTGACTTCCTCATCGCCTATGACGCTTCCGTCATGGCGTTGACGAATGTCACCAAGGGTGCGGCGATCGACGCCGGCGGTGCGGCTTTTGAATATTTCACCTATCGTTTCGGCGCCAATGGCAACTGTGATGGCGGCTGCCCCTCCGGCCTGGTTCGGATTGTCGGTATCCGCGATTACAACAACGGCGTCAAGAACACCCATCCGCTCGTCATGGAAGGGGATCTGGTTTATCTGGACTTCCTGATTTCCAACGATCGGACCTATGAATGCATGTATGCGCCGGTTCAGTTCTACTGGCTCGACTGCGGCGATAACGCCATTACCGATTACACCGGTAATTGGACCTATCTGGGCAGCCAGGTTCTCACATTCGAGGGCCATGAGATTCCGCATGACACCAATGTCTACTACGGTTATGTTGGTGCCGCCGATTCCTGCTTCACGACGGTCTATTTCCATGGCACCGATTCCGTGAAGAACGCCACTCTGGGCGCTATCATTTTCCAGAACGGCGGCTTTGACATCATCTGCGCCGACAGTATCGACGCCCGCGGCGATGTCAACCTGAACGGACTGCGGAATGAAATCGGTGACGCGGTGGTCTTTACCAACTACTTCATCTATGGTCTGGCGGCCTTCACGGTTAACACCGAGGGCCAGATTGCCGCGACCGATGTCAACGCCGACGGTATCGTTCTTTCGGTGGCCGACCTGGTTTACCTGGTTCGTGTCATCGTGGGCGACGCCGCTCCGTATGCCAAGACGAATCCGGATCAGATGGCGACCTTCCATTCCGACGGCAATGTTGTGACCGTCGAGACGCCGGTTTCAATCGGCGCCGCCCTGATGGTTTTCAACGGCTCGGTGACCCCGAGTCTGGGTGAAGCCGCCAGCGGCATGGAAATCAAATACGGTTATCGTGACGGGATGACCCGTGTTCTGGTTTATAGTTTTGAGCAGGGCCGCGCCATNAACAGCGGCGCCCTGTTGAACCTGAGCGGCCAGGGGAACCTGGTGTCGGTGGAAGCGGCCGATTATAACGGCTATGCTCTGACGACCAACAAGAGCTTCCAGCTCCCGACGACCTTCGCTCTGGGTCAGAACTATCCGAACCCGTTCAACCCGACCACGACCATCGAATTGTCACTGCCGACCGCTTCCAACTGGACCCTGACGGTTTACAACGTCACCGGCCAGAAGGTGGCCGATTTCTCCGGTCACAGCGAAGCCGGCATCGTGCCGATTACTTGGAGCGCCGACAATATGCCGTCGGGACTTTACTTCTATAAAGTTCAGGCCGGCAACTTCTCCGCGACCAAGAAGATGGTCCTCCTGAAGTAACGTCATTTCGCCCGACCTGACGTTATTACAGGACACCACAACCAAAAAAGCCCCCCAAAAAGGGGGGCTTTTATTTTAAGAGAAAAACTAAATCAATTTTAAGAGCGGATTATTTTCAGTATTTCTTCGACTTTTTGATCCAGGAGGGTTTTGCTGTCGGCCTCGACATTAAGGCGAATTAAGGGTTCGGTATTGGAGGGGCGAAGGTTAAACCAGAAATGGTCATAGGCAACGGTCAGACCATCCAAGCGATCCTGATCGCCATCGGCGAAATGAGCCGCCATCTGCTCGATTTTGTCACGGGCGGAATCGACCCGACTGTTGATTTCACCGGAGCGGAAATAGGGATCGATTTCCTTTATTTTTTCGTCGAGCGGCCGGGCGCTTTTGCTCAGGAGTTCCAGGCAGACCAGAAAAGCGATCAAGCCGGAATCGGCGAACCAGTTATTGCGGAAGTAGAAATGGCCGGAATGCTCGCCGCCGAAGATGGCGTCATATTTTTTCATCAAGGGTTTAATGAGGGCGTGACCGACCCGTGTCTTTATGGGCCGTCCGCCCATCCTTTCGATCAACTCGGGCACGGCGTGGGAGCAGATCAGATTATAAAGAATCGTTTCGCCGGGATTTTTTGTCAGAAGGTTTTCGGCCACGAGAGCGGTGGTCATATCGCCGCCGACCTGACGGCCGTGCCTGTCGACAAGGAACATCCGGTCGGCGTCGCCGTCGAAAGCGACCCCGAAATCAGCGTTATTCCTGGCGATAGTTTTCTGAAGATCAACCAGATTTTCAAGTTCGATTGGTGAGGCGGGATGATGCGGGAAGGTGCCGTCGAGTTCAAAATATAAAGGGATCAATTTGACCGGCAGGCGCTCGAAGACCGGCGGCAAAATTTCGCCGGCCATACCGTTGCCGGCATCGGCTACGATGGTGAACGGCTTTATGACGGACGGATCGATGAAGGAGAGGCAGTGGTCGGTGAAGGCGGAGGAGATGTCTTTGCGGGCGATATTGCCGCGCTGAGGGGCCTTGATGACGGAGTCATTCTCAAGGGCTTCCATGACCTTATCCAGCCCTTCCTGGCCGGAGAGGGGGAGGGCCTCTTTCCGGCAGACTTTGAAGCCGTTATATTGTTTGGGATTGTGGCTGGCGGTAATCATGACGCCGCCGTCGTAGCCGAATTTCCCCACGGCGAAATAGAGTCCATCGGTGGAGACACGCCCAAGATCGACGACATCGGAGCCGGCATCGACAATCCCGCGCGCCAGGGCATCGAATAATTCATCGGAAGAGATTCGCATGTCACGCCCGACAGCGATAGAAGCGGGGCGGAGATAGCCCGCCAGGGCGTTACCGATACGGTAAGCGATTTCGCTGTTGAGTTGGTCGGGGACGGTACCCCGAATATCATAGGCCTTAAAAATCGAATGGTCAAAATTCATAAGAATTCCTTTTGTGGAAATTAAAATATACGGATTCGAGCGGAAATAAGTCAATTATTTTACGCAACCTTGTCCGGAGACGGGCCATAGACTGCAATATCGACAAAGATAACGATAAGTTGCGCCGGCGGGGAAATTCGGGGACTCCGGCAATTATTTTGAACGGGTCGGTTCGCCGGGATAAAAATAAATCCCGCTCGGCGGGGAACGGGATTTTATTAAATCTATCTACAGCGCCGACTATAATTCAGCGTTATATCTATAAGGGTAATAGTGGGGCTCCCACATGGCGGCGCGTATGAGCCGGGCCAGTTTTTCATCGGGCATTATCAATCCCAATCCCTCTTCGCGCGCCTGCCGGGCCACGGCCGAAGCAACATGAAAAGAGACTTCCCTGATATCGCTCAGCGGCGGCAGGAGGCGACCGTTTTGTCTCTGCTCTTCGGTCACCATGGCCGATATCGCTTTGGTGGCGGCGTGGAACATTTTATGAGAAATCTTGGTGGCCTGACAGACAATGGCGCCGAGGCCGGTGCCGGGGAAGAGGTAGAGATTATTGCACTGGGAGATTTGAATAGTGCGGCCGTCGCGATGAATGACCGGCTTGAAGGGGCTTCCGGTGGCGACCAGAGCCCGCCCCTGAGTGGCATCGAGAGCCTCCTGCGGAGTGACCTCGCAACAGGAGGTGGGGTTCGAAAGAGCGAGGATTATGGGGCGTTCGCTGTTTTGGGCCATCTGAGTAAGGATATTATTGGTGAAGGCTCCGCCCTGCCCCGAGAGGCCGATAAGGGTCGTGATTTTGGCATGCTTGACCACATCTTCGAGGCGCGGGGCGCGATCCTTGGGGATCGGCCAATCGGAAATGGCCCGCCTCGGCTGAAGGAAATTGGCCTGATACGGCGCGGCCTTATCGGCTTCGATGAGCAGACCGTTGATGTCGACGGCGTAAATTTGTCTGCGGGCCGTTTCGAGGGGGATGCCCCCTTCCTCCACCAGCAGAGTCACGATGGCGTTGGCGACGCCGCTTCCGGCCTGGCCGAAACCATGGATGGCGATACGTTCGTCGGCCATGGGGCGATTCTTAATCTGGAAAGCGGTCATAAGAGCGGCGGCCGCAGTGGCACCGGTGCCCTGAATGTCGTCGTTGAAACTCAAGATCCGCTCGTGGTACCTTTCGAGAAGGGTCATGGCGTGATGCTTGCCGAAATCTTCCCACTGCAAAAGGGCGCGGGGAAAAATCCGCTTGATACCCTGCACGAACCTTTCAATCACGGCATAATAATCCTCGCCGGTGAGCCGTTTCTCTTTCACGCCGATATAGAGCGGGTCGTTGAGGAGGCGTTCGTTGTTGGTGCCGATGTCGATACAGACGGGGAGGGTGGCGGCCGGGTGGATCCCGGCGGCGGCCACATAAAGGGCGATCTTGCCGATAGGAATGCCCATGCCATCGACCCCCAGATCGCCCAGCCCGAGAATCCGTTCGCCGTCGGTGGCGACGATGAGGGAGATATTGGGGAGGCCGATATTGAGGAGGGACTGCTCGATATTGTCGACATTGCCGGGCGTCACATAAATACCGCGATAGCGGCGGATGATATGCGATAGTTGGAGACAGGCCTGACCGACGGTCGGAGTATAGACGATCGGGAGCATTTCTTCCAGGTTGCGAAGCAGAAGAGAATAGAAGGCGGTTTCGTTACGGTCAAGCAGGCCGATCAGGGTGACATAGCGCTCGATGTCGGTTTTTTTGTCCTTGAAGTTGCCATAACTTCGGATAACCTGATCGTCGAGGGTGCCGATGGCTTCCGGCATAAGGCCGCTGAGATGGAAATCGGCCCGTTCCATGCTGGAAAAGGCGTGGCCTTTATTTAAGAGGGGGTCCTGAAGAAGGGTGTGGCCCCGCAGTCTGACGGCATAATATATTTCGCTGGTCAGAGGGTCGACCCGCATTTCAAAACGTTTCATTTATGTCAAATCTCCTTCCTTGATTATTGAGTCACTCAATAATCAAGGGTATGATAGGCGGCAGTTAGCCGTGTGTCAAGCCGGTTCGGGAATAATGGAAGGGACTTGTTTCAGAGGGGGGATAAACATATATTTTAAAAACACCATTTTTCAAGAATAATAATCGAGACTTCTATTTGAGGAGGGTTTTCGGTATGGCAACCAGAAAACGGGAATGGTTCGACGATGAATCATACTGGCGCGAGTTATATTCGTTTATGTTCAGCGAGAAGCGGATGGCCGTGGCGGCGGAGGAAATTAAAAAAGTAATTCGACTGGCCAAACCGAAAGGGAAGAGGGTGCTGGACCTCTGCTGTGGTCCGGGAAGGTTTTCGGTCGCGCTGGCGAAACGGCATTTCCGGGTTACGGGAGTGGATAGAACGAAATATTTACTCGATAAGGCGAAGACCCGGGCCAAGAAGGCAGGGGTCAAGATTGAATGGGTCAGGAAGGATATGCGGGATTTTGTCAGTCCGAACAGTTTTGATCTTGTGCTGAACACGTATACATCGTTCGGATATTTTCAGAACAAGGGCGAAGATCTGCAGGTGCTAAAAAATATCTATGATAGTTTGCGGCCAGGCGGGGTTTGTCTTATCGATACCATGGGAAAGGAGCGGCTGGCGAAGATTTTCCCGAAAACGGCAGGGGAGACTCTCGACGACGGCAGTCTGCTGGTGCATAGACATGAAATAATCGACGACTGGACCAGAATCCGCAATGAGTGGATTCTTATTCGCAAAAATCGGGCCAAAAGATTCAAGTTCGATCTTACGATTTATTCCGGGCAGGAATTGAAGGATCGGATGGAGAGAATCGGGTTCAGGGATCTGGAATTGTACGGAGATATGGACGGGGCGGAGTATGGGCCGAAAGCGGAACGGCTGATAATAATAGGGCGTAAAGGGAAAGAGCGTTGAGGGGTAGCTGAAGATGTCGGATTTCTCGCTCGGCGGTTGCCAGTTTCGAGATCCGACCTACAAGGCTTTCCCACAGCAGAGCTGTGGGGCACCAGCGCTGTCGGTCACAAACCGGGGAAGAGACACCAGGCCGGATCGGAGACGGGCGCGGCTCATTTCGTGGTATCCTGAAGGTAAAGCCATGACCGCGATTATTCAAATTTGACGGATTTCTCCAATGAATACGTATTGATTTCCAGGTCCGGGACAGGACGGGCAAGATTTCATATTGTGATTTGGAGGAATAAGTATGAGCCAGAGTTCCGACCACGCGCAGATTGCGGCGAATCCGTTTCTGATTTGCGGCGGGTGTTTGATTGCGGGTCTATTGCTGCAATTGGCCATTGCCCTGCCGTTTCTTCCGCTTCAATCGGCGCATATTCTCGGTGTTATCATATTTTTCACCGGCTTTGTCTTTGGGTTGCCGTCGCTAGTCCGATTCAGGCGGGCAAAAACCACTGTGAATCCGTATAGGACAACCACGTCATTTGTCAGCACAGGGCCCTATCGCTATAGCCGCAATCCGATTTATGTGGCGATGATTCTGAACTATATCGGTCTGGCGGTCCTTTTCAACCGTCTCTGGGCCGTCATCCTGGTGCCGGTAGTTATTTGGCTATTGACACTGTGGGTCATTATTCCCGAAGAGAAATATTTGGAGACGAAATTCGGCGACGAGTATTGTCGCTATAAATCAAGAGTACGCCGCTGGCTTTAGTGGCTATCAAGGGGGGAACTCCGGGTCATAAATCCTTGTTTTCGGATAAACCGGAATAAATAGCCGGAAATGGAGGCATTTATGGCGGAAATTATTTTGATTACCGGGGCGACCGGTCAAATCGGGAGCGGCCTCGTGACTCATCTTCTGAAAACGCCATTCAAAATCAGAATGGCGGTACATAAGAATAAAAATACAGATTTAAGGTCGGCCAATATTGAGACAGTGGAACTTGATTATTCCCGCCCGGAGACGGTTGCTGTGGCGTTTCAGGGTGTGGACAGGGCTTTTCTTCTTGTTCCCTTTTCGGACCGACTGGCGGAAATGAATCAGATTCTGGTGGATGCGGCCAAAAGGGCCGGAGTAAAATTTATAGTGAGGTTATCGGCCTTGGGGGCGGATCCCAAAAATCCGATTCCCGGGAAGTGGCACGGTGAGGCGGACAATCAGGTTATGAAATCGGGAATTCCGTTTACCATTCTTCGGCCGTCGTTTTTCATGCAAAATCTTGTCAATTTCAGCGCGGGGAGCATCAAAGCGCAGGGGGCGTTTTATCAGCCGACCGGAAACGGCCGGGTAAGTTATATTGACGCTCGTGATATAGCGGCCATGGCCGCGGTGGTACTTACGAAACCGGGGCACGAAGGCAAAATCTATGATCTGACCGGGCCCCGGGCGATTACCAATCAGGAAGCGGCTGATATTATTTCGCGGGCAATAGGGAAGAAAGTGGCTTATGTTGATATTCCCGAAGAGGCGGCCTGGCAGAATCTGAAAAAAATGGGCATGCCGGAGTGGCAGGTGGAAGCAATGATGAACCTGATGGCGGTGCAGAAAAACGGATATGCCTCATCGATTTCACCGGCGGTGGAGCAGATTACGGGGCGAAAGCCGCGCGATTTTGAGGAATTTGCCCGGGAATTCGCCGGGGCCTGGAAATGAGTCAATTACTTAATCCGAATACGGTCAATAAATAAGTAAAACAGAGGAATTGGAGAGATAGAGATGAAACTGAAACTTTTGGGCAAAAGCGGTATGAGAGTATCTGAACTTTGCCTGGGGACGATGACATTCGGAGAAGACTGGGGCTGGGGCGCAGGGAAGGAAGAGAGCCGCAAAATATTCGATTATTTTGTGTCGCAAGGCGGCAATTATATCGATACCGCGAACAACTACACTAACGGTACCAGTGAGAAATTTGTCGGCGAATTTATCGCATCGGACCGGGATTATTTTGTCCTGGCGACGAAATTCACTCTTAACGAAAATCCGAACGATCCGAATCGGGGCGGAAATCATCGCAAGAACATGTTTCGTTCAGTAGAGGGGAGTCTCAAGCGTCTCAATACCGATTATATCGACCTGTTTTGGCTCCATGCCTGGGATTTCACGACCCCGATCGAGGAGGTAATGCGGGCGCTCGATGATCTGGTCAGGTCGGGAAAAATCAGGCATATCGGTATTTCCGATACTCCGGCGTGGGTGGTTTCCCGGGCCAATACAATGGCCGAATTTCGCGGCTGGGCCCAATTCGTGGCGTATCAGATTCAGTACAGTTTGATTGAGAGGAATGTCGAACGCGAGATTCTTCCCCTGTCAGAGGCCCTGGGAATGGCTGTCACCCCCTGGGGGATTCTCGGCTCGGGTCTTTTGACGGGCAAATTCAATAAAAGCGCCGGGAATGATAAGCGGAGCGGGAGTCGGATCGATGTTACGGGCCGGACTTATCTTCTCTCCGAGAAGAATCTTGCTATTGCCGATGAAGTTGAAAGATTGGCGCGTGAAACCGGAAAAAGTGCGACTCAGATAGCCCTGAATTGGGTGCGGCAACAATCAGACAACATTATCCCGATTATCGGGGTGCGGACCTTGGATCAGGCCCGGGATAATATCGGCGCCGTTGATTTCAAACTCAGTTTGGAGCAACTGGAGAGACTCAACAAGGCGAGTCAAATTACACTTGGATTTCCGTATGAATTTATATCCAGCGAATTTGTCCGCGAATTGATTTTCGGAAAGACGTTCAATCGGCTGGAGCGGTAAGCGACAGGTCAATGCGCCAATTTGATCAGCATCGGGTGGCTGTCGGCGGTGCGGCCGATCGGTTTGGCTTCGCGGATATCATGGGCCAATTGAACCGAGGGGCGGGCATCATCAAGAGTAAAACCATGCCCGGCCAGAGTTTCCCGATAGACGATGGTGTGCAGGTCAGTGAAGCCTTCGGAAAATTCGACCTCTGCGCCGTCAATGGTGATAGAGCGGAAAGTCGGTTTGTTCTGGGCACGAATTTCGGCGGGCAGGTCGGTGTTCTCGATGGAGAGATACCATTGGACCCGCGCCCGTTTCAATTCCAATAATCCGCCCGTGCGGGTTGGCGTGGCGATATGGACCTCCTGTTTTTCCACACTCCCAAAAAGCCAGATAAGAAGGTCGAAGAAATGGATGCCGATATTGGTGGCCAAGCCGCCGGAGCGCTCGACATTACCTTTCCATGATACCAGATACCAGGCCCCGCGCGAAGTGATATAGGTAAGAGTGATGTTTTTCTTTGATGTCGCTTTTTCCTTCTGAATTTTCTCTCGTAAAGCCACCAGGGCCGGATGGACCCGAAGTTGCAGGACGGTGTAAATACGGCGGCCGCTCTCCTGTTCCAGTTCCTGAAGGGCATCGATGTTCCAGGGATTGAGAACCACGGGCTTCTCGCAGATGGCATCGGCTCCGACCCGGAGAGCAAAGCGGGCATGGGCATCGTGGAGATAATTGGGAGAGCAGATGCTGACATAATGAATCTGCCTTTCGCCGTCCTCACGGCGAAGTTTCTCGATGTGGCGATCGAATCGTTCGAATTCGGTAAAAAAGCGGGCCTCGCGGAAATAAGTATCGAGAATGCCGACGGAATCATTGGGATCGCAGGCGGCCAACAGGTTATTTCCGGTATCTTTTATGGCGCGAAGGTGACGCGGAGCGACGTATCCGGCGGCTCCCGTTATGGCAAAATTTTTAGACATTGGTTCTCCTTCAGGCGGTCATAGAACGGCCGCACAAGCATCTTCTCCCTGACAATACGGGGTTAATATGGAGTCTGACGGGTCAGAAGTCAAGGGAAGTAATGCGCGGTGCATTTATGTGAAAGCCAGTGTTTTTGGAGGCGGCCAGCGACGGTTTTCGGGTGACATCGAGGTGACATAATTTTGTGTGCCATAAGGATTTCGCTTGACAAAAATAATGGCGGCCGCTATATTTTCAGTGGATGGGATCCCGACCTAAATCGTTTTTTTATCCTTCACGCCGGGCTACTTTTAAGAATAAATATAGTTTACAGTTTATATAATTTTAACCAAGGAGTTGGTGTTATGAAGTTCAAAAATCTCTCTCTTCTCCTGGCACTGGTGATTCTATTTTTGACCACCGTGCCGGCCAACGGGTATGTCGACCCGTTTACGAGAAATGAGGTCCGGGTTCAGCTGGGCGGCGACGATCATCCCTGGGGCGGTGATTGCTCATTCGGACCGGAAGATCCGACAATCAATCCCCCGCAGGGTGTTTTCATCTGGGTGCCTTTATCGTTCATAGACTTTTTCCGGATGGTTCCGTATCTGAATGTCCGCAATGATATAATTCTGATCAAAGGGGACGGCAGCCAGAATGACGGCACCACGATACTGAAAACCACGACGACCAATAACATCCCAAACCCCGAAATCAAACAGCGAGGATATTGAGATGAGCCAAATTCTGAACGCACAAAATGATTACCGCGTCAGTTGCCGGGCTCACCTTTCGAATCTTCTGGAGCAGAAGAATCACAGCGAGGCGATTAGATACTTTGAATCTGTTCGGGAGGTTCTGAGTGACCGGACCGATCTGGAAAGCGGTATGATTATGCGTCTCGGAGCCAGGGCCTATCTCTTATCGGGAGATTACTCCAAATCTCTTCCTCTCGCGCGGACCGCCATAAGCATCGTCTCACGATTCGGCGACAATTGGGCCGAACTGGGAGAATGTTTTCTGGTCCTGGGGAATGTCGAGCGAGAACTGGGGAAATATGGAGAAGCCGAAAAGGCTTATCGTGACGCAGAATCGATTTTTAGAAGAAATGATGATATAGTTAATGCCGGTGAGGCGCTTAACAAAATGGCTGGAGTCCTTTTCCGCAAGGGTGATCCGGAGGGGACTTTGAGGTATTTGCTTGAGGCGGTTGAATTGTCTCGCAAGGTTAATGACCACCGCCGGCTGGCTTATCTCTTCGGTAATATCGGCCGGGTATACACCCTTATGGGGAAACTTTCGGCCGCGGAAGAAAACATTCAGTTGAATATCGGGCTTTCGCAGGAATTTGACGACGAGGTGGAACTGGCGCGGGCGTATCTATCGCTCGGTTATGTTCAGATTCTCCAGGACAAATGGGTGAAAGCCGAGGAGTCTCTGGAAAAAGGGCACGAATATATTCGCCGCAACAGCATGGAAAAGGAAATGGTCATCTATTTGACCTATCGGGGGGAATTGGCCATGCGGCGGGGGAACGATACCATCGCCCGCCAGGACCTGGAACAGGCGGTGGCTAAAGCGTACAAAATGGCCCCTGATGCGCTTCTAACAGCCCGTCCGATGCGACACCTGGCGCAATTATCGCTGAATAACGGGGAAATAAAGAAGGCGCTGATGACGGCTCAGCGGGCGCTGGCTATCATTGAAAAGTCGAACAGCACGGTCGAGACCGGGGCGCTGCATCAAATCATAGCGGCCTGCCGCGAAAGACTGGGCGAGGCAGAAAAGGCGCGCGAAGAATACCAGCTGGCTCTCGGTGTCATGAGGGAGAGCCGATCGAAATTGGATCAGGCCGGCTGTCTGGCCGCCATGGGCAATTCCGTTCTGTATGATACGGGCGCCAGAATCCGTTATCTTTGCCGCGCCGAGGACCTGTATCAGAGTTGCGGAACCAGTTCCAAAGTGATTGAAATCCAGAAAAAACTCGGAGAGCTTGAAATTGGCACCGTCCGTCAGGACGGAAGCGCTGCGGCGAAGAAGAATAACGCCGTGCCCTTTCATACCCGCAATCCCGAAGTGATCAGGATCATCGCGCAAATGAATCTTTTGAAGGATGCCGATCTGCCGGTTCTCTTTACGGGTGAAACCGGAACCGGCAAAGACTTCATGGCCCGGTATTTTCACTCTATCGCGCGTCCCGACGGACCATACGTGGCAGTCAACTGCGCGGCGGTTCCGGATACCTTAATCGAATCGGAATTGTTCGGTTACGTGAAAGGGGCATTTACGGGCGCCGACCAGGAGAAGAAAGGGTTATTCCTGGCCGCCCACGGAGGGGTGATTCTCCTTGACGAAGTGGGAGAACTGCCGCTGCCGCTGCAGGCCAAATTGCTCAGAATAATTGAATTTAAGAAGGTTCGGCCCCTGGGAGCATCCACGGAAGTATCGATTGATGTCAAAATTGTGGCGGCCACCAATCGGGATCTCAATTCCATGGTGAAGGAAGGGACCTTCCGGCGGGATTTGTATTATCGCCTGGCCGGGGTTCCGTTCGAATTGCCGCCGCTCCGAGAAAGAAAGGAAGATATCCCATATCTTCTGGAATTGTTTATGAGGCGTGACGGGCTCCTTAACGGTTCCCCGCCCGACCCGGAACTGATCCGTCAATTCATGGACTATGACTGGCCGGGGAACATCCGTCAACTGGAGAACAAGGTAAAGCAATTGGCCGCCATGGCGTCGCTTTCGAAAGAGGGTTCCGCTCGGGAACTGACAAGATCCTTTTTCGAAGAGAAACAGGATGAAGTTTCCAATTCTCTTTTTGAACAGGTGGAGCGGTTGGAGAAGCGGCTTCTTATGGAGGCGCTGGCCGTCTCCAAGGGGAACAAGTCCGAGGCGGCGCGGTATCTGGACATCCATGAATCGACTTTCCGGGCCAAGATGAAAAGGTACGGTTTGGAGGCCATGGCCAATTGATGAGACCGGTAGCGGTTGGCCGGGCAGATATTTTATAAAAAGGCAGAGAGGGATCAAAATTCCTCTCTGTCCGGTGACAAGATCGGGACCAGTGTAAACAGTCGGCAATCGGATCGATGTCGGCGGCGGAGTAATTCAAGAACATAGGCAATTGAAAGCCAATTGCCCTGAGTCCTCCAAGCAAGGAGGGAAGCGTGAAACATAAGGCTATAAAACGGTTCGGAGCGGCGGTATTGCCGGCTCTGATTATTATCCTCATTCTTTTTGGCCCAAACTCCGTTTATTCGAAGAGTGATCAGGCATCAACCGCCACGGACACACTTGGTTCTTTTATATGGGTCTATCCTTTTATTATCGATGACCCGACCTGGGTGAAGCCCAATACTCAGAAGGACACTATTATCCATTTTGAGAATCGCGGCACCACCAGTGCTACTTTTTCATCCGTAACGGCGGTCAAATTGACGGGCGCGGCGCTCGATTGGCTGAATATTGTTAATCCGCCGATCGTTCTTCCGCCGGGAGGTTCGCATGATATGCATCTTTTGCTGGGAGGCCCCGGGGTGACGGGGCCAGCCGGATATGATGGTATTATCATTTTTGATGGTGACTGGGTGGGCAGTCCGGATACAATGACAGTTCATTTGATCGTCGCGGATACGGTGCAATTCCCGTTGTGGAGGAGTATTCGTACCACCTCCAAAAACATTTTTATTAATAATGCCGGGAATATGGGTCGCGATGGAGCCATGAATTTCGGGTGGAATGGTCTGGCTTTTTTCGATGACTGTGATACGGCCGGGAATTTCACTGAATTTAATGATATGGCTCGAATTTATCTCTATGATGCCAGTCCCTTCATATTGAGAGTGAATGAAAGCGGTGACACCGTGATAAGTTACGCTGTGTACGGTGCCGACTGGCTTGATGGGAACGGATTCCGTCCCCTGGAGGGGCTGACAGTGGATTCCCTGGGGTATCCGGATTTTCGGTATGCAACAGGCGGCAAATTTATCACCAGCGATTCCGCTATCGCGCTGAAGTCGGAGTATTTCGCCCCGAAGTCAGCCGACAGCAGTGATTTTATCATAAAAGTGCTGAGAATCTATAATAATACGAATCAGAACATAAATGGAGTCTTTGCGGGGGAATTGATGGATTGGGATATCCCGTCCGATTGGGGCGTGCAAAACGGCTCGGGTATCGATATTACCCGGAAAATGATGTATATGTATGGCGCCGAATATGGTTCGGATACCGGTCAAAACGCAATTTGGAACGATTGTGTATTGGCCGACGATCGTGTGGGCGGTTTCAGTTATTTTGGCGGTTATCAACGCCGTGAAGGAGCATCGTTTCCGATTACCAATCCGCGCGGCATGTTTACCGGTTTAAATGCCGATTGGGTTATTCCCAAGGGCAATTTCGTGGCCGGGCAATTATATGAAAAACTGAATGATTTTTATGGATACGAAGCCTGGATCTCGACACATCCGGAAATGGAGGACTCGGCTTATCAGGATTTGAGCATGGTCGCCTGTTATGGCCGTTTCGATCTGCGGGTGGGGGATACCTTGATTTTTGTGAGCATCTATGCCACGATTTATAATAATGGCCCGGCGGGAATGATGGCGGCGATAGATAAAGCCCGGTCATGGCTGGATAACCGCCCGGGTCTAGTTGTTCCGCCGTGCGCGTCATGCTGCGTCCGCCCCAGCGACTGCAATCATAGCGGAACCGTCAACATCGTAGATATTTCGTATTTGATAAATTATCTTTACAAGAGCGGCCCGCCGCCTCCCTGTATGGATGAAGCCGACTGTCATTTGGATTGTGTCATAAATATAATTGATGTTTCGTGCATGATAAATTTCATTTATAAGAGCGGACCGATTCCGGTTTGCCCTCCCTGCGGGAGCTGTAATTGGGGATCCTGATCGGCCCCTAAAGGGACAAAGAGGGCCGGGATAGGCTCCGTCCTCGGGCGACCAGAGCTGAAATTCTGAAAACGGCGGACCGAAACACGACCGGATTACCGGGCGGCGGCCCGCCGTTTTTTTATTTCAGTAGTGGACTAATATTATCCATTATTTTTCAAAAAGAGCGAATTTCGGTGAACCGGAGCGGAGAATTCGGTGTTATAGTCTGGAAATTGCACCCTTTTAACTGGACTTAAATAATCCATATTTCCGGGCCAGGCGGTCGAAAAATATAAAATTCACTAAATATCATGAAAACGGAGGAGTTATGTCCCGCCTTCGTCAACTAATAACGGTCCCGCTGGTACTATTCCTGGCGGGTCTGCCGGTTATGTCGCCACGGCCGGCCAGAGCCGATACGGTGGATGTGAGTATCACCGGATTCACCTTCAGCCCGTCGTCGCTGACGATTAATGAAGGACAAACAGTGCGCTGGACCAATAATGATCCGATAACCCATACAACGACTTCAGACGACCTGATTTGGGACTCCGGATTTCTATCCAACGGCCAGAAGTTCGCCTTCACTTTCAATACGGCCGGGTCCTACCCCTATCACTGTACTGTTCACCTGACCATGCTGGGCACGATAACGGTCAATCCGGCATCGTGTTGTGTCATGCCCGGGGATGTCAATAACAACGGTGTCATAAATATACTGGATGTCTCGGCCCTGATTAATTTCCTTTATAAAAGCGGCCCGACACCTCCCTGTCCGGCTCAGGCCGATGTCAACGGCAACGGAGCAACCAATATTCTGGATGTTTCGGCGCTGATTAATTTCCTGTATAAGTCGGGTCCGGCGCCGCAATGTCCGGCATAAGAAAGCAGCTACTTTTTCCCGGCGATCAGAATGTAACTTAGCGGCATCATGGATCCGGCTTTTTGCAGATACTCATAGCAGAGAGAAATGTCGTGGTCGTATTCATTGAAGCGGATGATTTCAAAATGGTTTGAGATTAAACCGTTGAGAATATCGGATAGAGTAAACGGAAAATCATAATGGGTGCTGGCCTCATAGGGAGTATTGGAGTAGTAATCCAGACTCTGGTTTTCTACCCAGGGTTCTTTCCTGAAATATGAATCTGTCATAGTAAATGGCTTTTCCTGTTTGTGGGGATCAAACATATTCAGGAAGGGATGGGAGTCATATATGAGCAAGGTCCCGCCTTTTCTGAGGAGTTGATGCACAATTTTGAAAAACCGGTTTAAATCGGGGAGCCAGGGAAGGAAGCCGATGGTGATGAAAATCAGGTCGAAGGAATTATTGTATATTTGCGGAATTTCATAGATATCGGAACGGACAAAGCCGCATGGCACACGGGCCGTGTCAGCCAGGCGGCGGGCCTCTTCAATGGCGATATCGGAAATGTCGAAGCCGATGCATTTGCCCGCGCCCAGATTTTTAAGGGAGAGGGTTTCCCGGCCATCGTTGCATCCCAGATGGGCGACATCTTTGCCGACCAAACCGATCTCGCGTAATTTTTCAGTAACGATTTCATCGAGGCAGGAATAGCCGGGCGTTTGAAAGGCCTTGAAGAATTTGCCGTCTTTGGCTTTCTGGTGGTAGGGCATCGCTTCATTCCAGGCGATCCGGTTGGCCTCGGTATATTTTTTTAAATCCATTGTGACCTCACAAAATTTTTTTTAGCGAAGGCGGTTAGCGGAAATATCATGCCTAACGGGAAAAAGTCAAATCTTAATTAAGGCCGCCGGCTTTCCTTTCATATTGCCAAGAGAAGTAGATTTAACTTATGTTTGTCGCAAATATATGAAGTTGACGGAGGAGCAATGAAGAAAATGAAAATAGTAATATTTCTGGTGATTTCAATAATTTTGGCCGGTGCGGCCGTCGGAGAAGCGATTCCCGATTATTATTCGCGGTATTTTTATCTGATGGCTCCGCCCGGTGCTTTTCAGTATGGGCTGGATGGTTATGTCAATCCGGCCAATCTGGCTTTTCTGAAGGCAGGCGAATCCCGGTTTTTCTGGTCGACCGAGGGGGTTAAAGCGCGGTCGTTTGAAAATTGGGGATTCGTGACGGCGGTGCCATCGCTCGGTTTCGGGATGGAGCATCAAAGACTTCCGGTGGGGCATGTCAATGATTATCGGATATCGCTCGCCGGCGGCAATGACGGGGGTGCAATTGGAATGGCCTACGGATGGTCGTCCGGTGATTATGCGGCGCCGCGGAGAGAGAGACTGCTTTCGATTGGAGGAATATCGCGCCCGAACAGGTACTTGTCACTGGGGCTTTTGGGGAATTTTTCGGTTCAGAGCCCGGGACGGGAAGGGGTGGCCGAGATAGGAATCAGACCGCTCGGCGATGCCAGATTGACGTTGTTTGCCGATGGGGCGTGGATGAGGGGAAATAAATTCAAAGATTCGCCCTGGAGCGCCGGGGCGGCGGTGGAACTATCGCCCGGGATCGGCATTGTCGGAAGGTATTTCGACAGCAAGGCCTTTACGCTGGGATTATCGATAGACTTCGGGCATCTGGGAATCAGCGGACAGGGGCATTACGATAATAATCAGAAATTATCCGGATATACTTATTCGGTTCGCGCGGGGGGACTTCAGCCAAGCATTTTCAACACCCTGGGGGAGAAGGACAACAAGTTTGTTCCGATCAGTCTGAAAGGATTGGTGGAATATCAGAAGTACGCCCTGTTTGACGATCAGTCGCTCCGTTTTATGGATATCCTGAAGAATATAAGAGCGGCGGTCGATGATCCCCGGATTGGCATCATTGCTCTCAATCTTTCGGGGTTGCGGATATATCCTGAAAATGCCTGGGAAATCAGGGAGGAGCTGAAGCGGGCGCAAACGGCCGGGAAAAAGGTCGTGATATTTTTCGATAATGCCGGCATGACCGGATATTATCTGGCCTCGGCGGCCGATCTGGTCGTGATGGACCCGCAGGGGAGTCTCACCCTGTACGGTTATGCTATAAGCAAGACTTATTTTCGGGGGACGCTTGATAAACTGGGGCTCGGTTTCGATGAGTGGCGCTTCTTCAAGTACAAATCGGCGGTTGAGGTTCTCAGCCGGGACAAGATGTCGGAAGCCGACAGCGCCCAAAACCAGGTTTATGTCGATGACTGGTATGAGAGCACGCGCGCCGATATTTGTCAATCCCGCGGGCTTTCCGCCGACAGTTTTGACAGTTTAATCAATAATCAGGCCTACTTTATGCCGGATATGGCGGTTAAGGCGGGACTGGTCGATACATTGGCGCGCTGGTCAGATATCGAGAGAATCCTTTGGAACGAAACCGGTAATTATTTTGGTGCGGTTTCGACGGAGGCGCTTCTGCCCAACGCCCTGCCCCCGGTGCATTGGGGTCTGCGTCCGCAAATTGCAGTGGTGTATGGCTTGGGCGACTGCGCCATGGATACCGGCATTAAAGCGCGGCGTCTGGAACAGGTTTTTTTGGGTCTGGCCGGAAATCGGAATGTCAAAGCGGTGGTGTTCCGGGTCGATTCGCCGGGAGGCGACGGCATGGCGAGTGATATAGTCGCCGAAGCGTTGAAAAGATGTGCTCAAGAAAAGCCGGTGATAGTCAGCCAGGGGCAGGTGGCCGGTTCGGGAGGATACTGGATTTCGATGTACGGGACACAAATTCTGGCCGGGCCGAGCACGATAACCGGCTCGATTGGAGTAATCGGCGGCTGGCTTTATGATAAGGGATTAGCGCAGAAATTGGGGATGACTTCTGATCATGTCAAAAGGGGCAAACATGCCGATCTGGGACTGGGAGTCATCCTGCCGTTTGTAGGTTATCAGGTTCCGGCTCGAGATCTGACGCAAGAGGAATATGCCAAAATGGAGGGCTTTATCAAGGAGTACTATGATGGTTTTGTCGGCAAAGTGGCTGAAGGAAGAAAATTGAGTATCGATTCGGTGCGGTCGATTGCCGAGGGTCATTTTTATTCCGGAATCGAGGGAAAGAAGTTGGGGCTGGTAGATGAAATCGGAGGATTGGAGAATGCGATCGATCTGGCGAAAAGCGAGGCCGGAATTGCCCCTGATGAGGAAATTGACATAATAGAAATATCGAAATACAAAGGTCTTTTCAATTTTCCTTGGAGAATCCCATCGCTTCCGACCGGCGTGCAAAATAATTCAGTCTATAACTATCTGAAGAAGGTTTGTGAGCAGCCAGGTCAGCCGCTTCCGATGATGCTCCCGGGGACATATCCCGAAATCAGCCGGTAGAGGGCAGAATTATGAGGATGCATTATTTGCAGCATGTTCCATATGAGTCGCCGGCCGGGATTCTGACCTGGGCGGAGGAGAAAAGACTCAAAATAACAAGGACCGCCCTTTATGAACCGGCACCTTATCCGAGCGTGGAGACCTTTGACTGGCTGGTGATTATGGGGGGGCCGATGAATATTTATGAGGAAGCCAAGTATCCTCGGTTGACGGAGGAAAAGAGATTTATAGAAAAAGCGATTAAGGCGGAAAAGATGATTCTCGGGATCTGCCTGGGAGCGCAGTTGCTCGCCGATTTGCTTGGTGGCCCGGTCAGCCGCAATAAAAACCGTGAAATAGGGTGGTTCCCGGTAATGCTGACCGAGAGGGGCAAGAAGTCACCGGTTTTCGGGAATTTGCCGGCGGAATTTATAACCTTCCATTGGCATTCCGACACGTTTGCACTTCCCCCGGGGGCGATACACCTGGCCGCCAGCGAGGCCTGCTTCAATCAGGGCTTCAGTTACGGCAAAAATATACTGGGACTGCAGTTTCACCCGGAGATGCGCCGAAACGACATTGCCGAAATCGTGGAACGAACCCGGGACCAACTGGTGATAGATAAATTTATTCAGCCCGAAGAGGCGCTGTTGAATGCCGATGAAAATTTCAAATCGATGACAGAGTGGCTGCCGATGATGCTGGCGAATTTTCTGAGAGCAAATGGGTATCGCGCGGAATAGATAATTAAATTAATGATTTCAATCGTTCTTTTTCAATTGCACCAAGGTCGCCCCCCAGGATGAGCCCGGTTCCGGGTCAAGGCGAAACGATTGCACAGACGGGTGCTTTTTCAAAATCGAATGAACGATGGTTCTGAGGACGCCGGTCCCTTTGCCGTGGATGATACGAATATTGAGGATATTCTTCTCCAGACAGGCGTCGATATAGTCGGGTATAAGGGTCTTGACCTCTTTGGGGCTGAAGGTATGGAGGTCGAGAATGCCGTCGATGGGCAATTCAAAATAATCCCCGGATTTCTCATTCATAGCAGAGAATAAAAGCCTGAAATTACTATTCTGCAAGATTAATGAAAAAGGATTTTGCGGAATGAAAATCGATTCTTAAAGCAATTCAGTGAGAAGGCGTTCGATATCGGCCATCATGAACGGTTTGTTGAGAAAACCGTCGGCTATGTTTTTGACGATATCGGACCCGACTTCATCGACGGAATATCCGGAAATCAGGACGACGGGGAGTTTCGGCTGGCGTTCTTTGATATTTTGCAGGAGTTCAAGGCCCGACATGCGGGGCATTCTCATATCGGTAATAACCATGGCGATTTCGTTTTTGCCGATCTTATCGAGGGCGTCGTGACCGTCGGTGGCGCGAATGGCGTCATAATGAAAAACTTCCAGCATTTCTGCCAGAAGGCTCGACATATTGGGGTTATCATCGACAATCAGAATAGTCTTAGCCATAGTTCCTTCTTATACAATAATATAATTCGGCAGAACGGGGCTATTCTTTAGTCATTTGTGCGGAAAAAAGTTTCAGGCGATCGGAGAGTTCATCGCGGAGAGCGTCGAGGCCCTCGCCGGTAACGGCGGAGACATAAAAAGTCCGGGCCTTATCCTCATTATGAGAGCGGTCGGCGATACCGAGGTCAATTTTGTTAAGGACGGTCAGGGAATCGATGCGAGTGGCGCCAATTTCCTCAAGAACCTGCTCGGTCTGGGTTATTTTTTCCCGGTAGTAGGGGTCGGAAATATCTATCACTTTCAGAAGGAGATCCGAATAGGCGGCTTCTTCCAGGGTGGACATAAAAGACGCCACCAATTGATGAGGCAGTTTTTTGATGAAACCGACGGTGTCGGTGAAAATTATTTTTTCCGGGTAGCCGGCCGACATGACGCGGGTGGTGGAATCGAGGGTAGTGAAGAGACGGTTTTCGACTTTGACATCGGATTTTGTCAGGGCGTTGAAAAGGGTCGATTTGCCGGCATTGGTGTATCCGATGAGGGCCACTTTGAATAATTTCTGACGGGCCTTGCGCTGTGTTTCCCGCTGTTGACCGAGCCGCTTGATTTCGTCTTTAAGATGGGCGATTTTCTTACGAATTCGGCGCCGGTCGGTTTCCAACTGGGTTTCGCCGGGCCCCTTGGTACCGATACCACCGTACTGGCGGCTGAAGTGGGTCCAGGCCCCGGCCAGGCGGGGAAGGGTATATTCCAGTTGCGCCAGTTCCACCTGCATCTTGGCGGCGGCCGTTTTGGCGTGAAGGGCAAAGATATCGAGAATCAGGATTGAACGATCAATGACCTTGACATGAAAGGCCTCTTCGAGATTGCGCTGTTGGGCCGGGGAAAGGGGATCATCAAATATTACCAGATTAATACCGTCATCGGCGATCTCCTCTTTCAATTTATCTACGAGTCCGCGGCCGATATAATAGGCGGGGTCGGGAACGCGGGTCTGAAGAATTTTTTTTCTAACGGCCGCTCCGGCCGAGACCGCAAGTTCCTCCAATTCATCGAGCGAAGCATTAGTCTCGACTTTATTCAGCGATGATTTGGCCAGAGCAATAAGGCAGGCACGTTCCGCATCTTTTTGATTGAATGGGGCCATAGGGGCAATATAATAAATAAACCCGGAGGCGAAAGAAGGTGATTTTCGACGAAAAAAATTAACCCCTGTTCCGGATAATCCGGGACAGGGGCTTGAGGCGTATTGGATCTATATGAATACGGAGTTACCGTCCACCCTTACAGTCTCTGAGCCATACCCGATCCTGAGTCACTTCGCCCTTCCCCTTGGCGGAAATATCTTCGTTGTACCGGGTACGATTCTGATAGGTATATTCCTGATTCGGGGAAATTTTGCCGCCGGGGCCAAAGCCGGTGCCATCCAGAGGGCGGGTATAATCAGGATCAAGCCCATTGGGGATACCGTCACCGTCGGCGTCACGGAACCACATAAATCCGTTAAAAATCTGATACATATGTGTCTGCGGCGCAGTCGGGCCGACACCGGTCAGGCGGAATTGTCTCAGCCACGAAAAGGCGTTGCCCTCGCCGGCTGAGGCCGGGGCGCTGACAGCAAGAATGATTATCCCCATCATTACGGCTGTGATAAGAGCTTTCTTCATTTTCAGTCTCCTTTCTGCTTGAGAGGCTTGTCGACCTCTCACCGGACAATAACAAACTCTGTGCCGGGTTCGAAATTGTCCTCTAATTCCTTGTCATTTTGGCGGTTATCCTATGCCGTGGGTTTTCTTCCCAATCCGATATGTACCGATTCGTCCATTTTTATTTCTGGCTGGTACACCGGGCCAATTGCCGGTACAACCGCGGCGATATATATAAGAGAAGGGGCCGGGAATTTTCCGTTCAGGAGAGATAGATATTGCCTAAAAAATGAACATATCGTTATTTGATGGGTCAGGAAGGAAGATTCTATAAGGCGGATATGAAGAAAATAAAGGACCTTACGAAATTTTTGACCCCTTCGGGGGCCGGGATTGCGATAATCTGCTTTTTTCTGCCCTGGGTTAGAGTATCATGCGGGACGGTGACGGTGGAAGCCTCGGGCGCCCGCATCGGGGGAATTTTCTGGGCAGTGTTGGGGGTATCCATAATAATGCTTCTATCATTCTTTTATTTCTGGAAAAAAAGGGATATGGTGACAATGCGCCTGGTGGCGCTTATCGGCGGACTGTTCTCATTGATGGTCATGATTTACCGATTTATCGATGCCTTCGGCGGCGACGCCTCGAATATAAAGATCTCCGATGTCGGTGCGACGGTGCGGTACGGCGCCTGGGGGGAATTTTTCGGTTTTATCCTGGCGATGCTGGGGACCGTTTTCATGGTAGAGGACAGAAAAGCGCCCAATGCCGGGAGCGCGGAGACCGGTTCAAAACCAAACCTAGCGGCGCGCCACAAGTTCCCATATTTGCTCGGACGGAAACCTGATGATGATGCTATTCCCCATCTGTCAGAATCCGACAATCAGCTTCAGAAACAGGATGAAAACTAGAATCTTCGTCTATCCGGCAATTTTAATTCTCAGCGCGACGGCCTGTCTGCCGCCGGCGATATATTACGGGACGACGGATGACAGGTATCATCAATTAAAAAGCGATCAGAATCATGTTTTTGTGGGGATGTACGACGGCATCAACACCGAGGTGCGACTCTGGGGGCGGATCACCGGCAGGGGGGGAGTCAGTTTACGAATAACGAATACCGGGTACGACGAAGTGTCGTATCTGATGACACAATTGACAGCCAAGAGCGACAATGGAGAGTATGCGGTCGCCGGTTTTCATCTTTTGGGGGAGAAGTGGTATCCCGATAATATTTGCAGATTAAAGAAGAATGAGACGGTGGATATTATATATGAATTAATGCTGGATGAGAGCAGTAAGGAGCCACCGCCGGTAATCCAATTGAATCCGGGGAAAATAGATATCGGTTCCGACGGAAGATCAATTTCATTGGGTGAAATCGTATTCAGGCGGCAGTAAGGCAGTTTTGGAATTTATGATTCAGTCGGGTTGGGGTCAAAGAGATCGCGCTTGTTTTGGACCTGACTGAATTGTTCCGATTCGGGGAGAGGTTCCTTTTTCGATTTTATCACCGGCCACTTTTTGGCATAGACGGCGTTGATTTCGGCATAATCGAGCCATTCCACGGGCAGTTCCTCGTCGGAATAAATCGCCCCGACCGGACACTCATCGACGCAGAGGCGGCAATCGATACAGACTTTGGGGTCGATGACCACCATGTTCTTCCCCTCGTGGAAAGCGTTAACGGGACAGACCTCGGCGCAATCGGTGTTTTTACATTTAATGCAGGGATCGGCGACTATATAGGCCATTAATTATGTCCTTCTTCAAACTTCTTATATTTATCCACAAATTTGGTCTTTGCCGGATATTACGCAAGTGGCATATATTTTTTGTAAATTATTTTTGATTTTTATTAACGACAACGGCGGGTCGGTAGACCCGCCGTTTCAGGATGATATTTACTGCCCTGCACTCTTAATTTTAGGTGTCCGCAGATGCCCAGAAAAGGTTCGACTCAAATTCATCTCTGTCGCTTGCGATTATTCATAAAATCCCAGAAGATATAATTGCCGAGGTTGTCGGGCGAAGAGAAATAGGCCCGGCCGCGGTTCAATTCGGTCAATTTTTTCACGAACTCCTGCAAATAAGGGTCCTCGGCGATCATGAAAGTGGTTATCGTGATTTTCTTTTTGCGGCAGACGACCGCTTCATCGAGAGTGCGATTGACAATCATCGGGTCGAGCCCGACCGGGTTTTTATAGGCGCGGCCGTTGCTTTTGGTTATCATCGAAGGTTTGCCGTCGGTAATCATAAAAATCTGCTTATTAATGCTCTTTTTGCGGAGCAGAATCTGACGCGCCTTCTGGAGCCCGGCCTTGGTGTTGGTATGATATGGCCCGACCCCAACATAGGGCAAATCTTCGATTTTGATTTCCTCGGCCGTGTCGCCAAAAAGGACGATATTGAGACTGTCTTTTGGGTACTTGGAAGTAATCAATTCGGTGAAAGCCAGGGCCACCTGCTTGGCGGGAGTGATGCGGTCTTCGCCATAGAGTATCATGGAGTGGGAAATATCGATCAGCACCACGGTGGCGCAATTCGTGGTTCGGGAAGTGTCATAGACTTCGAGATCGTCGTGAGTCATTTCCATCCCGAGCGAACCGGTGCGGGAAATGGTATTGAGCATGGAACCGGTGAGGTCGAGATTGAGCAGATCATCGCCAAAATCGTAGGGCCGTTTTTCCGGGAGAATTTCCTCGGAATAGCCGCTTCCCAGCGGGGTGGGATGATTGCCCATGCCGGATGATTTCAATTGCTGGAAGACACGATCGAAGGCTTCGCGGCGCAATCCCCGCTCCCCTTTGCGAGTCAGAGCCGGAGTGTTTTGATCCAGGGCAATTATTTTGCGGTCCAGAAGTTCCTTCTTGAACGCCTCCAGATCGAATTCCTCCGGCAAATAACCCATCTGCTGGAGTTTCTCCATGACCTTAAAGGCCTTATCAACATCGCCATTGACCTGTAAAAGGATATAGTTGAAGATTGACAAAAGATCCCGCATGTTGCGGATCTTCTGCATGAATTCATCGTTCCATTTAGAATAAACGAAGCGCATTCAGTTCCTCAAAATGTTTTCAATCATATCGGCATAAATGAAACGGTTGTCGGGCGATTCCTTGGCGATAATATTGGCGCGGTGCAAACCCTCGAGAACGAATTCCATTATCAAAAGAGTCTCGCGCGGATCCTTGGCCGGCATATATTTTTGAGCGATTTCTTTCAAGCCGAATATCTGGGTCAATTGTTTTTTATATTCTTCGTAAGGCATTTCATCGGAGAGTTCCAGACGTTTGCCGGTGGAGAAGAAATCGATGACCGCTTCATAGATATTCTGCTCGGCGGGCCGGTCGAGATTGACTTTGCCTTCCCGGCGCGGCGGCGGGAAATAGCGCCCGAAGGTCTTTTTGATGGCTTCGCCGATCAAATTGACCGCCAGAATGGTCGGGCCCTCGAGTTCTCCTTCGTATACGAGTTCTACTTTTCCTACAATTGAAGAAATGACCGAGTAGAGATCACAGATGCGCGGGAAATAATCGTCATCGCCGTTACGGGCGGCGCGCCGTTCGATATTGGAAATCAGGTTTTCGTAGGCCGAGATCGACAAACGGGCCGAAACTCCGGACGACTGATCGACATATTCGCTTTCGCGGGCCTCGAAGGCAATCTCTTCGATGATGTCGCGAATAATTTCCGGGATGAAGACTTCATGTTCGCGCTGCCACCAGGCCTCCTGTCGGGTAATTTCCTTGGCATCTTCGATACTAGCAGGATAATGAGTATTAATCTGCGAGGCGATACGATCCTTGAGCGGGGTAATGATGTTGCCGCGATTAGTATAGTCTTCGGGGTTGGCGGTAAAGACCAGCACCATATCAAGGGGAATCCGAATCGGGAAACCGCGGATTTGCAGGTCGTTTTCTTCGAGAATATTGAGAAGCGAGACCTGAATACGGGGCTGAAGGTCGGGCAGTTCGTTGATGGCAAAAATGCCGCGATTGGTGCGGGGAATGATGCCCCAATGAATGACTTCCTCATCGGAAAGGTCAAGTTTCTCCCGGACCGCCTTGATCGGGTCAATATCGCCGATCAGATCGGCCACAGAGACATCGGGCGTGGCCAATTTTTCATGATAGCGGTTGTCGCGGTGGAGCCATTCGATTTCCAGATTATCGCCCGTCTCGGCGGCCACTTTTTGAAAGTGTGCAGATATCGGGGCGAAGGGGTTCTCGTTCAGTTTGGATCCTTTTATTACCGGAATGTATTCGTCGAGGAGGTCAACCAATTGCCTTAAGATTCTGGTCTTGGCCTGACCGCGGAGCCCGAGAAGGATGAAATCATGGCGGGAGAGGAGGGCGTTTTCCAGTTGCGGCAGGACAGTGCGGTCGTAACCAATAATTCCGGGGAACCGCTTTTTCCCCGATTTAATCGCCTCCAGCAGGTTCCGGCGGAGTTCTTCCTTGGCGGTTCGATTTATATATCCCGATTTTTTGAGTTCGCCCAGCGTTTTGGGTCGTTTCATATGGTCCTTTCATTAGCGCTTTAATAATTATACGCATAGAGGTAAACAAAAAATGAGGCCGGATGGTTCGAGGCTCCAATCGCATAAGTGGACCGAGTTAATCTATTTAATAAAACGCTTATTAAAAGCCGAACGGGCGGGTTTTAAACCCGCCCGCGCTGCGGTAGAAGTTACTGGGAGACAATCTGCTTAATGATTTTGTCATCGCTCGGCAACAAATCCGATTTCACCAGACGGGGCACCAGGGTGCGCCAATTTTCATCTTTTTTAAAGACCTCCTTGAAGATTGGCAGGGCCAGTTCCAATTGTCCGGCCATGACCAGGGTCTGGGCGTGCCAGAACTGGATTTCGACGTTTCCGGGGTCGAGTTCGGCGGCTTTGGCGTATTCGGCATTGGCCTCGTCATATTTTTTGTCGGCAATAAAATTATCGCCGTTGTCCATATGTTTGTAGGCGCGGGAGATATTGAGAAGCCGTCTTAGTTCGGTCAATGGCTGCGGGGAGTCGTCGACACGAATATCAATCAGGCGATCTTTCCAGGACATCCCGGTCGGTTTTCCGGAAACCACCACCATNGCGGCCGACTGCATGCCGCGAATATCGCCTCCCTCAGCCTGAGCCGCATCCAGCGCCGCCATCATTTTGTCGGCGAGGTCGCCGGGGGTTGCTTCGAACGCCTTGGCCATGGCGCCCCAGACGGTGTTTTTAAGCATGAGGTTGGCCTGCACCGAATAATTTTTGCCGATCAGGTGTCCCGCCTCGGCGATACATTTGCTGCCGGTATGGGTGGCGATAACGCCGTTTTTATCGATCATCGCCACCTGCCGGACGGCGTTATTAGAATCGCTGGCGAGAAGCCCGACCAGGGCCTCTTTGGCCGATTTGCCGTTTTTCATCATATCGAGGCCGAGCGGGCCGTAGGCGAAATCGACCAGGGACTGGGTCGCCACGGCGCCGATACCCGGTTCCAGCCAGATAACATCGGCGACCTTGAAATAATGCGACTGCACGGCGGCCCCGAACTCACCGGTGGCGCTGTCGTAGCAGACAATCGAAAAGGTGTGGACCGGTCGGAGGGGCATATCGAATTGAGTTCTGTCGGCGGCGGTAAGATTTGACGTCAGAAAAAGGATAAGTGCGATTGTCAGAATGTAGCGCATATCCATCTCCTTTGAGTAAATTTTAAATAGTACGCGATTCAATTCTCGATATTGGACTATATTGATACTGACATTTTCATGTAATTGAGAGTGATATCATACCAGGGGGTGACCCGGCCGTAATCATACCGGAAATCGAGATTTCGCAAAAACCCGGCCCCCCGTTTTCGGCTATTCTCGGGTCCGGAGTAAAATCTTTCAATCACTCCCTTCAGAGACACACCGAATCCCCAGGTTTTGGTCCTCTGGGCGTTATCATCGACATCGCGATTCCCGATTCGTCCGTACAGAATATCGAACAGGCCCAACTCAATGCCCCAGTGTCTCAGGTTCTCATCGCTATTATCCGACGATCCTTTCAAGGATAAATTATTTACATAGTCAATCTGAAGAACCGGGTTCAGGGTCAGGACAGTAAAGTTGTTACGGCTTATGTAGAGCGGCAGAGACAGGCCAAGAGATTTTATTTTGTCACTATAGCGATTGTAGTCGTGTCCGATATTGGAGATAACGTAAGCCAGAGAAGGGGTGAATCGCAATTTATACCCGTCCGACAAGTCCCGGGAATTTTCCCCACTTCCTTGCGGCAACCACTGAACCATGAAGCCGATGTCGTGAACATAATATTCGACCGTGTCCTCAAGCAAGACGCCATTAAATATGTTTTCGGAATTAAGAACCTTATATGAATATCCGGCGCCGACACGGAATTGGCTGATATCGATGGCCGCGGCGGCGGTGTAGAATGTCATATGATGGGCAAATTTGACGGGGATGGGGAGATATTCATAGGATATGGCGTATAATTCATCCTGTACCGTTCTCTCCGAGTAGGCCAGGGCCAGGGAAAAGCCGATTTTGTTGAGGTCATCTCGAGTCCGGCTGATCAGGGGAACACGCGCGCTTCCGGCGAATGTGCGAATCCGGAAATTACCATCGCGGCCGGGAAGGAGTTTGGTGCTGTTGGGAAAGGAAAAAGCGGCCAGTTTGATTAAGTGAAACAATCCCAAAGCCCCGGGGTTGTGCAGAGAGGACTCTTCGTCGATCAGATTAATGGTGCATAATCCCATCGAAATGGCGCGGGCCGAACCGGTCGGAAAGGCCCCGTCCCAGGTGCCGATTTTATCCTGCGACAGCAATATGGGGGCGGACATAAGAACCAGCGCCGCCGCCGTACCAATGATTTTTGAAATGAATGACGGTCTTGACATCAATACCTCCCCAAAGACATAATCCAGAAAGTGGAATGTCTGAAATTTCAATTGTAAAATATCTTTTCGCCGGCCGGAGGGCAAGGGAAATTAGAAGGGGATAAACAGGAGACCGAACTAAAAAGTGATTTCACCGATGAAGAAGGTCACGGCCTGGCCGCTGATAAGGACGCGGTTGCCCAGGAATTCGCAGAATATTTCGCCGCGACGTTTCGATTCCTGATGGGCGTGCATTACTCTTTTGCCGAGCCGCTCCGCCCAGAAGGGAATGAGGGCGGTATGGGCCGAGCCGGTGACAGGGTCCTCGTTGATGCCGAGCCGGGGGGCAAAGAAACGAGAAAGAAAATCGCAGTCGGTTCCGGGGGCGGTGACGATGACGGCATGGGCATCGATTTTACCCAGGAGATCGAAATTCGGTTTGAGGTTGATGATATCGTCGGGTGATTTATAGACCGCAAAGATGTCACGCGATGTCAGAATTTCGGCCGGTTCCTTACCCAGGGCCTCGACAAGGTTATCAGGCATTTCAATCGGGCGCGGTTTATCGGCGGGGAAATTGAGGGATATCATGGTTCCGGTGCGGGTGACAATAAGTTCTCCGCCTTTGCTCATGAAGACAATGCGGTTTCCTTCGAATCCGAGATGATTAAATAAGACATGGCCGGTTGCAAGAGTCGGATGGCCGGCGAGATTTATTTCGGCCACCGGGGTGAACCAGCGGATTTCGAAATGCTCGTCGCGCCGTATAAAGAAGGCGGTTTCGGAGAGATTGTTTTCGGCGGCGATATTCTGCATCAAATCATCGGGGATCCATCGCTCGAGCGGGCAGACGGCGGCGGGGTTGCCGCCGAATAATTTGCCGGTAAAAGCATCGACCTGATAAATGGGAATTTTCATAAAATCATCACATGTATTACTATAAATAGCGTCCATTAATAATCAAAGGCGGGCAGGCGCAAGACCTGCCCCTACAATTCAACTATTATCTCCTTCTCAACATTATTTATGACGTCACCAATTTCAAATGCCGTCAAATTCCGTTTTCGAGCCATTTCCGAGAATTTCGCGGCGTCATCGGGAGAAAGGGCGATCAATAATCCCCCCGAAGTCTGCGGGTCGTGCAGAAGGAATTTTTGGGCATCGGTCAGGTTCGGCGGCAGTTGCACTTTGTCGGCCATATATTCGATATTGGCGTTGGTGCCGCCCGGCACGGCCCATTCTTCGGCGAATCTGATAACATTGGGCAAAAGCGGCAATTTGTCCCAATAGAATCGGATAGTAACATCGGAACAATGCGCCATCTCATAGGCATGGCCAAGGAGGCCGAAGCCGGTGATATCGGTGGCGGCATGGGCGCCGCATGCCACCATAAGTTCCGAGGCGACATTATTGAGGGTGGTCATGCCGACGGTGACAGTCACAATATCTTCGGGCGACGCCAGATTTTTTTTGATGGCGGTCGTGATCAGTCCGGTTCCGAGCGGTTTGGTAAGGAAAATCCGGTCGCCGACTTTCGCCCCGACATTACGGATGATTTTGTCAATATCAATGATGCCGGTGACAGCCACTCCGTATTTGAGTTCTTTATCCTTGATGGAATGCCCGCCGACAATGACGGCGCCGGCTTCGCGGATTTTTTCGGCCCCGCCCAGAAGAATCCGGCTTAGGATTTCGGGCGGCATGGTCCCCTCGGGAAAACCGACAATATTGAGCGCGGTAAGCGGTTTTCCCCCCATGGCATAAATGTCCGAGAGAGCATTGGCGGCCGCCACCTGGCCGAAAGCATAGGGGTCATCCAGGATAGGCGGGAAAAAGTCGACGGTCTGCACCAATGCCTGACGGTCATCTATCCGAAAGATGCCGGCGTCATCTGAGGTCTCGAATCCGACCAGAAGGTTAGGGTTCGGCTCGGAAGGCAAGTTTTTGAGCAAATCGGCCAAAAACTTTGGCCCCAATTTTGACGCTCAACCGGCGCAGGTGACTTCGGCGGTCAATTTTACCGTAATCTGTTCTTTCTCGTTTTTCATAAGGACACGAAGAAAATACGGTTCTTTTGCCCGGCTTGTCAAGAAGTTAGGGGACGATCGAAAATATTCAAAAAGCACTGACAGTCCTTGTCAGCGGCCGGTTTTATCATACCTGCGACAGAAACGGGCCGAAGCGAAAGTAGCACAAGTCCGGGGAATCCTGAAAGGAGGGATTTTTTTATGAAATGTCGCGGAATTATTAATCGCCTGGTGATGCCCTGGTATTATTCCCGGTACGGGGGAGCTCCGAATTTGTGTCCCACCTGCCATGAATTGATCAATCATAATGAATGGGACCGGTCCCGCCTTGAGGCCTATCAGTTTTATGCTCTCAGGAAAATTTTAATACATGCCGGGAACCATACGAAATATTACCGGGGCCTGTTCGACGAATACGGATTCAAACCGGAAAAGATGTCGGCACCCGATGAATTGAGCGGTCTTCCGCTTTTGACCAAGGAGATAATTCGGGCGCGTTTCGATGACCTGCTGGCGGATAATTATGACCACACCATGCGGCATATCTCGTACACCGGGGGAACGACAGGGGTCAAAGTAAAAATCTGCCGCGATAATGATTGCCGGGGAAAGCGAACCGTGTTTCAATGGCGCTCCGACAATTGGACGGGGTGGAAATTACATTCCCGAATAGCGGTGATATGGCCCGCCGCTCAGGATATAATCCCCGGGGCATCATTCAAGCAGAGGTTCGCCGACAGGTATATCAGTCGGGAAAGAGTCTATTTTGCCGGGGTGTTGAACGAGAAATCGCTGGCCGACGTGGCGTCCGATTTGAGAAAATTTCGACCCCGCCTGATTCGATGTTTCCCCTCGCCGGGGTTGGAGGTGGCGCGCTATCTTTGGGAAAGAAATATTGGTATCGATAGCATCGAAGCCGTGATATCCACGGGAGAACCCCTTTATCCGCATCAGCGGCGCCTTCTGGAGCGAGGGTTCATGGCGCCGGTGCACAATCTGTACGCTTCCCGGGAGACGGGCACGACCGCCGCGGAATGCCGGAATCGTCACAACCTCCATATTGCGACCGACTCGGTATATTTGGAGATAGTGCGCGACGGCAAAACGCAGCCCCCCGGCGCGGAAGGTGAAATTGTCCTGACCGATTTGTGCAATTACGGTATGCCGCTGATTCGGTATGCCATCAATGATTGCGGAATGCTGACCGGGCAAAATTGCCAATGCGGGCTGCCGTTCCCGACGCTGGCCGGGGTGGTGGGAAGAAGTTGCGACAATTTCATCGACGCCGACGGGAACATTGTCGTCTCGGCCTCGCTGGTGCTTCATCTTATAGATGAAGGACCGGCGGTCGGGCAGGTGCAGTTGATACAGGAAAGCCGGACCGAAATATTGGTGCGTATTTCCGCCAATCCCCATCCCGATCAGGAGGTTCTCAATTATTATGAGCGGACCCTGCGCCGGATAATCAAGGGTCTGGAGGTGGTGAAGTTCAGTATCGTAGATAAAATTGAAGCCGAAAAGTCGGGGAAATACCGTTTTGCCATCTGCCGGGTAGGGAACTGACAATTTCGGAAGGGATTCAACGGACCAGATAGGCCAGGCGGCTTTTCTGACGGTAACGGATCTCTTTCGGAATGGATTTGATGATGGAATTTATATATAGTTTTATTTCTTTTATTTTATCACTGAATTTAAGATTCTCGCAGGCGCGACGGTACCAATAGGCCGATTCGATAACATTGAAATAGTTGCCCGGTTTTGTCTTGAGTCGCTGGAGGAGTTGATAATAAATATCCGCCGCTTTTTCATAGTCGCCGTCTTTGAAAAACGACTCCGCCAGCGGCCAAAGAAAATTGTTGCCGTCGGGATAGGCACTCAGCAAGCGCGAGCACAGGGCAATCGCGGAATCGTATTTTTTCTCCTCGATAAAAATCCAAATCATGGCGGCCCGGGCCGATTGAGACGAAAAATAGGAGGAATCGATGGCCAGTTTAATTTCGGAAATCCCCTTCAGTCGATCATCGCTGAAGATTCCGGCGGTGCGGAGCAATCCGGCTTTTACCGATTTCCAGTAATGATAGGAGCCGAGGCCGAGGTAGAGGTCATACAGAGTGGAATCGGCGGCCAGCCCATCCTGATAATAACCTTTGGCTTTGAGGCCCAGGGTAAGAGCCGCGAAGCGCGAACCGAAGCGGGCCTCAAAAAGGGAACGATAGGCCGCTTGATGACCTAAGTACAAAAAGCAGACCGCCGAATCGCGACGACTGCAATGTGAGAGACGCCGATTGGCGTAAAAGGCCACACTATCCAGCATACGAAGAAACCGCCGTCCGTAGGTTTCGTCCTCGCGGTCAATCATTTCCGCCTGCAAGACAGTGGCGGGAAAAAGAAATGCGGCGGGGTCGGTATTGTCGATAGACCGCAGGGAATCAAAAATGGCGGACGCCTCATCCCAGCGGCTGTCGAAAATGGCTTCCTGCCCGGCCCGGATTATATCAATTTTTTCCGGGGTCAAGAGACAACTGTCGGACGGCGCGGCAAGGGTCAGGAAGAAGAGGGTTCCGAAAATCGCGATCATCGGACCGAGGGGGCGAAAGATTCGGCTTTGTCGAGCGTTTCGAGATAGTAGGCGTTGGAGCGGCCCATTTTTCTGTCGGCGATGATCCGATCGATAATCTTTTTGGCGGTTTCTTTATCCCCGCGCTTGGAGAATATTCGGGCGCTTTGGAACTCAGCTTCATAGAGTCCGAAAGGATCGAAATAGGGTGATGATTTCCAGGCGAGGCGCAGTTGGCGGATGCACTCATCGGCATCATCAAGGCGGCCGACCGCTATCAGGGCCTGGGCTTCATATAGCAGGCGATAGGGGTCATGGGGATTGCCGGGGGTAAGGGAATCGGCCAGAGCAATGGCCTCGGCATAGCGTTCCTCGGTGAAATAGATGCGGATCAATGATTCCTCGGCATTATATGACGCCAAGAAACCATGCTCGGCGGCGATTTTTATTTCGGCGATGCCCTGGTCGCGCTGGTCGCTGATAAAGGGGAGCCAGAGGAAATCCTTGGCCTTGATTGTCCGGTAGTAGTGATATGCCCCCAGTCCCAGATAAGCATCATACAAGGTGCTGTCGAGTTTTAAGGAGCGATTCAAATCCGAGGTGCAGGACAGGCCATCCCGAAAGGCACCGAACCAGTTACCGTGAAAGGCGCGGAGAAGGGCGCGGTAGCCATAGGAAGCCCCGGTGATGAAGTACCAATCGCCGTTATCCGGATCGACGGTTTTACGCCCGTCGGCCAGGGTGATGGCGCTGTCGAGATAAAGAGCAATGCTGTCTTTGAAGCGATCGGTCCGATATGATTCGGAAATGCTTTGATATATTGTCCCGAGGATGAAATAGCCGACCGGATTGAAGGGTTCCTCTTGAATCAGGGTATTGGTCTCATCGATGGCGTCGGCAAAATTATAGTACCATATATTATGCGCGATTTTCAGCGTTTTATCGCTTCGAACCGGCGTTTCGGCAGTCACCCGACCGGGAACCAATAGCAGAACGATTATAAAAGGCGAGATTATTTCGTATATCGATGTTGAAAAGTGCCCGTTACGCATCACGTATAATATTTGCCAAAAACGAAGAAAAGGGCAATATATTTTTTTAGAGAGGCACGATGGCCGAAATCAGAACGGGAAGATCAATCTTCTTATTTTCGGAAACCGCTATAAATATGGTATTTCCCCTGGTCCAGTAAACCACCTGACATTGCAGACAGATAAGCTTGAAATATTCGGTTCCTTCGGAAATTTCCCGCGCAAAGCCCGGCATTTCCATATCGGCGGCATTGCCGACGAACAACGATACTTGACTCTCCCCGTTGTCATAGCGCAGGTGAACAAAATGTTGTCCCCGGATGTCGTCGAAACCGGCGTGGGCGAGGCTGAAGCCCTGGGGATCGCTATTTATGGCCAGATGCATGGAACCGGCCAGGTAATCCTTAACGCCGTCAAGAGCGGCAGCACTGATGATTTGACCACCCGCAGTATTGTCCGCGGTCATATGGTTTTTCTCAAAGGGGTAGACAAATTTCTGATGGCGGTAAAATTGAGCGACAGCCAGCGCCGCGGTGACAAATAAAATAAGAGCGGCCGCGGAGGCCAGATAGAGCAGCCGCTTGCGCAGGGGCGACGGCTGACGGTAGGAGGTCTCGGTTTGAGCATCTTCGATGCGGCTCAGGATTTTGGCTTTGAGCTGGGCCGATTTGACCGACGAGGTGCTTTTTTCCGTGACAAAGGCCTTGAACATTTTCTCGAATTCATAGCGCGACATGCAGTCGGAGCAATGAGCGAGGTGCTTTTTCACCTCTTCGATATCGATATCGCTGGCCTCTTTATCAATTACTTCATAGAGCAATCGCAGGGCTTCTTGACATGTCATTTAGCTGCTTCCTTGATGAAACCATTCTTTATGGCGTATTCCCACAAGGATTTTTGAAGAAGTTTGCGTCCCCGGTGCAATCGTGATTTGACGGTCCCGATATTGAGGCCGGCGATTTCGGCGATCTCCTGATAACTGAACCCTTCCAGAAAAGAGAGAACCACCACCAATCGGAAGTCTTCGGGTAATTCCTCGATTGCTTTCTTGACATCATCATCAAAAACCTTGGCGAAGA
The DNA here is from genome assembly GCA_900498245.1 of Candidatus Zixiibacteriota bacterium. NCBI lineage: Bacteria > Pseudomonadati > Candidatus Zixiibacteriota > Candidatus Zixiibacteriota bacterium. Next base: position 444,350 of record LS998015.1, read on the forward strand.
AATGCTGCTCGGGGTTTTCGGAAGGTCCCAGAGCCGCGAGTTGGCCGAACAGGAAATCATCATCGACATCCTGCAGATCGACCACCTGCGGTGTGCGCGACTTCGCCCGGTAGTTGTTGATAAAGATGTTGGTCATTATCTTGAACAACCAGGCGCGGCAATTAGAACCCTCTTCGAACTTGTCCCAGAAACGGTACGCTTTCAAAAACGTCTCCTGCACCAGGTCATCGGCTTCATTTTCGTTGCGGGTCATCCGCAAAGCCGTGCGATGCAGGGAGTCGACATGAATCAGCGCTTCCGCTTCAAACCGTTCCTTCTTTTTGTTATCACCCGACATCCGGTCGCTCAATTCTTTCTATATGTGGCCGGCCGGTTCGGGCAAATAGTTAATTCATTGATATATAACATAACCGGCTCGGCCGATGTTCCTCTGCCGCTTAATTTGGACCCCTAAAGGGACTACTTGTGGCGGCGGAGCAGACATTTACCATATCACTGATACACAGTTTCCGCTCAAAGGAATCAGAAATCCTTTTATATAAACTTAAGCCGGAGCGACGGTTTTGGCAAGACAAAACGGATTTCCCCTATCAATTATCGGCAGTTTGGCGGAATTAGGCGGAGAAGGAGGTTTATTTATCGCTGTAAGTAATTTATAAATAATGACTTGTGAGATTGTTGCGGCCGCTTTGGAGAAAATGACGCCCGGTTCCATTTTTTCGAAAAAAACTGGAGTAAGTGGCAGGCAATTCCGATATAAATAATATCATGAGGAAATTTGTTACCATTTTGCTATTGCCAATTCTGGCCGGCTCTTTAGTGTGGCTGGGTTGTAACCAGAGAATTGTCCGGACCAAAACATCCGGGTATACCCTTCAGGGTGCGGTCGTCAAAAATCTGGATGACAGTACTCTGTTCGCGGGAGCGATATTCAATCGTGTCGATTCCGTTTTGATGGCGGCGACGGTAAAAATAGGTACCACGGCTTTGAATTATGATAACGGCGTCTATGTCAAAAATTATGATTCTCTCAAGGCCCTCACGGCCGGCACGTACTATCTTAAACTCCAGGATTCTTCCCGGCTGAATGATTCGGTTCAATTTGCCGTCCCGGTCGATCTGGCAATTGTGAATATAGCGCCCGATACCCGCATTTTCACATCGGCGACGCAGGAGGTGCGGATAGATTTTCTGGCTTCGGCGGGAAGTAACGGATATGCTTATGGTGTCGTGAAGGCCGATTCCGCCTATCAAATCAACGGCTATTCGGGGTTTGTTATCAGCCAGGTGAATTCCGCCACGATACCGCCCGACGCTTTCCGAAATACGGCCGGTGATCTCGATACGGGGTGGTACTATATTTACATTTACGCCTACTCCGGCGCCCCGGCCCCGACCTCACATATGCCGACATCGTTTCCGCCCGGACTGACCGCCAATATCACCCGATTGAATCTGAACGGATTTTGGGGAACGGTGGTAATCTCGCCGCGCGATTCGATGCATGTGACATCGCTCCAGTGACCGCTCAAAATTTCTTTTGCCTCATAGGCAAAGTTTCTCTTAATTGCCGGTTATGACCGAAGACAAGCGCAAAAATCTGATCGGTATTTTAAAGAATCTTTCCACGGAGCAGACTAATCCCGATACTGTCGATATCGACACGCTAACGCCCTTGGAAATCGTGCGCAGGATCAATTCCGAGGATAAGAAGGTTGCCCTGGCGGTGGAGCATGCGCTTCCCGAAATCGCGCAGGCGGGGCAAATCGCCGCCGATACTCTAAAAAAGGGGGGAAGAATTATCTATATCGGCGCCGGGACATCGGGACGGCTCGGGGTTCTCGATGCCGCCGAATGCCCACCGACTTTCGGAACCGATCCGGAACAGATAGTCGGTTTGATATCGGGCGGGTATGAGACGCTGCTGTTATCAAAAGAGGGGGCCGAAGATCACACCGATTGGGCGGTGGCCGATTTGAAAAATATTAAGCTGAACGAACATGATTTTGTAATCGGTATCGCCGCTTCGGTCCGAACCCCGTACACGACAGCGGGACTGGAGTATGCGATTTCGGTCGGATGCCGCACCGCCTTCATAGTCTGTAACGACGCCGATATATTGAATTTCAGGCCGGATATACTGATTGTTTTGAAAGTGGGGCCGGAAGCAATTACAGGATCGACAAGAATGAAATCGGGAACGGCACAAAAGATGACTTTGAATTTGATTTCGACCACGGCCATGATATTATTGGGGAAAACGTACGGCAACCTGATGGTCGACCTGAAGGCCCGTTCCGAGAAACTGGCGGCCCGCTCGCGCAAGATATTGATGGAACTATTGGAGATCGATTATGAAGCCGCGGATCGCCTGCTGGATGAGGCCGGTGGTTCGGTAAAGACGGCGATTGCAATGAAATGGCTGTCGGTCGGTAAGACGGAGGCGGAAGAGCGGCTGGCGGCGGCGGACGGTTTTCTCAAGCGGATTAAGTAGTTTTTTCATATATTGCCATAGATCCGAACTGACGAATATCGCTCCCGTACGCAAGGACGCCTGCGGGAACGTCGAATGCAGGGAGGTAGTAAATGAAGGCGTTGTTCATATTCATATTGCTTCTCTTGGCCGGGGCGGCCGCAGCCCAGCAATTATCTCCCCAGCCAACTGTCCCGAAATCATCGGACTGGCTCAATGTGGCCAATTTCGGAGCCAGAGGGGATTCGCTCACCAATGATATTCCGGCTTTTGACAGCGCCCTGGCCGCTCTGAAATCGGGCGGAGGGGTAATCTATGTTCCCGGGGGAAGAGCGTATCGTCTTGATTCCCCCTGGCGGATCGATAAATCGAATGTCACCATAATGATAGACGACGGCGCGCGGCTCTGTTTCCAAGTGAAATACGGTACCGCCCGCAACGGTATCATGATAGATTCCCTGAGCAATGTCACGATCGAAGGGGGAGAAATTATCGGCGATATGCCCGATGACACTCTATATTTCAACCGCTCCGGCTGGGGTAACGGGATATTTGTCGGAGCCGGGGCCAATATCCAGTTGCACGATCTAAAGGTCACCGGGTTCGAATACGGCATTTACCTGGCCGACGGCTCCCACGACTGCATGGTGCGGCACAGCGAGATATTCGGGAACCGCCGTGACGGCATCTGCATCCAGAACGGCTGGAAAAATGTGGTCTCGTTCAATCACTCGTATGACAACGGCCGTCTCGATTACGGACCCGACAGCGTCTACGGGATCTGGAACAAGGACAACGGCGACGTGGGAAGCGGTATTTCGGTCCGAAATTTCGCTTTCAGCCTCGATTCCTCCCGGGCCAACAGGATCGATCATAACACTTGCAGCGGCAACCGCGGCCACGGAATCCTTCTCTGGATGGAAAAAGGGGGAAGACAAGTTACCAACAGTTTGATTCTCGAGAACACCTGTTTCAATAACCGGATGCACGGTATCACGGTGGCCAACGCCCCGCAGACAACAGTGCAATCAAATGTCTGTTACGATAACAACCGCCCCAATGATTTCAAAGGGAATATATTTCTGCCATTCGGTTATGGCGGCGGGGGCGGAATCCAGGCGGAGATACTATCCAATGAAAGCGTTTTCGAAGATAACCGCTGTTTCGAAACCAGAACCTATGATCCGGAAAAAGGGGATGAGGGGCTTCAGAACCAGGGGATAAATATCGGCAACGGCAATGACGAGGAACCGTCGCCGGAGAATTGTATTATCCGCAATAATGTGCTTTATAATAATAAGCGGTTTCAGAAGGCGGTGATGCGCAACTCGGACGGCTCATTTAAATACACGCATGAGGAGATCGACGGCCCGGGGCGTCTGGATATTTATTTATGGCGGGACGGGCAGGATAATCTGGCGATTGACACGATGGCGGCGCAGACGACGACGGTGGAGAACAACAGTTATCGGCCAAACTAAAGTATGGGCATTTGCCTTGGAAAATGGAATAGGAAATATGCAGAGAATTAGAGAAGATATTGGTTTGATAAGGAGGGTAGTCGAAAATTTGCAGTTTCTGAAAAGAAAGGATCGGGCAGATGTAATTTATGATGCATTGTGCCGCTATCGAATGACCGATGCTATGCTTGAAAAATGCCTATCAATATCAAAAGATAAGGGCTTGAAAAAGAAATTTATTGAAATAGCATTGACCAATTTGGATGGGCGTGTGAATAAATCATTACTTCATCCGTACGATTGGCAAGCCGTTGTAGAAGTCTTCGAATTATTGCGATTTTGGATGATTGAGTGGAATCCAAAAGAAATTACCAAATTCCTATTGAACCAATGTTCCTGGAAACAGGATGATTGTCGGAAAGTAGCCAGTTTATGTGAACGAATTCTTAATGGCCATAATATTAGAATGAAACTTGGATATTCAACTTGGCAGGATGAGAAATTTGATTTATGGTATAGGCAAGCAATTAAATCGGCTAGATAATTCATGTGCGCGGCAGACGCTTCGTCTGCCCGAATTTCTATTCATTCCACCAAAAATCTGGGTCAATTTTCAGACTTTCTGAGCTGTCATTAAGCCAATCGTTCGCGCTGGAATATTTCCAATGCGTTGGCTTGCTTATCAAACCTGCCTTTACCGGATTATTGTGGATATATTCCAACTTGATTCTAAATTGCTCGTTTGAGATAATAATCAAATCATCGAATCTTCTCTGCCATAAACTGAAAGTGCTTTTCCTCATGGAGCAATCAGTCTTAGCGAGAATATTCTTGACCGCCATCGCACTATTAGCCTTAAATCTTTGCATAAAGAATGATAGATGCTCAATTTGTGGAAACCCAATCAGACCATGAAAGTGAGAGGGCATAAGAACGTACCCCATAATTGAAGCATGGAAATAGTCTGAAGCTTCCTTCAACTGACTGATGCAAGCATCGGCCAATTTAAAGTCGTTGAATATTGGTCTCCTATCGACTACAGAGGTAGTTACAAAAACCAGCGCTTTACCAGACAATTGCAGACGTCTGCGTAATACCACTACCATTTACCACCGTGAGATTCCTGCTCTTTGCCTGGAATTTACACGTTGGAGCTGACAGATAACGTCAGTAAATATCCTATTTGTGTGAATAAAGATCGGGCAGACGAAGCGTCTGCCGCGCACGGAAATCCGAAAAAGTTCTCTCGTGCTTTATAAAACGGCGGCAGGGCAAACATTCCTGTTAGATCCGCGGGTTAGTGATCTTCCCGGATTTTAATAATTATCTATCTGGTAATTGGCGGGCGACCGCAAGGATCGCCTCTTTGGAAAATATGAACTTGCCGGCAACTATAAATAAGGCCGCGTGCGGTTCTACCGTCCAGCCAATGGAATTTACGGCTTCTGCACCCTGAAATTGAGAGTGCCGCTATAATTATTCAATTGGACGACTATTCGCCAGATACCGGCGGCTCCGATAGATGTCGTGAACGTGCCGTTGTCGTTCAAATTGTGCGTAAATACCTGGTTATTTTGCGAGTCGAAAATGGTCAGAGTTGCCGTGCCGGCCGTGAAAGTGGTCGCCTGATTGACATTTGCCGTGGTTCCGCTGTTGCTCCAATTGTAATTCAAAGTAGTGCTGGTATTTTTCACGGCTGTAGCCTGCATTTGAAAATTGTCGGCGACATTATTTACTTCGGGCTGAAAGGGGGCGAGACTATTGCCGGAACTGCATCCACCCGCGATTAAAAAAAGAACCAGCAACCCCAAAGCCATTTCACCTGTAATTTTCTTCATGGCATCTTCCCCTATTTTGCAAAACATTCAAATAGATTTGCCCGTTCAAAACTTCAATTACCTTATAAAGGGTAACAGCCAAATTGGGAAATGGTTTCACGGTTTTTTGAAGAACGGCGCAAAATAATAGCCGACCTTTGAAGTCGACTATCGCAATCTAAAACAGATATTACACCGAACAATGGACGGAGGCTATTTGTACTTTATAAAGGTAGCCTTGATCTGCTTTTTCTCTTCGGTGCTGCTGGACTGGGTGCCGGTCGTGACAGTTTTGTCCTTGCCTTTTTTATCTTTCTCATGTTTGGTCGTTTCGGTGTAGGATGAAGTCGTGCCGGATTGATAGCGGTCGAGGTCTTCGAAAATGACGGCATCGGCGCCCTTCTCCTTGGCCTTCTTGATAATATCTTTCTGCATCTTTTCGGAACTGACGATATCGGCGGCCGTGGCCACCAGCGTTCCCATAACAGTGTAATCCTGTTCGACATCGGACGGAGCGAAAAACATATCGACCTGAGTGGTCGGGGGGTACTCCTGGCCGATATAATCAATTTTAGTACAGGAGATAACAAGAAGGAGAAGCGGTAACAAATATAGCTTTTTGCTCATTGCAGATATCCTCGATTTATTCATGTTGCTTATCCGGGTTATCGACAAAATAGAAATTTCTCATAAAATTTGGCAAATTAAAATTGAGCGACGTCTCCGCAGAGTTATTATAGGTTGTGGAAAAGTTCAATTTTTAACGGGCTGCTATTATCTCGCACAAATTATTATGTTGTAATACAATAAGATACGTCAATTTACGGAAATGTTTGTATTTTTGGAACACCGGTTCCGAAATTCTGTTAAAGAAAGAAGAAAAATACTTTACTTAATTGTAATGATTTCGTATATTGGGAAATGAAAGGCCGTTAAAGGAAAGAAAATGAAAGTTACAGCGCTTGAAGAATATGGATTGCGGTGCATGATTCTCCTGGCCCGGAGCGGCACCGGCGAATCCCTGACTTTGCCGGAAATCAGCGCCAAAGAAGGATTGTCACTCCCCTATGCGGGAAAACTGCTGATGATTTTGAAGCAATCCGGTCTGGTTAAGGCGGTGCGGGGCCGCCGCGGCGGTTATACCCTGGCCAAGCCGGCGGAGGAGATAGTCTTGCGGGAAGTGTTCGACGCTCTGGGGGAGCCGGTATTTGGTCCCAACCATTGTGAAAGATATAATGAGGATGGCGAGTGCTGTGTTCACAATGATGACTGCACGGTCCGCACGGTATGGGGGACATTCAACCGTTTTGTGAGCGGTTACCTTGATTCCGTGACGCTGGCCGATCTTGTCAAAGGGAACGGCAATGCGACAAAAGGCGAATTGCCGACCCAGATGGATCAATCCAACTAGATGATATGAAATTTTGCGGTATGAGATAAGTGGATTTAAAATGAAGATAATTTGTATCGAAATAGTAGAGGTTCAAAATGTCGGATAAGGTGTTTTCTTTCAAGGATATTCATGTTACGGTCGAGGGCAAGGAGGTTGTCAAAGGGGTCAGTCTGGAAATCGGCCGGGGTGAGAAGCATGCCATTATGGGGCCGAACGGCTCCGGTAAATCGAGTTTAGTCAATGCTCTCGCGGGGCACCCGAATTATGCCATCACTCAGGGCGAGGCCTTCATTAACGGCGAGAATTTGATGGAAATGGACGCCACGGAGCGGGCCAAAGCAGGGCTCTTTCTGGCCTTTCAGTACCCTCTGGCGATTCCGGGGGTGACGGTGTCCAATTTCCTTCGCGCCGCCATCAAGGCCAAGCATGGCGGGGAAGAAGCCGTGCTTAAAGATTTCCGCAAGGAGTTGATGGAGAAATTTTCGTCCCTCGAAATAGATAAGTCATTCGCGACCCGTTATATCAATGACGGTTTCTCGGGCGGGGAGAAGAAGCGGATCGAGATATTGCAGATGGCGATGCTTAAGCCGCTGGTGGCGCTTCTGGATGAAACCGATTCCGGTCTCGATATCGACGCCCTTCGCATTGTCTCGAACGGGATCAACCAGTATGCCCCATCCGACGGCGGGATCCTTTTGGTGACCCATTATCAGCGGATGCTCAACTATGTCAAGCCGGATTTCGTGCATGTCATGATGCACGGCCAACTGGTTCGTTCCGGCGGCCCGGAATTGGCGCTTCAACTGGAAGCCGAGGGGTACGAGAAAATTGAAAACGAGGTCTTCAGCAACGTCGGGGTGTAATTATGGAAGAAGTAACTAGAAATAAAAATATAGCGGTAATCGGCGACGATTACGCCGAGAAGTACGGGTTCCGGGACCCGGAAGAATATTTCCTCAAAGGGGCCAAGGGGCTGAGCCACGAAGTGGTTGAGATGATATCGCGGATGAAGAAGGAAGAAGACTGGATGCGCAAGTTCCGTCACGACGCCCTCGATATCTTCCTGTCCAAACCGATGCCGAAATGGGGGGACACGGAACTTCTGAATTCCATCGATTTCAGCGATATTTATTATTACATCAAGCCAACCGAGTTTCAGGGGAAGACCTGGGATGAAGTTCCGGAGAATATCAAGAATACCTTCGACCGTCTCGGTATTCCCGAGGCGGAGAGAAAGTTTCTGGCCGGGGTGTCGGCGCAATATGAATCGGAGGTTGTCTATCACTCGTTCAAGGCCGACCTGGAGAAACAGGGAATAATTTTTCTCGACATGGACAGCGCCGTGAGGGAGCATCCGGAAATTGTCAAAAAATATTTCGCGACCGTCATTCTTCCCAACGATAACAAATTCGCCGCCCTTAATTCGGCGGTCTGGTCGGGCGGTTCCTTTATTTATGTTCCGCCGGGAATCGATGTCAAGATACCGCTTCAGGCCTATTTCCGAATAAATGCCGAAAATATGGGGCAATTTGAACGAACCCTGATTATCGCCGACAAGGGCTCGCGGGTTCATTATATCGAAGGGTGCACGGCGCCGGTATATACCAGCAATTCGCTTCACTCGGCGGTGGTGGAACTGGTGGCGCTCGATGGGGCCTATATCAGGTACACCACGATCCAGAATTGGGCTCATAACATATTCAACCTGGTCACCAAAAGAGCGATGGCGCACAAGAACGCCACGGTGGAATGGGTGGACGGGAATATCGGGTCGAAACTGACGATGAAATTCCCCTGTGTTTATCTGGTCGGTGAAGGGGCCAAAGGGGAGATTCTCTCGATTGCTTTCGCCGGCACGGGTCAGCATCAGGACGCCGGAGCGAAAGTGATTCACGCCGCTCCCAATACCAGTTCGCGGATAACCTCGAAATCGATTTCCAAGGCCGGCGGGCGGGCCTCGTACCGCGGGCTGGTACAGGTTCATCCGAACGCGGTCGGGAGCAAGGTTTCGGTCGAATGCGACGCCCTTCTGATAGACGGCGCGTCGCGCTCCGACACATATCCGACGATGGAAATTAACGCCGATGAGGTTCGTATTGAGCATGAAGCGAGAGTCAGCAAGGTAGCCGAAGAGCAGATTTTTTATCTGACCAGCCGGGGCCTGAGCGAGGACGAAGCGCGTCTTCTGATAGTCAACGGCTTCATCGAGCCGTTCACCAAGGAACTGCCGATGGAATACGCGGTGGAACTGAATCGTCTGATCGAACTGGAAATGGAAGGGTCGGTCGGTTAATCCGGCTGAAATTTGATAAAGGTACAATCATGAACTTAACAGCAATTGAAGATAAAGTGACCGCCTTCAGGGCGATACATAAATTGGAGCCGGAGTGGCTTTATAATCTTCGGCAGGAAAGCTGGGGCCGTTATAATGATATGCCGTTGCCCGAGCGGGTGACCAATGTCTGGCGCTATACGAAGCCGGAGAGTTTTCTGGTCGCCAATGCGGAGGAAATCATGAGTACGGCGCCGATAATTCCCGACGGGTCCAACGGGCATCCCTATCCGAAAAATACCGAATATGCGGCGGTGGGGTACAACCGCGAAGATATGATGACACTGGTGAAAATCGAGCCGGAAGCAATGGCCAAGGGAATTATCATAAAGAATCTCTTTCAGGCGGCGCGGGAAAACGAGGAAGTGGTGCGTCGCTACCTGGGAACGATGGTCGGATATGGTTTCGGGAAGTTTGAGGCGCTCAATATGGCCCTCTGGAACAATGGATTTTTTGTCTATGTGCCGGATAATACGGTAATTGAGAAGCCAATCGCGCTGAACCGTCACCCCGGCGGCAAATTTTCGCATATTCGGCTATTAGTTGTAATCGGCCGGAATTCGCAGGTGACTCTGGTTGATAATTACGCCTGCAGCGGAAGGGGCGAAAGCGGAGTGGACAACGGGGCGGTGGAAATTTTTGCCGGAGATTCGGCGCGGGTCAAATATGTGAATCTCCAGCGTCTGGGGGCACAGTGCACCGGTTATATCACGCAACGAGCCCGTATCGGTACGAGCGGAAGTATTTTCTCGATTTACGGAGCCACCGGGGGGGCGATATCGAAGGTCAACGCCGGGACCATCCTGGCGGGCCGTCACGCCGAAAGCCGGATGTCGGGAATTCTTTTCGGAAATAAGAATCAGCATTTTGACTATCACACCATGCATTATCATCAGGATAACGAGTCGTATTCGAATATCGATTTTAAGGTTATTTTGAAAGACAAAGCCAATTCGGCGTACACCGGCCTGATAAAGATTGAAAAAGATACTGTCAACAATGAGGCCTATCAGGAAAATAGGAATCTCCTTTTAAACAAGGGGACCAAGGCCGAATCGATTCCGGAACTGGAGATTTTGACTGACCAGGTGCGATGCACGCACGGGGCGACCATGGGCCCGATTGATCCGCAGATGCTGTTCTATCTGAAGGCGCGCGGAATAGGGCACGAGGATGCGGTTAAAATGATCGCGTCCGGTTTCGTCGAACCGACCATCACCCAGATGCCGAATGAATTGCAGGAAATGATGCGGGGCATCGTGACAGATAAATTAACGGGGGACCAGAGATGACCGGGCAGTACACAAAAATCTGTTCTCTTTCCGATCTTCGGGAAGGAGAGGTGCGCAGTTTTTCGGCCAACGGCCGGGAAATTGTTCTGGCGATTCAGGATGGTGCAGTCTATGCGCTGGACAATCTCTGCACCCACGACGGCGGAGATCTGGGTGACGGGGAACTGAAGAACGGCCATGTCGAATGTCCGCGTCACGGCGCCTGGTTTGATATTAAAACGGGGGCGGCCATACGAATGCCAGCGGTGGAAGGGATTCAAACATACGAAGTAAAAATTGAAAACGGCGAAGTATTCGTGGCTTTAGCGGAATGAGGGGAGCAATATGAAGGGCGAAAAACTGATGGCGGAAACGATGCCGGAAGAGCCGGTTAAAAGGGACGGAGCGGTTTTCAAAGCGGAAGACTATAAGAAAGACTTCCCGATTCTATCGCGACTGATTCGCGGGACAAAACTGGTCTATCTGGACAGCGCCGCTACCACCCAGAAGCCGCAGATAGTCATTGACGCCGTCGAACAGTATTATCGCCTTCACAACGCCAATGTTCATAGAGGATTACATACTCTGGCGGAGGAAGCCACCTCGGCCTATGAAGCGACCCGCGACAAGATTGCCGAATTTCTGGGTGGCGTGAATCGTCAGGAAATAATTTACACCCGCAACGCTACCGAAGCGATTAACATGGTGGCATCATCATGGGGCTATCAGCATATTAAAAAGGGGGACCGGATAGTTATCACGCAGATGGAGCATCACGCCAATCTGGTGCCATGGCTCGTTCTGGCTAAGAGGACCGGGGCGGAATTGGTGTATATCCCGATTGATCCGGAAGGATATTTGGATTTGACCAATTTGAAAGATATTATTGCGCCGAATACCAAGATTGTCGCTTTGACTCACATGTCGAATGTTTTGGGGACGATCAATCCGGTCGAAGAGGTTATCGCACTGGCGCATAAGAGGGGTGCTTTGGCCTTGATTGACGGCGCTCAAAGTGTTCCGCATATGCCGGTCAATCTAAAAGCGATGAACGCCGATTTCCTGGCTTTCTCGGCACACAAGATGCTTGGTCCGACCGGGCTCGGTGTTTTGTACGGCAAGGAGGAATTTCTCCAGGACATGGAACCGGTGCAGTTTGGGGGAGAGATGATAAGTGAGGTAAGATATGACGGCGCGAAATGGAACGAACTACCGCACAAATTCGAAGCCGGGACGCCGAATATCGAGGGGGCCTTCGCTTTTCTTCCAGCCCTCGAATATCTTGAAAAAATCGGTATGGAGAAGATTCGCCGGCACGAAATGGATCTGACCGCCTATGCTCTGGATAAATTGGGACAACTCGAATTCATTAAAGTTTTTGGGCCGAAAGATGTTAAATATCGTGGTGGAGCAGTGTCATTTGTGGATAAAGATATCCATCCCCATGACATGGCCACCTTTCTCGATACCCTGGGCATCGCGGTTCGAGCGGGACATCACTGCGCCCAGCCCCTGACCCGGCTTCTGGGTATAAATTCCACGACCCGCGCCAGTTTTTATTTGTATAACACTCATGATGATATCGATCAACTGGTAACCGGACTGAAAGAAGCAAGGAGATATTTCCGTCATGAGTGACCATCTCGACGATCTTTACCGTGATATATTGATGGAACATTACCGTTTCCCGCGCGGGCGGCACCACCTGGAGCATGAGGACATTCATAACGAAGGGCAAAATCCGACCTGCGGCGATGAAATCGAACTGGCGCTGGAATTGGAAGGGGATAAAGTAAAAGATGTTTACGTCAGTTGCATGGGTTGCGCGGTTTCGGTGGCATCGGGATCGATGCTGGCCGAAGTGACCAAGGGAAAGAGTCTTGAGGAAGTGAAAAAAATTGCCGAGACCATTAAGGCGATGCTGACAGGCGGGGCGGTCCCTAAAGACGCCGATCTAGGGGACCTGGAGGCGTTGAGCGGAGTCAAGAAGTTCCCGGTCCGGGTCAAATGTGCGCTACTATCGTGGACGACTCTGGTAAACGCCCTGGAGGCCAGAGAAAAAGGGAAGCAAGCGGCACCGTCGACAACGGAGTAATGCGATTATGATTACGTCTGAAGAGGTTAGGGAGAAAATCAGGACGGTCGAGGATCCTGAAATCGGTCTGGGCGTGGTTGACCTGGGGCTGATATATGATATCGATGTCACCGACGGGAGGATCGTGACGGTGATCATGACTCTGACGACGCCGGCGTGCCCGTACGGCCCGGTTCTGGTCGAACAGGTCAAAGAGAAGATAAAAGAAATGCCGGGGGTGGAGAAAGTCGATGTGATGGTGGTCTGGGATCCGCCGTGGAACCCGGAGGAGATGGCATCCGATATGGCGAAAGATGCTCTCGGGATTTGGTGAACTTTTTTGGAATTTGAGGGTTATAAGAGACAGACTACAATGAACCCGCAAGGGTCTTGAAATATATTTAAGAGATGTTGATTGATGAACGGCGGAGGCAGGAAGCCTCCGCCGTTTTAATTTTAAACCAAAAAATGTCAGTACTCCCCTTTGTTGGGGACGATACAAATGAATTCGAAATCCGTATCAAATGGGTTCTGAAATTGATGCGGCGTGTTCGGGGGCACAAAGGCAAAATCCTTTTCATTCACCTCGAATTCTTTGCCGTCGAGAAAGAGTTTGCCTTTACCCGATATAATGTAATTGACATGTTCCCAGTCGTGCTGGTGACGCGGGGTATGGCCCCCGGGGGCGATGCGGAAAACCCGCATGGTGTAACCGTCCCACCCGACATTTTTCCCGATCGGCACCGCTTTAGTGACATGGGCGATTCCTTCGCCTTCGATCTTTTTGCGCTCCAGTTCCTTATATTTTATTACCGGCATAAGTAATTCCTTTCATTTATTTCGATATAACAGCGAATTTATGTCCCGGTTTCATTTGTGACCGGGACCAGCCCGAACATTTAAATATAAGGATTTTATTTCGAGTGGGCAATGGCGGGGAGGAAGTGCTTGATGGGGCCGAGCGAACAAACTGCGATCATATTCGCACATCAGCCGGCACATAACGAAATATCTTTTTTCTTGAAGATAAGGCAGAAATCTTTACTTTGTAATTATGGAATCGGCTCATACGATAATCTCCATCAGGCGCAAAGGCAAAACAATGGTCGTATCTCTGGAAGAGGGCGGTGAAATAATATTGGATCGGGAAATAGTTGAATCTTGCCGGTTAAAAGTCGGTGGCGAGATAGGCGCCGATGAATTCGCGAAAATCAAATATCAGTCAGATTATAAGCGAGCCGGTGATTATGCCGCGTATTTATTGGCGGCCCGGGGATACTCATCGGGGATGCTAAAACAAAAAATGAGCGAAAAGGGATTCGACCCCAGGGCCGCGAACACGGTTCTGTCGGAATTAAGGCGCAGCGGTCTGGTCGATGACAGGCGGTACGCGATTCAGACCGCAGAATCACTTCTTCGCCGGAAACCGGCCGGCCGGAAATTCCTGGTCGCTTATCTTCAGGCCCGTCACATTCCACACCGGCTGGCGGAAGAAGCTGTCGCCAAAGTGATGGAAAATATCGATGAAGTCGAACTGGCCCAAAGGCTTTTGGAGAAAATCAGGAATCGGCTCGGCAAATTTGAACTTGAAACAGCCCGCGCCAAAGCGTATAATTACCTCTCGCGCCGTGCCATCGGATACAACGCGGCCAGAAAAGCGTTTGACATAATTTGGAAGAAGGAGCCCGAAGATTAAAGCGTCAGATATAAGAAAATCGTTCGTCGATCATTTCAGGTCGAAAGATCATCACGAACTGCCGTCATCGCCGGTAATCCCCTTCGATGACCCCACCATTCTTTTTGCCAATGCCGGGATGAACCAGTTCAAGGATATCTTTACGGGAAAGAAGAAGGCCGAATTCAAGAGGGTCGTGACCGTCCAGAAATGTATGCGGGCCGGGGGAAAGCATAACGATCTGGAAAATGTCGGGCGAACCGGTCGGCACCAGACTTTTTTTGAGATGCTGGGGAATTTTTCGTTCGGCGATTATTTCAAAGAGGCCGCCATTCTATATGCCTGGGAGTGGGTAAATAAGACTTTGCAACTCCGGCCGGATAGACTGTATGCCACGGTATATGAAGATGATGACGAAGCCTTTGCGCTTTGGGAAAAAATCGCCCCGGAACTGAAGGACGGCCGGGTGCTTCGGTTCGGCAAGAAGGATAATTACTGGTCGATGGGTGATGTCGGCCCCAACGGCCCGTGCAGCGAACTGCACTATGACCGGGGAGCGCAATATAGTTGCGGCAAGGAGACCTGTTTTGTCAATTGCGACTGCGACCGGTATGTCGAGATCGGGAACCTAGTTTTCATGCAGTATAATTCGAAACCCGACGGCACTGTTGAGCCGCTTCCGAAGCCGTCGGTCGATACCGGCTCCGGCCTGGAACGGATCACGGCCATCATTCAGGGGGTAAATTCCAATTACGAGACCGATTTATTCACCGGCATAATTGCGCAGGTCGAAGAAATTTCGAAGAAAAAATATGATATCGGCGAACCGGGGGTGTCACATCGGGTGATCGCCGATCATCTTCGGGCCCTGACATTTTGTATTGCCGACGGCGGGGGGTTGTCCAATGAGAAGCAGGGGTATGTATTGCGCCGGATTTTGCGCCGCGCCGCGCGCCACGGCCGCCTCCTTGATGTCCACGAGCCGTTTATTTATAAATTGGTACCGACACTGGTCGGCGTGATGGGTGATGTTTATCCGGAAATAAAGCAGCGGCAGGAGCATATCGAGAATGTCATCCGCTCCGAGGAAGAATCGTTCGGGCGGACCCTTGACAACGGTCTGGAGTTGTTTGACGAGGTCGCTAAAAAGACGGTCGGATCCGGCAACAAGGTAATTCCCGGTGAGCAGATATTCAAATTGTATGATACCTTTGGTTTCCCGGTCGATCTGACCGCGGTGATGGCGGAGGAAAAGGGCCTGACGCTCGATATGGCGGGTTTCGAGGCGGCGATGGCCTTACAGCAGGAGAAGGCACGGGCGGCGTCGCAATTCGATAATGCATACGGGAAAGAAATCGCCGCTCTGCAGGAGATTCTCCTGAAGAATGAAACAGCGGCGAATATCGCAACGAAATTTGCCAGGGACAGATTTATAATAACAGCCAAAGTCGCGGAAGCGCTGGAAATTCCGGGGGCGCAGGTTAACCGTCTGGCCATAATTCCCGATCAGACGCCGTTTTACTCCGAAGCGGGGGGACAGATCAGCGATGCCGGGTTAATAGCCGGAAATCTTTTCAAAGCCAGGGTGGTATCTATTTTCCGATTCAACGATGCGCTTGTGCATATTTGCGAAGTATTTGAAAAAGGATATAATAATATCGGGCAATTGAAGGGAACGGAAGCGCAATTCGAAATCGATTCGCCCCGGCGCTGGGATATTATGCGCAACCATACGGCGACACATCTTCTGCACGCCGCCCTGAGAAAAGTCCTTGGTGAGCATGTGCATCAATCGGGTTCGTATGTCGGCCCGGATAAACTGCGGTTCGACTTTTCGCATTTCAAGCCGATGACGCCCGAAGAATTGGTCCGCGTGGAGAAAATTGTCAATGAAGAGATTCTTACCGGAGGGCCGGTGCTGACGGTGGAAGAAGATATTGAGAAGGCTAAGAAATCGGGGGCAATGGCGATTTTCGGCGAGAAGTACGGGAGCCGGGTGCGCGTGGTGACGGTGGGGGATTTTTCGAAAGAGTTGTGCGGCGGAACGCATGTTGACCTGGTATCTCAAATCGGGCCGTTCTTGATAACTCTCGAGACCGGTATTGCTTCCGGGATCCGCCGTATCGAGGCGATTACCGGGCGCTCCGCTATCGTCAAAATGCTGGAACAGAAGAAGTCGTTCGACGATATCGCCCGGTTGCTTAACCGGACCGAAGGGGAAATTGTCGGCGCAATCGGAGATTTGAACCAGAAAGTCTTAGAGTTGCAGAAGGAGAACAAGAAACTCAAGACCGAAAAATTCGCCGGCGGGGCGGTATCGATTGGAAAGGAAATATCAATCGGCGCCATAAAATTCCGTTTTCATGATTTCGGGGAAGTGGACGCCGAAGAAATGGCCGGATGGGTAGACAGCGGGAAAGGAGCCGCGGGGTCTCTGGTGACGGCGGCTCTGGGGAAAGTGGATGGCAAATTGACCCTGATGGTATCTTCGAGCAATGGCGTGAAATCGCATATTGGAAATATTTCCCGAGATATCCTGAAACGATTCGGCGGGCGCGGGGGAGGCAAGGACAATTTTGCGCAGGGGACGGTACCGGCCGAGTGCAATTCGGACGAATTTTTCCGGGCGTTTGGAGAGAAACTGAGGGAATAGATTAAGGGCCATTGACGCATGACCGTATTTGACCGATTATTACAGACGCGAAACCGCAAGGGGGGAGGTTTTTTCCTTCTTCTGGATCCGGATCGCCTTTCCCCGCGAGCGATCGAGGAGCTGGTTGGAGCGGCTTCGGACGCCGAGGTCGATGCCATTCTGGTCGGCACAAGTCTGGCGCTGTTCAAGAATTTTCAGCATTCGGTCAGATTGATTAAGGGGCTCGCTCAATGCCCGGTGATAATTTTCCCCGGCTCCCACAGTCAGATTGCACCAGACGCCGACGCCGTCTTATTCACGTCGCTCATATCGGGCCGCAATCCCAATTATTTGATCGAGGAACAGGTCAAGGGGGCCCCGATAATCAAGGAATATGGGTTGGAGACAATTCCAACCGGTTATATGCTGATCGATTCCGGACGGTACACGTCGGTGCAGTTCATTTCTCATACCCTGCCGATTCCTTCGGACAAGAACGATATTGCCTGTGCCCACGCCCTGGCGGCGGAATTCCTGGGAATGAAGATGGTTTTTCTGGAGGCGGGCTCAGGAGCGGAAAGACCGGTTCCGGACGAAATGATTAAGGAAGTTTCCGAATATATTTCGATTCCGATAATGGTGGGCGGCGGCATCAGAACCCCCCGCGAAGTGGAACGTAAGATTAAGGCCGGGGCCTCTTTTGTAGTAGTCGGCAATCATTTTGAAGAAGGCGCCGGGCGGGAATTGATGAGGGAATTTGTCGATGCCGCTCACCCCCGGCAGCAGGTTGGAGTATGAATAATAAAGATCGGATAAAAATGATAATTAAGGAGGCCGGCGACAGCGCGGCCCTTCGGCGTATGGTCGGCGAGACTCTGGCGGAACCATTGGTGGAACTGGCGAATACCTGTTCGGGGGTAATTGGGAGCGGAGGCAAGATTATGATTTGCGGGAACGGCGGGTCGGCGGCCGACAGTAGTCATATGGCGGCGGAGATGATTGTCCGGCTGACATCATCGCGGAACCGTCAATCTCTCCCGGCCATCTCACTAGCCGCAGATATGTCGATAATGACGGCGGCCGGGAACGATTTTGGATTCGAGCGGATATTTGCCCGGCAGGTGGAGGGGTTGGGAAACAAGAATGATTTGCTGCTTCTGATTTCGACCTCCGGAAACTCTTCGAATCTCCTTCGGGCCGCGGAAGCGGCTAATGAAAAGGGGATGAGGACGGCGGCTCTGCTCGGCGGCGACGGCGGCAAACTGGGGGAATTGGTGGAGCAGAGATTAATAATTCCGCATCGCTCGGTTCAGCGGATCCAGGAAGAACAGATATTTTTGATACATCTTTTGGTGGAACTGATCGAAAGTGATCTTTTTGGATGATTGATGCCGTTGCCAGTAAATCAAAGCAGATCGCCTTTTATGCTCTGACCGGGTTTTTCTTCTCCCTGACATTTTCAATTGCTTTGTCACAGATTCTGATGGGGGTGACCATTTTTTTTGCCGCTGTTGCCCTCCTGAGTAAGGAACAGAGGCAATATCCGGCGGGATTTAAGTGGTTTTATATCTGGACCGCACTTTTTGTGATCTGGTCCCTGATATCATCGGCCCTGGGGCCGACCCCGATAAAGTCGCTCCTGATTAATAAAGAAGAGTGGTTATTCTTTATAATACCTTTAACAGCCTTCCTGATTACGGATGAAAGGAAGGTTCGGATCATGATTGCGGCGCTGGCCCTTTCTGTCCTTTTAGTCTCTTTGTATGCGGCATTTCAGCATTTTACCGGCCTTGATCTGTATCATCACGAACAACTCCCGGCCGCTCCTCTTTTCGGTTACCGGGTGAGCGGGACATTTTCCAATCGTTTGACTTTCGGGGATTTGTTCGCGGTCGCGGCGATGCTGTTTCTTCCGGTTGCTTCGGTTGTCCCGCCGAGAAAAGGGAAGACCATTCTGTATGCCGTTTTTGTGATGGCTTCTCTGGCCGTGGTTTTTTCTTACGGGCGCGGACCGGTTCTGGTATTGGTATCGGGAATTATTCTCTATATTATTGTATTTCATCGCCGCAAGATTTGGAGCCTGATAGCCGTCGTTGCCGTGCTGGCCGTTCTGATATCGATTCTGGCTCCCGGTATTCTCTCCGGATATGAACGTTCGGTAAAGAAAGAATGGGCCGGCATTCATCCCAGTTCGCGGATATCGATCTGGAAATCGGCGGCCCGTATGGCCGCCGATCATCCGTTTATCGGCGTAGGACAGGGGAATTTCGAGGAGCAATTTAGGAATTACCGGGCTCCCAATTCAACCAAGATTTTTGCCCATGGTCACAATGATATTCTCAATATTGCCGCCTATGAAGGGATCCCGGGGGCAGTTATATATTTGGGCATGTGGGCGGCGATTGTTTTCCTGATGCTGAAAAAAATGAAGGCGGTGCGGAAAGGGACGGTTCTTCATGGTTTGATGGCCGGGATATTGATGGCCAGCCTGGTTTTTTTCATGACTTCCGTTTATGAGGCCACTTTTGCCGATGAAGAGGTTCGGCAGTTTCTGATGGCCCTCTGGGGGGCTTTTATCGCTTGTGCCGGAATGGTTAAGGGGCGGGAGGAGTTGGCCGATTAAGGGAGAAAAGGCTTGACTTTTCGGTATAACCCTTTATAATAGGCTGCTGTTTTTTGATATGGCAAAGAAAGTAAAAAAAGCGGAAAAGGATCGGTTTGAATGGCCGTTTGGCCCCAAGAACTATTATATCTTCGGGGCGGCCCTCTTGATTATAATTTTGGGGTATATCACGCTGGCAAGCGGTTCGATTACCCTGGCGCCGATTCTTTTGATTTTGGGCTACTGTGTCCTGATTCCGATTTCGATTATAATCGACGGTCGGAAGAAAGTGCCCCCTTCGGATAATGTCAAAGTCGAATAGACTGGGACAAATTGCGGGCAGTTAGCTCAGTTGGTTAGAGCACCTGCCTTACACGCAGGGGGTCACTGGTTCGAGTCCAGTACTGCCCAATTTTGAAATGCCGGACCGGACGGCATTTTTGGAGCTTTCAGAGACGGCAAAATGCTTTTCGAAACCGGCTGGTTTCGATGTTGTTTGAAATAGAAGTGATCGGGGTTGTAGTTCAGTTTGGTTAGAACGTCTGCCTGTCACGCAGAAGGCCGCGAGTTCGAGTCTCGTCAACCCCGCTTTTTATCACTCTCAGCAAACTCTGGATGTTTCAGCAGATATTCCAGAGGCTTTTTTTTGTCTCCAAGCGGAAAAACAGAAATCTTTAACGTGTCTTCCCCCAAGACAACTTCTTGAACCATAAGCTGTAACAGGCGCGTTTGCTCTTCAGGAGTAAGTTCGTTATAGATGGTTCGGAAATCCTGTAACGTCTTTGTGAGTAATTCTGTGTCTATTTGATAGTCTTTTAGCTGCCCAATCTCGAATTCCAGACGCTGAATCTGGGTTTCAAGTTGTTCTTTTCGGGTTTCCAGTTCTGGGAGACGGTCAGACATAGCTTTCGGTAGGTCGCCGCGCTTCTCCACGTATCGGATCATGTTGTCGATTGAGTCTTGAACCGGCTTCAGTTCCTTTTTCAGGGCATTCAGCTCTCTGGTCTTGGTCTTGGCGTTGGTCACTGAAGCCTTGTTGGCCTTGCGGACCGCTTCTTTGATGACAGCCTCGTCCGTTCCAATCTCGCAAAGCTTGTTGACGACCGCATCCTCAATCGCACGAGCACCAATCTTCCTGACTTTGCACTCTTCCTTGGAATACTTTGACACTCGGGTACACCGGTAGTAAAGGTATCGTCCACTCTTGGCAGGACTCGGTGTCATCATCGAGCCACAATCGCCGCACTTGAGAATACCTCTTAGCCGGAAATTATATTTGTTCTGGGTGGGCCCTGTTCGCGTCTGTTTGTTCTTTTCCAGCATCTTCTGCACATGATTGAATCTATTGACTGGGATGAGCGCTTTGTGTTTGCCGTCAAAGCTCTGTCCGCCGAAAGTCGTCTTTCCAATATATAGTGGATTGGAAAGAATGTAAGTGATCGTCCACTTCGAAAACTTCGTTTTCTTCTTACTCTTGGTCCGATAACCCATGCCATTGATTTCTTTGGCTACCGCTGCCGGCGATCCCAATTTTACGAAGAGATCGAAAATCCTTTTCACAACCGCAGCTTCTGTCTTGTGCGGAATCAGCAGGCCCTTCCTATCCTTATGGCGTTCGTAACCAAACGGGGATCGTCCACCGTGCCAGAGACCCTCCTCGGCCTGGGATAGCATCTTCGCCCGGGTTCTTTCCCTAATAGTTTCAAGTTCAAACTCCGCAAAACTCATCAGGATGTTGATGAAAAAACGGCCGTGAGCGGTCGTAGAGTTCAGTTCCTGTGTGGCGCAGACGAACTGGCAATCATGCTCCTGCATGACTTCATAGAGCGTCCAGAAGTCTTTGATATTCCTGGTCAGCCGATCCATCTTGGTCGTAACGACCACATCAACCTTGTTCTGCTTGATATGTTCGAGAAGCTCGCTCAGTCCGGGCCGGTCCGTGCTGCCGCCGGAGCTGAGGTCCTTGATTGTCGTAACATACTTCCAGCCGTTCGGCTCCTGGCTGGCGATGTAAGCCTTACAGACCTTTTTCTGACTCTCAAGCGACGAGTATTCGGCGCGCCGGTGCTGATCCTCCGTGGACAGCCTCGCGTAAACGTAACAGCGTTTCTTCTCACTGTTGACTGGACTCAAGACTGCTTCCCTCGCCCCGGTTTGACGTTCTTGTCGATTAGCTGTTCCACCCAGTCCTGAATTGTCTGATTCTCTTTGGCCACCTGAATTCGCAGCTGCTGGTGAAGTTCCTCACTTAGTCGAATGTGAATCATCTTCGGTTTCGTATGTGTCGTCTTCTCTCTGGGCATTGGCATCTACCACCTTGAAATGAAAGTGTAGCTATAAATATAGCTTGCGGATTCAGCAGCGTCCAGTTAAATTATTGCAGTTTCTCGATCAGGAGAGCAGTTTTGGATTTGCTATGTTAATAACCTCATCAAAGTCCGAAGAGAGGATTTGCATGTGAGCGGAAACCAGCGTGGTCAGTTTTCGGCTTCGGCACCTACGCTTGGGTACTTCTACCAGTGTCGCTATGCGCTACTGGAGGCGTTACGTAGACTGCCAAGCGGTGACCGTATTTGTGTTAGCATCGAAACTCTGGATGACGTTGTATTCGAAACGGATGGTACGCCGATTGATATCCTCCAAACTAAGCACCATATCAATTCAGCAGGAAATCTGGGAGACGCCTCAATAGATCTTTGGAAGACACTCCGAATTTGGGTTGAGGGGCAATCCGACGGCAGCATTCCATTGGGAGCTCGTTTCTTCCTAATCACAACCTCGCTTTGTAGTGAAGGTACCGCGGTAGCCTATTTGCGACCAACCGGTCGCAATGTGTCGGCCGCTCTGGAACGATTGAGAGCCACAGCCACTACGTCAACAAATCAGACGAATGCTGCCGCCTATCAGGTCTTTAGAGAACTCGAGAACAACGATCAAGTAAGGTTGGTCGAATCAATTACTGTCCTGGACTCTTCTCCATCAATAGGTCAATTAGACGATGACTTACACCAGGCGATATTTCATGCAGTCGAACGACAACACCTTGGATCCTTCCTTCAACGATTGGAAGGCTGGTGGTTTCAGCGAGTTATCAAGCATCTCTTGGACGACGAGGCATTACCGATCTTGGGTGAGGAATTAGAGGCAGAGGAAAGTCACATAAGATCGCAGTTTCGTCAAGACAACCTTCCGATTGATGATGACATTATGCAAGAGAGTGTTGATGCAACCGGATATCTGGACAGAATATTTGTCGAGCAACTTAAGTTGATTGGAGTCAATCAAAACCGAATCCTGAGCGCTATAACAAACTATTATAGAGCATTTACACATCGCTCGCGTTGGATTCGAGAAAATCTCATTTATGTTGGGGACCTTGAGAGATATGAAAGAAAGTTGATTGAGGAATGGGACGTCATGTTCCAGCAGATGCGAGACGAGCTAGGCAATAGCGCTGCCGAAAATGCAAAGACCAGAGCTGCGCAACAGCTATATAAGTGGATTGAGGCAGGTTCACATATTCAGATAAGACCAGCGGTGACTGAACCCGCGATCGCCCGCGGGACATATCAAATGTTGGCTGATGGTTTGAAGGTTGGATGGCATCTGGAGTTTCGCGACCGCCTTGAAGCTCTTCTATCAGGTGTGGAGGCAAGCCAATGAATCCTTGGCCCCAGCGAATTCGAGAAGAGGCTCATCTTCTCAATCCTGCGTTTACTTGTTTGACTCTTATCTCAGCCTGTGCTGGTTTCATGGAGAAGTCCAGTCGGCCGATTCCCTTTGCACTTACGTTTATGGTGCTTCCAATCGCATTGCACAAACAAACGCGTGACACCCTGCCCCATACTACCCGAACATCGGTACCTGCTTGGTTACAGTGTAATGCGGAGGCTAGGATAGGGTTTTACGACAGGCTTATGGCACTGCGACCGTACACGAGAGAGGCGTTGCATTACGGACTTGCCTCAAACTGGCTGGAAGCCGTTGACTCAGGAAACATTGCGTGTGTTGCGCCGCATTCACTAATCGACAGAGCAATTCGCCAGTTAAGTGGCGATGCTAAGGATTGCATATCCCGAGCGCGCTTTCTTGGTAAGTGGTTCGCTGTAACTCCTTCAGCATCAACAATTATGGCGCTTTGGGGGGTTCGTCCATGAGTTTCCAAATCAAGAACATTGTCCTCTACAGTCATAGTGGTGCTATTCGCACTATTCAGCTCATTCCTGGAAAGCTAAACATCATTACGGGTTCGTCCAAAACTGGTAAGACGGCTCTGATAGCGATTCTGGAATACTGCTTTGGTTCATCAGAGTGTCGCATTCCTGAGGGTATTATACGCAGATCTGTCGCATGGGTCGCTGTCAAGCTGGCGGTTTCCGAGGGTGAAGCGTTCATTGCTAGGAGAGTGCCTGCCCCGGGACGCAACTCTTCGTCGGATGTCTATTACACAGTCGGGACTCAGGTGGCAATACCGCCGGCGGACCAATTGATACAGACCACTAATGCTGATGCACTTCAAGGATTACTCACTGCTCACGCTGGCATCGGGGACAACCGCCATGATCCTCCGCCTGGGCAAACGAGACCTCCTTTACAAGCGAATATCAGCCATGCACTCATATATTGCTTGCAACACCAGACAGAGATTGACAGTAATCAGCAGCTTTTTCATAGGCAGAGTGAGCCGTTTCTACCTCAAGCTATTAAAGACACCATTCCATACTTTCTTGGAGCCGTTGACGATGATTATGTCGCACGCTTGGCGGAGTTGAGGCGATTGCGTCGGGAAATGCGAGCAATCGAGCGGCGGCTTGAGGAATACAACGCAGTAAAGGGCGAAGGTTTTTCTGTTGCGCAGGGACTCTTCTCCGAGGCGAAAGACCTTGGATTGCACTCTGATCAAGAGGATCCGCAAACGTGGGATGATCTTCTTGAGGCACTCCGCCTGCTGTCCATTGCCCCGTCCCCACCCGAAGAACAGCAGATTAGTGACGAGGGAACTGAGTTCCGAAGGTTACAGGGTGAAAGAGAGGCAATAGTCCGAGAGTTACGAGTGGTTCAAGATCAACTTGAAGCCGCAAAGATGCTGAGTTCGGATCGTATTGGGTTTTCTCATGAGGCTAGTGCTCAAGTGCTTCGCTTGAAGAGTATTGAGCTGTTTGAAGCGAGTAGTGAAGAGGAAGGACCATCAATCTGCCCACTGTGTCAGACCGAGCTACAGAGCAATGTTGCGCCACCTACCGTTAATGAAATCCGGACATCTCTCGCTAGGCTAGAAGAAGAGGTGCGGCAGGTTGAGGACCACGCACCTCAAATGCAAGCAGTGATCACAAAGCTTGAGGAAAGAGAGGGAAATCTCAAGTCTCGACTTCAAAACAACCGGGAAACGCTTGATGCAATTCAAAGAGAAAACACGAGACTTCAAGAATTTCGCGATCGAAATGCCAGAAGAGCGCATATCATCGGAAGAATCAGCCTTTACCTTGAGAGTGTCCCTCCAGTAGAAGACCATAGTAACCTTCGAAGCCAGCTTTCAGCACTACGAGAACAAATTGACTCGCTCGAGCAGGAGCTGAGTGATGAAAAGATAGAGGAACGAGTTCAATCAGCGTTGTCGATTATGTCCCGCCACATGAGTCAGTGGGCAGAAGAACTCCAACTTGAGCACGCAGAATTCCCACTCCGTCTAGATATTAGCAAATTGACTGTTATTGCCGATGGTCAAGATGGACCAATCCCGATGAATCGAATGGGTAGCGGCGAAAACTGGGTGGGATATCACTTAATTGCACACTTTGCTCTGCACCGACGGTTCGTGTCGAAGAGCCGGCCTGTACCGCGTTTTATCTTTATAGATCAGCCATCTCAAGTGTACTTTCCTGAAGACGAAGACTGGCAGCGCCGGGAAAATGGGACAGTTGGTATCAGTGAAGATAGACAAAAAGTCGAGCGGATGTTCAAGCTTTCTTATGATTTCGTCAACGAGTTTGATGGTCAGTTCCAAATTATCGTTACGGATCACGCAAACATAAACCAGCAATGGTTCCAAGACTGTGTAGTTGAGAGATGGCGCGAGGGGAGAAAGCTCGTTCCTCCAGAATGGGATGTGACTCCAGACGAGAATCACTCCGAAGGGTGACGAAATCTGTGGCCGATAATCCAACGATACTTAACCACCGAACATACTTGTTATGGCGAGGAGAATGTCGTGTGTTTAGGTAGTATGTTGCCTGGTCCTTCCTGAAGGCTACCTTGGAGCTATCGTGATTGTTGTTTCTATCTGAAATTATCTGCTAATCTTAGCCCCAGTTCTACTAAGATCATCATAGAGCGCTTGGTTCAAGTAGAACCAGACTTAAGTTGTTTGTTGTGTCACCATAATGACTCTAATAGGATCAGCCATCCACAAGTCGATTTGTTTTTCAATTGCGATCTTGTCTTCCCCGTATCGTATACGAGAAAGCTGAACAATGGCATCACGGTGACTTTCTCTGATAGCCGTCTCCGGCAACGTCTGGGCGCTGAAGGCGTCAGTCGTTCTTCCGTTGATTGAGAGCTTGACGTAGATATCATATGCGGCCAGCGATTGCAGGTCTGAGGCCCTGAATGTGGGCCAATATTCGCGTTCCAGGTATTCTCCGTCCTCAGCGCCTATTCTAAAAGCCATTATCGTTCCCACGTTGCCGAATATGGCTGATTTGAGCTGTAAAGGTAGCTGGGCGAGGTATTGGTGCGCCAAGACTAAATGAAGGCCAAATTTGCGCATTTCAGAGAGAGTGTGGGAGAAGTTGTCTGATGCGAAACTCTGAAATTCGTCAATATACACAGTATATGGCTTTCTCTGGCTTTGCGGCGTATCTGACCGAGACATGGCCGTCAAGAATAGCTTGGAGACGATCAGCGACCCCAGAAGGCCGGTGTTGTCCTCTCCAAGCCGTCCTTTGGCCAGGTTCACGATCAGAATCTTGCCAGAATCCATTACCGAGCGGAAATCAACCTTGTTTTGGACCTGTCCGAGGATATTTCGCATCACGGGCACTGATAGGAACTGACCAACCTTGTTCTGGATTGGGGATATTGTTTCAGTCCGAAAAACCTTTGGATACAACTCGTATTCCACTTGCCAGAAGGTACGGACAACCGGATCTTGCACACGGCTTAGCACAGCCGCCCTGAATTCGGGATCTATAAGCAGTCTCGGAATCGATAGCAGCGTGTGTCCAGCGCACTCAAGGAGTGCGAGAAGCGTGTTTCTGAGGATGTATTCCAGTCGTGGCCCCCAGGAATCAGACCAAATCTTCTTGAAAATGTCAACCAGATGAGAGGCGATCAAATGGCGTCCGGCAGACTTGTCGCCATCCAGCAGGTTTATCCCTACTGGATATTCAGTGTCAGCCGGGTTGATGTAGATGACATCGGTCATTCGTCTCTGGGGGATATGATCTAACAGCTGCTCCGCCAAGTCGCCGTGCGGGTCTATCAGGGCTACGCCCTTACCACGCTGGATGTCCTGAACCAGCATGTTTAGCAAGAGCGTAGATTTGCCCATTCCAGTCTGTCCGACGACGTAAACATGCCGTTGTCGGTCATGATCCTTGATCCCAAACCGCTCCCGCTGATTGCGGTAGTTTGTCTCGCCCAAAATCGTAATATCCTGATTCTCCATATCGAGCTACCTTACCACAGCTCAATAAGGATTGTAAGGGCTACTAATTGCCGATTGTGGCAAACACCCCTATTAGTTATATTTATATCAACATCGACGTAAATTGGACCGCTAACGAATTCGTTGGGAGATAGTAATGGGAAAGATAAGCCGGGCCTGGGTTGTGAGACCATATCCGCATGGAAAGTATCGGATGCAGGAGTTTCTTGAAAAGGGGATGGTCGCTATAGGTTGGCCGTCAACCGGTGATCTCGCATCAAAAACCAGAGACGAGATAGGTAATATTCTCAAGACCACGTATTACACTGGGGCCAGTAGTGGAACCTTGGGGCAAGTGACTGGCATTGTCAATCGCTTCGTCAATCAGATCCAGGAAGGTGACACAATCATTGTGCCGGATGGTAACTTCATCTATCTGGGCACAACAACGTGTACTTATGAGTTCAGGCCAGAGCTTCAAGCTGACGATCAGGGTTACCCTCACTGGGTTAGAGTCGACTGGCTATTCGACAAAAGGCCGGTCGTACGGGCTGAACTGCCGGCGATACTATTCGATTCGCTCAAAGGACGACAAACAGTCTATGGTATCCCATCGGAAGCTATTGAACCTGTGATCAAGAGCCCGGATAGCTACATTGCATTCGACGCCTCAGTAGAATTCGAGTACAAGCGCACGTACATTGAACGGTTATCTAAGGGAACAGTCCCAGGCATCAACAGCCCCGCTTTCGAAAAAGCAGTGATGAGGGTGTTGAGGCTTTACTTCCCATCTTTGCGTCAATTGGCAACTACCAATGCTCCAGTAGGTGCCGATACTGATCTGATCGCTGAGCTCCCCGGTTCGGTTGTAGTTAGAATTCAGGTTAAGTGCTTCCAAGATA
Organism: Candidatus Zixiibacteriota bacterium; assembly: GCA_900498245.1. Classification (NCBI taxonomy): domain Bacteria; kingdom Pseudomonadati; phylum Candidatus Zixiibacteriota; species Candidatus Zixiibacteriota bacterium. Next base: position 472,626 of record LS998015.1, read on the forward strand.
AGAGCGGACTTCTGAAACCGTGGGTAGTAACACAACTCCGCGACTCAATGGAGTCGGGTGAAAATGGCATCATTGTCACAACAAATCGGATTGGCCAGGATGCTCGAGAAGAGGCGGAACGAGATTCCGAGAGGCCAATTGACTTCATTGATGTTGCAGAATTTGCCCAGCTAGTTTTTGACAATCAAGTGAGTCTTACGGATCAAGACCTCTGGGCATTGGGGCTAAAGCGATCGATTATCGGCCGCTAAGTGCCGAGTTTTCGCATAGATCCGACTCTCCAACGATATCCTCGTATACTTCCAGACGCCTAATCTTCCCCGCCATGTTGCCAGCCCCGGCAATTGACGGTCTAAACAGACCTGTTAAGGTCCAGACTGATCACACAAAAACAGTCCTTTTCACAATCACCCCAAACCTAAGGAGGACAGTATGTCTGGAAATGGCAGTCTGGTGAAGACGATTGAAATCAAGGATCGTCAGGGTCGAGTAATTGCGACCGAGGATGTTGTCACCTATGCGGGCTTGTTAAGCCTGGCTCACGACCAGGGGCTTAAGAGGATCGAGACCGCCTTGGTGCAGCTTCCCGAGGAAGCGAACGGTCACACCGCCGTTTTTCTGGCCATTGTGGAAACCGAAAGCGGTATCTACAAAGGTCACGGCGATGCCAGCCCGGATAATGTCGCGTCGAGGATCATTCCTCACATCATCCGGATGGCAGAGACCCGCGCGAAAGCAAGGGCACTCCGCGACGCCGTGAACATCGGTGTCGTGTCGATTGAGGAGTTGGCTCTGGAGGGCAACGGCCGACCTGTCAACGGCAATTCGACTGAACCGCAGCCAAACCACGGAAGCAACAGGATTCCCGGCGTCAGAAGCAGATCAAGGCCACAGAACGAATCCGATCAGCCAAGTAACTCGGATTCTCCAATGACCGATGCTCAACGCCGGTATCTGTTCCGACTTCTGGCCGAACGCCAGATTGAAGGCGACGACGCTCACCGACACTTACTTGAGAAAGCGAGTGTAGAGTCGCTGGATCAGATCACCAAAGGCAAAGCGAGTATCCTGATTGACGAGATGGTCAACGCGGTCAAGCCGGCCGAGGAGGTACCGTTTTGAACACCAATCGGAATGGTCATCCAACAGATCATGTCTCAGTATCTCAGATCAACCTCTACCTAATGTGCCCGCTGAAGTACCGCTTCGTGTACGTTGATAAGCTATCGCGGCCGTTCAAACCTATTGAATTGGCGCTTGGTACCGCATTCCACGCGGCGGTTGAATGGTGGCACCAACACAGGAAGAACGGTTCGACTCCGAGTGCTGAGGATGTTGCCAGGATTCTGACGGCTGACCTACGCGCGCAGGCTGAGGAGAAGTTGCAGTTCAAGAATGGCGAATCGCTCGATGACGTAATTCAGGTCGGAGGAAAGCTCGCTAGCACTTATGTAAAAGGCTTTCGCGGCAAGCCGGTAAACGACACGGAGGTTCCGTTTCGTGTGCCGCTTGTTGACCTCGAAACCGGTGAAGATCTGGGATTGCCACTTGATGGCTACTTCGATCTTCTCGAAGCCGAGGACACCGTTGTCGAAACCAAGACAGCGGCCCGAGCCTACGACAATCTGACGATCCTGAATCACCTGCAACTCACAGCCTATGGGTATGCCTATCGCATCCTATATGACCGCGAGCCGAACCTGCGAATTGATGTTGTCACCAAGACTAAGAATCCACGACTGCAGACAGTCGAGGTGTTTCGAGACAAGTCAGACATGGTCCGGTTCTTTCACCTTGCCAAGTCGGTCTGCAGATCAATAAGCAGTGGCTGCTATCACCCCAATTACGGGTGGCAATGCGGCAACTGCGAGTTCGCTGACCCTTGCCGACGTTGGCGTGGATGAGCGGGCTAGTATTTGCAGGCTAGACTTTCTCCTAACAGAAATCCCAAACAGAAATTCAAACATGGAGGAAATGATGTCTTCGAATCTATACGATGCTCATCGTCAGTGGTGCATCCGACCACCTGACGAGAGGTTCCACGATCTGGATAGTCTGCAGGCGTTTACTCAGCGTCTGAAGGACGCATCCGAAGAGAAGGTCCGCGGACTTCCGGATGTCCATCTCGATGTCACCGGCCATCTGGGAATAGCCCTAAACGGGTCCGAGGAACCAGCCATTCTGACGAATTGGTCATTCAACCAGCTTTGCACTACTGCTGGTGCTCCGGCAAAATACCTTCGCACGTTGCCACCGGAGATAGTAATCGAGTGTCTCAGGTACAGCCTCAACAGACGAGATACTCAGGCAAAGCTGCTCTTTCGGAACGGTACCGGAGATCGAGTCGTATCGGCATTCACTGGACCAAAGTACGGACGTATCTGGGATGCAGACGTAGTGGCTTCTTTGAAAGACGCCGTTGAAGGGACGGGTTGGCGAGTGCCGCCCGCCCGCAACAACGGAGGCTCGGACAATGCAGGCCTGTATGCCTCGGATCGGGATATGTTTGCATTTTTCGTCAACGATGAAAGCCCTATCGAGGTTGGCAACGCCAAGCTCGGTCGCGGTTTTTTTTGCTGGAACTCTGAAACGGGGTCTTGCACATTTGGCCTTACCACATTCCTGTACAACTATGTCTGCGGTAACCACATTGTGTGGGGTGTCGAGCAAGTCCAGGAACTGAAGATTGTCCATCGGTCAAAGGCTACAGATCGCTTTCGGTCAGACGCCTTGCCAGCTCTTAACCGATTCGTGGAGAATCGCAAGGCTACCGAGGCAATCACTCGCGGAGTAGACCAAGCCGCACGGCTGAAGGTTGGCGACGATCTGGAAAAGGTCACCGAGTGGTTCAAGGAGAAGCCGTTCACCGGCTCGGAGATCATCGCCGGATGGCGAGCTGGTCGAAACGAAGGTGACGACGTCTCCACACTCTGGGGCATGGTGCAGGGGCTCACTGCCTATGCCCGTCAGCTACCCCACACCGACGTTCGGGTGAACCTCGAGCGCCGAGCAGGGACATTGCTGAAATCCACTTATTAGTTCATTTCCGGAGTCTGAACCCAAATTCAGGCTACCGCTTCTCCTTCAATTGTCAATCAAATGCGACAATTCGAAAGAGAACACCCCCAAGAGGGATAGTCATAAGGCTATCCCTCACTTTTTAGCGAGACACTTGTCTCTTTTCGCGCAAACAGCCTTGACAATCGACAACAGTCGAGCTATTTTAGCATGATATAGCGGGATTTATTGGACACAGATGCCATTAGGTAAGCCCATGACGAATCCCGAACCTCTACTCAAGGGGAATTCAAGTGAAAGACGATCGCTGGCTATCCGTCGACGAAATAGCCTCCTATTTGGGTGTTAAGCGGGATACCATTTACAAATGGATCAGACGGCGGGGGTTGCCTGCTCACAAAGTCGGCCGCCTGTGGAAATTCAGGTCAAAAGAGATCGATCAGTGGGTCACTGGTTCCAAGAGGGGTAGAAATTCTGATGCGAGGTGAGCGTTGGCTGTCAGGCAAGATGTAGTAATAGATGGCGTACCAGAACCAGGTCAGGTTGTAATGATCCGAAGCAAGGCTTGGGTTGTAACCGATGTCCAAAGCTCTCAAATACAACATTCAACGCCTGCAGCTACTCGGCAAGCATCGACTCACGTTGTGGAGTTGTCATCCCTTGAAGATGATGCATTTGGTGAGGAATCGCAGGTTCTATGGGAGATTGAACCGAGCAAACAAATCTATGAACGTGTCAGCCTGCCGGATGCATCAAAATTCGATGATCCTGTTCTTTTGGATGCCTTTCTTAATTCTGTAAGATGGGGCGCAATTTCATCCGCTGACCAAAGGTCGCTTCAGTCACCCTTTAGGAGTGGAATAGACCTGGAAGAGTATCAATTAGACCCGGTAGTCCGCGCTTTGCGGATGCCTAGGGCTAATTTGCTGATTGCTGACGATGTTGGTCTTGGTAAAACAATTGAAACAGGGCTTGTTGCCCAAGAATTGTTCCTAAGGCATCGAGTGAGAACCATACTTGTTGTCTGTCCTTCATCTCTGCAGATTCAATGGGCAACCCAGATGAGGGATAAATTCGGCCTTGAGTTCCGAATCATTGATAGTGACTTCATGAAAGAACTGAGGCGCAGGAGAGGCTTGCACACGAACCCATGGACACATTTCCCTCGTTTGATTACGTCTATCGACTTTCTTAAGCGAGACCGTTCTATGAGACTTTTTAGAGAGACTCTTCCATCAGAGGGTGAAGCTCTCTACCCCAGACGATATGATCTACTGATCGTCGATGAAGCTCATAACATGGCCCCTTCCGGTAGAGGTCACTATGCTACCGACTCACAGAGAACACAGGCAATTCGTACACTAGTTCCGCATTTCGAGCACCGGCTTTTCTTGACCGCAACACCACATAACGGATATACAGAAAGTTTTACAGCTCTCTTGGAGCTGCTCGATAATCAGCGCTTCGCACGAGGTGTAATGCCTGATCGGAAGCAACTTGAAACCGTTATGGTTCGACGAATGAAGAGCGAACTTGAACTCAAATGGGATGGTTCAAGACGCTTCGCTGCCCGCGTGATCGAGCCAATCGAGGTCGAATACAGCAAAGCAGAGCAACTCGCCCACAAACAGCTTCGCGAGTATGCACAATCAAGGCAAAAAACTGCGTCATCTGAATCAGAACGACTGGCAACTGAGTTTGTGTTGAAACTACTGAAGAAGCGGCTGTTCTCTTCCCCAGCAGCCTTTGCTTCGACCTTGGACAAGCACGAGCAATCTCTGTTTACTGCAAGGCGTCGAAAATCTGTAGCCACATCGCCTTCTGTTAAAGTGTTGCGTCGAACGATAGATGAAGTCGAGGAAGAATTTGCTGATGATGAGTCGTACGATGAGGCCACGAATGAGGCTATAAGTGTTACAGGACGCCTGTTCACAGATCCCTCAAAGGATGAGAGCACTCTGCTTAGGGCCCTAAAGGAATATGCGAGAAATGCATCAGCCCGTCCCGACAGCAAAGCGGCTGAACTGATCAAATGGCTGAAAGAAAATATCTTTGTCAATGGCCAATGGACTGACAACAGGGTTCTAATCTTCACCGAGTACCGAGCCACACAGAAGTGGCTGCACGGAATCTTCGCTTCCGAGGGACTCGCGGATCAGAATCGGCTCATGCTTCTATACGGTGGGATGGATTCAGATGAGCGTGAACGAATCAAGGCGGCTTTTCAGGCGGATCCGGCTGTTTCGCCAATTCGCATTCTCCTTGCCACTGACGCTGCTTCTGAAGGTATTGACCTACAGAACCATTGCTCCAATTTGATTCACTATGAGATTCCGTGGAATCCCAACCGCCTTGAACAGCGCAACGGACGCCTCGACCGGCATGGCCAAAGAGCAGCCGATGTCAAAATCTACCACTTTGTGACCAAAGGGTTTAAGGAATCGAGTACGCAAAAATCCCCCGGTGAATTGGATGCCGACTTAGAGTTTCTCATGCGGGCGGTGCTCAAAGTTGAGACTATCCGGGAGGACATCGGAAAAGTCGGTCCGGTCATTGCCACGCAGGTGGAAGAGGCAATGCTTGGCGCCCGCAAGGTCATGGACACACGTCAGGCCGAGCGAGAAGCTGAGCCAGTGCGCCATATCCTGAAGTTTGAAAGAGAACTCAGGAAACAGCTTGAACAACTCCATTCACAGCTGCTTGATACTCGCAAAGAACTTCACATCAGCCCTGAGAACGTCCAGAAGATAATCGAAATTGGACTCCAGATGGCTGGGCAGCCAGCTCTTATGGAAGCAAAGTTGCCGGGCGTTTGGCCGGATCCCAGTGGTAAGAGAAAGACCTCTCCGGTATTCAATGTGCCCGCCCTGTCTGGAAGTTGGGCAAGATGTGCCGAGGGGCTTGCGCATCCTCATACGGGAGCTATCAGGCCGATAACATTTGATCACAATATTGTGGATGGTAGAGATGATGTAGTTCTGGCTCACTTAAACCATCGGCTTGTGCAAATGTGTCTGCGTTTGCTTCGAGCAGAGATTTGGTCTCAGGAAGGCGCGAAGCACCTAAATCGAGTTTCGGCCCGCATCTCTTCAGATACCGCAATGGTTCACCCGGCAGTAATTGCCCATGGTCGGATTGTCGTTCTAAGCGGTGACAATCAGAGAGTTCATGAAGAAGTAATTACGGCCGGTGGGGCGATTAGGGAGGGTCGATTCTCGCGACTAAATGTCGGCGAGGTCCAATCTGCTTTGGACAGTGGAACTGACGAAGAAGCTCCGGAGGCGATTAAAAAGAGTATCCAATCCCTTTGGCCCAAAATATCCGAACCCCTCTTGCAGTCCCTTGAAGCGCGAATGCAGGATCGTACAAAGAATCTGCAGAAGAACCTTGATGAACGCGCGGAAAAAGAAGTTGCCGACATGACCGCGATCATGAACGAATTGGCCAGGTCAATTAGGGACCAGCTTGATAAACCACCGGAACAGCTTGAGCTATTCTCTTCGACCGAAAAGGAGCAGTATCAAGCGGATACGAATAGCCTGCAGAGAAGGCTAGACAAAATCCCCGAGGAAATAGAGCAGGAATCTCAGTCTATACGAAATCGATACAAGAATCCTCAGCCGCGATTATTCCCGGTCGCGGTCACATTCATTATTCCAAGGAAGATAGCATCTCAAGCGGGAGGGCTGACATAATGTCTATTGCGCGGCATCACGCAGAATGGCTTTCCCTTGTAGACCAATCGGGGCCGTTTCTTTCAGTCCCGGTCTTGATGCGCGCGTTTCCGCAGGGTCTCGACAAACCTGATGCCGACCTAAAGCGGGAGATGCGTCTCGCATATGATGAATGGTTACAGCAGCAACATGATCCTGCCATACAAACTGCCTGGATTCGTTTTGTTCTTACACAATTACTGGAATACCCTGATGATCTTATTGCCGAAGGTCAGTCTTTACCAGGCGGATTGTCCGCGCTTGTCTCGGAGCAGAATGAGACGCTCCGGCCTGACCTGGCGATTATTCATAGCAATGGCAATCCAAGTAACGGCAAGCCGTCCTTGTTGATTCAGAAATACCGGCCCAACCAGAGACTAGAGAGCGCAGTTGCTGGCAAGCATTGGAAGGCTTCTCCTGCGACGCGAATGATGGAGTTGCTGCATGCCACTGATGTCCCCCTGGGTTTAGTCACCAATGGTGAGCAGTGGATGCTAGTATATGCGCCCCGAAATGAAACTACGGGTTTCGCATCTTGGTACGCTTCGCTTTGGTCAGAGGAGCCTGCAACTTTTCAGGCTTTCGTCAGTCTTTTGTCGGTCAGGCGCTTCTTTGGAGTTGCTGATTCAGATACGCTTCCTGCGTTGTTGGATGAAAGTGCCAAGAACCAGCAGGAAGTCACCGATCAGTTGGGCCTTCAAGTTCGCCAGGCGGTTGAGGTCTTGGTTCAGGCTTTTGATCGAATTGACCAGGATTCAGGCCGCATCTTGCTAAAAGGTATGGACGAAAAACGCCTCTATGAAGCGTCTCTGACAGTCATGATGCGTCTGGTTTTCCTTTTCTGCGCCGAGGAGAGAAAACTTCTACCTATCGATGAGTATGCACTGTATGCGCAGTCGTATGCGGTGTCCAATTTGGGGGCACAACTGCGCGAGGTGGCTGATAAACATGGTGAGGAGATCCTCGAGCGAAGCTTCGATGCCTGGAGCCGATTGCTGGCGGCTTTCCGAATCGTTTATGCAGGTGTCGATCACGAATCCATGCGTTTGCCTCCTTATGGTGGCAACCTGTTCAACCCCGATCGTTTTCCATTTCTGGAAGGTCGTCCGCCACACGGCACATGGCGCGATACCCCGGCCGAACCACTACGGATAGATAATAGAACCGTACTGCATCTTCTGGAAGCCCTGCAGTGGCTGGTTGTGAAGATTCCCGGTGGCGGCCCCCGAGAGCGACGCCGCCTATCATTTCGGGCGCTCGATATCGAGCAGATTGGCCACGTGTATGAGGGCTTACTTGATCACACCGCTGTTCGGGCTACTGATAGTATTCTCGGTTTATCGGGCGGTAAAGGAAAAGAGCCTGAAATCGCTCTAAGCAAGCTGGAACAGTTGCGCGATAAGGGTGAAGACGATCTTGTGGAGTTTCTCACAAAGGAAACAGGTCGGAGTGAGAAAGCTCTTCTGAAGGCAGTATCTGAACCTGTTATGATTGATGAGGCCAAATTGCGCGTGGCCTGCCGGAACGACACGAATCTGATGAAACGAGTTCTGCCGTTTGTGTCGTTGATCCGCGATGATACGTTTGGCTATCCTGTGATAATCGCAGAAGGCTCGGTGTATGTCACCGCGGGCACGGACCGCCGTAGCTCTGGAACTCACTATACCCCAAGAAGCCTGACCGAGCCTATCGTCCAGCACACTTTGGAGCCACTTGTGTATGAGGGTCCGGCCGAAGGAGTACCAAAGGACAAATGGAGACTCAAGACTGCCCGCGAAATCCTCGATCTGAATGTCTGTGACATGGCCATGGGATCGGGGGCGTTCTTGGTTCAGTCGTGCCGGTATCTCTCCGAACGGCTGCTTGAGGCCTGGGAAACGGCTGAGAAGGAGCTGGGCGGAAGTATCCAGATTACGCCCGAAGGTGAAAGGTCTAAAGGGGTACCTGAGGAGCGCCTTGTGCCTACTGACCCTGATGAGCGGTCGGCTATCGCGATGAGGATTGTGGCTGAGCGGTGTCTTTATGGCGTAGATAAGAACCCACTGGCGGTCGAGATGGCCAAGCTATCGCTTTGGCTGATCACACTTTCTAAGGGCAAGCCCTTTACGTTCCTCGATCATGCTCTCAAATGCGGTGACTCGCTGGTCGGGGCGGATGCGAAGATGTTCCTCGACTGGGCGCGGGGTGGCACCAAAGAACAGGTGACCATATTCGATGAGAAACTCAAGAAGCTGCTCGATGATGCCCGGCTGAAGCGAAAAGAGCTTGAGTCATTTGAGGTCAAGGATGTTAGAGATGCCGAGCGTAAGTCTGATCTGCTTGACGAAGCGGAAATGGCTATGCAGTGGGTAAAGCAAGGTTGTAATCTTTTGATAGGGACACTGCTCTCCGACAGGAGCGCCGCTGAGAAAAGAACTCAACTGAACAAACTCCTCATCGGTTATCTCAAAGACCTAACAGTCCCCGGACCGGAGGCTGTCGAAGCCATCAAACTCGCAGATAACGAGCGCGCGTTTCACTGGCCGTTTGAGTTTCCAGAAGTATTTGAACGAGGTGGGTTTGATGCCTTTATTGGAAATCCTCCCTTCATGGGAGGCCAACGAATTACTGGCAATCTTGGAACTTACTATCGTGAGTACATCGTCATTGAACTGGCTGGAGGTAAGCGCGGGACAGCAGATCTGTGTGTTTTCTTTTTCATACGGGGTTACCAGCTGATCAAGCATCGTGGCATTTTGGGCATGTTAGCAACCAATACAATTAGCCAGGGAGATTCACGAGAAGTAGGTCTTGAGCAAATCTGTAATACTAATGGAGCTATACTGAGGGCAATTCCAACTCAGAAATGGCCGGGACAGATAAATCTCCAAGTCTCTGTAGTTTGGATAGGAAAAGGAGATTGGAATTATAAGAGAACTCTTGACGATGCATCAGTAGATAATATAACACCCTACTTAACCGAATCCGGTTCCGAGTTCGAGAAACCACTGAAATTGTCAGAAAGCGCGACTCTCGCATTCATAGGGTCCTATATTCTTGGCTTGGGCTTCATTCTTACGCCTGATGAGCGGCACAAGTTGGTTAACGGCAACAGTCATAATGAAGACGTCATATTTCCGTTCATAAACGGCGAGGAAATAAATGCGGATCCTGGAAGGTCTCAACCTCGATTTGCCATTAACTTCTTCGATTGGCCTCTAGATAGATCACAATCCGGCTCTTGGAAGGATGCGTCAGCCCAACAGCGGCGTCAATGGCTAAGGACGGGCCGAGTACCAAGCGATTATCCAGATCCTGTAGCCGCTGATTATCCAGATTGCCTCAATATCGTTCAAACTCGAGTTAAACCTGTTCGCGATAAAGTCACATATAGCAAGAGTGCAAGAGAGCAATGGTGGCTTTATGAACGATTGAGAAAGGAGATGTACGCTGCTACGAGTGGCATGACGAGAATTATCGTATGTTCGTTGATTTCAAAATACACAGCTGTGGAGTTTGTACAACTTCCAGCAGTGTGTAGTCACAATACTGTGGTTTTTGCTCGAGACGACTTTGCTCACTTCGCCTTTCTACAGTCGACTGTAAACGCTATCTGGGTTAGCGAAAACATGTCAACATTTGGCAAGACCCAGATTTATGCTGTTGGCGACTGTGTAGAGACTCTTGTTCTGCCACCTAGAATTAACACTATGTCAACAATAGGCGAAGAATACTATGTGGCGCGGCGAAAGCTAATGGTCTCTGGCGGCTTAGGGTTGACCTCCTTCTATAACTGCGTGCATGATCCAGAGAACAAGGATCAAGGGATGTCATATATACGAGAACTCCAGTGTGAGGTGGATGCTGTAGTTTGCAGCCTTTATGGCTGGAGTGACCTCCAGTTGAACCATGGTTTCTATAAAACGAGGCATGGAGTAAGATACACATTATGTGATGAGGCTCGTAATGCCATCTTTGTTAGACTACTTGAGCTTAATCATCATCAGTATCAGGATGAATGCGAGCAAGGACTTCACGACAAGAAATCCAACAAGACCAAGAACAAGCGGGTAGGTAAAAGGAAGAAGGGACATGGCAACGCCGAATTGCCGTTGTGACAAATGATACTTGGAGAATAAATGACAGAATTGCTAGACAAGCCATCAGCATTTGCGATAAGAGATGAACTGCATAAGCTAGTACTCAACGACCTGCTTGGGCCAGCCGGCGGCCCCTCTGAGGAGGTCGATGAGCAGGCGGTGCGTGAGCGGTATCTGGTCGGTATGTTGGCACCACGCAGGACATCGACAGAACCGAATCAGCAGGATGAATTAGCCGTCGCCGGTACCGGGATGGATGAAGATGGTAATGCCGACACTGGTGCCATGCAGGCGGACTCGCTTATCCCGTCATCCTTTGGATTGACCTTTTCAGTGGATTCCAAGGCCACCGCTATAAGGGTCACGGCTCGTTGGGGTCGATACCAGCGTGAGGAAAGTGCTACACTGACAAATGACAAGGGCAACCCCGCCCGAATCTGGAAACGCTATCAGATCGAAGCGACGTCGCCAGATATCACACTTGCCGAAGGGAATATCACGCCCTGGGTGGTTGATAAGAACTACCCTGATGTAGTTGTCCGCGGTGTAATCCGCAAACCAAAGGACAATTACACTGATTGGATCGTGACTTTATTTTTAGTTAACGGCCAACTGGAAACAAAAACACTCAAAGATGAACAGTGGCTGTTTCAGCCAGAGCTGATCGTCGAAGCCCCCGACAAAAGCCCAATTTTCGTCCGACGGTCTTACAAGCACGATGCCACCCGGATGGACCCGGTAGCATACTTCGAAGAACAGACTATGGCGATGCTATATCGGCACAAGAAGGAGTTCGCGGTAGGTCATGGCGTCGCGGTTAATGTAACACAGAGCGAAGGGGACAACAGCCGAGCCGTCAGAATCTCAACCGTATCCGTTCCCGTTAGTGAAGTGCCGATGCAGACACCGCCCACAAAAGACGAAATCCCGGAACTATCCAGTTTGACGCTGGACATGAAGGCGCTTGCTGAGACTCCGCCAGATCAACTTCCCAGTAAGCTGGAGGCACTACCCAAGGCATATGCTGAATGGATCGAAAAGGAACGAGCCAAAATTGACTCCGATTCGAGTCTGTCTGAGTTTGAAAAACAAGCCCAGGACGCGGTTGGTAATTGTTCCAAAGCGTGTAAGCGCATTGAAGATGGAATAGCGCTTCTTAAGAACGATACTAAGGCCGCCGACGCATTCCTCTTTGCGAACAAGGCTATGTGGTTACAACGCATCCACACCATCTTTGCTGAGCAGGTCCGCCGCGGCGGCAAGCCGAAACTGGAAGACATTGATAGCGAGAACAACCGAAGCTGGTATCCCTTCCAGCTTGCGTTCATTCTCCTGAATCTGCCGGGGATCACCATTCTCGACCACCCGGACCGTACGGAAAAGCAGTCTGCCACGGCTGATTTGCTTTGGTTTCCGACGGGCGGCGGTAAGACCGAAGCGTACCTTGGACTAGCGGCCTACACTCTGGCTATCAGACGATTACAAGGAGAGATCGGCGGACTCGATGGCGAGCACGGAGTCGCGGTCCTGATGCGATATACGCTACGAGTGCTGACCCTTCAGCAATTCCAGCGTGCGACGACGTTAATCTGCGCTTGTGAATCAATTCGTCGAGAGAGAATCAAGGACGGTGACAACAGTTTGGGCAACGAACCATTCCGAATCGGTATCTGGGTCGGTCAACGCACGACTCCGAATACGACGGACCAAAGTGCCGAGGCTGTACGTCTTGACCACGGCCACTTCCGAAGAGCAAGTATTGCCGCCGGGTCAGGATCACCTGCACAGCTCAAGACCTGCCCCTGGTGTGGCATGGAAATCAAGCCGGGACGAGACATTCAAGTTGAGGCGTTTACTCAAGGCCGGTGCCGGACATTCACCTACTGCTCGGATCCGCTAGGTCAATGCCTTTTCAGCAGGAAGCAATCCCCGGATGAAGGTATCCCGGTTCTGCTAGTCGATGAAGAGATATATCGCAGGTTGCCATCACTCCTGATTGCGACCGTCGATAAGTTTGCACAGATGCCCTGGAAGGGCGAGGTGCAAATGTTGTTTGGTCGGGTAAACGGATACTGCCCAAGACATGGCTTCCGGTCACCTGAGATAGACGACAGCGATTCGCACCCTAAGAGAGGTTCATTTCCTGCAGTTAAAACCGTACCTCATGGTCGGCTGCGCCCACCGGACTTGATAATCCAAGATGAGCTACACCTTATTAGCGGACCACTTGGTACCTTGGTTGGCCTATATGAGACGGCAGTCGATAAGCTGGCATCTTTCGACCTAAACGGAAAGACGGTAAGGCCAAAGGTCATTGCCTCTACTGCTACTATTCGCCGAGCCGAACAACAGGTTCATCAGCTATTCCTCAGGAGAGTCAATATCTTCCCCCCTCACGGTACCGATGTTCGGGACAACTTCTTCTCAATTCAGAGAGAACCGAGCGAGAAGTTCCCCGGACGAAGGTATTTGGGTATCTGTGCGGTGGGCAAACGCATAAAGACAGCAATCATCAGAACAGACTTGGCATATCTGGCGGCTGCTCAGAAACTCTACGAAAAATACGGAACGAATGCTGATCCGTGGATGACACTCGTAGCCTACTTCAACTCTATGCGAGAGCTTGGCGGGGCGAGGCGTCTGGTTGATGACTCAATCCGCTCAATGTTAAGAGAAACGATTCGCCGTGGACTCGCCAACAGAGGCAGACCCCTTGTCAAGGAGCTGACGTCGCGTATGACCGCGACGGATATCCCTGAGATCCTTGATCAGCTCGAAGTGACATTCGATCCGGAAATTGAGCGGCAAAGAAAAGAAGCCAGGAAAGCGGGGCGCATGCTCGATCTCCAGTATCCAATTGACGTGCTCCTGGCGACAAACATGGTCTCGGTCGGTGTTGACGTTAAGCGTCTTGGTTTGATGGTAGTGGTTGGCCAACCAAAGACAACGGCAGAATACATTCAGGCCACCAGCCGTATTGGACGAAACAAGCCCGGTATTGTCTGCACCGTATATAATTGGGCACGCCCCCGGGATTTGTCACATTATGAGCGATTTGATCACTACCATGGCACCTTCTATCAGCAGGTCGAAGCTCTATCTCTTACACCATTTGCTGCTCGCGCTATTGATCGCGGCTTGGCGGCACTCCTGGTGTCCCTGATTCGACTGGAAAGTGATACCTATAACGCCAACAAATCTGCTGCTGGAGTCAATGCTCAGGATCAACAGGTGATGAATGCGATCAAGAGTATCATCGAACGCGCTGAACTACTTGCCGACAGGGATGAGTTTAAACAAGTTCGCGACCGCCTCATGCCATTGTTAGACAAGTGGCGAAATTATGCCAAGCGACCGACTGGCGGGCAGCTGTTGGGGTATCGAACCGAAAAGGACGGTGTTACGGTCGGTCTGCTTCAGCTCGCTGGATTGGGGACGTGGGAAGACTTTACGTGCCTAATGTCGCTTCGGGAAGTTGAGCCAAGCGTAAGCCTTATTCTGGACAATCAGGACATTCAAGCCGTTCCTGTTGGTCCGGAAAGCGCTGACGTCGAGGGAGGGGTTGCCAGTGCCTAAGCAGTTTACCAAGAACAAAGTCGGCGATCTGAGGCCCAGTCAACTCCTGTACTCGTTCGGAATTGGATCCATGGTTGATCTGCCCAATCTGTCAGTCATGGTCATGGGGATTGAAGATTGGGATACAACTCAGATGGTGGCGATCGCTGAAGACCGGCTTCTAGCCGCAGTCCGGAAGGAAGTAGGCAACCAGTTGGAGAGACTCTGTTTTCCACCAATTCCTGAACAGTCCAGTTTGAGTTGGGGAAATCCTTTTGACGAAAGCGCACGAGTCGGAGTACCAGTGGCACCGTTCCCCCACTGGGTACGCTGTCCCATGTGTGATCTCCTGGCTCCGTTGGATTTTGGGGTTTTTGAACTGAAAACGCGGGCTTTTCATCACGACCAAACTCGATATGTTCACATAAACTGTAACAAGGCACCTTCACCGCCAACGGTCTTGCCAGCACGTTTTCTGATGGCCTGCGAGAACGGGCATATCGATGATTTCCCGTGGATTCAGTACGTGCATAATGGCAGTCCGTGCAAGAACCCAGTGCTTCGTTTACGTGAATGGGGTGTCTCGGGTACAGTCTCGGAGGTTCAAGTCAGTTGTGACACCTGTGGTAAAAAGAGAAGAATGCGAGATGCGTTCTTTGAAGATGCGAAGAGTGTTATGCCGATGTGTAATGCGAGGAGGCCACACCTTAGAGACCATGACGAAGCGGGATGTAAGCAGCAGATGAAAGCTATTCTACTTGGTGCCTCAAATGCATGGTTTCCGATTACACTATCATCGCTTTACATCCCGAAAGCCAAGGATAAGCTATCTAGACTGGTTGAAACGCACTGGAACAATCTGATTCCGGTAACAACTAAGGATATTCTTTCGGCGTTTAGACAAACACCTCTCCTGAGGCCGTTTTCTGAGTTCTCGGATGACGAAGTTTGGCAAGCCATTGAAACGAAGAGAAACGCGGATAAAGATGGATCACAAGAAAGAGCCGCTGATCTTAAGACTCCCGAATGGGAAGCTTTTACCAATCCAGATTCTGTTGGGCATTCCGATGATTTTGAATTGCGCGAGGTCGACCCACCTGAACCGCTGAGGGAAGTTTTCGAGCGAGTTATCAAAGTCGAACGAATACGTGAAGTACGTGCACTCACTGGATTCACGAGAATCGAATCCCCCGGTGATTATGACGATATTGGAACGATACCTGAGGAAAAGCGAGCTCCTTTATCGCGAAAGCCGCCATTATGGGTGCCCGCAGCTGAGATCCGAGGTGAAGGGATATTCATTCAATTCCGCGAGGAAATTCTATCAGCGTGGATAAAGAAAAACGCGGAGAGAGAAGGTGAGTTTAGGCAAGCTCATATCAATTGGCGCAAAGTTCGGGGCATCAAACCACCCGAAGCAGGATTCCCCGGAATACTGTACGTTCTGCTACATTCATTTTCGCATGCGCTCATGAGGCAAATCACACTTGAGTGTGGGTATACTGCCGCAAGTATTAGAGAGCGCATTTACTCAAGAGATGCTGGCGCTGACTCAACACCCATGTCTGGAATCTTGATATATACCGGTGCAAGTGATAGTGAAGGAACGTTAGGTGGATTGGCAAGCCTGGCGAAGCCTCAATTACTCCTGCGGCACATCGACCAAGCACTAGAGGCAATGCGGCTATGTGCTTCAGATCCACTCTGTAGCGAACACCATCCCTTCAAGGAGGGAATCACACTTCACGGGGCTGCTTGTCACGCCTGCCTATTCGCTCCGGAAACATCCTGCGAACGTGGCAATAAGTATCTTGATAGAACTGTGCTGGTAAAGACATTTGATTCAAACGTTGTGCCATTCTTTGGATGAGCAATATGAGTATTTCTGCAGAAATCGCGGATCTAATAAGACGAGTAGCTCGGATATCATCCCCCAACCTCCTGCTACCTGTATGCGACGAACTCGAGCAATTACCGGCTGATGCTGATTTCGATCACATAACTTCTCTGCTTCGCCATGTTCAACATGCTGATACCCGAACCTGTCTCTTGGAAATCGTGTCAGCCTTCAAATCTCATGATCTTCAAGTAAATGCGGCTTCTCTCTCATTGGCCCTAAGATCTGCCATACCCAGCTTAGAAAGTCAGGGTGAAGAAACGGTTCTGGAACTTGTATGGAGTGGCCCTTCAAAGCCATTTTCTACCATTCGACGTACTGATCAAGCGTTGGCTGACATCATTGCAGAATCTCAGCAGTCGATTCTAATAGTCTCCTTTGCTGTCTACAAGGTTCCAGGAATTATGAATAGTTTGCGAGAGGCTGTCGACTGAGGCGTGTCAGTCAAGATCATAATCGAGACGGAAAAGGATAGCCACGGAAGACTCAAGGCCGATGGTTTGAATGAAATCTTAGGCTCAGGTATCCAGATAGCAGATGTATACGTGTGGCCAGAGTCCGAGAGACCTAGTAGTGACAAAGGCTACACGGGAGTGTTGCATGCCAAATGCTCGGTAGCGGATTCGCGGGTGGCTCTGATTTCAAGCGCAAATTTGACAGAGGCTGCTATGGATTTGAATATGGAAATGGGTATCGTCATCCGCGGGTCTGAGGTTCCCTCAATTATTCATGATCACTTCAATTCACTCATTAGCAAAGGGGTCATCTCTCGGGTCGGCCATTAGTCAGAGTGATCCCTTGCGCGCGATGAATTGATGGGTATCAATTGTCGTTAGCTCTTTCGGCGAGCTCCGTATCCGAGACCTCGCGAATGCGCTCCTCAACAAGCAAGTCCGCTATGAATTCAATCAATCTGCTTAAGTCCGCTGCAGCTATCTGCTCCTTGAACTCGTCACTTAGGTCAATAAAGACCTCCTGTCCTTTTGCCATTGTTCTCACTCCTATTGGTTATAGTTCATCTTCTGCCATAACGCCCAACCATCATTATTTCAGATGGTGCTGATAACTCCGCCGGTCTGGATTCCTGCTCCGCCCTCATTTCGTTGGCACCGTCGTCCTTAGTGAAGTCTATCCCCAACTCCTTTGCTTTGCGCTTGATCAAATCTGTGAACATTGCGCCAGGACGCTCGCGGATGCGGCCGAGCTGCTCGGCTTCCTTCACTTGACTAAGGGCTTCATGTATTGCTCGCTCAGGTAGCAACCTCACTATCTTGCGGTAGAATGCCAATGATCTCTTGTCTCTGCATTGTTCCAGAATCTGTCGTGCCATGTATTCACGCTTGTCACGGGTAGACTTATCCACAGGTACTCTTCTAATGGGTTTATTAACGGTGTTACTAAACGTTATAGATGTCTTTTGTTGATCTGTATCTTGTGTGTGGTCTTTTTCTACCAGGGCTTGTGGACTTTCTTCTACAAGAGGCCTTGTAGTATTGTTCCACCAGGGGGTATTAACAATGTTCAGGGCATATTCCGACGATTCATTACCATTTTCCGGAGAGGATTTCCTTGTGTGAACCAAGATTCCCTTGGAAACAAGCGCTCTTACGGCTCTAATAACAGTCTTCTTGTCCAAACCAGTGCCTTTATCAAGAATACTACCATCCTTCTTCTGGATGCCGTTTGTCATCTGTGAGAGGCTGATGTGATCAGAATCACGCTTAAATCCAAACGTGCGCCTTACTACATATAGCAAGACCTTTACTTCAGATCCAGAAAGCTCCGAGAGTAGCTCATCGAACAACTCATCGGGAACCTGTGTATATCTTGGGCTGGAAAAGCCAACAAACTGGCCGTTTTCGTTTCTCATATGAGGAAATATACTATAAGACATCCTTAGCATAGCACATTTTCAATAGTACTGTCAAATGTGACCCAACATTTATCCCCTTGACAGGTTCTGTGAGTGTGCTAAGCTGTGCCGTTTTATTGAGCATCGTGATCCACGCTTAGTAGAATTGCAAATAGCCCTTTCCGGCAATTGCCACGCGTCATTGGTTATGTACAATGAATCGGTACAGAAACAAAAACAAACAATAACTATGTCCTTCAGTGCGAATTCACAATGCACCAACAGAATAAGAGCAGTCCGTCGGCGCCGCGGACTACTCTTGAAGGACGTGGCCAAAATGGCCGGCTTAACTGGTGCTGCTCATATTAGTCACTGGGAGAAATCCCGAAAGATGCCCAGTCTGAGAAACGCCTTGTTGCTTTCGGCAGCGTTGAAGTGTCCGGTCGAGATTTTGTTTCTGGACCTGTTTAACCAAGTAAGAAAACAAACCTATGAAAACCAATCACGTCACGGGATCAAACTCAACTACGACTAATACTCGAGATCGAAAAGCTCCTATTGCGTTAGTTGCAATAGACCCAGGCATTGCCAATCTTGGCTTAGCGACCTTTGAAGGGCGAAAGTTAACTGACTACACGGTCAAAACAATTCCTCAAAGACCCCTTGTAAGGAGCCGGCTCCTTCTACTACAGGAGATATTGGAGCGTTATCTTGATGAGAAACATCCCTCGAAGATCGCTCTCGAAAAAACGAACTTCTCTTCATCTACGCATAACGGTCTTTTGGTGCTGGTTTACTACAAGATTCTTGCCATTGCCCGGCACAAGCGAATAGAAGTCAGCGAGTATAGCCCGATCACTGTGCGTAAGGCAGTTTGTGGCAATGGACACGCCACGAAACGAGACGTCATGAAGATCCTTGTTAGTCGGTATCCGGAACTACGTGTCTTTTCGGGGTCTGATCGCCGATATAAGGAACGCCATTTTTATAATCTATTCGATGCAGTGGCTGTGGGTTTGGCCCATCTGAAGCGAAGAAGTTAAGATGGCCCAAAAACAACATAGTCACCTTACTACAATAGCATCTGAAATCAGGAATACTACACCAATCATAGAGTCAGGAATTAGAATAACACCGAGGGATATTTGTGTCTTGGAATCGGTAGCAGAGAATCAATTTCTCACAACGACCCAGATATGTGCGTCGCACTTTCCATCCCTGCACCGCACCCGGAAAAGATTGAACAGGCTCTGGAGCTGTGGTTTTCTCCAGAGAATAATAGTGCCACATGGGCTTGAAGGCCTGCCTCCTGAAGCAGTGTATTCTATCAGTAGAAGGGGGCGACAATTACTCCTGTCGCACGGCGGGGGTATCGAGAGTATCGCAATTCCGAAGCTGAAATCACGTCCCGGTAGCCTTTTGTTTCTAAGTCACACACTGTTCAGAAATAGCTTTAGAATCGCCCTTGAGGACTTCGTGCGGAATAATCCCTCCGTTTCACTACAAGCTTGGAGGCATGATGCATCTATCACGCTCCGACTAGTTGTCCCAGACAAGCGAACTCAGACACTCCAGAGAGTCTCGCTTAGAGCCGATGCCTATTTCCGGCTGATCAAAAACGATTGGGAATCTGAGTTCTATCTAGAAGCAGACAATGGAACAATGACCTTGACTCGGCTAACGGCAAAACTAAAAGCATATCAAATCTGGCGACAATCTCCGATGCATGCCACCAACGCTACCACCATGTGTACACGTGTTCTTGTTCTGATGTCTTCAAGGAAGCGCGCCGAGAACCTGGTTGAGACGATATCGAGATCCTCCCGAACTAGCCCGGCCAACCCATTGTTGCTCATTGCCTACATCAAGCGAGACACTCTTATTAAAACGTGTGTTCTCGGAAACCTGCATTGGTGCCAGTTTGAGCATAAGAGAGCCAGAAAGGTCACTTTACTGCAAGAACTGGACCGACTTAGCACTGGACAAAAGGACGCACCATAGATATATTTATAACAATCTATAAGATTGGCGAATAGATATGGTTGGGTAAGACAGTCGCACTAGAGGTACAAGAAATGCCATCCAAGGTTGTGAGAAAACGAGCTGCCGAGCTTTTTAACGAAGCATTGAGGGCACAGAGTCAATGGGACTTCAGAAAAAGCAGGCAGTTGAGTGCCAAAGCGTACAGAGTCGCCTTCATTGCGGCCGACTATGACATGTGTATTAAATGCTTAATTCTTGAATCCAATTGTAGTTGGTACCTCGGTGACTTTGTGGTCTACGATAGGTCAATTGGCCAAGCAGTTACACTCAGTGAACAATATGCAGTGACCCCGCATTCGTACATGATTGCCCACCTCCGAAAGTGCGCTTATCTCCGAGAGCAAATGCACTTTAAAGAAGCAATTTCTTACGCGAACAAAGCACTCCGATTAGCAAGAAAAGAGCAGGATAGTGAGATCGAATACTATGCATTGCTCGCGCTCGCTAGGATCCATGAGGAAAACTATAACCACGAATACAGTCTCGTTTACTGTCGTACTGCAAAGGATGTTGCTGCGAAAATGAACAGGCCAACTGTAACGGCAGAAGTGCAATATCAGACGGCGAAAGTACTTGTGGGGCAGAAGCGATTCTCTGATGCACTTGACCTACTCGCAAGTGCCGAGCAACAACTGAATATACACAAAAACCCAGAGCTCATTTCCGACATGCGGTATCTGGCATCTTGTATTTATGGTGAGGTTGGGGACAGAGGCAAAGTAGAAGACACATTTAAGGATTTGTTTTTCATAAGGTCCTCTTTCAGGGAATCAGATCACTTTGCCGCAGAGATCGAGGGTCGCAACCGTGTACCAGATGTGGTAGCACGTCAACCTAATTCTGTATCGCAGCTTGAGTCCATAAGACTTAACTTGGAACAAAGTGGCCTTCAAGATCATTTTCCCCTTGTGTATGTGTTTTTGGGAGGTTCCTTCCTGCTAGCAAAGAACTATGTGAGAGCGACGGAGAGCTATTGGAACGCCGCGGAGTTGCTGTGCAAGCTCCTCCCGGACAATCACATCAAGTTCTTCTTTGTCCTCCGGCAGCTTTGTACCTGTCTACAAATGACAGATAACGACAAAAGTGCGGTCCAATTGGGATCACTTGGGACAAAGGGTGAAAAGCTCTTTGAGAAAACAGGATCCGTAGAAGATGTCATTACCGAGAAGCGGCGAGCGTACATTCATGGGCTTCCAGCAAATCTGCATGCCATTCGTTACTATTTGAGTCGGTACTTCAAGTGGAACAAAATCACAATTGACTTTGAAACGGGCGAAATTAGGAAGAACAAAAGGGTGGTGAAAAGGAAAATCCGCCAAAAACTAGTCCCTGTTAAGTTGACCAGCCGACAGATAAGAGTCCTCAGGAAGCTTGCAGAACGAATGCCAATGCCTGTAACATTTGATGAGATTGTCGAGGCGGCGGACGGATGCTCGCCGGCCGCAGGTGTTCCTACACGTGATCGCGCGAAATACTATCGAGACGAAATATGCGAGCGAGTAGGAGTCAATTTCATTGTATCTTCTTGGGGAACTGGCTTTCATATTCCAAAGGAAACCGCCTCCTAATCCTCCCAGTTTCCTTCCTATCGTAATCCTATCCTGAAGCCCTTATTAAGGGCATGATAAGAAGGATTATTGCCATTTCGTTTGGTCTGATTCTGGGCGTAAGCAGCCCTATCCCATCACAATCGGACAACTATCATGCTACGGACGTCTATTCGAGCCACATTACAGAATCCAGTTTCAAGATAGAACCGTCGCCCGATAAGCTCCCGTCAGCTTACCGAGTGACATCAGCAACAAGCCAGTCGCCGGGTGCGCTGAATCGGACATGCGACAATACTCTAGCATGGAGGTGCACTATAGGTATCAGAAAACCAACTAAGAACGAGAGTCAAGCATGTGGAACTTTCCTAGAACGCCAGTTCCTCAACGTCCTTCAACCCATTACTGATCTAATTGGTAGGACATTACACCAGCGCGGTCGGCCTCCGACAGAGCAGTCTATCAGTATAGGCTACTCACGCAATGCCTTTCATCCAACCGAGGTGATCGAAGAACTCTTATCGATATCACACCTAACTAAGGGCATTTATGTCTGCGGTAAGTCCGGCATGGGCAAGACAACGTTCATTCGACTACTGACAACTCAATTTATGAGGGCTGGTTTAGGATTCATAGTCATTGATCCACATGGCGACCTCTCACAGGCAATTTTGAATGTCATTTGCCAAACATGCAGGACTGAAGAGGAATTCGACTTCGTATGTGAACGCCTGATACTGCTTGAGCTATTCCATCCAACTTTAGTGCCTCGCATCAACTTGCTTCACTCTAATCGCCCCGAGCAGGCTTACGTTGAGGCCATTGAAATGTTGGCGATCTTTAAGAGAATCTTTAGTGATGTGGCATGGGGAGCACGAATGGAGGAAACCTTACGAAACGTGCTCTTGACCCTCTCCCTGAGTGGCCACCCCCTTATCGACGCTCCCCGGCTACTTACTGATTCAGCATTTCAAGATGAAATCGTCAACTCACTCAGCGATCCCGACCTGCTCTTCTATTGGAAATCTCGCTTTGCGGGATTTTCTGATAGGATGAAGCCGATGATAACAGAGCCTGTCTCGAATAAGCTATCGGTACTGACAGAGGGTCCGTTGATGCGCCATCTGGCGGCTCAAACAGAGTCACTCATCGACTTCCGCCGCCTGCTTGATAACCGCAACTGGGTAATTATTAACCTCAGCAAAGGACTACTCGGTCAACATTCCAAGCTGCTGGGATCGATATTCACTGCCAAAATCAAATCTTCGGCAATGTCTCGAGCAGATATCCCGGAAGCTGACCGTATTGTATCACCACTCCTCATTGACGAATTTCAGAACTTCTCTGGTGATAACTACGAGGAGATACTTTCAGAGGCACGTAAGTATCGCTTGGCGCTTCTTTTAGCTCATCAGAACCTCGACCAGATCAAGCGGTCCATGCGTGCTGCTATCTTTGGTAATGTCGGGACAATGCTGTTGTTCAGACTTGGTCACCGTGATATCAGCGAGTTTGCGCAGGAATTCAACTCGACGAATCAACCGTTGGTGAGACAGGCGCTTGCCAGCCTACAGATCGGAGAGATGGTCAAACGTGAGGATGATGGTAGTTTCTGCAGAATTCAGGTGCCGCGACCTAACGAGTTGGTGGTTAATGGTGCGGTTGAGGAACGGCTTCGACAGGCTTGCTACGCCAAATACTACCGGCCACGCGCTGAGATCGATGCCGAGCTAATCAAGGCACGCAGCGCTTCAGCGCGACCGTCTGTGGTCATCTACGGTACTTCAAAGTCGGCGGGAAAACCGCCGTCAGACGCTGCTGACGAGGTGTCACGATGACAATCAAGAGAAAAGGACAGCGTCAATCTCGTTTCACCCGCCACAAGCGCGTTAGGCAGGTGATACTTCAACCACGTGACATGGATATTATCGTTGCTGTCTTTCAATCCCGCTTCCTCACCCGTGAGCAGATCCAGGGGATGTTTGATGTTTCCTGCGTAACGGTTGTCAATCGTACGCTGCGGAGACTCTTTGATGCGGGATTCCTCGACCGTCGATTTCTGCCACTTCTCCAGGGAAGTTCCCAAGCCATGTATTTTCTTGGTCAGCGCGGGATCCCCATTGTCAGCGAACGGTTGAATCTTGATCCTGATGAAGTGGCTCGTAAACGTCGGCGCGACCAGGCACTTCGGACAGACCTGTTCCAGCATGAACGTCTTATCAATGACTTTCGGATACAATTGGAGACAGGGGGTTCAGAATCTTCAGTGTCCGTGGAACGCTTTCTGCATGCAAGAGAGTGCGAATGTAAGTTCGGCATACGGACCGGAGGTCGAGAGGTCAAATACTACCTGAAACCAGACGGCTACTTCGAGTTGAAGTCATCTCGGTCGCTGAGCAGCTATTTCCTCGAAATTGATCGTTCCACCAGCGGATTACGTAAGCTGAGTACGAAGTTCAAAACTTACCTGGCCTATCAAAACGCAGGCATTTTTGAGAAGCTATTCAACCGAGATTGCTTCACCGTTCTCATTGTAACTCTGAGTCCTCAAAGAGCTACGAACCTTATAAAACTCGCTGAGAGGCTCCAGTGTGACTTCTTCTACTGCACCAGCCAGCCCTTATTGACAGAAAAGGGGGCACTCGGTGGCGTCTGGATTCAACCAGGCTCGACCACTCCGGGGCCACTTCCCTCAATCAGCGTGAGGCGGGCTGAGATATGAGACTTTGCTTCCATTGCCTACGGTGGAGAGCCGGTGATAGCCCCAGATGCCCATATTGTGGATTGGGGCGGTCCGCACTATGCTCGGCTGGCCATGAAAATCCGCCAGATGCCAATGTGTGCGGTACTTGCGGTCGTGGAGATCTGTCACCGGCAGCTCCACCGCCTCGTTCCCTTCGTGTTCTTCGAGTCGTCTTCAAATTGACCCTCTGGCTGATAATTATCATTTTTGGATTCAGCCTTATTCAAGGGATGACTCAAGCTGTACGTGGGGGAATGGCAACTCCGTTTATCTTGGCCATCGCATTCCTGCTTGTAGCCCTGAACGTCTGCTCGAGAGTACTCGGATTCAAAATCGGCAAAGCCATAGTGAGACTAATATGGAAACTGTTTTCCAGAAAACACTAACAAACCATCTGTGGAACAGAATATCCACGGGTCAAATCGTTTGCCGACGGCGAGTGATTGACGGGGATAAGCCTGCATCCAAGTTCTTGTTTGGCAATTGCTTTTCAGTCCGACCCCTGTGTGAAGAAGTCAGCTCAAAGGTAGTGCAATTGACTACACTACCTTTTACACCGGGTGGTATTCCCCTCACTTCTAGGATCCTTGCGAGGCTGACGTTGTGAGAAAAGGCGTGGAAACATCAAGAGGAGAAAGGAAGGAAAGGATTGAGATGATTGCTGAACATCTTCTAACAGGAGCTACCAGAGTCATGGTTTCGGCTATCTCCGGACAAACGGAGACAGCCGTCATAGAAGAAAACAAACAACCTCTATCAAAGGAGATTATAGTCATGAGAACCACACTAACAATTCAGACTATTAGTAGTCTTGCAGATTTCGTGGAATGGGTGCGGTCTGCTTGCCACGCCTCCTACGAAGAAACGAATTCGCAACCGCGCAAGAAGGACAAGATCAACCTCAACGCAGTGCCTGAGGCAGCCGCCTCAATAGCCGCTGATGAATTTGTCCAAAAACTGCCCCCGGAGTATACAAAGCGGACAACCAAACCCAACCCCCTTCTGTCCACTGGCAGGAAGATTGACCTGCGAAAACCTGTTCCGGCAGAAATCGTCCTCAGTACGTTGAAACGAATGAAAACTCTTATTGTAGGCGATGAACCCGATAATGAAGCCTCTGGCTTCAATACCTGCAAAAGAGCCCTCTCTACTCCATCTAGCACTCGTCTGGAGGTACAATGATGTATGTCACTGACGCCTTAAAAGTGTTGCTGACTGCATTGCTCATAATAGGTCTCCTATCCTTAGGAGGATGCACAAACCAAGAAGGTCACGTAGAACCATTGATCAGGATGCAATACATACCTATTAGAGTAGTCACATTCTTCGACATAACCGGCTCTGCGGTCGAGCACGGGGTACCGATAGTTGACAGCATCAGCATGGCCCCAATTGTCGAGTACGTGCTTGAAAACGGTGGTGAAGTAGCGATCGGGACTATCGAATCGGTCAGTGAACGCCCACTATTACGGTTGCGAGTCGATGTTCCTCCTCAGCCACCGACCGATGGCTCACAACAGAGCCAGAATGTCTTTCTCGCTGCCAAGCAAAAGGCAGCCTATGAAAAGAGGTTTACTTCATACCAGAGCCGTCTGAAAAGGTGGAAGGACAAAAACCAACTGGCTATGAGGGGATTCTGGCAGTCAGTTCGAGAATTGCTGGCTATGCCAGCTAAGGAAAGTTCCACCGACGTCAGAAATGCCGTGCTTCGGGGAAATGCATTCTTGTCTGAATCGGATGCGTCCTGGAACGGTCCTACTCTCAGGTTTGCCATTTTATGCACGGACGGAGAGCACAATGTCAAAAGCCAACCGACAATCGTACCGGTCGATAGCACGGTTTACATTCTGGTTCCGGGAATTCGGGAAGGATGCCTGACATCCCTAAATCCTATCAAGTTCGAGAGCCTTCCCTCGGCTATTCGCTATGTAATATCCGGTGAGAAGTTTGTATCAAATGCAGCGGTCACTGCACAGAAAGGAGGCTAATAATGCGTTCACCTCATCTTTCCGCGCCGCTGCGCCGTCTTCGGCTGACAATCTTTGAATCGTATCAGACCTTGGTCTACTGGGGACCGAAGCTTGGACGATCCCAGTTTGAAATCAAGAAGATCAATGAGCGAATTGATCAGATGGATAAGGCTCACCCGCACTGGGCCAACCCCAACATGGACGAAATCGCCACTCATATCAAAGTCCTTTTAATGTTGCCAATAGCCGCGGCTATCGACGCTTTGTTTTTGTCACCTACCGCTGATTATGCAGCGAGGGTGTTCTTCCCCAACCAGCCAATTTTCGCAACGGTGTCAAGAATCGTGGTTCCGATCTTTATGGTGTGGATTGAAGCGACCTTGGGGGTTCTGATCCATAACGCCGAGGAGACCCCCAAATGGGACGGCTCGAATCCTGAATACCGGATCCTGAAGGCAATTGGGTACGGATTCGTTTTGGTAACGCCCTTGCTCGTTATAGCAACGTTTTTTGCTGCCCGAGCCGCCGGTGAGGGTGACTTTCCGTTGCTCGCCTTTGTATTCGCACTATTTGCCGCAGTTCTCCACCTCGCCATCCTGAAAAGCGGTCGCTGGATACGCGATGCATTTGGCTGGCTTGCCTACACTATCAAGCGAAAGTATCTCTGTTCCTGTGAGGAAAAAGCCCAGCAAAAGCACGACGAAGCAGCTGAATCAGTTCTGACGGCCTATCCTGTGTTTCATACTTCCTGCAATCAGTATATGAAATCTCTTCCAGAAGATGCCTCTGTCATCAGACGCCTTCCTGAAGGTGTCGATAAGGCCGTCAGATTGCTCTTTCATGAGGAGGATGAGCAACAACTATCGCCGAGTCTCCATGATGGTTCCGAGGATCGAAGAATTACTCAGGAATCAGAGGACTTCCCCAGAATAAGAGAGGACTTTAAGTCATGAATACACGAAGTTGGATATTAGTTGTACTTGTGATTCTGATTCTGCAGGTACTAACAAGCATGCGCCTTGTGGTCACCACAACGGAACTCGCCGCCGAGATGGGCCGCGCAATTAGCCATATAGAACCTCCTGGATCCGTTCGAACAGTCAACATTTCAATCGACACGAGTAGGGCTTACATCGGAAACCCTGATGCGCCCGTTCATATGGTTATCTTTTCGGATTTCGATTGTCCTGCCTGTGCCATGCTCGCTGAGCAGATCCCCCAGCTTGTTAGCCGGTTTGGAGACAGTCTGTGTATCTCATATCGCTATTTTCCTTTGTCGTCCAATACCAGGAGCAAGACACTTGCTGAGTTGGCTGAGGTGGCACGAGGACAAGGCAATTTCTGGCCCTATCATGATTCAATATTCGCCCTTCAAGATGAATTGAATCAGGACAAACTGGCCGCGCTGATTGAGGTACTTGGTCTTCCAGAACAAGGAGTCGCTTCACAAACTAAGGCGGTGGATCAGGATATAGCCTTCGCAAAGAAGCTGGAAGTAAAGTCTACCCCGACCGTATTCATCAACGGAAGGCGGATAATCGGGGCATATCCGCTGCCAATTATTGAGAAAATAATCGAAGAAGAGTTGCGGTCGCCGCTGCAGAGGCCCGCAATATGTGAGGAATAACCATTAAACATGTCCGAGGAGGTGATGACAAATGACACTATCGAGTTTGAAAGCCAAGCTGTCCCAAACAGTTGCCGTAGTATTGATTCTTGCAGCTCTGTTCACGATGGCGGCAACCATTCTGCCCACAGCCGCAATGGCTGCCACATCTAGCAATAGCTGTGTCACAGGTCTCTGCTGCACTGCCGACAGCTGGTGGAAATGTCTTTGGGTGCCGAACTGGCGCTTCAAATACAATCCTATCACTATGAAGTGCTGCTAATGAAACGTTGATTGCCGACGAGGTCAGGCGCCGACCTCGCTTAGGCGTAAAGCAGTCGAAGAAGTCAAGTAATGTTACGATATCTCAGGCCGGTCTGTGCGTCTGGGCACCGCAGACCGGCTATTTTTCTACATTTCCGGCTTCCGGGACCTATTATCTTTCTGTGTGGAATGTGAGAAAAATCACTTGCAAGAGAGGGCAGATCCCATATATTTGGATTTAGTTATATTTGTAGCTAGGGCGATCCTGTCTGCCCTCATCGTTTCTTTTCATCACGTCGTTGCATCTACAATAGGGGCGGGGGTTTCCGGCGATAATTGGATGAAGTCCACAATCGGAGAGAGACATGGGCGAATATCATTTTCTTCATGCTAAGAACTCTGATCCTGGCAGATGCAAGCAGGTTCTTTTCCTTTTCTGCAGGTCTATATTTATTTTCCTGATCATCGGCGTTACCGGCACGGGCGCATTCGCAGCTGCTAATGCAGACATCACAATAACCTCCACAAGTCCAAATCCGGTAGTTGCAGGAAACACTGTTCGAATAAACTTCAACGTGACCAATACAGGCACTACGTCGCAGACATTCGGAGTCGGAGGTGAAATCAGACAAGGCTCAAGTGTACTAGCTGGCCTTGGTACTAAGACCACTTCTTATGTCAGCCCAGGTTACTCATCCAGCGGTTACTTCGATTTCGTTGTCCCTAGTGGTTGGTCAGGCACCTATACTGCCAGAGTAGCAGTCTGGACAGGTTCCCCCGGCTCCAGTACGTGGCTTGACAGCTATGACCGAGATTTCACTGTTCAGGCTCAGAGTATTGACGGAAGTATCACTGTATCCTCAATATCTACAGTAGTGTCTGGTAATGCAATCACAGTGAGTTACACGGTCACTAATAGTGGTAACGTCTCTCACAGCTTCGGCGTGGGGTGTGAAATCAGGCAGGGATCGACTGTCCGTGCGGACCTTGGAACGCAAACAACACCTTCTATTTCACCGGGTGCCAATAGAACAGGGTCGTTCTCGTACACTATTCCTGCAGGTTGGTCTGGGGGAACGTATACGGCAAGAGCCGTGCTGTGGTCTGGCACACCCGGCTCCAGTACGTGGCTTGACAACTATGACCGCGATTTTACAGTCCAGGCTCAAAATGTAGATGGGAGTATTACTGTTGCATCAATCTCAACAGTGATCGCCGGTAACTCAGTGACAATCAACTACACCGTCACTAACGATGGCAATGTCTCCCACAGCTTCGGCGTGGGATGTGAGATCAGACAGGGGTCGACTGTCCGTGCAGACCTTGGCACCCAGACCACTTCTTCGATATCCCCCGGAGCTAATAGATCAGGCTCATTCTCATATACCGTTCCTTCAGGTTGGTCTGGCGGGACATATACTGCAAGAGCCGTCCTGTGGTCTGGTACTCCTGGTTCCAGTACGTGGCTTGACAGCTACGACCGGGATTTCACCGTTCAGGCTCAGAGTATTGACGGAAGTATCACTGTATCCTCAATATCTACAGTAGTGTCTGGTAATTCAATCACAGTGAGTTACACGGTCACTAATAGTGGTAACGTCTCTCACAGCTTCGGCGTGGGGTGTGAGATTAGAAGAAATGATGTTGTCCAGGCTGATTTGGGCGCACAGACGACCGCCCAAATTGGAGTGGGCTCCAATTCTTCTGGTAGCTTTGTCTTCGATGTTCCCGCTTACTGGACTGCTGGTACATACATAGCTAGGGCTGTACTCTGGACTGGGACGCCGGGATCAAGTACTTGGCTGGATTCATATGATCGTAGCTTCCAGGTAGAGAATCAATCGCCAGAACTCACTGGTAGAATTGCACTTCACAGAGATAGCGATAACCACACGTTACATTCGGCCGTAAATAGCGATGATGGTAATGTGTTCATCTACAATCCTGACGGCGGACTCTTGAGCAATGTAACTCAAATGAAGTCAATTGGGAACTGCATGAACCCGGATTTTGCACCGGATGGTTCGGCACTGACTTTTATGGCGATTCCGTCAGGTGAAACCCTTTCGTGGGCAAATATGCGAGTTTTCGTGTTTGATCTTGCACAGGGTGAATTGGTGGATTTGGGAAGTGGACAAGATCCAAAATTCTCTGCAGACGGGCTCTCAATTGTATACAAGAAGAATGAGCAGCTATGGCAAATGAACAGAGACGGCTCATCAAACACTCCATTAACGTCAAGCGAAGGGGAAAAATCTGGACCCAATTTCTCCCCAGTGATTGGCGATAACCGCATCGTGTACTGGAACACATACTGGGTAGGGTCATCAAAACGCGGTGATATCGCGATTCGTTATCCCAGCGGTGCCGAGCAGACTCTCGTTTATGGCTCCGATACAAGATACTGCTACTATCCGATGTGGCGAGACGCCGATCGCATTCTGTATACTGTGTCTGATGGAGGTGATGATCTTTATGAATATGTGGTATCGACAGGATCAAATCTCGCACTTCCTTCTCCTCTAAATGGTCCTTCTGAAGATGCCGACCCATTTCCTGTTAATGACTTGATAGGCTTTTCGAGCACTCGTGTGGAGAATTCTGGTGGAGGCTATGATCTATACCTGGCAAGCGCCACTGGAACATCTGTACAAGAACTAACAGAGGTGAGTTCTTCACTACATGAACTTGGTGGTTCCTATACACCATATGGGCACTCGCGGAAGCTTGTAGTGCTTGCTCCGATAGGCGGAGAGACTGTTCAATCGGGTACGGTCTACACGTTGCAGGTTCAAGCGTATTCTGACAGAGCCGTATGGTCGGGAGTCGACATCACGGTGAAAATGTCCGGTCCAACGAATGTGTCCTTCGCAGGACTAAATGATAATGGGACTTCTGGCGATCAGGTGGCGGGCGATGGCATATATTCAATAACAATAACTTTGCCATCAGTGAGTGGGGATTATACGGTTGGCGCGTCTGCGATATCTATTGACAACGGCCTTGAAATTGACATCGTGTCGAATAGTCAGAGCGTAACATTATATGACCCAACTGGCTCACTCCAGGTCACTTTGGAACCAGATGGTGCTATTACTGCTGGAGCTCAGTGGCGGGTTGATGGTGGAGCATGGCACAATAGCGGCTATACTCAGACAGGTTTGAAGGTCGGCCAGCACGAAGTGTCGTTCAATTCCATCGTTGACTGGACTGCACCAAGTCCACAGACTGTTACTATCAACGACAACCTGCTCACCACAGCGACCGGTACATATGTCCAGCACACTGGCGCTCTGACGGTCACCATCCTTCCTCAAGAAGCCGTTGATGCTGGTGCCAAATGGAGACGAGCCGGAACCTCCACATGGCATTACAGTGGCTATACGGAATCTGAAATACCGGTCGGCGAGTACGATGTCGAGTTTTCGGACATCGCCTCCTGGACACCTCCGGCCAATGTGCCAGTTACCGTAACTCACAACGAAATGAGCACCGTCGAAGGCACTTACACTCAGGAGACAGGTTCGGTTGTTGTAACTATCGAGCCACAAGGCGCCAGAGACGCTGGTGCACAATGGCGGCTTGATGGAGGACCCTGGCTCAATAGCGGGGCGACCAGCGGAGGCATTGCTGTTGGGGCGCATACAGTTGAATTCAAGCCAATTGATTGTTGGGTAGAACCAGATCCAATCATTGTGCAAGTCACCCTTGGTGAGTTGGTATCCGAGACCGGGACTTATGAGTTTGACTCAAAGCCAATTACTCCATCATTTACCTGCACTCCTGGCTGCGGGCACATTGACGTAGAAATTATAGCAACCAACGATAAGTCCTACGCTATGACATTGTCCATGTACAACGGTAGTACGCAAATGTGGTCACAGCCGGTTGCCCCTGGCCAGACACTAACCACTACAAACGAATTCATAACCACAACGACCGATGAGTACTGTCTGACTGCAATTCTGTCTGGAATGTGCGGCAACAGTGATCCCGCTACCTGTTGCGCGACACCCCTGTCACCCCCCCCATCGCCAAATTCGTTCTCATCCTCGAGCGGATGTAACTCGGTCACCTATATATGGAACGCAGTTCCCGGCGCAGACGGATACTGTGTTTACATCAACGGTGACTCAGTATGGTCGGGTACGGAAACCAGTCACGAATTCACAGGTTTGGAGCCTGTCGTTCACATGTTCACTGTTGCATCCTATAATGAGTGTGGCCCGGGAGAGCAGTCGACCGGGCTGGGGAAAACTCCGTTGGCCATTCCTGATGTCCCCAGTTGGTGCACTGCCAGCGACAACAATTGTGGCTACATTTCGCTTTCTTGGGAAAATGTGGAAAGAGACGGAGGTTATGTCATCTACCGCGACGGCAGTAGCACGCCTATTGACACGGTGCCTCATGATACCACGAACTATTTTGACAGCACAATTGGGCAGCACGACTACGCAGTGTCCGCGTTCAATTACACCTGCGGTGAATCAGAAAAGAGCAGTATTGCGACAGGTGTCGGCCGCGCCGTTCCGTCTGGTAGTCAGCCTTCCATTGAACCTTTAGTTAATCGAATAGAGATCACTTGGCCCGTAAACTCAGCGGCGCTTTCTTACGAGCTTCGAGTAACCACTCCTGAATCGGTTGGCGATATGGTTGTGTCGCTCAGTGGGGCCGGATTCGTCTTTGCGTTGCCAACGGACTCTATCGGGCTGGCTACATCTGGCTTGTATGGAGTTGAGCTGACCTGCATAAACGATTGTGGCCGGTCGGATCCTCTGACTGACTCCATCGAGTTGTATCACATTGGCGGGGAGGTTCTCTTTTCGGATCCTGGTGATCACCCAGGACCTTACTGGGTCTATATAGGCTCTCAGGAAGGACTTTATCTGTCCGCCATGCTTTCTGTGATGGATTCAGCTTTGACCAATGATAGCGGTCTCTACCGGTTCGTCATTCCCTCGGGCAGTTACCGCGTGTGGTGTGAACTTGACACCATCCATGTTCAGGATGTTGACGTTGTTGATGCGCCAATTGATGACGTGAATCTCGATGTCGCCACCGGTGTAGATGATATTGATGAGTCTGGATTACCAAACACCTTTTCGTTATCCCAGAATTACCCCAACCCATTCAATCCGACGACTCAGATTGAGTTTGAGATTCCGAGGGCGAGTTTTGTCGAGATTCATATATATAACACGCTGGGGCAGCAGCTTCGCATACTGGTCAGCGAACGACTTTCAGCTGGTCGCAAGGTCGTGAGTTGGGATGGTACTGATGACGGAGGGATGCCGGTTGCTTCCGGGATATATTTCTACCGGATCAGCACGGATGGTTATGCCGAAGCCAAAAAGATGATCTTGCTGAAGTAGGTTCACCGTGAAGAAGTGCTATTTGCATTTGCCAACGTTTGTGACTTTGGTAGCAGCCCTGTTTTTACCTTTTGGAGCCTCGGCCCAAGACATGGAGATATATGACACCAAATTTGGTATTAAGAACATCACACCCAGCATCATAATTGATGAGAATAGTCTCACTGGCGACTATGACGTGTACTCGGTCAGCAAATATGGTCTAAGGACCATCTCTCCGGACGCCGTAATTGAGAACAACGAATACTTGGGTATCTGGAAAGTTTATCGAGTCAGTGACTACGGAGTGAAGGATTTCATGCCATCAATGGAAGCCGAAGAAAGTGAGTTTGATGGGACCGTTCGCATCTACGACGTCAATGAGTTGGGGTTGAAGGACATAGCACCGTCAGCTATCATTGAGAGGTCCTCATACTCCGATGAGATCAAAATCTATGATGTAAATGAGTACGGCATCAAGAATATCTCCCCTTCCGAGGTAATTCGTAAACAAGGTGACCAGTACAGTGTCTACAATGTAAGTGAGTATGGCATTCCCGAAGTCACGCCATCCCGCATTATCGAGGTCAAAGAGCAGCCTACCGTCTTTGGAATTGTGCTTCTACCTTCAATAACGCAAATCAAGTATGATCCTGCGAACACCAAGCTCAAAGCCATTCAGCGTTTCAAGGAATTGCCCGATAGTCTAAGCGAAAAGGAGGAATGGCGATCCAGCAAGAATAAGAAAGAGTCTGAGGGGAGTGATTTGTGAACCAGAATGCAGGCGAAGAATACATTGTATGTCCGTACTGTGATGCCACACTCAGGATTCCGAAGACTCAGCAGACACTCAAGATAACATGCCCCAGCTGCACTTCCGTCTTCTTCCACAATCTTCCAAGAAAACGGCCAAGAATAAATAAGAAGCTGGTTTGGGGAGCGATAATTGTAGCGGTCATCGTTCTGTTTGCTTTACTGAATCAGAATGATAGGCCACATTTGCCAACAAGTACGGGTCGTGATGCTGCAAGAAGCACCCCGAGCAATTGGATTTCTATTTCCTATGGCGGCCTTGTAGACAAGAATCTATTTACCCATAGCGGTGAGACGGTTGGCGCCATAATTACACGGATTCCACAATACGACGACGAGTTCAAGGGGCTAGTTCAGCCTTACTTGGAGCCGTTTTCTGTACTTTGCCATGACGTGCTGCTAGCCGTCAATGGTCCGGACACATTGCCGTTCGTCAATATTGTCAGTCACTACCCAGTTGGCTCTGAACAACCAGCATGGGCAGCCCTATTTAGGGAAGGTCATTATCAGCTCTATTATAGTCCGACCAAGATAAGGCTGTTTTTGGAGGGTACTGACCCACATCGGAGTTTCGAGAAGAACAGATCTGTAGTGCGACATGCCATAAATGATGTCGTTAGCAACGGGGCAACAAAGATTGATACCGTGGAGATCTATGTATTCACTAACGATTATGCTACTACCACCATTAAGCTCAATACGATTCCTGCCTCATATGCTATCGGAGACATAGATCTTGGACCAGAACATCACTCAATCGACCTTGATGCGATCGCTGAGTTCCTGGATGAGGGGGTGACTTTGGAGGCTGTAGAAGTTGACCAGAACAACGATCTATATTTCTATGGCAAAGCATCACAAAAACAGACATTAGCGGGCAATGCATTATCAACTGCCGACTTGGCTGTTATCTACCGGTCCGTATTTCATTATGGCAATAACTCTCCCTATATTAGCCTCGATAAGCACGAAGACAATAGATTCGCAAAGGTCAACTTCGGAGGATATTTAGAGGATACTCACGCTGGCAACGTTGTTTTGGAGGCTGATAAACTGTTCAAAGCCCTAAGTACTGGGATTGATCCAAATACTCACAGGATCATACGGGATCGCATTACAAGAGCAGTACCAGATTTTTTAACAGAGGACGAGCGATCGTTAATGGAGAATTCTGGAACGGGCCACACTCAGATACGCTACTGGTTTTACCCCGATTCAATTGGAACCGTTACTGATGGCTCTATTGGTGCAGTTCTTACAAATCAATTTCTAGCGGACGTCGAGCGAATGGACATGCCACTAAACGTCAGCAGTGCTGTTCGTCGCACTATCGGCCACCTTAACAACCATTTTGTTCAATATGAAAGTGCATTCCAGACGTTTCGGGAGCTGAGTACCGTAGGCAGGTTAATGGCGCTAGTGAACTGGCTACAAGGAATGGATATTTCCAGCAGGGTGGAACTTGATGAGCTACTGACTGTTAGACTCCCGGCTTTTCAGACTCCGAGAAAAACCACGAAGATGCTGGCAGTAACAGCTGCAGCATATCCGAAGTCGTCTTTCGTTGGTTCAGGAGATATCCGTGATAACTCAAAAGTCTACTACATCTCGGATCTGCTGGAAAAGTGTGCCACAAACACAACTGACAAACAGTTTTTGGAGATAGCCGGCACTTACTTCGATAACCTCAACGCTGATGATCTCGCTCCGCCCCAATATGTAAGCCTTAAGGCTAAGGCTGAATCAATGGAAACAACAATCAATTACTATGATGGGCAGTTGGAATCCTTGGATAGGCAGATTCAGCAGAGTGAGCGTACACTGGTTGAGTACAGTTCGGTATCCATAAATCAACATAACACACTAGTAGATAAGTATAACGACATGCTCATCGCCCAGAGAAAAAGAATTGACGACTACAACGTCATCATAAACAGAATCAATAATATGAATTTGGTCACAAACTGTATCACATCAGTCGGTGGCGGCATAAACCTGAGGCCTAAAGAGTTTAGAAAGATCACTCGTTCCAAAACCGCCCCGAAAATCGAGGAAATTGCATCACTTAAAGGTAAAGTCAAGTTGATCGGCAAAATCGCAAGGGCTGGCGACTGGATAAAGAGCCGGGTTGTGAATGGCGGCGCTCGGATAAATGAAATCTCACTTGACACATGGAAGATGGTGAAGTCCAGTAATGGTACGACAGTCTATTCATACTCTGCTGGCAAAACTGATAAGATGTCAACGACTGTTTCTCCTGCGGGCGGGGGTTGGAAAACTGAGATTGTCATTAATGGGCAGGCAGAATTGGCTCAGTATTCAGAGGGAATGAGCTCTGTTCGGGTTAGCCATTCGGAAGGAAACATCCAGGGGGTTGGGAAATTGAACAAACAAGGTAGTGCAGTGGTATTCTCAAAATGATGAAAATCAAGTCCGGTGATATGGATTAATGGAGATTATTCTAGCAATAATGGGCGTGATTATCGGGCTGTTCTCGTTTCTGTATGCGCTCAAGACCCAACGTGAAAAGCGCAAATTCGAGAGGTTGGTTAAGTCGAACCTTGCAGGCCTAGCTGGCAGCATCGTAATGATTCGGAATAACCCGGCGCTAGCTCACAAGAACATTGATTATATACTGAAACATCTGGATGTAATAGAATCGACGCCTGAATTGAACCGCATTCTGAATCGGTTGGCATGGGCTCAAGGCGATTCTGCGGCCGCTCATAGGTTGCTGGAAGTCCTGCTTAACGATGTATTGACACTTCAAGAAGGCCTTTTCGGAACAAGAGACATTGTTCGCCCTGACAGCCATGAGGAAGGCAATGTAACAAATGA
This sequence comes from Candidatus Zixiibacteriota bacterium, assembly GCA_900498245.1. NCBI lineage: Bacteria > Pseudomonadati > Candidatus Zixiibacteriota > Candidatus Zixiibacteriota bacterium. The sequence continues at coordinate 509,915 of LS998015.1, forward strand.
AGTTGAGGGTGCTTCATGAGTGATAATGATCGCGAACAAACCCGGGATCAGATACGAAAAGCCAAGGAATTTGTTACTCACTCGAAGGAACGAATAGGCGAACAGATAGAAAAATACCGGGGATTATATGACCAACTTGAGTATTCAGAGTATTATCTATCTGAACAGGAGAAGATTCTGTCTCAAGAAGTCTCCGTCCCTCCTATATATACATCAACTGCCAGCGGAATGGCTCACTCTGGAAGCATGATTTCCAGTGAAATTGATGGAATGTTGAACTCACAAGAATTGGTATTTCGCGGTATTGAAGACCACACTAAGTTACTTACTAGTTCTGTAACCGGCACTTATTCAATGTTAGCAATGCAGACAACTGGTACAATTCACTTCGGTGGCCCTTTACCTAGCTTGGAAATAGATTGGGACTCCCTAGATAGGAGTGTCTCGGAGATCGATCCGGATCTGGGCAAAATAGTGCGGGGTGCCAGAGCAGCACTCGACGATCCGTCACCAGATAGCGTTCGCCACGCATGTCATTCCCTACGCGATTGCCTAACTCATGTGATGGATCGATTGGCTCCTATTGAGGATGTGAAACAAGCCAATTGGTATATAGAAGACAAAACTTCCAAAACTGGTGTCACCAGAAAACAACGACTAATCTACATCGCTCTAGGTAGTCACGCCAAAGACACCAATCCTGACGACCTATCCGAATCAGAGCTCGAACTTGTAGCAAATACTATCGAAGTCAACAATGAGATCATCAAGAACTCGCATAAGCTAAAAGAAGCTCCGGCAGAGAAGATAAAACCCTCGGTGCGGGGTTACTGCTCGAATATCGTTACTCTCCTAGACCTACACAAGTCTAATAGCCATATCAGCTAATCGCGACCTGCCCCCCCCTAACTTATTGATTTCCAACGAGTTCCGCTTGATGTGGAGTAGCGTGTTCTTACCGGGAAACTGAATCTCACAAAAGTTTGGGGAGAGTGATATTGGGGCCGCTTTTAACTTTAGCCCCGCCGGATGGCGGGTTTTTTTTTGGTGAGTAGACGACAGCAGTCAGGAAGATGGCAAACCCTTCAGGATCGCTACATCTTCAGATGTTGTCTTACCGAGTCGATTATCGAGGCATCCATCCAGTAGATTCTATTCATTAGACCGTTCTTCTGGCTGATAAAGAACAGATATTTCCCATCCGGGCTGACTGAAGCGCATAGGTCATTGGCCTCACTGTTGATATTATCTTCCATGCTTCCGGCTTCCGTCCAGTGCCCCAGGGAATCCTTGAAACTGATATACAGATCCGCCTTGCTGGTCTCGGTCCCAACACGTGTGAAGATCAGGTAACTCTCATCCCGGGCGACGAACGGCGCCAGGTCCATTCCGTCGCTGTTTATGGCAGGGCCGACATCGACCGGCTCAAGGTACTTCTCACCGTCGAAACGAGCCATGTAAATGTCCTGTTCACCTCTGACACCCGGCATCTCAGAAGTAAAGTATAGATTCTTGTTATCAGCAAATGAGAATGTCCAATGAGTCGGGTGGGCCAGTACAGCGTCATCGATAAGCCGAGGAGCAGACCAGCTGTTTCCATCACGTTCGGCATACCAGATTCTTTCCTTTTCAGGCGCGTTGGGATACGGAGGATGGAAAGAAGTGAAGTAGACTCTGCTACCGTCGGGCCAGAAGGTGGCATCGCCGACCCCGCATTCAAGGCCGAAATTTATCTCTCTGGGTATCGACCAATGCCCATCGACTATCGTGGATATCTCCAGACAGTCCTCCTGTTTCATCGGGCTCCATACCGCCTCGGTGAAGTCAGGGGCGAATACCACCGGGGAGTGGTAACCATGCTCAGCGTTAAAAAGATCTGGGGCGAATAGTTCGGGGGGTATTCCTGGAGGTTCCTGTCCAAAATACCGACCTTGTAGTCTCGGGAAACCGCCTTCCCGTACTCCAGCAAACGAAGTCAGTACTACCGCAGCCATTATTGCAGGGTAGTTTACGCCGCACTTCATACGTCCGATACTTTCAATTCGATGTTCAACTGTACTACGTCTGAGAGCATATTTTGTTACGAGTCATTTTATTATTTTCCAACGACTTCCGCTGGCCGTCGAGTAGTGTAACCGGATATTAATTTTGAAAGCACCAAAGTTTGGGGAGAGTGATATCGGGGCCACTTAATAATATCTCTTCATACTGCAATCAATTACGGTTGCAAAAAAATCCAATATCACACTCCTCAAACTCTCCATAAATCGACTTAAGGGCACAACTATTCGCACAAGTCCCTGTAGTCGAAAAGTCCTGGGATGAAATTGTCTCATGAGACCCGAGAGCCTGGTCTTCGTCCCACGGTGCTCCCAACTAGATTTCTGTTGTCGATAAGAGTCTTTCCGCGTCTTTAAAGGTGCAGATATCAAGATTGCAGAAAGCTCATAAAAAAGTAACCTATCCATGCAAACAAATACTTGCTTGCATACGTTATGCTAATTGGAAAGGCCAAACCAATGGGAAGAATAAAGAAAAGTATACCGAGCAAGAAGTCTACCGATGTGAGGCAGCGTGAGATTATCGATGCCGCTATGAAGATACTTACCTCAGATGGTGCACGGCAGTTTACGGCTGAAAGATTGGGCAAAGAGGTGGGTTTGGCCAGCGGCTCCATTTTTCGGCATTTCCGTTCCTTAGAAGAGATTCTTGACGGCGTCGTGGACAGGGTCGAGGAAATCATCTTTACAGATCCACCTTCACGGGGGAATAGCCCGCTGGAGACACTGCGTCTTTTCTTTGAATTCCGGGTACTAGCCATCCATGAACACCCGGAGGTTTCGAGACTTCTGCTGACGAGTATACTGATTCCCAAGGGCAAGAGGTCGGCGCGGGACCGACGCTTACGGGAATTTAGACTGCGTTCAAGACGGATAATTATGGACTGCCTGAAGGAAGCAAAAAAGGAAGGCGCCCTAAGTAAAGGGATTCACCTTGAGGCCGCCACTATGTTAGTACTGGGTGCCATATATGCTATTGGTCACGTACCAGCGGGATCAAACCAAGGCAATATCGATAGCGGCTTGATCCGGCACATTTGGCATCTGCTCGAAAGATCACTAACGAATGGATAACAAGGAGTTTCACAATGAAATCTAGCCTACTTATACCGTCAAATCTGGCTCTCACTGTGCTATTGTTACTTGCAATAGTCTTCCAGGGATGCAGTAATAAGGCCGAGAATCGGACTCACACTAACCAGGTACAGCAGTCTTCCAGCAGAGATACCGTTCGGCTGGAGATTACCGGTAATGACCAGATGAGATACAATGAAAAGGAGTTGCGGGTTAAGGCAGGTGACGTGGTAGTACTCACCATGAAGCATGTGGGCCAGATGCCCAAGACGGTAATGGGCCATAATTGGGTCCTATTGAAGCACGGAGTTGACATGGCCAGCTTCGCACAGGATGCAATGCAGGCCAAGGCCACTGACTATATTCCAGCAGCTCGTAGTGGTGACATTATCGCTCATACAAAACTGCTTGGTGGCGGAGAATCAGATACTATCACCTTCGACGCTCCAGCCCAAGGAACATATACTTTTCTTTGTTCATTTCCCGGACATTATGGAACCATGAATGGACTGTTTATCGTCGAGTAGGCCGATCCAGCTTCCCAAGCGATCCCCGGACAAAAATGCCAATTGGTATCGGGTATTTGTCCCATCTGGATCGCGAGCAGGGGTCATAGTATACGGGAATGGATACGACCGACGGCAAGGAGAATGGAGTATAAAGAAGAATGGAGTATATAAGTGAGTAAGGCGCTGAATACAATAGATAAGGATCTGGGCTCTACAGGTATGTCGCGGTTGACCTTTCTCAAGTTGAGCGGTGCATTGTTGGGCACAGGCCTGCTCGTAGCCTGCAATCTTGGAACAAGTGAGGATGGCTCATCAAGTAAGTCTGATGAGCCTTTGGATAGCAATGCTGGTTCTGCCGCGGCTGCAGCAGCTGTTCCGTTGGTAGTCAAAAGGGTAGCAGCAGAGCCCTCGAAAATTCCTCCACCTGTCAAACACACCATGCCTAAACTCCACCGGGTCAGTATTTCCTGCCAGGAGATCGTGGGAGAAATTGAAACGGGGAAGCGCTTTCAGTATATGACCTTCAACGGTCAGGTGCCGGCCCCAATGCTGCGTGCAAGGCAGGGTGATACTATCGACTTATCGGTTACCAATGCCAGTACTGCAATGCATCCTCATAGCGTAGACTTTCATGCCGTATATGGTCCGGGCGGAGGTGCCGAAGCAACCATGGTTGCACCTGGACAGACAAGACATCTCAAATTCAAACTGATGTATCCAGGAGCATTCATCTATCACTGCGCGGTACCTAACCTGGATTACCACATCAGTAGTGGTATGTATGGCCTAATTTTGGTGGAGCCATACAAGGGACTTCCGCCGGTAGATCATGAATTCTACTTCGGTCAAAATGAAATCTATGTTCAGACCCGGAACATAGGATCTAATGGCCTGTTGCCGTTTGATTTCATCGCTTTAACGGACGAGAATCCGCAGTATGTTGTGCTCAATGGTGAAAGTGAAGCAATTACAGACTTCCGATATGGCTCGCTGAAAGTCAAAAAAGGTGAAACCGCAAGGATCTTCTTTGTGAATGGCGGACCTAATCTGATCAGCAGTTTCCATGCGATTGGCAATGTCTGGACCAAAGTTTGGCGTGAAGGTGCGCTAATCAATACACCCGAGCGGTATCTACAGACTGTGGCTGTCAGCCCGGGTAGTTGTGCGGTACTCGAGATGGAATTTCCTGTGCCGGGATCCATAAAACTGGTAGATCACTCACTAAGCAGGGTCGTTCATAAAGGGGTAATGGCGACAATCGATGTCGAAGGTGCACCTGAGCTGGAGATATTTGACCCAACCAACACACAGTGAGTTCCCGATTGATAGGTGCTGATGTAACTGGGTCAGATCAGATGGCGCGAAGTAGTGTTCTGTATCGTGTAAAGAAAGATCGCTGACGCTATTTGTAAGGTGAAAGGCCGGGCAAACACTTGGCAATTACTGTTGAAATTAGGAGTCAAAAATGAGTGCTATGAATCCAAGAATCGACTTCAATAAAAAATACAGACAAGCGCTTGCAGGGTTATTTGAACTGGAACGATTTGTTGAGGCGGCTGGAATCGACAAATCACTTCTTGAGCTTGTAAAGTTACGGGCATCACAGATAAATGGTTGCGCATTCTGTATAGATATGCATACCAAAAATGCACGCAAGGCAGGTGAGTCAGAACAACGGCTTTATGCCTTAAGTGCCTGGCATGAAACTCCGTTCTACACTGACCGTGAGCGGATAGCTCTGCAATGGACCGAAGCGCTCACGCTTATTGCTCAAACTGAAATTAGTGATGGACTTTACTCTGCCGCAAAGGAGCAATTTGGTGAAGATGGACTTGTTGTCCTTACGATGGCGATTGTGAGCATCAACGGCTGGAACCGTCTGGCCATAAGCTTCAGAACGGTCCCTGGTTCGTATAATGTCTGAAGAACTGGGTGGGAAACGGCCCACTGTCGCGGAGTATTAGAAATGGCGATTCACGTTCAAATCAAGCGCATTTATGAGATGCCTGACGATAAGGACGGCCACCGAATTCTGATCGATCGGCTCTGGCCTCGTGGAATCAGAAAGGCTGATGCGAACCTGGATGAGTGGAACAAGGCAATTGCGCCGTCCGCCGAACTCCGAAAGTGGTTTGGCCATCGCGAGGATCGGTTTGCAGATTTTGCAGAGCGCTACAGGCGTGAACTGCGTCAGAAGAACGGTGAACTCGGGCGCCTTAGGAAGATCGCAGATAAAGACGGACTAACATTGCTGTATGGTGCCAAGAGCGAAAAGATCAACCAGGCAGTAGTGCTGCAGCAGGTTCTAGAGACCAATGAGTAAGGGGGTACATTTATCCTCGGCATATGTGAACGCCTCAATTTGATAACGTGAGAAATCTATGCGCAACCAGCTAACAGATTGTTTGCCAACGCGTTCCACTTGAGCTGGGGTGGCCAAAACGCACCCGGAGTACAAACTCGATAAAAGTACGGGGAGAGTGAGGTCGGGGCCGCTTTGATTGAAACTCGGACCCTTTAGCAAATATGTCAAAGGGTTTTTTGTATATAGGGCATAATACCGCTTATAGTGACTCCGCCAATCCGGAACCAAGCCGGAGTTACTTCCCAATTGACAAATGGGTCCTTAAAGTAGTAATTTCCTTTTAAATATAAATGCGGAGTGGCTTTGGATATCTGGAAATTCTACGGTATTACGCATAAAAAGCACCTGGTTTGCAATCCCACAAGCGAAGCCAAACTAGTACATCTCGTCAAGATTCTGAACCTGCCTAAAGGGGCCGGAGTGGTCGATATCGCCTGCGGCAAAGGAGAGTTTTTGATTCGACTGGCCGAGCAATATGAAGTAAGAGGATTCGGAGTAGATATATCCCCATACTGCATCGAAGATTGCAAAAAGAAAGCCGCCGACAGATTGTTCAAGCCCAACATCGAATTCACAAAGATGGATGGTGCCGATTTCAGGCCGGAACAACCTGCGAGCCTGCAAATGGCCGCCTGCATCGGGGCCAGCTGGGTATTTAAAGGCCACAATGAAACGCTAGAAACATTGAAAAGCTGGGTTGTCCCGGGCGGCCTGGTAATCGTAGGCGAGCCATTCTGGCTCCGTGATCCCTCGCAGGAATATCTGGATGCATCAGGCAGTCAAAAGGGGGACTTTGGGACTCATGCCGATAATGTCAAGGCTGGAGAGAAACAGGGGCTTCAACTTGTCTATACCATTGTCAGCGACAAAAATGACTGGGATCAATATGAGGGCCTGCAGTGGTTGGCGGCTGATGAATACGCGCGTCAGAATCCCGATGACCCGGACATAACCGAACTCATGAACCGAGTTACGTCGGATAAGGACATCTACCTCAAGTGGGGCAGAGATACTATAGGATGGGCGATTTATATTTTCAGACGTAATGAATGAGGTTACTTTCCCTGCCCATTTTCATTATCTTAATACTCTCGAATACGTTACGTCAAGAATCGCATAGTTAAGCGGCACGTCGAAGGCAAATTGTACAGAAATCAGGGGAGAGTGAGGTTGGGGCCGCTTGTATTGGGAGTATCACGTAGGAGGTCGTTACGCCCCGGGACGGAAAGTCTCGTCGGCCCCGCCATAGAATGAAAAAGCCCCGGTTTCGGCCGGGGTTTTTGATTGGCATTAAAGCATCATATTTTTCTGTTAAAAACAACTGTAGTGATTATATTGAGGCCGTGAGCTGGAACCAGACAATGCCACGCTTTGAACGGCCCTCCCTCCACTTGGCACCGTCAGACTGTGTTAGGCTATTCCAATGAGCCGATTTCTTTTCAAACGCAAGGCTATCGCGGTGTCCGTCGCCGTGATCGTTGGATTACTTCACTTCATCACAGGTCCAACTTATCATGGTCCTTTTCGGGCTTTCGTCAACGGTTATATGATCGACATCCTCCTTCCATTAGCAATGTATCTGGTTCTTGGTGTCAGCGTGCAACCGATCGCGCGCAGTGGCATTGCCAGAGGTACCTTTGTATTCGCGATTGGAGCCATTACGGAAACGATGCAGTGCTTCGGCGTTCCGATTTTTGGTCGAACATTTGATCCGCTGGACTACCTCATGTTTGGGATAGGAATCGGGCTGGCAGCACTTTTTGAGAAAATTATGTTTTTCAACAATCCGATCGGGAGTCGCTCTTAAAAGCAGGGGAGTCGTGGTCTGATTTCCTGTCAGGTAACTTCAGTCGTTTGCAACAGGCTCGATCGGCAGCCTTTTTATAAACTCATATTATTTTCCACCGACTTCCGTCGATTCCGGTGTAGTGTAAACGGACTCGGAACTGGAAGCTCAAAAGAGTCTGAGGAGAGTGAGGTCGGGTCCATTTTTTTTTCCAGGGAATTCAGCCTGCGCTTTCGACTACCGGTCGCAGAATTCGTCCCGTAGGGTCCACCATTTTTGATAAGCCGCTGTGATACAGCGGCTTATGTGTTTATAAGATACTGTCACCGAAGAGTGGCGCTCGGCTCTCATAACGATCGGTCGAACCTCGGTCTATCTTTTCAATCTCCATGTCTCCATAACCCGGAATGGGGGCCGGCCAAGGCGTGCGAAAAGAGCCAGCGCTGCTGCGTTTCTCGATGCGGTTCCGTCATGGTAGGTTTTCCCGCCCATGGTCTTTAGAGAATGGAGCGCCTGAAGCATAGCGGCTGCACCAAATCCGCGCCCGCGGAAGGAGGGCAAAACGCCAAGGTAGTAGATAGTCGACCATCCGTCACTAGGATAGGTTTTGAGCGCGAGAACCGCGGCGGGATCGTTCCCACACATCCCGATCTGGAGTCGTTCGGGGGCCTGGACCGTTTCTTTCTCCTCGATAAGGGCTCTTAAAAATCCCGTAATATCTTCGTCCGGATTCGATGCCGGGTCGCTCTCGCTTGCCTGACGGAACAAGTCGACCGCCCGCGCGAGATCCGACTCGCATTCCGCGTTGACGCATTCCCAGACAAGATCAGCGTCATTCTCCGCCGCATCAAGCCTACTTAGTGCATCCGCGAGATCCATTTGGTACTCGACGCGATCCTCGCCCCTCGCAAAACCGCGGGCGGAGAGGAAATTGCGATGAAGCGCGGCGCGAGCGGATGTCAGCGCTTCATCGACACCTTCGTTTGCAGTAATCACACGACTGCTAATGTAGAGCGCACCCTCCTTCTCGCATTCCGCGATGCTTGATTCGAGAGCTTCATGGAAGCTGCGCTCATCCGGAAGTCCATCGACTCCCTTTTTCCAGGAGACAACGATGGCCCACCCCGCGCGATCCTCTTGAAAAACAATCAGGCTGGCGCAGTTGATACCGTTTTCATTTGTAAGGTTGATCATTCATGACTCCTTTTACCGTGTTTTGAAACTCGGAGCCATTTTGGAGGAATCGGGTTTGAAGTTAGCCGAGGTTGGCGAAGGTGATCCGACTCGCTTTCACAGTATGACTCCGCGCAAAATTCATACGCATAACTCGAATTACCTCCTTTCCGGTTAGCCGCACGGATCCCGACGTGGGGCCGGTACGGCGCAAAGACCATCGGAAATATATCATAGTTTCCCCGGTGTGTCAAGTGCAGCCTACTTAAATAGATGCAACTCGGGTGTCGACATAGCCTGAATTCCCGGGTTACGCTGCCGTGTTTCTCAATCAGCCGGTTGCGGAATTCATCTCCTAAGCCCCTCTTTTGCAATTGGTTTTATTTAGATGGAAAAGACTACTGGTGTCCGGGTCCCATTATTATTTGCCCCTTACAAGTAAACTCAGGGATAGTTGTCAAAGGCGTCCTCAATTCCCAAATACTATCTGAAATTCCGTTTTGTCGTCATCGTTTTTTTTCAGGCTAAAAGCAAATCCGTGATTCATCAGTATTTCCCGGATCAGGGTGAGTCCGATGCCCTGACCATTCTTCTTTGTGGTAAAAAAGGGAACAAATAAATTGGATGAAATATAGGGATCAAAACCCCGACCGGAATCAATGATGCTAAGCATTTTGGGATTGGGGCAAGTGCGGATAATTATGAACCCGTTCCGGTCGATGGCTTCGGTAGCATTTTTAAAAATATTTATCAAGGCCTGTTCCATCTGACTGACATCGATTTCGACATCAAGGGTATGAGGAGAAAGTTCCAGGCGCCATTCGATATTTCGTGCCGAACTGTTCTCATTCATCAGGGAGTGGATCGATTTGAGTAATTTGTGCACATCATATTTTACTTTATTCGGCGGCGGGATTCGTACCACATCGGCAAAATTTTCCACGAATTTGCCCAGACGGCGATTTCGTTCGATGGCTACGCTGACGGCTTCATGATAATCGGTGCGATCATTCTCATTCAGCTGAAATTCGTAGTCGAGGACGGAATTAAGGATGGAGTTTATGGCCCCAACCGAATTGTTGACTTCATGCGACATGGCCCGGATGACTTTCTCATAGGCGGTCCGCTGTGTCCCGATTATCTCCGCCGTCAACTCCTCAAGCAGAAGAAACTGGCGATGAAAACCGCGGTCCAGAAATTGCGATTTATGGCAGCGATAAACGCGGATGCCGCCGAACCGGATGATGCGCGACTCTCCCGGTTCCATTTCCGCCAGGCAATTGAACGGCTCACCTCCTTTGTCAATAAGAGGTCGACCGGCGGTTAAAGGGAGAGAAGCGCCGAGTATTTTTTCGGCGGCCGGATTAATAAGGGAGACCTTCTTGTCCAGATCGAGGACCACCACGCCGATTGAGGCCGCATTAATCAGGCGCTCCAGGAAATAATTCTGCTCCTGCTGGCTGAGCCGCTCCAGCCGCAACTGTTCAATCATCCGATTGTAAACTTCAATCAGATGATCCAGTTCGTCATTTCCTGTTTTCGTAACGGTGCAACTGAAATCGCGGTCGCGAATCGAATCCACTCCGGCCGCCAGAATTTCAAGCGGCCTGACAAAGTTGCGATAAAGACGATAGGAAACGGCGGCGCTGATAAGGACGAGCAATTGCATTCCAAAGAAGAGAAATTTATTGTATGCCAGCAGGAAATAGGCCAAAACGGTAAGAATCAGATGAAGAGCTATTACAAAATAAAGAAATTTATTGCGAAGTTTCATAGGGAAGACCGTATTTTTCGAGCCGGCGGTACAAAGCGCCTCGGCTCAACCCCAGGGAGCGGGCCACTTTGCTGATATTCCCCTGATGAAATTGCATCGCCCTGTTAATCATCGACTTTTCCATCTCTTCCAGAGTCACGGTTCCGACCGCCGGAAGCGTAATGGTCTCCGCCTGCCGCGGCGACAATTCATAATGCCTTTGAAAATCTCCGATTTCAAGGGAATCGTGCGTCGTGACCAGCACTGTCCTTTCGACGAGGTTCTTTAACTCCCGGATATTTCCGGGCCAGGGCAGGGCTTGAAGCCAATTCATGGCGGCGGGGCTTATCTGCAATTCGGGACGTTCATAAAGCTGCTTGATGTTGTCGGCAAAAAACTGCACCAGGAGGGGGATATCCTTGCGGCGTTCCCGCAGTGGAGGCAGATATAGAGATATGAGATTTATTCGATAAAAGAGATCCTCCCGAAATTGACCGGAGGCCACCTTCCGTGCCAGGTCTTGATTGGTGGCGCTGATCAGGCGAAAATCGGCGGTTCGGGGGATACTTGTCCCCAGGGCCTCAAAACTTCGATCTTGAAGGACACGCAGGAGTTTCACCTGACTGGCGGCATCGATGTCACCAATCTCATCGAGAAATATCGTGCCTTCATGAGCCAATTCAAATCGTCCGACACGATTCTGAATGGCGCCGGTGAAAGCCCCTTTCTTATGCCCGAACATCTCACTCTCAAATAGTTCCGTATGTATCCCGCCGAGGTTGACTTTTATAAACGGCCCATTTTTCCGCCGGCTATTGGCGTGAATGGCTTCAGCCACTATTTCTTTTCCGGTGCCGCTTTCGCCCAGGATCAGGACCGAAGCGTCGGTAGAACTCACCTTCCCCGCAATCCTCAATACTTCCAGTAATTTCTCGTCCGATCCGATTATACTTTCAAAATTGTATAATTGATTTAGTCCGGTTCGATCATACGTTGCCGTATCCGGCGAACCATCTTGTTGCGACAGATGCAGAATTGTCTTTACCGAAGCCAGAAGGAAGTCATTGTTCCACGGCTTGGTGATAAAATCGGAAGCCCCCAGTTTCATCCCCTTCACCGCCAGCGATATTGAACCCCAGGCGGTTATGAGGATTACCGGCAGATCGGGATAATCCGTTTTGATTTGTTTCAGAAGCGCCAGTCCTTCTTCACCCGAGGTGGCACGGGAAAAATTCATATCAAGAATGCATAAAGATGGGATTTTACCGGCGATTGCCGCAAGAGCCCCTTGGGGATCCTCGGCCTCGGCCGTCTCATACCCGGATTTTCTCAAGAGAAAATTAAGAGAAGCTCTGACAGCATTGTCATCATCGACAATCAATATCATTGTGTTTTTTTCCTGAGGCGCTTTATTGATCGTTCGGACTCCTACTCATCATGGAGCGCCTCCGCCGGCTGGATCCGAGCCGCCAGCAAACTGGGATAAACCGCACATACCGTTAAAATAAGATATATCAATCCGCCAGCGGATACAATAGATAAGAAAAAGACCCCGCTTCCGAAAGGTCGGGACAATCCCAGGACGGCCAGATTGACCACAATCGGAATTCCGGCCAGCATGGCGAATGTCCCAAGGGCCATTGTTTCGCCCCAGATTTGAAAAGGTATTTTTCGGGAATCGGCTCCCATGGCGCGCCTCAGACCGATTTCGCTTCGGCGACGGCTAATTGACTGCCAAAAGATTCCAAACAGACCCAGGGCCACGTTGAACAGCAGGAAAGCGGCGATGAACAGCGGAAGCAAAATAGTGAGTCCAATTTCCAGTAATTTATCTTGACGGGCTTCCGAGAGAGGGACTATTCGAAAATTGATATCGGGGGCCAGCGATGATAACCGCCGCTGCAGATTGAGTTCAAAGGCGGCAGTGGTGCCATCCTGCACGCGGACCATCGCCGCATAGGGAGTACTTGACGAATCATCCCACAACTGGCGCATAAACAGTTCGCCTTCCGGTTCATTCAGCTCCCCGCGCGGGCGAAAGGTCGTGACAACGCCAATTATATTATATTTTACCTCTTTCTTATTTTGTTCCTCGGCAGCCATATCCTCGATATGTTCTCCAACCGCCCGGTTGTCCCCGAAAATTTTCCTTTTTAGTGTCTCATCTATGACAATCGGTTCCACGACGGCGCCGTTATCCTGATTGTCGAACCATCTTCCCTCGACCAACGACATTTGCATGGTCTCGAGATAATCGTCGCCCACATAGCTGACTCCGGTATATATCGGCGAACCATTGGACCCAAAGGTATTATTGAACCGCATGTTGCCGTAGGGGATGTTTCCGATTACGAAGCCGGCTTGCCGGACCTCAGGAAATGATTTTATTTCACTGAGAAGCAGACGGTATTTGGTTGCATTTTCCGCGCCGAGTTTTCCAAAAGGCTCTCCTTTGGTGGCCTCAAAGCGGACATCCCAGAGATTTTTGTAATTATAACCAAGCGGGCTGGTATAATTGATTATGCTCGAAATAAGCAGGTCGCACACAATGAAGGCGACAATAAAGGACATAAAGATTTCTATCAGAAGAAGGGACATGTTTTTCTTCCGGTTCCAGATTAGTTTTATGATTTGGCGGATCATCGGCTAATTCCTTTCAGCGCTTCGGCGGGATGAAGGCGCGACATTCGGTACGACGGCAGGGCTCCAGAAAAGACACCGAAGAATATGGTGACAACCATGCAATAAAAGAACACCGTGGTATCGAGGCGAATGTATCCCCACGGGACCACCCCGCTACCGTTTATAAGTATGAGAATTATTCCCGACAATAAATATGCCAGTACGCCCCCGATCAGGGTGAGAATTATGTTTTCGATGATGAATTGGCCCATTAATGCGGATGAGGAAGCCCCAAAGGCTTTCCGTATGCCAATTTCAGGATATCTCTCCATGATACGGCTTATGTTGATGGTGGTGAGATTTATGGCCGGCAGGAGCATAAAGAGGAGAATTAGTCCAACTATTCCCGCGAAGTAGGCCGTTTCGGATTGATTCACCATATTCGCCATCGACTCACTCATCGTTCCGATGAAACAATCAAATGATCTCAATTGCTTTTCATCTTTGAAATCTTTAATCAACTGATCCATATGATTTTGGAATTCACTTTTTATGGACGCAAATTGCGATCTATTAGCGGCCTGAACGAGGGCCGATTCGGCACCCCATAATTCTCTATTATTCATTTTCCCCGAGGCGGTTGTAATGGGTACATAGATGTCGGCGTTAAGCGTCGGGGCGGTTATTTCTTTATAGGGGATAATTCCGATAATTCGGTAGGTCCCTTTGGAGGTTTCGAGATATTCACCGAGAGCCGGCTTCACGCCGAATATCTGTTTTTCGGCGCGATCCGTAATTACGGTCACCATATCGGCTTTATCGACGGACTCCTTCCCGTACGAAGCACCTCCGATAAAGGGCAATTCGGCAATTTCCCAGAAGACGTCATCGGTGTATCTGACTTTTAAAGGCACTCTTGTACTTGCAGAATATATGATTACTTCATGAGCATCGGAAAAAATGGAAACCGCCTCGGGACCTTTAAGATTGCGGACATACCTGTCAAGCATGTAATAACTTGGCTTGCTTATAATGTTGCCCCTTTTGAATTCTGATTCCAGACGGTCCACAATCAGGCACCGACTCAGGCGGGATCCCGGTCGCCCCAGTGTAGCCATTTGATTCATTAGAGCGACGGAAATTGTAAGGACCACCAGAGTGACGACTATTCCGAAAAGGCTGATAAAAGTATAATATTTTTTCCTTATCAATCCCTTGAAGGCGATCTTAAGATAATTTTTCAACATAGCATTCCCCTAGGCTACCTGACTGCCGTCAAAGAGGCGGATTATTTTATCAGTACGATCGGCGATTGACTGATTATGCGTCACCAGGGCGACCGTGACATTATCTTCCTTGTTCAGCGCGAGAAGAATATCCATTATTTCATCGCTCATGGCCGAATCGAGGTTGCCGGTCGGCTCATCGGCCAGGATTATTTCGGGACTGCCGACAAAAGCCCGGGCGACGGCCACCCGTTGACATTGCCCTCCCGAAAGCTGGGTCGGAAAGTGCTTGACTCGCGCGCTCAGACCAACTTTCCCCAGGGCCTCCAGCGCCCGACGCCTTCGTTCTCCGGCCGACATCTTGCGATAAATAAGGGGTAATTCAACATTGTCAACGACGCTGAGATCGGCGATCAAATGAAAACTCTGGAAGACAAAACCGATCATCTTATTGCGCAGACGGGCCAGTTCCTTTTCATTCATCCCGACAACATTTTTGCCATTGACCCGGACATCCCCTTTGGTCGGGGCATCGATCAGCCCCATGATGTTGAGGAGAGTGCTTTTGCCGGAACCGGAAGGTCCCATGATGGAAAAAAAGGCCCCGGCCGGAACATCGATGTTTATTTCCCGAAGCGCCAATGT
The DNA here is from genome assembly GCA_900498245.1 of Candidatus Zixiibacteriota bacterium. Classification (NCBI taxonomy): domain Bacteria; kingdom Pseudomonadati; phylum Candidatus Zixiibacteriota; species Candidatus Zixiibacteriota bacterium. Next base: position 525,128 of record LS998015.1, read on the forward strand.
TTCCACGCTGGAGGTCCGATAGATTTTTTCAACCTGTGTCAGATTTATCATTTTTATCCTCACGAGTTTTGTTAATTGTCAGCATATCGATTTTTTATTTTGAGTCCTTTAGTCTCGCGGAGTTTTTTCATATCCGAGATAATAACCGTATCGCCCGGGGAAATATCCCCCCGGATTTCGACCCAGTCATAATTGGCGGCGCCGATATCGACTTTTCGGGCTTCAGCCCGGTCACCCCTGATGACAAATATAGTCTGATCGTGAAGCCCTTCATAAAAGGGCCCATTTGAGACCCTTAGGACATTTCTGGCACCGGAAGTTACCACGAAAACCTCCGTTTGCTGATTCGGTCGCAGAACCGGGTCACCGGGCGTGTCGAGCCGGACGTCAAAAGAAGTCAGGCTGTTGCGGACCAATGGAGAAATTGAAATGATTTTGCCGTCAATAGTTTTTTCGCCGATTCTAATTCGCACTGTTTGACCCGGCGCCAGAAGGCCCGAATTTATGGAAGATATTTCGCCCCGCAATTTGTAGCGGCTTAAATCCGCCACCCGCGCCACAACATCTCCTTCTCTGATGGGAAATCCGATGGAGTCGTTTACCCAGGTGACGATGCCGTCAAGAGGGGAAGGAGCATTTGACAGGGTCAGGCGACGGCTGATGTCGTTCAGGGCTCTTTCCTGGAGATGAATCTGCAGTACCAGAGATTGCAGTTCCATATCCATCGAAGCCCGCTGATTGTCGATTTGAAGATTCAGGACCGCCGATTCCCTCTCGGCAATTTCGGAGGCGAGCGTGGCCCTTTGCAGTTCTTCATCGCTGCACGCCCCGATTTCATTCAGCCGTTTGGTTCGTTCGTACTGAATCTTTTCGAATCGTGCCTCGAGATCCTTGACTTCTTTAGACGCCTGCAACTCCGTCAGTTTCCGTTCCAATTCTGATTCCATCTGCGTCTTTTTGTACTGTAATAATTCCAATTGCTCTTTGGTCTTTTCATATTCGATCTGAAGGTCGTTCCGCTCCAATTCAAGAATCGACTGTCCGGTCCTGACAATATCACCGGGTCGAAGAAGAGTCTTGCGAAGGATGCTGTTATTGGGTGCGGTAATCGCCTGCTCGATTTCGGGGACTATGGTTCCGGAGGCGTTGACAGTGGCTTCAACGGCGCCAATCTCGGCCACCGAATATCTGATTCGGGACCATTCCACGGACCGGGTGGCTAATTGTCCCATCGCCCAAATAAAAAGGAGAATTAGGACAGGTCCCGCTGCTCCAAAGATCCATTGGCGCCGGCGCCGTTTCGAAATAACTTCCTTTGGCAATTCTCGATCCATACATTTTTATCCTTGCATTATCCAGAATATCTTTATCAATTTTTGTGCCAATGCTTATTTCTATGTGTTTCAATAGATTAAGATGTAAGTCGGCCGTTCCGATCGTTCGGAAATGGACAGTTTGTGCAATAATGGATAATTTCCCCGGAATCCGGAAAGGGGTTGAATATTCGACGGCAGTGAAAAATTTTGTGAGCGGCGCATTTTAAGAGTAAAATAATGGCGATAAGAGAAGTTCCAACGATCATCGAAGGGCTCAATCAAAGTGGGAACCGAAAAATTTAATAAATGTCGGGGAAGTATATTGTTAGCGCGGGGGCCATTGGGTGCTCAGCGTCGGGAGTTAGCGGCGGAAAGTCGAGTGGCGTCCGTGAGTGTTTGCACGCGTGCCCGCAAACGACCGATCGGGAGCTCCTTATGTGGATAATATGGGTCCAAATTTATTGAAACGACGCAACCAGGAACATTTGCAGCCGTTCCCTTGTTTAGATCACGTGAACTTCGTTTGATTGGACTCGAAAGAGTCCAAGTTCATAATTGTTCGTCCCTAAGACAAGGAAAGGGTATCCAATGACCGTTGACACGAAAAGCGAAGAAATCAGAATAGGCCGGGTGGCGGTCCGCTTTCTGCTCGAGGGTAAATCATCCGGAGGTTCGGTCGCCATCTTTGAGTTCGATGTTCCGGTTGGCGCCAAGGTGCCTGCCGCCCATAGCCACGATGCTTATGAAGAGACTATTTACGGACTCGAGGGTGTATTAACATGGACCGTTAATGGTGAGAAAACCGACATTGGGCCCGGCGATATTCTATGTATCCCTCGCGGAGCGGTACATCGTTTCGATAACATCTACTCGCAGGATACGAAAATGCTTGCCGTCGTCACCCCCGGCATTCTCGGGCCCGACTATTTTCGCGAATGTGCAGAGATTATCAGTGCCGCCGTCAGCGGCCCGCCCAATCTTGTCGCGCTCGGCGAAGTGATGCGAAAACACGGTCTGACGCCGGCGCCATAGTCGCGTTTTCGATTTCAACAAACCAAAATTGGCTGCATGCCTGGAGAAACAGTCAATTTCACTCTGCCAGAACCTGGCTGCGACGTAGTCAATTTCCCCCGCATGGAGACTTTTGATTCGGTTGTTCTTGACGTAGGGCCGGATAATTGCTCCATTGGCAGCAATTCTTCATTTATTCAACCCTATCGCCATTCTATAAGCTGTTGCAGCGTCGGGAAGCGGTGTCAAGGCGTCCGACAAAATATTGTAAGTTCCTTTCTCGGACAGTTCATCGGCGACTTTTTTGATTAGAGCCAATGTGGCCTTCATTAGACTCGAACCGAGACTTAAACGGGCCACGCCTAAATCCTGTAGTTCGCGGGCAGATGGAGGTATTCCTTTCCCGATCGCNGGGTTTGAAAGAATATTGATGGGGGCATTAATTTCCTTAACCAATGTTGAAATCGTTTCTTTTTCCCATACAGGTTGTACAAATATACAGTCGGCGCCGGCTTCACGGTATTTATTGCCACGCTTGATAGATTCGGATAATTTTTCTCGCAGTGAACCTGACGAGGTATAAAACGAATCCGTTCTTGCATTAATTACCAAATGAAAGCCCATTGAATCTGATAAGGCACGAAGGGCTGATATTCTTTCGCAAAATTCCATCTCATCAATTAATATTGGATTCAAATCAATACTGTCTTCAATGTTTATTCCGACAATTCCCGTCGCAATTATCTTTTTGACGGAATCGATTATTTCATCCAGATTATTACCATATCCGGCTTCTATATCCACCGTCACCGGGACTTGTACTCCCTTTACGATTCCGGTTATGGCTTCAATCATTTCTGATAATTGAATTACCTGGCAGTCGGGATACCCTAAAGAGGCGGCAATTCCCATACTCGTTGTTGCGATTGCTTTGTATCCACTCGCTTCTATCAGTTTGGAACTGCCGATGTCCCAGGAGTTCAACAGAACCAGAATTTCTTCGTCTTGATGAAATTTCAAGAACAGTTCGGCCTTTTCTTTTTGAATGCCTGAAACCATAATGTTGATCCTCTTTTATTGTTCAATAATGTTCAATACGCGGGGACCCCGCCTCAACTATTGTGATATGGGATCATTTCAATCTATTTCCAGAGTATTTTTGTCCATGCGGCCTTTTGCCCGGGTTTACTCTTGCCTGACTATATCGACTGAGACCTCCACGGCCGGAATCGTTCCTCGGTTCTCGAGCCAGTGCCGGGTATTCCTATCCTCGGGCCACCCCGGTCCCGGCCCATAGTCCGTAGCGACGCCGTTACGATGGTCCGTGATCGTTCCCTGCAGTATGTAGACGGTTCCCGGTCTGCCTATATGGTCGTGAATCGGGCCGAAGACGCCTCCCGGCTCGATTGTTACCTTGCGCATTCGAAGTTGGCGCCCTTCCATGCCCGCGATCTCAGGACCCAGGTCGACCGTCGTCAGTAATTCCACCGTAACACCTTTTGTTTCAAATGCCTCTTGTTTATTGGGCATCGTGCCCTCCTCCCTTTGTTCTAGGGTTAATCCAAAAGCAAACGAACCAATATTCATTTTATAACATGGAACGATATTGCAATGTTTCTTCTGTCTGCCATTGGTTAAGATTTCAGTCGATCACCCGACGAGCAACCTCCGCGTGTAGTCGAAGATTGCATCCGAATTACGAAGGTGTGACGATTTTTCGGCAAAGAGCGGTTTATCACCCCCATCCGCTTGAAGTCTGACAAAGAATCAAAGGAAGTCGTTCAGCCATGATTACGCTTCGACTTTCGGTTCGACTGCCCGCCACCGGCTGTTCCGGTCCGGACCGCGCCGGATTTGAGAATCAGCTGCAAAGCTCTGAGATTTTCCCTGAGATAAACCAAGTCCGAGCGGAACATCACCACGCCCCGTGTCAATCGCGACGTCTCTCGGGAGAACTCCGGCGACAGCAATAATTGCTCCAGCGTTCTCGCGTGTCTTAATAACGGTTCAATGCGCAGTTTGTACCAGTCAGTCCTTGATTCGAGGCCGGAGAACTTTGCTTTAAGTTCTTCCAGGGCTTGTCTCGCGGCCGGTATCTCTCTTTTGTACACTTTGTCCAATATCATCCTCACTTTCAGTTCTTGCCCGGTTAGTTCGGGGCCCTTCAAATCAGTCATCTGCGACTGGCCAGAATTACGGGCGCGGTCCGGAGTTCATCCCCACCGTCGGTGCTTTGCTGACCGGCAGTGAATAAGAAAGACCTGCTCAGAAAAAGTCTTTCCCGGGTGTTCAAGTTGAGAGTAAATTCTGTCTTTGTTTCGCGGACGTGGAATTTAATATTATCACCGGCAAACCATTTTACGGTTTATACGCAGTTTTGGCGCCGGTTGCGAGAGCAATTGTGGATGGACCTCCGGTTATCCCAGGATTATCTCCAGGCGAGAGTTACGGTGTAAACGAAGTAGATGCTGCTATTGAAGCAGGGTTCGCTCGGAAAGCCCCGTTAAAGGCAGGTTCATTCGATCCGCCTTTTTCATGCGTATCATATAATTATTGACATTGCCCCGGTAATATTTTAGTGTGTGGAGGGGGGCGATATCACTCGGATCTTTGTCTTTTAAATTTGGAGTTACGGATATGCGGAAGCGAAAACTCGGCAAAAGCGATCTGGAGGTTTCGGCTATAGGGTTTGGCTGCATGGGAATGAGCCATGGTTACGGCCCGGCTAAAGACCGGAAGGAGATGATCGCCCTTATCCGGTCGGCGGTAGAACGCGGCGTGACATTTTTCGATACCGCCGAGGCCTATGGGCCGTTTATAAACGAGGAACTGGTCGGCGAGGCCCTCGGACCTTATCGTGATGAGGTAGTCATAGCGACCAAGTTCGGTTTCAAATTCGGCCCTAAAGGTGAGCAGGTCGGCCTGGACAGCCGTCCGGAGCATATCAGAGAAGTCGCCGAGGCATCGCTTAAACGACTCAAAATCGACGCCATAGATCTGTTTTATCAGCACCGCGTTGACCTTGAAGTGCCGATTGAAGACGTGGCCGGGACGGTAAAGGATCTTATAAAGGAAGGGAAGGTAAGGCATTTTGGTCTCTCGGAGGCGGGGACCAAGACGATTCGCCGGGCACATGCGATCCAGCCGGTAACGGCGCTTCAGAACGAATACTCTCTGTGGTGGAGAAATCCCGAAGAGGAAATTCTTCCGCTTCTTGAGGAACTGGGTATCGGGCTTGTTCCCTTCAGCCCTTTGGGCCGGGGTTTTCTCACGGGGAAAATAGATGAAACCACCGCCTTTGANAAAAGCGATTTTCGCAACAACCTCCCGCGCTTCACGCCCGAGGCGAGGAGAGAGAATCAGGTTTTCGTCGAATTCCTTCGCAGAACTGCGAAACTGAAAAAGGCCACCCCGGCTCAGATAGCGCTGGCATGGCTGATGGCCCGGAAACCGTGGATTGTCCCTATTCCCGGAACGACAAAGCCGAGCCGTCTGGAGGAAAATCTCGGAGCGGCGGAAATTAATCTTTCTAGCGATGACCTGCGCGAGATCGATGATGCCGCCTCAAAGATTGAGGTTCAGGGAAACAGATATCCTGAAAATCTGGAAAAAATGGTCGGCCGCTGAGCGGAAGTTGACGCAGGACATAAGGATGCTGCCAATCCGCCGTGATGGTTAAAGGGCCGCCGGCCTTCGGGGCATTTCAATTTCTCCATTAATCTCTCGTGCAGAAATAAATGGCCGGGCATTTTGGCAAAATCTCTCTATTTAGCCCGTGAAACATTGAACAAATTATCCACGTAATTTATGGTGGTATTTTGAGATTCGGGGAATCACCATCTTGATTTATTCAGAAAACGCAAATCTTGCATTAGAAATTTCAATCAGGGGGAAATCTATTATGAAAATGGCTTGGTGTATTATTTTAACCGCAGTATTTATTTTTTTGATCATCGTCGGCAGTGCCGGAGGAGCCGGCAAATCTGAAGCGCAAGAATGGCCCTTCAAGTTGGAAAAGGTCTGGGAAATCACAAAAATAGGTGATAATCAATTGTTGCGTCCGGCCGAGCCGCGGGTCGCCGATGACGGAACTCTATACTTCCGAGATTTCGAAAGAAAACAAAGTTATATTATCGACAGCGCCGGCAAACTTATCACCGCTTTTGCTGCGCAGGGTGATAATCCCGGCGACGTCCCGTTCTATATCAATTGCTTTCCCGCTGGTGATTATGCGGCCGTTTGTGCCCCCGACAAAATCTATTTCTATTCAAGTAAGGGGCAGTTTGTCAAGGCCGCGGCAAATAATCTTTTCGTACGTTTTCCGCTGGCATTCAAAAACGAAAACGAATTCTGGGTGGCTCCCGGGGCGCTGGGAGACGCTCCCGGAGGGATCGCCGCCCTGACTCATGTCAACCTGCAATCCGGCAAGGAATCGGTGATCCGTGAATTCGCCCTGTCTGACGAGGAGAAGAGGCCGTCACAAGGAGTCGTCATTGTGGGATTGACGCCTCAATTGAAGTTGGGTTTGGATCGTGCAACAGGCAGTATCTATTTTGGCAAGAACAGCGATTCGAAAGTCTATCGTTTGAATGGCGACGCGGGCACGATTGATTCATTTTCATTCACCGGAACACGACAGCCGATAAGTGAGGAGGATAAGAAAAATCATTTCGCCCGGTCAAAGGTCCCCGCGGAACAGGCCGCGTTGATGATCGCGGCGCTTCCGAATCAAATGACCTATTACAATCGGCTCCAGGTGGTAAATGGTCTTATCTATCTCTTCAGTTCGGACAATTTCGGAGGTGAACAGACCGGGCAAATTATCAATATTTACTCCCCGGAGGGCCGCCACTTATACTATGGCCGCGTTGCCGTAGAGAATGGCTGGCATATTTTTTCCAATCCTGACAATCTGCAATTATCCGATGGATATATTTACGCGGTTCTGGAGAATGGATCAGGGGATAAAAAATTGGTGAAGTACAAATTGGCGCTCCCTTGATCGCGGATTGCGGCCGTGGTGAAACGTCAGTTTCCTTCGCGCTGATAAAAATAGAAACAAAATCACTTGCGGTCGGGACAAAGATAATTTTAGTTTTAATTTATGGTTTCTGAATCCGACACCCACTATGCCGGTCTTTGGAGACGCTTCCTGGCGCTAACCACCGATATTATCGCGTTGAGTCTGTTCTTTTTTCCGGTTACGAGGATCGTCAAGGGTGTTTGGATCATGGGCCGGGATAATCATCTTTGGGGCTATGGATGGCTTATCACGGATCCTCTATGCCTGATTTTTTTGGGTGTTATCGCCATCTATTTCATCATTTTGGAAGGTATTTTCGGCGCCACCTTCGGCAAATGGCTATTGGGTCTGCGCGTGACAAAAATAGGCGGCGGCCGGCCGGGATTGGGCCGATCCGCCGTCAGAAATTTGCTTCGGATTGTCGACGCGCTTCCGGCGCTGAACATACTTGGAGTCATTTTGATTCTGACATCTTCTGAAAAGGCCCGTTTTGGGGATCGCGCGGCCGGGACCAGGGTGATAATTTATCGTTGAATTTTCGCGTCAATTGCATCAGATTAAAGGCGGGAAGTAAAATAAATATCGGTATGCGGTTCCGGCGAAATTTGGCTAATTCAATCAGCCCCGTTGGAATCCGGCCCTAGAAGTACGGCGGCCTCGCGGTCGAGAAGCCAAACCAGTTCGCCGCTGGTCGGTAAGATTATTTGCGCCGGGTACTTGATCGGGTCAGGAGGTCCTTCAATAACCGCGTGCACGGCCTCGGATTTTTCATTCCCATAAACAATAAACATGATAATCCGCGACAGGTTCAAGAGAACCGGAGTCATAGTAATCCGAGGAACCTGGCTCTGGGGAGGATTTACCGCCCGTATCGGAGAGGAGGTTTCATTTATTACGGGACTGCCGGGAAAAAGTGATGCCGTATGCCCATCTTTGCCACAGCCAAGAAGGGCCAAATCAAGGTGCAATTGGTCGGCACCCAATAATTTTGTGACTCTGGCTCCATAGATTTCTGCCGCTTGTTCCGCATTTACACCTTCGATGTACATTGCCGCTATATTCTTTTGGGGTACGGCAACATGATTTAGAAAGACCCTCATCGCCGTTCCGGCATTGCTCCTCTCGTCATCCAAAGGGACATACCGTTCGTCGCACCAGAATATAAAAGTATCTCTCCAGAAACTTTTGTCATGGTATGGCGGCCGAGCCAAAATTTGAAACAGGGGGAGCGGCGATTGACCGCCGGACAGCGCCAGTATAAAGCGACCCCTGGATCTGACTGATTCCTCGGCTGCGGCGACCAGTCGCTCGGCCGCATCATTGATTAACGCATCGATATGGTCGAAGACCCGAATCATTTTTCCAAAATATTATGGCCGACATCTTCGTCCAGTGGTAGAGACAGCCAGGTGTGACCGTCCTGAGCAATAAGCGCCTGGGCTTCCTCCGGCCCCCAGCTCCCGGCCGGGTAGTCGGGAAAGTCCGGCGGGGCGGAGACATCCCAGACTTTGGTAATCGGATCGATTATTTTCCAGGCCGCTTCGATCTGGTCATGCCTCATGAACAAGGTTTGGTCGCCCAGCAAGACATCCAGCAGAAGGGTCTCATAAGCATCGGGGGTATCCTGGGAGTACGAGTCGGAATAGTTGAACTGCATATCGACCGGATTGAGAATCATTCGCAGTCCCGGCCGTTTGGTTTGAAAGCGGAGTAATATCTTCTTGCGGGGCTGGATACTGATTATGAGACGGTTCGGCTGCCAGGCCTCGATCGCCTCCGGGGGAAAAGCCTGATGGGGAATTGGTTTGAATTGAATGGCAATCATTGAAACAGTATCGCGCAGGCGTTTACCGGTGCGAAGATAGAAGGGGACCCCCTGCCAGCGCCAGTTGTCGATGAAAAGCTTCAGGGCGGCGAAAGTTTCGGTTGAGGAATCCGGGGCAACATTTTTTTCCTGGCGGTACCCGGGCACCGCATCTCTTCGAATCCAGCCGGAGCCATATTGCCCCCGAACCGCGAACTTCGGCACTTCGTCATGCACGTATATCCGCACGGCCCTGAGGACGTCGACTTTGCGATCGCGCAGTTCATCCGGGGCGAAGACCACCGACGGTTCCATGGCAGTAAGGCAGAGAAGCTGCATCAGATGATTCTGGACCATATCCCGGAGCGCCCCGGCATTTTCATAATAGGCACCCCGGTGTCCGACCCCCAGTTCCTCGGATACGGTTATCTGGACATGGTCGATATAATTACGGTTCCAGAGCGGTTCGAAGAAAGCATTGGCGAAGCGGAAGGCGACGATATTCTGCACCGTCTCCTTTCCCAGATAGTGATCGATCCGAAAAATGGAGCGCTCATCGAAACATCCCTTCATCATTTCGTTGAGTTTGTGGGCACTTTGATAGTCGTGCCCGAAAGGTTTTTCGATGACCACACGGTCGCATTCGCAATTCTTTACCAGGCCCGTTTCGGAGAGGAGACGCGATACCGGCTCGATAAATGATGGCGGAATGGCCAAATAAAAGATTCGGCAGACCTCGGTATCCCACTCTTTTGCCAATTTGTCTATTTTGGCCGCGAGAATGCGATAGGAATTCTTTTTGGTGAAATCCAGTTTCTGGTACGTTACTGCCGATGCAAACTCATTCCAGGTCCTGGCGGACTTTTTGTGCCGAGAGAATTTGCCGACGCCGTCGGCCAATCGCTTTCGATATGAAGTCTCGGCAAAATCAACTTTGTCCGCGCCAATTATAGCAAAACGATCGGGGAGCCAGTTTTCGCGATAAATGTCGTACAGGGCGGGGACGAGTTTGCGCCAGGTGAGATCACCTCCGCCCCCAAATATGGTAATTACGGCCGGTTCCGGTTTGCGCGTCAATTTCATCCATTCTCCTTCCGTTCAGTTCCAATCGGTATGGAAGATTCCGTCATCATCGATCCGTTCGTACGTATGCGAGCCGAAATAGTCCCGCTGGGCCTGAATCAGGTTGGCCGGTAAACGAAAGGTGCGAAAAGCATCGAAATAAGCCAGGGCACTGGCCAGACCGGGTGAGGCAATTTCATGATCGGCCGCCAATTTAATTATTTCGCTCAGGTCTGGACGATAGTTTTTCAGGATATCGGCGAACGGTTCCGCAGTCATCAGGTTTTCCCGGCCCGGTTCATTTTGAAAGACCTCTTTCATATCATTCAGCATAGCGGCCCTGATAATGCAACCGCCGCGCCAGATACGAGCGATATCGGCCAGATTCAAGTTGTACTTGTAGGTGCGGGATGCCGCTCGAAGAAGCATCATTCCTTGATTATAGGCGACAATCATGGAAAACTGCAGGGCCCGGCTCAGTTTCCCCGCAAGTTTGGCGGTGTCCGGTAATGATGCCTGAGATGCAAGGGGAAATATTTTGGCTCCTATTTCCCGTTCAGCCTTGAACCCCGACAAATCCCGTGCACTTACGGCGGCATCGATTGTCGGAACGGGAACCTGGAGTTCCATGGCATCCTGCGAGGTCCATTTCCCGGTTCCTTTCTGGTGAGCGGTATCTTGAATCATATCGATCAGCCGCTGATTGGTGCGGTTATCTTTCACTCTCAGAATTTTTGAAGTTATTTCCATGAGAAAGGAATTTATCGCTCCCCTATTCCAATCCTCAAATATACCGGCCAAATCGTCATTCGACAATCCCCCGATGCGCCTCAGTATGTCATAGGTCTCGGCGATCAATTGCATCAAGGCGTATTCGATCCCGTTATGAACCATTTTTACATAATGTCCGGCCGCTCCGGGGCCGAGGTAGGTAACACACGGCTCGCCCTCGACTTTGGCCGAAATCGCTTCGAATATGGAACGAACCTGTTCATACGATTCTTTCGGTCCGCCCGGCATCATGCTGGGTCCATATCTGGCACCTTCGGCGCCTCCAGAAATTCCCACGCCGAGAAAGTTAATTTTCTTCCGGCCAAGTTCGGCGGCGTGACGATTGGTGTCAGTGAAATGCGAATTCCCGCCATCGATAATAATATCACCGGGCCCCATATTGGCCGATAATTCGGTAATGGCAGAATCGACCGGTCCGCCGGCGGGGACCAGAAGCAAGACCTTTCGGGGTGATTTGAGTTTGGAGACTAACTCCGCGGCTGTTCCGACCCCATGCACATTTTGGCCGTCGCCACGGGCGACCAGGGCCTTTATTTTATCTTCCTGTCGATCCATTCCGACCACCGAAAATCCGTGATCGGCAATATTCAGCGCCAGATTCTGTCCCATGACGCCGAGGCCGACAAGACCGATATCACCTTTGAAATTATCCATTGTATTAATTTCCATTATATTCAGTTTTAATTAACTTTGTCAAACAGTCGTTATCTAAATAATCAATCCATATCCGGCCAAGGCCTGTCGGGTCGATTCCAGATCCTTATGATAAATGCCATGGATCCCGAGAGTCGCGGCGACTTCGACAAACATGGCGCGATCATCGATATACAGAACTTCATCGGGCTCGGACCGAGATATTTCAAGAGCCGTTCGATATATATCCAAATCCGGCTTCCGCAAATGGACGTAACAGGAGGATACAAAAATATCAATAATCGAAGCCAAATTGAATTCCCGGATGCGGTAATCGGTCAATTCCCGGCCTTCGTTACTAATCGCCACGCTCTTAAGGTTGTACCGAGTTTTGATATTTCTTACGAAATCCATCATGTCCGCATGGGGCCGCGAGCGCTCCAATATGAACTGTTTGAAATCCTCGGGTCTAAACGACCGCTTCTTGAAGAATATGACCCGGTGAAGATATTCGTCGAGACTCAGTTTTCCGGCTTCATAGGTATCATAGGTCAAATGATGACGCTCGTTTAATTCATCAAAATCGAGGTCAAACCGCTCTACGGCCGCTTGCCTTGCCCGGCGATCCCACCCGTTAGTCAGGAGAACGCCTCCGATATCAAGAAAGAGATTCTTAATAATTGTATTCATGGTGACGCTAATCTTTCCGCATCCGCAAGACATGCATCATTGTACTACCTCCCGGCGCTTGATTAATTTTCTGGCCCGCTCACAGATATTTTCGATGCTGAATCCGTACGCTTGGAGAACCCGGGGGTCGGGAGCCGAGGCCCCAAACTTATCGACTCCGATCACATCGCCGTCGATACCGACCCACCTCTCCCACCCGAGCGGCGAGGCCGCTTCAACGGCCAAGCGGGTTCGAATCGTATCGGGAAGCACCGCCTTGCGATACGCATCATCCTGGGCTCCAAACAATTCCCAGCTGGGCATCGAGACGACGCGGACGCCAATACCTTCATCATGCAATATTTTGGCGGCCCCGAGAGTGAGAGCAACCTCGGAGCCGGTGGCAATCATAATTATATCGGGTTCCGAATTTTCTGCGTCATACAGGATGTAGGCTCCGCGCTTGGCACTTTCGGCCGGCGCCAATTCCTTACGGTCGAGAATCGGGAGGTTTTGCCGGCTTAATATAAGGGCGACGGGACGTCGGGTTTCTTCCATCGCAATTTGCCAGGCGATCGCCGTTTCGGCGGCATCGGCGGGGCGGATGACAATCAGCCCGGGAATCGCCCGGAGGCTCGCCAGATGCTCCACCGGCTGATGGGTGGGGCCGTCCTCGCCAACTGCAATACTATCGTGGGTGAATATATATTTGACGGGAAGTTTCATGAGGGAAGCAAGGCGGATAGTGGGCCGCATATAGTCGGAAAATATTAAAAAGGTGGAGACAAAGGGGAGCATGGCGCCATGGGCCGCCAAACCGTTCGCTATCGCTCCCATAGCATGCTCGCGAACTCCGAAGTGCAGATTTCGACCTGTCCAATTCCAGCCGCCTCCGAATGAACCCTGGGTATCGGCCCCGGTTTTATCCGGGGGCTCGAAATCGCCATAATCTTTCATGGCCGTCATGGTGGACGGCGCCAGATCGGCGGCTCCGCCTATCAGGGCGGGTATTTTCGGCGCCAGAGCATTAATGATTTTTCCGGAGGCAACGCGGGTCGAAATTTTTCCGTCTTCAGGTACGAATTTCGGAATTGCCCCGGTCCACCCATCCGGAAGTTCACCTTTGATCATGTCATTAAGTTCGGCGGCCGCATCGGGGAACTGCCTGGCGTAAATATTAAAACGATTTTTCCAGTCTTTCTCCGCATCGGCGCCATTTGCCAGCGCTTCTCGAAAATGTCTTAAGGCTTCTTCCGGAATATAAAATTGCCTGTCTTCCGGCCAGCCGAGATTTTTCTTGGTTTTGATGACCTCGTCCTCGCCGAGAGGTTGACCATGCGCCGCGAATGTGTCCTGCCGATTAGGAGAACCATAGCCGATATGGGTGCGAACTATTATGAGCGACGGTTTCCGGGTTTCTTCCCGGGCGGCGGTTATGGCCTCGCCTATAGCCTGAAGATTATTGCCGTCATCAACCGTCTGCGTGTGCCAATGATAGGCCTCGAATCGCTTCCGCACATCTTCCGTCAAAGTCAAATCAGTCGAAGCCGCCAGGGAAATATGATTGGCATCATACAAATAAATTAATTTCCCCAGTTCCAGATGACCGGCCAACGAGGCGGCTTCGGACGAGATCCCTTCCATTATGTCACCGTCGCCGCAAATGCCGTACGTAAAATGATCGATAATCTGGTGCCCCGACCTGTTGAACCGGGCCGCCAGATGTTTCTCTGCTATCGCCATGCCGACACCGTTGGCGAAACCCTGCCCGAGGGGACCGGTGGTTACTTCCACCCCCGGAGTATGTAAACGTTCCGGGTGGCCCGGTGCGATACTCCCCCATTGGCGAAACTTTTTGATTTCATCCAGCGGCAGGTCATAACCGGTGACATGGAGCAAGGCATATAGGAGCATCGAACCGTGGCCGGCTGAGAGGACAAAGCGATCGCGGTCAAACCAGCCCGGATCGGCCGGATTATGTTTCAGGAATTTGGTCCAGAGAACATAAGCCATGGGGGCGGCGCCCATAGGCATTCCGGGATGACCGGAATTTGCCTTTTGGACAGCATCCACCGCCAGAAAACGAAGGGAATTTATGCACAAATTATCAAGAAGGTCCTGATCGTTCATCTCTGAATTCCTTTCCCCCAACCGATACGTGAGCCAATGTCGGGCCATCCGTTTACAGCCAAGCAATGCAGCCCATATTTGAATCGGCACTGATGGCGCGGATTTTTTGGCAATTAGTAATCGTTATAACACGGCGCGGAAGCAATAGTTCCGATTTTGTCCAATATCCCGGCCCGGACAAATATCAATAAGATTGTCCATGCAGAGATGGCGGCTTGACATCGAGGATTGTTTTCAATACCAATATTACAATTCTCTTCTGATGAAAATATTTCAGAGAGGCACATATGCATTTACCGGGTACGAAAAGAAAATGTCACCTTTCATGGGACCGAAAGGGATTATGGAAAATCATAATATTAGTCTGCTTTTTAGCCGTGCCTAATCTTAAGGCGAATCAATGTTACGAGTGTCATGGCGACCCGGGATTCAGCACCACCGACTCCGCCGGGGCATCCATTTCGCTTTATATTGACAGTTCCATCTTTGCTAAATCCGTTCACGGCGCTTTCGATTGCACCGATTGCCATGCGGCGGTAAAAACTATTCCTCATTCGGAACATTTGCCCCCTGTCGATTGCGGCAGTTGCCATAATGATGTGGCCGCAACCTATCAATTTCATGGTTTCAGGCAGGAATCGGCGGGAAATCTATTTCCTGATTGCAGTGATTGCCACGGGACACATAATATTCTGTCGCCTTCCGATCCGAAAGCGAGCGCCAATCCGAATAATCTTCCGGTTACCTGCGGACGATGTCACGAAAATAAAGCAATAGTCGGCCCCTATCATATCCCCATGATAACGCCGGTGGAAATTTATCAAACCAGCGTTCACTCCCGCATGAGGGAAGGCGACAGCGGTCTTGTGGCAACTTGTATCGACTGCCATTCGATTGAAGGGACCGCCCATGTAATTCTGGCCCCGGTGAATCCAAAATCGACCATATATCATTTCAACATTCCCAAAACCTGCGGGCGATGTCATCCGAAAATTGAATCCGATTATGAAGCCGGGGTGCACGGACAGGCCGCGGCGCGCGGAGAGACCGACACTCCGATTTGTACCGACTGTCATGGGTCGCACCAGATTTTGCCGGTCAAAGACCCGGAGTCCAGAGTCGGTCCGACCCGCGTTTCTTTGACGGTGTGCGCCCCCTGCCACGAGGATAAGCAGTTGAATGTCAAGTACGGTTTGCCCACCAATATCATGGATTCGTGGCGTCACAGTTATCATGGATTAAAAAGCACCGACGGCGACCCGCGGGTGGCCAACTGCTCCTCGTGCCATCGGTCGCACCTCATTCTTCCCGCCACCAATCCGGCCTCTTCGATTTCTCCCGCCAATGTGCACGAGACATGCAAGCGATGCCATGAAAGCATTACCCCGCAATTGGCCAGTATCGAAATTCACAAGACGACCGGGATTTTTTTGAATCGTACCGGTCAAACGTTTCGAATAATTTATATCGGGGCGATAATTGTGATAATCGGATCCATGGTTGTTCACTGGTTAATTGATCTGAGAAAACGGATCTGGGTGCTCAACCAGGGCCGTCAAGTGGTGCGGATGCGCCGGGACGAGCTCTGGCAGCACACGTTCCTGATGATTACATTCACGGTGTTGGCCATTACCGGATTCGCCTTTCATTATTCCGGCTCCTGGTGGGCCAAGATGATGTTCGGTTGGACCGGCGGATTTGTCCTGCGACGGACCATTCATCTTATCGCGGCGATATTATTCATCGCCACGGCCATCTGGCATCTGGTCACCCTCTTCAGCATGAGGGGGCGGACCTTTCTCAGGGATATTTGTCCCTGCCCGAAAGATTTTCGGCAATTTTTCCAGACCATGGCTTATGATCTCGGCCTGCGGAAGGAGCCGCCCCGTTTCGGGCGTTTCAGTTATATCGAGAAAGCCGAGTACTGGGCGCTGGTTTGGGGAACGATTGTCATGACGGTGACCGGGATGGCGCTCTGGTTCGGGACGGAGACCGAGCTTATTTTGAAAGTCGGGGCGCTGGGAGTCATGCTGGTCGTCCATTTCTATGAGGCCATTCTGGCCACATTAGCGATTCTGATCTGGCATTTCTATTCGACGATATTCAATCCCCCGGTTTACCCCAACAATCCATCCTGGTATACCGGAAAAATGCCGCTGGAGATGTATCACGAGGAACATCCCGATGATCCGATTCTGAACGAAATTTCGGGCGAAGACGGCGATACCGAAATTTCACCGGCTTCTCCTCCGGAACTAAATAACGACGATGAGACGGGTGATTCCGCTCAAGGATCGGATGAAAGCACCGATTCGGCGCCTTCGAATGAAGATCCAGGGCCGTGAACCGGCGGGATCTGGAATAATTTGAATAGTTTTATGCGGAAAGGCGGGTGAGATGCCCGCCCTTCTCAAGGAAAAGTTATGCCGTTATTTGCGGCCCGCATAGTGAGCGTTTAGCCGATCCGCCTGTTCGGCCATCCAATGACGAAGCAATTCCCGGACTATCTCACCGTCTTTCTGAGTCGGGAAACGCAGGGCGTATCCCGAGTTGAATCCTTTAATCTCATCATTGGGGCGGCACCAGCGGCATTCGGCGTCAAAAAAGACCTCTTTGCACCCCTTGACCGCCCGTTTCAGCGGGAGCCGGCAATAATAGACTTTACGGACCATGGCCGGTTCTGGGGAATGCAATTTCATTCCTCTGGCCGACATGTCTATTATTCTGCCGATTGGTTCCGAAGCGCGCAAGTCATAGACCGTCATTTCCCCGGAGGCGGTGCGGCGGATTTTCTGCTGTTTTTCCTGCTCCGCGACTTTCATATCTGCTCCTTATATTTCCCTTTATATTCTTCGGATAAAAGAGGAGCAATCTGTAAATTTTTGTTAAGGCGTTTATTGATTTTGCGATTTCCGCCTGTTTAAAATTCAATCACGCCAGGACGCGGTGTTTAATTTATCAGCAGATTTTGCCGTTGCGCTCGATAATTTCGGCAAAGGGAACCGTCATGAAAATATGATCATTTTCTCAGGATAGCAATCTGACCGGCATGGTAGAGATCATGCTGGATGACACCGTGCAGGCGATGATAAGCCGTCTGATTTGCATCACCGATATTGTCATATAATTTTTCATCGGGGAGGGCCCTGACGGTCGCTTCGAGACGATCATGAATATCTTTAAGATTGCGCAGCGCTTCCTGCCAGGCCTTTTCTCCGGTCCGGGCGATCGGCGGCCAGTCCTGCTCCGGAGTGAGTTTCAATTTCTCCCCTTCGATGAGCCGCCTGACATAATCTTCGCAGCCCGCTATATGGAGAACAATTTCCCATATGCTATGCGCCTTTTTCAGCGGCTTAAGGACCGCTTTTCTGGCGCTGACTCCCTTAAGCACTTCGCTCAGAGCCGGCCCGTGCCACGCCTCGCCGTAATAGGCCCGATGTAATTGATCCAGGATTCTTTCATTTTCAATCACTTGTTACCTCCTAACTTGCCAAAAAGACAAATTGCTTCATTTACTTATGGCTACGGTAATTGAGAGAATTGGTTATCATTTTTTAATTAAGCCGGCTAAATTTTGTAAGTGATTGAATATTAATTAGATATGTAATAAATCAGGATTTCCAGTGAATCAAGCCAAATATATAAAATAGTAATAAACAGCAAATAATAGTAATAAATACTTGCAAATAGTAATAAATTAAGTATTTTTATGGCGTGGCATTTTAGTCAGGAGGCAGGATATGTCAAAAGGCAGTTTTTTCTCTTTGGATACTTTTCCCACTCTTTTAAACTCGGAGTCTTTCTTTGAAAAAATAATGGAGGAGAAAAGAGCGGGACTCAATAATTTNAAGCGTCTCGCCCTTCTTCTTATAATGCTGTTTCTCTACGGTCTCGTGATGGGGGCCTATCACAGTTTTCTGCAGGCCGTCGTTTCGGGTGTAAAGGTCGCCCTGCTCTTTGCATTGGCGCTCCTGATCTGTTTTCCGGCCTTTTTCATAATCCAGTATATTCTCGGGTCGCGGTTGAAATTATCTCAGATGATTTCCATCATATTATCGGGATTTGTGTTGATGGCGGCGATCATGCTTTCATTCGTTCCGATCGTCATCATTTTTCTTCTGACTGGCAGTAATTATTATTTTTTGCATCTGCTGCATATCGCCGTCTTTATTTTCGCCGGACTTTTCGGCATGAACACCATCATTCAGGCCCTCAAATATTCCTGCGAGAAAAAAAATATCTATCCCCGGACCGGGGTGGTGGTATTTCGGTTCTGGGTGGTTATATTGGCCTTCGTGGGAATTCAACTGGCCTGGAATTTTCGTCCTTTCCTGGGGGTGCGGGGAGAACCGTTTATGCTATTCGGACAGCGGGAGGGGAATTTCTATGCCGCCGTTCTCGACTCGGCCCGGCAATTAATTGTTCCCAAGAAGGGGTCCGGTCTCAAAACACCAAACCGGCCGGTGGAAGGTCGCCCCCTGGATACCTTGAGTCTGAAACAATTTTTTGGAGACAGCGCCGGTGGAAACTGACATCATGACGCTGGAAGAAGTTGCGGCTTATCTGAAGGTCACCCCTCAGACCATTTATGTCTGGGCGCAGGAGAAGCGGATTCCCGCCGCTAAACTCGGCAAAGAGTGGCGGTTCAAGAAATCAATTATTGATAAATGGTTCGCATCGCATTTCGACGCCAAATTCAATGACCTAATTGAAGAAGGCGGCGAAGCAAAAGAATGACTGTCGCCGCCGGTCTTCAATGAAATATTACTGACTATTATTTCTAGACTGCCTTGGCCGGCCGGTGCTCAAACCGTCTTCCGACAAAATAGAAGAGAACTGTCACTACCGCAATCATGATAGTCATGATGCCGAAATAGTTCGCCGGAGTCATAGTTGTATAAATCCGGGAAAACCAGGCCGCCAGCGAATCTCCCAGGAACACGGTGAAGAGCCAGATGCCGGTAATCATCGATTTCATTCGCTCCGGAGCCTCTTCGAACGCCAGTTGCAGGCCAACCACGGAGATGCATAACTCCGCCATAGTAATTAATATATAGGCCCCCAGTTCCCATAAAATCGAGACCTTGTTTTGGATCCCGAAATATCCGGCCACCGTCATCAGTCCCATACAGAGTATCACCAGGAAGAAACCGATCAGCATCTTGCGCGGCGAGGATAATTTATGCGTTTCATCCTTATCGGTTTTCGACCAGATCCAGGCGAAGAGTGGGGTCATTATGACAATCAGGACCGGATTGAGACTCTGAACGGCGTCGGGCGGGATATGCCAGTTCCAGCCGAAGATATTCAGATCCAGGTTCATATAATCGCGGGCGAACAGGGTCCAGGTGGAATATGACTGATCGAAAATCGACCAGAAGAAAACGATCAAGATAAATAGACCGGAAATACGAAGCAGAACTCTCAAATCTTCTTTCTTCTGCTCCGGGGTTCTTTTTTCGCGCTGAATTTTGCGGACGTCCTCGGTGGGATAATGCTTCTTGCCGAGGTAGAAAATGCCGAGTGAAACCGCCATCAATATGGTCGGGGCCATGAAGGCCGGACCGTAGCCATAATGATCACGAATAAAGGGAAGTGAGAAGGTGGTGATGGCCGCGCCGATATTGATCGCCATATAGAACCAGGAAAAAGCTTGGGTCATCAGATGAGTTTTCCCGGCCTTCTGGTACATCAGCCCCATCAGAGTGCTGATGTTCGGCTTTATCGAACCGGAGCCGCCGGCCAGAAGGAGAAGCGCCGTATAGAGGCCGACCTCGGTATTGAAAGTTCCCAATATAATATGTCCCAATATATATGGGATGGCGAAGTAAATAATGGTTTTGAATTTGCCCAGCCAGTGGTCGGCCACATAGCCGCCGACGATCGGCAGGATGTAGCAGAAGGCGGTAAATAGCGAAACTACCGAGGCGCTGTTGGCATCGGTATAACCCAGTTTCTGAATCATGTATAACAGGAGAAGGGTTTTCATTCCGTAAAACGAGGCGCGTTCGGCCAATTCACCCCAAAAGATGTAACGGAACCCGATCGGATGCTTGTTGTCATCGGGGTTGGTAATTATTGTGGACGGAGTCATTGCCTTATCTGTCATAATTATTGTCTCCCGGCAGAATGGTCCTGGGTCAAAATTTTTTAACCATCACGCTTTTTTGAAGATATTCATCAATTTAGCTGAATATTGCCGATTTGACAAATGTTTTCCCTCGGTTTTCTTAATTAAACAATTCATATTTCCTCTGAATATTTGGAGGCACTTATGGGAAGCTCCTCAATCGAGCGGTTGGACAGAATGCCGGTTCTATTCGTCGGGCACGGTTCTCCGATGAATGCCATCGAAGACAACGTCTGGAGTCAGAATTTCCGCAAACTGGCCGACCTGATACCGCCGCCAAAGGGGATATTGTCCATTTCGGCGCATTGGTTCATTACGGGGACCTTTCTTACCGGAAACGAGAATCCTGCGACTATTCATGATTTCAGCGGTTTTCCGAAAGAATTATATGAAATTGAATATCCGGCGCCGGGGGATTTGGCTTTGGCCCGAAAGGCGGTCAATCTGATTGGCGGCGATGTCGCGGCCCTGCGCGATGATTGGGGGATCGATCACGGAACCTGGAGTGTCCTCTGTCATTTGCGGCCGCAGGCCGATTGCCCCGTGGTGCAACTGAGCATAGACAGCCGTCTGGATCCCGCCTCCCATTTCGATATCGGCAGGCATTTGGCCCCGTTACGGGCCGAGGGCATATTGATCATGGGAAGCGGCAATATCACCCATAATCTTCGTTACGCCATGATGCATCTTTATAATAATGATCTTTCGCTCCCGGATTGGGCCGCTTCGTTTGATGCCGAAATGGCCGATGCCCTGGTTCGCCACGATGATGGTTACCTGAAAAAAGCGCTGGAAAGAAGCAATGGGAAAATGTCCCATCCCACCCCGGATCATTTTCTACCGCTGTTGTATGCGGCGGGAGCGGCTAATGGAGAAGATAAGGTTAGTTTCCCCGTAACTGGATTTGATCTCGGTTCGCTCTCGATGCGGGCGGTACTTTTCGATTAGAGGAAATTTTAAACCATTAAAATTTCCCGATTCCGATCAACGCTTATTCTTTGGTAGGCCGGCGCATTTCGCGGCGGAAACGCTGCTCGAAGATAGTATAGAGCACCGGAATGAAAAATAAAGTGAGAAAGGTTGAAACAGTCAGACCGCCGATAACCGCTATCGCCAGCGGAGCCTGGGTCGATTCACCCCCCAGTCCAATCGCCATAGGAACAAGTCCCAATACGGTAGCCAGTGAAGTCATAATAATCGGTTTTAAACGGGTGCTGCCGCCGGCCACGACCGCTTCGAACAGTTCCGTTCCCTGTATCCGCAGATGGTTAATATAATCAACCAGAAGGACACCATTACTCACCACAATACCGATCATTATAATGATTCCCTGGAACGACGTGACCGAGAGCGTAGTGCCGGTAAGGAACAATGTCCAGAGCACCCCGACTAACCCCAGCGGGACAGTGAACATGATAATAAAGGGATCAATCAGCGACTGGAACTGCGATGCCATCACCACGTAAACCAGCAATATGGCCAGCCCCAGGGCCAGTGCCAGCATACTGAAAGTCTGTTTCTGCTGCTCGATGTTGCCGGTCTGTTTAACCTCGAAACCGGGGGGAACGGTTAAAGTATCGAGATTTTTTTGTATATCGGAAGCAACACTCCCCAAATCGCGTCCCGTGACATTGCCGGTAACTTCAACCAGCCGCTGCTGATATTTACGGTCGATCTGAACCGGAGAAGTAGTTTTTTCGATGGTCGCAATATTTCCGAGGAGAACCTGCTGGCCGGTGGAAGTGGTAATGGCGATATTCTGGAGATCCTCGATGTGGGACCGAAAATCTTCATCGAGACGGACCAAGATATTGTACTGATTGCCTGTGGCCGGATCGCTGTAGAGCGACGCCACCGAGCCGTTTATCATGGTGTTGATAGTATTGGCGACCTCGCCGACGCTTATGCCCAAAACTCCGGCCCGCTCCCGATCCACTTTGACCCGCAGTTCCGGCAAATTGTCCTCCCGGCTAATCTGGATATCAGTGGCTCCCGGGACCGTTCGTACAATAGAAGCGACTTTTTTCGCCAGGGCCGAACCGGTGTCGAGATCGAATCCTCTGATTTCAATATCAACCGGCGCCGATGAACCGAAATTCAGCAAGAACCTTAAGAATCCGCCGGGGTTGATAAAAATTGAAGCGCCGGGGAGAGCCATAAGTTTGGGACGAATGGCATTGACAATTTCAAAAACCGACCGCTTTCGTTGATCCTGAGGAACCAGCGCTACCTGCACACTGGCGGCATGGCTGCCGGAATTACGGCTGAAAAGATTGCCGCTTCGGGCCGACGGCGTTCCGATGTCGGAGATGATGGTCTGCATTTCGGGGACATTATCCTTAATGACTTTTTCGACTTGTTTTACAAAAGCATCGGTCACTTCCGCTCTGGTCCCGACCGGAAGTTTGACGGATACGCTGAACTGACCCTCATCCTGGTCGGGGAAAAATTCGGTGCCGATAAATTTAACCAGGCCGACAGAGAGTATCGCCAATCCGACTATCATGCCGATAACCAGACGGCGATGATTCAGCGCCCAGCGCAGGGCGACCGTGTAACGGTCATCAATTTTATCAATAAGGTCGTGGGCCCAAATCCGCAGCCGCTCCGAAAGACGGCGCGACTGGCGATCCATCGGCTTTTCCGGAGGGAGAAATTTCATGCACATCAAAGGTGTCACCGTTCTTGAGACAAAGAAGGAACCGAAGAGAGCCACTGAAATAGTAACGGCCAGAGGGACAAAGAGAAGTTTGGCGATACCGGAAACAAAGACGAGGGGGAGAAAAACGATAACAGTGCTGAGGGTCGAGACAAAAATCGGTGACGCGACTTCCTTGGCCGCGTCCAGGGTCGCCTGAAGTTTGGTCTGCCCCTCCGTTTTCCGATTATAATGGCGGGAAATGGCCTCCAGTTCGACAATAGAATCGTCTACCAATCTTCCCACCGCCAAGGCCAGCCCACCAAATGTCATAATATTCAAAGTGGCGTTTCCAAAGCGGAACCAGATGAAAGCGATAAGTATGGATAGTGGTATGGCAACAATAATAATTAGCGTGCCGTGCAGATTCCTCAGGAAAATCAAGATTATAAACATGGCCAGGATGGCGCCGAACAGGGCTTCATTTTTCAGGCCCGATATGGTCTGCTTGATATAGAGCGACTGATCGAAGGAAAGGGACATTTTAACCTTGTCGGGCACATCCGCCAATTTCGGCAAGGCGCGAAGGACATTATCGACCACCGCGACCGTGTTGGCGCTGGCCATCTTCTGAACCCGTAAGGTCACTCCCGGCTGACCATTGATGCGGACAATTTCGGTCTGCTCCTGATAACTGTCTTCCACTTTGGCTATATCGCGAATTCGAATCGGCACCCCGTTAATATTCTGAATGACAATATTTTCGATCGGCTTAACCACATTGAAACGACTCTCGGTCTTAAGAGAATAGTCGAAAATTCCGGTTTTGAGATCGCCCGAAGGGATAATCAGGTTGGAATTGGCGATAGCATTAAGAACCGCTTGGACCGGAAGTTTCAAACCCTGAATGCGATTTCGGTTTAAAGTAACATGGATTTCCCGGATCCGTCCCCCGGTAACAGCGGCCGAAGCCACGCCGGGGAGATGCTCTATTTGGGGTTCGATAGTATTGAGGGCCAGATCATACAGGTCGCGCTCATCCATATCTCCGGAAACCACGATATTACAGACCGGCAAATTGGTGATATCGAAACGAAGCACCACCGGTTGCGAGACGCCGTCGGGCAACTGGTTCATGATGCGGTTGACCCGCTGGACAACATCGACCAGGCCGACATCAAGGTTGGCATCCCAGTTGAAATTGATCCGAACTTGAGAGACCCCTTCCCGTGTCGAAGACTGCACATAATCGACATCATTGACCGAACTGACCGCCCGTTCTGTGATGACTGTCACCGATTGCTCCATATCCAGCGGGCTGGCCCCGGTATAGAAAGTAATGGTACTAACGACTGGAATAGTAATATCAGGAAGGAGGTCGACCGGCAACTGGAGGAACGAGACCACGCCCAGCACCACAATTGTGAGGGCAAAAAGCAGGGTCGAGATAGGATAGCGAAGCGCGAGTCGGGTCAGCCACATGGGATTTGATTACGGTTGGATCTTTATCGGCCCGCCGTCGCGCACGAACTGCTGTCCGACGACAATGATTTGATCGTCACCGGTAAGACCGGAGAGAATTTCGGTACGGGAATCGTGCTCCAGGCCGGCCTCGATATCCCGCCGGTGCGCGGTACTGCTGTCGGCGACAAAAATGTATGAACCCAGGGCATCCTGAAAGACGGCCTGCGTGGGGACGGTAAGAGCGTTTTCTTGTTTGTTTATGATAAGTGAGACCGCCGCAAACATCCCCGGTTTCAGGATATATTCATGATTGGGAATATCGACTTCCACCGCCATGGTACGGGTATTAGGGTCGACCGCTTCGCTCTGGCGAACCACCGTTCCCTCAAATTCCCGGCCCGGGAAGGCATCGACTTTTACTACGGCCTCTTCACCGATTTTAATCAAAGGGACATCTTTTTCCAGGACATTGACGATAACCTTGACTCGGTCGAGATCCATAAGGTTGAAAAGGGTGGCATTCGTGGCCGTGAGGACCGCTCCCGGATCGAAATAGCGGCGCGTGATAAATCCGGAGAATGGAGCCGTAATGCGGGCGTAATCAAGTTGCGTTTTGGACGCATCGTAATTGGCTTGAGCCACTTTGAGAGCCGTAGTGGCGTAATCAAGATCTTGTTGTGCGACCAGGCTTTTGTCTCGGAGAGCCTTCGTCCTGTTATAATCGTCCTGCGCCTTCTGATAGTTGGCCAAAGCCTGATTGTACTGCTGCGACAAGACGGTTGTATCAATTTGAGCCAACATTTGATTGACTCTGACAAAATCCCCCATGTTCACATAAACCGCTTCGAGATTTCCATATACTTTGGCGAAAACCTGGGCCTGTTGTATGGGCAAAATGTCTCCGGTTAATTGAAGGCTTTTTACCACGGTCTCCGTCCGGGGTTGCTCAATTTTCACCAAGGGAGCATTTTGACGGCGCACTTCACCTTTGGCGCTGGATTGAGAAATCTTCAAAACCGCTATAGCAATTATGAATAGCGGTATCATGGCTATTATGACTTTGCTTTTTGTTTTCATTAGTTTTTCCTTCGAATGAATCACCTCATTCTTCTATTATATTCAGCTACATCCTCAATTAGCCAATGCCGACCATTTTGATACAATTTGATTCAAAGGATCCTATGGCGTTAATCCCTCTTCAGTCGGTCATTGCATTTATCTTATAATTGATTTAATGTCTTTCTGTTCCCGCCATAGCCTAATTTTGACCAATTATATCTTGTTTTAAGAAGAGGAGCGGATTTGATTCTCGCGCTTCCTTCCCGCGCGACAGCTTGATATCCCCCTTTTGCGACCTTAAACCTATTGAAATACAATTGCTTGCGGCAAATACTTGTCTGCCCGCCGCTGTATTGACCAGACCATTCCCGAAGAGTCCGATGGGCGGGACACTTTCCGGCGGCATTTCAATCGACCCCGATGGGAAGGCTTGCCAATAGAGATATTTAGATGTAATTTATGGCCGGTTTGCGGCTTTTTGAGCAGTGGAATAAACTGTTTCGACGGGTTTTGTCGAATTGGCAATGGCAAATTAAAGGTGGTCATTTTAAATGATTAATAAGAAGGTAATTATCCATGAAGTGGGGCCTCGAGACGGCCTTCAGGTTGAAAAAGGGGTTGTTCCCCTCGACGAGAAAATACGCTGGATCGACGGATTGATGAAGAGCGGTATCGATATCATTCAACTGGGATCATTTGTAAATCCGGAAAAGGTCCCGCAGATGGCCGATACCGACAAATTGTTCGCACATTACTCAAAAGCGGATCATAAAGAGGCGGATGTGATCCTGTCTGGATTGGTTTTGAATGAAAAAGGTCTGGAACGAGGGATGGCCTGCGGGGTCGATATGTTTTGTATGGGGGTATCGGCCAGCGAAACTCACAGCCGGAAAAATACCGGAATGAGTCCTGCCGAAGCGCTGGGCCGGATCATTCCGATGGCCAAATCGGCTGTTTCCTCGGGGAAGCGGGTGCAGGTTTCGGTCCAATCGGCCTTTGGCTGCGGTTTTGAGGGGCCAATTTCGCAAGAGACCGTCCTCAGGATAGTAAAAGAATATCTTGCCGCCGGATTGATCAACATAAGTTTAGCCGATACCGCGGGGCACGCCAACCCGTTTCAGGTCGAGGAGCTGTATCATGCCATTCGCGAACTGGAGCCAAAAGTCGAACTGGCCTGTCACTTTCATAATACCTATGGTCTGGGACTGGCCAATTGCTACGCCGCTCTGAAGGCCGGGGTGACATCGTTCGAATCCGCTTTCGGCGGGTTGGGCGGCTGCCCCTTCACGAAACTCCCGGCGGGGAATGTCAGCACTGAAGACTTAGTGCATTCCTTACAGCGGATGGGATACCGCAAAGATATCCGACTTTCGGTTCTTCTCGATGTGGCTCGGCAGGTGGCGGCCTTTTTCAACCGCGACCTGCCCGGTCTTATTCTCAAGTCGGGGTCAATTGTTGATTTCAAGAAAAACGAACGTAAAGAGGCAATATGAAACTTCTGGAAAAAATCCGTGTCCTTGATATGACCAATGTCCTCTCCGGGCCGTTCGCGACCGTGCATTTGGCGCTTCTCGGAGCGGAAGTAATAAAGATTGAAAATCCTGACGGGGGCGATCTGGCCCGCAGACTGGGGAATGTCCCCAGTCTCAACAAGGATCTGATGGGGACCAGTTTTCTGGCGCAAAATGCCAACAAGAAATCGATGACTCTTAATCTGAAAACCGAAGAGGGGAAAGAGATTTTTCGCCGATTGCTGAAAACCGCCGATGTGGTGGTGGAGAATTTCCGCCCGGCGGTAATGGCTCGTCTCGGTTTTTCCTATGAAGAGATCAGCAAAATTAATCCCCGCATTGTTTTCTGCGCTATCTCCGGATTCGGGCAGACCGGCCCCGACGCCTTCAAACCGGCCTACGATCAGATCATCCAGGGTCTGTCGGGGGCGATGGATGTCAATGGCGATGAACGTCTGCACCCTTTGCGGGCCGGCTTTCCGGTTTGTGATACGGTCGGAGGGCTGAATGCCGCTTTCGCCATAATGGCGGCGTTGTACCATCGCGAGCGGACCGGTGAGGGGCAGTTTATCGATATCGCCCTGCTTGATTCAATCATGCCGCTCATGGGTTGGGTGGCGGCCAATCTGCTTATCGGCGGCAAACCGCCGATACCGATGGGGAACGACAATTTCACCGCGGCTCCGTCGGGTGTCTTTCTCACAAAGGACGGGCATATCAATATCGCGGCCAACCAGCAGAAGCAGTGGGAAGATCTGGCCGATGAATTGGGGTTGCCGGAACTTAAAACCGATCCCCGCTTTCAGGAACGGGATACCCGCAAGGCCAATAGGAAGCTTCTGACGCCGCTATTGGAGGAAAAACTGAAAACCAAATCGACCGAGCATTGGGTCAAGGTCCTTAATGATAAGGGGATACCGACCGGCGACATTCTCGATCTGAACAAAGCTCTCAACAGCGAACAGATTAAGCATCGGGAAACGATTGTCGATATCAAAGAACCGAAAATCGGCAATATCAAACTTTTCAACCTGTCGGCTAAATTTTCCAAGACGCCGGCCAAAATCGAAACGCCGCCGCCGCGCCTGTCGGAACATACCGAAGAAATTCTCACCCAGATCGGCTACAGCAAAGATGATTTAAAGGGCCTGAAAGAAAAAATGGTGATCTGATGTATAATGATATGACAATTACACTTGAGGAGTTGATATAATGGGAATGACCTACGTCCAAAAAGTAATCGCCAGGGCCTGCGGTAAGCAAGCGGTCGCGGTTGGCGATGTGGTCGAGCCGGAAGTGCATCTGGCCATGTCGCACGAAAACGGCGCTTTGGTGATGAACCAGTTTGCCGAAATCTACAAGGGAACCGGAGCCGAGGCGAAAATCTGGAACCCGGATCGGATCGCCATAATTCTGGATCATCGCGTCCCGGCCGAAAGTTCCAAGACCGCCACCAATCAGAAAAAACTGCGGGAATTTGTCGAGAAGCAGGGGATCAAGAAATTCCACGATATTCGTGGCGATGAAGGCGGTATCTGCCACCAGATTCTCCCCGAGTACGGTTATGTCCGTCCGGGATATGTCGTTGTCGGAACCGACAGCCATACTACCAGCCACGGGGCGCTCGGCGCGTTCGCGTTCGGCATCGGCGCCACCGAGATGGCGTCGGTATGGGCCCTGGGAAATATTCTCAATGTCGAGGTGCCGGCGACCATCAAAGTGAATGTCACCGGCAAGTTCCAGCCGCAGGTCGGGGCCAAGGACCTGATCCTGCATGTCATTGGGAAATTGACCGCCGAAGGGGCCAATTTCAAGGTGCTGGAGTTCCACGGCGAGACCATCAAGCATATGCCGACTTCGGGACGGCTCACCATCTGCAACATGGCGGTCGAGGCCGGCGCCACCAGCGGTATTGTCCCGCCCGACGAGGAAACGCTGCACTATCTGAAAAATACCGCCGGGGTAAAAGACAAAATCGAAATTTTCGGTCCCGACAAAGACGCCGAGTACGCGCAGGTGCTCGATATCGATGTGTCCAAGATGGGGCCGCAGATCGCCTGCCCGCACACGGTCGATAATATCAAGACGGTCGAAGAAGTCTCCGGAAAGAAAGTGAACCAGATCGTTATCGGGTCATGCACCAACGGCCGGCTCGATGATCTGGCGGCCGCGGCCAAAATTCTCAAAGGGAAGAAAGTGGCCCGAGGCACGCGCATGCTGGTTTTTCCGGCCTCGTGGCGGATATATAATGAGGCGATGGAGAAAGGGTATCTCTCCGATCTGGCCAAAGCCGGCGCCGTGATATGCAATCCCGGATGCGGCCCCTGCCTGGGGGTGCATCAGGGGGCCCTGGGGGACCAGGAGACGGCTCTGGCCACCACCAACCGCAATTTCAAGGGGCGGATGGGGAACCCCAACGCGGAAGTGTTTCTCTGTTCACCCGAAGTGGCCGCCGCCAGCGCCGTGACCGGGGTCATTTCCGATCCCAGAGGAGGTCGTTAAGATGAGTAAAGTCGTATTCAAAACCGGTGATGATGTTTCCACCGATATTATATATCCCGGACGGTACATGGCGACGGTACTTCCGACCGAGACCCCGCAGTATGCGTTCGCCGACAACACCGAGTTGAACAAAAAACTGAAAGCGGGCGAGATTCCGAAGGGAAGCGTGATTGTGGCGGGGCAGAATTTCGGCTGCGGGTCGTCGCGCGAGCAGGCGGCGTCGTGCCTCAAAGGGTACGATCTGACGGTGGTGGCCAAGCATTTTGCCCGGATATTTTTGCAGAATTCGATCAATCTCGGGTTGAACATGGTGATCTGCCCCGATATCGAGGCCGATGAAGGGGACGAACTGGAATTCGACGGACAGCAGGTGATCAACAAGACGTCGGGCAAGAGTTTTAAGACGGTGCCGCTTCCGAAGGCCCGGCAGGCGATAATCGACGCCGGCGGACTGGTACCGTACACCCGCAATCTCCTTCTGCAAAGGATGAAGAAATAGATTGCACAGTGTAATTTTTTTTGACACCCCGGTGCCTGACGGTGCCGGGGCGTTTTTATTGAACAGAAGAAATGAGGGCGGACACATTTGTGTTCTGACTTGGGTGCCACCCCCAAACTTCGGGACGGGCGGCGCGGCTCTCCGGGGTTTGGGGGTGTATCCTTCCGCCTCAGATTTCCTCCTGACGCCCACCCCAAGGGGTGGGTTACCCGTTGCGGGGCAACAACATAATTTTTAATAAAACTGAACGAAGCCGATTGAATTTTGGCATAACAGGATGACCGGTATGTAAATATCGGATATTTGGCTTCGCTTTTCTGATACAAAACGGGGCCCCATTTTTTGCATCATTTCAGTCAAGCGGTTGAAGGGGTGGAGATTGCGGAAATATTTAGGTGTGTAACGGCGCGATAATGGCCGGGCACAAGGGCCGATCGGTATTTGATAATAAATTGACATAATTATAGATCTCTCCTTACCTATCCTCCCTTCCGACCGATGCACACCGAATTGATAGCGAAATTGTACGGGGCACGGTTCAACAGGGGGCATTATTATATGAATGATTTCAGTTTTGTAGGTCAAGCCTACTTGGGGAAGGGATAGGTGTGGTCGGGGGGGCTTGACAATATTATATTTCTGATTGAATGAAAGAATTAATTGCCATATGTTATTATCTATGAGCATTTGTAGGTCGGGTTCCGAAAGCCCGGCTTCTGCCGGGATGAGAAACCCGACATATTTCTGACAGTGAAGCAGATATTTTGATTATGTGAATTTTATGATAAAAGTTGGATTTAGGTTAATAAATAGGGCCCGGAGAATAAAATATCAAGATGTCAAGACCGCCGCCACGCCCAATTTCATCCCCGCCAATCGGGGTCTTGACCTACGCCGGCTATCTATCCGGCCATACAAGTCGATTAATCTTTAACACATCGAATTGAAAAGCCATCCTGTTTCATGGTATAGCTTGCATCGCATCTTGAATTTCCATGATAGAGGGACCAGTAAAAGGCTTCACGGATATTGCTTTCTGTGGCAGTCCAAAGGCCAGCATAGAATGGCATGCCGCCATAGTCATCTACGATATCGCGAAAGCCACCGGGCAATCCGCAAAAACCGCTCTCATTGGTCGCAGTGGGATCGGGACTGGTCCAATGTGTAGTGTCCTTCATCTTTCCACCGGCAGAATTCCCGCCTCCAAGAATGTCAATTAAGATTTGCCATTCATCCTGACTGGGGACATGCCAGCCATCGGGCGCAATATTGCGGGTATCATTTACTGCCTGCCAATTGTACATCCGGCCATAATCATCGACGAAAATATCATTATTGAAGTAACTACAATAGGCTCCCGTAGAAAGATGGAACCAATCATCATAATCAGGGACTTTTTGTATTGAGTCGCCATTGCGGTAATGTGTGACTTTGAGATTTTGCGCCATCCAGACTTGCCCATCGGAGCAATTTGGTGCATCGCCACCATAGTATAAGTAATCTATTAAATAAATTATATCACTAATATCTATTTTGCCGGAATGATCCACATCGGCAGATGAGCCAATGGCAACGGTATTATATATATTGCCGTCATAATCCGTTATCGTGCCTTTCGGTTGCGAAATGAACTGTGGCGTTGAGCCCGTCTTATAGAGATAATTTATGACATAGGCAACATCCATAATATTTATTGACCCGGAATTGTTGACATCGCCGCATCCCCCGGCAAAGGTGTGGAGCGAAAATATAGATAGGTGGACAATATTGATTAGCAGAAGACTCCAAACGGCCTTACGAAAGAAACTCATAATAATCCCACGCGTGTTGATTTTATGAAAATATGATCAAACGAAATATAAAGTCAATCTCCCCTTTGGCAAGCGGATTTTCTTTCTACGGTAAGATAAACCTCTTTGTTCGTGCCATAATCAAACCTGTATACTATCTTCCCGGTCTATACCAATGGGTTTTCGCACAGCAGAGCTGTGGGGCACCGGTGCGAATGATATGGATTAAATAGTGTCAAGCCCCCCCGACCACACCCATCCCTTCCCCAAGTAGGCTTGACCTACTTGGGCTATTTTGTTGCCCTTGTCACATATTGAATTGATTTAATATTGGGGCAAGGGTGAGAATATGAAATGTGAGGGTGGTTATGGCGAATAATAATAAGATGTCGGGTTTCTCGCCTGTTCGCTTTGCTCACGTCTCGAGACCCGACCTACGGCGACTCTTCTATACCAATGGGTTTTCCCACAGCAGAGCTGTGGGGCACCGGTGCATCATACGAATATTTTGGTGAAATTGGATTTAGGTTAATAAATAGGGCCTGGAGAATAAAATATCAAGATGTCAAGACCGCCGCCACGCCCAATTTCATCCCCGCCAATCGGGGTCTTGACCTACGCTGGCTGGCGGTGATTATGAGGGCAGGCGCAAGACCTGCCCCTACAATTGAGAATATGGGGTAGAATAAGCGACGCCCGCTTCGAGGGGCGGGCGATCAGTTTTAAAATGAGGTCGGGGTGGGCAGGTTTATGGCCAGAACCTGAAGCACGAACACGACCAGAGTCAATACCGTGCGGGCGGTGTTTCCTTTCTCCCACGGTTTCCAGATTTCCGAGGCGTTGCCCGGAGGATTGGCCGGGCTCCAGGTCATCAGTTTCTTGTTGATCGGGACATTGACTGTCAATGTAATCGCAAAGACAATGATGATTCCGGCCGCGGCGACCGCCAGCATGATGAACCCGGGAGCGGAGAGGGAAAAGCGAAGGAGATACAGCCAGATAAGACTGCTGAGGATGGCGATAATCTGGAGCGGGGGCATGAACCGGACATATTTTTTGTGGATGGTCTGCTGGAACTGCACGAAGGAGGAGACGGGAATGGTCGGCAGGGCGAAACTTGTACCCATCCGGTTGCCGAAGAAGATTCCGGCAAGAAGGCCGGTCGACAGGAGGGCGATAAAACTGGTGGCGTTAAGGAGTGTCATATACTTTTCTTTCTCAATTAAACGGTGGTGTATAAATCATTTATTTTTTCAAGATGATGTCGGGTTTCTCGCCTGTTCGCTACGCTCACGTCTCGAGACCCGACCTACATATTCTGGTGTATTAAGTTTTCATTTTTCAATTATAAAGTCGTTCTGATATACGAATTATCCGTTGAAAAATGATGGATTTTTTTGGTCCGGGATGATGTCGGAGTTTTCGGCCGGCGAAGGCCGGATGAAGATGTCGATACCTCGTCGCCCGGCAGTTGCCGGACTCGGGGGATTTTGGCCCACGGAAGAGGGCACGGCACGCCGTGCCACTACGTTAGCATGGATGTATCGGGCAAGAGAGGGGGACGGTCGCTCCAGGCGACTAATTTGCCGGCAAACGGCGGGGCAGGGCAAGCGTAGATTTGGTTATCGTGGACTATAGATGGCGATGATAGACTTTTGAAACGGGTTAAAGGGTGATCTTGAAATTATATGGAAAGAAAGGGCCGGGGAATGAAGGAAATGAAATTAGCCGCCATGTTGGCAGTGATGGCACTAACGGTTGCGGCCGGTATGGCGCGGGCCGGGGAATTGGTGTCGAAAGAAGGGTTTGTCGATGTTGACGGCGGCAAAGTGTGGTACCGGATGGTCGGGAGCGGAGCGGGCACGCCGCTTCTGATCTTACATGGCGGGCCGGGGGTGCCGAGTTACTATTTGAAGCCGCTGGCGGCGCTCGGCGACGAGCGGCCGGTGGTGTTTTTCGACCAACTCGGGTGTGGTCATTCACCGGCCGAAAATGACAGTTCACTCTGGACAATCAATCAGTTCGTGAAGCAGGTGGGGGACGTGAGAAAGGCGCTGGGATTGAAGGAGATCTATTTATTTGGCCATTCGTGGGGGACGATTCTGGCGGCGGAGTATATGTTCACCAAACCGGAGGGGGTTCGCGGATTGATTCTGGCCAGCCCGGCCCTGGATATCCCGCGCTGGGGTAAGGATGCCGAGAAACTTCTGGCGGGTCTTCCGGATTCGGTGCAGAGTGTCATTCATAAGCATGAGGCCGACGGCACGACCGATGCTCCGGAATATCAGAATGCGGTGATGGCCTATTATTTCAAATATCTGGCGCGGCGCCAGCCGTGGTCGGCCGATATCGATTCATCGTTTGCGCAAATAAATCCGGCACTGTACAATTATATGAACGGGCCCAGTGAATTTGCGCTGACGGGGACATTGATAAATTATGATTGCACGCACCGTCTGCACGAATTGACCGTTCCGGTTCTATTCACGGCGGGGGAGTTCGACGAAGCGGTTCCGTCGACGGTCGCCTATTTTGAGGATCTGGTGCCGCATTCGGAAATGGCGACGTTCAAAGATTGCGGTCATTTGACGATGCAGGATGATTCGACGCATTATGTCGAAGCGGTGCGGAAATTTTTGAGGAAATTGGATAAGTAACGATGAGGGACTTGTTAGGAATAGGATGTCGGGTTTCTCACCGCTTGCTGTGCTCGCGTTTCGGAACCCGACCTACGGGTCTGCCGCGCACGGGACGAGAGGAACGAGCAGATGTGGACAAATGAAAATCCAATGTAACACGGGAAGGCGTTATGGCGATGAAGAAAAAAACAGGAAAGGGGGCCAACTTAGGTCGTAAGGCGGGCGGGACGAAGCCGGCAATGATGAAATCAGGGAAAGGCAAGGCCGGACCGGCCATAAAGAAACGGGTCGCGGCAGGCAAGAGGACGAAACGCGAAAATATTCCGGCCAAAGTCAGGGCGATGGAAGAGAAGATTCTGAAGGAAAAAAAGCAACTGACGGAACTTCGCAAAAAGATTGCCCCGGAGCCGATTTCCGATTATGTTTTTAAAACGCATGATGGTTCGGAGATTAGACTTTCCGATATGTTCGGGAATCACCGCGATTTGATTCTGGTGCATAACATGGGCAAGAGATGCCCATATTGCACGCTTTGGGCGGACGGTTTTACCGGTTTGACCAAACATCTGGAGAATCGGGGCGGGTTCGTGGTGATATCGAAAGACGATGTCGAAACGCAGAGAGATTTTTATCGCAGCCGGGGATGGAATTTCAAAATGTACTCCAGTCACGGATCGACCTTCAANCGCGATATGNAATTCGAGACCGAGGAAGGCAANCAGTTGCCGGGGGTGTCGGCGTTTTTCAAAGATGATGACGGCAAAATATTTCGNGCCANTTACACGTNTTTCGGGCCGGGNGANGATTTCTGCGGTNTGTGGCACATGCTGGATCTATTGAAGGACGGGGCCAATGGCTGGGAACCTCAGTTTCAGTATTAAGGAAGAGGAAGAATGGCGAAAACGGGAATGCGGCTCCGCTGTCAATCGCGGGCGGTCATTTTCAGCGCCATGATGGTGATGTCATCGGTCAGGGGCGTGTCTTTGATATAATGATTGATGTTGTCCCGGACGGCCTTCGTGGTTTCATCGGCGGAGAGATGGAATAGTTCTCCGGCCAAAGTTTCCAAACGATCCTCGCCGTACAATTCTTCAACGCACCGGGCCTCGGTGACGCCGTCGGTGTAAATCAAAACGATATCCCCGTCGTGCATTTCAATTTCCCGTTTTTCCCAGGGGATGCCTTCGAAGGCCCCGACCATGATGCCGCTGGCCTGAAGGTGTTCGATTTTCCCGCTATGCAGGAAGAGCGGGGGATTATGACCGGCGTTGACGTACTCCAGAAGATGCTTCTTGGGATCGATGGTGCCGATGAACAGGGTGGCGTAATTATCCTGGGCGCTGTGACGGCAGAGTTCGCGGGAGACGATATCGACGGTGCGGGTCAGGTCGAAATTAGGGTCATAATAAAGGGCCCGGAAAGAACTGATGATGTCGGACATAAGAAGGGCGGCGCCTAACCCTTTGCCGCTGACATCGCCGATTAGGAAAACCATTTTGCCGTCGGGCAGAAGGGCGGCATCATAAAAATCACCCCCGACCTGGAGGCATTGCTTCTGATAGGCGCTAATCTGATAGCCGGGAAAGGCCGGCAGTTCGGCGGGCAGAAGACTGGCCTGAATCGATGAGGCCCGCTCCAGTTCGGCTTCGAGCAAGCGGCGGTGCTGACGTTCTTCGAGCAGGGAGTAGTTGAGAAGGCGGGAGGCGATGAGGTTGCCGAACGTCGCCAGCAAGCGGAGGGAATCGTCGTTGAAGCGGTGGATCGGGTTGCGGGTATCGGTATAGAGGATGCCGAGAATTTCACCCTCATCGAATAACGGCACCGCCATCGCCGATTTCATTCCAAGATCGACAATCGATTGCTGTTGGGCGAAGCGGGGCATCTGCTGAATATCGTTAATGACAAGAGAATTTTTGTTGGACAGGATATCGGTGATGATGGTTCGGGACAGACTGAAGGAGCCAAGTTCCGAGCCGGCCTTGGTGAAGGAGGAGGCAAGCGATACCCCGAGTTCGCTTTCGTCTTTAAGGAGGATGGCCATTCTTTCGGCAGGGATGACTTTCGCCACGAGTTGCAGGGAGCGGTCGAGGATCTCCTCTTTGGGCCCGGGAAGAACCAGCATTTTCGCCATTTCGAAGATGGCGGGCATAATATCGGGCCGTTCCGACATCCGGGAGGGCAGCGGTTTCAGGGCCTCCTGAAGGGGAAGCACCATCGATTTATAAAGAGTGGAATCGGTTTTCTGCGAGATATCGCTGCCGGAGGTTTTTTCCACCGGCGATTTTTCCGAATCGAAAACCCGGAATTCGACACCGCCGAGGGAGATGCCGTCGCCGCTTTTGACTTCGACCGGGTCGGTGATTTTGGAGCCATTCAAATATGTACCGTTGTGGCTCCCCAGATCGGTAAGCAAGAAAGTCGGGGCGCCTTCCTTACATTCAATGGAAGCGTGGTTTTTTGAAACGGTAATCTCGGGAATGACAAAGTCGCATTCGAGACCGCGACCGATGCGGTATTTCCCCGGTTTTAAATCCAAGGAATAGCGTTTAAAATTCGATGTCCCGACGATTTTGAACATGGCTTTGCTGTGTCCGGCTTGCGTCCCCCCTCGCAACTAAAATAGGATTAAATATCGATTTTGGCAATCGATTATTGGTCGGTCATTCGGCGGCCCTTTGCAATTGTCAATTTTTGCATATAATACGGCGGGGCATGTGAGCAAGCGCGGTCAGCGGGGCAGAATTATGATTTTTATTGACTTTGGGCGATAATTGCCGATATTAACGGTGTCGTGAAAGCGACCAACCATCAACCGTCGAAAGGAGGCGCGAGTCTATGTTAAAAATATTGGAATCGGCAGTTGCGATTTTGCGCCTGCGGAGGCGCCGCTTATAGAGCATTTCATTTGAAGCGAATTTAAGCGCCTTCCCGCATGCGGAAGGCTTTTTTGTTTGGAGCCGCGGGTGCATAAAAAAGTACCGGCGGCTTTTTTTGCGAGCAAAAGAGCCGGGCACGATTAACCATTGATATATACAGAAGGATGTTATGCCGGAAGTTGCAGATAGAGTCAATAAGACCGAAATGAATAGAACGAGCAGGTCCGATCTGAGGCGGATGCATGAACTAAGAGCACCTCGGAGACGGGCAATAAACACGAAATCAATATTGAAAGATGATAAAGATGAATTTAGAAGATTTAGGATGGGATTCGTACTTCGAGAAGGAGTTCGAAACCCATAAAGACAGTAATTTAATACCCTTGAGAATTACCCGCGAGAATCGTCAGGATTACCTGGCGCACGGCGAGGGGGGAGAAGTGCGGGCCGAAGTTTCCGGCCGATACCGCTACGAAGCGGAGAACCGGGGACAATTTCCGACAGTGGGGGACTGGGTGGCGGTTTCGCCGGCACAGAACGGCGGTCCGGCCATCATCCAGGCCCTGCTTCCGCGGAAAAGTGCCTTTGTGCGAAAGACGGCGGGTGAGAACACCGAAGAGCAGGTGGTGGCGGCCAATATCGATATCGTTTTCATTGTCTGCGGCTTGGACAATAATTTCAATCCGCGGCGAGTGGAACGGTATCTTTCTCTGGCCTGGGAAAGCGGGGCGGTTCCGGTGGTGCTGTTGAATAAAGCCGATCTTTGCGCGGAAGTGAGCCGGCGTCAGGAAGAGATTGAGTCGGTGGCGATAGGGGTGGCGGTTCATGCCATGAGCGCCGCCGGCGGTCAGGGGCTGGAGATGGTGAAAAGCCATATTTCAGGCGGGCGGACCGCCGCATTTCTTGGTTCTTCGGGAGTGGGGAAATCGACCATTATCAATGCTCTTATCGGAGAGGAACGTCTGGCGGTCGGAGCGGTGCGGGAATATGACAGCCGGGGGCGGCATACCACGACAAGCCGGGAATTGGTTTTTCTTTCGGGGGGCGGGCTGGTTATCGATACTCCGGGGATGCGGGAAATCCAGGTCTGGGGCGATGAGAAAGGACTGGAGCGGGCGTTTGAGGATATCGAGAGATTGGCGGAGGAGTGCCGTTTCCGCGACTGCATGCACCAGCAGGAACCGGGCTGCGCCGTGCAAAATGCGATTATGAACGGGACTCTCGATGCGGGACGGTTTCGCAGTTATCTGAAATTGAAAAAGGAGATGCACTATCTGTCGGTTCGGCAGAATGTAAAGGCGAATTTAATGGAAAAGAAAAAGTGGAAGAGGATTTCGATTCTGGCCAAAAAAATGCAGAAGAAATATTGAATGAGATAAAAAATCGGGGGCCGAAAGAGATGGGGATTCGGCCCCCGACGCGCGGACTTAAGGGAATCGACCGGACGGGGGAATCCGGCCGAATGGGGATAATTATTTTTTGGCCGGGGTCCTTTCCCCGGTGGATGAAGTCATATTGATTTTCAGCCAGATTTCTTGCTTCTGTGAAGTCTGATTGCCTCGTTCGGGGCGCTCGAACCGCCCGGGTCCTCCGCCCATCGGCATGCCTCCGCCCATATCGCCGCCGGGGGGCATTCCACCGCCCATATCAGGATGTCCTTCGCCTCTTTCGCCACGCATCTCGCGCATTTTTTCCCGGTCAAATTCGCCCCAGATCAGACCGACACCGAGGGCCCGATCCGGCGAGACACCGAGGCCATAGTACATCGGGGCACTTTCTTTAAGGGGAATCCGGAATTCATAGAGGAAGAAGCCCTTGTCGGTTCCAAAAGAGGCCGCCGGTCCCTGGGAGCCATCGAGCGGGATCGGTTTTTCGGCGAGGAAATCTTTCTGATAGCAGATGAGATTATTTTCCATTCTTTTATCGCGCTCTTCGAGGCGAGCCTGCATCTCGGGAGAGATCTCCTTCCCCGGCATTTCGTTTTCGGTTCCGGCGATTTCGCGTATCTGCCGGCGGGTCGGGCCGCCGGTGAAACGAAGCATAAAGTACTTATCTTTCTTGCCGTTGGGATCGAGCCAGACGGTCAGACCGGTCATTTTAATCAGCCGCGCCCATTCCGGCTTGCGAAATGCGACCAGGATATAGATATTTTCGGAATCATGGCAGACCCCCATGGTGGCTTCCGGTTTTTCCAGAAAATAGGTGGCGTTCTCGGGCCAGTCGGCCAGTTTGCTGTCGAACTTAAGCTGCTGCTCCATCGGGGGAGCGGCCAGTTCCAAATTTTTGCAGTACCCCGGGGTGGCCAGGGCTTTCAAAGCGATTAAGAAGAAGATGGTTTGCCATACCGGAAACTTTTTCCATTTCATATTACCCTCGTCCGCTGAATTTTTCTTTCGAATTGNGATAGAAAATCTATCCTTGATTATTCCAGAATTTCGTGAATTGAAATGAATAAATCTTCCCATCATTAAATTATATCCTAAGAATATCGGCTCGTTCCCGCGCGTCAATTACCGGATACAATTTGAAACAGAATTGGACTCAAGGAACATGAAAGTCCGATTGTAGCCGGTCGATAAAAAAGGTGATTTACTCGTGATACAATCGGAAAGACATCTTCGCCGGGCAACGGTAACAATAGGAGCGAATTATTAAAGGGATGAGAAAGGAGGTGAAAAGATGATAAATGGAATAGGCCGAATTGTCTCGTACATGAACGCGGCTGATCCGTCGGCGGTGAAAGATCGCGCCGAAGAGATGTTCGCGAATATGGACACCAACGGCGATGGTATTATCGACAAGGCGGAGTTCACGGAATTCGGCCGGAAGATGGCGGCCAATATCGGCAAAGCCGACAAGTCGGAGGAACTTTTCTCGAAGATGGATACCGACGGCGACGGGCAGATCAGCAAGGCCGAGTTTGAGGCCTTCGGTGAAAAGATGAAAGGCCGCGCCAAAGAGGAAATGCCGGTTGACATCGTGTCGGTGGACGAGGCGAAGAACGAAAGTATTTCGACTCTGCTGGAGGCTCTGGATCAAGGCGACAACAGCGCGAAGAGTAATTATCAAAATGCTGTCCAGCAGTATTCAGGCGGGATCGATAATTTCGCCAAAATGTCAGACCTCAATCTCCTTGGTTGACACAAGAGCCGGTCGGAATCGAGATTCGGCCGGCTATATTAATTTTCCAATCAAAAATATATTGCCTATCACGCACCATATTCGATACATTTTGTTACCAAATAGGAAAGCGGGAGCGGTATCGCCATGGGTAAATTATAAAAATGATGCTGGCGTTTAACCTTTCGGGAGAAAAAGTCAATGGTTAGAATCCTGCTGGTTGAAGATGATGTCCGGCTGGCCCGTCTGGTGCAGGAATTTCTCGAGAAAAACGGTTTCACGGTTTTAATCGAAGCGCGCGGCGACCGGGCGGCCGAGCGGATAATGAAGGAGTCGCCGGATCTGGTGATACTCGATATCATGCTTCCGGGGATCGACGGGTTCGAAGTCTGCAAGAAGGTGCGGCCGATGTACAAGAATCCGATTTTGATGTTGACAGCACGGGGAGATGAAGCCGACGAACTGGTCGGCCTGGAGATCGGCGCCGATGATTATATGGCCAAGCCGGTCAAGCCGCAACTCCTTCTGGCGCGAATAAAGACACTTCTGCGGCGTACGCAAAGGTTGGATGGGGGGGTGCGCCAGATCAAGCAGGGGACGCTTCTTATCGATTCCTCGCGGCGGACCGTCATGCTCGACAGTCAGAATCTGGATCTCACCACCGCCGAATTCGACCTTCTTTGGTTTTTGGCGAGTCATGCCGGGGAAGTGGTGACGCGCGATCAAATCAGTCACAGTCTGCGCGGACATGAATGGGACGGGATGGATCGCTCCATCGATTTATCGATTTCGCGACTGCGCAAGAAGATCGGCGATGACGGGCGCAAGCCGGATAAAATCCGCTCGGTGCGGGGCACCGGCTATATGTGGGTGCCGGAATAATGAAACGGCTCTATTTCCGTTTTACGATCGGCGTCATCATCATCATGGTACTCTCTTTTTATGTTCCCCGCGAGATATTTCATTTAATCAATAAAGAAGAAGGGCGCGCGCCCCGGCCGCAAATACCGTTCAACAGTACGGTCGAGCAATTAAAGGGCATATTCGAGAGCGCTCCGGCATCGCAGTATCATAACCTGTTCGATTCTCTCAGCGGGGTCCTGAATTATCCCCTGATGATGGTCGATACTTCGGATCCGTCGATTCCGCCCGAATTGCACTATCGGCACAAGGAGCCGGATCGAGCCGGCGGGCCGCCGGCCCAGAATCTCGGTTATATATATATCCCGCTGAATAAAATCGGCAAGATGCTGGTTCTGGGGCCGATGCCGCGATATTTCCGCAATGAGACACAGTTTTTCATTGTTATGGCGGCGGTGATTTTGGCGATTGCCGGGATCGCCGGATTTATCATGGTGGTACCGTTGGCCCGGAACCTGCGCACCCTGGAACTGGCGACGTCGCGTTTCGGCGAGGGGCAACTCGACAGCCGGGCGGCGGTGAAATCGCGGGATGCTATCGGGAGCGTGGCCAACCGGTTCAACAGCATGGCGGAAAGTATTCAGCAGATGATTCAGCGGGAACGGCAGTTATTGCAGTCGGTTTCGCACGAACTTCGGACGCCGATCGCGCGGATCCGTTTCAGTCTCGGTCTTCTGGAAGGAACCCAGAACGAAGAAGAGAGGAAGGAACGTCTCCGGGAAATCGACGGCGAAATCGACGAGATCAATCAACTGGTGGGGGAACTGCTCGACTATAACCGGTTTCAGTCGGAATCGATGTCGCTCAACAAGCAGACGCTGAATGTGGCCGATATTATCGGCGAGGTAATCAAGCGGTTGCAGGATTTTCAGCCGGATATAAAAATCGATCTGCACCTGGAGCCGAAGGCGGAGAGTGTCGTGGTCGCGGACAAAATTCTGTTCCGCCGGGCGATGCAGAACCTGGTGGCCAATGCTTTGCGGTATGCCAAAAGCACGGTGACGATATCGTACCGCAAAGAAAGCGGCGAGGCGATTGTCGAGATCAGCGATGACGGTCCCGGGGTGCCGCCGGAGATGAGAGAGCAGATCATGAAACCGTTTTACCGGATCGACCCGAGCGGGACCAGGGAAGCGGGGGGAGTGGGACTGGGTCTGGCGATAGTCAGCCGTATTCTGGAGTTGCATGAGGCGCGGATTTCAGTCGAGGCGGCCAATGGGGGCGGGGCCAAATTCGTGACGAGATGGCCGGGTGTGACAACGGAAGCGCCAGGATGATGGCGATGTCGGGGGTGTTTCAAGTTATGGGAGCCCATTCATTGGGGATGAGACAGGAATAATAAGGCCGTCAGGAAGGGGTTCCTGACGGCACATGAAAATAAAATGGGCAGGGTCAGGGGGCATATGAGGGTATCTGCAGGACACAGGAATAATCATTGTTCACTTGCTATCCCCGTAGTATATTTTTTATCAGGATAATGAGCATATTATGACGTCAAGTGCGTGGGAATCGTATTGGAAAGATCATAGCAATCAGGATTGGTGGAAAAATCCGGCGCCGGAAGTGCTTGATCTGATTCGTTCTCTGTCGCCTATTGATCAGCCGAAGGTACTGGATCTGGGCTGTGGTCTTGGCCGACATGCCATCGCTTTTGCCCTGGCACAGTTTTCGGTAACGGCTATTGATGCCTCGGCTGAAGCCATTCAGCATTTAAGAGATTGGAGCCGTGGCTTACAACTCTCAATTGAGACCCAGATTTGTGATGCAAGGGAAATGAAAGTGCCCAATGAGACTTTCGATGTGGTGCTGAGTTACAATGTTATCTATCACGGTTCGCGCGAGCAGTTTGCCCGGGCCATTCGACAAGTACGGAGACTGCTTAAGCGCAAAGGGATCTTCTTCTTCACCTGTCCCACCAGAGACGACGGGAAATACGGCTTCGGAAAGAGAGTCGCGCCGCACACTTACCGATGCGAGAAATCTATCACGCCGGGAGATATTCATTATTTTGCGGACGAGAAGGACTTGGCCGAACTATTGACCGGTTTTAAAATTCAGGCCCGCTGGAAAAGTGAGGGTTATTGGGATAATCAGGGGGAGAAGCAATTCTTTTCGAACTGGCATGTTCGTGCCGAAAAATTCTAGTTGAGATGTCGGATTTCTCATCCGGCGGGGCCGGATTCGAGACCCGACCTACAAGAAGGAGGCGGACCCGCAGTGGTTCCATTCTGCCCTAACGGACATATTATCGGTACAGTATCGATAATAACGCAATGATTCAATCAAGCCATGGTGAGTTTGAACCGACAGCGCTTGCCGCCTTTCAAAACCGAATCAAGAAGTTCGACATTCACCTGACGGCCCAAATACTGCTCGTGCATTTCTTTGACATACCCGACCGAGCAATAGCAGTAGGTG
Source organism: Candidatus Zixiibacteriota bacterium (assembly GCA_900498245.1). Taxonomy (NCBI): domain Bacteria; kingdom Pseudomonadati; phylum Candidatus Zixiibacteriota; species Candidatus Zixiibacteriota bacterium. Next base: position 569,135 of record LS998015.1, read on the forward strand.
TCCGATAATCCGGCCGGCTTGGTTTCCACCAGCGGGCAAAGGCAAGCGGCATCGTCGGAAGGCAGACCGGTCTCGGCGGCGCTCATGTACTGGAAATATATGGTATTGCCGTCGATCCTGTAAGAACCGTCCTTGACTTTGCTTTTAATCCGCTCGATAAATTTCTCCAGCGTGACCGGTTTCACTTTCCGTCCGGTTTCGTTGTACCAGGCCAGGAGGCAGGCCCGGCCATTGGCCATCATCAGTTTTTGCCGGGTCGGTTCATCGAGGGTGGTGTCGATAACATCAAAGAACCGCTTAACCCAGCCTTCGGCGAAGTTGATTCGCTCCTCGGAGCGGGGCTTTTTCTCAGTTTCTTTTTCCATATTTGTCGGCTCCTGAGCATGCAGGGTGTTGAGACTCCCGACGGCGGCACAGAGGCAGACCCCCGCGCAATATTTCCCGGCGCTGGTCAGGAACTGCTTGCGATTGATCGATTTCTTTTCCATCTGAATCTCCCCAATTTGGTTATTTTATTTAAAATTACCGATGAGAGGGCATAATAATTGGACGGTTAGTCCAATCGAATGTTGCAAAATATATGGAAATGATGGGTCCGATCGATATAACGCAAAATTTCGTCAGGAGAGACTCCTAACGGCGCGTAAAAAGGGTCATTGCATTGTAACAGATTTAAGAAAACGTCTCATGTCTTTCTCAACCTTCTCATAAACGCTTTCGGTTGAATCGCAAATTATTTGTATGCCAATATCCCCATGTATCATATGGACAAGCAAAATCTTATGTTTTACACCCTTACTGGTATAAGATGCCAAATATCCTACGGCATTCCGATAAGTAACAAATCCATCCTGCCAGGATAAAACGCTATCTATTTCCCTTGCGAACGAGGATTGGTACCGGCATTTAAGCGAATAATAGATCACATCCTCTGAATCAGAAGGAAGTTTTTCATAGACTATCCCTATCACGGGAAGCACGCTCATCCCCGAACTATCGATTATAGCATTGCGGACAAACATGACAATTCCTTTTCCAGCGTCATCATCGTAATCATTGATTGTCAATTGCCAGAAAGCAGTGTCAGGTCTTTCGAAAAAAAGGGTATCATTGAAAATGGGCAAAAAAGACTGTGCCAGACTTGAATTGCCCAAAATCAAGAAGATTAAAATAAATAGTATTGTTATCCTCTGCATATCCAGTCATCCTCTTGATAATTATTATTAATTACTCAGAGTCGAAGGTCATACCTTTGCTGCTATGCCAATTTATCCTTGAATCTGAAAATAAACATGAGCCGATTCCCAATATTGATGAATATTTATCTGGTTTAAATATAATAAATAGGATGTCGAAACCGCAATGGTTTCGACCTACCGTGTAGCAAAGATGTCGGGTTTCTTATCCGGCGGAGCCGGATTCGAGACCCGACCTACAAGAAGACGGCGGAACCTCAAGACTTCGTCTGGGGTTCCGCCCTACAAACAATGTGCAAGGGGAAGAACGGCAGACGGGGACGTCTGCCGGGCACGGGATACAAATAAGAGGGGCGTATACAATACGCCCCCACGATGATGATAATTCGTACCCGGTTATTTCAGCATTTTCCAGAGATAGGTGTACTCTAAGGCATAGCGGCGGGCTTCCTGGTTGTTATCGACTCCGGCGCTGTGGCCGCCGGTCATTTCTTCGTAATAGTACACTTTATATCCCATCTTCTCCATCCTGGCCGCCATCTTGCGCGCATGGGCCGGGTGGACGCGGTCATCGGCGGTCGAGGTCTCCAAAAATACTTCGGGATAGTTCATACCGACTTTAAGATTCTGGTATGGTGAGTACTTTTCAATATAGGCGCGTTCCGCCGGTATATCGGGGTCGCCGTATTCGCCGATCCATGAGGCCCCGGCGCCGATTCTGGTATAGCGGATCATGTCGAGAAGGGGAACCTGGCAGACGACGGCGTGGAACAGGTCGGGGCGTTCGGTGAAAGCGACACCGACCAAGAGGCCGCCGTTACTTCCGCCCATGATGCCGAGATGACGGGGGGAAGTGATTTTTTTATTTATCAGGTCCTCGGCCACGGCGATGAAATCGTCGAAAACTTTCTGACGATTCTCTTTCAGCCCGGCCTTGTGCCAGCGGGGGCCGAATTCGGCGCCGCCCCGAATATTGGCCAGGACATATACGCCACCATTCATGAGCCAGATTTTCCCGACGGTTCTGGAATAGAATGGCGTTTCGGCGCTGCGGAACCCGCCATACCCGTAGAGGATGGTCGGATTGGAGCCGTCGAGTTTCAGATCCTTGCGGGAAATCATGAAGTACGGGATCGAGGTCCCGTCCTTACTTGTGGCGAAGAACTGCTCCACTTTCAAATCGGAGGCGTCGAAGGCGGCCGGAAGGGATTTAATTTCTTTCGGAGCCGATCGGGGATCATCGAGCAGGTATAATTTTGTCGGGGTGAGGAAATTCTCATAACTTATCATGAACGTATTATCGAAATCACTGGAGGAAACCAGACTGGTGGTGCCCATATCGGGAAGATCGATGACGCCCTGAATCCATTTATCGGTTCCGCCGGTGCTATCAAGGGTAATGTACAGAACTTTGCCCCGGACATTTTCGAGAATAGAGACAATAACATAATCTTTGGTGGTGCTGACGGAACTGATGGTGCTTTTCTCATCCGGTTTATAAATCAGTTCGATTTCCGATTTCAGGTCCGGTGACTGCAGGTCGGAAATTTTCACCGCCACGAGCGAGCCTTCGGGGAAACCGAGCCAGTCGGAATTCAATTTCACCAGCAGGCGTTTTTTGAACGGCTGAAAATCGGAATCCTCGGGAAAGGGAAGTTCAATCCGGGTACCATTGGAATCAACCAGCCAATTCAACGATTCCCAGAAACTGACTCCCCGATGCAGGAAGAAGCAGTCCCCGTCGGGGCGGAAGGCGACATAGGCGTAAGCGCTGACATCGGAGTCCTGCCCTTCCATAACGGTTTTCGCTTCGGACAGGGGGGTTCCCCGTTTCCACATTTTCACGATTCGGGGGTATCCGGATGAAGTCATCGAGCCGGGGCCGAAATCGGTACCGACCAGAAGAGTATTTTTATCATACCAGGAGACATTGCTCTTGGCTTCGGGAACGACAAAGCCGTCGGGAACGAAAGATTTGGTCTCATAATCGAATTCACGGTTGATAGCGGCGTCGGTACCGCCGATCGATAATTCGATCATGCCGCGGGTTCTTACCCCCGGAAGATTGCTGGAACCGTGATAGACATAATCTTTGCCGTCATCGGCGCTGAGTTTATCAATATCTATAACGGTTTCCCACTGCGGGNCCTTTTTGACATATTCATCGAGAGTCGCCCGGCGAAGGATTCCTTTGATATGATTTTCATCCTGCCAGAAGTTATAGACGTACTTGCCGTCGAATGTCCCGTACGGAATCCGGTCTTCGGAATTCAGAATTTCGAGTGAAATATCGCGGAACTTGGCGAAATTGGAGTCGCTTTCCAGTACAGCGGTGGTGGCATCATCCTGGGCCTTGACCCAATCGAGGGCTTTGGGATCAGTGGCGTTTTCCAGCCAGATGAAAGAATCGGAATCGGGCGGTGCGGCGGTCTGGGCGGCCGGATGCTGGAAGGAAGATATAATTAGAAACAGAAGCAGTAGAATCAGTGCGGATCTTGTTTTCATCGAACCTCCGGTAATGATGGCGGTAATTTATTTTAGACACAAAAATAGGCAATTTTTCCCGTAATATCCACCGGCCTTAAGAAATTTCGGCGAATTTGTTCGTGGGATAGACACTGAAGACCCCTCCCGGTCATTAAGACGGAGAGGGGTCGAAGACTGTAAGATATTGCCGGTCAATCGCCTAAGCAGGATGTTCCGATATCTTTGCCGAGGATTCCTTCGAGATTCGGCCCTTCGGGCAGAATCTTTTGGCCGGGTTCGATTTCATTCAGGGTGCGGGCATCATATAGCCGGCCGTTTATCATAGTGTATTTGATATTTTGTGATTGGCGAATATCGGCCAGCGGATCGCCATCGATGATTATGATATCCGCCAAAAGGCCGGGCTGGATACTTCCGATTTCCTTTTCCATTCCGATGGAGCGCGCTCCCATCCAGGTGGCGGAACGAAGGGCCTCATGATTGGTCATGCCGCCCTGCTGAAGCATCCAGAGTTCCCAGTGAGCGCCGAGTCCCTGCATCTGCCCGTGGGCGCCGAGTTCGACGTTGCCGCCCCGGTGCAGAATCTCGGTCGCGGTTTTGGATAGAGCAAAATGGTGGTACTCCGAATCGGGGGCCATGGTACGGCGAATGGAGCGGGGATCGATTACCCAGCGGGGAACAAAACGGGTCAGGCGTTCATTTTTCCAGACTTCATCATGCTGATACCAGTAATTTTCTCCCCAGAGCCCCCCGTAACCGACGATCAGAACCGGGGTGTACCCGGTTCCGAAACGGCTCACCAGTCGGAGTTCCGGATCATACAGGGGCACCACCGGGAACGGGTGTTCCAGTGTGGTATGACCGTCGAGAACCATCGTCATCATGGTATTCAGGGTAGAACCGCCCTCGGGTACGACCATGATACCCAGTTCTTCGGCGGCCTTGATAACCATTTGCCGCTGTTCGCGCCGGGGCTGATTGTAACTCTTGACCGAAATGGCGCCCCAGGCGGCGGTGCGTTTGACGGCGCCGACGGCATCTTCATATTTGTTTATGACAGTCTTGAAATCTCCCTCGGCGCCGTACAGTATTGTCCCGGTGCTGAAAATTCTCGGCGCCAGCATGGCACCCTGTTTCTGTAATTCGGCGGTGCCGAAAATCATCTGGGAGTTATTGCTCGGGTCATGCATGGTGGTGACGCCGAAAGCCAGATTGGCCAGATAGGCCCAGTCCTGCTGAGGGTAGATATTGTTATCGCTCGACCAGGGATGGGCGTGAATATCGATCATTCCCGGCATCAAAGTCATTCCGGTCACATCGATTGTTTTGGCGCCGGCCGGGATGGAGATTTTATCTTTGGGTCCGACTTCGGCGATGCGGTTGCCTTTGATGTGCACGACGCCGTCGGGGATCACCGACATATCATGCATCGGCAGGATTTTCGCGCCGACAAAATAAAGATCGGTGTTCGGGATGTCGGCTTTCTCGTCCCATCCAAGATTGAAGGCCGTCGGTTTCGGGACCGCCAAAGTGTCCCGGGAGTAAAGGGCGGAAGGTTCAATTTCGAAGAATTGCGGCCCCAGACTCCAGGTTAAATTTTTGCTGTCGGAGGTCCAGGCGAGATAAGTGCCGCCGTCGGTCGAGAGCTGTTTCACCGGAAGGTTCTGCATTTCCGGGCCGATTTCGAGCGGTTCGTTCGTATGCGGGTATGGTATCACATAGGTCTGCCATAACTCTTCGAACGCCAGCCAGTCTTCATTGGGAGAAAGCCGAAAATCAGAGGCCCGCTCCGAGACGGCGAGAACCCGTCGGTCGGATCCGAGCAGGTCGATACTTATCAAGGCCGCCTTGCCACTTTCGCGGGAGATCAAATAGATCCGCTTGCCGTCTTTGGAGAAACGGGGATCGTTCCCTTCGCGGGTGAGAAGACGGGGTTCGGATTTTCCGGAAGCGTCAATAATATAAATGCCCGGTTCTTCCCGCCACAGACCGCCGCGGAAGGCGTCGCTCCCGCCCCGCTGATAGACGACCCAGTTGCCGTCGGGTGAGAATTGCGCGCTGAAGTAATGTCCCGGTTTGGGAACTAGAATTTTCTCGTTACGGCCGTCGAGGCCGATAGTACGAATAGTGCCACCGCTGGTATCGCTCCAGGTGGTGAAGGCAATTTGTTTGCCATCGAGGGAAAGAGCGGGGGCGAATTCAAAATGGTCGGACTGTTTTGTCAATCTGGCGGGGACACCATCGGGGAGATTCTTTTTATAAAGATACCCCAGGGCCTGAAAGACGGCGATATCGTGCGATGGTGTCAGTTGCGGCCAGCGAATGACTTTGACCGGAAAGGTTGCTTCGCCCAGGTTTTGAGGAACCCGGACGGCTTTGGCCACGATCTGGTTGACATGGACCCGGAACGGAATCTGGGTCGGGGTTCCGGTGGCGACATCGACTTTCCAGATTTTCCCTTTGGCCCAGATGACGATATTTTTGCCGTCGGGGGTCCAACTGAAGCCGGGATAGACGCCGAAGAGCGACCAGGTTTCCTGCTGATCCTCGTCGAGATTGTTCCAGAGGTGGCGGACCTGCCCGTTATCGAGGTTGAAGAGCGCCAGCACCGATTGACCGCGGACACGGCGGACAAAGGCGATGGTTTTGCCGTCGGGGCTGATCTGCGGCCGGCAGGCGCCGCCATTAATATTAATAAGATTGGTAATTTCATTGTTGTTCAGATTCAGGCGGCGGATCATGTAAATGGTGCCGTTGGGATCTTTGTTGTATTCGAAATAATCTCCCGGCGACATATCTTCCGACCAGTAGAGATATTGGCCGTCGGGGGAGAAGACCGGCTCGTTGGCGTCCATCTGGTCGTTTTTCCGTTTGGTCAACTGTATCCCGTCGCCCCCCTCGGGGACCTTATACATCCACATTTCGCCGGCGCCCATGCTTCGACCGCTGGTGAAATGCTTTTTGGCCACGATATAATTACCGCTCGGGTGCCAGGCAGCGTTATTCAGAAGACGATAATTTTCCCTGGTGATTTGCACCGGCTCGGTTCCGTCGGCGTTCATAATCCAGATATTGTCGCCGCCGCCCCGGTCGCTGGTGAAAAGAATCTTTTTGCCGTCGGGAGAGAACCGGGGCTGAACCTCGTAGGGGAGGCCCCCCGAAAGAAGTTTCGCCTCGCCTCCCGCAAAAGGAAACTTATAGATATCGCCGAGAAGATCGAAAACGATTTCCGTGCCGTCGGGGGAGACATCGACCGTCATCCAGGTCCCTTCGTCGGCGTCGAATTGAAGAGTATCGCTGGGGACATGGGGAGAAGCGACATCCCATTTCTTGTCGGTAGTATCTTTCGGCGGTTCCGCCGCGTTCTGTCCCGCCGCGCCCGTTGCCAGGACGGCGAGCAGGGTTAGCATTATAATTAATCTTTTAGCACTGAGCATTTGCTGAGACCTCCATCTCGGTTGCATAAAGGCCGGTGATTCGTGGTTACCTTACCCGCCAAAAATATGCGAATTTCGGGGAAATTGCAATCCCTTTGGGCGTTCATTATTCTCTTGCCATTCCGGCGGCCGAAGCGATATAATAAGGATAAATCTATCCCATTGGAGGTTTTCATGCCGCTTCTCTTAACCCGCGAAGATGTCGTTCATTTGCTCAATATGTCCGATTGCATGACCGTGGTGGAAAAGGCGTTCGCCGAGATGGCGTCAGGGACGGCGGTACTGCCGCTTCGGATCGGTATCACGCCGCCGGACGGTCTTTCGCTTTATATGCCGGCCTATTTAAGACAGATGGGAGCGCTGGCGTGCAAGGTCGTGACGGTCTATAAAAGCAATCCCGCCCGGCACAAACTGCCGACCACGATCGGCAAAGTGTTGCTTCAGAATCCGGAGACCGGCGAAGTGGTCGCGATCATGGACGGCGGCTTTCTGACGGCGGTCCGGACCGGGGCGGTCAGCGGGGTCGCCACGAAATATCTGGCGCGGGCCGATGTCGGGCAGGTGGCCGGTATTTTCGGCGCCGGGGTGCAGGCCAAGATGCAACTCTGGGCGGTGGCCGAGGCAAGGAAACTGCATCAGGCCCTAGTATATGATATTTCACCCGAGGCGATTGAAGGATTTATCAAGGAGATGAGTCATAAACTGAATCTGGAAATTTTCCCGGCTGATTCGCCGCGGCAGATTCTGGCCGAGGCCGATATCATCTGCACGGCGACATCATCGGCGACGCCTTTGTTCGACGGCACGCAGATGCGGCCGGGGACGCATATCAACGGTATCGGCAGTCACACCGCCAATGCCCGGGAACTCGATACCGAGATAATAAGGCGGTCGAGAATCGTGGCCGATTCGTACGAGGCCTGCCTGAAAGAGGCCGGGGATATCATGATTCCGATTCAGGAGGGGGTAATCACCAAAGAGCAGATGTACGCCGAACTGGGGGAGATAATTATCGGCAAGAAGCCCGGCCGGGGAAATGCTTCGGAAATTACAATATTTAAATCGAATGGTCTGGCGATACAGGATGCGGCGGCGGCAAAACTGGTGTATGATAAGGCGAAAAAGGCCGGGGTGGGGAAAGAGGTGGTGATCTAGGGGGTTCAAAAAATGAGCGCCTAAATTTCGCACGGACTTGATTTATCGAAGCGTGAATGAGGCGTAGTGTTTTGATAATAATATTTTCTCAATAGTCATGTTGAGGCGGTATGATCAAAATCAGGCAGATCAGGGAAGAGGACGCGGAGAATTTCCTGGCCATGCTCAAAATGCTTGATAATGAGACAACCTTCATGATGTATGAGCCGGGAGAAAGAACCACCACCATCGAACAACAACAAGAACGAATCCGCGAAATATTAAGTAAAGATTACCAGGCGACATTCGTGGCCGAGGATGACGGCTGGATTGTCGGGTATCTGGCGGCCCGGGGAGGGGAACTCAGCCGGATCCGGCACAGGACCTATATCGTGGTCGGGATAATCAAAGAGTTTCGGGGGCGGGGGGTCGGCAAGAAATTATTTGATGAGATGGAGAAATGGGCGCGCGCGAAAAAAATGCACCGTCTGGAACTGACGGTCATGGTCAGCAACGAGCGGGGGATCCGGCTGTATCAGAAAATGGGATTCGAGTTCGAAGGGGTCAGAAAGGATTCGATGCTGGTGGAGGGGGAATATATCGACGAATACAATATGTTCAAGTTGCTGGATTAAAGACAGACCTCAGGAGGGAATGAATCATGAAGAACCGCTCACTGCAAATAATTATTTTTTTGTTCTTTTCGGGAATTGCCTTGACTCTTGCCTGCAGCCTGGCGCCGGGTAATGTCAAAAGCAAATTAGCCGAATGGCGGAAAGGGGTCTGGATTAGCGGGGAGGGGACCTATACCATATATACAGACAATCATTATTTCGTGATTTCTTTCGAGGGTGACACCCTCAGGCCCAATATATATTGCGGGGCCTCGCAAATCGCTTTTACCGATAAGGGAACGGCCCGAAAGCAAGTTATCAGACTTCGCCAGAATCCCGGTTCGACCATGAATCTCTTCCGGGAGCTGGCACGTCAATCCGACAGCACCGAAACTCCCCTGGCCTACGACAGTACCTTGTTCAAGCCGGGAGCGTGCAATATAAAAGACGGCGTTATTTATGACGCGGTCACCGAAGTTGCCGCCGATTATATTCTTTTATCCACGTGCAATGGCGACAAAGAGAAGATTTATTCCAATGGCGTATCGGTCTACCTTCCGGCGGGCGGAGGAGAATTTAATTCTTATCGTATTGAAAAATTCTGATTAATTTCGTTTTAAATTGCCGCGGGCCAGGGAAGCAAAAATTCCAAGAAAGCAGAGCCCGACAAAAATTCCGAACGAGATTCTCAAACTGGTGACAAAGGCCCCGGCGCTTTCGGGGGTAATTTCCGCTTTGCCGATCATGACCGACATTGTCATCATAACGATCCCCATCGAAAACATCATCCCGACCTGACGCATGGTGCTCAAGGTGGCGCTGGCGACACCGTAGACCTGCCGGTCGACCGAACTCATGACGGCGTTGATATTGGGCGAGGAGAATAGGCCGAAGCCGAAGCCGAGCACCACCAGACAGGCGATGACATAAACAAGACCGGTGGCACTTCCGAGAAATATCATCATGGCGAGCCCGATCATGCTGATGGCCATGCCGATCGAGGCAATAATGCGGGGTTCGATTTTGTCCGACATCTTCCCGCTCAGGGGCGAAAAGAGGGCCATCATGACGGGTTGGGCCACCAGCACCAGTCCGGCGATTTCCGGTTTCAGGCCCTTTACATTCTGAAGATACAAACTCAAGAGAAAAGCGACCGCAAAAGTGGCGGCGTAATTGATGAGCGCCGCCAGGTTGGAGAAAGCGAAAGGGATGTTGCGACGGAAGAGATCGATATTGAAAACCGGATGAACGGTCCTCTGCTCAAAGTATATAAAGAGCAACAGGGTCAGGACGCCGACAATCAGAAAAATCCAGGCCGATGGTTCCGGCAGAGTGGAGAAGCCGTACATGGTGGCGAAAAGAGCGAGGCCCAAAATTGCCGAACCTAATAGATCGAATTTTTCCCCATGGGCCTCGGCCCATTCTCCTTTTAGAAGGGCGAATGTCATGGCCAGTAAGATCAGGGCGAAGGGAACGATTATCCAGAAAATGTACCGCCAGCCAAGCAGTTGCGTAACAAAGCCGCCCAAAAACGGACCGGCGGAGAGGCCGATATAAGTGGCGGCGCTGGCGATTCCGAGGGCGTGCCCGCGACGGTGCGGCTCCACCACCGACACGAGGATCGGGATAACCGACGAGAAAATCATCGCCGCGGCCAATCCCTGCAGAACCCGGCAGGCAATGATCATGGAAGCAGAAACGGAGGCACCGATAAGAAGCGAGGAAAACAATAAAATAAAGAGACCCCAGATATAAATTTTCTTGCGGCCATAGATATCGCCCAGCCGCCCGAAGGGAATCAGAAAAGCCGCCGCCGAAAGAAGGTAGGTGGTGTTGATCCAGCCGAGAAGAACCGGGCCCATCGAAAAGGTCTGGCCTATCGTGGGCAGAGCGACATTGACCGACGAGGACATAAACGGCCCGATAAAAGAACTGACCGAGGCCACGATGATGGCGGCTCTGGCCGAAGCGCGAGCGGAATCAGACTTCATTATATATACTCTATCGTCCCGAATGGCTTTAAAGTCAGAAAAGATAACAATGTTTGGTGCAGAATTGACAGCAAAAAGTAATCATCACACCAGCCAATATTGTCCCTAATAGATTATCGGATAACATATTACAGAAAAAACGCAAATTTGGGGAAAAATTAAGCGAAAAGGCTTGACTTTTTTGATTAATTGGCGATATCTTTATAATATCAAATTGATATCATAGGAGGTATCGATGTTTAAAGAAAAGATTCGTGATCTGGCCAATGGCTGGGCGTCCTTCTTCATTCTGTTCGTGGCGCTTCTGGCTGATATTTACTGGCTGATTATTTCCCCTGAAGACGGCAAAATCGTGCCGGGATTGATAATGCTTCTGCTCATATTTCTTTTGCGGGGTCTGTTCATGGTTAATCCCAATGAGGGACGGGTTCTGCAGTTGTTCGGTAAATATGTCGGGACGACGCGGATGGCGGGACTTCGCTGGGGAAATCCGCTTTATACCAAGAAGAAGATATCGCTCCGGGTGCGGAATTTCGAGACCAACCGGCTGAAAGTGAATGATGTCGACGGCAACCCGATCGAGATCGCGGCGATCGTGGTCTGGAAGGTGATTGATACTGCCGAAGCGACCTTTCAAGTCGACAACTACGAGAATTTCGTGAAAATTCAGAGCGAAGCGGCGGTGCGTAATCTGGCCACGCAACATCCGTATGATTCCCACAGCGAGAACCGCGTGTCGCTTCGCGGACATACCGTAACGATTTCGGAGCAGTTGAAGACCGAGATTCACGAGCGTCTGGCGCAGGCCGGGGTGGAAGTAATCGAGGCGCGGATAAGTCATCTGGCCTATGCTCCGGAGATAGCCGAAGCGATGTTGCGCCGTCAGCAGGCAGGCGCGGTGGTGGCGGCCCGGCAGTTGATTGTGGAGGGAGCGGTCGGGATGGTGGAGATGGCGCTGGAGCAACTGGCCCAGAAACATATAATTGAACTGGATCAGGAACGGAAGGCGGCGATGGTTTCAAATCTTCTGGTGGTCCTGTGCGGGGAAACCTCCAGCCAGCCGGTCATTAACACCGGAACGTTGTATCAATAGTCGTGGCGGAACGGAAGTCATTTTTGCTGAGGATGGAGGGGGAGACTCTTAATCTCCTTCAGAAGTGGGCCGACGAGGAACTTCGCTCCCTCAACGGACAAATTGAATATATATTAAGGGACGCTTTGCGTAAGAGCGGACGGATGCGCCGGCCCGAAAAGGAAAATGAGAAACCGGGAGAGTAAATGACGAAAAAGCCACAACTAAAACGTACCACCGCGACCGAAAATAGGGATTTAGTTCGGGAAAGGCATTATGCGACGAGGGGGGCCTTTCCGGAATTTTTGTATCATGGAGCGGTTGTCAATATTCTGGCGGGGGAGCTTTATCAGGCTTTCCCGGAATATCAATTCATATTACAGGATAGTCCCTCCGGTGCTTTTAAGGCGTTAGGGAACTGCTTTCCGGTCAATTGGGATAATTCGCTTTCGCAACTTCCCGACGGCGGGCTGGAGGCCATGCTTCAACTCGCGGTCCAACAATATCGGGATGGAACAAGACCGAATATTCTTTGCGCTTTTCAGATTATCGTACCAAAGGAGTTGCAGGGAAGCGGGTTAAGTTATGAGGCGGTGCATGCCATGTTGAATATCGGCCGTGAGCATAAACTGACCGGTTTGATAGCGCCGGTTCGTCCGAATCGCAAGGCTTTTCATCCCGAAATGCCGATGGAGCAATACGTGCATTGGAAGCGTGAGGACAATCTTCCGGCCGATGACTGGATTCGGGTGCATATACGGCTCGGGGCGGAATTAGTAAGAGTCTGCCCGCGCTCTTTTGTTGTCGAGGGAAAAATATCCGAATGGGAAGAATGGACCGGGATGACTTTCGCGGAAAGCGGAGATTATCCGGTACCGGGGGCGCTGGTTCCGGTGCATATTGATTTGGACTTGAATCGCGGGATATATGTTGAGCCGAATGTCTGGATGTATCACAGGATCAATATATAGGAAGTCATAAAGATATGCCCAATAAGCTAAAGAGAACGGTTTTTCTGGTGCACTGGAAAGCGGAAGAAGCTGGCGAAAAGGCGAAACTTCTTAAGAATGCCGGGCATGATGTCGTTTATAGACCGATAACACCGGCGATTTTGAAAGCGATGAAAACCGATCCGCCCGATGCCGTGGTCATTGATCTCTCCCGGGTACCGTCGCAAGGCCGCGAGATTGCGGTCAATTTGAGGCAGGCCAAGGCGACGCGTCATATCCCGATTGTCTTTGTCGAGGGGGAAACAGACAAACTGGCCAGAATCAAGGCGCTTCTTCCCGACGCCGAATATACCACTTGGGAAAATATAAAGGAATCTCTGGATAAAGCGATCAAGTATCCCCCAGCCAATCCGGTGGCGATGAAGACGGTATTCGACGCCTATATTGGCACGCCGCTTTTCAAAAAACTCGGCATCGTGGGGAATATGACAGTTGTCCTGATTGATCCGCCGTCAGATCATAAAAAGATACTGGGAAGACTTCCGGCAGGGAGTACTGCCGTCACAAAACTAAAGAAGCAGAATGAATTCGTCATCTGGTTTGTCAGATCGTCCATAAACTTGAGAAAGTTCGGGGACTATTCCAGAGTTGCGGCGAAGACCGGGCGGTTATGGGTCGCCTGGCCGAAAAAATCGTCGGGAATCGTTTCAGATTTGTCCCAGACGGCGGTTCGCCGCGCCGGTCTGGCGACAGGGATGGTCGATTGCAAAATTTGCGCAATCGATGATACCTGGTCGGCGCTTCTATTTACCTGGCCGAAAGATAAATAGGATTATCGAGCGGGCAGATCCAGCCGGTCGATGATATTATTATTTATATCAAAGACCTTCAGATACATTGTCCTATCCACCACCTGAACTTTGCAGAATTCATAAGTTTTGAGAAACAACTGGCTGCAGGGATGGGTGCGAGCCTGATCCCGAAGCGGGGCGCCGCCGCCGCCGGTGACGATATAATAAATGCCGCCGCAATAAGAACGCTCATAGTCATGGTCGTGGCCGATGAAGACGATGCCGATTTTACTGTACTGCTGAAATAGAGGGACCAGAGTGTTGCGGAGCCCCATTTCATCTTCGGTATGCGGACCGGTGCTGTACGGCGGGTGGTGAAAGACGGGGACAATGAATTTAATCGAGTCCGGGACTGAGGCCAGATCCTGTTCGAGCCATCGGTACTGTTCGGAACCGGGGGCGATGGCCACGCAGGTGTTCAGAATTATCCAATGGATATGATTGCGATTGACCGAGTACCACTCTTCATTATGGGGCAAATCGAAATTGGCGAAAAACAGGGGTGACTGGTGTTCGTGATTCCCCAGCGCCGGGTAATATTCGGTGAGGGTGCGGAGATTGCCGATAATGGCATTGAGCGTGTCCCAATCGCTCGGAATATTGCCGTCGGCGACGAGATCCCCGACATGAAAGACGGACAGGGGACGAATATTAGTTATGAGATTCACCAGTTGGCGATGCTGGTCGTGGCCGGTGCGGGTGTCGCCATAGACGACTATCGGTCGCATCATTTGAATGGCAACATGCTGAGTATCGGCGGTCGTTCCATCGGAAACGATCAGCACGAAACTGCTGTCGGCGGCGCCTATCCCCGGAATCCCGAAAAGAGAATCGTGATCGGCGGTCAGCCAGGAGGGGAAGGACTCAAATCGGCTCGATATTCCTTGAAGGCCGTTATTTCTGTATGATGCCTTATATCGGAACGGAATCTCTTCGGACGCCTCAACATTTGAAGGTGATGTAATTATCGGATGGCGATTCAACGGCTCCGAACCGATTGTCGGGCGGGTGCTGTCGGGCCGGTGTTGATTGGGATTGGGAATGATATTGCCGTCATTGGGAAGGGAATCGGCCGGGGCATTCTTGGGGCTGACATGGGAGGAATCCTGAGGGGCCGAGGAGCAGGCGACAGAGGACGACAGAACCGTGATAAGAAATGCCATCAAGACAGGTATCATGTTGTCCAACAAAGAAATAGAAGTTCGAATCAGTCCGGAATAGATTTTGTATTTGGGATCGGCCATGAGTTAATCTATCATCAAGGTCCATTTTTGTCAAGCGGTCTCAAATAACGGAAAAAATTTATGGCGCATATATTTTTCTCTTGGAAATTTAGAAAATCTTTATATAATACCGCGCCCCAGAATTCCCGCCCGGCGGGAACATTCGTCAGATTACTCCATTATATCTGCGTGTCGGGTTGAGTTTATGAACTAAGTTCATATTTACGGGGCGGAAATTTTTATTTTTATCGGCCAATGTTTGGCAGGAGCAGTTAGTTGGACCAGGCGACCATACAGAAGATCAGGAATATCGGGATCGTGGCGCATATCGATGCCGGCAAAACCACCACGACCGAGCGGATTCTCTTTTTCACCGGCATGATTCACAAGATGGGTGAAGTGCATGACGGTCAGGCCGTGATGGATTTCATGAAGCAGGAGCAGGAACGGGGGATCACGATCTCGTCGGCGGCCATCACCACCCGCTGGCGGGAACATCAGATAAATATCATAGATACTCCCGGTCATATCGATTTCACACTGGAAGTGGAACGGTCGTTGCGGGTTCTTGACGGCATAGTCATGCTTTTCTGCGCGGTCGGCGGGGTGGAGCCGCAGAGCGAGACGGTCTGGCACCAGGCCGACCGGTACAAGGTCCCCCGGATCGCGTTTGTCAACAAGATGGATCGCCAGGGAGCCGATTTCTTTCATACGATCGAAATGATGAACAATATTCTCGAAGCCAACGCGGTCGCGTTTCAACTGCCGATCGGGCAGGAGGAAAATTTCGGGGGGATAATCGATCTGGTGACCATGACGGCGGTCAAATACGAAGGGCTGGACGAAAAGCCGTCGGAAATCCCGGCGGATTTATATGGCAAAGCGGTCCAGATGCGGGACGAATTGGTGGCCAAACTGGCCGAATTCGACGAAGTCTTGATGGAGAAGTATCTTAATGAGCAGAGCATCACGGTCGAAGAGATCTATCATGCCGCCCGTCACGCCGTATTGAGCAACTTGATTACACCGGTTTTCTGCGGGGCATCGTTCAAGAATAAAGGCATCGGGGCCCTCATGGATGCCATTGTCGAGTACCTTCCCTCGCCAATCGACCGCGGCATAATTGCGGGGACCGATCCCAAGGATTCTGATATAGTTCTATCGCGGAAACCGACGACAAGATCCCCCTTTTCGGCGTTGGCTTTTAAGATAATTACCGACGCCTATGTCGGCCAGCAGACCTTTATCCGGGTTTATTCGGGAGAACTCAAAGCAGGGAGTTATATTTATAATTCATCGAAGGGGGAACGGGAACGGATCGGCCGGATCATGCGGATCAAGGCCAATTCCCGGGAGGAGTTATCGGAAATCAAGGCCGGCGATATCGGGGCGCTGATTGGGATGAAGTACACCACGACCGGCGATACCCTGTGCGACGAGGAACATCCGATTCATCTGGAAAATATCCATTATCCCGATACGGTTCTCGATTTGCGGATCGAGCCGGCGACGGTCAAGGATCGGGAGAAACTGTTCATGGCACTGGGTAAGGTGGCCCTCGAGGACCCGTCGTTCAAGACCCGTTACGATGACGAGACCGAAGAGACCATTATCTCGGGGATGGGTGAGTTGCATCTGGAAATAATTGTCGATCGTCTGAAGAACGACCATCAGGTCGATGTGGTGGTCGGCGAACCGGCGGTGGCGTTCCGGGAGACGATCACGCGCGAGGCCGAGTCCGAGTATAAGTACAAGAAACAGACGGGCGGAAAAGGGCAGTACGCCCATATTGAGTTTTTGATATCACCGAATAACGGTGGGGGGGTGCAGTTTGTCGATCGGGTCAAAGGGGGAAACATTCCGAAAGAATATATTCCCGCGATCGAAAAAGGGTTCCTTCAGACGGTGGAGGAGGGGCTTCTGGCCGGTTTTCCGCTGACGGGGATAAAGTTCGTGCTTCTCGACGGGAGCCATCACGAGGTCGATTCGAGCGAAATGGCGTTCCGTATCTGCACCATGCAGGCCCTCAGGGAAATCGCCCCCAAAGCGGCGCCGCATCTTTTGGAGCCGATCATGAAAATCGAGGTCAATACGCCCGACGAGTACATGGGCGATATCATCGGCGACATCACGCGACGCCGGGGCAAGATTCTGAATATGCGCCGTCACCGCAAGGGCTCGCAGAAATTGAACGGGACGGTGCCGTTGATGGAGATGTTCGGTTATGCCTCGTCGCTTCGGACCCTGTCCAGCGGACGCGCCAACTATTCGATGGAATTTCTTGAATATGCGTCACTTCCACGGGAGATCGAGGAAAAAGTGATCACGGATCGTCTGGAGAAAAAGAAAAAGCAGTAAATTACCGTTTTATAATAGATGAAGGCGGCCGATATAGGGCCGCCTTTTATTTTGGTCGATCGGGAAGGCCGCCGGATAAATGAATTTGCCCTCGGCGGAATTAATATCATATATTCGGTTTTGTATCTATTTAAACAGGGTTCTTAATTGATTTTCGGAGATATAGAAGGAGTCGTGCGATGGATTCTTTATTGATAGCCAAAGGGGAGCGCGAAGTGGTGCTTCTGCCGAAAATGGCCAACCGTCATGGTCTGATCGCCGGGGCGACCGGCACCGGCAAAACGGTCACTTTGCAGTTGCTGGCGGAACGATTCAGCCGGATCGGGGTTCCGTCGTTTCTGGCCGACGTGAAAGGAGACCTTTCGGGATTAAGCCGGCCGGGAGGGGACAAACCGCAGATTGCCGAAAGGGCGAAACAACTCCAGATTGCCGATTTTGCTTTTGCCGGCTGTCCGGTATCGTTCTGGGATGTCTACGGTGAGAAGGGGCATCCGGTACGAACCACTATTTCCGATATGGGGCCGCTACTTCTGGGACGTCTCCTGGATCTCAACGATACCCAGAGCGGGGTTCTCAATCTGGTCTTCAAAATCGCCGATGACAGCGGGCTCCTTCTCCTCGATCTCAAGGATCTTCGCGCGGTGCTTCAGTATGTCGGGGAAAACCAGAAAAAATTTGCGACCGAGTACGGCAATGTTTCGACAGCCAGTATCGGGGCGATCCAGCGGGCCCTGCTGGTGATCGAAGAGCAGGGGGGCGACAAATTTTTCGGCGAGCCGGCGCTCAATATCAACGACCTGATGCGGACCGAAGCGGGGCAGGGGGTGGTAAATATTCTGGCGGCGGATAAATTGATGCAATCGCCGAAGGTCTATGCCACGATGCTCCTCTGGCTCCTTTCGGGATTGTTCGAGCAATTGCCCGAAGTGGGGGATATGGATAAGCCGAAACTGGTTCTGTTTTTCGACGAGGCACATCTGCTTTTTGACGATGCCCCCGAGGCGCTTCGGGATAAAATCGAACAGGTGGTGCGCCTGATCCGCTCCAAAGGAGTCGGCGTCTATTTCATAAGTCAAAATCCGCTCGATATCCCGGAGGTGATATTAGGGCAGTTGGGAAACCGGGTCCAGCATGCCCTTCGGGCGTTCACTCCCAAGGATCAGAAATCGGTCAAGGCGGCGGCCGAGACGTTCCGGGCCAATCCCGGTCTCGATGTGGCCAAGGTCATCACGGAACTGGGAGTGGGGGAGGCGCTGGTCTCGGTTCTGGACGAGAAAGGAAGTCCGACGGTGGTGGAACGGGGATTGATTTTCCCGCCGGGGAGTCATATCGGTCCGATTGCACCGGAAGAAAGGCAGACCGCCATCATGCAATCGCTTTTATATGGCCGATATGAGCCGATGGTGGATCGGGAGTCGGCGTACGAACTTCTCAGGGGACGGGCCGAGAAAGTTATGGTGCAGGTCAAGCGATATGAAACGATGCCGGCGCCGGCGCGGCGCACCACCGGACGGAAATCGTCGTCGCGGGAGCCGATGGGGATGGGCGAGGCGCTGGCCAAGAGCGCGGCGAGAGCGGTGGGGAGCCAACTGGGACGGGAGATCGTACGGGGCGTTCTGGGGTCGATATTCGGGGGACGGAGAAGATAGCGATGCGGGCGATGGTACTTAAAAAGCAGAGAACCCCCTTGGAGCCAGTGAATCTCCCCGATCCGGTTCCTCACGACAATCAGATATTGATCGATATCCATGCCTGCGGGATCTGCCGGACCGATCTGCATGTGGTCGACGGCGACTTGACCGAGCCGAATCTTCCGATAATACCGGGACATCAGATTGTCGGGACGGTGATTGATGCTTCGAAAGGAACAGGAAAATTCAAAAATGGCGATCGGGTCGGGGTGCCGTGGCTGGGGGGTAGTTGCGGCCATTGCCATTTTTGTGCTTCGGGACGGGAGAACCTGTGCGATGAAGCCCTTTATACCGGGTATCAGATTAACGGCGGGTTTGCGGAAAAATGTGTCGCTGATGAAAGATTTTGTTTTCCGATACCGGCCGGTTATCCCGATTTGCAGGCGGCGCCGCTTTTCTGCGCCGGGCTGATCGGGTACCGCGCTCTGCGGATGACCGGCGAGGCCAGGACGCTTGGCTTTTACGGTTTCGGGGCGGCGGCGCATATTTTGATTCAGGTGGTGCGGTATCAGGGAAGGAAAGTTTTTGCGTTCACCCGGGAAGGGGATAAAGCCGGGCAAGAATTCGCGCTCAAATTGGGCGCAGTCTGGGCGGGAAGTTCCGAAGAGGGGCCGCCGGAACCGGTCGAGGCGGCGATAATTTTCGCCCCGGTCGGCGAACTGGTTCCGGCCGCCTTGAAAGCGGTGGCCAAAGGGGGGATCGTGGTCTGCGCCGGAATTCATATGAGTGATATACCGTCATTTCCGTACTCGATTCTCTGGATGGAGCGGTCGATAAAGTCAGTGGCCAATTTGACCCGCCGTGACGGTGAGGAATTTCTGTCGCTGGCGCCGAAAGTGCCGATCAGGACAGAGGTTCATCCATACCCGCTGGAAAAAGCCAACGAGGCGCTGGATGATTTGCGGCACGGCCGTTTCACCGGCGCGGCGGTGATAGTGGTGAAGAATTCATAGATTTTTCAGGTTTTTGTCTTTATCTTGCAGTTCGTTAGAACAAACTTCATGGAGACCAAAATGCGTTTTAAATCATTATTGATCATTATTGCCGTCATTTTACTTTCGGCAAGTAGTGTGACGGCACAGGATTATACCCTGCAGTCATTGAATGATAAATACAAAGCTCTCAATGATGACACCCAGATTATGCAACTCTGCCGGGAATATATGAGTAAGGCGTCAGATATCAATGTCATCCGTGACGCCCAGGATAAATTTTCCGGTATCAATCCCGATTCGGCTTTGGTTTTCAGCAAGAAATTGTATGATGAGCATCCCGACTCGGCCAAATATGCCTATCTTTACGGCCGTTTGGTGGAAGGGTCGGTCGAGAAAATAGATCTGGGAAAGAAGGTGGTGGCGCTGGCCCCGAAGTGGCCGTTCGGGTATCGCCTGGTGGCCGCGACTTATGTGCAGTCGCTTCTCGGCGCGCAGAAAAAGGACCCGGCCGAAGATAAATTGAAAAAGAATCTTCCGGGGGATCTTCATTATATAAAGGATTTGGTTAAACTCGATTCCAATCAGGTCTATCCCTATCAGTTTGTTCTGGCCTATTATCTCTATAATAAAAGTTATGACTCGGCCCTGCAGACATTGCAGAGGGCGTCGGAACTGAAACTGGCGTGGCCGTCGCCGATCGATTATGCCTCGCTGTACGCCGCCATGGGACGGTACCCTGACGCTCAAAAGGCGGTGGAGGCGTATATCGATATGGGTATCTCTCAGGGGCAGATGGATCCGCAGGAGAAAGATTCGTATATCGACCAGATTTATACCAGCGCCCTGCAGGGAGTGCATGCCTATAAAGAGGCGCTGGATTTTAAACTGGCCCGGACCGCCTCGCCCGACAGTTCGGCGTCATACGACATCGCCTGCCTTTACGCCTTAAGCGGCGACAAGGAAAAGGCCTTTGAGTACCTGACCCGGGCCGGCGATTTGAAATGGAGCGAGATCGAGCAAGTCAAGGGGGATTCCGATCTGGTTTCGCTTCATTCCGATCCCCGCTGGGCAAAAATTCTGGCAGTCTTTGAGGCCAACTATGATGCCGGGATCGGCGGCCGCAAGGCGGCGGCTTTGGCGATGATAACCGATCAGGAGGCCCCGCTCTGGACCCTTATCGATGATAATGGCAATGCGGTCAGTCTGGCCGACTTGAAAGGGAAAGTGGTGGTGCTTGATTTCTGGGCGACATGGTGTGTCTATTGCAAAATGGCGATGCCTCTAATAGACGAGTTCACGAAGGAAAAGGCGGCCGATAACAATGTTCGTGTTTTTGCTGTCGATGTTTTCGAGAAGGGGCAGAACAAGGTTCATAATTTCTACCGCGAGAAAGGGTACAATATGACCCTTCTCTACGGCAATGATGAACTGCCGCGCGCCTATGGATTCCGCGGCATACCGTATATCTGCGTGATCGATAAAAACGGGCGGATCAGGTATATTGAATCAGGATACAGCCCGGATTTGAAAGAAAAATTAACCTGGTGGACCGAGGATTTATTGAAATTATGAAAGCGCTTCTTTTATTCCTATCGCTGATTTTTCTGATCGGTTGTTCCTCGAGCAACAAATCGGAGCCGGTCAAACTTACCGACGGCGCCGCCTATTTCCCGATTGCCGACGGTGACACCTGGTATTTTTCCGCATTTGGCGGGAGGAAGGTGGTTCGGACGGTTTCCGGTGATACTACCATTAACAGCCTGACGTGCAAGAGAATTCTGGAGAATGACACCACCCAGGAAGCGTGGTCGGTCGATGCCGCCGGATTCAAGACCCATCTTTTAATCCGCGACCACTGGTTCGATCCGCCACTTCTGATTCCGTTCAATCTGGAGCAGGGAAAGCCATATAGTTTCAGTTCGACCGTCTACTTCATTGTAAATGACACCACTTATCAATCACCGGTCGAGGGGACACTTACATTTGACGGTTATGTCAATAAGACCGTCCCGGCGGGGACTTTCGGTAATGTCATAAAGCTGCATTATTTGCCGGACGATTATTCTGAGTTTTACGGCAAAGGGGTGGGGCTTCTCGATAACGGCGATTATGTGCTGGACAGCGCTTTTATAGACAGCGTCTGGTATAAATAACCGGCTGGCAGGTTGCTTTCCGGATTTTCGGCCCTGATGCAGACGAGCCGCAGAAGGGCCCTTTTTATGGCTTTGCCGGTATTCAGACCCGGCACTTTTTTGCCGATATACTATTAAACGGACAAATTGAATCGTATATATTTTTGAACATGTTCGGGAAATGGAATATGAAATTGAATGTAAAAGAACTCATTTTAACCCTGTTTGCGGTGGCGCTGGCGGGAGCGGTTTTCGGCCAGGAGGTTCCGGCCAAGGCCGATTTTATTCTGAAGGCGATTGATGAAGTCACCTGGCCGGCCGACAAAGCCACCGGGACGGTCGTGATAACGGTCGTGGGGGAAACACCTCTTAAAGCGGCTCTTGAAAAGGATGCGGCTAAGGGGACCCCGGGGGGCAAGAAAATAGAAGTACGTTTCGCCGCCCCGACCGACGATTTAACCGGCTCGCAGGTGGTTGTCATAGGTGTCAAGCAATTGACCGATCTGGCCGCGGTGCTGAAGAAACTGAACGGTCAGCCGGTTTTGACGGTAAGTGATAACGGCACTTTTGCCGGTTTCGGCGTGATGATCGACTTTCTCAAGGATAAGCCGAGTAACGGCGCTCCGGTCAGTTATGCCTTAAATAAAATGTCGATGAAGGAATCGGGTCTCAAGCCGGGTGAGAATATCGTGAAGATGGCCGCGAAGACGTACGGATGATAGCGAATAAATTCTAACAAAAAAACCCGCCTTGAAAGGCGGGTTTTTTTGTGCAAGGATAATCATCGGCTCAAACTTTCGGCAGGCCGGCCGCGATATTCTTCACTTGCTCCTCCGTAAAATCGGCATCTTCGAGCGTTCCGGTGAGATATTTTTCATAGGCGGTCAGGTCGAAATAGCCGTGTCCGCTGAGACAAAAGGCGATAGTTTTCTTCTCGCCCGATTCTTTGCACCGGAGGGCCTCGTTGACGGCGACGCGAATGGCATGGGCGCTTTCCGGAGCCGGCAGGATTCCCTCGGTGTGGGCGAAAAGGACGGCGGCATCGAAAACATCCTTCTGCCTGACCGCTACCGCTTCAATCACTTTCTGATCATAGAGGTGGCAAAGAAGCGGGGCATCGCCATGGTACCGCAGGCCGCCGGCGTGGATGGCGGCCGGAACGAAGGAATGCCCGAGGGTGTGCATTTTCACGAGCGGCGTCAATCCGACGGTATCGCCGAAATCGTAGCGATAAAGCCCTTTGGTCAGAGAAGGGCAGGCGGTCGGCTCCACGGCTATAAGGCGGATATTTCCCCCATTTTTCATCTTATCGCCGGCGAAAGGAAAAACGAAGCCGGAGAAATTGCTTCCGCCGCCGACGCACCCGATCATGATATCCGGGGATTCATCGATTTTCTCGAACTGTTTTTTGGTCTCCAGGCCGACCACGGTCTGATGAAGCAGGACATGGCTCAGGACCGACCCGAGGGCGTACTTGGTGTCATCATGTTTGGCGGCATCTTCGACCGCCTCGCTGATGGCGATCCCCAGACTGCCGGGGGAATCGGGTGATTCCGAGAGGACTTTGCAGCCGGAGTCGGTGAGATTGGTGGGGCTGGGGTGGACCTCGGCTCCCCAGGTTTCCATGAGGAGACGGCGGTATGGTTTCTGATTATAACTTACTTTGACCATGTAGACGGTACAATCGAGTCCAAAAATGCGGCAGGCAAAAGAGAGGGCGCTTCCCCATTGCCCGGCCCCGGTCTCGGTGGCCAGTCGCCTGACCCCTTCCATTTTATTGTAGTATGCCTGCGGGACGGCGGTGTTCGGTTTGTGGCTCCCCGACTGGCTCACCGATTCATTTTTGAAATATATTTTGGCCGGAGTGCCGAGGGCCTTTTCCAAGCGGCGGGCGCGGTGCAGAGGGGTGGGGCGCCAGAGACGATAGGCATCGCGCACCGGCTCGGGTATTTCGATGAATCTCTCCTGACTGACCTCCTGCTTGATAAGTTCCATCGGGAAGAGCGGCGCCAGGTCGGCAGGGCCGATCGGTTTCAAGGTGCCCGGGTGCAGGGGCGGTGCCAGAGGGGTGGGAAGATCGGCCTGAATGTTGTACCAGGCGCGGGGGATTTCATCTTCCGTCAACAGGATTTTATTGGTGTCCACTATGACCTCCAGGGGTATATGTTAATATATTTCATTCATCGAAACGAAAAGTCGGTTCCTGATAGAACCGGATCGCCTTGGCCAGGACCATCTTGTGAATCATTTCGGTCAGCCAGCGGTTTTTTTCATCGAGGGTCAAATCGGATTTCAAAAATTCGAGCCGGATATTGAGGCCCAAAGCCCGTTTGGGCAGAAGGACCCGCGTGATGCCGGCCGGGAGTTTGCGTCCGGCCAGAACTATTTTTTCCACTTCGTCGATGCAGAACCGCCGAAAAGTTATCAGGGTCCGGAATTCGGGATAGTTTATTTTCAAATGCTCGAAATTGGCATAGCTGACCCGGTCGGAGTTGCCGGTATCGAGATAGAGATCGGTCAATTTTTTCAGATGGCTCAATTGATCCAGCAGGTCGCCGCCGTTATAGGCGGCGTAGGTCTCGCCGTTTTCGAAAAGGAACTGACAGAGATACCCGTCGCGGGCGTGCTCGGGATTACACTCCGAATCATCGCTGTTACGGGCCGCCTGCGCCGGTTCGGTTTTTTGCAGGCGGATCTCGGTCATTCCGGAAATATGATGCAGAAAATAATCCGGCCCGAGTTTTTCGACGGCATGATGCCAGCAACGGATTTCCAGGCCGGGGTCATCGGGATGAACCACCTGCACGGGGATATTTTCATATTTCAATTTTTTCAGGGCGGTGACCCGATTGGCTCCGTCGAGGATAATAAAGCGCCGACCATGATCGGCGACGGCGACAATAGGCGGGTTCTTTAAGATGCCTTCGGCTCCGAGCCGATTCACCAAATTTAAGAGCCGCCCCTCATCGGGGTCTTCGTGGAACATGAGACTATCGACATGAAGGACCCTTAGATCGGGCAATTCACCGATTTTCAGGTGATTGTTTTTGTTTTCCTCATTCAAAGGTGACCTCTTGATGTCCGGGATTAATTGCTTTTCATTTCATTTCGGCTTTTGCGGCAAATAAAAAAGGCGGGAACGCCGATTTAAGGTATTCCCGCCGAGGAAATTTATATATACCGGTGGGTATACCTAAGCCATACCCCACCACCAATTTACGTTATTCAGGATTTGGTTTTTGCAATTGCTCATAATTAACTCTTCGAAAATATACCAAAAACAGGACAAAAGTCAAGCGGTTTTCTTGCAGGCCGCCATAGGTTGTCGTAACTGTTTGATAATAAATAAAATAACAAAAAACGCCGGTGGAGCCGAATTGTTTTAATATGGACTGCTATTGACTATATTAAGTCGCTATGCCGCAATATGTTAGATATTAATTTCGGGGAATTATGCCCCACCGGGGTGAAATTCCCCGGAGTTTTTGTCGCAAGTCTCACTTTCAAATGACTTTGACTTGAAAACGGCCCCGGCCGCCATGCCCATTATAGCATTATTCCTCAACGAGTTAGAGTCGGTGAATTGCAAACTACATAACTCCAATATCAATTGTCTCTTGATCTGCAATTGCGGTACAGCGGTTGCTTTGCCCTATTCTGTTATTTGTGACCTGTAGGCACCATTAATTTTAGACCGGGTGATTGAGAGGGAGAGAAAGTGGTTCGGCGGTATCAGGACTGCCCCACATTATTTATAGACTGCGGGCCGGATCGGGGGGGGGATTTCTGACTAACCGGCCTGTCAGGAAATCCGACAAACCGGAATCTTCTCCGGCCCCCAAACCGGAAGAGGAAAGACCGGCCGGACTTTGTTCGGTTTGCATTCATTCTTCCACCTGCGCGTATCTCAAATCTCACAAAGAAGGGGCGATTTTCTGCGAAATGTTCGAAGGGGAAGATCCTGATTCCTCGAAGGGGAAAATCGACGGCCCGGCGGTGGCGTTTCGTTCCGCCGCCAATGTTGCCGACCCCGAGAAGATTTATCAGGGCTTATGTGTCAACTGTTTTCATCGCACCCGATGCTCGTTAGCGACATCCCACGGCGGTGTCTGGCACTGCGAGGAGTACCAATTGGAATGAAGATAAAAAATTTTTCAATAACGTCCGTCGGTATAGCGGGCGCCAGTAAATTTTTTAAAACACCTGAGGATGACTCGGAGGAGGAATCGTAATGACGTCAGTCCAAGATACTTCCGGTCTCTGCTCGACCTGTAATTTCGCCCCGAATTGCGTTTACAGGCAGGGTCGGGAAGGGCCGGTGCAATATTGTGAAATGTTTGCCGAGATAATCGAACAGCATACCGGCACTCAGGGAGGCTTGATTGCCACCCTGGAGGAGATTCAGGCCCGCTACGGCTATCTTCACCCGGAAGCGCTGAAGATGGTGGCGGAAAAGTCGGGCCGTTCCCTGGTCGATGTTTACGGTGTGGCCACTTTTTACCGGGCCTTCAGTTTGAAACCACGGGGAAAGCATCTCGTTTCGGTTTGTCTCGGCACCGCCTGCCATGTGCGCGGCGGTCCGACAATCGCCCGGGAACTGGAACGGCAACTCGGTATCAGCGCCGGTCAAACAACGCCCGATAATGAATTCACGCTGGAAACGGTCAATTGCCTGGGGGCATGCGCCCTGGGACCGATCGTGGTTATCGACGGTCACTATTTTTCCAAAGTGAAAACGACGATGGTCGGGGAGATTCTGGACCGGGCCCGGAGCGGTCTGGACAAGATCGAGATTATCACCGATCAGAGAATTTTCCCGATCGAAGTGAGTTGCGCCCGGTGCAACCACAGCCTGATGGACCCGCGTCATCCGATCGACGGTCACCCGGCGATACGGGTGACGGTGGCGTTCGAGCAGAAGCACGGCTGGCTGGCGCTTTCCAGTCTGTACGGCAGTTACAATACGGCGTCCGAGTATGAAATTCCGCCCGATACCGATTTGCAGTTTTTCTGTCCGCATTGCCATGCCGAACTGATCGGCGGCGCCAGTTGCACCGAATGCGGCGCGCCGATGATCCCGATGATCGTCCGGGGCGGCGGTATCGTGCAAATCTGTTCGCGGCGCGGCTGCAAAGGGCACATGTTGGATTTGAGCGGGGCGCTCGTTCTCTGAGCGACGGCGGCTTATGCAATTAGGAGGAATTAATTAAATGAAACGACTCAATACACTCGATGAATTCATTGACTTCCGCCGCCGGATCATGGCTGAAAAAGAAATTCAGTATGATAAGCCGACCCTGGTCATTTGCGCCGGAACCGGCGGGCAGGCCAGCGGATCCAATGATATCATCCGCATCATCAAAAAATATTTTCTCGATAAGGGTCTTCAGGATAAACTCGGTTTCCGGATCACCGGATGTCAGGGCTTCTGCGAGATGGACCCGTTTATCGTGGTTCAGCCGGGGCGCCATCTTTACCCGAAATTGAAGATGGAGGATGTGCCGCGCGTAATCGAGGCGGCGCTCTCGGGAAAAGTCGACGAGGGCCTACTTTATAAGGAGCCGAGAACCCTAGCGGTCTGTCACAGTCAGAACGACATTCCGTTTTTCCAGAAGCAGACGCGGACGATTCTCGGCAACAACGAGAAACTCGATCCGATCCGGATCCTGGATTATATCGAGCAGGGCGGTTATGCCGCTCTGGAAAAGGCGATGAAAAGGAACAATCCCGACTGGATTGTCAACGAGGTCCTTAATTCCGGTTTGCGCGGACGCGGCGGGGCCGGATTCCCGACCGGGAGAAAGTGGCAGTTGGCCCGGGCCTCGGGCAAAAGCGGCGGGCAGAAATATGTGGTCTGCAACGCCGATGAAGGCGATCCCGGTGCTTATATGGATCGGTCGCTTCTCGAGGGGAATCCTCATGCCATAATCGAGGGGATGCTGATCGCCGGCATGGCGATCGGGGCCACGCAGGGGTTTATCTATGTCCGAAGCGAATATCCGCTGGCCATCAAGCATACCCTGATTGCCTTAAGGCAGGCGCGCGACCTGGGCCTTCTGGGCAAAAATATTCTCGGCTCCGGGGTGGAGTTCAATATCGATATCGTCCGCGGCGCCGGGGCCTTTGTCTGCGGTGAAGAGACCGCGCTTATCAAATCGGTCGAAGGGTTCATGGGCGAACCGCGGCAGCGTCCGCCTTATCCGATCGAAAAGGGTATCGGCGGTCACCCGACCTGCATCAACAATGTCGAGACACTGGCCAATATCCCGGTCATTATCAGCCGCGGGGCCGAGGAGTACGCCAAGGTCGGTGTCCCCGGAAATACCGGCACCAAGATTTTCTCGCTGGTGGGGAAAATCAAGAATACCGGTCTGGTGGAAGTTCCGCTCGGTATCAAAATAAGCGATGTCGTGTATGATATCGGCGGCGGCCCGGTCGGAGAAGCCAAAATTAAGGCGGTACAGACCGGCGGCCCGTCGGGCGGTTGTATCCCGGCCAGCATGTTCGATCTGCCGATCGATTATGATTCTCTGGCCAAGGCCGGCTCCATCATGGGTTCCGGCGGTATGATCGTGATGGACGAGAACACCTGTATGGTCGATATCGCCAAATATTTCATGAGTTTCCTTAAAGACGAATCGTGCGGCAAATGTTTCACCTGCCGCAAGGGAACGCAGAGGATGTATGAAATTCTCGACGATATCACCAAGGGTAAGGGAACGCTGGAACAACTGGATCTCCTCGAGGAACTGGCGCTGGTGGTCAAAGACACGACGATGTGCGGTCTGGGGCAGTCGGCGCCCAATCCGGTTCTTTCGACCCTGAAGTATTTCCGGCAGGAGTATATCGAGCATATCGTCAACAAGCGGTGCCCGGCCGGAGTCTGCAAGGAACTGGTGGGAGCGCCCTGTCAGGCGGCGTGTCCGCTGGGGACCGAGGCCTGGCGCTATGTGGCGTATATCGCCCGGGGCGATTTCGATGAAGCCTATCGGGTTATCCGCGAAGCCAATCCGTTCCCGTCGGTCTGCGCCCGGGTCTGCAACCATCCCTGCGAGAATAAATGCCGGGCCGGGGCCAGCGGCGGGGAATCGATTTCGATTCGGTCGCTGAAACGATTCGTGACCGATCGGACCGATCCGGCGTCATACATTCCGATCCGGCACCTGCGGGCCAATGAGGAATCGCCGCGTGTCGCGATTATCGGGGCCGGTCCCTCGGGATTGACGGCGGCGCACTATCTCTCGCTTCAGGGGTACAAGGTGACGGTGTTCGATGCCGAGCAGAAGGCGGGGGGGATGATGTTTTCCGCCATTCCGGCGTACCGTCTCCCGCGTGAGGTCATCGAAAAAGAAATCAATGCTTTACTGGATGAAAATATCACTGTCAAATATAACTGCGCCCTCGGAAAAGATTTCACGGTCGACAGTCTTTTTGAGGAAGGGTTCAAGAGTGTTTACCTGGCCCTGGGGGCGCATCGCAGTATTCCTTTGAAGATCGACGGCGAGAACGCCGAAGGGGTTTACCCGTCGATACAGTTCTTGAGATCCTTCAATGTTTTCGGAAAGAAACTCGGCACCGGCGCGGTGGGCATAATCGGCGGGGGCAATTCGGCGGTCGATGCCGCCCGGGTGGCGCTTCGCCAGGAAGATGTCACCGGCGTGACCATCTTCTACCGCCGGACCCGTCATGAAATGCCGGCTTTCGAAGAAGAAATCGAAGCGGCCGAACAGGAAGGGGTGGAACTGAAAACACTGACAGCTCCGCTCAAAATTCTAACGACGGGAGGTCGGCTCACCGGCCTGCAGTGCCAACGCAATGTTCTCGGTGAACCGGATGCCAGCGGCCGGCGCCGTCCTATCCCGGTTCAGGGAAGCGAATTTGTCGTCCCGCTCGATACCCTGATCGTCGCCATCAGCGAAGGTTCCGATATCGATTGCCTGGAGGTCGCCGGTCAGATGAAAATCGAAGTGGATGAACGGTCCAGCACGGTCAAGGTCGATTCCGAGACGCTCTGCACCAATCGTCCCGGTGTCTTTGCCGGCGGTGATCTGGTGACCGGGCCCAATACGATTGTCGACGCCATAGCGGCGGGCAAGCGGGCCGCGGTAATGATTGACCGGTATGTCCGCGGCGTGGAACTCAAGCAGCCGGCGGCGGTTCGTCTGCCGAAGATTTATGTTCCGCCGGTGGTGGTGGAAGAGGAGGTCGCGACGGCCCCGCGGGTGGAAACGCCCCGGGCGGCGGTGCAGTGGCGCCGGCGCGGTTTCGCCGAAGTGGAGATGTCGCTGACGGTTCGGGAAGCGGCGCGCGAGGCCCTGCGGTGCCTGCGCTGCGATCTCGATTTCACCCGCCCCAAAGAAAAGGCGCAACCGGAACGAATGGAAGTAGAGGTGAAATGATATGATAAATATGAAATTAAACGGCCTGAATGTAACGGTGGAAGACGGGATGACCATTCTCGAAGTGGCCCAGTTTTACGGCTTTCCGATTCCGACGCTGTGCCATATGGAAGGGTTGTCGCCGTACGGCGCCTGCCGTCTCTGTGTGGTCGAAGTCGGCGAGGGAGCGCGAGCCCGTCTGGTGACATCATGCACCTCGCGAGCCGAAGAGGGGATGGTGGTTCGTACCGCCTCGACGCGGGTGATGAAGGCCCGGATGATGATACTGGAACTCCTGCTGGCGTCCTGCCCGCAGTCGAAAGTCATCCAGGACCTGGCTTCCGAATTCCAGGTCCGGCAACAGCGGTTCCGCCAGGAGCACGACGACTGTATCATGTGCGGCCTTTGCGTGCGGATGTGCGAGGAACAGATGATGGCCAAGGCGATCGGATTCCGCGGCCGAGGCGAACGGCGGACCCTGGGGACCCCGTTCGATATCAAGTCGGAGACCTGCCGCCTGTGCGGGGGATGCATTTATGTCTGCCCCGCCTGTCAACTGCGCTGTACTTACACCGATCCGGACAAGGCGATTTGCGGCGGCTGTGCCAACATTCATCCGCCCTGCTACCTGAAAGACAAATTCGACGACATGATGTGCTATATGGAACCTTGTGTCGCCTGCGAAATAAAGAAAGATTGAAAGAAGTATAGGAGGAAACAATAAATGACGTACTCGAGAGTAAATGCATCGGCCGCCACCCTCACCAAAAACAGGACGGAGGGATCGGTGATCCCGGCATCGGGGATGTGTGTCACCTGCGTTGACGGCTGTATCGGGATGTGCGAAATCGGCAAATCGGCCTACCGCGGACACGAAGTTATCTATCCGCAACCGTTCGGTGTCATCACCAGCGCCGCCGAGAAAACCTATCCGGTCGACTATTCCCATTTTAATATCTCCGGAACGGCGGTCGGGGCGCACGGTATCGAAGCCGACAGCGACAAGGCGATTTTCCCCAATGTCAGCCTGGAAGTTCGTTTCGGGCATGACAACGGCATCAAGTTCAAACTGCCCTTCATGATTCCCGGCATCGGTTCGACCGATATCGCCAAGAACAACTGGGAAGGGCTCGCCATCGGCACGGCGCTGGCGGGAACCGGTTTGACGATCGGCGAAAATGTGGTCGGAATGGATGTCGAGTCGGTCATCCGCGACGGCCATGTGGTCGATACGGTCGATCTGAAACGGCGCGTGAGCCTGTTCAAGGATCATCAGCGCGACGGTTACGGGGCGATTATCGTGCAGGCCAATATCGAAGATACCCGGTTGGGGGTGCAGGAATATGCCGTCCAGAAACTGGGCGTCGAAATCGTGGAACTGAAATGGGGCCAGGGCGCCAAGAATATCGGCGGCGAGGTCAAGATCCGCAATCTCAAGAAGGCCCAGATGCTGTATGAGCGCGGTTATGTGGTACTGCCCAATCCGACCGACCCGAATGTGATCAAGGCCTTCGAGCGCGGTTCCTTCAAGGAGTTCGAACGTCATTCCCGGGTGGGGATGGTGACCGAGGAAGGGTTCGCCAAGCGGGTCGAGGAACTTCGCAAGGCCGGGGCGAAATATGTCTTCTTGAAGACCGGCGCGTACCGTCCGGCGGACTTGGCCCGGGCGATCATGTTTGCTTCGAAATACAAAATCGATCTATTGACCGTGGACGGCGCCGGCGGCGGAACCGGGATGTCGCCATGGCGGATGATGAACGAATGGGGCATTCCGCCGGTGGAGTTCCACTCCCTGACTTATTTCTATGCCAAGAAGCTGGCCGATCGCGGCAAATATGTGCCGCCGATCGCTTTCGCGAGCGGATTCACGTTCGAAGATCAGATTTTCAAGGGGCTGGCCCTGGGCGCCCCGTATGTCAAACTGATCGGTATGGCGCGCGGTCCGATCGCGGCCGCCATGGTCGGCAAGACCATCGGACGAACCATCAACGAGAACCAGGTTCCGGTCTACGTGGAGCGGTTCGGCAATACCAAAGATGAAATTTTCGTTACGGCGGCCGACCTGCGCCATGAACTGGGTGACGCGGAGTTCGAGAAAGTCCCGACCGGGGCGCTCGGGCTGTATACGTACTACGAGCGTCTCGCCCAGGGCCTGCGCCAGTTGATGGCCGGGACGCGCAAATTCGGGTTGCAGCATATTACCCGCGATGACATCTTCGCTTTGACCCATGATGCCGAAAGGATCAGCGGGATAAAGTATGTTCTTGATGTCGACAAGGATGAATGCGAGAAGATATTGAATTATTAGATTTCAATATGATGTACGGCGGATAATGTATTTGCCGTCAGATAATGGCAAGGGCGGATCATAAGATCCGCCCTTAATTTATGGGGTCCGCCGGGCCGGGGATTTACGCTCTGTCGAAATTCGCTCTCACGGGCAATTGAGCGCCGGGCCGTGCTTGTAAAGATTATTAATCAAATACGAAACATCGAGAATATTAATGCTCCAGGAATGATTTACGTCCGCGGACTGCCAGGGATTCGGGGCCGCTCCGCCTTTGTACAGGTAATTAATAATATACGAAACATCCAGAATGTTGACGGTGCCGCTGCTGTTGGCGTCCCCGCAGAGGAAAGTTCGGGTGCATCCGATACCATAATATCCAATATCAACATGACAACTGTTGTATGCAGAGGCACAGGGGGAAATGTTGGCGATAGTATAGTCGCCATGGGTGGTGTCGCAAAAAATCGGGTCATAGGAAATATCCCCGACGGAGTCGTTGGGATAGTACGGCATATTGACATAATTTCCGTCGGGATTGCCGAAAGCGTCATTACATTCCAGATGGTAGGAAAAGACCATGCCGCCATGGACGATTCCTCTGCGGGCGTTGAAGGCGACAATGGAATTGATAATGTTGCCGTCGGCGGCAGTCACTTCCGGGGCCGGAGCGATTATTTTGGGCGGAGCGAAATCAAAATAGATACCGGTGTCATTCGATACCACCGTGCAGTTGGATATATTGAAAGCGGTCAGGCCGGATTGGAGAATGCGGATGCCGTTTTTGTGATTCCCCTTTACAAGCATATAAGTAAATTCCACGGGCGAAACCCAGAAGGCCTGCACGCCGTCGCCGTCATTATCAAGGACATGGACGTTATTCAGGACGCCGGCGGTCTGCTCGATGCGTATGCCGGTGCCGGAATTGTTGAGGACCCGGCATTTTCCCATAATCAGGGAATCCATTCCCGTACTGTTGGTTATATAAATTCCATAAAGATAATTTTCGCTTATCTGGCAACCGTATAATCTGAGACTGGAGCCGCCGGAGGCGTAGATTCCCAGAGACTGATTGCCGGTAATGAAGCAGTTCTGGATAATAGGGGATGAAGCATCGCACTGAATGGCGCCGCCTTTTTCATAGGCGTTTATGATTTTGAAGCCATTAATGACGGTGGCGGTATCTTCGCCATGCTGAATATAAAAAGCGCGGTGCGGGTCCAACGACGTTCCCTGGCAGTCGATGGTGGTGGTGTCGGAACCGGAGGCGCCGGTCAAATAAATTCCCTTTCCCATCAGGTCAATATCCCGGTTGCCGTTACCGGTGAAGACGCCCGATGCCACCATGACGGTGTCGCCATTATGGGCGCTACCTATACCGTCCTGAATGGTGGGTTGATCTCCGGGGACATGGATAATTGTCGATAATGATATTGTCGGAATTGCCATAAACAGGACAAAAAATATCAGGATGATCGCAAAGCGAGCCATACATCCTCCCGTAAAGATTAAATTTAGATTGATATTTGTACATAATATAGGCCGAATTGCCTATTTTTGCAAGCCATATTTCGCTGAGCGCCTCCTGTTGCCGCAGAAAATAGTAATATTGTCCGGTACGAGTCCGAGGAAGGTTCCGATTGTGATCTCCCCCTTGACCCTTCTATGATGCCTTATGCCGGTATGTAAAACTGAATATTTTTGCCGATAAGTCGTTTATGGAGAATAATATCTATGACTCCTAAGATATTGGTTTTCGGTGATCGTAAATCCGAAGAGGAGTTGCAGAAAAGAATCGGCAAGGTTCCGGCGACGGCAAAAAGGATCGCCTTGTGCCGGGAGCCGATCGTGCCTGAAATGGACAGTTTCGACGGGACCGCTTATGTCGATCTCGAAAAGGCAGAATTTGCCGGTGATGATTTTCTTTCCGAACTGGCGCAGTCTTTTGACAAACTTCGGATTGTCGGCATCGCCGAAGCCCCCGACGAAGCCGAGACGCTGCGGGTGGCTCAACTGGGCGTAGCCGAGATTGTCAACAGGAAACAGTTTTACGAGCGGATTGAAGTTTATATACATGGGAACGGCGATTCCAAAAAAGCCGAAAATCCTCCTGCCCCTCTCCCGCCGACCGACCCGTACGGTTTAAATGCCATAATCGGCCATTCGCCGCGGGTCGCCGAAATTAAGAAAATGGTTGATCACCTGGGGGAAGTCGATTATCCTAATGCCATCATTTTCGGCGAGACCGGCACCGGCAAGGATCTTCTGGCCAAGGTCCTGCACTATACCGGGGTGCGGAAAGATAATAATTTTATCGAGGTCAATTGCTCGGCGATACCGGATGAGTTGTTCGAGTCGGAACTGTTCGGTCATAAGAAAGGGGCTTTTACCGACGCCAAGAACGATAAGGCCGGCCTGTTTGAATTCGCCAGTAACGGCACCATTTTCCTCGATGAGATCGGCAACCTGACGATGCCGGCTCAGGCCAAACTCCTCAAGATTCTGGAAAGCAGACGGCTCCGCCCGCTGGGCGCGGTCGAGGAAAAAGATATCAATGTCCGGGTGCTGGCCGCGACCAATATCAACCTGGAGCAGGCCGTAAATGAGCACCGTTTTCGTCAGGATTTGCTGTTCCGTCTCAATCTGATTGCCATACATTTGCCGCCATTGCGGGAGCGGAAGGAAGATATTCCCGATTTGGCCCGATTTTCGTTTGATTTCTATCGCACATTATATAGCCGTTCCACACTCTCGCTCGATGAGACCGCCCTTGAGGCCCTTCAGCAGCATAATTGGCCCGGCAATGTTCGGGAATTGCGCAATGTGGTCGAGCGGGCGGTGCTTCTGACAACGGCCGACCGGATCACGGCCACAGCGATGAAAGAGGCGATCAAAAACGGCCGGGTTACGGCCAGGGAACGGCGGAAGATTATAATAGAGATTCCTGATCAGGGAATTAGTCTCAAAGCGATAGAAAAGCAGGCCGTCGGCGAAATACTTAATATGGTACAATGGAACCGCACTCAGGCGGCCTCGCTTCTCGGCATCTCCCGCGCCCGATTGCGCCGTATTATGGAAGAAAACGGGCTGGAGAACGACAAACGGGGGACCGATTAGCCCGGTATAAAATGTTCCGTACCTCCAACCGGTTCTAACCTGTTGTTGTACTGCCAATAAATTGAATCTTCTGCCCTATCATATTTCCGGGCCGATACGAATCGTTCCAAAGACAGCCCCGTAGAGACGAATTCCGGTATGGGATTTATCCCGGCATAGGCGTCATATCTTATTGGTGATAGCCATGTTGGCGAGGAAGTTCCGCTCTCGGCACGGCGGTTGATTATATCTTCACCAGTATGATGAAGACAAAAACCCAGAAAGGAGCGAGGATAATGTCAAAAAGACTCAGTAAGCGTTTTCTTCCGGGGGCTGTCGTACTTTCGGTGGTGATAGCGCTTCTGGCATTCGCGGGTTGCTCGCAGGTTCCGACCCAGAGTGCGCCGTCACCGGCACCGCATCTTCTGAAGCGGAGCGTTTCCGCCATGAAGATATTGGGCGATGCGGCTCATGTTGACACGGTTCTCTCGGCCGCCGAGGGCGGAGCGGTTTCGCTGGTCGATGTCGAATTGTTCTTCCCGCCTGACGCTCTTTCGTCCGACACGCTGATATCGATCGACATTCCCGACATCACCGTTTTCGAGAATCATTTCGGCACGGCCGGGCTGCAATTCAACGTTCCCGTCAAAGTTGTCATGAGTTATCGTGACGCCGATCTATCCGGGATAAATGAACCAACCATTACTCTGGCATGGTACAACGATGTCACGGGGGAATGGTGGAAGATTCCCTGCACGCTGGATGTCGTCAATAAAACCGTAACCGGGTATTTGAACCACTTCTCGGCTTACGCCCTGATTTCGGACTAATAGGAATAGAAAAGTAAGCCTGATGCGGAAGGATAATATGAAAGCCACAAACCGAAAGAATCCTGAAAATGCTGTCAGACGCGGACAGCGCTTGCTGGAACTGGCAAGAGAATGGATGAAGCAGGGGAATACCGCCGTGGCTTTTCAGTTGCTCAATCAGGCCCTGAAACTGAAAGAGACTGAAAACGATAAAGTTCTTAAAGGGGAACTATCCAAGGAAGTCGGGCGCATCTACATGCAAAGCGGTCAATGGGATCGGGCCGAAGAAGCGTACAATCAAGCCAAAGTCACATTTCTCGAATCGGGCCATTTTCGCGGCGCGGCCGAATCGATTCGCAACCTGGCTAACCTGAAATTCCAGCTGGGTGAATTCACAGTTTCGGACGATCTGTGCCGCACTGCCATTGACTGGGCCACCAAGTCCGGCGATTTCCAGTTGCGGGCGACCATTCTGAATACCCAGGGCGCGATCAAATCGATTGAAGGCAAGCCGAAAGAATCGCTACAGGTTTTTCGTCTTTGCCTTTCCGATTTTCGGCGCTCGGGGAACAGGTTACGTCAGGCCTATGTCCTGCATAATATCGGACTGGCCCAGATTGAACTGGGGCAGTACCGTGACGCCAAAGCGTCGCTGGAAGAGGCCCTGACCCTGGCGCTGGAAAACCGCGACCTCTCCCTGGTGGAAATGTGCTATCAGAACATGGCCAAACTCCATATTGAGACCGGCGATTTGATTGCGGCCCGAACTTTGATAAAAGCGGCGCGGGAACTTCTGGATACCCTAAAATCACCGGGCCTTTCTGCCGACCTTGATATTATTGAAGCGGAAGCGGAACGGCGGTCCGGAGATCTAGCGGCGGCCGACAATATAATCGATCGGGCGCTCCGTCGGACCCGGGAGCAGGCGCTTTCGCAGCATGAAGCCGAACTTCTTTATGAAGGCGGGCTGGTGGCCGCCGATCGCGGGGCCGGTGACATTGCCCGGTCGCGCTTGGAGGCGGCGATAGTTCTCTTTAAGAAAACCGGCGGCGGTGGACTGAAGAAAGCGGTATTGAAACTCAAGGCTCTGGACGAAATGCATATCAATCGGACGGCCAGGGTTGCTTAGAATATATGAACGCCATGCTGTCAGAGAATTTCGACAACTTGAAGGATCATGTCCCGGCGGACAAATGGGCGGCGACTCTGGCCGACCTGCTTCAACTGGCCAAAAAAGCGAGTGAGAATTTCCAGTACGAGCGGGCCCTGGGTTATCTGGCGACCATGGAAGAGCTTTGGCAATCCAAGGCTCTTCCTAATTTTTCCGATGAATTGAAATTCGATCTATATAATGAAAAGGGGCGGGTCCTATCCAAACTGGGGCGGTACGGCGAAGCGGTCACCGAGTCCGAGAAACTTTTGAAATTCTGTCAGGATAAAAAGATGCCGGCCAAACGGGCCGAAGTCTTTCTGGAAATCGGGCAACTGCTCGCCAAGCAAGGGGAACTGGATCGAGCCCTGGGGCACCTGCACCGGGCGCTCGGGTTGTACCGCCGACTTAATGACCCACAGGGAATCTGCAAAAGTCTTCGCAATCTCGGCGTCATTTATATCGAGATGGGAGAATTCGATGACGCCGAATCGTCATACAAAGAAGCGATCCAGATTGCCCTGGTAAATGACCAGTACATTCTTTATGCCGATCTCAACAACAACCTCGGGGCGATTCGTAACATGAAAGGAGACTGGGAAGGGGCGCTGGAAAGTTACCATCTGGCCAAAGAAGTTTATGAGAGGGAACGGGAGGTTCGCAAGGCGGCCTACACGGTTAACAACATCGGTATTACCTTTCTGGAGCAGGAGCAGTATGGCCGGGCCCTCAAATATTTCGTGGCGGCGGTCAGGACCGCCGAATCGATCAAAGACGCTTCCCTCTGCCTGATATTGAGCATCAACCTGACCGATTTGTATCTCAAGCGCGGCGAAATCGATGAAGCCAAGAGATATTGTTCCAATGCAGAGACATATCTGGCCACAGAAAAACTTCGGAACAGCCAACTGGTCGAGACCCGGAAACTGGCGGGGCAGATCGCCATGCGGGAGGGTAATTTTAACGAGGCCCTGCGCTGTTTCGATGAGGCCTTCGAAATCTCCGATGAACTGGGACTGCAATACCAGCAGGCCGAAGTCTGGCACGAAAAGGGGCGGCTGTATCTTGAAATGGATTCCCATATGGAGGCCCTGCAGTCACTGGAACGGGCGATACATATTTTTTCACAACTGCAGGCGGCCGGAAGGATCGAGAAGACCGAAAACCTGATCGGCTCTATCGAGGAGTTGTACCTCAAGATTTTCGAATCGATGGCGCATAAGGTCGATCAAAAGGATCATTATACCAAGGGACATTCCGACCGGGTGGCGCATCTGGCCCTGGTTATTGCACGGGAATTGAATCTTACCGACGGCGAGGTCAAGGAAGTGGTTGGCGGGGCGCTTCTGCATGATATCGGAAAACTGGATATCGCCGACGAGATTATCAAAAAAGAGGGCAAACTGACCGACGACGAATATGCCGAAATCAAATCGCATCCCGATCGCGGCGTGCAGCGGCTGTCGGGAATGACCTTCCCCTGGAACATCGAACCGTTGATACGGTACCATCATGAACGGTTCGACGGCGGCGGCTACCCGGCGGGGCTGTCGGGGGAATTGATTCCTCTCGGAGCGAGAATCATCTGTGTTTGCGACGTCTTTGACGCCCTGACCTCGGAACGGCCGTACCGCGCCGCTTTCCCGGCGGAAAGAGCCCTGCAGGTCATGAAAACTGAAATGGCGGTCGCTTTTGACCCGGTCATTCTCGATACCCTGATAAATCTGGTCCATGCCGGACGACTGGAAGAAATATTGAACCGGCAGACCTCGCCTGACGAACTGTATCGGATCTGGGCCGGGGTCCGGGTCAAAGAAAATTCTGATGCTGATGAAGCCGTTCCGGATCCGGCTGTCACAGTTGCCCGATAGTTCTCGGTAGTTTTTTATCAAGTCTTTAACAACAAGATTTTCCCAAATATCTAATGATTTGTCGGGTATGAACATGTTCGTGCCAGATGGCGCGGCGCAGTAATTTGCGCGGCGACCACTGCTCTTCGGAGCAGACAGCCGACTGTCGGCTTCCGGTCAGACCCGGCAATTGTTTCATAGTAAAATTTCGAACTTTCTCAAGCAGTTCAAATAGTTCCGGGGGCCGCTCTTCTCTCGGGAAGGCCAGTTTCAGCCGATCCCAGTACCACCATTCGGCGGTCCCGATATGCCTTAAGATGCCGGCAACATTTTTTTGCACTTCGCCGGGAATTTCCCGATAGAGAGTACTATCGGGAAGGGACGAGACCGCGGCTAATAGCGTCTCCCGATTTAGATTCAAGACCGGGAAGGCATAGGCAATATCGGCATCGGTCAATGGCCTCTTGTCATCTTCAAAAAAGGCATTGACGATATAATCGGGCGGGCATTTAAAAGAACGATACTCTTCCGAAATTTCGATCTCCGGAGGTGTGCTGTCATCAGGGACCGGGTATCCCGCCCCTTTTGATCGCTTCAGCAGTTCGGATACCGCGGCGGGAGCCCTTTCAACGGCTTCCTCCCGAGTGGCTCCTCGGGCGTAGCAACCGGGCAACTCGAAAACCCAG
This sequence comes from Candidatus Zixiibacteriota bacterium, assembly GCA_900498245.1. Lineage (NCBI taxonomy): Bacteria > Pseudomonadati > Candidatus Zixiibacteriota > Candidatus Zixiibacteriota bacterium. Next base: position 609,462 of record LS998015.1, read on the forward strand.
GCCACCCAATTGCCGGGCTCGATATCTTCAATGCCAAGATGATATTTCATTTCAGCATCACCATTTTCTTGGCCTGAACGAATTCCCCGGCCTTGATGCGATAGAAATAGACGCCGCTGGCGACCGGTTGACCGGACTGATTGGTGCCGTCCCAGCGAACCCGGTATTTCCCCGCCGGACGGTTGCCGTCGGTCAGCAGTTTGACTTTTCGTCCCAGAATATCATAAACGACAATCGAGACATCACTTCGTACCGGCAGGTTGAATTCGATTTCGGTCGCGGCGTTGAAAGGATTGGGATAATTCTGTTGAAGAGCAAAAGTGCCCGGCAGCGACTCGGGATTTTCGGGGACATCGACCGGCCGGCAGGAGTCCGAATACTTCCCGATGCCGCTGAAACTCCGGTCGTATCTCCAGATCGGAACCGGAGCATGGCAGGGGTCGTAGTCGACCGCCGGGTAGTTGACAAAAATCAGGGAACTATCAGAGGAGGTCATGATAAGGTCGGTCTTGCCGTCCTTATTTATGTCGCCGACAATGGGGGTGTAACGCAGGTATGTACTGACCCCTGTTTCCGATATCAGCGGAAATCCGTCGACAATCCTGGCCCGGCTGTCCCAGCAATAGAGGCGTTGCACCTGATAGGTGAAGAAAATGTCGTTTATGGCGCAGGCCAGAAGATCCGGAGTGCCGTCGCCGTTCATATCCGCCAGGGTGAGCATGTTAAGGACACTTAATCCCGGAACCATGGCGAAATATCCCCCGGGACTGCCGGTGACAAACGGGGTGCCATCGATATTCCAGGCCATGATATAACTGGCGCTCAGGTCGAAATAGGTGCTGAAATACTCCGGCTGACCGTCGCCGTTGATGTCGCCGAAAATGGGGGTGGTCGGGACCACGAAATTATCGATATGCATGTCGTGGGGCCAGCCGGGGAGAAGATGGAATCCGGCATCGAAAGCGTACAGCCGGTAGCCGTAATCGTTGTAGTAACCATATACGATAAGTTCCAGGCGGCCGTCATTATTGATATCATAAGCGGAAAAATCCGAAGGATTAAAGGGACTATCATTGAGCTGTATTATGACGCTGTCGACGGCCGTACCGGTGGCGTAATCGTACTGTTTCAAAAGTCCGAAATTTTCGGTGGCGACATACAATTCGTCTTTGCCGTCGCCATTCAGGTCGGCGGGGAGATAAACCGAAAAATGATCCAGCACCGTACTCATGGTGCCGTCGGATTCCATTATAAATGCTTTCGACAAGGAACCGTTGTAGATAAGGATATTGATTTCGTCGAGCCCGTCGCCGTCGATATCTTTCAAAAACAGTTTGGGCAACTCGTGCTCGGAATAGAGACTGCTGCCCACGCCGGGCAGAATTCCCAGATAATTTTTGAACGATGGCGCACCGGACGGATAGCCGTACACGATGGGAGGGTCGTAACCGAGCGCGACATAATCGTCGATACCGTCCCCGTCGAGGTTCCCGACCGCGATCGGGATGGCATAATTATTAGGCGGGAAAGAGGGGATACTGTCGGTCTGTTCGGTTCCGTCGGTATGGAAGATTTTTATGCCGTTGGATGTCCCGACAATGATTTCGTTTTGGCCGTCATGATCGATATCGGCATAATTAGGGACGATGGTCGGGGTTCCGCCCAGGGGGACTTTCCAGCCGCGGTCTCCGGCGAAAATTGATTCATTGTGGATGAAAATCGAATCCGAGCGCACCGGGCCGAGAAGAGAATTGACGGTCAGGCGGATGGTGTAATCGCCTGCCGCCGCCTTATCCGAGATCCACGCCCCCAGAGGGCTGTCAAAAGCCGGAAGGTATGATATCGCCAGAGTGTCCCATTGCGCCGGATTTACACCGGCGCCATATTCGAGAAGAAATAAGGAAAAATCGGGGCAATAGGCGTTGCCGTAAATGGTCGCGGAATTGGTCAGGGTATCGTTCGTTCCGGGACCGGTGATGTCGGCGGCGGTTTGATTGACCACATAAATTTTGTAATAGGAATAGTTGTCGTTGCCGGCCTGAAGCCGGAGAGTATATAACCCATTCAGTCCCGAGGTCTCCCAGGTGCCGAGAGGGCCGTCGGTAACAGGAATCGCCGATGATGTAATCGGTATCCAGGATGAAGGGATGTCCCCGGAGCCATAGTCAAGGGCATAGCCGGTGAAATCGTCTCCATCAGCCGTTCCTGAAATAGTGACGGAGCCGGACACGACCGCGTTCGGCAGGGGAGAAACGATTCGGGCGCGGACTCGCGGGGCGGCCTGAAGAGCCCGGAAGAGATTGAGACGGCCATAGCCGCTGTACTTATCCCATCCGGGAAGGTTCCAGCCGACACCATAGGGGTCGGTTATATCATCGGCAGTTTGTTGCATAATGTCGCGGACTCTGTCGGGTGTCAGGCCGGGCGATACCGAGCGAAGGTACGAGGCGATCCCGACCGCGTGCGGGCAGGCCATACTGGTGCCCGAGGCGAGATAATAGTTGGTATCGATAATATGCACACCCGGTTCCTGAGGATAGTCGGTGCCATACATATCGGTCCCGGCGGCCCGCAGGGAGAGGACACCGTCGCCCGGTGCAATAAAGGCGATATTGCTTCCGTAAGTCGAAAAACTGGTGACATGATCGGAATCATTGGAGGCCCCGACCGCCATCACCTCCGGCACGCTGGCCGGGAAATTGAGTTTCTCGGTGAAGTCATTTCCCGAGGCCGCGCAGAGAATCACCCCTTTATTATGGGCGTAAATAAGGGCGTCTTCGACCAGTTGGCTCTGGAAAGCCATCCCGAAACTCATGTTGATGACATCGGCCCCGTTATCGGCGGCGTAGACGATACCGGAGGCGACGTAAGTTGTCAGCGGCAGAGGGTCGAATTTAAGCGGCATTATCAGGGCGTGGGGGTTGATCCCGGCAATGCCAATCGTATTATCGGTCACGGCCGCGGCGATTCCCGCCAGATGGGTGCCGTGCCCGAAGTCATCGGTGGGGTCGTCATCCCCGATAGTTCCGATGGTACCATCGCCGCCGAAATCCCAGCCGTGAATGTCGTCGATATAGCCGTTATGATCATCGTCGATGCCGTTTCCCGGAATTTCGCCCGGATTGGTCCAGATATGGGCGGCCAGATCGGGGTGAGCCATATCGACCCCGGTATCGAGTATTGCCACCACGGCGGTGGCCGTATTGTCCGGGGGGGCTTGATAGATGGTATCGGCATGAATGTCGGCGCCGGAAATGCCCGAAACAGAAATCAATTCATCGTTTTTGGGGCCGTCAATGCGAAAAACTGCATAATGCGGCTGACCGCTGTTATGAAGGGCCCACTGCTGGGCATAAAGAGTGTCATTCGGCTCCCCGTAGAGTTCAACTTCATATTCGGGCTCGGCGTACGCCACTTCCGGCAGGGCTTTATAGGCGGCGGCCATCTCAGTTAAGTCAGCCCCTCCGGCGGGAGTCAAAATGGCGACATTGTCAAGGGGCGAGCCCGGATCACTTTTTCCTGCGGCAGGCAGCGGGGCCAGGTTGATGACCTGAAATTGCCGATTGAGGCGATCCAGGTTGACCAGCCCGGTGCTTATCGCGGTCCCCTTGCGGGTAACTGCTTTTGGCATGGCACCGTCCTGGAACTTCACGATCAGGCGGGCGGGGTGCGAACTTGCGGGGGACTTTGCCGCTCCCGGATTATAGAGGGCAAATGAATTAGGGATAAGAGATAGAGCGATAATGGCGGCATCAGTTATTATCTGGCGAAGCGACATAATTTTCCTCCGAATGAAACGGCCGGAACATAATAAAGGCGGTCAGGGTAAGTCGGAAAGATCCGCTATTGTTCCGGGCGGGGTGGCCTTTCCGCTTTTCCTTCTCGGTTCAATTTAAGAAGTCTCGCGGCCCGGCGCAAGGGGGGACGGGCCCGTTATTCAAAAGGCTATCTTTCACCGGATATGGACGTATAAATGTTGAGGATATGGCAAGATTAATTTATTTTTGACTTGATAATTTATTTTATCCGTATTATTTGATTAGGTACATTATGAACAAATACAACGAAAAATGCATCTGTTCCCGGCTGTCCGGAAGCGGTCGAAGTCCGGAAGGAAAACGAGGCAAGTGAGAGAACTGCCATAGACGGCCGGCAGGCGCGGTCAAAGGTGTGACCGAGGGCCCGCCCTCACACCCCAGATGGACTCGACAGAATCACATAATTCTCAGAAAGGCAGTTCTTATTCCCCACTGTCTTTAAGAATATCGGTTATATCTCGCTCCGGTCGCGGGTCACGCGACGGATCCCGGCATAATATTTCCATAACAGGCAGAACTGACAATAAATCTTATTGCGGATCAGGGCGGAAAATCTGTCTCCGTTCCGGCTTCGCAGGGGAGGCGCTATTTTAGTTTCCGAAAATTACAGCAAGTCGATTAGAATGGGATCATCGGGAAAACCATTCATCTGCAACCTGGCGGCAAAAATGGATTACCTGGCTTATTTGGAGGATGAGGAGATATATGTCAATCTGGCCGGGTATTACGGTTATCTTGAGACCGCTTATTATGCCTCGCAGGATCTGAGGGCCGAAGGCAAAGATATTCATCCGACCTGTATGGAAATTCTGGATGGCGCCGTGGTGCCGGTGTTCCTGGAAAAGGCCCGCCTGGCGGGATTGAAGGTCCCCGAGCATTATGTGACCAACGGCTATTTTGAGCCGCCGGTGATTGTTGATTCGATAAATCCGTTCATGACCCGCCAGAGTATTGTGCTGAAAAACGGGCACCAGGAACGGGTGGCCAAGTCGATGACCCGCAATTTCACCTATGCTATCTGCTGTCAGGAGGTTCCGCCCGAGAGCAAAATCGGCAATTTCCGCATGGTGCTGGGATGGACGACGCAGGAAAAATATCTTGATCTGGCACAACAGGTATGGCAGATTTTCCGGATTCCGGTCGCCAATATCAGAATCATAACATTGCCCGATGAATCGGTTTTGGTNAGCGCCATGCGCTCGATTCCCTTCCAGCGCCTGACGGCCCGCGAGTTGCGATACGTGGAAAGCAAGGTTCAATGGCCGATATAGGCGTTTATATCGAGCGTTATACGCTCGCCCGCTCCGAAGAAGTCGGGGCGTTGATGAAACTGGGGCAGGTGGCGCATCGGCTGGGGCATCGTCTTGATTTCCTTTTCCGGGCCGACATGTATAAAATCCCCGAGTATGACGCTATTTATATCAGGGCTTTAACCGATCCCCTCAATTCTTCTTTTGTCGCCGCTCGTCTGGCGCAATTGAACGGCCTGCGGGTAATCGATGACCCCGAGTCGATTGTCATTTGCTGCGACAAGGTGAATATGTATCGGCACCTGCAGACCCATATGGTCCCGATACCGGATACGGTTTTCCTTAAAGAGAGCGACCTGACCCTGGAAAAAGGGGCGAGTCTCTTGAAGAATTTCGGCAACCCGATCGTATTGAAGGCCCCTAATACCAGTTTCTCGATGTATGTGGAAAAGGTGCATACCGCCGAGGAGTTTGTCAAGGTCGGGAAGAAGTTTCTGCGCCGGGCCGATCGGGTAGTGGCGCAGGGGTTCGTGCAGTCCCAGTTTGACTGGCGGGTCGGAGTCCTGGCCGGAGAGCCGCTTTATGTCTGCCAGTATCTGATTCCGAAGAAACGTTGGAAGATTTTGAGTTATACCGATACGGGACGGGAGATTTATGGCAATGTGAAAGGCTTCGAAGTGGACAAGGTCAATTCCAAGTTGCTCGATACAGCCATCCGGGCCGGCGCCGCTATCGGAAACGGCCTCTATGGTGTCGACTTAAAGCAGGTGGGCGACGAATTTGTCGTCATCGAAGTGAATGACAACCCTACAATCGCCGAGGATGAAGAAGATCAGAAGGCGCCGCAGGTTTATGAACGGCTGGTGCGGTATCTGGTCGGAGAATGGGGGTAATCGTGCCCGATTCATATCTTATCCGCGAGGCCTCCCGGCGGGATCTCGATGCCATCGAATCTCTCGAAAAAAACGGCTTCGAACAGGATCGTTTCAACCGTAACCAACTTCTTTACCTGATTGACGAAGCCAATTCGACCTTTTATGTCCTGGAGGAAGCCGGTCAGGTCAGAGGGGCGGCGATCATGCTCTGGCGCAAACGGACTCCTTTGGGTCGGCTCTATTCGATAGTAATAGATCCCCGTTTTCAGGGCAAAGGGTGGGGCGCGGCGCTTCTCGCGGCCTGCGAGAAGGAAGCGGTCAAGCATAAATGCGAAAAGATATCGCTCGAGGTCCGGTCCAACAATAAAAGGGCGATTTCTCTTTACGAGAAATTCGGTTACCGTCCCGATGCCACACTGCCCGGCTATTACTCCGACGGAATCAACGGCCTGCGGATGGTCAAACCGCTGGGTTATATTGTTTATCCGGAGCGATCTGTCAAAATCCCGTATTACGCCCAGACTCTCGAATTCACCTGCGGTTCGGCGGCGCTGATGATGGCGATGAAATATTTCAATCCGGAACTGGAAATGAACCGAACCCTGGAGTTGATGATCTGGCGGGAAGCGACGACCATTTTCATGACGGCCGGGTTCGGGGGGACCGATCCGTTCGGGCTGGCGGTGGTGGCGCAGGTACGGGGCTACCGGACGCGGCTCATACTTCGTTCCGAACGAGTTCCGTTTCTGTCATCGGTGCGAAGCGAAGAAAAAAAGGAAGTGGTTCGGCTGGTCAGCCGTCAATTACGCCAGAAGGCCGAGCGGCTGGGGGTGAAAATAGAATACAAGAATTTTAAATTTCGCGATATCGCAACGGCCATGCAGCAGGGGGCGGTGCCGATTGTTCTGGTCAGCACCTATCATCTGCACGGCGATCGAGCCCCGCATTGGGTAACGGTGACCGGATATGACCGGCACTTTGTCTATTATCATGATCCGTATGCCAAGTTTTACGAACATGGCGGGAAACAGGCCCAGAATATAAAGATCCCGATGGAGCAATTCCGCCATGTCCGCCGCTTCGGCAAAGATATCAATAAGATGGTCCTCTTTATCGAGGGGTTTCAGGCCGACAAATAGAATCGGACTTTCCGAATTTCGATCGTCCTGTTTTCTCCCTAAAGCAGTTTTTTTGACGGAATCACCCAAATTCTGCCCTTTTCCGGGGTGACTTTTTTCCCTTGACTTTGGGTCGCTACTGTGGCAATCTGTAAGCGGCGAAAAGCGGGATGAATGCTGTTTTGCCGAGATTTGTGAGAGTATTTGTAGATAATGGCGCCAATTCACACTCCTGAGGAATTCAACGACCTGGGGCGGCACATTCTCCGCTACGCCACCCGCGGTATTCTTCGGGCCGAGTTTCTTCGCCAGGTTTCCCAGATGATTCTTGATTTTTCCGGCTGTGATTGTCTGGAAATGCGCTTAAAAGAGCGGGGGCGCCATTTTCGCACCGAGTTGACACTCAATAATCCGGACAGTTTCCGTTTTGAGGTCCTGGCCGGTAAGGAGGATCAGCCCAGCCGGTTTTTCCCCAGAGAAAATTTTGATTCCGATTATGAAAAATTGTGCTATAAGGTTCTGTCAGGGTTACATACCGGTTCCGGCCCGGGGGTCACGCCTCGCGGCAGTCTCCGTATAAGTGATACTGACGCCGGTCTGACAATTCAATCGCCCAATCATTCCCCCGAAAAACTATCGTTATCGGGCGAATTTCGAACCCTGGCCATTATCCCTTTTGCCATCGACGGTGTCAATAATTGCCTTCTGGTCCTGAAAAGCCGCACGCCGGATTATCTGTCTGTTGACGAAGTGGCCAAATTCGAAGGGGTCGCCCAGAATCTCGGGGTGGCCCTGGTGCATCGCCACGCCCAGATTGCGGTTCGGGAAAGGGTCAAGGAACTAACCTGCCTTTACGGGATTTCCAAAATGGTATTGCGCCCCGGTGTGACCCTGGAGCAGATTCTGCAGACAGTCGTGGAACTTCTACCCCCGGCCTGGCTCTATCCCGAAACGGCCACGGCCCGGGTGACAATCGACGGCAAATCGTATCTGGCGCCGCAATTTGATGAAACGCCGTGGAAATTGTCGGCGGATGTCACGGTTAATAATATTAAACGCGGTAAAGTAGAAATCTTGTATCGGGAAGAGCGCCCGTTGCTCGATGAAGGGGTCTTTCTTCAGGAAGAACGGAACCTGATCGACACGGTCGCCGGTGAAATCGCCGTGATTATCGAACGTCGCGAGGCGGAGAGCGAAAAAAAGCGTCTTCAGGAGCAATTGCTCCACGCCGACCGTCTGGCCACAATCGGGCAACTGGCCGCCGGGGTCGCCCACGAATTGAACGAACCGCTAGGAACTATCCTCGGTTTCGCGCAACTGGCCCGAAAAAATCAGGGGATGCCCGAGCCGGCCGACCAGGATCTGCAAAAAATAATTAATGCTTCCCTGCATGCCCGGGAAGTTATCAAGAAACTGATGGTTTTTGCCCGGCAGATGCCGCCGACCAAAGTTACTGTCAATTTGAACCGGGTGGTCGATGACGGCCTTTATTTTCTGGAATCGCGCTGCGCCAGCGCCGGGATCGAGATGATCCGTAAGACCGCTCCCGATCTTCCGGAAATAGTGGCCGACCCGTCGCAGTTGCACCAGGTTCTTGTCAATCTGGTGGTCAACAGTATTCAGGCGATGCCGCGCGGAGGGCGGCTAATAATCGAAACCGGAGCCGATCAAAATTTCGTTTATCTTATAATCGAGGATTCCGGGATCGGCATGAACGAAGAAACCCTCAAGAAAATTTTTATTCCGTTTTTCACGACCAAGGATGTGCATGAAGGGACCGGACTGGGACTTTCGGTGGTCCACGGAATTGTCTCCGCGCACGGCGGTTCTATTAAGGTGCAGAGCCGCGAAGGGGCCGGTTCCCGTTTCGAGGTGCAACTGCCGATTCATATTTCCAATAATAAAAAAGAGAGTGATGACCATGCCTGAGAGAGGAAATAAAGAGAAGATTCTGGTGGTTGACGATTCGCCCGACACGCTGGAGGTTCTACAGAGAAATCTTTCGACCGAGGGGTATGTCGTTTTTACCGCACCCGGAGTTTCAGAAGCGATCCGGGTTCTGGAGGCTTCGCCGATAGATCTGGTCATTACCGATTTGAAGATGCCCAAGGTCAGCGGCCTGGAATTGATCCGTCATGTCCGCGAGAATTTCAAGAACACCGAAGTGATGATGATTACCGGTTATGCCACGATCGAGGGGGCGGTGCAGGCGGTCAAATCCGGCGCCGAGGAGTATCTTACCAAGCCGTTCACCGATGAGGAACTGGCTGCGGCGGTTCGGCGCGTGCTCGACAAATTGCACCGGCGGCTCGCCGCCGAGACGCCGTCACGGAGTCTGCCGATCGCCCCGCACGGTATTATCGGCGAATCGGGGGCGATGAAGAAAGTGGCCGAAGCGATCGCGAGGGCGGCGTCGATCAGCGCAACCGTGCTTATTCACGGCGAAAGCGGAACCGGCAAAGAACTGGTGGCCCGGGCGATCCATTACAGTAGTCCGCGCGCCTCGGCCCCGTTCATACCGGTTAACTGCGGCGGTATTCCCGAAGGACTTCTGGAAAGCGAACTGTTCGGTTATGTCAAAGGTTCTTTCACCGGGGCCAATGAATCCCGGGCGGGATTTTTTCAGACGGCCGAGGGCGGCTCGATCTTTCTCGACGAGATCAGCGAGACCAGTCTGGCGATGCAGGTCAAACTTTTGCGGGTTTTGCAGGACAAGGAAGTCTGCATGGTGGGGGCGACCCGGGGGCGGAAAATCGATGTTCGGATAATCGCCGCCACCAACAAGGATCTGCCGGGGCTGGTGGCCAAAGGGAGTTTTCGCGAGGATCTCTATTTCCGGCTCAATGTTATCAATATAAATATCCCGCCGTTGCGCGATCGGGAGGATGATGTTCTCCTTCTGGCCAAAAATTTCGCGGCCAAGTTCGCCAAGGAGTTGGATCGTGCGGCGCCGCGGTTTTCGGAAAACTGCCTGAAGGCACTGCGAAGTTATTACTGGCCGGGAAATGTCCGGGAACTGGAGAATGTCATCCAGCGGCTGGTGGTGATGACCGACGGCGACCTGATCGATATTCCGGATATGCCGAGCCAGATGCGTTTCTCGGCCCTGCGCGAGAGCGGCTTGAACCGCACCCTGGCCGAGGTTGAGGGCGAATATATCAAGAATGTGTTGGCCTCGGTTCACGGCAACAAGACGCGGGCGGCGGAGATTCTCGGGATCGACCGCAAGACACTTCGCGAAAAACTGAAGAATCTCGGCCACGCCGAAGAGTGATTTCGCTCTCAGCCGGTCAATTATTTGGATTTTGCCCGGTATCAATTTCTGATTCATAATATGGCGGGAACAGATGGGGCTATTTCTTTGTATTTTCCTGTGAAGATTGATAATAGACGGGTTTCTCATATATGGCCAATATTATCGGTTCGGATTTCCGGGTGGTGATAATCGGCGGGGGCTTCGGGGGGCTGTATGCCGCCCTGTCGATGCGCCGTCTTTCGGCCCAAATTACCCTAATAGATCGCCGCAATTTCCATCTCTTCCAGCCGCTTCTGTATCAGGTGGCGACCGGGGCTCTGTCGCCGGCCGATATCGCCTCGCCGCTTCGAGCAGTCCTGAAACGCCAGAAGAACACCCGGGTGGTGATGGGGGAAGTGGTTGATATCGATGTCGCCGGTCGGAAAGTCATATTGAGCGACGGGCAGATACCGTATGATGTTCTCATAGTCGCCACCGGGTCGCGGCACCATTATTTCGGTCATGACAACTGGGAAAACGTGGCTCCGGGGCTGAAGACTATCGAGGATGCCACCGAAATCAGGCGGCGGATCCTTCTGGCTTTCGAAGCCGCCGAACGGGAGCGCGACCCTGAAATTATTAAGGAACTGCTGACTTTTGTCGTGGTCGGAGGCGGGCCGACCGGGGTGGAACTGGCCGGGGCGCTGGGAGAGATAGCGCATCGCGCCCTGAAAGAAGATTTCCGCCACATCAACCCGGAACAGGCGCGAATTTTTCTGGTCGAAGGATACGACCGGATTCTTATCGCTTATCCTCCGGCACTTTCCGAGAAGGCCCAAAAGGCGCTGGAGAAGAAATTCGGGGTGACGGTTATGACCCGGTCGCAGGTCACGGGCGTAGCGCCGGAGCGGGTGCAAATTAAAGCGGATGGAAAAGAGAGTTTTATTTCGGCGAGGACCATACTCTGGGCGGCCGGAGTCAGGTCATCGCGATTGGGGAAAATAATTTCGGACAAGACAGGAGCCGTTCTGGATAGAACGGGGCGGGTTAAGGTTGAGCCCGATTTGAGTGTCAAGGGGCATCCCGAAATTCTGATAATAGGTGATCTGGCCAATATTGACAACGGTCGCGGGGAGCCGCTTCCGGCGCTGGCCCCGGTGGCGATGCAGGAGGGGCGGTACATGGCGGCATTACTCAAAAAGCGTTTGCGGGGGAAAAAGTGCCGGCCGTTTCGGTTCCGCAATCACGGCACGATGGCGACTATCGGGCGGAATGCCGCCGTGGCCGATCTTGGCTGGATCCGTTTCGGCGGATATCTGGGATGGCTGGCCTGGCTTTTTATACATTTAATGTATATTGTTGAGTATGAAAACCGCCTGTTGGTGCTGGTGCAATGGGCCTGGAACTATGTCACCGGCAACCGAACGGCGCGGCTGGTGACCGGGATGAATCCGTTCCCGTTGAAAAAGCCGAAGATCGAAAACGGCGCCGTTATGATGGAGGAAGAGGGAAATGCCAAAGATTGACTGGTTGTACTATCGGCTGGGCTGAGTGACCTGCGGGAAGACGCAGGAGTTTCTTGCGAAGAACAAGATCGAGATCGGCGAAGCGGTCAGCACGCGGGCCAAGACTTTCACAGAGAAAGACGCCCTCAGGATGGCGTCCGACGCCGATCAAATCTACGCCGCCAGAGGGAAAAAAGTGGTTCATTATGATTTGAAGAAAGAGAAACCGTCGAAGGATGATTTGAAAAAAATCATGCTTGGCCCGACCGGGAACCTTCGCGCTCCCACCATGCGCATCGGGAAGACGGTGATTATTGGGTTTGATGAGGGGGTTTATAGGGAATTGGTGCTGAAATAGCAAATGTAGGGCACGAGCCCGGTGCTCGTGCCAATTCGCCAAGAAAATGGCAGGAGTACAGCAATATAGGTCAGGGGCCTCTTCGGTCCTGACATTACTTCGTTATCATTGATGTCAGGATCTAAGAAGATCCTGACCTACCCATATTGTGAAATTTATTTGTCCAAATAAATATATTGAGAAAAATCCCCCTACGGCACCACCTGAATATCGCCCTTACCCCATAACCCGTAAAATTGATAGACCACGCGATAGATATCGGCGGGAAGGGGATGTCCGGCCGAATCGACCGGAGCCCAGTTTATGGTCAGGAATCCGGCGTCGGCCGTGCTGTCATAACGGGCCAGAACATGACGATATTTATCGATAATCCTGATATCATATTCCAGCGCGACCGGGAAAGCGAAAGTGAGAGTTATAATGCCATCGGTTGGATTGGGATAAGCCGGTTTTACTTCGAAACTGTCGGGAAGACCGCCCAAAGGCCCGTAAATCTCACGGCTTTTGTATGGCGGCGTGCCGCTCTGAATGTGCCAATCGTCAGTATCGACGGTGCCGTTGATATTGCCGTTAATGTCGGTATAAGTGATCCCGGTAAAATTCTCGGGCTTATTATTTGTGCCTTTGTCCGAGCAGCCCGAAATAATGACAAACACGAAGAAGGAAAAAGAGATCCAAAATTTCATAAAAAATCGCCTCCAGAAAGGGATCTTACAGATTAAAGATAGCGGCCCGGCGGATTTTGTCAAGGACGGCTTTTGGCCGCCCTTGGGGCCCAGGACCCAAACCGTATCTTGCAATCGCGATTAGTTATTCTTAAATTGGCGCCGGTTATTATGAGAAAATTTGAAAAACCGACAGTCGTGGTGAGCCACTGTCTCGGGTTCGAAGCGGTGCGGTATAACGGCGCCATAATCAACGATGATTTTGTCGAGCGCCTCAAAGGGTATGTTAAATTTGTCACGGTCTGCCCGGAGGTGGAGATCGGTTTGGGGGTCCCGCGGGAGCCGGTTCGAATTGTCGAAATTAAGGGGCGCCGGCGCTTGATTCAGCCGGCCACCGGGCTCGATTTGACCGAAAAAATGGAGCGCTTTTCCGAAAAATTCCTGAAGTCTTTGCCGGAAGTCGACGGGTTCATAATGAAAAGCAGGTCGCCTTCAAGCGGCATCAAGGATGTCAAAATTTACTCCGGAAAAGAAAAATCTCCGGCTATCGGCAAGGGGCCCGGCTTTTTCGGCGGGGAAATTCTGGAGATGTTTCCGGGGACCGCCATTGAAGACGAAGGCCGGCTCCTCAATCTCCGTATCAGGGAGCATTTTCTGACCCGGATTTTCGCATTAGCGGCATTGCGCAAAGTGGTCGGTTCCGGGACGATAGGGAAACTGGTCGCTTTCCATACCGCGAATAAACTCCTCCTGATGTCGGCCAGCCAGAAAGAGATGCGGCTTCTGGGAAAAATCGTGGCCAACCACGAGAAGAGGAAATTCATTGATGTCGGCAATGATTATGATATCCATTTCCGCGCCGCCCTGGCCCGCCCGATTCGTGAAAGCGCCAATGTCAATATGCTGATGCATGCTTTCGGTTATTTTTCCGACAAGTTGTCGTCGAATGAAAAAAAACATTTTCTGGACTTATTGGAGAAATATCGAAACCGCCGATTGCCGCTCGCCGCCCTGACCGGTATCATGCATTCGTGGATAATTCGCTTCGATGAGCCGTACCTGGCCGGACAGACTTTTTTTGAGCTGTATCCGGAAGAGTTAACGGAACTGCACGACTCGGGGAAGGGACGCGATATTTGATGGCGATCGGGAGAAAACTCTATACCCTGCACCGTGTTCAACGGATGCCGATTACCATTGAAAGGGCCTGGGAGTTTTTCTCCAATCCGGCCAACCTCCCGGAAATTACGCCGGAGTCGATGAAATTCCGCCCGACCTCGCCGTTGCCGTCGAAGATGTACCCCGGGCTTTTGATCACCTACACCGTCTCGCCGATTCTCTCGATCCCCCTCAAATGGGTGACCGAGATTACTCATATCGACGAGCCCCGGATGTTTTCCGACGAACAGCGGTTTGGACCATACAAGTTCTGGCACCACCGTCATCTATTTTCGCCGGTGACCGGCGGGGTTGAAATGGAAGATATTGTGACTTACGCCCTGCCGTTCGATCCGTGCAGTCGTCCGGTTAACGGCCTTATGGTGCGGCCGAAACTTGAAAATATCTTTAATTTTCGATATGAAGTTATCAGAAAAAAATTCGGCTCTCTGGATTGAAACCCCGATTGTATAATCACCATGATTGAAAAAGACCGGATCCGGCCCCTTAACGCCAAAAAAATTATCAATCGCAAATATGTCATATACTGGATGCAGGCCTCCCCGCGGGCGTCATACAATCACGCCCTGGAGTACGCGGTCTCCGAAGCCAATAAAAGCGATAAACCGCTGATTGTATTTTTCGGCATCACCGATCATTTTCCGTCGGCCAATCTCCGACATTACACTTTCATGCTGGAAGGATTGCAGGAAGTAAAAGACTCTCTTGAGGAGCGGGGGATAAAATTGGTCGTCCGCTATAATTCCCCGGAATTTGAAATTGCCGAACTGGCGCGCGAGGGCGGCCTGATCGTCGTTGACCGCGGATATACCCGGATTCAGCGTTACTGGCGACGGTGCGTGGCGGGACTTATCGATTGCCCGATCATTCAGGTCGAATCCGATGCCATCGTGCCGGTCGAAACCGTTTCGCTCAAAGAGGAATATACGGCCGCCTCGATCCGCCCCAAGATTCAGCGTTTCCTGAGAGATTACCTGCGCCCGCTTCGGCCGATAAAATTAAAAAGAGAATCGCTTCGTTATCGGCTGGAGACGTTCGATATAAGTAATCTCGACCGAGCTCTCAAAAGACTGCAGATCGATCACTCGGTCGCGCCGATTGCCGATCTCAAGGGCGGCCTGTCTCATGCCGAAACTTTGCTCGACGAGTTTATCGTCAACAAGTTGAAATATTACGATTCTCTCCGCAATGATCCATCAAGGGATTTCGTCTCGCATTTGAGCCCGTACCTTCATTTCGGCCAGATATCCCCGATTCAGGTGGCGCTGGAGGTCATGACCAAAAGAGGGACCGGCCCGGACGCTTTTCTGGAGGAACTTATTATTCGGCGCGAATTGAGCCTGAATTTTGTCAATTATAATGTGGATTACGACCGTTTTGAGGGGCTTCCCGAATGGTGCCGGGCGACTTTGAAAAAGCATGAAAGCGACAAAAGGGAATATCTTTACACGCTGGCGCAACTGGAAAAGGGGGAGACGCACGACTCGTACTGGAACGCGGCTCAGAAGGAAATGGTCGGCACTGGAAAGATGGCCGGATATATGCGGATGTACTGGGGCAAGAAAATAATCGAATGGGTGGAGCGACCGGAAGAAGCGTATCGCTATGCCCTTTATCTCAACGATAAATATGAACTTGATGGGCGCGATCCCAACGGATACGCCGGGGTGGCGTGGTGTTTCGGCAAACATGACCGCCCCTGGTCGGAACGTCCCGTATTCGGCAATATCCGCTATATGAACGCCGACGGGTTGAAACGCAAATTCGATATCGAAAAATATGTCAGGCAGGTCAATGACCGATGCCGGGCGGCGGAAGCCCGGTAATTACCATTTTCGCCGATTATTGAAACATTTTATCCGGTCTGTGACGTCTAATAATAGAAATCTGTCCAACATGATTTCGCAGGAGACTTTTATCAAAGGCCAAACCGGATAAAGAGGTGAGAAATGGAAAAGCATCTTAAAATACTCGGCGTTCTTTTTGTAATACGGGGCGTGCTGTCGATTTTGGGAGGAATGGCACTGATACTTATTCTAGGCAGCATCAGTTTGCTGGTTCATAATTTGCAGGCGGCCGCCATTATTACCACTGTCGGCGCCGTTCTGGGCGCCATATTCATGGTTACGGGGATCCCCGAGATTGCCGCCGGCTGGGGATTATTGATCAGAAAGAGATGGGGGCGGATTCTTGGCATTATCATGGGGATACTGAATATATTTGATGTCCCGCTGGGGACCGCACTCGGAGTATATTCGCTCTGGGTGCTGTTCAACGACGAGGCCGAGAAACTCTTGACGTAATATCCAAAGCAGATACTTGACTGAATAATTCGCGCAGTAAAAAGTGTTAGGAGAAGAGAAGATGTCAGATCCGCAACCGGATTGGTTTTACGACGAATTCAGGCAGGTGGGGGTTGATTATAACAGTATCGAAGAGGTCGAGCGGTATGACCGTGATGCTTCCCCGATTCGGAAATTGAATGAAGAGGTCGCTCATATTACGGGGGCTATCAATCTCAAGGAAGATCATACTGTTCTGGAGTTCGGTTGCGGGACCGGTGAGGTAACTATCGAATTGGCCAAACGATGCCGAAAAGTGATCGCGGTCGATGTCGCTCAGCGGATGATCGATTACGCCGCCCTGAAAGCACTCGAACGCGGGATCGGGAATATCGATTTTGTCTGTTCCGGTTTTCTCAATATCGAAAGACCGGACCGTGAAATCGATGCTATCGTGACCGAACTGGCCCTGCACCACCTTCCCGAATTCTGGAAGATGATCGCCATAAGACGGATGTATGACCTTCTCAAAACCGGCGGCAGACTTTACCTGATGGACATCATTTTGTCTTTCGATGTCGGCCATTACCGCGCGGCCATGGACGAGATGGTGCAGTTCACCAATAAGTTCGCTGGGCCCAACAAGGCCCGGGAGATGGTGCTTAATCTGAAAGAAGAGTATCCGTCGTTTGACTGGGTGATCGAAGCGATGCTCCTCAAGGCCGGTTTCAAAGTCGATTCGATTATCCGATACAACGGCTATTTTGCAGTATTTGTCGCCACGAAATGATGGCGTCCGTCTTCAACAATTTATATATTGTGGAAAAGGTCCCCTTGAGAAACGGGAAGACAGGTGAAATATCGACTCATAAAGTCGGCCATCCCGGCGCTGATTTTAATTCTGATCCTTGTAATATTGCGATTTCTGGAGCCGGGAATAGATCCGCCGTCGTTTTATACCGGGCATGGTCAGGCAGAACTGACCGATCCTTATAATCTCACCTATTTCGCCCGCAACGCCGTTCTTTACGGCACCAGCGATCCGTTTAATTTTCATCGCTGGGATATATTCAAATATTCGCTGGCGTCGGCTTCGTCATATGTGACTTTTTCTCTTTTTGATGTTTCCCGGGTGACGGCTAATCTTTCGGCGGTTTATCTGAATCTGGCCGGGCTTTTGCTTTTTATTCTCGCGCTTAAGAAATACTGGAACAGGCGCAAGTTAATTTTGACCGCCCTTTTTCTTCTCTTGAATGGACTTCTTTTTTTCTATGGACGGTTACCTTTCCTTGAGAACGGTCTGATTTTCCTTTCCGGTTTGACCTTTTTTATTTTCGCGCGGTATCATGATAAATTATGGGGACTGCTTCTAACCGGTATCTTGGTGTCCCTGGCGGCCCTATCGGGAAAACTTTTCGGATTGATTCTTCTCGGACCGGTCATTATTACTCTTATTTATCGGGATCGCAAGAAAGCGCTCGTGCCCATTGCATTAACCGTTACCGGAGCATTTATTGGTGCAATCTTGTTCCTCCTATTCACCTTCGGCAAAGATATTTCTCTATTGACTTCATATTATCGGGAGCAGACAACCGGGATGTACGGGGCGCCGCCGGGGTTTTCGTCGATCCCCAATTTCATCAAAATGCTTCTGACCTACGGCGGCGAATCGGGTTTGTGGCAGTACAACCCGATATTCTTGCTCCTGACTGCTCTGGGCGCCGTTGCGGTTTTGCTGACAGTACCGTTAAGGGGTAAATTCGAAAAAGAGCATCTCCCGGTAATTTTCATGCTCGCCTGGCTTTTTTCCGGGATATTCGGCCTGATGCCGTTTCAGTATCGCCCTTTACGCTACGGGCTTTTTCTTTATCTGCCGATGGCAGCAATCGCCGCTTACGCTTTCGACATCTTTCAGGAGAAGAAAGTGCGGCTGGGACTCGACATCAAATATATCACCCTGCCGGTTATTTTCATGATTTTATGGCACCTCTTCACGCAGGTTCGCATCTATTTCGCCCCTTTCGGCAAGAAATTCGAATCCGGGGCGGCGGCGCTTCCGGTAACTTTTATTCTGGCCGCTATCGTGGCCGGGTTGTTATTCTTCTGGCTCAAGAATAACCGTCGCACTATTAGCGGAAGGGGCCCACTTTATATTTTTGCTTTCCTCG
Source organism: Candidatus Zixiibacteriota bacterium (assembly GCA_900498245.1). Classification (NCBI taxonomy): domain Bacteria; kingdom Pseudomonadati; phylum Candidatus Zixiibacteriota; species Candidatus Zixiibacteriota bacterium. The sequence continues at coordinate 627,915 of LS998015.1, forward strand.
GATTGGTACTTGCCATCCATCAAGGAAGTTATATTTACCGCGGGCTGGTTCATCCCAATAAATATCTGACCGAATTCGGGCGGGAACTGGGGCCGATGCTCAGTACTGAGGCCGTCATAAGCGGGCCGTACAGTTCGACTCTTGTTATCGACGACAGTCTCAAGAGTGTGATATATATGTTCGGGCTGGCGAATATCGAGAAAGATCTTTTCACCAAATATCATGTCACCCATATTGCCGCCGATAATTCCAACTGGAAACGGGCCCTGTCCGATTTTCCCATCCTGAAAGAGAGTTTCAAGATTCTGGAAGTGCCGGTGCATGATATTGCGGTCGATATTTATCGTGTTCCCGGGGCGGCCGCGCCGCCAACCGATTTCGAAAAAGGGGCCATTTATCTGGCGCAGCGGAAGGCCGATTCGGCTTATGTCAGTTTTAAGCAATTCAATGCAGCGCACCCCGATCATTTCTTCGGGCGGACCCATCTGGCATTCGCGGCGATGGTCAACGGATCCATCGAGGAATCGCTGGCAATTGTCAATAAACTATTAGCGGAGCGGCCCGATGACGCGGTTCTGCACGGTTTCTGCCAGGCCTATTATCAGCAGATGTTTAATATTACCAAGGACAATAAATATCTGGCGCTTTCAAGGGAGTACGGCGAGCGAGCAAGGGAGCATAAATAGTCTGCCTAATACGGCCGCAGGTTCTTAGCCGCCTGCAGCGCCTAAGACCTGCAAAACTATAGAAAATAAAATTCAGTTGAAAAGACCCTTGGGAATGCTTTTTTCCTTTGTCTCATATCGATGCAAAGCAAATTTGCATTCTCTTTCATACTTAGAGCCATTGCCTTTAGTAATGATTATCTTAAACACGACTTCAATATGCTGCTCAGCAGAAGCAATATATATATCTCTATATATGAAGCACCTCGTTCCTTGCACCTCATAATATGAGTAGGGAAGCAGTTCGAATCTAGTAGCACTTGATTCCAAAATAGCATAAGGCTGATCAATACTAATTCTATCATCACCAAGTGAATTTGGACTTTCTGGTATCGCATAAATATGGATTCCGAAAGAATCAGCCACAAACTCCTTCCAATTCGGATCATCTATTGTCCCAATTATTTCTAAATGGAATTTCCATCCTTGGAAATCAGATATTACTTCATCGCCGTCCCATCCAAGATAGTCCTTGGGAGGATCTCCAATTAAGTAAAGCTTCGTGTAATAGTTGGAGCAACCAAGAACGCATAAGATTAAGATTCCTGTTATTATGAATAGACTTCTTATTTTGGTTAATGTACTCAAAGCAATTTCGCAATAATCAAAAGCTTTGCCGCGTTTTGCCACTGTGCCGGCCAGGGCGTGACCCTGCACTTGCGCCCAAATTTCAATAACTCGTCGGATCGAGTTTCACTTTGCCGCGGAATATCCGATAGACCGCGGTCGTGTACGCCAGCACCAGCGGCATCCCCAATATGGCTATTATGAGCATCACCTTCAACGTTTTTGGCGACGAGGCCGCATTATAAATGCTCAGGCTGTGCTCCGGATTCGGCTGAGAAAAAATCAAGTAAGGATACATCCCGATGCCGAACAGAGCCAAAAGCGCCAGCATCGCGGCGCACGACGATAAAAAGGCCCGCCAGTCGCGCTTGTGATGAATCTCGCGCGGGATATTGGCGATTGCCAGCATGTTCAGGAACGGCACGACAAAAAAGACGGGGCTGGAGACAATGACATCGGTCATATGGGGGACATACAGAAGAGTCGCCATGGTCGTGGTCACATAACAGATGACAAAGAAAATAATGGCGTTGTTGACCCAGTTACGGACCTTGTTGTGCAGTTCCCCCTCGGTTTTCATCACGACATAAATCGAGCCGTGCATCATGAAAAGGGCCACCGTGGTAATACCGACCAGGATCGAGTAGGGGTTCAAGAGTCCGAGAAAGGTTCCGGCGAACTCCCCCTGCGCATCGAGCGGAACCCCCAGCGCCACATTCCCCAGCGCCACCCCGATCAGGAGACTGGAGAGGATACTGCTGACACTGAAACTGATATCCCAGGTCTGCCGCCAGCGGCGCGATTCCCTCTTGCTGCGAAACTCAATTGCCACGGCGCGAAAAATAAGGGCGAATAAAAGAAGCATCAGGGCCAGGTAAAATCCGGAGAAAGCGGTGGCATAGACATTGGGAAACGCCGCGAAAAGCGCCCCGCCGCCGGTCACCAGCCAGACTTCGTTACCGTCCCAAACCGGCCCGATCGCATTGAGCATGATCCGCCGTTCCGCATCGGTTTTTGTGAACAGGTGCAACGCCCCGACCCCGAGATCGAAACCGTCGAGAATGGCGTAACCGGTAAATAACACCCCCACCAGAATGAACCATACCGAATTTAAATCAAATGTGAAATTCATGCCAGATGACCCTCCGCTACCGCTTCATCATCCGGCCCGTGCTGGATTTTCTCATTGAGCAGATAGATGAACAGGGCCAGAAGGAATATGTAAATGATACCGAAAAGAATGAGCGATGTAATGACTTCGCCCGTTGTCACCGATTTGGAAAAGGCCTCGGATGTCCGAAGCAGGTCATAGACGATATATGGCTGGCGACCCACTTCCGCCGAAAACCACCCCAGTTGATTGGCCAGTTGCGGGCCCAGCACGGCAAAAACGAGAATCCACAGGAACCATCTGATTTCAAACAATTTCTGGCGCCACCAGAGAACCAGACCGCCCCAGGAAAGTAAAATCAGAATCATTCCGACCGCGACCATGGCATGATAGGTCTGAAAAACAAAATTGACCGGCGGGCGCTGATCGGGCGGGAAGGCCTTCAGTCCTGTCACGGGCATACCGGCGTCGCCGTGCACCAGCCAACTGAGCATCCCGGGAATCTTCAGCCCCAGATTGACCTGTTCGTTCTCGTCATTGACCCATCCGAAGAGGTACATATCGGCGGGCGCGGAGGCGTCATAGTGGGCTTCGAACGCCGCCAGTTTGGCCGGCTGATTCCGGCTGACCCCGACCGCGCTGGAATGACCGCTGACCAGTTGCATGATCGAGGCGAAAGCGGCCACCACCAGGCCGATCTTTATCGAGGCTTTGGCGAATTCGAGATACTTCTTTTTGATAATATAGAAGGCACTGACGCTCAATATGAAAAAGGCCCCGGCCTGCCAGGCCCCCATGTACGTGTGCCAGATGCGGTCGACGGTCGAAGGGTTAAAGACCACCTGCCAGAAATTGAGCATCTCGGCGCGGGCGGTCAGGCCCTCGCCAACAATATGATGCCCGGCGGGAGTCTGTTGCCAGGAATTGGCGACCACAATCCAGATGGCGCTGAAATGAGCCCCCAGCGCCACCATGATAGTAGAAAGAAAATGAATTTTGGGCGAGACTTTGTTCCAGCCGAAAAGAAGGATCGAAAGAAATCCCGATTCGAGGAAAAAGGCGAAAATTCCCTCGGCGGCCAGGGCGCTTCCGAAAACATCGCCGACAAACCGGGAATAGACCGACCAGTTGGTGCCAAACTGGAACTCCATCACGATACCGGAGGCCACCCCGATGGCAAATATCAGGCCGAAAATTTTGACCCAGAAGCGGGTCATCCGATGATATAATTCGTTGCCGGTTTTCATATACCATCCCTCCATCAGCACCAGAATCAAACCGAGGCCGATACTCAAGGGAGGAAAAATATAATGAAAGGCGATGGTAAGAGCGAATTGAAGACGCGATAATATCAATACATCCATATTTATACCCCGTCATTGACTTGCGTTTGCCGAAGCATATCGTAGGCGGGAAAGGTTGTCAACCAAATTTCTTTCCCGAAATAGATAAAAAGAGCGCCCGATTTTATCGCCGCGGGCAACGAAAAAATAGGGCGCTTGTGACTTGAATTGTCTATTCGTTTATGCCAAAAAGATGCAACAGATAAACGAAATTGAAAGCGGTTTCTTTAAGGTACGCGTACCGCCCCGATTCCCCGAAATGCCCCGAACCCATCGAGGTCTTGAGCATCAGGATGTGATTATCGGTTTTGAGCGCCCGCAATTTGGCCGTCCACTTGGCCGGTTCCCAATATGAAACCCGCGGATCATTCAATCCGGCGTGAATCAAAAGCGACGGGTACTCATGCGCGGCAACATTGTCATACGGCGAGTACGACTTGATATAGTCATAATAAATTTTCTCATGGGGGTTGCCCCACTCCTCGTATTCCGTCACGGTCAAAGGCAGGGTGGAATCGAGCATGGTGTTCAGGACATCGACAAACGGCGATTGCAGAACCGCCCCCGCGAAAAGGTCCGGACGCATATTAATGGCCCCGCCGATCAGAATCCCGCCGGCGCTGGCTCCTTCGATGGCCAGTTTGTTCGGCGAGGTATATTTCTCTTTGATAAGATACTCGGCGCAGGCAATAAAATCGGTGATGGTGTTTTTCTTCTTCAGGAGCCGTCCCTCGTCGTACCACTGCCGCCCCATCTCGCCCCCGCCCCGCACGTGAGCGATGGCGTAGATGAAGCCGCGGTTGAGGAGACTCAGCCGATCCGAGGCGAAGTGAGGATCGCTGTTCAAGCCGTACGCACCGTAGCCGTAGAGAAGCATCGGGCTGGAGCCGTCATGCGGCATCCCTTTTTTATACACCATCGAAATCGGAATCAGGGCCCCGTCCGAGGCCGGAGCGTACAGCCGTTCCGATTGATATTGCGAGGAATCGTAGCCGCCGAGGATTTCGATCCGTTTCATCAGTTCGCGAGTTCGAGTGGTCATGTTGTAATCATAAATCGATGCGGGCGTGACCAAGGACGTATAGGTGAAGCGGTAAATATCGGTATTGAATTCGCGGTTGGCGGCGGCATAGATAGCATAGGTCGGTTCGGGAAACTCTATGAAGTGCGATTCCCCGGTGTCCGGGTTCAAGATTAAAATTCTCTGCAGGCCCTTTTCCCGCTCCATAATGACGAGATAATTTTTGAAGGCGAAAACGGTGTCAATCTTGATATTATCATCGTATGGCAGAACCTCTTTCCAGTTGGCCCGCGACGGAGCATCGACCGGCGCCTCCATCAACTTGAAATTCCGGGCATTTTCATTGGTGAAAATGTAGAATTTGTCCCCCCGCTGATCGACCGAGTATTCGATATCTCTCTGCCGCGGCTGAATGATACGGAACTCTCCGAAGGGGTTATCGGCCCGAAGATAACGAACTTCCGAGGTGACATTGCTGGTGGCATTCAATAGCAGATATTCCCGGCTCCGGGTTTGACTTATGGCCAGGAAATAGGCCTCGTCTTTTTCCTCATAGACAAGAACATCGTCATGCGGGTCATGCCCCAGGATATGACGGTACAGCCGGTACGGCCGGTGGGTATCATCGAGGATCGTATAGAAGAGCGTCGTGTCATCGCCCCAATCCATCATGGCATCGGCGCCATCGGCAATTTTTTCCAGAACCTTGCCTGTTGTCAGATCTTTGACAAAAACAGAATAACTCTCCTCGCCATTGGTATCCAGAGTATAAGCCGCGAGATTCTGATCGGGGCTGATTTTCAGGATTCCGAGCGACAAATATTTGGCTCCTTCGGCCAGTTGATTCAAATCGAGTAGCACTTCTTCGGGGGCCTCGAGGGTGCCTTTCTTACGGCAGTAAAAGTGGTATTGTTTGCCGGCTTCGGTTTTCGAGTAGTAGTAATAATCGCCGACTTTTTCCGGCACCGAAAGGTCGGTCTGCTTGATTCGGGCGAGGATTTCGTCATACAATTTCTGCTGGAAAGCCTCGGTCGGTTTCATGACCGCATCGGTATAGGCATTTTCGGCTTCCAGGTACTTGATGACTTCGGGATTTTCTTTGTCGCGAAGCCAGTAGTAATTGTCGATTCGGATATCACCAAAGTTGGTGTCGGCCTTCGGAATTACTTTCGCAACCGGCGGAACCGGCTCCTGTCCTCTGGCCGGAACTGTCCCGGCTGCAAAAATGAAACCGAGAAAAACCAGAACCGTAAATCCGTCATAAATACTGTCCATACTTAACATGACTTTATCTCCGATAACATTATCCTTAAGCAATTAAAAACGGAATTTACGGTAAGAAAGCGGAATTGTCACGCAAATTTGTGCCCGTTCACGCGAATCGGAAGTCCCGGCCGGCCGCGTAAATTAAGAGTGTCGGCCCGGGATAAAATCTTCGGAGATAGTATTTCGGTCCGGCTTATGGCCCGGTCCGGAAATGAAACATTTCGTAATTGCTCTTTTCGCCGCCGGTTTCCATGTCCATCATCATACCGTTACCGCCTTTTATTGATCCGTACATCAAAATCATATAATCAGTATTCGGCGACAGGGGAGCATACGGGTGGACGAGGCAGCTGTCGTGCGATTGATTCCACTCGAATCGGCTGGTATCCATGATGCTGTCCATCCAGTCCATCATATGGGACATATCGGTCATGTTTCCCATCATCATATGATGCCCGAGAGAATCCATCCAGGTCGTCATCGAATCACCTCCCGAGAGGAAAAAAGCGCCCCGCACCGACGCGGTATCCATCGGCATGTTGAATGTGATGGCGAGATCGGAATTACCGGCGACATTGGTCGCTCCGTCGGCCGGAACAATCTTCAAAATTTGGGGAACGCCGGAAGCGGCTTGCACCGGGTTGCCATTATTATTCCCGCACCCCCAGATATAGAGACTTCCCGCTATAAGGGCTATCGCAATTAAGATGAGGTCGATTTTTTTCATAGGAACTCCTATTTGAACGAAAAATGGTCCGGGCCATACACCAGAGTGGCTCCAAGGTGTCCGGTGATTCCAATCAATACGACCGTAAGGATAAGAGCCGAATAATACCATTTTCGGCCCTTTTTCCACTGATTGTGCCGGTAATATTGCCCCAACACGGCCGCGAATATGGTCATCACCTCCGAGGAAATGCCGAAAATCCGGTGCCAGTCGAAATATCGGGCCAGTTCCGCCGGATAGCGGGCATCGAACCCGGCGGCCAACCCGAGAAAGACCGTGACAATGGCGGCCGCCGCCCCGAGATAAGAAAGAGGAACGCTGAGATGGTCGTAGAAAATATTACCTGAAAAAAGTGACACCAGAGCAAAAAAGAGGGCGGCGAAGGTCAAAGCGATCGGAAAGTGGACCATCACGGGATGGAATTTTCCGATAAAACGCACCAAATTGAATTCTGAATTATCGGCGCCGGCTCCGTTATTGGTCGTGTTATTATTTCCAGCAACAATTGCAGAGTCCTCAGCGGTCCCATTTATCGCCGCAAATTGCGGTAATCGGGCGAGATATTTTTGGGGGTTTTCCAGAAACTCCCGGCGGCACTTATTACAGCAGAAATATATCCGTTTCCCCTGATAATCAGTGTAGATCGAAGGATCAACGGTTTCATCGGTCAGAACCGGGCATTGGGAATTGGTCACATCGGCCCGCACCGGGACCGGATGAAATATCAGCGGGGTAACCAGAAACAGAAGGATGAAGAGAAGTGATTTCATCGGTTCGTATCGGAGAGGGAAGACGCCTGAGGTCCTCCCCCTCCGACCAAATATTTTAATGCCCTTCGTGGTTCATCCCGGGCATATCGGTCTTGCCGGCGTCTTTTGAGGCCGGCTTATCCAATTTGGCTAAGACGGCGGCCGGATCAGACTTAAATGTGGCTACGCATTTCTTGCAGCAGAAATATATTCTGCGCCCATTGTAATCGGTATATATAGCCTTATCGATTTCTTCACCCGAAACGGGGCAATTGGTCTGGGCGTTTTCAAATAAAATGCCCTGTTCAGCGGCCTTCTTGAAATACTTCTCCGGATCGGCCTTGATTTTGGGTGCGCACATATCACAACACATATAGATTCTCTGACCCTGAAGGTCAAAGTGGGAGGAACTGTCGATCGGTTCTCCGGTCACCAAACAGGTAGTTTGCGGTTTCAGAGTCTTTGTTGTGTCCGAAGCAGCCGGCGCTGATTCCGATGCGGTCGCCTTAATAGCGAATAGCCCCACAAATGATATCGCCAGAATGGCAAAAATAGATTTCTTCAAGAGATTCTCCTTTCGCGGTTTCTTTTCAATTGCTTTTCTTAGATTTAAATTGATTTTCCCATATTATTCTTAGCAATCTATCTCAAATTTGATGCCGGTCTTCAAAGAAATCTTAATATTATGGGGGCCAATAAATTGAGTAAGAATAGTAAAAATAATGAGCCCGGAGGCCGATAATATTATTTAATTTTGTGTAGAATATTCTTCAAAATAAATAATCCGATATGTATAATTAATGAAGAGGGGCAATAGCGATAATTGAAGGAAGCGAATTTGCAGAAAAACGATTGGATAAAGGTTCTCACTTTAGCGATAATCGTGGCTATAACCGTAGCCATACATTACGGCTGGGTTCTGACACATTTTTTCGGTCATTCGGCTTGGATTCACGCCATCCACAGCCGTCTTTGCTATATCCCGATTGTCGCCGGCGCCGCCTGGTTCGGATTACGGGGAGGATTGGCGGTGGCTCTGGCGATATCGATTTTGATTCAGCCGTACATTTTCATCCTGGGGGCGCCGCATTCCGATGTTTCGAGCGAATTGGTTGAAATTGTCTTTTATTTTGCTCTGGCATTTTTGACCGGGGGATTGATTGACCGCGAGACCAAAATTAGGAAACGTCAGGAGGAGACACAGCTGCAACTGGAGCGGTCGCACCAATTATCGATGATAGGTCAAATGGCGGCGGGGGTGGCCCATGAGATTAAGAACCCTCTGGCATCGATTAAAGGCGCAGTGGAAATCCTGAAAGGAGATGAGGCCACGCATGAGGAAAAGAAGGAGTTTCAGGATATTATTGTCAGGGAAATAAAGAGAATCGACGGCACGGTGCAGGAATTTCTCGAGTTTGCCCGCCCGAAAGAGATGGAATTTGCCCGAATCGATCTCGGCACGACCGTGCAAGCCTCGATTCGTCTCATGCAGAACCAGATTGAGAGCGCCGGAGTGAGCCTTGAGACCGATGTCCCCGAAAACATCATGGTCATGGCCGATCCCGAAAAGGTCCATCAGGTTATTATAAATTTGCTTCTCAACGCCCTGGAGGCCTCAAAATCAGGTCAGAAAATTGTCGTCAGGCTTGGACGTGATCGCCGTGCGGCCACCCTTGCCATACGGGATCAAGGGGACGGCATGGATCCCGATGACAAAGCGAAAATATTCGATCCATTTTTTACAACGAAACCGCATGGCACCGGATTGGGCCTGGCTATCGTAAAGGCGATAGTCGAGCGCCATAAGGGGACCGTTGAAGTTGACAGTACCCGCGGCAAAGGAACCATCTTCACCATCCGACTGCCGTTGGCGGAGACGGGAAAATGAGTATTAAAATATTGGTGGCTGATGATGATGCCTCCCTGCGGCGGGTCATCGAATTCAAATTAAAACAAAAAGGTTACGGGATTGTCACGGTTGCCGATGGTGCGGCGGCGGTTATGGAATTGAAACAGAACCGCTATGATCTTCTCCTCTCCGACATCAGAATGCCCGGCCTCGACGGTTTTGAATTGCTGGATCAGTCCAAACAGATACAGCCCGACTTGCAGGTCATTCTGATAACAGCTCATGCTACAGTCGCTATGGCGGTGGAGGCGGTCAAGATGGGGGCTTTCGATTATCTTACCAAGCCGTTTGAAGACGAGTCCCTTTTTGGCGCCATTGACAAGGCCCTGAAGTTCAAAAAACTTGAGGACGAGAACCGTCTGCTCCGTAAGCGGCTCGATGGTCAGGAATCTTTTCGAGCCTTTGTCGGAATATCCAAACCGTTTAAGGATCTGATGGCCATGGTCGAGAAGGTCGCGCCCACCGATGCCACCATTCTTCTCACCGGGGAATCGGGGACCGGCAAGGAAGTTATTGCCCGCATAATACACGGCAAGAGCCATCGCGCCGACCAGTCTTTTGTGGCGGTCAATTGCGCCGCCATCCCCAAGGAACTGCTCGAATCGGAATTATTCGGACATCTCAAAGGTTCCTTCACCGGGGCCGTCAGGGATAAGCGGGGCAAATTCGAACTGGCCGACAACGGCACCCTCCTGCTGGATGAAGTCAGCGAGCTGACCGTTGAACTCCAGGCCAAACTGCTTCGCGCCATTCAAGAGCGAGTTATCGAGCCGGTCGGCTCCGAAAAGGGTCGGGAAATTGATATAAGATTGATTGCCTCCACTAATGTTGATCTGACAGCGCGCGTCCGCGAGGGACGGTTCCGGGAAGATCTTTTTTACCGTCTGAATATTATCCCTCTCAATGTTCCGCCGCTCCGCGAGAGGATCGACGATCTCCCGGTTCTTGTCAGGGAATTTCTGCGCCGATTTGCGCCGGAAAAAAATATCGATCTGGATGAGAAATTGATGGATCGTCTGGAAAATTACGATTGGCCGGGAAATATCCGGGAACTGGAGAATCTGATGGAGCGCATGATTATCCTCAGGAAAGCCGATCACCTCACGCTCGGGGATCTGCCTCCCGATTTCGGCAAATCCGCTTCCCCAGTGCATCCGGTCTCCCCGGATAAGAATGAAGAACTCGGTTTTCACGAAGCGGAGAAGAGATTGATTGTCGAGGCTCTTGACCGTCATGGCTGGAACCGTTCCCGGGCCGCCGAGCATCTTAAAATTCCCCGTCATATTTTAATCTACCGAATGAAAAAATATGGTATCTTCTACAAAAATGACAAATCGTCTCAGGAGTAAATCGACGGAACCGCATGGATAAGAAGAAACTTTTCAAGACCATCCTTGGCTGGCTTCTGGCGCTCGTTATCATATACATTTTGGGAAAGACCATTTATAATCACCGCGCCGAATTGGCGCAGTGGAAATGGCACATCTCCTGGGGCAATGCCCTTCTTTCCGTCCTCACCCTGTTCGGGGCCTATGTCTGCGGGAGCCAGGGCTGGCGCCAGGTGATTGTCGGTTTCGGACATAAAATTGACTTGCATGAATCGTTCCGGGTAATTTATCTGGCCAACCTGGGACGATATGTCCCCGGAAAAGTCTGGCAGGTGGTCGGCATGGTCGGATTGGCCAAAGAGATAAAAATTCCCCCCCAGACTTCGCTTGCGTCCTTTGCTCTGGTGCAGGCCTATGCTCTGCCGGCGTCGTTTGTCCTGATTCCACTGGCCCTGGGCAAAAACAGCGCCCTGGAATCACTGATTGTTTATCGCGATGTTGTCTATCTCTTCTTCGCGGCCACTATCGGCATTTTCTTGATTCTTTTCTTCTGGCCGGGAGGAATGGAGTGGGCTCTGAATAAAGTTTTGAAACTTCTAAAGCAGGAGACCGTCCAGTACCGCCCCAGTCTGGGCAATCGCCTCAGCATTTTTATCTGGTACATCCTGAACTGGGGGTTGTTCGGAGTCTCCTTCCACTTCTTCCTTCGGGCGCTTCTGGCCACCCCTCAACTCGGCTTTGTCTATTCCTCGGGGACATACATCGCCGCCTATATTCTGGGATATATTTCCTTTCTATCGCCGGCCGGATTGGGGGTGCGTGAGGGGGTCATGTCGGCTCTTTTGGCGCCGGTTTTGACCCCGCCGATCGCCGCCTCTGTGGCGCTGATTAACCGCGTCTGGATAACCATTGCCGAAGCCATCAGTACTCTCTTGGCTCTGGCCACCTATAAGATCAAGAAAAAATGAAATCATATAATAAAATGGTGTCGTCATGAAAAAATATATCCTGACATTCGTCATATTAATTATTGCTTCCGCCGCTATGGCAGGAAAATACAAAATCGACCGTCTCATCAATGTTGCCCCGGCCAATTGGATTCCCAAAAATGGCCCGGTCAAGTTTTCGCCCGATGGCTCTCAAGTCGCCTTTTTTTATCGCGGATACCTTTATATCTCCGACACTCTCGGACTCGAACATCAGGCCTCTCTCGACAGCACCATTTATCCGGTTCGTTACGAATGGCTCTCTAATGATGAAATAATCCTACAGCGGCAGATTCTCCGCAATACCACCGCCGTTCGGCGTCTTTGTGTCATAAATATCGACAGCGGTGAAGAACGAACCATTCTCGAGGACGTTCAGCCGGTCTATTACGGCGCCTCCGGTGATGCCGGCTCCTTTATCGGGCCGTTTCTCACAGTTGAGGGAAACCCCTGCTATATTCTCGATCAGCCCGATGTTTTTGATATTATCATCCCCACCAGTACTTTTGGAGGCAGGGGAAAATCGCTCGCCGAAGCCGACAATCATATCCTTCAGTGGGGCGCCGACGGGCTCTATCTGGTGCGGGCCGATCAGGGCGATTCCACCCGCCTGACCCGAAAACCGTACCCCCGTATCAGTCTTCATCCGGCGATAAGCTACGATGAAGCATATATTCTCATGGGCGGTTTATTGGAGCATCTGGCCGATTCCAGTTACATGATCCTCGATACCCTGGTCAAAGACAATCCTCCCACCGCACTGGGATGCGGAATCCTGTACGGTTCATTCAGCCCCAATTCATCCGAAATTCTGTTTCAGGACGGCTGTCCCGATGACCAGGACTATCTCGACAACCATATTGAAACCTATGATTATGACGCCAAACTGCTGGTCTCGCTCGACGCCCTGGTCAATCTCTCCAACTGCGTCGGCCCGTCATACTCCCCGGACGGCCATATGATTTCGTTTATTTGCAACGACACCGCCTATATCGCCTATAGAGTCTTGTATAAATAGCGAGTTCGGCCAAAATAGCCGCTTACGGGCAATTTATTATCTTCTATATGGTTACCTTTGGAGGGCGGTTTTGGGCCCGCCAAACACGGAATCAAAGACCTATTTTTGGCTCTCAAAATCGCCAAAAATCTATATAAAATAAGCATTTAGGGGGTTGCCGAAAAGGCCTTTCGGTGTTATAATAGAGGGCTTGGAATTTTCTTATAAAGGAGCAGTTATGTCAGTCACCCTCAATAATAAAACCGCCTTTGGTTATTCGACTATCCCCGATAAACAGATTCTCGAAATGGAGCATATTTACGGCGCCAGCCATTATCGCCGTCTCGAAGCCATCGTCCGCAAAACTCAGGGCGCCTGGCTCTACACGCAGGACGGCCGCAAAATTCTCGATTGCCTCGCCGCGTACAGCGCCGCCAACGCCGGACATCATCATCCCAAAATTGTCGCCGCGCTGGTCAAGGCGCTGCAGGAAGGGTACGGCTCGGTCATTTCCAATGTGGTTTATACCGATGTCCTCGGCCTTTTCCTGAAACGGGTCGCCGAATTTGTCCCGCAGATGGGGCCGCGGTTCGGCCATAACGGCAACAAGGTTCTGCCGAAAAACGGCGGGGTGGAATCGGTCGAGACCGCCATCAAACTGGCGCGCTATTTCGGCTATAAAGAAAAAGGGATTCCCGACGGCAAGCAGGAAATTATCGTCTATGAAAACAATTTCCACGGCCGGATGATCACGGTCATATCTTTTTCCACCAGCCCGAAGTACAAAGAAGGTTTCGGGCCGCTCACGCCGGGATTCAAAGTGGCGCGGTACGGCAGTCTCGAGGAGACCGAAAAACTTATCAACCCCAATACCTGCGGCATTCTGGTGGAGCCGATGCAGGGCGAGGGTGGGATGTATCAGCCGCCGAAAGGATTTTTGAAGGGCCTGCGGGAACTGGCCGACAAGCACAACCTGATGCTGATATTCGACGAGATCCAGGTCGGGATGGGGCGGACCGGCAAAAAATTATGTTTCGAGCATGAAAACGTGATTCCCGATGCCGTCATTCTCGGCAAGGCGATCGCCGGCGGGATGGTGCCGGTTTCGGTTCTGGTCACCAACACCTCCCTGATGGATATGGCGTTCAAGCCGGGATCCGACGGATCCACGTTCGGCGGGTATCCTTTGGCGTGCGTGGCGGGGCTGGCGGCGCTCGATGTTTTCGAGGACGAGCATCTGGCGGAGCGGTCGGCGGCCACGGGGAAGATTCTCAAGAAGAAAATACTCGATGTGGCCTCCCGCAGTCCGCATGTGAAAGAGGTGCGGGGCGAAGGGCTATTTATCGGGATCGAGGTCAAGAACGGCGATGCCATGGTCTTCTGCGAGAAACTTCTGGGCTACGACATGCTCTGCAACGACAGCCATCATCATACGATCCGGATTTCGCCGCCGCTGATTATCAACGACGACGAGGTGGAATATATAGTCGAGCGGCTGGAGAAGGTGCTGGTGGATTAGCCCCGGCCCATATTGTGCGCGGCAGATGTCCACATCTGCCCGAGGGCTGATATAAAGAACTGAAGAAAAGCAACCCACTCTTAGATACCTCTCATGCCCCGGCGCTTTGCAGTGCCGGGGCTTTTTTGCGCATTGATGGGAAGAATCTTAAGGAGCCAGATTGACTTAGGGGGCGTTAATTTAAGGAAAACCGGCTAATTGGCTGCACCAATAAGCCCTTTTCTCAAAGGCAAAACCAATGATGGCAATCCCATTTTTGAAATAGTCGAATTGACTAATTCTCGAAAATATGGAAACGTCTGAAGTGGTAGGCTCAATTTGTTGAATATTTCAAAAAACTCCGTTGGTACATTTTCATTTATCTTAAATACCACTAAATATTTGGCAGATAAATTAAAAATTGTTCGATTTTTCGATTTGGCCTTTAAGGTATATGTTACTTCGATATATATTTTGTCTTCCTGGCGCTCACGGATCGTAGCAGATTCAGAAAATTCAAATTCTGCCGGACTTGGAAATATATTGTTATGTAATTCAGTTCTTAAATTCTTCAAGTATATATCGCAAATATCAGTTTGCTTCAGGTATTCGTTATACTCGCTCGGTGGTATGACTTTTTTTTCAGTTGATTCCATTTTCACCCCGCCGCCATTTTATTTTTTTTCTGCCATGGTTTCGTCAAATCGTGATCTGTTAAATCATAAATATTGCCCGAATCGAATGCCCCCTGACTTGCTGAACCACACTTTTTTAGTAGCTTACCCAACGCTTCTTCAGCCATATTCAAAAAACTTACTCCCGCACAATATGTGTGTAAAACATTATTTATTAATTGATTAAGACTAATATTGTCATGTGCCGCAGTTTCAGTTAAAATTCTGTGAATATCAGGCGTAGTCCTCACAATAAATTTACCACTATATTTCTCTTCGTCCTGCCTTTGTGGTTCATGAATCGCTATGTTGTTCTCATAGTAGTATTTAAACATCTCTGTTCTAGATGCTTCAAAGGATTCTATTGCCGCCATCTTGCTATTGCCGGTACCATAAATGGCATATTCACCTAGTTCCCTAGCGTAAGCCTTATAAATGTGCTCACCCTCATCCTCTAACCTTATGACCGTCAAGTCATAGTCGAGGTTCAGATAATAATCAAGGCTCTTCTTTTCCACTTTTCTGCTCCAATTCTAAAAAATTTATGATGTCGATTATTGCAGGGTATAAATATTTTCTGAAATTTATTCTTCTTATTTGTGTTCTTTTTTTCCCATGTATCAAATGGACTCCAAAATAGCCGTGGTTATATGTATTCAGCAATCCTCGATGATAGTATTTTACCTCCGACCCTCTTGTATTTAATTTCTTCTCTGCACCCAGCTCCTCAATTATCCATTTCTCAATTGGTGCATAGTCCAAGTCAGGACTCTGCAAATTTCTAAATTCCTCTAGCTGTTTTCTTAGGCGGTCGCAGTCAATCAAGCTAATTACCTATCGTCATAGTTGATACGAATCTTTATAAGATGATACTAAATATAGTATCAATATATTTTATGTCAATAATTATTTCTCCTATAAAGGCGGCCCGTATAGTCAACACTAAATTGATGTTAAAATTGTATTGAGGCAGATCTTTCCCGTTAAGTCCTTGTATATTAATATAATAGCCCGTCAATTTTATTTTTGGCACCTAGATCGCATCAATTGAATAATGGCTCAAATTGGACGCCCCTTTCATTTGCTTGCATCCGCCATATTACCTAATTTGCTACCTTTCACCCGCAATATCGCTGGATTTTGCCTCCAAATTCGCTTACAATTTCCATACCAATTTGATGTCTTTTTCTTGCCGTCCTATTTATAGGAGGACAATTATGCCCATAAGTGAAAGAAAACTTATCGCCAACCGGCTAAACGCCCAAAAATCAACCGGCCCCAAAACGGCCTGGGGCAAGTTCCGCTCCAGCCGTAATGCCGTCAAGCATGGCCTTTATTCCCATTTCAATATCCATTATGCCCTTTTTATGGTAACTCAAACTTTCGGTTTCGATTTCCTTCTTGCCCTTTTTAAGCATATCCGCGCCCGCCACGCTCGGCATGCTAAAGAGATCGGGCCCAAACAGCAAAATGCCCCGAAATGTGCGCGGCAGATGTCCACATCTGCCCGAGGGCCATTATGTTAAACTTTCACTGACACCAGTTGTCAGAGTCATAACCAATTTTGAAATCATGGTAATACGCCGTAGATTATCTATTTCAGGAAAGGCATTGGTTTTTGTCACCACCGCTGTGGCCAATTGGCAACCAATCTTTGCCGATCCGGAAGTGGCGGAAATCTGCCTGAGTCAACTCAAGGAATCGGCGCAACATTTCGGTGTCTCGATAGTCGGCTATGTGCTTATGCCTCATCATTTGCATCTTCTTCTGGGTTTCCCTGATATTAGGAAATTGTCCAGATTCATGCAAAGTTTCAAGATATTGAGTTCAAAGAAGATAGGCGAACTGCTCAGGATGAAAGGGCATCTCGTAGGCAAAGAGAATATCAGTCTCTGGCAAGCACGGTTTGATGATCTTATTATCGTATCAGAAGAGCAATTTCGCATTAAACTCAATTATATCCATGAAAATCCGGTGCGTGCCGGACTGGTGCAAAGTGCGACAGATTATCCTTACTCAAGTGCCGGAGATTGGATAAATGAGATTGAAGGGAGGATAAAGATTGATAAGGAGTTTGGGTGGACCAAATAACGCTCGGGCAGATGTGGTTTTGGCGATTTCCGGACCGCGCACGGAATGGGCGGACGGGCAGATGTGGACATCTGCCGCGCACAGGATGGGCGCTTGAGTTCCCATGCTCCCCAAAGTCAGGAATGAACCCAGCAATGATGTCCAAAAACATTTCCGTAATCTGGAGTCCTGCAAATCATTACGGGAAAAGTGTCAAATTTGGGGCCCCGGTTATTTTTTCACAAAACCAACCCACCGAAGCACATTTTGTTATCATCCATAAACTTACGCCTTCAAAAGGTGGGTTTGTTTTTTTTCGCCCCTTGCGGGGTAACGGGTTATGGTGATTAATTATGATATGAGCGCTCGGGCAGATGTGGACATCTGCCGCGCACGATATCAGCGTCACGGGCAGACTAAAGTCTGCCGCGCACAAATTTGGCGTTTTTTAGAAGGCGGCGTGGCGGAGGTTGATGCCGTGCTCCAGGTAACCCTTCAGGCAACAGAGAAAATCGGCCCAACCGAAAGTGTTGTCGGCCAGACGGGCAATGCCATGATCGTCCTTCTCCCAGCCATCCTCAATAATCTCAACCCGCGTGACCGCCGGCGCGACCGACTCGAGGGAGATTTCAACGGTGGTCTCGTCGCCGGGCCCGCCCCATCTAAACGAAATAAACTTGTCGGTGATGACCTTAAGGGGGGTGACATCGGCTTTGGCGTCGCCGAAATCGGCCCAGCGCCAGGTGACGGTGCGGCCCTCGTCGAGGCGGCCGGTGCTGGAAGAGGTGAAATAGCGGGAGAGCTGGACGGGATCGACGATACCTTCGAAGACCTCATGGGGCGGTTTGGAGATTTTCATATGGGCTTTGACATGAAGAGGTTTCATATGGCGTTCCTTTCGGAAAAGGGGATTTATAGATATATACGAGGGAAGGAGGGGGGAAGTCAAGGGGGGGGCACCCCCAAACCCGAAGAGCCGCACCGCCCGTCCCGGAGTTTGAGGGTGGCACCCGTAGAAGCACCCCCAAATCCCGAAGAGCCGCACCGCCCGTCCCGAAGTTTGAGGGTGGCACCCGTAGAAGCACCCCCAAACCCGAAGAGCCGCACCGCCCGTCCCGAAGTTTGGGGGTGGCACCCGTAGGGGCACCCCCAAACCCGAAGAGCCGCACCGCCCGTNGCACCCCCAAACCCGAAGAGCCGCACCGCCCGTCCCGAAGTTTGGGGGTGGCACCCGTAGGGGCACCCCCAAACCCGAAGAGCCGCACCGCCCGTCCCGAAGTTTGGGGGTGGCACCCGTAGAAGAAAAGATGTCGAAACCGCAAGGGTTTCGACCTACAAATTAAGGGATGTTAAAATGAAAGATGTCGGAACCGCGGGGGTTCCGACCTACGTCAAATATACATTTATGGTTCGCGGTGGTGGGTGGCCGGCTCGAAAACATCCGAGGAGGCGGTCACCGCGCTAACGTTTTTTTTTACCGTATAGGCCGCCGCCGCGGCGATAAACTCCCGGAAGAGGGGATGCGCCTTGGTGGGGCGGGATTTGAGTTCGGGATGGAACTGGACGCCGACGAACCAGGGGTGATCGGCGACTTCGATAATCTCGACCAAGCGGCCATCGGGGGACATCCCGACCAGTTTGAGAGGAGTGTCGGCGTACATCTCGCGGTAGGCGTTGTTGAATTCGTAACGGTGGCGATGGCGCTCGGAGATGCCGTTGGTTCGATAAGCGACGTATGATTTGGAATCCTCGTCGAGGATGGCCGGGTAGGCGCCGAGGCGCATGGTGCCGCCGAGGTTGGTGATACCCTCCTGGTCGGCCATGAGATGGATGACGGGGTTTTTGAGGTCGGCGTAGAATTCGTAACTGTGAGCGTCTTCAAGGCCGCAGATGTTGCGGGCGAATTCGATGACGGCGCACTGCATGCCGAGGCAGATGCCGAAGAAGGGGATGTTGTTTTCGCGGACATAGCGGATGGCCTCGATTTTCCCTTCGACCCCCCGCTCACCGAAACCGCCGGGAATGAGAAGGCCGTCGATATCGGAGAGGAACTTATCGGCGCCGTACTGCTTGATATCTTCGGAGGAGACCCAGATGAGATCGACGCGGGCGTCGTTCTCGATACCGGCGTGGATGAAGGCCTCGATAATCGATTTATAGGCGTCTTTGAGGTTCACATATTTGCCGCAGATGGCGATTTTAACGCGCTGGGTCGGATTTTTAAAACGGGTGACGAGGTTCTCCCAGTCGGTCAAATCCGGTTCGGGGACTTCGAGTTCGAGGTGCTTGCAGACGGCTTCGTCGAGTCCCTCGGCGTGGAACTTGAGGGGGACCTCGTAGATGGTTTCGACATCGACGGCCGGGATGACATACTTGGAGGCGACATTGCAGAAGAGACCGATTTTCTTGCGGATGGAGTCGCTTAAGTCCTTGGCGGTGCGGCAGAGGAGGATTTTGGGCTGAATTCCGATTTCGCGGAGGGCCTTGACGGAGTGCTGGGTCGGCTTGGTTTTCAGTTCGCCGGCGGTGCCGATGTACGGGACAAGGGTGAGGTGGATGAAGAGAGTGTCTTCGGGTTCGCTTTCGAGGGCCATCTGGCGGATGGCTTCGAGAAACGGCTGGGATTCGATGTCGCCGACGGTGCCGCCGATTTCAACGATGACGACGTCGGTTTCAGGATTACTCTGGGCCGGTTTCCGCAGGCAGGCCTTGATTTCTTCGGTGATATGGGGGATGACCTGCACGGTGGCGCCGAGGTAATCGCCGCGCCGTTCGCGGGTGATGACGGTGTTGTAAATCTGGCCCGTGGTGATGTTGTTTTCGCGGGACATATTTTGATCGAGAAAGCGCTCGTAGTGGCCTAGATCAAGGTCGGTCTCGGAACCGTCGTCGAGCACGAACACTTCGCCGTGCTGGAAGGGGTTCATCGTTCCGGGATCGACGTTGATATAGGGGTCGCACTTGATCATGTTGACATTGAGGCCCCTCTTTTTCAAGAGGAGACCGAGCGAGGACGAGGCAATTCCTTTGCCCAGCGACGAGACCACCCCGCCGGTCACAAAAATATATTTGGTTCTTTTCTCCGACACGGTACACTCCATTTATTTAAAAATATTTGTTTCCGCGAACTGCAGATCTTCAGGGGTGTCAATGGAGATAATCTCCCGCTTTATCCTGAAGACTTTAATTTTGCGACGGTTTTCCAGAATCCGTAATTGCTCGAGCGACTCGGCTTTTTCGAAGAGTCCCGGTTTCCAAAGGTGGTAGTTTTTCAGGGCTTTGGCGCGGAAGAAGTAAACGCCGATATGGTAATAGAATGGGAAGGCGCTCAAGCGGTCGCCGTCGATACCCTGCAGATACGGCAGGGGATAGCGGGAAAACCAGAGGGCATGGTCGGCCCGGTCAGCGATGACCTTGACCCGGTTGGGGTCGAAGAGGGTCGACTCGTCATCAATCCGGCAAATCATCGTGGCAAATTCGATTGGGGGCTCGGCGAGCATCGCTTTGAGGACTTTGTCATAATCGGCGGCTTTAACCCCGAGGTGGTCGGCCTGGATACTGACGATGATATCGCCACCGAGTTTTTCGAGAACTTCGGCACTTCGGTCGGACCCGGTGCGATGTCTGGAAGACGTCAGAACGACCTCACCGCCAAAGGCCCGAGCGGCGGAATAGATTTTTTTGTCGTCGGTAGCAACGACCACGCGCCCAATCAATTTGGAGCGGGAAACTTCGGTATAGAGATGTTCGAAGAGGGATTTCCCGGCTATCAGGGAAAGTGGTTTCCCCGGGAACCGCCGCGAGGAATAACGGGCGGGGATAACAGCCAGGATTCGGGGTTTCATTTTATCCAATCACCTTCGGTACCCTGAAATAATCGTCATCATGGTCGGGAGCGTTCCCCAGCGCCGCCTCTTTGGAAAGCGAGGGTTTGATGATATCGTCGCGAAAGACATTTTCGGCCGAGATGAATTGGCTGCGGGGGACGACGCCCTCGGTATTGACCTGTTTAATCTGATCGATATAGGTAAGAATTTGAGCCAATTCGGCGGTGAGTTTATCTACTTCGGGCGGGGTCAGTTCCAGCCGCGCCAAGGCGGCAATTTTGAGAATCTCGTCTTTTGTTATAGGCACGGGTGAAGATATGAGCGGGGGCGGGGGGCTGTCAAGTTTTTTTAAAAATTTTAATTGAGGGGTTCAAAAAGGGGTCGTTCAGGGCGCATAACCATAAAGGATTGTTTCATTTAGCCGATAAAGAAGTGTGTCATATTGAAACAGGGTATTGAGGAAAACCTATGGTTATAGCACTGGACCGGGCGCCTTTTCGCCCTGAGGAATGTCGACAAATTTCGCTGGATGGAGCGGAATTGTTCGAACTTATTTGCACCGTCTTTTCGGGAGAGTCCATATCCGACAAAAACTTAAGTTATTTAGAGCGGCTGGTGACGACCAACGCACTTCTTTTCCTGACCGATGAGAAGAAATTTCTGTATCCGACGGAATTTGAGCCGCTGCCGCTGGAGACAGTGCAGACGATGCTTCTGAATGATGCGGCGGGAATATTCTGTCGCCGGGTGTATCATCATGAAACAGGGGCGGACACGGACTATTCACTGTGCGCGGCACGCCTGGGCCAGAATAAAAATGGCGGCGATGTTACCTGCGGGATTTTATACGGGGACGGTTGGGGCGATGCGGAAGCGCTCAGGACCGAGTTTTACGGATTGATTTCGCAAATCCGCCGGTTTTACGGCGAGTTCCGGGACTCGCGAGCGGTGCAGAATTTTTTGGGAGAAGAGAATCATTATCGTTATGTAATCGATCCGGCGACGCGTAAGATTATAGTGAGGCGAGCCCCGGTCGGACAAGCCAATAAGAAAATTGCCGCGGCCTGGGACAAGGCGGTAGCGGAGCAGTTTCTTTCACATATCGGCGATGATAAATTCGATTTCTCCCGAACTTTCGTTTTCGATCGTCATCTGAAGAATCTCGGGATATCGAAATTTCAACTTCTTGGCTTCCCTTACATTTACCTATCGTTCGAATCGGCGGAGTCTCCGCAGGATGAGGTGGGAGAATATGACTGCATAGTGCGAGATTTTTCGCACCGGATGTGCAACAAACTGGCGGCGGTGCAGGGAGCGGCAAGCCAACTTATGCTTGACCGCAAGTTGCCGGTTGACGAAAATGAGATGACACTATTGAAAATAATTCTCCGGGCGACCGAAAAAATGGATGACCTGCTGGGCAAACTGCATCAATACAGCCACGCGGTCTGCGAGAAAGAGGAAAAGTTCGATCTCTATCGGTTAATTCCGGAGATAGTCGGACGTTTGCAAACCAGCGGAGTCCGGTTAAAGTTGACTTCCGATACTCAGAAATATGAAATGACCGGCGACAGCGGGAAACTGATGCAAGCGTTCGAGGACTTATTGGCAAACGCCGCCGAGGAGAGCGGAGGCGATTCGGAAATTGCGATAGGACTGAATTGCGGCGCCGAAGGGGCGGAGGTGACGGTGGCAAATTTGTCCCGGTCAGGATCAAGGAAGGGCGGCGATACGGCAGACGAGGCAGAGTCGCGATTGTTCCGGGAGGGGATGGAATATTCTATTATCAAAAGAATAATAAACGAACATCAAGGGAGTCTGGATATCACCGGCGATTTGTCAGGGCAAATGACGGCCGTTATCAGGTTTCCCGAAAAATATGACAGGAGATGAGCATTGAGCCAGTTTATAATCGATAGATCGCCCGCTACCATACTGCTGGTCGATGATGATGATACATTTCGCGGCACGATCGAGATTTTGTTGAAAAGTCACGGATATAATGTAATCACCGCGGAAGGAGTAACGGGGGCAACACGGTGCATAAGGGAAAGGAAGCTCGATCTGATTATCACCGATTTGAAGATGGATGACGGTACGGGGATCGAACTTCTGGGCAAAATCAAGGAAGCTCAGGCAGAAATAGCGGTGATAATCCAGACGGCCTACGGTTCGGTACAGAATGCGGTGGAAGCAATGCGGCAGGGCGCCTACGATTATATCACCAAGCCGTTCAAGAATGAGGAACTGCTGGTTCTGATAGAAAAGGCGCTGGAGAATAAAAAGATCCGCGAAGAACTGACGGTCTTGAGGGAGGAAATCGCCTGGAAATACAGTTTCGACAACCTGGTGGGAATATCGGCGAGTTTGAAGCAGTTGAAAAGCCTGGCGGCGCGAGTGGCATCGACCGACATCTCGATTCTCATCACGGGGGAATCGGGGACCGGCAAGGAACTTATGGCGAAGGCGATTCATTATCATTCCAACCGGCGAAAAAAGAAATTTATCCCGATCGATTGTACTTCGATACCAGCCAATTTGATGGAATCGGAATTTTTCGGGCATGTGAAAGGTTCATTCACATCGGCGGTGGCAAACCGAAAGGGTCTGTTCGAAGAGGCCGACGGCGGCACGGTGTTTCTTGACGAAGTCGGCGACATGCCATTGCCGCTTCAGGCAAAAATTCTTCGGGTTCTGCAGGAATCGGAGATTCGGCCGGTCGGGTCATCGTTATCCAAGAAGATCGATGTGCGGATTCTGGCGGCCACGAATCGCGACCTGTCGGCGCTGGTGGAGGAGGGGAATTTCCGGGAGGACCTTTTCTACCGTTTGAACGTTCTTCCGATAACTATTCCGCCACTCCGGGAACGAGTCGATGATATCGCGGTTTTGGCGGAGCATTTTTTGAGTCTGGAAAAGGCCCGCCGGGGGGAAGGGAATCTCTCCATTTCGGCCGATGCCATGGAAAGACTGGTGCAACATCGCTGGCCGGGGAATGTGCGGGAGTTGGAGAATACCATAAAAAGGGCGATCGCGCTTTCGCATGACGGGCGAATTACCGGCGAGGACATAATGTTTATTACATCCGAGCCGGCTCCCGGATCTCAGAGGAACGAAATTTTGAACGGCACATTCGGGACGCTGGAAGAAAGCCTGAAGGACAGAATCGAAGCGACGCTTCATGCCACGAACTGGAATTTGAGCAAGACGGCGGGGATTTTGGGGATCGGGCGGACCACGCTCTGGCGAAAAGTGAAAAAATACAATATTGATCGAAATGAGAAGGTTTTATTGAATCAGAAATGAGGGAAAGGCGTATAAAAGGGTGACAGGGGGGACGAAAGAAATACTAACAGGGATTATAGCGCCGACCTTGGACAGGGCGCCAATAGAGGTGGAAATGACCGACAGAGGTAAGTTCCTGGGAAACTGTCTCAGATCAATCGCCGCCCTTTTTCGCAAAGATCGCAATATATATAAGTTGTTCTTCGCCATGACCAAGAAGTTGAACAAGTTTTTTTCAATTTCGACGGCGGTACTCGTGGTTCATTCCGGGCGGGATAATAGTCTCAAAGTAATCGCCATAAGGAAGCCGAAGTATGCCGGCAAAGGGCTGGCATTGTCGCTCCCGGAAAAAGACTCCCTTTTATACCGGATTTTCAGAAATAATTCATTATATACGGCGAATAATCCGTCGGACTCCGATACCAATTTTATCGAAAAGAAGCTTCTTTTTGAAGATGGGACCCAGTCGCTGGCGGTTTGCCCAATCAAATATGGCGGATCGCTGGCCGGCCTGGTCTGTTTTGCCTCGCCCGTTCCGTATGCCTTCGATATGATTGAAGAGGGGATGCTAGGGGGGATACTGGAGGAATTCGGAGCGATTGTCGGCCGGGCGGAGCGAAGCCTGAATCTCTAACTCGGACGCGAGTATCTTCTCATCCTTTTTATCTTAATGCGGGCATTGTTATGCTCGTCGAGGGTTCTCGAAAAAATATGGTGGCCGGTTCCGTCGGCGACAAAATAGAGATACTCGGTCTGGGCCGGTCTCAGGGCGGCCAGTATGGCTTTCATGCCGGGGCAGTTGATAGGGCCGGGGGGCAATCCCGCGACGTTGTAAGTATTATAAGGGGATTGGATTTTCAGATCATCGCGCGATAAGGCTTTGGCGGCTCCACCCAGGGCGTAGAGGACGGTCGGGTCGGCCTGGAGGAGCATGTTGTCCTTCAGGCGATTGTGATAGACCGAAGAGACGACGGGCATTTCGTCATCGACGGTTGCCTCGCCTTCGATTATGGAGGCCAGAGTAATAAGATCGTGCAGGGACGGGATATCGGGGGGGAGAGAATCGGCCAGGGGGGCGACACGCCTTTGAAATTGCTCGTACATGGCGTCAAAAATGTTGTCGATCTTCATTCCGTACCAGAACTGATATGTTTCCGGGAAAAGGTACCCCTCGAGGCCATTGATATTGAATCGGGCTTTGGTGAAAGCGGTATCATTCGCTCTGGTGACGAAGGCGGCGGAATCGATACCGAGGTCGTGGGAGAGGATGGAGCCGATTTTGTAGATATTGGAGCCCTCGGGTATGGTCACCATGACGGTGGCGACGTCGCGGCGCTTGAATTTTTGGAGGATGTCATATAGCGAGACCTCGCCGCGGAAATCGTATCGTCCGGGGATGGTGTATTTATCGATGCGGCCAAGGACGGCCGCCATCCGGAAGAGATGCTCGCTTCGAATAATTCCGGCCTGATGGAGATTGGCGGCGGTTTTGGAGAACGGTTCGTTTTCTTCGACGGTGACGGTATGATGCTCGGAACCAATGTTGTAGGGGATAAGGACCTCGTAAGTGAGGTAAGTCATGGAAATTATGAGAAGAACAAGGATAAAACCGATGAAATTTCCCGCCGATTTCAGGGGCGCGCCGGTGGAGCGGACGAGATATACGACAAATTTGCCGATCAGGACGGGGATGGCCAGAAGGAGGATGAAGGCGGTGGCCAGCCAGTACAGGATATATTCGTAAATATGGAATTTAGGATTTTTTGAGCTGGTCGTATTCATCCAGGAATCTCTGCAGGATTATGGCCGCGGCGATTTTGTCGATCCGGCCTTTTTTTCGCCCGGCCTGTTTACGGTGCATATGAATAATTTCTTCGGCTTCTTTCGAAGAATAGCGTTCATCGATACGGTAAATGGGGCCGGTATATTTTTTCTCCAAGCGTTCGATAAAATTATCCACCATGCGGCACCGCTCGCCAATTTTGCCACCGGCGGGTGAGACGGGATATCCGACGACAACACCGACGGCGCCGAAGGAGGTTATGTCGGCCACGATTTCTTCGACGGCCTTTTTAATCGAAGTAAAACTTATAGTCTTATACGCGGAAGCGATGAGGCCGGTCGGATCGGATTTGGCCAGCCCGATGCGGCGGTCGCCGTAATCGATGCCGAGGAAGACTTTATCGGTCATGAACGGAATCTACAGGCGCGGGGGATTGAAGTCAAACCAAAACGGCCATAAGTTGAGGGAAGGGCGGGATTTTGGGGAAGGGGGGTTATCTTGACTTGGAACATTGAAACCGGTATATTCATTGTCCAAAGCGAAAGTGGCGGAATCTGGTAGACGCGCTGGACTTAGGATCCAGTCCTTAACCGGGTGGGGGTTCAAATCCCCCCTTTCGCAGAAAAACGATAGAGAGGAGAATTGATTGAAATCGGTCATAAAATCGTCGAACGGTCTGGTTCGTGAGTTGGAAATAGAGGTTCCGGTGGAGCAGGTTGATGCGGCCTTCGCCGAGGCGTATCAGAAATATCGCCGGGAGGCCAAGATACCGGGATTCCGGCCGGGCAAGACGCCGCTCAATGTTATCCGGTCGCGATTCGGAGACGCCATCCGCGAGGATGTTATCGAGGAGTTGATAAAAAATACGTATCCACAGGCGGTGAAAGAGCAAAATTTGAATGTGGCGTCGTATCCGTCGATTCCCGAGTACGAATTGAACGAAGGGGCGCCGCTGAAATATGTGGCGCGGTTGGAAGTGATGCCGGAAGTCGAGAAGGTGATTTATGACGGGATGAATCTTCCGGATGAAAAAATCGAAATAAGTGATACCGATGTGAATTCGGTTATAGAATATTTGAGGAAGAAGCACGCCGAAGTGCGGCCGGTGGAGAGGGCGGCGACGGCGGATGATATTCTGGTGATGGACCTGGTTAAACTGGACGACCCGAGCAATATTTTGAAAGGGGAGAGGTTCGAAGATAACGAGGTCGATTTGTCCAGCCCGATGACGGTGAAGGAATTTCGCGAAGGTTTGGCCGGGATGAAAGCGGGGGAAGAGAAAGAGGTGACGGTGAATTACCCGGCGGATTACTCCGATGATCGTTTTGCGGGCAAGACGCTCAAGTATTTATGCAAGGTCAAAGAGGTCAAGGAAAGGGTGCTTCCGGAAGAGAATGATGCGTTCGCCAAGCAAGCCGGGGGGGCGGAAACGCTTCTGGAAATGAGGCTCAAGATCCGCGAGGATTTGAAGAAGCAGAGGGAGGGGGAGCAGGATAAGTGGAAGCGGAACGAGGTGGTACAGCAAATCGTGGAAAGGAACCCGGTGCCGATTCCGGAGGCGATGGTTCACAATTATCTCGATTCGGTGGTCGAGGATTTTAAGAAGAATTATGAGAAATTCGACGAAAAAGTGATCCGGGAACGATATCATCCGGTGGCGGTTAATGCTTTGAGATGGAATTTTTTGTCAAACCGGCTGGCGGAGCTGGAAAAGATTGAAGTTTTGCCGATTGATACCGAAAATTGGATTAAGAGATTTGCCGATAACTATAAAATGGATATAGATAAAGCCAAAGAGGTTCTGGGCAAATCGGGGCGGATCCAGGAAATCCGCGATTCCATTCAGGAAGAGAAGATTTTTGATTTTCTTTTCTCCAAAGTGACCTACCTTCCGCCGGAGCAATGGAAGCGGGAGAAGGAGCATCCGGACGAAAAGGAACTTTAGTTTCACGGAGGATTAAATGACTCTAATACCGATGGTGGTTGAGCAGACGGGACGGGGCGAACGGGCCTATGATATTTACTCGCGCCTTCTTAAGGATCGGATCATTTTTATCGGGTCGCCGATCGACGATCATCTGGCCAACCTGGTTATCGCGCAGTTGCTGTTTCTGGACGCCGAGGATCCGGAGAAGGATATTTTCATTTATATCAATTCCCCGGGCGGGTCGGTGACGGCGGGACTGGCGATATATGACACGATGCAGTTCGTGAAGCCGGATGTGGCGACGACCTGCATGGGGCTGGCGGCCTCGATGGGTTCGTTTTTACTGGCGGCGGGAGCCAAGGGGAAGAGAGCGGCGCTTCCGAACAGCCGGATCATGATTCATCAGCCGACGGCCGGAGCGCAGGGTCAGATCACCGATATCGAAATCATGACGAAGGAATTCGCTCAGACCAAGAAGCATTTAAATGAACTCCTGGTGCGCCACACGGGCCAGCCGCTGGAGAAGATCGAGAAGGACACCGACCGGAATTTCTTCATGTCGGCCGAAGAAGCGGTGCAGTACGGGATAATCGACAAGATTTACGAGTTCAACCGTAAAGAGAAAAAATAGAAGGTTGCCTTGACGAAAAAGAACAACAATTCATCGGATGACGAGAATCTGGGGACGATCCACCGCTGTAATTTTTGCGGAAAATCGGCCTCCAAGGTGAAACGTCTTTTCGCCGGGTACGAAGCATTTATCTGCAACGACTGTGTCAATCTCTGCCACGACATTTTGATATCATCGCCGGACGGATCCGACGACGGAGAATCGTTCGAGATACCGAAGCCGCAGGAGATAAAAGGATTTCTGGATCAGTACGTAATCGGGCAGGAAGCGACCAAGCGGAATGTGGCGGTGGCGGTTTATAATCATTACAAGCGAATCAACACCGTTTTCGAGGCGCGTCAGAATAAAGAGGCGGGACGCCCGGAAGTCGAGTTGGAGAAGTCGAATATTCTTCTGATCGGGCCGACGGGCACGGGGAAAACATTGATCGCGCGAACGCTGGCCAAATTCTTGAAAGTACCGTTCAGTATCGCCGATGCCACGGTCCTGACGGAGGCCGGGTATGTCGGCGAGGATGTCGAAAATATCCTGGTGCGGCTGTATCAGGCGGCCAATTACAACCAGGCGCGGACGGAGCGGGGGATTGTCTATATCGATGAAATCGACAAGATCGCGCGCACGTCGGGGAACCCGTCGATTACCCGCGATGTCTCGGGCGAAGGGGTACAGCAGGGACTCCTGAAAATTCTCGAGGGGACGGTATCGAATATTCCGCCCAAGGGAGGGCGCAAACATCCGGAGCAGTCGTTCGTGCCGATCGATACGACCAATATTCTATTTATCTGCGGGGGAGCGTTTGAAGGGCTGGATAAGATCGTGGCGCGGCGGGCCGGCAAGAAGCAGTTGGGGTTCGACGCCGAGAATATCGATATCAGCGCGAAATCGGCCAATATTCTCGATTACGTGGAGCCGAGCGATTTGCTGGAATTCGGTCTTATTCCGGAATTGATCGGGCGTCTGCCGGTGGTGGCGCCGCTTCGGCCGCTGGACAAGAACGCGCTTTTCTCAATTTTGAATGATCCGAAGAACGCCCTGACCAAGCAGTACACGCGGCTGTTCGAGATGGAAGGGATCAAACTGACATTCGAGAAGGAGGCGCTGTGGCAGGCGGTGGCGATCGCCGAGAAGAAGCGGACGGGGGCGCGGGCGCTCCGCTCGATATTTGAGAAGGCGATGCTCGATTTGATGTTCGATATTCCGGGGAAAGAGGATGTGGAGGAAGTGATTATTACCCCCGGTGTAATAACCGGCGAGGCGAAGCCGAAATTGATTCATAAGGCGAAGAAGCAGACGGGATAATTTTAAGAGTTATAGGTTTATGCAAGGGCGGCCGAGAGGCCGCCTTTTTTTGTTGGGGGGGAGGGGGGAAGAAAGGTGTTTGAAAAGATGGTATTATGGCATAAATTATAGTGTTGGTTGATTGAGTGTTCATAAGGCGATACGGACTATGCACAGGTTTCCAGGGAAATCGATACTGAGGGTCATTTTAGTTGTGCTTCCAGTTTTGGCAAGTTCTTCGGCACGTGCTGATTGGATAACCCAGGGGCAATTTTCGGCCAAGGCGGGAATTGATTCCATTGAAAGATTTATAGTCATCCATGATATCGATACTAATAAATTGTTCGGTTATAATGTCCTCACGCCGGGGGATCTTAATGGTGATCAGATTAGCGATGTTTTTATAATGCGCTGGGCAGGAATGACAATCATCCCCAATCCTTTCTTTCTTTTCAATGGGGGTCGTCCCCCGGATAGTATCCCGGATAAGGTCTATTATGCATTTAAGCCGGGTATGCGGCAAATTGGGGATGTCAACGATGATGGCTATCCGGACTTTGGTCTTACCATCTATGAAACTCTCGATTTCGGTCTGTATTTCGGGGGTCCTTTGTTACACGATACCGCGGATTTCGTGATTCCGAAGATGTGGTCGCGGATAACGAAGGCGGTTGATCTGAATGCCGACGGTGAATTGGAAATGCCTTTGAGCAAGAGTGTCAATGGCGGGCCCGTAAAGATTTATCATATCGGTCCGAGCCGGGATACGATTCCGGAATATGTTATAGACGATACCTCAAGGAGTTTTGGCAATAATTTGGCGACCGGGGACTTCAATGGTGACGGTTATCCTGACCTGGCGGTGGCGGCTTATTTAAATCGCGACACTTGTTTTGTCAAATTTTACTGGGGTGGACCAAGTTTTGATACTATTCCTGATTATGAAATAAAGAATCCTTCTCATGTTTATGGTGATATACTATTTTCCATGGATGATTTCAACGGCGATGGCTATGATGATTTGTATATCTCTGGTCAGGGGAATAGGCCGGCAGGCATTCACTTGGGCGGACCGCATATGAATAATGAACCTGATATTATTGTAAATCAGTGGCTATATGGTGGCTATATACCTCCTACGGCGGCTGATCTGGCTGGTGACATCAATCATGATGGCTATCCCGATTTAATAATGGGCTATACCAATGATGTGCAATTTGTCTATTTCATTCGAATATTCCTAGGTGGACCCGATGCTGATTCGATTCCTGATGTTTATCTGGAGAATCTTCAAATTCCCGGTGACCAGAGTTATTTTGGCGAAACCGTGGCTGGGGTTGGAGATTTTAATGGCGACGGTATAGATGATTTTGCTGTCAGCTCTCGCAATACCCTGAGAAATTGCGGCAACTGCTGGCAGGGGGAGGTCAATTTTTTTGCCGGATGGAATAGCCAGGGGACGGATGTTAAGGAGTTTGAGAATAGGGCCGTGCCTGTGGAGTATTATTTGGGGCAGAATTATCCTAACCCGTTCAATCATGAGACAATTATTGAATTTGGTTTGGTACGACGGGCGGAGGTGCAACTGGAAATATACAATGTGCTGGGAATGAAGATAAATACCCTTGTGAATAAAGAGCTGAGGGTGGGATCATACAAGGCGGTATGGGATGGAAGAGATGAAAATGGGCGGGAGGTATCGACGGGGATTTATTTTTATCGATTGAATATCGGGGAGTTTTCGGAAGTTAAGAAGATGATTTTGTTGAAGTGAGGGGGGGAATAGGGCAAGCGAAGGATTCGGTCGGGAAAGGATTCCCGACGGCGCGAAATAGGCGGACGGGCCGACGAAGCGTCTGCCGCGCACGGAGGCGACGGGAAACGAAGAGGGCAGGCGCAAGACCTGCCCCTACGAGGGAGGGATGTCGGGTTTCTCATCCGGCGGGGCCGGATTCGGAACCCGACCTACCAATAATGGAGATTCCGTCGGGAAAAGGCTCCCGACGGCGCGAAATAGGCCGCGGGGTCACACCACGGACGGGAGCCCTCGGCAAGACCCCGCGCAACATTTGAAACCGGCCTACCGAATAAGGAGAAAATGTCAAGACCCCCCAGCCGCACCGCACCGGTCCCCCAAGGGGTCATTGACCTACAAGAGGCATGGAGCACCCCCAAACCCCGAAGAGCCACACATCCCGTCCCGAGTTTGGGGGTGGCACCCGGGGAAGGAAGTCAGATAAAGATGTCGAAACCCCGTCGTTCGGCAGGAGCCGAACTCGGGGGATTTCGACCTACAGAATAAATTGGATTGCGGGTCAAGAGAGATGTCGGGTTTCTCATCCGGCGGGGCCGGATTCGGAACCCGAACTACGAATGAGGGAGTTTCCGTCGGGAAGGGATTCTCGAGGGCGCAAAAAGGCCGCGGGGTCACACCTCGGACAGGAGCCCTCGGCAAGACCCCGAGGAACATTTGAAATGGATGGACGGGCAGACAGGATATCTGTCGCCCACGAAACGGCGCAGAGTTGTACTAGGCGACGGCGGCTATTTTCTTGCCGAGGTGGTCGTACACTTTTTTCAATTCCTCTTTAGGGCTGAATTCGATGAAGGAAGTGTCTTCGTCGACCCAAACGGTGTGGCCGTCGGGCCAGTAAAAAACTTCGCCCGCCCGGCAGACCTCTTCTTTGCCGTCTTCGTAGCGGACATGAATGGCGCCTTCGAGCATGTATCCCCAGTGGGGGCACTGGCAATGGTCACGGGTAAGGCCCTGCAGAAGCGGGGTGGCGTTGGTGCCGGCCTTCAATGTGACGTAAGCGACGGCCAATTTGTCCCACTCGACGGCGCGAAAAGCCGCGACCGGCATTTCCAGAGCGACGGGAATCTCTTCTTTACGTAATTTCATAAAATTAAATCTCCCCAAATCAGGTTAATACGGCAGTTTTTAGTGAAGACCCCTGATTCCTTTCAGATGGAATTATAAAATCGAGAAATCAATTATCTGAAAAGAAATCGAATCATTACCTGATTTTGATACGGCCGGGAGTAAGTATCGTTTGAAGTCAGCAGGAATTATCGTCGCATTCAATAGGGGGGGCTTTCGACCGATTGCGGTTTCGAGACGGACAGTATATATTAGTATTGATATTCAGCGGAGGAGAATAATGGTAAGGATAATCCTATATACAATCATATTGATGATTTTGATTTCGTCACCGGAGCGGGCCAAAGGAATTGAAATTCCCAATAGTATGTTCGATCAGAGAATGGTTCAAGAGCCGGGGGTTGACAGTATCATACAGAATTATCTAAATGAAATTGATTCCAACAAAATCAGAAATTACATGCAGGGACTGGTCGATTTCGAGACGAGATTCATGCTGGCGGAGAACCGGAAAGAGATTGCGCTGTGGCTGGCGGGGAAATTCAAATCGTTCGGATATGATGATGTGAAAGTCGATTCGTTTCAGAATGTGATTGAATTTCCGCTAAAATCGGGGGAGCATAAGAAGTCGTGGCAGTACAATGTGAAAGCGGTGTTGCCGGGGAGGGTCGATTCCAATAAGGTATATTTATTGGGGGCGCATTATGACTGTTTTATCATGGGGCCGGGGACGGACCCGTATGTATTCGCGCCGGGGGCCAATAATAATGGTTCGGGGGTAGCGGTCTGCCTGGAGATCGCCCGAATTTTGAAGCAAAAGGACTTTCGGCCCAAATATGCGATTTATTTCATGGCATTCGGGTCGGAAGAGTTCATGACGATGTTTGTCGAGGGGAAAAGCGGGAGCGATAATTTTGTGAGCGATTTTGGCAAAACCGGGAAGACAATTGCCATGATGATCGACAATAATCAGATCGCATATTGCCCGCAAGGGGAGGAGTGGCGCCTTGATTTTCAAAATTGTCCGGGATCGGAGGAAGTAACGGAATTGGCACATTATTTGTGCCACAGATATACAAAAATTGTTCCGAACGACACGAGCGATCATATCAATTACACGGACGCCTATTTTTTCTGGAGCGCCGGCTATCCGACCATCTTTTTTGAGGAATATCATTTTTGCCCTTATACGTTCACAGAGAAGGATATTATCGAGAACTGCAATCTCTCATACTGCCGAGAGGCGGCGAAGATATCGTGTGCGCTTCTGGTTTATAGCAATTATTAAATTTATAATAAATATATGTGGGGGAGGCGACTGAGAAGTAACAAATCGTAGCAAATTTAATCCATTTTCTTACGATGCCGGAGATTCGGCAATACTTTTGCATACCGTTCGAGACAGAACGTCAATTAAATAATTTCATGAAAGGAGCGGCACTATGCGGTGTACTCACAGAGGGTCAACTCTGACATTCTGGATTTTTCTACTCCTGATTGTCTTCGCAATGTCGGGAGTGCAGGCGCAGGACAGTAGTAAGGTGGCTAAGAATTATGCGAATGGGCTTCACAAGGGGGCCTGGGCGCTTCAATTTGCGATTATCAATGATTTTCAATTGAGAGATTTTCAAGGGGGAACAATAAGTATTAAAAGGCAGTGTTCGGAATCGCGGGCGATACGGTTGGGGTTGACTCTGAATGAATCATCGTCGCAATCTCACTCAGGGACGGCAAATTTCGAAGAGTCATATAAACTGGGAGAGAATTTTATTGATCAAAACTATGATGGGCAGGCCGTCTCTCTGTATCTGCAATATATTCTGTATCCATCGACCGGGAGCAATATTCATCCCTATTGGGGTCTGGGTCCGCATCTGGGGTATTCCCGGGACAAGAGGGTGGCGCATAGCCGTACAATCGCGAGTTACGATCCGATTGAACGGGAGACGATAAGCGACAATGTGGTGCAAACTTGGACAGCGGGGCTATCGACGGTGATGGGAGTGGAGTGGTTTGCGGGGAAAAATGTCAGTCTGTTGGCCGAATATGGAATATTGGCGGATTATAACTGGAATCACCGCACGATGAGTGAAATTTATTATCCGGGAGCCCAACAGAGAATCACGGAAGGCAAGGGTCATTCATTTTCGTTCAGCGGGACGGCGGTGAAGTTCGGGCTTTCGGCGTATTTTTAAGAAGAAGGTGTCGAAGTCGCGTTGTTCGGCGGGGCCGGATTCGAGACCGGACCTACGGGGGTATGAGCGATAGGTTGGGGAAAAGTGGGCAGGCGCAAGACCTGCCCCTACAAGAAAAAGATGTCGGGTTTCTTATCCGGCGGGGCTGGATTCGAGACCCGACCTACGAATGAGGGAGTTTCCGTCAGGAGAGACTCCTGACGGCGCGGAATAAGCGGCCGGGCCGGGCAGCGCAAACAACGGGCATATAAGATTTATGTTGCACACGATGCACCCCCAAACCCCGAAGAGCCACGCATCCCGTCCCGAGTTTGGGGGTGGCACCCGGGGAAGATAAAGATGTCGAAACCCCGTCGTTCGGCAGGAGCCGAACTCGGGGGCTTTCGACCTACAAGATCTCGGAACCCGACCTACGAGTGTCAGTCCATTATGGGGAATTCCGTCGGGAAAGGGTTCCCGGCGGGGCCGGATTCAGGACCGGACCTACGGGGGTATGAGCGATAGGTTGGGGAAAAGTGGGCAGGCGCAAGACCTGCCCCTACAAGAAAAAGATGTCGGGTTTCTCATCCGGCGGGGCCGGATTCGAGACCCGACCTACAAGATGAAGGGGGGATTTTCAAAAATAAAGACTGCTTGCCTAAATATTTTTCTCGCCATATCTTTGGCCGTCACGTGGGCCGGGCAAACGAAATAAACGGGATGAAATATGCAGAGGAATTACAAATTCAGCGACCGCCGTCTGGTGCCGACCGATGAAGCCGACGCCCCCTATATTATCTATGTCAATCCGGAGGAAGCGGAGAAAAGGTATCTGATCGATACTTTGAAGCTCGACGAGCATACGCTTCACTCGGCCCTGGACCCGGATGAATTGTCCCGTCTGGAATTCGAACCGGAGCATATCGCGATCATATTCAAAAGGCCCAAGAATTACTCGGTGAAGGATCAGTTCCTGTTCAAGGTGTCGTCGGTGGGAGCGTTTTTATTCAAAGACAAGTTGATAGTGGTTTTGACGGAGGATATTCCGCTTTTTGACCCGCTGGTCTTCCAGAAGGCGCCGTCGCCGGGATTTTTGATGCTTAAATTGATATACCGTTCGATATTTCATTATCTGGAGCATTTGAAAGTAATCAGCACCATTTCGGATGAATTGCAGTTTAAAATCAACCGGGCGATGGAGAACCGTCACCTGATAAATCTTTTCGCCCTTCAGAAGAGCCTGGTTTATTATCTCAATTCGATAAATTCCAACGGGGTCCTGATAGAGAAACTTCGGCTGAACGCGGCCAAGATCGGATTCAATACGGGGGATCTGGAATTGGTCGACGATACCCTGATCGAAAATAATCAATGTTACCGTCAAGCGGAAATCTACTCCAACATTCTGGCGAGCCTGATGGATGCGCGGGCGTCGATCGTGAGCAACAATATCAATGTGCTTATGAAGACGCTCAATATTATCACGATCGCGATCATGGTGCCGACGTTCGTGGTGAGCGCCTTTTCGATGAACGTGGCAATGCCGCTTCAGAAGCACCCGCTGGCCTTTTACATAATTTTGGGGCTGGCGCTGATGTCGGTTCTGAGTTTTATCGCTTTCTGGCGGTACAAGAAGTGGTGAGCGGGGGAAACGCTCCGGTCAATTTCCGCGATTCCGCGTTTTAAAAAAAATACTTATTTCACCATCATTGATTGAAATATAGTGGAAATTAATGTCTATTATCGGCATAGGCGGAGAATTTTTGCGCCATTTGAAAATATGATGGAACTATTTGGAATGGCGCTCAGTTTAAATAACAAAGATTGAGTATATCCATATTTTTCGCAAAGACAACTTGACAAGAAACGTATTTATAGTAGATTATAACCATTAAAGTGTATCATCCATGGAGGTTGGCAGTGAAGAGATTTGTACAGAGTTCGGTTGTACTGGTGGCGATTATACTATTGGCCGCCGTTTTTAATCCGTCATCGGCGTGCGACGGGGCCAAAGGGGCGTCGGCGAGCAAGAGTTGCCCGGCGTACAAGGCCGACGGCGTAGTCAAGACGGCCAGTGCCACATCGACCGGAAGTTGTTCGGCGACAAAAGGTACCGCGGAGGTCAAGGCGGCTGACGCCACGACGGGCGGGTGTCCTTATATGCAGAAGGCGGCGGAAGTGAAGACCGCCAATGCCGTTTCGGGCGGAAGTTGTTCCGGGTCCAAGGGGGAGGCCGAGGTCAAGACGGCCAATGCCATGTCGGGCGATTGCCCCATGTCAAAGGTGTCGGCCAAGACCGCCGGCGCCGGTTCGTGCGCCAGCAGTTGCGCGTCCAAGGGGATGACTCAGGCCAAAATGGCAAATGCCATGGGGGAATGCGATTATAAGGGGAATTGCGATTATATTACAATGAATATCAAGGGGATGACCTGCACCGGATGCGAGAATACGGTGACCGAGGCTCTCAAAGCCGACAAGGGTGTGATCAAAGTCGTATCGGTCGATTACAAAACCGGCAAGGCGGTGGTCTGCTATGATCCGTCGAAGGTCGAAAGCGCCAAATTGGCCTCTCTGGTGACGACATCCGGCTATCAGGCCGAAGTTATGCCGGCCGTAGCGAAGACGACCGGGACAAAGACGATGAAAAAAGGCGGCACCTGTGACGTTCTGACGGGCAAATGCAGCGGCGGGACGAAGACGGAGAGCGAGCCGACATCGCATTAATTTAGGAAAAATATCGATTTTAAGGCGGGATATTATCCCGCCTTTTTTTGTTTAATCAGGTAGATGAGGTTGCCAAATCGCCGTCCGATAACTATTTTGGGTATGATGCGAATCGGATATTATTTATTTTTGGCGCTGTTTATAGTTTCGGCGGCATTCGGGGCGAAGTATGCCGAAGAGCCGTTTTCGCTTGGAGTCGGGGGACGGGCACTGGGGATGGGAGGAGCGACGATTGCGGGACCGTTCGACGGCACGGCGGCGTACTGGAATCCGGCGGGAATGAATTATCTCGACGGGCGGTATGTAGCGGCGATGCATGGGGAGACATTCGGGTCGCTTCTGAATCATGATTTCGCGGCCTATGTGTCATCGCGGCCGAATGTTTCGGCCCTTCTGCATTCCTATGGGTTTTATGTTTATTATTTAGGCGGCGGGGGAGTCAATATTACCGATATCAATGCCCAGGGGCGGCCGTATGTGGTGAGCCAGGAATCGCACGGCGATGTGATGCTGGCCGGGTCGGCGGGGGGGCGGTACCGCAATATCGATATCGGGGTTTCGGCGCGGCTGATTTATCGCGACATCGTGGCGGCCAAAGGGTACGGGATCTCTTTTGACGCCGGGGCGCTTTACCAGCCATTGCCTTATGCCCGTCTGGGGCTAGCCATCACCGATGTAACATCGGGGCTTATTCATTATGATAACGGGACCACGGAATCGATTTATCCGACGGTCAAGCCGGGGCTTCTTCTCTGGCGCAAATTTTCGGATTTTACGGGGAGATTGGCGGTTTCGGGCGATTTGAAATTCGAGGGAATCCGCCGCGGCGCCCAGTACTGGATGGGAAATATTTCGCTCGATACTCATTATGGGGCGGAGATTTCGTATCGGGAGATGTTTTTCGGGCGGGCCGGGTTCGATATCGGGGATCTGACGGCCGGGGTAGGAATGCTGATAAATCGGGTTCAGTTCGATTTCGCCTGGATGCACAACGATTATCTCGATGAGACTTTCCGGATGTCGGCCGGGTATCGGTTTTAGATTCTTCGGCATTTAATTTCTTCCGCTTTTAAATTCATAAGTTTGAGGGCAGTATGGCCTTCGATGCGGTTATAGAGCGCAAAAGAAGGCAATTCGGACTGTAATAATCGATAATCGGCGGGAATAATTTAATGGGTGCTTGACATATAAAAACAAAACTATATTTTGGGTAATTATTTTTGGAGAGTTGGGGAGAATTGCCCGATACGGAGAGGCCTCCGAAGAAAAAGGGAGGCATGGAATTCAGGCAACTGGGTCTTTTGGGGACAATCCCGATTCTTTTGGCGGTCGGGCCGTTGGTGGGATTCTTGATTGGGCGCTGGCTCGATTCGAAATTGGGAACTGAACCCTATTTAATGGTGTTATTTCTGGCCTTCGGGTTTGTGGCCGCGGGACGGGAAATATACCGCATAATTAAACGGGCGGAAGAAACGGATAAAGATGATAAGGACGACTGAGACGGGATTTATCGGCAGGACGCTTCGGACCACCGGCGTGGTGGCGCTTCTGATTTTGATATTCGGCTCGTTTTATTACGGATTTCAGCCGACACTGTCGGTTTTCACGGGAATTATCTGGGGGATGATAAATCTTTATTTTCTGGCGCTGTTGATCCGCGCGACGCTTCGCCCGGAAGGGGCCGACAAGGGAGCGGCGATTGTGCTGATGCTGATAAAATTTCCGCTTTTATATCTTTCGGGATATTTTTTGATAGTTTCGGATTATTTCAACGCCATCCTTTTGGTGGCGGGATTTACGGTCAATCTGCTGGTAATGGTTCTGAAGGCCGCCGGAAGAAGCATTCTGAAATTGGATTATATCGACGGCCATGAGCAACAGGGAAGTGTAAAGGGTGTTTAACAGCATATATTTCTATTTATTGAGTGTCGCGCCGGAGGGAGGCGACAGTCTTCTGCACAAAGCGGCCGAGGGATCGCAGGCGGCGGCGGAAGCATCGGAAGAATCTCATGAGTTACCCAATCTGGTAACCTTCATCAATAAGTCCTTCGCCCATCATTATGACGCGCTGGTTTATTCCGGAGTGGTGGCGTTGATGATGATTGCGGTGGCGATTATTACGTACCGGAAGCGGCAACTGATACCGGGGAAACTGCAGAACCTGGTGGAAATGATTCTGGAAGCGCTGGATAATCTGATCTTTTCGGTAATGGGGAAAGAGGGAAGAAAGTTCGTACCGTTTCTGGGGACGCTTTTTTTATATATCTGGTTCATGAATTTAATCGGGCTGATACCGTTTTTTAAATCGTCGACATCATCGATTAACACAACGGCGGCCCTGGCGATAACGGTATTTCTGTATGTGCAGTATACCGGAATAAAAAGACTGGGCGTCTGGGGTTATTTTCATCATCTGCTGGGATCGCCGACCGATGCCGTGACCTGGGCCCTGGCGCCTATAAACTTCCCGATTCATGTTATCGGGGAACTGGCCAAGCCATTCTCACTGGCGCTTCGTCTATTCGGCAACATAACGGGCGAGGATATTCTGATTGCGGCATTCGTTTCGCTGGGAATAATGTTCATGGGGATATTCCATTCGCCGATCGGATTTCCGTTCCAGATTCCGTTCATACTTCTGGCGATGCTGACATCGACGATACAGGCGCTGGTATTCATGATGCTTTCGACCATATATTTCGTGATGGTTCTTCCGCACGAGGAACACGAACACTGATAGAAATAAGACAGATGCAATTATAGTCATTTAAGGAGGAAAAAATGGATTACAGAGCAGCATTATCATTCGCACTTCCGATAGCGGTGGCGCTGGCGGCGATCGGTTCGGGTCTGGGGCTCGGCCGGGCGGTGGGGGCGGCCATGGAAGCGATGGGTCGTCAGCCGGAAGCGGCGGGCAAGATTCAGACCGGCATGATTATCGGCGCGGCCTTTATCGAAGCGTTGACCATTTACGCTTTGGTGGGACTGCTCCTTCTGATGGGAAAAATCAGCGGCTGAGGATGGCCCCTTGGGCCATTCCCCGCGAATATGTCGGGAGAAGCTGAATGAATATAGAAATATCACAAGTTATAACTCAGATTATCGGCTTTCTGATAACGGTCTGGCTTCTCAAGAGATTTGCCTGGAAGCCGCTTCTATCGATGATGGACGAACGGCGGCAGAAGATTGTCGATGAGTTTCAAAATATCGACGAGGAAAAGGCCCGGGCGGCGGCTCTGAAGGCGGAGTATGAGGATAAACTGAAGAATATCGAAGGGGAACGGCGGCAGAAGATCGCCGAGGCGGTGACCGAAGCCGACAAAGTGGCCTCGGAAATCAAGGCGCACGCGCAGGAAGAAGCGCACGGGATAGTGACGCGGACCGCCGAGCAGGTGGAGCGGGATATCGCCAAGGCCAAGGTGCAACTGAAAGAAGAAATGATCGGGATCACCCTGGCGGCCGCCGAGAAGGTTCTTCAGGAGAAACTGGACGAGAAGAAGGAACGGCAATTGATCGATAAGTTCATCGCCGACCTGGAGAAGGCCTGATAGATGCTGGCGCAGCAAGTCGGCAAGAAGTACGGACGGGCGCTTTTTGAACTGGCGCGCGAGAAGAACCTGGTCGATAAGGGCTGGGAGCAGTTCCATGCCCTGGCGCAGTATATGCGGGGAGATAGTACTTTTCTCGATTTCATGACGGCGCCCCAGATTCGGACCGAGGACAAAATCGCGCTGGTGCAAAAGACATTCGAGACGCGGCTGGAGAAAATATTTTATGATTTCCTCCTGATGCTTATAAACAAGCACCGGGTGCAATTTCTGGCGGAAATTGTCGAGGAATTCGACCGATTGGTGCGCGAGGCGCGGGGGATTGTCCGGGCGACCTGCATAACGACGGCGCCGCTTGCGGAAGCCGAGAGGAAAGGGCTGATCGACAGGTTATCGAAGAAGACCGGATTGAAAATCGAACTCAAAGAGAAGATCGACAAGGGAATTGTGGGGGGGATGGTGGTCATTTTCCAGGATCAAATTATCGACGGTTCCATCCGGTATGCGTTGAGTCTCCTGAGGAACCGGTTGATGAAGGTGAAAGTTTACTGACGAAAGGCGCCGGACGGCGGAAATTGAATAGAAGACGGTTATAATCCGAAGAGGTACAGGAAATGGGTCTTAATCCAGAAGAAGTTTCTTCAATAATAAAGAAAGAAGTCGAGCGATACGAAACCAAACTCGAGATGGAATCGGTTGGCACGGTGCTTCAGGTCGGCGACGGTATCGCCCGGATCTGGGGACTGGACGACGTGATGATGTCGGAATTGATTCAATTTCCGAATGATATTATCGGCATAGTATTGAACCTTGAAGAAGATAGTGTCGGCGCGGCGATTTTCGGGTCGGTCATAAATGTGAAGGAAGGGGATACGGTCCGTCGGACGGGGCGGGTGGCCCAGGTTCCGGTCGGCGACGCTTTGATCGGGCGGGTGGTGAATCCCCTGGGACAGCCGCTGGACGGGAAAGGGCCGATCGTGACCGACAAGTACCGGGTTCTCGAGGGGGGTGCGCCCAACGTGGTGCAACGTCAGCCGGTGAAAGAGCCGGTCCAGACCGGATTAAAGGCGATCGACGCCATGATTCCGATCGGGCGGGGACAGCGCGAATTGATTATCGGGGACCGTCAGACGGGCAAAACGGCTCTGGCGCTCGATACGATTATAAATCAGAAGGGCGGGGATATTCACTGCATCTATGTGGCGATCGGGCAGAAGGCCTCGACGGTGGCCAAAGTGGTGAAGACCCTGACCGATTTCGGGGCGATGGATTACACGACGGTGGTAGCGGCCAATGCCTCGGACCCGGCGCCGATGCAGTTTATTGCACCGTACGCCGGTTGCGCCATAGGAGAAGAATTTCTTTACACCGGGCGGCATGTGGTCGTGATTTATGACGACTTATCCAAGCATGCCCAGGCGTACCGTCAGCTGTCGCTTCTTTTGAGACGGCCGCCGGGACGGGAAGCGTATCCCGGAGATATTTTCTATCTGCATTCTCGTCTGTTGGAAAGAGCGGCTAAACTTAAAGACGATCTGGGCGGGGGTTCCTTGACGGCACTGCCGATAATCGAGACGCA
Organism: Candidatus Zixiibacteriota bacterium; assembly: GCA_900498245.1. Taxonomy (NCBI): domain Bacteria; kingdom Pseudomonadati; phylum Candidatus Zixiibacteriota; species Candidatus Zixiibacteriota bacterium. The sequence continues at coordinate 670,523 of LS998015.1, forward strand.
GGCGGGGGATGTTTCGGCCTATATTCCGACCAATGTCATTTCGATTACCGACGGGCAGATATTTCTGGAATCGGATTTGTTTTTCTCCGGGGTGAGACCGGCAATCAATGTCGGTATTTCGGTTTCCCGTGTCGGAGGAAATGCCCAAACCAAGGCGATGAAGAAAGTGGCCGGATCGCTGAGATTGGATCTGGCGCAGTACCGGGAACTGGCGGCGTTCGCGCAGTTCGGTTCCGATCTCGATGAGGCGACGCAGAAGCAGTTGACGCGCGGTTCCAGGATGGTGGAGGTTTTGAAGCAGTTGCAGTATGTGCCGATGAAACTGGCGCATCAGGTGATGATTATCTGGACGGGGGTCAACGGCTACCTGGACAGTCTGGCCAATGACAAAATTGCGGCGTTCGAAAAGGGATTTTTCGAATTTTGCAAAGAGAAATTTCCGGATATCGAGCATGCCATAACGAAGGAGAAGGTCCTCTCACCCGAGACGGAGGCGAAGTTGAAGCAGGCGACGGAACAATTTAAGGAGAAGTTCACCGGGAAATAGCGGTCATGCCGAATCTTCGCGATGTAAAAAAAAGAATTCGCTCGGTTATATCGACGCGCCAGATAACGAAGGCGATGGAGATGGTGTCGGCGGCCAAATTGCGTCGGGCCCAGTCCCGGGTGATGCAGGTGCGGCCGTATTCGGAAAAAATGACGCAGATTCTGGAATCGCTGGCGGCGGCATCATCGGGGGAACTGTCTCATCCCTATTTTGAGAAGCGCGAGGTGAAGAAGCAGACGCTGGTTTTGATGACCTCGGACCGCGGCATGTGCGGTTCGTTCAACGCCAATTTGATCCGGCGCGCCCAGGAATGGCTGGAGGGGAAAGACAAGAACAAAGTGGAACTGGTTCTTATCGGGAAGAAGGGGTACGATTTTTATAAGCGCCGGGAATGGCCAATCGCGGAAAAATTTCTGGACTGGTCGGGGAATCTCGATTACGGGCGGACGCGCGATATCGTGGAGTTTCTGACGGGGCGGTTTCTGAAGAACGAGACTGATGAAATAGTCATCATATATACCATGTTTCTTTCGACAGTTAAGTATAAAATAACGACGGTACGGTACCTGCCTGTGGAAAAGCCGAAAGTGGATGATAGCAAGCAGGGCCGGATTGAATATATATTTGAGCCCTCGCCGGAGAGCATTTTTACGGAGCTTCTGCCGCGCTACGCTTTGACAAAGATGATGACGTCGCTGGCGGATTCATTCGCGTCGGAGCACGGCACGAGAATGATAGCGATGGGGGCGGCGACGAAGAATGCCGGCGAGATGATCGACACCCTGACGTTGCAGTACAACAAGGCCCGCCAGGCGGCGATTACGAAGGAACTTCTGGAGATCGTGTCCGGAGCCGAGGCGCTTACGAGTTAGAAAAAAATGTTGATTTTCATATATGGAGAATGATATGGCCGAGAATATCGGAAAAGTTGTTCAGGTGATTGGTCCTACGGTTGACTGCGAATTCGACGCCGACAATTTGCCGACCATTCTTAACGCGATTAAGATCGAAGACAAGGAAAAGAATATAAATTTGACGGTAGAAGCCTCGATGCATATCGGGGACAATGTTGTCCGGTGTGTCGCGATGGCCTCGACCGACGGTCTGGTTCGGGGAATGAAGGCGGTCGATACCGGCCAGCCGATATCGGTGCCGGTGGGAAAAGAGGCGCTGGGGCGGGTGTTCAATCTGCTGGGCGAGCCGATCGACGAGCGCGGGCCGATACCGGCCAACATGAAGCGCTACCCGATTCATCGTCCGGCCCCGTCATTCGAGGAGCAGGACACGGCGACGAAGATGTTCGAGACTGGGATCAAGGTGGTTGACCTGCTGGAGCCGTACCCCAAGGGGGGTAAAGTCGGTCTATTCGGCGGCGCCGGGGTGGGGAAGACGGTACTTATTCAGGAGTTGATACGCAATATCGCGACGGAACATGGCGGATACTCGGTATTTTGCGGGGTGGGGGAAAGAACGCGCGAGGGGAACGATCTCTGGATAGAGATGAACCAGTCGGGAGTTATCGCCAAAACGGTGATGGTGTTCGGACAGATGAACGAACCGCCGGGAGCGCGGTTGAGAGTCGGGCTTTCGGGGCTTTCGGTGGCGGAATATTTCCGCGATGAAGAGCATCAGGACGTGCTGGTGTTTATCGACAATATTTTCCGATTTGTACAGGCCGGTTCGGAAGTGTCGGCGCTTCTGGGGAGAATGCCGTCGGCGGTAGGTTATCAGCCGACCCTGGGGACGGAAATGGGAGCGCTACAGGAAAGAATTACATCGACCACGGCCGGCTCGATTACGTCGGTACAGGCGATATATGTTCCGGCCGACGACCTGACCGATCCGGCTCCGGCGACGACGTTTTCGCATCTCGATGCGACGACGGTGCTGTCGCGGCAGATTTCGGAGTTGGGGATTTATCCGGCGGTCGATCCGCTGGCGTCGACATCACGGCTTCTGGATCCTAATGTGGTCGGCGACGAGCATTATCGGGTGGCCCGCACGGTGCAACAGGTATTGCAGAGATATAAAGACCTTCAGGATATTATCGCCATTTTGGGGATCGATGAGTTGTCGGAAGATGATAAATTAATCGTGAGCCGGGCGCGCAAGATTCAGAAGTTTCTGTCGCAGCCGTTTTTCGTGGCGCAGGAATTCACGGGCCGACCGGGCAAGTATGTAAAAATCGATGATACAATAAAGGCTTTCGGACGCCTGGTGGCCGGGGAGTTGGATGAAATTCCGGAGCAGGCGTTCTATATGGCGGGCGGACTGGACGAGGTTTTCGCCAATTACGAGAAATCAAAATAGCGGTTAGATATGTTTACTCTTTCAGTAGTGACACCGGAGAAGATTTTCTTCGAAGGAGAGGTGGCTTCGATCGTGGTTCCGGGGAGCCAGGGTTACCTGGGGGTTCTGACCGATCATGCTCCGCTGATCACGGCGGTACAGCCGGGGAAACTGAGCGCGAAAGACAGATCGGGGAAGGAATTTATCCTGGCGGTGTCATTCGGCTTCTTTGAGATTTCATCGAATCATGCCACTCTCTTGGTTGATTCGGCGGAGAAGGTTGCCGATATCGACCCGGACCGGGCGCGGCAATCACTGGAGAGGGCCAAGAAGCGGCTGGCGGAACATCGGCCGGAAATAGATGTGTCGCGGGCGCAGAGGTCACTGGAGCGGGCGCGGAATCGTCTCCATATCCTGAAAGAGATGAAGGGATAGGGCCCGGAGCGACCGCCAAATCGACCTAATTCATTAAACCCCAAGCAATTTGCAATGTTTTTTTGGGCTTGACTTTGGGCCTCCGGTTAAGTAATATAATTGTTTATGAATTTGGATTTACGCGATTTTGAGACCTTTCCGGCCGAGGTAGCGGTTGAGTCGGAACCGGACAATAATGAATATGGAATAGAAAAAGTTTCTTTCCGCGACCTGATGTCGCTTCGGCTTGTTATACAGAAGGTGCAGGAAGAATATTATTGTCAGGGCTCGGTGACGGTGCCGGTAGAGGAAGAGTGTTCGCGGTGTCTGAGTTTATTTGATGCGGAATTGAAGGGAGAATTGAATTTTATAATCAGAACGGGTGACGGGAAAGTACCGTCGGCCGCCGGGGAAGAGGAAGAGATATTGTATGTGAAGCCGGGGGAGCCGGTGGCTGATTTGCATAATTTGATACGCGAGTCGCTGATTCTGGCACTGCCGCTGAAACCGCTATGCAACGATGATTGTTTGGGATTATGCCCGGATTGCGGGGTCAATCTAAACGAAGAGACGTGTGACTGCAAACGGGAAGAAGACGACGAAAGATGGGAAGGTTTAAAAAACCTTCTGGAATAAAGAGTAGATTGCTTTCTTAAGGAAACAGTATGCCACTACCAAAACGAAGACACTCTCGGACGCGGGGCCGGAAGAGACGGACCCACTGGAAATTATCGGCTCCGAATGTTGTGGAGTGCGCCCATTGTCATCAGCCGAAATTGCCGCATCATATATGCCCGCATTGCGGTTATTACAAAGGGACGCAGATAACCACGCCCAAAGAAGCCTGATTTTAACAGCCAAAATATAAATTGCCATTTATGATGAATGACGGCCAAGTTATAACCGTTGCCCTCGATGTGATGGGGGCCGATTTCGGTCCGGAAGTTATTATCGAAGGCGGTTTAGAGGCGGCGGAAGAAATCGGCGGCGCCCTGAAATTGATTTTAGTCGGCAAGGTGGAAGTCATCAACGACTATATCAAGAAGCAGCGGCCGCTGCCGTCCAACGTTTTGATCGAGAACGCGCCGCATGCCGTAGCCATGACCGATTCGGCGACCGAAGGGGTGCGCAAAAAGACCTCGTCGATCGCGGTGGGCCTGACCATGCAGAAAGAAGGGCGGGCCGATGCGTTCGTGTCGGCCGGCAACACCGGAGCGGTGATGGCGTCATCGATACTCATCCTGGGGCGAATCGAGGGCGTGAGCCGTCCATCCATAGTGTCGTACTTCCCGACTATTACGGGGAGACCGACACTGGTTCTGGACGTGGGCGCCAATGTCGACTGCAAGCCGGTTCATCTGTTTCAATTCGGACTGATGGGGTCGATTTATGCGTCGCTGATGGAAGGACGAACGTCGCCCCGGGTGGCGCTTCTATCGATCGGCGAAGAAAAGAGCAAGGGGAACGAGGCGGTTATCGCGACGCACGAATTATTTTCCAAGTCGGATTTGAATTTTGTCGGCAATGTGGAAGGGCGGGATGTGCTTTTTGACAAGGTGGATGTAATTGCCACCGATGGTTTTACCGGCAACGTGCTGTTGAAATTCGCCGAGTCGGTCGAGGCCTTTCTGGGAAAATCGATAAAGAGGCAGGTCGAGACCAATATTTTTTCCCGAATCGGGGTGGGTCTTCTGGGTCCGTTTCTGAGGCGGATGAAGAGAAAATTCGACGCTTCGGAATATGGCGGGGCGCCGCTTCTGGGTGTGGACGGTGTTTCAATCATTTGTCATGGATCATCATCGCCGAAGGCGATCAAGAATGCGGTCCGGGTGGCAGTGGAAATGGTCCGTCATCATCTCAAGGACAATATCCGCGAGGAATTGGCGGGACTTCAAAATAACGGAAATTCGAATGACCAAGAAAATAAACGGACGAATAACCGGATTAGGCTCATACGTACCGAGCGACCGACTGACGAATAGCGACCTGGAAAAAATGGTCGATACGTCGGACGAATGGATTCGTTCGCGCAGCGGTATTGTGGAGCGCCGGATCGCCGGCAAAGAGGTGAATAATTCCGATATGTCGGTCGCGGCGGCCAAAGCCGCGATGAAAATGGCCGGAGTCAAGCCGGAGGATATTGATCTGGTCATGGTCGGCACGGTGACGCCCGATTATCGCGTGCCGTCCAGCGCCTGTATTGTGCAGAAGAAGATGGGGCTGATTAATGCCGCTGCCATGGACATCGTGGCCGCCTGCGCCGGGTTTATTAACGGGCTTTCCGTGGCCGATGCATTTATCAGAAGCGGCACTTATCGCACGATTCTCGTTATCGGCACGGAGAAATTATCATCGATTACCAATTACAAAGACCGGAACACATGTGTATTGTTCGGCGACGGCTCGGGAGCGGTGGTGGTGGAGGCGACCGAAGAGAATCGGGGTATTCTTTCCACCTATTTGAAATCCGACGGACGGTATACGGAATTGCTCTGGATTCCCGACGGCGGTTCATACCACCCGATTCAGGATTTGAAATGCACCGGTAAAGAGGAAATCTATATCAAAATGAACGGCAGCGAAATTTTCAAGCATGCCGTCCGAATGATGGATGAAGCCTCGCAGAAGGCACTGGACCTGGCCGGGCTGAAGGGCGAGGATGTAACCATGATTGTCCCGCATCAAGCCAATATCCGAATAATTGAATCACTGGCCCGTCGCATCGGAGTATCGATGGACAAAGTATTTGTCAATATAGAAAAGTATGGTAATACTTCATCGGCCTCGGTTCCAATCGCTCTTAATGAGGCACTCATGGCGGGGCGAATTAAAGAAGGCGATATAATTCTGGTGACGGCGTTCGGGGGCGGTTTGACCTGGGCCTCGGCGGTTATCAAGTGGTAGGAGACGAGATGGCGAGAATCGGTATAGTCTTTCCGGGGCAGGCCTCACAATATGTCGGGATGGGGCGGGATCTGTATGAAGCGGATGGGGCCGTACGGAAATTATACGAGGTGGCATCGAATGCCATCGGAGAGGATATCGGGGCGATATCATTCAACGGCCCGGCGGAGAAATTGAAAGAGACCCGTTTCACGCAACCGGCGATACTGCTGCACTCGCTGGCGATCCTGACTATCATGAAAGGGGATATACCCGCGGCAAGTTTGACGGCCGGGCATTCTCTCGGCGAGTATGGGGCGCTGGCCCTGGCAGGAATGTTCAGTTTTGAAGATGCTGTCAAGGCGGTGGTGAAGAGAGCGTCGCTGATGGAGCGGGCCTGCCGGGAGAACCCCGGGACGATGGCGGCCATTATGGGGCTGGAAGAGAATGCGATAGCCGATATTTGCGCCGAAGCATCGGCATCAGGGGTGGTGGTTCCGGCCAATTTTAATTCGGGGAATCAAATTGTCATTTCGGGGACGCTTACCGGAGTGGAGGCGGCGGTGAAATTATGCAAGGAAAAAGGGGCCAAAAGAGCGATAATGCTGGAAGTGGGGGGAGCGTTTCATTCGCCTTTGATGGCATCGGCGACAATGGAGATGACAACCTTTCTGGAAGGATTGGTGTTGCATCCGGTGAAAATTCCGGTGGTTCCGAATGTCACGGCGCAGGCGGAGACGGATGCCGGTAAGATGAAAAATCTTCTAATAAGACAATTAACGGCGCCGGTGCGCTGGCACCAGACGATGACCTATTTTAATAATGAAAAGATAGATGTTTTGATTGAAGTCGGTCCGGGAAAAGTTCTGGCGGGATTGGCCAAGAGAGAATTGCCCGGGGCCAGAATCATAAATATAGACACGCTGGAAGATATCAAGAATTTCAGCGCGGTGGCAGCAGGATAAAAGAGAAATGGATTTTAAGGGAAAGACAGCCCTGGTAACCGGTTCGGCCCGGGGGATTGGGAAAGCGATTGCGGAACGTTTGGCGAATCGAGGGGCGCGGATCGTGATTTCGGATGTTCTGGCGGAGCTGGCCGAAGCGACGGCCGCGGAATTGAAAGCCAAAGGATATGAAACGGCGGCGATCAAGGCCAATGTGACCGATCCGGGAGATGTGAATCATCTTATCGAAGAAACGCTAAGCCGATTCCAGACGCTGGATATTCTGGTCAATAATGCCGGGATTACGAGGGATACACTGCTGGTCAGGATGTCGGAAGAGGATTGGGACAAAGTTCTTGACATTAATCTCAAGGGGGCATTCCTTGTGACTCAAGCGGCGGCCAAAGTAATGATGAAACAGCGTTCCGGGCGGATAATAAATATATCATCGGTGGTCGGTCGGATGGGAAACGCCGGGCAGGCCAATTACGCCGCGAGCAAAGCGGGGCTGATCGGGTTGACAAAGGCGACAGCCAAGGAACTGGCGGGGAGAAGTGTGACGGTCAATGCGGTGGCGCCGGGATATATCGCGACGGAGATGACGGAAAAATTATCGGAAGCCGCAAAAGAGGCGTTTTTGGCGAATATACCTTTAAAAAGGCCGGGGACGCCGGATGATATCGCCGGGGTGGTGGCCTTTTTGGCGTCGGATGACGCCGCCTATATCACCGGACAGGTGATCGGGATTGACGGCGGACTTTTGATGTAGAAAACATTATTTAACAATAAACCTAAGGAGAAAACTGATGTCAGCGGAAATCGAACAGAAGGTCAAGGAGATAATTGTCGAGCAACTCGGAGTGGATGCCTCGCAGGTTACGGAATCGGCCAAGTTCGTGGAAGACCTGAGCGCCGATTCTCTGGATACGGTGGAACTGGTAATGGCTCTGGAAGAAGAATTCAAGATTGAGATTCCCGATGAAGACGCGGAGAAGATAACGTCGGTCGGGGATGCCGTGAAATATATCAGGGAGCATACGAAATAAGCTGGTTTCAGCAGGGAACGACTTAATGAAAGGTATAAGAGCAGTTATAACCGGAATGGGGATAGTCACGCCTTTGGGGTGTGATTTGCGGCAGTACTGGGAATCGCTACTGGCAGGCCGATGCGGTATCGAAAAGATCACGCGTTTCGACGTGAGCGATTATCCGACCAAGATTGCGGCGGAAGTGAAAGATTTCGATGCCGGGAAATATCTGGACAAGAAGGAGGCCCGCCGGATGGATCTTTCGCAGCAGTACGCCGTGGCGGCATCGCAAAATGCTATCGATGAGGCCGGTCTGGATTTGACAAAAATCGATCTCGACCGGGCCGGGGTGGTGATCGGCTCGGGAATCGGCGGAATCAGCACGTTCGAGAAGCAACACGAAACGCTGCTGTCATCGGGGCCGGGACGGGTATCTCCATTCTTCATTCCGATGATGATAATCGACATGTGCGCGGGGATGGTTTCGCTCCGGTTCGGTTTCCGGGGTCCGAATTACGGCACGGTGTCGGCCTGCGCGTCATCGGCGCACGCGATCGCGGATTCGTTTCGGATAATTCAGCGGGGCGAGGCCGATATAATGCTGACAGGGGGCTCGGAATCGACGATAACCCCGAGTTCGCTGGCCGGTTTCTGCTCGGCGCGCGCTCTCAGCGAGCGCAATGATGCACCGCAGAAAGCCTCGCGGCCGTTCGATAAAGATCGCGACGGATTCGTGATGGGAGAAGGGTCGGCGATGCTGGTAATCGAGTCGCTGGAGCATGCCCGGGCCAGAGGCGCTCATATCCATGCGGAGATTATCGGAGCCGGCTTGACCTGCGACGCGCACCATATCACGGCGCCGTTGCCGGACGGAGCGGGGGCCCGCAAGGCGATGGCGATTGCGATCAAGGATGCCGGGCTGACGCCGGATGATATCGGCTATATTAACAGTCACGGAACGGCCACCAGTCTCGGCGATATTGCGGAAACGAAAGCGATAAAGGCGGTTTTCGGAGAGAGGGCATATAAGATTCCGGTTAATTCTACGAAATCGATGATAGGACATCTTTTGGGAACGGCCGGGGCGGCGGAATTGATCACGTCGGTATTGTCGCTCAAATCGGGGAAGGTTCATCCCACCATCAATTTAGACAACCCTGATCCGGAATGCGACCTGGATTACGTGCCGCATAAGGCGCGGGAAGCAAAATTCGATGCTTTCATTTCCAATTCTTTCGGATTCGGCGGGCATAATGTCTCGTTAGTGGCTCGCCGCTTCGATGGTTGACGTTAAATGTGAATTGGTTTGATTTTTTAAAACGTGCATCGACTGAAATTCATCAGTCAGACGAGAAACTGGCCGATGAATTTTACCAATCGATGGGGTATCTCTTTCGTGACGGCGCCTATCTAGTGAAGGCGCTGACACATCGTTCGCTGTCACGCAGCGGCGAAAATTCTCTTCCCTCCAATGAACGGTTGGAATTTCTGGGTGACGCCATCCTGGGGATGCTGATTTCGCAGTATCTTTTCGAGACGCGGCCGGAATTCGATGAAGGGGATCTGACCAAGACCAAGGCGCTCCTGGTGAATGAGGTGGCGCTGTCGATGGTGGGGAAGGAATGCGGGCTGAATAATCTGATACGGTTGTCGCCGGAGGAAGAGAAATCGGGGGGGCGATCGCGGAATTCGATAATTTCGGATGCCGTGGAAGCGGTTATCGGGGCGATTTATCTTGACGGGGGATTGAAGGCGGCGCAGGATTTTGTTCGGAGAATGATTATCTCCCGGACCGAAGAGATAATGTCTCTGGCCAATCAGCGCAATTACAAAGGGGAGTTGCTGGAATATCTTCAGGCGCGGGGGCAGGGGGCGCCGTTTTATGAAGTCATAGCGGAGGAGGGGCCGGATCATGATAAGACATTCAAGGTGGCGGTCCATACCAACGGAGAGATAACGGGAAGCGGCTCCGGGGCATCGAAAAAAGAAGCGGAGCAGAAGGCGGCGGCCACGTCACTGGAATATTTATTGAAGAAAGACGCCGAAACGGCGGGCAAGTGAGGCCGGGTCGCGGGAGCGGCGTTGACTTTTGGACGAAAATTAATTAATTGACGATAAATTTGAAAAAATACCTCGGGTGGAGAGGAGCAATCAATGAATATCGTGGTTTTGATAAAGCAGGTACCGGAAATCGAATTAATAAAGGTGGATCAGGCCGCCAACGAAGTGGTGTTGCCGTCGGGTCCGGGGGTGGTCAATCCTTTTGACGAATATGCCGTGGAAGAGGCCCTGCGGATAAAAGAGAAGCAGGGGGGGAAGGTGACGGTTATGACGGTGGGGTCGCCGCGGGCGGAATCGGCGCTGCGCGACTGCCTGGCGCTGGGAGTCGATGAAGCGATAATGATTTCCGATCCTCTGTTTGAAAAATCGGATCCGCAGGCGACGGCGAAAATACTGGCCGCCGGTTTGAAGAAGATCGGGCAATTCGACATGGTATTTTCGGGAAAGCAGGCGGTGGATGATGATTCGGCGCAGGTTCCGGGAGCGGTCGCGGCGCAGTTGAATATACCCCAGGCAATGTTCGTGAAAAAAGTGGAAGCGGTAGAAAACGGCAAGATGACGGTCTGGAGAACGACGGAAGAAGGGTATGATATAGTGGAATTGACACTTCCGGCCCTGATATCGGTGGTCAAGGAAATAAACGAGCCTCGGTTGCCGTCGCTGAAAGGCAAAATGATGGCCAAGAAAGCGCCGGTGACAAAGTGGAGTGCGGCCGATATCGGTTTGGACGGTTCCGAGGTCGGGGGGAATTCATTTACGAAGGTTTTGAAGGTCTCACCGCCGCCGCCCCGCCAGAAGGGTGAAATAATTACCGGGGAGACGCCGCAGGAAATCGCGGAAAAACTGTATCAGAAACTCAAGGAGAAACAGGCGCTTTGAGTGCCGCGCCGTGAATTTAAGCCGCCCGGTCAAGAAAGCCGGGCGGTTTTTTTATCCTTAGAATTTGACAGACGATTTGTGACTTTCTATATTTCATTATAATGCACCGGATTAAGTATCTTTTGGCGACAGCGATTCTGATTTTGGTCCCGTCACTGCTATTCTCCGATACGGCGGCTATCAGGCAATTACTATCGGATGTCAAGGTTTCGTACTTGTATGATAAGAAGGAAGCGCCGGACTGGCCGTTTCTGTACTATCTGGAAAATGAACTGGGAGCGGAAGTATCGCTTATTTCATTGACGCCGGGGCCGGCGTTCTCGTGCGATTCGGTAAAATCAGATGAGTATGCGCTAACGGCATATGATTTCAATGGCATTGATACCTCAGCGGCAGAATATGGCGGGGTAATCTCAACGATGTATGGGGAATTCATTCCTGATATCGTGATATTTTCGGGAGATTCCAGTGGGAAGGAAATAAGAAGGTTTGAATCGTATCTGCACAATGTGAAGCATGATACGGCGGCGATCTACAAAATATCAAAGTTCTACAGGAAGGCGGCATTGCCGGACAGCGGGGCGGTAAATTTCGCGCGGCTGCTGTACCTTCGCAGTCATCTCGACGCCATCGCAAAATTCGCAGGGTCGGTGATGAAGCATCCCGATGTCATCGATGATAATCGGGTATATTCGACTTATCGGCCGGAAGGAATCGCGGCAACGGGGGCGGGGTCCGATGCCTTGCTGTCGGGGATCCCGATGCCGAAGTTAATGCCCTTTGCCAGGAAAAATATCGCCAACCTGTATGATATAGGGACGGTCGAGGGCAATATCGAGAATTATCTTAATTATTTAAAACAGGCGCTGGCAGAGCAAGAGGGAAAGAGGACGGAGAGTCTTCTGACGGCGCTCGGATTGCTGAAAAAAATCGAGCGAATCTATTTATCCGAAAAGGAAGCGTCATCGAAATCAATATTCGGGCGGTACCTAGCCGGGGCGATGGCCAAACTGACAAAGGCAATATTCGACGATGCCGGTATCGACTTTGACGGGGAAACATCGATAGTCGAAACGACCGAAGGGACGAAGGTTAAATTCCGTTCCGATGTCTATAACGACGGTCCTTATCCAATTGAATTCGGGCAGGTGCGGTTCAAGCCATATTGGTCGGATACGGCGATGACGCTTGATACCGGTGCGGCGGAGATTTTGCCGCATAATATTTTGACCCGTGAATATCTGGTGCCGGTGCAGGAATTTCAACTGGAAACACTTCAGCCGGAATCACTTCTATTCACGGGGCAGGTGCAACTGAAAAACAACCCGATGGCCTTCCGATATGGTTTGAAGACGAAGATAAAACTGCCGCTCAAGATAGAGTTTGCGCCAAGATTTTATGTCATGAAGCCGTTTCCGAAACTTCAGGTGGACAGACTGGTTCAGTCGTTTCAACTGGGGCTATCGATTCAAAAGCCGTCATCATACACGGGTGAGATTTCTCTCAAGATATCGTCAGCACCGGGCATAACCATCGGGGTATATCCAAAGGTCATATCCTTGAAAGACGGTGAGAATCTGGTTCATGTCGATGTCCCGATGGCGGTGGGGAGCAGTCTGGGGAGCGAGCGGAAAAGGATTACGGCAACCATATCCAGGGGGGGCAAGTTCCTGACATCGGACACGGCCTTTTTCCGGCTGGCGGAATACGGTATCAAGGAGAATTTGAAAGTCGCGCTGCTCCCGGACGATTCCGGACGGCTTGAAGATATCTTCAGAATGACCGGAGTCAATTATAGGACTATAAGCGATCATTATCTCCTCAGCGGCGATCTCGATTTCTTTGATGTTATCTTGCTTGGGGAGGGGTGTGTCGGGGAGTACCCGTCGCTTTTCAAGGCCAAAGAAAGATTCGGAAAATTCGTTGAATATGGCGGGACGTTACTGGTTTTCGGCCAGCCGGCAAGGGGTCTGGACGATATTTTGCCGGCGCCGATTTTATGCGGTGAGGCCTATCTTGGGGGAAAAGAGGTGGCGGTGGAAAAAGTGACGCATACAATTCTTAATCGGCCGTATACAGTTTCAGATCAGGAGTTATTGAAAGGGTTCCGGACCGAATACCGGTCTTATCCGGCGGAGTTTGCCGGGGCCGATAATATAATGGTATTCAAGGGGAAGGGGTCTTTGCTGGGGGAGAAAAAGGCCGGTCACGGAAAAATAATTTATTGCGGTTTGCCGCTGGTCGGGATGTTTGCAAATTTGGATACAGAGGCCGTTAAACTGTTATCGAACCTGCTGAATTACTGCGTCCGCTAGCCGGAAATTCAGTCCGGAACTTAATTATTTATCAAGTGTTTATTGCTTATTACCATGTCCGAGAAAGCGTTAAAGAAAACAAACAGATTTGACAGAATTCGCGCCTATCTGAAGCGGTATCGCCGGTATTTAATCTGGGGGCTCGCGGCAGTGGTGGGAAGCAACGTCTTGATGCTTATCAATCCCTACCTGCTGAAGGTCGCTTTTGATAAACTGGAAAAGAAATCGCCGCCGTCGGATATATTAGTTATCGCCCTGGTGATCGTGATTCTGGCGCTGATATCGGGGATTTTTCGGTTTTCCATGCGGCGAACGATTATCTGGATGTCGCGGAAGATCGAGTTTGACCTGCGATCGGATCTTCTATCGCATCTTTTAAAACTCAATCCGTCATTTTATTACAACACCCGGACGGGGGATATTATGGCGCGGGCGACCAATGATGTGGAAGCGGTGCGGATGATGGTGGGACCGGGGATCATGCAGATGTCGAACACGCTTGTGACGGCGGTGGTGGCGGTCGGGTTCATGCTCTATCTGTCGCCACGGCTGACGCTTTACGCGCTGGTGCCGTTGCCCCTGATTTCGCTGGTCGTGAATCGCCTGGGAATGCTGGTTCATCAGCGGTTCATGAAAATTCAGGATTATTTCGCGGTGTTGACATCGAAGGTGCAGGAGAACCTGGCGGGGGTGCGGGTAATTCGGGCCTATAACCAGGAAGAGCCGGAACTGGCCAGTTTTTCGGATCATAATAAGGAATATATTCATCTCAACATGCAGATGATAAAACTGGACAGCCTCTTTTTCCCGCTTCTGTTCATGCTGGCGGGAACGACCAATATCGTGGTGCTCTACTTCGGCGGTAAGGGAGTTATCAACGGGAGCATGAGCCTGGGGACACTGGTGGCGTTTTTCTCGTACCTGGCGATGCTGATCTGGCCGACGATTGCGCTGGGGTGGGTGATTTCGCTCTATCAGCGCGGGACGGCGTCGCTGGCGCGGATCAATGAAATTATGGACACGGAACCGGCGGTACAGTCGGGACGGGCGGCGGTCAAGACCAGGCCGATAAAGGGAAAGGTGGAATTCCGCCATCTCAATTTCGGTTACAACGGAACGCCGGTGTTGCATGATATAAATCTGGTAATCGAGCCGGGAATGACGGTGGGGGTGGTGGGACCGACGGCCTCGGGGAAATCGACTCTGGTGGCGCTTTTGAGTCACCTGTTTCCGGTCCGGCGGGGGGAGCTTTTTATCGATGATGTCGATATCAACGACTGGGATCTGGAGGCGCTTCGCTCGCAGATAGGTTTCGTGCCGCAGGAACCGTTCCTTTTTTCGGACACCATTTCGAACAATATACTTTTCGGCCGGGACAGGAAGGATTTCGGGGCGGCCCAGGCGGCGGCCACAGCGGCGGTTATCGACCGTGAGATCGAGAGTTTTCCGTCGGGGTACGACACAATTTTAGGTGAGCGAGGGATCACTCTTTCGGGCGGACAAAAGCAAAGAGTGGCAATCGCGCGGGCGCTGGTGCTGGAGCCGAGGGTTCTGATTCTGGACGACGCGACGAGCGCGGTGGATACGGAAACGGAGCATCTGATAAACCGGCGGCTGGTCGGGGAGATCGAAAAATGCACGGCGCTGATAATATCGCACCGGATTTCGGCGGTCAAAGACGCCGACAAGATCGTCTACATGGAAAAGGGCGCGATCGCCGAGGCGGGCAATCATGAGGAACTGCTGGCGGCGGGCGGCCGCTATGCGCGTTTGTACCAGATGCAGTTAATCGAAGATGAATTGAAGAAAATGTGAGATATGGCGGCTGAGAATTACCACGAAGAAGAGATTCTGGGGAAAGCGTACGATGCGCGCCTGATGCGGCGGCTGTTGGGCTATGTGCGGCCGTACCGGTTGCCGCTTGTCACCGCTATTATCCTTCTGATCGCCGGGTCGATCCTGCAATTGCTTCTCCCGGTAATGGTGCAAATCGGAATAGATAAATATCTTTTGAACAAGGATTTGGGGGGACTGGGGCGGATCGCGCTTGTGACGGCGGGGATACTGGCGGGAGCGTTCCTGATGTCGTACCTGCAGGCGTTCATCACGATGTATATCGGTCAGAAGGTGCAGTACGATATCCGGATGCAGATATTCGGCCATCTGCAGAAACTGCATATGGGATTTTTCGACAAGAATCCGGTGGGGCGGCTGGTAACCCGGGTGACCAACGATGTCAATGTGCTCGACGAACTGTTTTCCTCGGGGCTGGTTTCGGTATTCGGGGATATCCTGACCTTGATCGGCATTATTATCGCGCTTCTGTATTATAACTGGAAACTGGCGCTTCTGACGTTCGTGGTGCTGCCGTTTCTGGTTTTCGCCACGGCGCTCTTCCGCCGGAAGGTGCGGGAGATCTATAGAGAGATACGGTTACGGCTGGCCCGCCTGAACGCATTCATGCAGGAACATGTCACCGGGATGACGGTGATTCAACTGTTCACTCGCGAAAAGGAAGTGCATGACAGATTCACGGCCATCAATACCGATTTGCGGGAAGCGAATCTGAAATCGATTTACTACTACGCCCTGTTTTTCCCGGCGGTTGAAATTATCAGTTCGGTGTCGCTGGCGATATTGATTTATTACGGCGGTTTTCAGATTGCGGCCGGGGCGCTTACTCTGGGAGAACTGGTGGCCTTCATTCAACTGGTGCAAAGGTTTTACAACCCGATCCGCGATCTTTCGGAAAAATATAATATTCTGCAGTCGTCGATGGCCTCGTCGGAGCGGATTTTCAAACTGCTCGACACCAAGCCGGAAATAGTCAGCCCGGACGGGGACGGGCGGATGGACGGTTTTAAGGGGAAAATCGAATTTCAAAATGTCTGGTTTGCCTATAACGGCAACGATAATGTTCTCAAGGATGTGTCGTTTACGGTCAATCCCGGGGAAAAAGTGGCGATTGTCGGGGCGACCGGCGCCGGGAAAACGTCGCTCGTGTCCCTTCTCTTCCGATATTATGATTATCAAAAGGGCGCGATAAAGCTGGACGGTGTCGAAATCAAGGCGCTGCCGCTTTCGACGTTGCGGCGTCAACTGGGGCTAGTGCTTCAGGATGTCTTTATTTTCTCCGGCGATTATGCCGGGAATATCAGGCTGGGGCAGAAGGAGATCTCGGACGAAAAACTCAAGGATGCGCTCCGGAAGGTCAACCTGCATGATTTCGTGATGAGCGAGGACGGAGGCCTGGCCGCCGAGGTAAAAGAACGGGGAGCAACCTTATCGACCGGCCAGAAGCAACTTCTTTCGTTCGCGCGCGCTCTGGCTTTCGACCCGCGCATCCTGGTCCTCGATGAGGCGACGAGTTCGGTCGATACGGCCACGGAACGGCTGATACAGCGGGCGCTGGATAATCTTCTGGAGAACCGGACGGCGATAATTATCGCGCACCGCCTTTCGACTATCGAAAAGGCCGACAAAATCATAGTTCTTCATAACGGCGAGTTGCGGGAGATGGGCAAGCACGAGGAACTTCTGGCCCAGAAGGGAATCTATTACCGGTTGTATCAATTGCAGTTCAAGCAGGAACAGGCGGACGTGGCGATATGAAGAAGTCACTCACGGCGAGAGAAATAGACAGGTATTTGCGGTTTGCCCGGAATCTGGCCGAAGAGGCGGGAAGGATTTTGATACGGCGAGCCAATCGCAATAATGAGATTCGCTATAAGGGACGGGTCAATCTGGTGACGGCGGCGGATATGGCGTCGCAGAAATATATTGTCAGGGCGATTGAGAAAGAATACCCGGGACATTCCATCCTGGCCGAAGAAGCGGAGGCCCGGGAGAGAAATTCCGAATATCGCTGGATAATCGATCCGCTCGACGGGACGACCAATTACGCGCACGGTTTTCCATTTTATTGCGTTTCGATCGCGCTCGAGTTTCGGGGAGAAATAATGCTCGGGGTGGTGTATGATCCGGGGCGCGATGAATTATTTGCGGCCGGCCTAGGCAGAGGGGCATATTTGAACGGGCGGAAGATAAGAGTGACATCGGAGGCAAAACTGGCCCATGCTCTGCTGGCGACAGGATTCCCGTATGATATCGGCGTGACGCAGGAGGACAACCTGAACAATTATATCCGGTTCGCGAAGGGGGCGCGGGGGATTCGGCGGGCCGGTTCGGCGGCGCTCGATTTATGCTATGTGGCGTGCGGGAGATGCGACGGTTTCTGGGAGTTGAAATTATCGCCGTGGGATACGGCGGCGGGGAAGTTGATGGTGGAAGAGGCGGGAGGACGGGTCACCGATTTCTCCGGGAAGAAGTATTCAATTTATAATCGCTATATAATCGCGAGCAACGGGGCGATTCACGGCCAAATGAAAAGCATTCTGGCCAAAACTTAAAAGTGATATTTTAAACCGAAACTCGGCATGAGGCCGGTATCATAGATATAACCGTCGGTGGTGCTGACGATGGCATTGCTGTGATTGGTGACGTTCGCCAGAGAGAGGTGCAGATCAAAATGAGCGAGCCGAATCATATAGAACAGGTTAAAAGTGATATTAGCGGGAAAGCGGGCCGAGTTTTCGTTTTTTATTTGTGAGTAGTAATAACTGCTACTGTAGTTACTCTGAATATTATCCGTTTCCCGGCGGGGGGTGTAGCAATTGCCGGAGCGGATGGAGAGCTCCCCGCCGATAGTGGTCGTTCTCCGAAGATGACAGGCGGTTTCGAGATAGAGACGGTTGCGGGCATTCAATTCATGCGGGACGACGATGTTATCGACGATTTTTTCAGCGCGGGTATGGCCGAAATAGGCGTAAAGGTCGAATAGTCCGGACAGAAGGTCCGCTTTATTGAAGACCAGTTCGGCGCCGTAGAAGCGGGCGCGGCCGCCCGACTCAATAGTAACTTCGGGATCGAAATCGGCATTGCCGAATACGGGAGTGAGCTGGGGGAGACGGTCGGTATTTTTATAGAAGGCGCCGATGCGCCAGGCTCCCCGGGAGAATGAAGCGGAATAGAGGTGTGTACGGATCGCCCGGAGACTTCCCAAATGGAGGTAGATGAGACTCTGATATTGCTCCAGAATCCGCCCCGCCGGATTTTCGAAGAAAGTACCGTAGAAGAAGGAAATTTGGGATTGCCTGCCGATCCCCCGGTGCAGGGAATGGCGGGAGGCGAGTTCACTTTTTCGCAAGAGGCGGCCGAAGTACTGTAGTCTGACCCCGTTTTCCAATTTCCAGGGGCCGATTGCCTGCAGGCAGCAAAGATAGACGGCGGCATCGGTTTCACGGTCATTTATTTGAAAGCGGCCGTAGCGGCGGTTGAGAGATTCCTGATAGATATAGGGGTTATCACTGGTAGCATCGGGGGGCAGAAAATTCCAGTTGTTCTGATTCGGACGGATAGAGCGAGGGGAGGTTTTATTCAGATTTCCTCCGATGGTGAAAACGTCCTGGCGGTAGAGATAATTGATTTCCGCATTTCCGATATAGGCCGATTGCCGGGCGGAGAGGTTGACCAACAGGTTTTCCTGGGCGGTCAAATTTGCCGAGGAGGCGGAATATTCCTCGAAATCCTGTCTTCGGGCGGCCCCGGCTTTTATCAGGAAATGAGATGTCAGCGACTCCAGGCGAAGCCCGATGAATTTCGTATCAGTGTGATGGACAGCATTGATACCATTCTGATTGGCGGAGGTCGATGAGGTCCGGTAACTCAGATAATCACGAACGTAATATTGATCAATAAAAAATTTAGCGGCGGCATTCAATTTGAGGCCCGAGGAGAGGAAAATATCCTGAAAGTTGGTGGGTGGGATGGTGCGCCGGTCGGAATGAATATCGAAGTGACGGACAAGTTTATCGAGGACCGATTTGCGCACCGACGAGTTGACAAAATATTTTTTATTGCCGAGAGAGGCCGTTCCGGTAGCCTCGACCAGAGAGAGGTTCAATTCGCCGTGCATGGAGGAATCGAAGGGGGCGCAGGAAGTCATGATGACGGCACCGGGAGTGCCGAAAGCGGCATTTGTCCCCTGTTCGGTGACCTTAATGTCATTGACGGCCGATGACGGAAGAATGGCGAACATACCGTAGTGACTGGGGTCATGGCCGATGAGAAAATTATTCAGATAGTAATCGGGACTGGTGCCATTGATACGAATTTTGGCCGAGTAATTCGAGCCGGCCCGAATGACCTGAGGCCCTTTAACGGCGCTAATGGGATCGGACGGTACGAATGACAGGGCGGATCGTTGTTCGATGATTTGCCGGGTGATGAATTTGGATTCAGTAATATCGGGCCGTGCGGGAGAAACCACGCGACGGCCGATCGGAATCGGTTTGGTTTCGAGGATCAGATTGACCGCGGGGTCAGTTTCGGAGGGATCTACGATAGTTTCAGTTTTTTCATACCCGATGGAAGAGATTTGAAGAACGACCCGGGTTTTTAAAGTATCGGGAAGTTTCAATTGAAAACGGCCGGTCGAGTCGGAGGCGGTGCCGGTGATAATTTTTCCCCGGGAGAAAGCGAATATGGTGGCGCCAAAAAGGGGCCTGTCGGAAGTGTCAAATATATATCCTGTCAGGGTGCGGGCGGAGCAGACGGCGGGGAGGATATGGCTCGAGATTAGCAGGGCGATGGCCATCAAGATTTTGAAGAGCGGGCGGAGTATTGAATTCATATAAGGAGATTCAACAAAAGGTATGCCGCCGGCCAGGGAGGATTTGGCTCAATATAATTTATTGATAGTCAATGAATTAGATAGAGATTCGATTTGGAAAGGGGGGATATTGGTGAGAGGGGATGGCTATAAACTGCAAACCGTTTCTTACGGTGTCAGGCGGCATTTTTCGAGAAATTCCGAGAGGAGTTGACTGAATTTTTGCTGTTGCGAGACAAAGAAGAAGTGATAAGCGTTTTCGAAGAGGTAATATTCGGCGCTTTTAAAATGGTTGACCCATGATTTTTGAAAATCGGCGCCGATGCCGTTATCGGCTTCCATGACAAAGACAGGGAGGATATCGGGGGTATCCTGCGGGGGATAGAGGCGGTTGAACTCGCGGCACCCGCCGACGGAGCGAAAGAGCCAGCGGTAATCACAATTCAGGAGGGAGGGAAAAATCAGGGATTCATCGTCGGGTGTCTTGATATCCAGCATCAAGTTTCGATACCATTTTTCCGTCTCGATTTTTAACTGCGCGTCATCGAGGGCGAGCATCGAGCGGGCGAATTCCATCCGGGCCTCGATGATTTCCGGGAATCCCTGATAGGTGCAGTCGACGAAGACCGCCGCCCGGAGATTAAAGTAGGCGAGTTTTATTATTTCGGGCAGAATCTGGCTGGCGAAACTGTGCCCGACGGCAACATATGGTTTCCGTATGATGTTTCGGGCCAGAGCATCAATGGCCTCGGCGTCGGTACGTGGGGCCATTTCCGGATCCAGGTCCCGGGAGGAACGGCCGTGGCCGAAGAGGTCGACGGTTACGATTTCGTAATTGGGGGCAAAATGATCAATCTGGTATTTCCAGGTTCGTCCGTCGCCCCCCAGTCCGTGTATAAAAAGAAGAGCGACAGGGCCCTGGCCAAAAGTTTCATAATAGAGGTTAAGATGGCGGTGTTGATAAATCGGCATACCGTATTTCCCGAATCCAATCTAATATAAATGACCCATTGGAGTCAATTACATACGCAAAGCCACCGTATTTAGATAGCCAATACGCCATTTGCTTTTCGGGGGGAAAAGATATATAATTTTCGGAAAAGGGATATTAAATAAGACAATTTCAGAGGTTGAATTTGAATAAGCAGTTAATGGTATCGACATCAGGGATACGGGGTGTTATCGGCAACGGTTTGGACCCGGTGCTGGCATCGGAATATGCGGCGGCTTTCGGGACCTATCTTAAGAGCGGAACGGTGGTTATTGGGCGGGACAGCCGGCCATCGGGCGAAATGATAAAAATGGCCGTTATAGCGGCATTGAGAGGGACAGGGATAGATGTCATAGATATCGGAATCGTACCGACCCCGACGGTGGAAATAGCGGTTACCGGGTTGAAGGCGAAGGGCGGGATCTGCATCACGGCCAGCCATAACCCGTCGGAGTGGAACGCCCTCAAACTGTTTAATTCCAAGGGGGAATTTATCAATAAGGACGACTTGACGGCGATAAAGGAAATAATATCGTCCCGGGAATTCGCCTTCAAAGATTACAGGAAATTGGGTAAATCGGGAACCGATGGTTCCTGGATAAAGAGGCATATCGATCAAATTTTAAAACTCAAAGTAATAAATGCCACCGCGGTAAAGAGAGCCCGGTTGAAAGTGGTGGTCGATGCGGTCAACGGCGCCGGTTCATCGGCCCTGCCGGATCTTCTGGAGAAACTGGGAGTCAGAGTCATAAGGATAAATTGTAAGGGGGACGGTAATTTTGTTCATAAACCGGAGCCGATTCCGGAAAACCTCAAGATGCTTATGGCGGCGGTGAAGAAGAATAAGGTTGATCTGGGGATGGCGTGCGACCCGGATGCGGACCGGCTGGCGCTCGTGGACGAATCAGGGCGGGCAATCGGGGAGGAAATGACGCTGGCGCTGGCAATATCTCATGTTCTGGCAAAAAAGAAAGGGAACGTGGTCGTGAACCTTTCGACCTCGCATGTAAGTGAGGCGGCGGCGTCCCAAAAGAAAGCCAGGATTTTTTATACGCCGGTGGGCGAGGCCAATGTAGTCGAGGGGATGAGAAAGCATCGGGCGATTATTGGGGGAGAGGGAAACGGCGGGGTGATATATCCGGCTTTTCACAGCGGCCGCGACGCCTTAGTGGGGGCGGCGATTATTTTAAGTTACCTTTCCGAGTCAAAAATGAGTCTATCTCAGGCGGCGGCAAAAGTGCCGATATATTATAACAGGAAAACGAAGGCGGCGCTGCCCGATGATTTTGAGGGGAAAATGGCCCGGGTGGAAGAGCAGGCGCGCAAAGATTTTGAGAATCTTCAGATTGACCGCCGCGACGGAATTCGATTTGATTTTCCCCGGGGATGGTTTCAGATAAGGCGATCCAATACGGAGCCGATTTACAGGTTGATAACGGAGACTGATTCAAAGAAACTGACGGACGTATTAATTAGTGAGATAATGAATCTTCTTAAATGAGGTTTTGAGATATGTGCGGGATTGTTGGTTATGTCGGCGAGAAGCAGGCCCTGCCGATCTTGATGGAGGGTTTGAAAAGATTGGAGTACCGCGGTTATGATTCCGCCGGCATCGTGCTTTTTGAGCACGGCGCCCTGACCGCCGAAAAAGCGGCGGGAAAGATCAATCATCTGGAAGAGATCCTGCGGGGGAGAAAATATAATTCCACCCAGGGGATCGCGCATACCCGCTGGGCGACGCACGGAGAGCCGACCGATTTGAATGCTCACCCTCATTTCGACTGCAAGAATAATATCGCGCTGGTGCATAATGGCATAATCGAGAACTACCGCGCCCTAAAGGCGCTACTGGAACGTCAGGGTCACAAAATTCTGACCGACACCGATACCGAGATTCTGGTTCATCTCATCGAGCAGTACTACGAAGGAAACCTCACCGAAGCGGTTCGTTCGGCGCTGACGCAGGTGGTAGGAACGTATGGTATCGCCGTCATTTCGGCTCAGGAGCCGGGCAAAATAGTGGCGGCCCGCCAGGGTTCGCCGCTGGTACTGGGGAACGGGGACGGAGAGAATTTTATCGCCTCGGATGTTTCGGCGATTCTGGCGCATACCAAGCGGGCGGTTTATTTGAATGAGGGAGAAATTGCCACGGTCACGGCCGACGATTTCACGATTACCACGATCGACAAGGTGCATCGGGCGCCGAAGGTGGAGGAAATCGACTGGACGCTGGAAATGATTGAAAAGGGGGGATTCGATCATTTCATGCTGAAAGAGATTCACGAGCAACCGTCAACACTTCGCAACGCCATCCGGGGACGGCTGAATTTCGACGAGGGGATCACCCGTCTGAACGGCTTGAATCTTCAGTATGACCAACTGCGCCGGATCGATCGAATAATAATCACGGCCTGCGGGACATCGTATCATTCGGCTTTGATCGGCGAATATATGATTGAGGAGATCGCCAAGGTACCGGTGGAAGTGGAATACGCGTCGGAATTCCGGTATCGCTCGCCGATTATCAATGACGGGACGCTGTTGTTTGTCATCAGTCAGTCGGGAGAGACGGCCGATACCCTGGCGGCACTTCGCGAGGCCAAGAAAAAAGGGGCGACGGTTCTGGGAATATGCAACGTGGTCGGCTCCAGTATCGCCCGGGAAACGGACGGGGGCGTTTATATTCACGCCGGTCCGGAAATAGGGGTGGCCTCGACCAAGGCATTTACATCGCAGGTGATGGTACTGGCTCTCATTACGATACTCCTAGGGCGGATGCGGAACCTTTCGGTGCAGCAGGGCCACGAGATGCTGGAGGCGATTCAGTTGATTCCGTCGCAGGTTGAACAGATTCTCGGCATCGAAGAGCAGATAAAAAGAATCGCTCAGGCATATTATAAAAGCAACAATTTCCTTTACCTGGGGCGGGGGATAAATTTTCCGGCGGCGCTCGAAGGGGCGTTAAAATTGAAGGAAATTTCCTATATTCATGCCGAGGGGTATCCGGCGGCCGAGATGAAGCATGGCCCGATTGCGCTGATAGACGAAAATATGCCGGTGGTGGTAATCGCGCTCAAGGATTCGGTGCATGATAAAGTTATGTCGAATATTGCCGAGGTCAAGGCCCGCAACGGCAAGATTATCGCTATCGCCAACGAAGGGGATACCGAGATCGCGGAGCGGGTCAACCATGTAATTTATATTCCCAAGACGCGGACGATTTTGACGCCGCTTCTTTCGATAATTCCCTTACAACTCCTGGCGTATCATGTGGCGGTCTTGCGGGGCTGCCATATCGACCAGCCGAGGAACCTGGCGAAAAGCGTCACGGTGGAATAAAAGAAATTTGAATGACGAGAAGGCGGCTTTTTGGCCGCCTTTTTTTGTTTATTTTTTTTAAATTCGGTTATTTCCGGAAAAAAAGGAGAACACTTGTCCTAAATTTGAGGGGTGGAAATTTAGTTGACTAATCGGGTCTCCCTTCTTAAATTCATAAATCTTTGGGAAACCGCGGCAAGCGGGCGATATGCCACCTAACTTGTTGAAATAGTGTAGGTTGGGATAAATGGGCGGATTGGGAAATTATTGGAATTATCAGCCCATAAATGCCCCATTGGAGCCGTATAGAAGAGCGTAACGGGTGTTAAACAGAAAATAATGATTAATATAAATGGGATTTCGTGAAAGGAAGTTTTCATGAGTGAGACTTTGCTTTTGACCATCATTCTTGTGATCAGCGTTTTGGGTCTTCTGGCCGCCTGGATGCTGGCCCGCTGGGTTTTGCGGCGGGGGACCGGCAGCGAGGCGATGCAGAGTATTTCCAATGCCATCAAGGAGGGGGCGGAAGCGTTCCTTCGGAGACAAAATCGGACCATTATCATTCTGGCCTTTTTATTCGCGATCGTGCTGTTTGTCGGGTACGGTTTTATCCGCAGTCATCGTGAGTTCGATCCGGTGGGGAGTTCGCTGGAACTGGCGCTCTGGATTACACTATCGTTCGTACTGGGCGCGCTCTGTTCGGTCTTTGCCGGATATGTCGGGATGTGGGTTTCGATTCGGAGCAATATTCGGACCGCCCACGCGGCACTGACATCATTGAACGACGCCCTGCGGATAGCGCTTCGCGGCGGAGCCGTCTCGGGACTTCTGGTGGTAGCGATGTCGCTTCTTGGGGTCGGCGGATTGTATGCGGCGGTCAGCGCCTTTTCCAATGTGGATCCGACCCGGATACCGCTTCTCATAGTCGGTTACGGATTTGGAGCATCGTTCGTGGCGCTGTTCGCGCAGTTGGGCGGCGGGATCTACACCAAGGCGGCGGATGTCGGGGCGGACCTGGTGGGGAAAGTCGAAGCCGGAATTCCGGAAGATGATCCGCGTAACCCGGCGGTAGTGGCCGACCTGGTGGGTGATAATGTCGGTGATTGCGCCGGCCGCGGCGCCGATCTATTCGAATCGACGGCGGCGGAAAATATCGGGGCCATGATTCTGGGGGCATCGCTGGCGGCGGCCGCCGATCGGGCCAGTTTGTCTTTCTCGGCGGGGATTATCGGAGTGATGATGTTTCCGCTGATGGCGCGCGCCTTCGGGATTATAGCGTCGATTGTCGGTATCGTGATGGTGCGGCTGGACAAAGAAGAAAAGATGGATCCGATGCAGGCCCTGAATCGGGGGTATTATGTCGCGGTGGTGCTGGCGATGATCGCTTTCGGTATAGCGACGCGGTGGCTTTTGCATTCACCCAACGCTCCTGACGCCTGGTGGCATTTTTTCCTGTGCGGAATTGTCGGGGTGCTGACATCGGTGGCTTTCGTATATATCACACAATACTATACGGAATACAGGTATCGCCCGGTCATGACGATCGCGGAAGCATCGAAGACCGGTCCGGCGACCAATATTATCGCCGGTGTCGGGGTCGGTTTCGAGTGCACCTGGATGCCGGCTCTGACGGTCGGGGCGGCGCTGTTGGGTTCGTACTATCTCGGCAAGTCGGCGTTTCCGGCGGAGTCGGGAATGAACGGGGGACTATTCGGGACGGCGGTGGCGACGATGGGAATGCTGGCAACGGCGGCGTACATCCTGGCGATGGACACGTTCGGTCCGATTACGGATAACGCCGGCGGAATCGTGGAAATGTCGCAACAGCCGGAAGAAGTTCGCAAGAAGACCGACCGGCTGGATTCGGTCGGTAATACGACCAAGGCATTGACCAAAGGGTATGCGGTCGGTTCGGCGGCGTTGGCGGCGTTTTTGCTCTTTCAAGCCTATATGGATGAAGTGGCGCAGTATGCCGGGAAGCCGATGGAATCGGTCAACCTGGCCAACCCGGTGGTTTTTGTCGGCGGTCTTTTCGGGGCGGCACTGGTGTTTCTGTTTTCGTCGATGGCGATACGGGCGGTCGGTAAGGCGGCCCAGGCGATTATCGAGGAAGTCCGGCGCCAGTATTCCAAACTGCAGAGAATTAATGATATCATACAGTTCCCGGCCGATTTCAAACCGGATTACGGATCATGTGTCGATATCGTGACGAAATCGGCGCTGCGGAAAATGGTGGCGCCGGGTCTACTGGTGGTATTGACGCCGATCGGAGTGGGGTTGATTTTCAAGATTTTTATAACATCGACAGATAAACTGATCTCCGCCGAAGCGGTCGCGGGTCTTCTGATGGTCGGAACGATTGTCGGAATTCTGGTGGCGCTTTTCCTCAATAACGGGGGGGGAGCCTGGGACAACGCCAAGAAGTTTATCGAGACGGGAGCCCACGGCGGAAAATATATCACGATGTCGGACGGCAGTAAGGCGAAGAACCCGACGCACGGCGCGGCGGTAGTGGGAGACACGGTCGGAGATCCGTTCAAAGATACGGCGGGACCGTCATTGCACGTATTGATAAAACTGCTTTCGACTATTACACTGGTATTGGCACCGCTATTTATCTAATTTCGAATATCAGAGGACCGGCGGGTAGTTGAGACCCGCCGGTTTTTTTTTAAGCAGAAAGATGTCGGGTTTCTCGCCAGTTCGCTACGCTCACGTCTCGAGCCCCAACCTACGACTACTATTGAACCAATAGGGACACGGCACGCCGTGCCACGACAAGAATGAATCACCCCCAAACCCCAAAAGCCCCTGTCCCCGTCCCGAAGTTTGGGGGTGGCACCCCCTTGGCATGGGACAAAGGAGAAGACCGTCAGGAGAGACTCCTGACGGCGCGATAAAAGCTGCATCTATAAGAATGAATCACCCCCAAGCCCCAAAAGCCCCTGTCCCCGTCCCGAAGTTTGGGGGTGGCACCCAGGGAATGGGACAAAGGAGAAGACCGTCAGGAGAGACTCCTGACGGCGCGATAAAAGCTGCATCTATAAGAATGAATCACCCCCAAGCCCCAGAGAGCCCCTGCACCCGGCCCGAAGTTTGGGGGTGGCACCCAGGGCATGGGACAAAGGAGAAGACCGTCAGGAGAGATTCCTGACGGCGCATTGAAAGATGTCGAAACCCCGTCGTTCGGCCGGAGCCGAACTCTGGGATTTCGATCTACGAGGATAAGATTTAATTTGGTAATGCAAAGCCCGTTTGAACGGCGGGTATTAAGGGGTTAGTATTTGATGGTTAGCGAGTTTATGGCTGGATAATTTCTAATGGCGGAGTAGTTCTATTTTTTTTCAGTCGTGTCAGTAACCTATTGCAATATATAAGGTTCATTATCCAGTGGCGCACTTCCCCGTCCGGCATTGAAGTTGCATAAGGGAGAAATGGATGCAGGAAGTAGGGGCCTTTTAAACAGGGGAAGAAGAAATGAAAAGAAAGCTCTCTTTGATTTGCACAATTACTTTTAGTCTTTTGGTTTCGCCACTTTTTGGTCAGGATAATAATCGGGTGGCCTGTCTCAAGATGGTGCAACAGGAAATTGCCCTTGATCAGGCGATTAGAGTGACTCTGATTGATAGAAGTACAATTCAGGGGCGGATGCTGGAAGCCGATACGATCCGCGCCATTCTGAAGATGTACAAATTATCGGGCGAGTATCTTACGCCGATTGCGATTGGAGCCGACAGTATCGCTGTAATCAACTATCGGAAGGCGTGGCAATTCAAGCCGCAATATGTGGCATTCGGCATCGGCGGGGCAGTGGTCGGGGCGATTGTAGGGCAGGTGATAGAAGGGTGGATCGATCCGGGGGGCGGAGGGTGGAAGTACCGGGAGGACGGGCGGTGGTTTGGCGGTTTGGCGGGATTTGCGGCAGGGATGATTCTGCCAATGGCGATACCATCGGGGGTAAATATAAACTGCAAATAGCGGGCTCCTTCCGGCTGATTATTTTGTTGACTCTGCGGAAGGGCCGAAATTATATTTCCTTTCGGTAGCAGGGCAACAGCCAAGAATTCATCAAAGCAAAATTACATTTAAAGAGGAGACTGCTATGTTGAGGAAAATCGCTCTCGGCCGGCCGGGGTTGATACTGATTGTATTGATTCTACTGGCGGTGGCCGTATCGGCCGGAGTTAACGAAAAAGTTACCTATCAGGGTAACAAGGCCAGAATCGCGGTGGGGACAATCAAGAGCAAAGCGGCGGACTGCGACGACGAAATGGCGGCGTCGATAGGCGAGATGTTATCGACGGCGCTGGCCAACGAAGAGAAATTTATTGTCCTGGCGAGCCAGGAAGAAGTCGGGGAACTGAAAGAAGAAATCGAGATGGCGGAGTCTGGTGATGTGGAGGAAGGGAAGGGTCCGGAAGGGGGGCTGATGGAGGGGGCCGACATACTGGTGACCGGGTCAATCACCGGTTTTGAACCGGAAGCCAAAGGCAGCGGCGGGGGTCTGGGCGCCCTGAAGAAGAAGGCGTTCGGAAAGGTCGGGATGGAGTCGAAGACGGCGGAAATCATGATGGATATCAAGTTGATCGATATCCGGACGCGCCGCGTTATCAAGGCGATGGCTTTGGAGGCCAAATCGACATCGTGGGCGAGCGATATGGAGGGAGGCGGAGTGGTTGAGGATGTGGCGCTGGTCGGCGGTCTGGGGACATATTCCAATGAGCCGATGGAGAAAGCGATCCGGGCGGTGCTGGCCAAAGCGGTTAATAAGATCTCCAAAGATGTGCCGGAAGAATATTATCGCTATAAGGGCAAAGGGGAATACACCAAAGAATACGGGGCGACCGGGAAAGTGGCCTCGAAGGGTGAAGAAGCAGGCGGAGCAGGCGGAGGGGTGTCGGCGGCGGCTGAAGGCGCCCGGTCCGGGGGGACGGTAAGGGCGCAGAATATGGCTCTATTCACCAAGTATGACTTTATTCCGGGAGATAATGTCATATTTTATGATGACCTAGCGAAGGAAGAAATGGGAGAGTTTCCGTCGAAGTGGAGCCTTGACGACGGCGTTTTCGAAATAGCCGCCAAAGGGGATCGCAAATGGATCATGTGCAGTGACAGGGGTTCGATTCGCCCGAAAATGAAGACGAATCTGCCGACACGGTACACCGCAGAAATGGATCTCTTCAGCAACGGCGCCGATCAGTCGGGACACTATTATTATATTTATATTCTTGATCCGAATGAACAGGAAATCGCCCAATTCAGTCTTAAAAACGGTATAAATACCGAAGTTGTGCTGTATGACAAGTCGGTGGCATCGAAGGATCTTCCGGCCGTACTGGGCAAGGGGATTCATACGATGAGAATCATGGGAACCGCCACGACGATGAAGTGCTATGTCGACAATGAGCGGGTAGCCAATATACCGGAAATAGAAGGATTTAAACCGGCGATGATAAAGGTCACCTGCGATCCGTATAAGGAGCCGCAAAATCCGATGCTAATGGGGATGATGCGGGTGGCCGAGGGAGGCAAATCGATGCGCCAGCAACTGGATGAG
Source organism: Candidatus Zixiibacteriota bacterium (assembly GCA_900498245.1). Taxonomy (NCBI): domain Bacteria; kingdom Pseudomonadati; phylum Candidatus Zixiibacteriota; species Candidatus Zixiibacteriota bacterium. Next base: position 700,419 of record LS998015.1, read on the forward strand.
ACGGGAAAGATAGTCACGCACGGCATTCTGTTCGATTCCGGCTCCGATGTCATCAAAGGGGAATCGTACAAGACGCTGGCGGAAATCGGGCAACTTATGACCGACGACGCGGCGCTTCGCCTTTCTATCGAAGGGCACACCGACAGCGACGGCGAGGAAGCGTACAACCAGGATTTGAGCCAGAGGCGGGCCGAATCGGTCAGGGCCTATTTGGTGAACAAGTATCAGATTGACGGTTCCAGACTGGAGTCGAAGGGATTCGGGGAAGGCAAGCCGATTGACGCCAACACCACGCCGGAAGGGAAGGCGAATAATCGAAGAGTGGAATTGGTGAAATTATAAAAGAATTAAGGAAGGGTCGATCGCAAGGTCGGCCCTTCGAGTTTGAGGCAGGTATAACATGGAAAAGTTGTCGAAACCGCAGGGGTTTTGACAAATAATCAAAGCGGCGGGTCTGAGGACCCGCCGATTACCGAATTTTGAAGGGTTTTAGTAGGGAGGTAATTCGGAGACCTGAAACCGGGCGGTACTATTGATTTCAAGTCAAGGAGAATGCATTGAAGTATTATTTGATGATTGTATCAATTTTATCTCTTTCATATTTTATTGGATGTCAAAAACGAGAGGTGAAAGAGAGGGTGATGCCGCCGGAGAAGGTAGACAATTGGATGCTGGCCGGAGAGCCGGAGCATTATGACGGCAAGACGATATTCGATTATATCGACGGGGCCGGGGAAGTATATCTGGCCTATAATTTTCGGAGGGTCGATGTCTATCGCTATACGGTGTCGGGAGGGCCGGAAGTGGCGGTGGAAGTGTATGACATGGGCTCGGACCGGGACGCCTACGGGATTTTCAGTTATACCCGCAAAGAAGAGCAGAGCGGAATCGGGAACGGGTATGATTATCTGGGGAGCCTTCTCTGTTTCTGGAAAGGGCGGTATTTCATAAATATTACGACGGAGGAGGAGACGCCGGAGACCAGGGCGGTGCTATTCGATATCGCCCGCGATTTATCAGGGAAGATAGGTGAAAAGGGGGAAAAACCATCGTTGATCACGGCACTGCCTGACGCGAACCTGGATTCGGCCGGCATTCTGTATTTTCATGCTTTTTCGGTTCTGAATAATGAATATTATATTTCGCCTGAAAATATATTGAATCTCGATTCGACAACAGAGGCCGTGCTGGGGAAATATGCGCCCGACAACGCGGTGCTTCTGGTAGTGAAGTATGAATCGAACGAAAAAGCGACAGTGGCCGAGGCGAAATTTGTCCGCAATTATATCCCAAATTTGGATAAAGACGGATTTGGGACAAACGATAAGGGAAAGAGTGTCGGAATCAACGGCGAGGGGAAATACCTGGTGGTTGTTCTGGAGGCGGTGTCCCGGGATGCGGCGGAAAAGATCATGACGGAATGCCGAAAATTAATTTCTCAATTGGAATTGAAGGAGAAGTAGAGCGATGGGAGAGCAGAAAATTTCAAGAAGAGATTTTATCAAGAATGTCGGGCTGGCGGCCGGGACGGCGGCGGCGGGATTGAGTCTCGGTTTGCCGGCATTCGCGGAAATGGGAAAAACCGACGCCCCCATGAGCCGGGTGGTGCTGATACGCAACGAGGAGGTGGTGCTGGAAGACGGGGGATTTGACGCCGGCATCATACAAAGCATGCTCGATGAAGCGGCGACGGTTCTGTTCAACGAGAAGACGGCGTCGGCGGCATGGAAGAAAGTTGTCGGGCCGGAGGACATTGTCGGAATCAAGACCAACGGCTGGAGATACCTGCCGACGCCGCCGGAGCTGGAGACGGCGATAAAGACGCGGGTGATGGAGGCGGGGGTGCCGGCGGGGAATATAAGTATGCGTGATCGCGGTGTGATCGATGATCCGGTGTTTCAGAAGGCGACGGCGCTAATCAATACCCGTCCGATGCGGGCGCACGCCTGGGCGGGAGTGGGGTCGCTCATCAAGAATTATATCATGTTCGTGCCGGAACCGTGGGCCTATCACGACAACTCCTGCGCCAGTCTCGGCTCGATATGGCACAAGCCGGAGATAAAAGGAAAGACCAGACTCAATGTCCTGGTGATGCTGACGCCGCAGTTTCATATCCTGGGGCCGCATCATTTCGACAAGAAGTTCGTCTGGAATTACGGGGGGCTTCTGGTCGGGACCGATCCGGTGGCGGTCGATGCCACGGGACTCCGGATAATTCAGGCCAGGAGGAAAGATTATTTCAAGGAAGAAATCAGCCTCAAGCCGGTGGCGCATCATATAGAATTCGCGGATAGAGAGTACAACCTGGGGACGAGCGACAAAGACAAGATAGAAGTGATAAAGCGCGGCTGGCCGGAAGGGATTCTGATATAGGTCCATTAAAGAGGGGTTGTGTACAACCCCGATATTTTAAATGCGGAGGATGAAATGAATCTTGTGGAACGGGCAAAAAATATTTTGTTCACTCCGGCGAAGGAATGGGAGGTTATCAAGACCGAGCCCCTGACGACGGGACAGATGTACTCCCAGTATGTTATGATCCTGGCGCTGATTCCCGCTATCGCCGGTTTTATCGGGCAATCCATAGTCGGAATGTCCCTTCTCGGGGAGTCGTTCCGGGTGCCACTTTTCCGGGGCCTGGCGCACGCGGTGGTGTACTATATATTCACACTGATCGGGGTGTATCTGCTGGCTTTCATTATCGACGCTCTGGCACCGTCATTCGGAGCGAAGAAGGATATGAACGGATCGCTCAAGGTGGCGGTTTTTTCGATGACGGCGGCCTGGGTGGCGTCAATTTTCAACATTATCCCGATTTTATCCATTCTCTCGCTTTTGGGACTGTACTCACTATACCTTCTATATGGGGGAATGAAGGTGGTTAAAGAGCCGCCGCCGGAAAAACTGGCCGGTTATTATGTGGTTACGTTAATAGTCACCATTATTGTATATGTTATCATCGGCGTGTTCGCCGCCCTCTTGACTCTCGGGTCGTACGGTCACGGAATGCGGGGTTGGTAACTAAAAACTCACGATGAATCGATGGCAGATTGACCGGCCGATTCGAGATCGAATCGGCCGTATTTTTTGCGCCAAATGAGATTACCACCTTCCATTAATATGAATTTACGATACTGTATCTTATTGTGTCACAACAGTTAAATAATGCTCTTGCTTTCTGTTGAATGAATATTATATAAGAGGTTAAAATTAGGCAGGATGATATAAATTATGTTAGATTTGCTGGCTGAAAATCAACTGATACTTCTTTTCACGGTTATCGGCCTCGGATATCTAATCGGGAATATTAATATTTATGGATTCAAACTGGGGGTGGCGGCGGTGCTGTTTGTCGGTATCGCATTCGGTGCGATCGACAACCGCTTGAGTCTTCCCGACTATATCTATGTAATCGGTCTGGTCTTATTTGTTTATTCGATCGGGCTGCAATCGGGGCCCGGCTTTTTTGCCTCGTTTCAGAAACGCGGTTTCCGTTACAGCATGATGGCGGTCATAATTCTGGCTCTGGGAGCAGTCGTGACGGGCGCGATGGCGATTCTGATGGGGATTTCATCGTCGAGTGCGGCGGGACTTTTCTGCGGAGCGCTGACCAATACGCCGGCGCTGGCGGCGGTGGTGGAAACGGCCAAGAGTCTGACGGCCAATCTGCCCCGTGAAACGAGCGAACTTCTGGCGAGCAGTCCGGTGGTGACATACGGGCTGGCGTATCCGTTCGGGGTTTTCGGGGTTATCCTCTGGGTTTTTCTAAGTACAAAATTGTTCAAGGTGAACAAGGTCCAGGAGGAACTGGAGGAGCAGGAAGAATCGAAGAAGATAGCGATCTATAGCCAGACTTTTCGGATCACCAATCCCGCTATCGTGGGGAAAAGAGTCGAAGATGTTCTAAAACCAATCAAGGATTCCGGTTTTGTTTTGAGCCGCATAAGAAAAGGGAATACAAGTAACATAGTCGAAGCAGGGACGATTCTCGATTTGCATGATCTGATTGTGGCGGTCGGCGATACCGAGGCGCTAACCCGGGCGAAACTGCTTTTCGGTGAGGAAGTGGCGGAACATCTGGCGGAAGGGCCGGACGGGATTAGTTACCGCAGGATTTTTGTCTCCAACAAGGAAGTGGTGGGAAAGACCCTGCGGGAACTGCACCTCAACCGGCAGTTGCACGCGACGATTACGAGACTTCGCCGGGGCGATGTCGATATAGTACCATCGCCGGATACGATTCTGGAAATGGGGGACCGGATCAGGGTAATCACGCACAAGAGCAATATGGAAAGGGTGACGCACTTTTTCGGGGATTCGCTCCGTTCGGTGGCGGAGACCGATTATCTTTCCTTGTCGCTGGGGATAGTGCTGGGGGTTTTTATCGGGATGATACCGATTCCACTGGGGCACGGTCTTTCTTTCAAATTAGGTTTTGCGGGCGGGCCGTTGATTGCGGGTTTGGTCCTGGGGCGGCTGGGGCGAACCGGGCCGATTATTTGGGAACTGCCGTTCAACGCCAACCTGGTGCTCAGGCAGGTGGGCCTGGTATTTTTCCTGGCGGCGATCGGGACAAAGGCCGGTTTCGGTTTCGGGGATACGTTCAAGTCGGGGGGGTGGGGATTGATCGCGGCCGGGGCGGTGGTTACGACGGTGGTGACACTGGCGACGATTATTATCGGGCACAAATATTTCAAACTGCCGATGGCGGCGACGATGGGAATGATGTCGGGAATACAAACGCAGCCGGCGATCCTGGCGTACGCCAATCAGCACAGTGAGAGCGAACTTCCCAATATCTGGTATGCCACGGTCTATCCGGCGTCGATGGTGGCTAAAATCGTCCTGGCCCAGATAATTGTTTCGACGGTCCTGACCTGGTGACGAGTGCGGATACTATCGCACGGTCACACCTGAGAATTATTCATTTCACTACGGGGCAGATTATAATCTTTGAACACTTTTGCGTACGCCAGGACATAAATTCCCTGAAAGAAGGCCGCGATATAAAAAGGGAGGGTGAATTGATTCACGGAGAGGAGATATCCGGCGACAGTCGGTCCGACCGACTGGGGGAGTTGCATGGAAACGGCGTTGGTACTGGTCGCCAGGCCGCGCCTTTCATCGCGAACGAGACCGATGGTGAGGGCCTGCCGTGCCCCGATGGTCCCGCGGTTGACGGCGGAACGGAGAAGATAAACGGCGGATGCGAGCCAGTAGAGTGGCATCAGGGGCAAAATGATGAGAAGCACCAATCCGAGCAAGCGGGCGCGGACGACCGATTGCACGATACCGATCCGTTCGGTGAGCGTGCCGGTCATAAGGGCCGAGATCCCGGTGATAATGAAGGTGACGGCCATAACGGGAGCGATTTCAGAAGGGCCGACATGATAGCGCAGGGCGAACCAGTAGGAGATCAAGGGTCCGGTCAACCCGACGGCGACGCCGTTGAAGGAATTAAGGAAGAGCAGTTTGAAAAGCATCTTGTTTTCGTCGCGGCGGATTCTCGATTCGGTTTCATCGGGGTGCGAATTTGTCCTTCGGTGATTGCCGCGGTATTTCTCATCGGCCATGAACAAGAGATAAAGGTTTATCAGGGTGGCGAAGCCGACGACGGCAAATATGGGGCGGTATGATGAAGGAGGGATATTGGCAAAATGCTGAGTGGTCCCAGTCGCGGCGGGCAGAAGGGACGGCAAAATCGCGATCAAGGCGCCGATACCCATGCCAAAGAAACCGAGGGCGCTGTTGAGACTGTAGATACGGCCCCGCTTTTCGGGCGCGACTTCTTCGGCCAGCCAGGCCTGTTCGGCGGGCGAAAAGGGACCGGCGGCGCCATTGGCTCCCCGGCCGAAACCGGAAACGATAATAACGGCCATAAGTATCAAGGGCTGAGCGGTCAAAAGGGCGATGATACTGCAAATGAGGATAATAATTTCATAGACGAGAAGAAAGGGGCGACGCCGGAGACGGTCGCTGGCGACCCCGACCACCAGACTGAGTAAGGCGCCGAACAGGCCGGCCCCGCTCAAAGCGAGACCGATTTTGACGCCGCTCCAGTTGAGGGAATGGAGATAGAGAGTCAGGTCGACCACCAAAGCCCCCTGCCCCAGACTTCGGACGGCGCGGGCCATCAAGAGACGCCTCGTGGTGGGGTGAAGATCCGACAAAAACATCGCTCACATTGCCTGAAAGATTAATTTCACGCAACTTATACCATTATTTTCACCCGATCAACTAAATCTTCAGGAGATGCTGGACGAGAAGGTCGCTTTTCAGAATAATGAAGGGAAGGCCGGAGCCTTCCCTCGAAATTCAGGCAATTATTAATGCGCGGCGGGAGGAACCGGAGGAGGAACCTGATTGGAGACGGGAGGGAGGGATTTCAGATAGGCGAAAATATCTTTCAGGTCCTCATCGCTCAACTGGCCAAGCGCCTGCCTCGGCATAGGGGGAAGAATGGGCCGTCCGGCGCCCATATGTTTTCCGGTGCGCATGGCGTTGATAAAGACCTGTTCGTTCCAGGCTCCGATGCCGGTTACGTTATCGGGGGTAAGGTTGGCGGCATAGGAAATGCCCCAGGGACCGGCCCAAGCGGTGAAATCGGCGTTGGTAATGGCCGCCCATCCATTGGGGGTAATGACGCCGGCCGGGATATCGGGGACCTGAACGGTATGCGGATGTCCCGAAAGAAGGCGAGTCGCATCGGGATAAGGACCCTGCGCGTTATATTTTTTGGGGGAATGGCAGTCGTTACAACCGCCCATCATGACTAATTTTTCGCCTCGTTTGACACGATCGCCGGCGGCATTGGTCATTCCCTCTTTAGAGACGACGACCGAGACTGCGAAAAATATGGCGAGGGCGACAAAGACGGCGACGACTGCGAGCGACATTAATTTTGATTTCATTTTAGCCTCCGTAGGATTACTTGAATTCAACTTTATATACGGATGATAAGGCGCAATTATGGAGAAATATTATCCATAATTGGTATTAAAAAAGGGCCCGGCGCCGAGAGAATTTGGCGCCGGGCGGGGAGACGATTCGCGGGCAATCGGCCCATAAAAGAGGATTATTTCAGCAGAATCATCTTTTTGGTATCGCAGAAGTTGTCGGCCCTGAGGCGATAGAAATAGATTCCGCTGGCGACCGGCGAACCGGTCTGATTACGGCTATCCCACTGGATGACATGATAACCGGCGGCCAGAGGAGCATTAATCAATTCAGCGACCTTTTGTCCGATCATGTTGTAAATTTCGATTGTCACCGGGCCCGGTTTGGGCAGGGCAAACGAAATGGTTGTGATCGGGTTGAACGGATTGGGATAATTCTGTGACAGGCGATAGGTTGCCGGCAGAGAAGAGATTTCCTCGCTCTTGTAGAGAATATTCGGTGTTGAGAGAGGAATGACTCCGGCGGCGATTTTTTCGCCCATGTGCATTTTCCTCAAATTGATGAAAGCGATATACCAGTTGGTATTGCCGCCGATGAGGTACAGCCCGCCGAAATAGGTAACGGCCTGAGTGGCGGTGGCCCCGTCGAGACTGACAATAGCCAACTGGGCCTGGCGAATCGAGGCAATATTCAGGAGGTTGGTCAGAAGGGCGTTGCGGGCGCAGGCCTGATTGGAACCGTCGTAAGGACCGAGAAATATCTGCACGAAATCATCGAAATTCAGCGGCCGCGGCGGATCATCGATATAGGTGCACCGGGCAATCGGAATGGAGTTGCCGTCGTCTCTCAAATAGAAATGATTGAAAATCTGCTGACCGTAATTGTCGAAATCGGCGCGGGTGATTTCGGCCCGGAGGCCGTCGCGGACATAACTGACCTGAGTTTTCCACCACCAGATGTTCCGGATTTTGCCGGAGGCGGCATCGGCCAGGGCGAAATCAATCTGATGGTCTCCGCCGGTCAGGGCGATAGGAACGGAGGCGGTACCAACGGGAACATAGCCGAGCGGAGGCTGGATATCGACGGAATAATCACCGATGGGGACATTATTAAAGGAATAATGTCCCGCCGGATCAGTGTAGGCAAAGCCGTAGGGTTCACCGCCGGAGATAACGAGATCGACGCGGACGCCAAGGAGACCAGTCAGACCGCTTCGAACATATCCGAAGATATTGCCGACCGGACTTTCTTCGGGGCCGAGAACGGCCGCGGCATCGGCGCCGCACCAGTTACGAACGCGAACCCAGTCCACTTCAAAACGGCTCTGAGCGGCGGTATTGCGAGAATATGACATCAGCCAGGGATAGAGGTCGATGGTCGGGCTATAGGGAGCGGTGATACCTTCGAACGGGTTGGCGTCAACCTGAAACTGAACATCGCCAGTACCGGTCCGGTGTATGCGATAGAGGTGCCAATCGGCATCGAAATCGACGGCGGTCGGGATGTATCCAGAGTTGGAGCCGCCATTGGTGGCCTGGATGCAATATTTGTGGAGATCGGGCCAGTCCATCATGCGAGCGACATTGTTCCAACTGAAATCGGCTGGCTTATAACCGACTTCGGCGGCCGCATTGCCTTCGACCGCACCGGGGCTGAGACCGGCATCGGGATGGCGCCCCAGGCATTCCATGATGGTTCCGGTACCGATCGCTTTGTTACCGCGCACCTGAACATAACTGGCGGGAATACCGGTCAGAGTCATGATACCGCCGGCGATGGCGACGGAACTTCCGACGCCGGAATGGCTGGCCACCCATTTGTGCAGATCGGTATCAAAATAATCGACGAATTCGAAGACCTGGTCGGGGTCGTTAAGCAGGACCGGCATGAAGGCGTCCTGCTTGGTTATGCCCATGAGATAGTTGGATGTCTGCTTGCCGGTGTAGGTGAAATAATAGGTATCGCCGAATCTTGAGACCGCCCCCCGGAAGGCATCATACTGATCCCATTCGCCGGAGCCGCCCCAGTCAAGGATAATACCCTGCTTGGTGAAGGTGGTCCAGTCGGTGGTAGTGACCATAGCGGTCCGCCAGGGACTGCTCTTGGTGGAACTGACGGTATAGCCGATGTAAAAGGTGCCGTTGAATTCGACCGCCCAGGCATCGGCGACAGTTCCGGCATCATACGAGCCGGACGGGCCGAAGGCGATGCAGGGATTACCGGGGAACTTCGTGTACGGCCCCATGATATCGTCGGCAATGGCATACCCGATCTGTTCGGTGGTGCCGCCGGCGTCACCCATATAGAGCAGAATCCATTTGCCGTCGGATCGTTCAAAGGCATAGGGTTCATCGACACGGGCCGCCTCCCAGGTTTCCGAGACGGTCAGGGCGGTCCCGGCGCGGGCGTACGGGCCGCCGATATTGGTAGCGGTATCAATGCAGATAGACGGGGCGGGCGGTCCCCATCCGCCGCTCCAATCGGAATAAAAGATGTGCCAGAGGCCGTCATGATAGACGATGTGTGGGGCATTGGCCAGGGCGATAACCTGACCGTGCCAGTGCCACGAAGCGGGGTCATCGGGTGTATCCGACCAGGCGAGGCCGACCTGCGAACCGCCGCGATAAATGGCAAATACGACCCAATAATGGGCCGTGACAGGATCATAGACCATATTTTCGCCGAGGAGACTTTCGCCATTACCCGGATCTCCGATCGGGCGTATGGGGTTTCCCGGAATTTTGGTCCAGGGTCCGACGGGAGGGACCTCGACCATAGTCGGGCCGGGCGGGGCGGGATTGCCATAGTACAAATAAACCGCCGCGCCCGCGGCCGGTAAAAAGGGAACCTTGATCCATATGGTCGCGGCCTGCGAGCCGGGGTTCCAGGTTTCAATCCAGAATGGAATAAGAGTGACGCCGTCATCGGAGGTGACGCGAATATCGCCGCCATCAGGCAGGGCCCGGGAGAAGTCAAACTCTTCATCGAGAGTGATTTCGACCTGATAGCCGGAGAGATCATTGCCGCAGGGATTCGATATGGAAACCAATTTGCGATATTCCCAGGGAGTGAGCCACGAAGCACCGTCGGCCAGCACCGCGGGAATGAAAATACCAAATCCGAGGACAAGTGTCATAGCGAGGAGAAACAAAGAGTTCTTTTTCATAAGTACAATTTACCCCCAATCATGAACTTAAGAGATTATGGAATTAATTATCACTCGATTACGGTCAGAAGCATCACCTCCTAGAACGTCCGGTACGTTAGAGACTATTGGGGCAATTTCTATTTATAATCAGGCAGAATCGGTAAATGTAATGCGAAGATGTTTGCCCCGGTTATCGTTTATGATTTCGATTCTGAATATTGTTTTTGGATCTTACAGGTTTGTACTCCCCTGCCAATAAAATTAAACGTCATCAGCAGACATGACGGGAGATAGGCATCAAACGGCCGCAATGCCGCAGGATCGATCCCAATCAATGTCGAATGCCGTTGAATACCGGGTTGTCGAGTCCGGTGTCGAAAAATTTATTGAAACGGTAGAATCTGACCTGATTTAAATATATCCGTCGTCGGCGGGGCTGTCAAGCAGGAAATGGGGTGAAAAGCCGCATAGAATAACGATTTCCCGACCGGCGAGACGGTTCGGAGCGGGGTTCAAGGAAAAGGGGAAAAGTGTCGAAAAACAGAGTAAATACATAAACTCCCAAAAGATGGAAAGTTGTTATGTCGCTTTTAATTGAAGTTATCGAATGGATGAATCCGAGCGGCGATGAGATGATTTATCGCATTCCGCAGGAAGGTTCCGCGGATTTTAAATTGGGGGCGCAGTTAATCGTGCGCGATTCCCAAATGGCGATATTTTTCAAGAGCGGTCACGCCTGCGATTCTTTCGCGACCGGCCGTCATACTCTGACCACGCTCAACGTACCGATTCTGACCAGGCTTCTTTCGGCCCCGTTTGCATTTAATTCGCCGTTTCGGGCCGAGGTTTATTTTGTCAATTTGAAGACCTTTATCAATCTGAAATGGGGGACCAAGCACCCGGTGACATTCAAGGACAGCAAACTGGGTTTGATCCGTCTCCGCGGCCACGGGGCCTTCACGATGAAAATCGAAAAGCCGATCGTTTTTCTGAATACAATCGTGGGGCGGCAGGCGCGCTATACCACGGAGGACATCCAGGATTATCTTCGCGATCTTATTATCGCCCGCATGAATGATTTACTGGGTGAAAAACTGGACACGGTACTCGATTTGCCGGCGCAGTACACGGAACTGGCCGAGCAGTTCAAAGAACTGGTGCGGGTGGAATTCGAAAAGTACGGGTTGAACCTGGTCGATTTTTATATTTCATCGATTACCCCTCCCGATGACGTGGCGCAAATGATCGACCAGCGGTCGGGGTTGGAGGCGGTGGGGGATCTGGATAAGTTTCTGAAATTTGAAATGGCCAAAGGGCTGGGAAGCACCAATGGGATGGCGCCAGCCGGGGCCGGGATGGGGATGGCGGCCGGGGTCGGCCTGATGATGCCGGGGATGATGTCGAAAGTTTTTTCGCCGGAGCAGACCGAGTTGAAGCGGGAATCGATCGCGACCGTGACCTGTCCCAAGTGCCACAGCGAGACGCCCGAGCAATCGCGCTATTGTTACCGTTGCGGGCACCAGATGGTGGCCCAGAATATTTGCCCGTCATGCAACAAGGAACTTCCGACAGAAGCGAGTTATTGCATGTTTTGCGGCTACAAACTCGACGCCAAACTGAAATGCCCGCATTGCCAGGCGGAAATAATGCCCGGTTCGAAATTCTGCGGCTCATGCGGCAAGGCGATAAATGATGCCGACAGCAATCCGGCCTAAGGGCAAAAGCGGTTTTTATATCGGGGTGACCTGCCCCGGGTGCGGCGGAGAACTGGAACTGGAGAATGACTTCTTTGTCCTGACCTGTCCTCACTGCGGTTCGGTGTTGCGGGTGGTGATGCCGGAAGTGCCGCCCGCATACGTTGCCGAAAGTAAAATCGAGAAATCCGAAATGCGGCCCCGGTTGGACCGTTATTTGAAAGACAGCGGTTTGCCCCTGACAGGCACGATGCCCGAGATATCGGCGCTGTACTATCCGTACTGGAAGATCGACGCCATTGTTCTGAAACTCCGGAACCGTATCGAAGAACGGATCGTGGCGATCGACGAGCAATATAACCAGGAAGTGACCGTCAAGGATGCCAAAACCGATATCGCCCTGACGCCGTTCATGGCCACAGTCGGGGCGGGGCCACTATCGGATGATATTCCTTATTCTCTGGGAGTGCGGGCGGAGTATATAAAACTCAGACCGTACGCTCAGGAGAATATCGCCGACGGATTCGAATGTTTTCCGGTCATAAAACCGTGGACCGAGGTTCTGCTGTCGATGGAAAAAAATGTGGCGGGGATGGGGAATATCGTGCAGGCGGAATTCGGCCGCAACCGGACGGAATTATTTCACCCGCAGGGGGCGGTGGTTTTTTTTCCGTACTTCATCATTACTCTCTCTCTCTCAGGAAAGCCCTATCGATTTGTCATGGACGGTATGACGGGAAGGGTAACTCAGGGAGCGGGGGAAAGCGGGTTGGAAGAAAGCCCGGCCAAGGGAGAGAGCCAGATGTCATTCGGACGACTCGCGGTGGTCCTGCACCGCTGTCCCGAATGCGGGGTCGATCTGCCGAGGGAACAATCATATGTCTATATCTGCCATAACTGCCAGAGATTGATTCAACTGGAGAGGTATCCGCAGATGCTTCAAAGGATCGGACTCGTCGTGGCGCCGAGAGCTGCGAATGACCGCCGGTATCCGTTCTGGGCGATAGAACTGGGAGAGAAGGCGGCCGTAGTCCTGCGAAAGATGTTCGGGGGGATTTATAATTCCGGGTGGCTGGTCGTCCCGGCATTCAAGATGGCCAATTTCGAGGGGATGTTCAAACTGGCCAAGCGGATGTCGAGCGCCTACCCGAAACTCGAGATAGGCGAGGCTGAGGATACGGACGGGAATTATCATCCGGTATCGGTGGGACTTCACGAAGCGCTGGCGCTTGCGGAAGTAATTATATACCGGGAGAAAATTTCCCGGGATCATAATGCAAAGGGCGGGCACGAAGTGATTGCTCCGGAGCGAATAAACCTGTTTTATATGCCATTTCACGCGGAGAACTATTTTCTGGTCGATTCCGTAATGAAGGCCGTGACGTTCGAAAAGAGAGCCGGCGGATTTTCTTAACTCACTTCTTACATTGAAAATTCGATAATTCAGAATTTCCAACGGGGCTTTCAAAGGGTGGATTTGATGATGGCCCTCCTGAGAAGCGCTCCGAAATATCTGTTCCCCGCGGGGGGAAATTTTCGTATCTTACATCGCTATGATAGAAATTCCGGAAAAATTTCTGCAAATTCTAAAAGGGGCCAAGAAAGTAGCGGTTCTTACCGGGGCGGGAATATCGGCCGAGTCCGGGGTACCGACCTTTCGCGGGATGGACGGACTCTGGGCGAAATTCCGTCCGGAGGAACTGGCCACGGTGGAGGCTTTCCTGAGTAATCCCAAACTGGTCTGGGAATGGTACTTGCATCGGCGGGATCTGATGAGCAAGGTAACTCCCAATCCGGGGCATTTCGCTCTGGCGGAAATGGAGGGACTCTTTCAGGATTTTACTCTTATCACCCAGAACATCGACGGGCTTCATCGCCAGGCCGGTTCAAAAAATCTTCTGGAAGTTCACGGGAATATATCGCGGAACAAATGCTTTGAGTGCGGGGAGCCGTTCACGGGGGAAATTAACCTGGACTCGGGAAATATTCCCAAGTGTCAATGCGGCGGCAGGATTCGCCCCGATGTGGTTTGGTTCGGGGAGATGCTACCGGAGAGGCCCCTGGAGGAATCGTTTGAGGCTTCGGGCCGGGCGGAGATATTTCTTTCGGTGGGGACATCGGGAATTGTCTACCCGGCGGCAGCGATGCCGTTGACGGCCCGTCGGAACGGGGCATATCTGGTCGAAATTAATATCGAGCCGACGCCCCTGACCGAGTACGCCGATTGGTTTGCCCAAGGGAAATCGGGCGAGATACTTCCGGAGATAGTCAGAAGGCTCAAGGAATGAAAAATCGTCCTCCGGAAGAAATAATCGCACTGGGGCAGGAATTATACGATTCGCTGTCGGAGTGCCAAATCTGCCCGCAGGATTGCGGTGTGAATCGTCGGGCGGGCCAACTCGGGAAGTGCCGCAGCGGGGCGGAATTGAAAGTAGCCAGTTTTAATATTCATCTGGGAGAAGAGCCACCGCTCTCCGGCGGCAACGGTTCGGGGACCATTTTCCTGGCCAACTGCTCCTTGTTTTGCCGGTATTGCCAGAATTATCCCATTTCACAGTTCGGCAACGGACGGACAGTGACGATTGAGGAACTGAAGGGGATGATGCTTGACCTGCAGAGGCGAGGGGCGGACAATATCAATTTTGTCACCCCGGATCATATGCTCCCGATGATTCTGATGGCGGTTGGCATGGCGCGGCAGGAAGGGATGGATCTACCGCTGGTTTACAACTGCTCCGGATACCAGAAATTGGAGATATTGAGGCTTTTGGAGGGTATAATAGATATATATCTTGTGGATATGCGTTATGACGATAATGACATCGCTCACCAATACTCCGGTTGCCATAATTATGTTGAGATTAACCGGGCGGCGGTACGGGAGATGTATCGGCAGGTGGGGAACCTGAAGTTTGATCGCCGGCGAATCGCACGGAGCGGGGCAATAGTGCGGCATCTGGTTTTGCCGGAGAATCTTTCGGGTTCGGCGGGGATATTCAAATTTCTGGCCGAAGAGGTTTCACCCAATGTTCATGTATCTTTGATGAGCCAGTATTTTCCGGCATACAAGGCCCTGCAGGACGACCGGATATCGAGACGAATCACGCCGGAGGAATTTCGCGCCGCGGTAGAGGCGTTCTACGAAGCGGGGATGCGGCACGGGTATATCCAGGAAATGGAATATGAAGCGGTTTAGACTGGCGATATTTCTTCTGACGGTGCTGTTGTATCTGTCGGGATGCGTCTATTTCAACACCTTTTATTACGCCCGGAAGAATTTCAATTCCGCCGAAAGCAAGCGGATCCAGGCCGAAAAGAAGGGGACGAAAAGTGTCGCCCAGCAGGAGTACAAGAAGGCGCTGGAAAAATCGCAGAAGGTTCTGGATAAATATCCGAAATCGTCGTGGATTGACGATGCCCTTTTTATAAACGGCGTCTCCAATTATTATCTCTCGGATTATTCAAAGGCGGAAAAGAGATTCCGGGAACTTCTCGCCGACTACCCCAAATCCAAATATGTCAAGGAATCGCAATTGTATCTGGCCAAGTCCAAATTGATGATGGACGAGGAATCCGACGCCATGGTTCTGTTCGAGAAACTATTCACCGGGGAGAAGGACAAGAAGATCAAGGCGGAGGCGGCGCGGGCTTTGGGGACATATTATTTCGACGAGAAGGATTATGACAAGGCGGAGCATTATTTTCAGACGCTGGTCGATTCGCTGGGGGACGATCAGGACAAGATTGTGGCGCAGATGAATATTGCCGACGGCTATTACGCCCGGTTCAAGTATAAGCCGGCGCTGGACCGCTATTTGAAAGTCCTGAAAAACAAGATTGATTTGAAGACCGAGTACAAAGCGACTTTTCGGGCGGGGGAATGCTGTCTCTATCTGTATCAGATCGATGACGGGATGAATTATTTCAATAAACTGATTTCCAATCCCCTCATGTATGATTCCCTGCAGGCGGTCAAATTGATGATGGCTTACGGGTACCAATTGGACGGCGATCTGGCCCGGGCCGAGGATATTTATAAAAGTGTCGCGGATAACAACCAGCGGATGACGGGGGCCGAGGCCAATTATAACCTGGGATTGATTTACCAGTTCGATTACGAAGATTATAAGAAGGCCAAAGACTATTATGATAAGGCCAAAACGGCCGGTTCGGGGACGGCCATCTATCAGGATGCCCTGCAACGCTCGAGCGATATTGGCAAACTGCAGGAATACTCCAAAAAGAGAGAATTCGATTCCACGACCAAACCGGAAACCCTGGACAGCGCCGCCCAGACCCAGTACCTGCTGGCGGAATTGTATTTGACGCAGTTGGATAAGGAAGACTCGGCGTACAACGAATTTCAGGCGGTTCTGGATAATTTCCCGCATTCGACCCTGGCGCCCAAGGCCCTGATCGCCATTGCCGTAATGAAGAGGGATTACTTCAGCGATACCCTCGGTTTCGATTCGGCGCTCCGGAAAGTTCTTGCAGATTATCCGCGATCCGACTATACCGAGGAGGCGATTTCACTTCTGGGACTATCGGGGACGCGGGCGGACACCGGTTACGCCAGTTATTATTACCGTCAGGGAGAAAAATTCGCGCTGGATTCGGCCACGATCGATTCGGCCCGGTACTATTTTCAAATCGTGGTCGACAGTTTCCCCCGATCGAAGTTGAATAACCAGGCCCGCTTTTCGCTTCTGTGGCTGACAGAAACGTACCAAAGCCCGTCGGATTCATCGCTGTACTACGCCTATGCCGATTTTGCCGATTCTTTTCCCAATACCGAGTACGGCAAAATCGTCGACAAAAAACTGATTGTGAAGCCGAAGCCGCAGAAACAGGTATCCGATACGGGCAATACGGAAGCGCCGATATATGCCGCCGCCGACAGTTCCGATACGACGACCCAGCAGTTCGTGACGCCGGAGGAACGGTATTATATCGATCCCGACGGGAACAAAATCGGGCGGATCGACCAGGACCCGATAAAAGTGGATCGGGAATTTAAGTTCCCCGCCTCGGCTTATTCTTTAAAATTCAGCGACAATTTATATTTATATTTTCAGATAAAGATTAATCCCTTCGGGGATGTGGAGGATGTCCGCTTGATGAATCCGACGAGTTCCGACGACCTCAACGAGGAGGCGACCGATATTGTTAGGCTTTCGCATTTTAACACCCATATTATTCCTCCGGAATTGATGAATTCGTGGTTTGTATATAAGTACACGATCGTTCCACCGAGTTTGAGATGAGCAAAATTGTTATCGAGAACGCCGAAATTATAAAAAAGAAGAAAGTCGGACCGGGTTATTTTGTCATGACCATCGGTCCTTTTTCACGTACGGCGGCAATTAAGGCGGGACAATTTGCTCATATCCGGTTGACGAATTCCAATATTTACTTTCGCCGGGCCTTTTCCGTCTATGATGTTAATGCCGAGGACAAGTCGATTGATATTCTGTTCAAGGTTTTCGGTCGGGGGACCCGCGTTCTGGCGGAATTGCCGGAAGGAGAGATACTCAATCTGATGGGACCGCTGGGTAACGGCTTCAAATTACCGTCGCGGAACGAAATGTCCCTTCTGGCCGGGGGCGGAGTGGGGATGCCGCCAATATATTTTTTGGCACGTCAGATGGCCGACCGGGGTTATGACATGTCTAAAGTGCATTTCTTCTACGGCGGCCAGATGAAAGATGACCTGGTGGAAATATCGCGAATCAGAAAGTTAAAAGCCAAATTATATCCGTCGACGGACGACGGTTCATACGGCTTCAAGGGTTTGGTAACGGAGGCGATTCATTCCGAGATAGAGGGGCGGGAGGGTAGTTTCCGTCTTTATGGATGCGGTCCGGAAGGGATGCTAAAATCTCTTGATGAATACGGACGCAGGCGACAGATTCCGGGGCAGTTGTCATTAGAGGCGCCGATGCCGTGCGGTATCGGAGTCTGTCTCGGCTGTATTCGGCCGCTTCGAGCCGGCGGATACACCCGAGTCTGCCGGGAAGGGCCGGTTTATGATATCGGGGAGGTGCTTCTATGATACCTGATTTATCGGTGGAAATCGCCGGTGTCCGATTCAAGAATCCAATATTGACGGCCTCAGGGACGTGCGGTTACGGGGAGGAGTTGGCCGAGGTTTTCGATTTGTCGCAACTGGGGGGAATAGTCACCAAGTCGATAACGGTAAAGCCGCGGGACGGGCACCCGCCGCCGCGGACGGCCGAAACCGAGGGGGGAATGCTGAATGCCATCGGTCTGGCGAATGTCGGGGCGGACAAGTTCATAGAAGAAAAATTAAAATTTCTGGAGCCGTACGATACTCGGGTGGTGGTTAATGTGGCGGGAGCGGCCATAAAGGAATATGTGGAGATTTGCGCACGGCTGGCGGACTGTCCCCGAGCCGATATGGTGGAACTAAATTTTTCCTGTCCCAATGTAGCGGAAGGGATGACTATCGCCGGGAGCGCGGCGCTTTCGGAGCGGGCGGTGCGGGAGGTCAAGGCGGTATTTCCGCGGCCGGTGGTGGCGAAGTTGTCGCCCAATGTGACCGATATCGGCGAGATTGCCCGGGCCTGTGAAGCCGGGGGTGCGGACGCCCTATCGCTTATCAATACGCTGGTGGGCATGGCGGTCGATATCAATACCGGGCGCCCGCGCCTGACCAATAACACGGGCGGCCTCTCGGGGCCGGCGGTCAAGCCGGTGGCCCTGGCGGCGGTTTACAAAGTCTCTCAGGCCGTCAAAGTTCCTCTGATCGGTTTGGGAGGAATCAGCGATTACCGAGATGTGGTGGAATTCATGCTTTGCGGTGCGACGGCGGTTCAAGTAGGGACGGCTCTATTTGTCGAGCCGAAGGCGCCGGTGATGATAATAAAAGACTTGAAAAAATACCTTGTGGAAAATAAATTGGGCTCTGTCAGGGAAATAATCGGAAAGTTGAGACCGTACTGATGAGCGCCACCGGCGAATTGAAACATGTTCAGGAGAAGAACAAGTCGATGCTCTGCATCGGTCTGGATATCGACCGCAAGAAGGTCCCGACCAACTATGCGACATCGATAAAGGGATTGTTCGATTTCACGATGCGAATCGTGGAGGCCACCAGCGACATAGTCTGCTGTTACAAACCGAATGTGGCGTTCTACGAAGAACTGGGCCCGGAGGGTTTTTCGCTTCTGGAGAAAATAATCGCGAAGATCCCGGATGATTTAATCGTGATTCTGGACGGCAAGATGGGGGATATCGGGAATACCGCGGCGCATTATGCCTCCGCGGCTTTCGAACGGATGGGGGCCGACTGGGTGACGGTGAATCCGTATATGGGGTATGATTCGATTCGCCCCTTTCTGGAATATAAGGACAAGGGGGCTTTTGTCCTCTGTTTGACGTCGAATCCGGGCAGCCGGGATTTTCAGTTTCTGCATGTTTTAAATAAGCCGGTTTATATGTATGTGGCCGAGAAGGTGGCGTACTGGGACAAGGAGCAGAATCTGGGCCTGGTGGTCGGGGCGACGCATCCGGAGCAACTGACCGATATCAGGAAAGTCTCCGGCGACGTGCCGATTCTGATACCGGGTGTCGGGGCGCAGGGGGGGAGTCTGGAGCAGGCGGTTTTATCGGGGACGGACAATTTCCGCAAGCCGGCGATTATCAATGTTTCGCGGACGGTCATCTATGCCTCGGCCGACGAAGACTTCGACAAGGCGGCCCGGGCCGAAGTGGAAAAATTGAATACACTGATCAACGGTCTCCGGGCGCAGAATATCGCGCAATAGCTTTATTTTCTTATTGTCCATTCCGTATAATTTTATAATATCCAGTCACTTGCTGTCCCCGGGCGGTCAGCATGTGGTGAGGCTTAATATTGGGCACGGAATAGCCGATAATATATAGAAATAAGGAGGTTATAATGAAAAAGACAGCAATTCTCCTTTTGTGCTTTCTGGTATCGGCGCCGGCGTTCGCCATCACCGGTCTTTCTTTCGGCGTGAGGGGCGGAATGGTCAGTAATTACGAGCAGGCCGGACTGACGGTGGGAAGTTTCGATACCGACAAAATGAACCTGATCGGGGCCCAGTTGCGGATTGCGACACTCCCGACGGTCAATCTTATAATATCCGGAGATTACGCCTGGAAGAACAAGCAGTATGATTTCGGCGGACAGTCGTTCGAACTCAAGATGCATGACATTACCTATGCAGCCTCGCTGGTATATCCATTCAAGTTTCCGGTCGTTTCCCCCTATCTGGGCGGCGGAATCGGGAATCATCACCTCAGTTTCGATTATATTCGTCCGCTGAGTCTGTCGCTGTCGGATAATGGAATCACGGTTCCGGGATCGGTATCCCGTCTCGGCTATCATTTAATGGGCGGCGTCAATATCAGCCTGCCGGCGTTTCCTTTCGAGATATCGGCCGAGTATCGGATGAACTGGATAAACACTCCCGGTGAAGTCACGAAGTACAACAGTGTTACGGCGGGTTTGAATTTCAATCTGCCGTAATGGATTTATTTTATGGATAAATTAATACCGGCCCTAAGGCCGGTATTTTTTTATTAAGTGATTGCTTTTACGGAAGCGTCCTGTCATATTATTTTTGTCCCGTATGCAATAATCAAGGAGGACGGATGGCCATATCGTACAGTTTTTCCCGGATCGGCACCTTTTTTAACTGTCCCCGGCAATACAAGTTTGAACATATCGAAAAGGCGGCGGTGGAGAAGCCGGTGGGGGTGGAGGCCTTCCTCGGCGATGCGGTCCATCGGACGCTGGAACGATTGTACCGGCTGAAGATGGATGGCAAGACATTAACGCAGAGCGAAGCCCTGGAATATTATCTAAAGTACTGGGAAGGGCCGGACCGCGATAAAATAAAAGTGACGCGCGAGGAATTGGGGATCGATGATTATATCGAGATCGGGTCCCGGGCTCTGGCAAAATATTTCGAGATGTTGGCGCCGTTCGATGACGGTATCAGTGTGGCGCTGGAGCGGATGTTTCGTTTTCCGCTCGACCCGGCGGGGCGCTTTTCGATTCAGGGGAAGATTGACCGGGTTTGCCGGCGGGCCGACGGTGTCGTGGAGATAATCGATTATAAGACCGGAGCGGCACTCCCGACACAACAGAGTCTCGATGACAGCGATCAGATGGGGCTCTATCAGATAGGAGTAAATCATCTCTGGCCCGATTTCAAAGAGATTGAATTAAAGCAGATATTTCTTCGACACGGCGTGATTCTCAAAGCCACCATGGATGCCGACAAACTGGAGGAGGTGCGTTACCGGACATTTCAGAGGATTCTGGAAATCGAGCGGGCGCGCCGGGAGGATAATTTTCCGCCGAAGGAGTCATCGCTGTGCAACTGGTGTGTCTATTTTCAATTATGCCCGGCCAAGCGTCATAAACTGGCGCTCGATGACGAAATATCGGTAGAATTCGATGCTGAATTCGGGCGCGATCTGGCTTCCAAATATTTGCAATTGACGCAGCAGAAGAAAGTTCTTGAGACGGAATTGAAGGCGCTGAAAGAAGATATAACAAAATATGCGGAAGAGACCGAGGTGACAGCGCTGACGGCGCCGGAAGGGAATGTTAAGATAAGTTTTTCGGAAGCGGACGGTTTTCCGTCGAAAACCGAAGATGAAGAGACCTATTTGAAATTGTCGTTATTGGCCCGCGAGGCCAATCTGGAGGAATGTTTCAAACTGGATCAGAATGTTCTGTACAAGGAATTCTTTGCGAAAGAGAGACTTCCTCAAGAAGTGCAGGAGCAACTTAAGGAATTTCTCCGCCGGAAGCGTGAGATTCGCCTGACGACTCGATTCGAGGAGGAATAAAAAAAGCCCGCGCCGAGGGCGGGGCTTTTTCCATTTTTGAATTTAAGGGGCTACTTCTTTTCCGGTTTTTCGGCTTCCTTCTCCATGGGGGCATCTTTTCCCGCCGTCTTAATTACCACAGCCGGGATGATGCCGTCGGACGGCTGTTTCACCAACTGCAGATTGTTTCCCGGAGGGGTGGTGGTGGTATCAACTTTAAGGGCCGATATGTCTTTTCCGTCGAGAGAAGAGACGAACACGGTGGCGATTCGGCCTTTACCGGCCGGAATCGGGGGAACCGACACGCCCATGTCGGCAATCAGTCCGATGGTGACGCACTGGCTGGTGGTATCGACCCGCACCATTTTCACTTTGAAACTATCCGCCCGGCCGCCCTTAAATATGGTAGAATCGGCGACGACCCGATTTTTGCCGGCGCTGAGGGCCAGGGGGATCGACATGGCGACAATTTCCTCGTCATTGACGAGCGAAACATTTATTCCCCAGTGCATGCCATCGATCTTGTACGGCTCGATATATATGGTATCGATTACTCCAAATTTGTCGTCCGGTTTCTGCGCCCAGAGATTAGAAGAGAGAAGCAGGAGCAGACCGACCGCCAACCAAACCATTTTCTTTAGGGTCATTATTCCTCCAGATTAGTTTAAGAAATAAACAGTCTTACTTTCTATCATCGGAAAGAGATTCAATATTTTTACCCCCGTCCGGCGGGATTGGTTCCCGGGTCAAGAGCCGAATCAGGGAGTCGGCGGCAGCCGGATTATTGAGTTTCAGCCGGTAAGTTTCCGAGGCGCTTACGAGAGCCTGCCGCCCCATGTCGGAATCGGGGAACTTTTTAAAAATGTCGGTCAGATATTCGATGGCTTTGGCCCATTTCTCCCGTCGCCGGGCCACTTCGGCCTTATAAAACAAGGCCGAGGCCTCAATCTCGGTACCGACGTATTGACGACTCATCTGGTCGTAAAACTGGTCGGCTTTGCCATACCAGGAATTGGCCACGCTTTGATTGCCGTCTTTGGAATAATGGTCGGCGATGAAGAGATAGGCATTGAATGCCTGCTCGGTGGCGGGGAAATTATCAATCAGCCAGCGAAATTCGTTTTCGGCCAGATCCCATTGTCCGCTTTCGGCCAAAGACAGGGCCAAGTAATTCTGGGGCAATGGATTACCGTTGAAATACCGAGGGTATTTATCCTTGATTATTTTCATGGTCGCCCGACAATTATCAAAGTCTCGCGCCAGGAAATAGGCCAGTCCTTTTCGGGCATA
This sequence comes from Candidatus Zixiibacteriota bacterium, assembly GCA_900498245.1. NCBI lineage: Bacteria > Pseudomonadati > Candidatus Zixiibacteriota > Candidatus Zixiibacteriota bacterium. Next base: position 723,276 of record LS998015.1, read on the forward strand.
GATAATAGGGAGGAGGGTAGTGTCATTGGTGGCGCCAAGCAGATTATCATACAGCCGATAGGATTCGGCAAACTGCTTTTTGCCGGAAGCGGTAATGTCGGCGATCAGTAAGGCCGCGTTAGGGTCGGTTCGACCGGTAGAGTCTTTCATGAGGGACAGATTATCAATGGCTTTATCCCATTCACCGCGATCGCGATAGAGGCGCGCCAGATTTCCTCTGGCGGCGGTTGACAGGGCGGAGTGCGGCCAATCCGAAATGAGGCGGCCGTAATATTTTTCGGCGGCTTTGAATTCGGACGTGGCCGCGGCGGTATCGCCGATGATATTGTCGGTCGCGATAATTTCGAGGAATAGATTCAGGACCTGAGTCAAGATCTGATTGTTATCGACCGGGGGATAGAAGGTGTCGATGACGGAGTGGAAAAACCCGACGGCTTTCGGCCAATCGCCCTGGGTTTGGTAAATGCGGGCCAGATTGAGCCGGGAATCCAGGAGGGGCATGCCGGCGAGTTCGGTTTTGCTCAAGAGGAGATTAAGGACGGCGGCCGCGGAGTCATACTGTTTGTAACTGAAATATATGTTCGAAAGGTGAGTGGAAGCCGAGAAGGCGATGGTCGCCAATTCACTGTGCTCGGGTCTGGCGGCGGGTATGGAATCCAAATATTTCCAGCAATAGTTGTTGACCCCGGTGTAGGCATCCTTGATGCGGTTCCAGAGGGCCCGGTCGTTCAGGTCGGGTCTGATGCCGGCGGTTTCGTACATTTTGTCGGCCTCATGGAGCAATTTCTCGGCCTGAAAGCGAAGGGAAATGCTTCGATCCGAACCGCACCCGGACAGCAGAATCAAATTGATTATGATGAAGAGAAGGGGAGCGAAATAATGAGTATTAAATTTCTTATCCAATCGCATTCCTTTGAAGAACGGCGTCGAAACTTTTTAAGCATCCCTGCGGCGGCGCAAATTTTTGATAAAGATGTCAAAAAAACAAGCCGGTGTCAAGATTAATGGGAATAAAAAACCCCTCGATGGCGAGGGGTTTAAACGGGAGATATTTATTGTCGAAATTTCAGTCTTTGCGGCGTACCGCTCCGAGCCCAAGCATACCGAGACCGAGAAGGAGCATCGTGGTCGGTTCCGGAACCACGGTGAAGCTTTTGTTGATGACATCGTTGCCGCAGGCCAGAGTATTGTGGAAGTTAATGGTCCGGGAACCGTTCCAGTTGAGCAGATTTTTGTTGAAGGCGAATTCCATAACCCAGGTATCGCCACTGCCGCCGCGAATGGTATTGGTTTCCAAGCCCTGCCACATGGTTCTTTCGTGCAGAGTGGTGCCGAGACTGACTCCCGACGTCATCCGCCAGGCGCCGACCATACTTCTGATAGCATAGGTGCCATAATAGGAACCGGGAATATTGGGAATACCGGTAAAGCGATCGACGGCATAGAGCTGGCCGGTGGCGGCATCGATGGCATATGAAGTCGAATTCTGGCCGAAGCCGAAGAAGATATTACCGAGGCCGTAGGACTGATGCCAAGCCGTGGAATAGGCCGACAGCCCGAAGGAATTCACCAGGGCGATATGAACCATATCGCCGCGGACCGCGAAATGGAGCCCTTCCAGATCGAATCCCTCGCCACCCTCGCCGAGAAGGCCGGGTGAGGGCAGATGTCCCACGCCGGGATAATTGATGGGGGCGTAGTTATTGTTTTCATCGAAAGGATTGCCGAAGTCATAGCCCAGTTTGTAATCGAAGGCTCCGGCGACAGACCACATCATCACAATGGCGATGGCTGTCAGAATTGTTAATTTTGTTTTCATAAAATCTCCCGTATCCAATAAGATCGACAAACGCTCAAAATTATATAGTACTCCGACTAAATAGATAGCAATAATAATGCCGCAATCAGCGACGCCACTGTACACATTATTTTGAATCTGTTGGATACCTTATGGCTATATATGGTAGTCGGCTAGTCCGTTAAAATTCGCAATGTTGCATACTGTGCAGAAGTTTTCATGGTTTTGGTAAGTTAATGCAATATAAGAGATTATTAGGGTCAAATATGACTATAAATATCTTCTTTAGGATTCCCGTCAAGATTGTCAAGATGGGCGAAAAGTCTACCAGTTTGGTGTGCACTGTTGGCCGCGCCTTTATGGAGCGACAAATTAACGGAAAGGAAGAATTATGAAAAGAACGGGAAAGTTCAAAGCCGGGGAGATAATCGGTCCTCGGGAACGGGGAAGTATGAATTATACAAGTTTGGGTTTCGGAGGGAGCGGTCCCGGAAATCTGGTGTGGCGGGCCGAGGATTTCAGGCCCGGCCGATTTCGACTGGAATTATATCGGTTTCTGCGCGACAATATCCCTTTGTTGCATGCCTGTATCTGGACCTGGAGCCGGCTGTCATCGGCGCCGGGGCGATTTGAGATAATCGAGCCGGCATCACAGGCACAGGAAAAGCGGGGGGTTCAGATATTAGAGGAATTGTCGCAAAGGATCTATCCCTATCAATATCATAAAATGGGCGGACTGGAATCATTCCTGCCGCTCTTTTTCAGTTCGCTTTTTACCGACGGGGCGTTCGCCGGTTTTATAGTCATACAGCCGGACCTGAGCGGGGTCGAGCGGTTCCTTCCGATCGATCCTTCGTATATCACCGCTGACGACAACCAGAATCTCTACCTGGAAACGGAAAAGGGATCATTCAAACTGGAGGGAGACGATTTTTATTATTTCGGTCTTAACAGCGACATAAAAAGCGGCCAGGGAAAATCGATCCTGAGTTCGGTGCCGTTCGTGGCGCATATCGAGCAACAACTGGTGGATGACATGCGCCGGGCATCGCACAACGCCGGTTACCACCGGTTGCACGTGAAGATCACGCCGCCGGATAAATTGTCGGGAGAGAGTGACGACGCCTATGTCAATCGGGTCAATGAATATTTCGACGACACCGTTGATATGATCAAAGGGTGCGAGCCGGAGGACAATCCGGTGACGTGGGACAATGTGAAGATCGAATATATCGGCCCGTCGGGAACGGCGGCCTCGGGCAACGCCTGGTTTTTGAATCATCGGGCGATGATCGAAGAGATCTGCGCGGGGACGAATTTATCGCCTTTCATGCTGGGATTCAGTTACGGCACGACCCATAACTGGGCGCAGTTCAAATTCGACCTGGTCATGCGGCAGGTGATTTCGGTGCAGAGGCAGGCGGCCCGTTTCCTGGAGTGGCTCGGCAATATCGAATTGGGGTTGAAAGGGTTATCCTGCCGGTGCCGCTATAATTTCGATAATACGCTCAGTTACCTGGCCTCCGACCGGGCCGAGATTGAGAGGACGCGGGTGGAAAATATAATCAAACTGCATACGGCCGGGCTGGTGACACGGGAAAAGGCCGAAGAAGCAGTCTCGCGGCTCGTTTAAGAATTTGTTCAAGCGAAATAAATGGCGCCGGGCGATCGCGGACATCCCCTTTTTTGCCCGGGAGTTTCTTGATATCGAGTTGCACCCCGGGCAAATCCGCTGGCTTGAGGGAAGTACCAAAGCGGAAAATCTTCTGGTGACCGGGAACCGGTGGGGAAAATCGTTTGTCACGGCGGTAAAGATAATTCATCATGCCTTTTTCCGGATGCGGGAGCCGCGTTATGATCGGAGCGGTAAATATCATATTGTCACGGCCAGTCTGACGCTGGATCAGGCGCGGATTATTTTCAACACGGCGGTTCGTATCCTCAACAGCAATTGCCGGATCGGGGGGGTAATAAAAAAGATGACGGTGACGCCGTATCCCCGCCTTGTTTTGGGAAACGGAGCGATAATCGAGGCCCGTTCGACGCAGCGACGCGGCGAATACCTTCTGGGAAACGACTACGATTATTTTATCTATGATGAAATAGCCTTCGACGACGAGGCGGAATATGTGGTCAATGAAGTGGTCAAGATGCGGCTGGCCGACCGCAAGGGGAAACTGGACCTGATTTCGACGCCCAACGGGCGGAACTGGTTCTATCAGAAAATGAAGGAACTGAAGGAGCGCCCGGAGGACGCCTATGTGCAAGGGGGTGATTCCCGGGAAAATTGTCATATTTCCGAGGAATATCTGGCGATGCAGATGAAATACCTGAGCGACCGGCGGGTAGCGCAGAATATTATGGGGCAATTTATCGATTCGGGCGGCGAGATAATTCCGGGCCGTGATATCGACGCCGCCCTTATAAAGAAGATAGAAGCGCCGGAAGAAGAATTAACGGCGGATAAATTCTATATAACCGGCTGGGATCTGGCGCGCAAGAAAACGGCGACGGTCGGGATTACGGTGCTGGTAAGAGAAGGGGTTAGTACAGTGGTTGATCTGTGTCGGATAAAGAAATGGGATTGGAACGTGATTATTGCGGAGATCAGGAATCGCCAGAAACGGTACCCCGGCCGACTGGTGATCGATGCTACCGGGTTGGGGGATGTGGTGGCGGCGCAACTGGCCGATTTGAATCCGCTGTCGTTTATTTTCACGCCAAAGACCAAGGCGGAACTTCTGACCAACCTGGAACTATTTCACAGCATGAAAAAAGTCAAGTATGGACGTTGGGAAATTCCCGATGATAGCGGCAGGGTCTGGTCGCTGGAGGACGAACTGAGGGGAGCCCGGTGGGATGACAACAATACCTGTGACGCCGTGATGGCGCTGGCGCTGGCCCTATGGCCGCTGTATCGCCCGGATCAGCCGATTATAGGAGCGCGGGTGGGGAAAATATAAACGGCCCGCACCCGTGACAGGATGCCGGCCGGTTGGCACGAACGATATATATGCGGGCGCAATCCCTAAAATGGGAGCATCGCGCCGGAAACGTCATTAACAGTGAGACCGAGGACGATGATAAAGATTATCGCCCCGACCAGCCATTTCAGCGGGAATCTTTTTTGTTTTCGGTAAACCACCATATCAATCATCTCCCTTTATCAATATTTCCGAAATCGATTTGAGCAATTGCTGTGCCGGGGTGGGGAATTCCGGGCTTATTTGCAATGATTTGGCCGGCAAGCGGTTACGGCACAGGATTTTTTGGAGTGCCTGGATTGTATGAAGCCCCCTGCATAAATTGGAGCGACAGTTTTGATACCAAAAAGGTGGTGAATGGTCCGAGGGAAGGGTTGGTGACGGAGGTAAAATGGAAAATCTGGTAGGAAAAATAACGGCGTCACTTTTGGAAAATGAGCCGGACAGAATTTCGGAACTGGCGAACCTTATCAATTCTAATATCAAGCCGCCGGAGCCGATTCGAGCCGATGAAGTGGAGATTCGGGCGATGTATATCGTCTCGGATCAGGTCAACAGTTACGGAGGGTGTTTTCCGCCTGACGAGCATCAGAGCCTGATAAATCTGTTGATTGATTCCCCGGTCCTGGTGGGGCACCGGAAAGACAGCCTGCCGATCGCTCGGAATTTTCATGCCGAAGCGGTCCGGCGCGACGGGGCCAATTGGGTTAAAGTCTATTTTTACTGGCGGAAAGATTCCGAACCGGGCGAGGAATTACGAAAAAATATCGACAGCGGCATCTATAAAGAATGCTCGATAAGTTTCATATTCAGTTTCCCGGAGTGTTCGATTTGCGGGGCCGATATCCGGGAGTGCCGTCACCGCCCGGGGGAAATTTACGAAGTTGACGGAACCAAGAGGGAGGCATATTTCAATTATCGCGAGATCGAAAAGGTGCTGGAAACATCGCTGGTTTATCGCGGTTCGGTCGAAAACACCGCCATTACGGGAGAATTGTTTATGGGTGGCAAGGATATTGGCGGCGATAGCGAATCCAAAATAGAAGATTCAAGACTAAAATATCACCGCATCTGGAGTATCGATGCCCTTGATCCGGCGCAACGGTACATGGTAATGCCGGCATATGAATCAATTCCGATCAGGTTAATTCATAAAGAACAGGCGCTGAGTTTGCAGACGGCAGAAAAGGAGTTGGAATCATCGCGGTTACAGCAGTTCGCGTGTCGTCTGAATTTCCCCGAAGGGAATTATGTTCTGGAGGGGTGCCTGCTTGGCTATCGCGGCAAGGAAAGACAAACCCCGCAGGAGATCGAGTCCTATCTGGCGGGGCGCAAGTCAGCGGTTCACCGAATGGAGTTGAAGGTTATTGACATAATCGAGCAGGATAATCAGAGGGTCGCGGAATTGAGCGGGAAAGAACGTCATGCCCGGTTGCATCAAATTCTTGGCGAAGAGAATCGATTTTTGCTTCCGGTCGAGGAATGCGGCGATGCTGATTTGGGTCCGGCGACGGAAAGACTCTCCACCCGTTTTGGGACATTGATTTTTTCGGCCGATTCCGAAAGCCGGTTTTTCCTTCCGCGGCGCCATCTTTTCCCGGCGGTAATCAGTGACAAGGAGAAATGCGGAAGTCAGTACCGCTATCGTGTCGGTTGCATCAAGGCCGGGGAAGAATTACAGATCGCAACGATGATATCTTCGCCTATGGATATTGAGGCAGGTCAGATAGTTGAACTGGAAGTTGCCGCATTCAAAATTGAAAATGATCACATCAAAGTTTCAGAGCCAAGGCTGGTGCATTTTTATCATGACATGATAAGGATGCAAGATATTTCATTGTTGGCCGCCGCCGGCGAATTGTCGATTGAGGGGTATGAACTTCTTTCAAAGGGGGAGGCCGCTTTTCTGAAGATTTCCGAAGGGAAGGGGAAGGAAAGTATTTATCGACTGAGCAATTTCTCAGAATCATCTTTCCTTGCGGGGAAACGGTTTCTTGCCGATGCAGCGGCGTTGTCAGAGACAGAATCATCAGACAAAATTATTTCAGGAAAGGCGAGAATAAAAAAGGCGGGAGAAAGTTTTTGTCTGGAGACAGGGTCATCGGGAGAGAAGTTGTATCTGCGCCGGATTGTTCTTCACGGGAAAGCGCGATTTCTATTATATCGGACCGGTGCCGAGGCCGGGGAGTGTTCCCATGAATGAAAACGGCAAGCGGGGTCGGTTCATGATAATAAATAAATCGCTGTTCAATTTTATCATGGTGCTTCTGGGGATGTCGGGGGCCTATTTCACGACTATCGGGAACATCAAGATGCAACTGGCGGAAAAGGCGGAAACGGTTCTGGTGGAGGCGCTCGACAAGAAACTGGCCCGGATGGAAGTGGTGATCAAAGAGGGGCGGGTCAGCAAAGATGAATTTTTCCAATTTCGCAATAATGTGGAATCGCGCCTGGCGCGAATCGAATTTTACTTGGCGGAGGAGAGGAGATAAAGGTGCCGCAAATACACAAGAGTCTTGAAAAAATTGAGGCATTCTGCCGGTATCTCGAGGCGGAGGCAATGGAAGCAATCAATTTTGACGATATCCGGGCGGTGCTCGAGAATTCGGTGCAGGATCTGAAGGGGCTGAGTCAAATCGCGGCGGAACTGGCTTGTTTGAAAGAGGAGTATCGGGCCCGGATAGCGGGAATGCTTCGGGCCAATCTGGCCAGCCGCAAGGATGAAGATGACGCCGAACTGCTGTGCCGTGTCTCCGATTCATTCGAAGGAATCGAAGCGGAGGAACTGGTGCGGTTGTATGATCGGACGGTGCGTCGTTTCCGCGAAAATTTTCCGGCCAGTTTCAAGTATCTGGCGCACGGGGCGGAGAGGGGCGCGCGGCGCGACTGGAGCGAGCATAAAATATAGAGAAAGAGGGGAGTTTTCCCCGGCCAGGCGGGATAAATAACCCGGCCAAAGAACCAATCGGGAACAATCAAAGGAGAAATCATGGGAATAAGGGATCAAAATCTCGAAGCAATTGCGCCGGTGCTGGCGACTTTCGCCATTGCGCAGACAGTGAGTGTCGATGATCTGAAAGACGCCGATATCGGCAAGGCGGTGACACTGACGGCCAGTGATACGGTCGGGCCGTGCAGTTCAGGGGCACAACTTCTGGGAAAGTTGGTGGCGCTGACATTGACCGACGCCGATGACGGGGAACGGCAGGCCACCATTCAGATCGGCGGTATTTGCCGCCTGCCGATTTCGACAACCTATCCGGTTGTCGGCAACCGGGTGGTCGGGGGAGTGTCGGGAACGGTGCGCCAGGCCCCGGTCCTGACAGGTTACGATCCGGCGGGAGGAAATATCGCCCGGGGGACAGTCCTGGCGGTTAACGGCACATCCGATTGCATCATTTATCTGAATTGAGGGAGGAGACAATGAACATGAACCAAATATTTCAACGGGCGGCCGGCCGCGAGGAGAATGATTTGAGCCGGCGGGAACTCAACGGGCCGGTCGATCTGGGACGCGCCGCCGAACTCAATATCGACAAGGAGACTTATCTCGAGGCCGATGCCCGGGGTATGACGTTGAGCGAATTGCTGGAGACAGGGGATTATGATCCATCGCCGGCCGCGTGCCCGCTCGATGCTTTTGAACGTCAGCTGGCGCTGGCGGGAGTCCGTCTGGGGGGATCGAAGGCGACGACGGTGGAGCAGTTCTACCAGAAGGCGCCGGCCTTAATGCCGGAATTTATTCTGCGGGAAATCAAGAAGGGTCAGGCGATGCGCCCGGAGTTGAACGCGATCATTGCCGGGACGACCACGGTGGCGAATAACCGCTATACGCCGTTCCATATCGATACCTCGTCAGCCGACCGTTTTTCGCTTCGCTCAATCGGCGAGGGAAGCGAAATTCCGCAGATTCTGGTAACCGAGCAGAATCACTCCATAAATGTCAAGGAGTACGGTCTCGGGCTCAAGGCGAGTTACAAGGCGCTGCGGTACCGGACGACGGCGCAATTCCGGGTTTTGTTGTGGTATATCGGCTTCAGGTTGCAGACCGATAAAATAGGGCTGGCGGTCGATTGCCTGATAAACGGCGACGGGAACGCCAATGCCGCTTCGGTCGTGAATGCCGAAACCTCGGGCACGCTCACCTACGACGACCTGGTGACGCTCTGGTCGCAATTTGCACCATTCGAAATGAATACAGTCATCTGCCATATCGGCCAGTTGAAGAATATTCTTCTAATGGAGGAATTCAAGGACCCGATGGCGGGGTATCGTTTTCAGAACCGGGGGGAACTGTTCAGTCCGCTGGGGGCGACTCTGGTGCGTTCCGACAATATGCCGGGTGATCTGGTTATTGGCCTTGATTCGCGGTTCGCCGTGGAGGAAGTCATCACGCAGCCGCTGATGGTGGAGTACGACAAGATCATCGAGCAGCGTTTTGAAGAAGCGGTTATTTCCGAATCGGTGGCGTATGCCAAGGTGATAAGAGAGGCCGCGGTGGTTCTGGATACGGTTATCTCGTGAGACATTTAATTTCGGCCCGGTGACGAGCCGGGCCGATGCAATCAGGAAAAAGATGAATAAATATCTGTTAAACAGCGGAGGGTCATACCCGGCGGGAATCTCGCCGGGCAAAAAAATCTTCCGGGTCGAATCGGGAATATACGCGGGCAGAATCGCGGCGCTTATGGCGTCGACGGGCTCAGAAATAAAACTGGCCTGGGCCGATTTCCCGTACCTGTCGTGGAGCGAGCCGGAGACCGTTTTCGATGACGCCGCCGATTATCCGTTCGATGCCGTGATGGACGGCGCAGGGAATATATACGCGGCGTACACGCTCGCGGTTAATTTCAATCTGGTTGTCAGAAAACTGACGTTTTCTAACGGCACCTGGACGGCCGGAGATCTCGGCACTATATACGACGGCGACGACAACTATTATCCCTCGATAGCCATCGAGCAGTCAGGCCGAATCTGGGCGGCCTGGTGCAGGAATGTTGCCGGGCAATACTATGTGAATATTAAACTCTCCGACGATGACGGTCTCACCTGGCCGTCGGGGGTGTCAAGTTTCGGGACGATCCTCAGCGCGGCGGGAACGACGGCCTATCCCAAAATCGTGATGGCCGGTCAGTACTGTTATGTTTTCTACACCCTGGGGGCCGACAAACTGGGCTACCGCCGGAAGCATGTCAATATTTCGTCGTGGGAGGCCGAAGTGCAAATTGTGAGCGGGACCGCTCTTGACGATGATTTTGACATCACTGTCTCCGAAGATGGAAGGATCGGGCTGGTTTTCGATGATGATAAAATACGGTTCCTGGAGTACAATAATAATGTCTGGAGCGGAATCGGCGACATTGATGAGTCCGGCGGGATATCGCCTCAAATCAAGTATATCGATAATATCCCATATATAATCTACCTGTCCGATTACGGTTCAAATCAAAGAAGGGTGCTTTACAGTGATCGGCTTCAGGGATCGTTTTCATATCCGGCGCCGCTTGATGCGAGGGAAAATGTCCTCTCGCGTGTGTTGTGCTATCGAGCCATATCGGGGGTCTTTCGGGATCTGACAGAAGCCGCGGCCGATGCCGTCACGGCTGATATCTATCATGCCGATTCCGGAGCGATGTTCGAAGAGGTCGGGGACGCCCTGTATCTGGGGATGGAGGATCGTTTCAATTTTGTCAAAATCATTTTGTCTGCCGCCGGTTCAGGCGGCACGGTCTCATGGCAGTACTGGGATGGAGTAACATGGCAGGGATTTGCACCATCGGGCGGGGAGTATCATTTTGAGAGCGCGGACAGGGAATTGCTACTCTGGGACGATAGCGGCTCGATACCGGGGGGATGGCAGAAAAAGAGTATCGAGGGTCACAATCTGTACTGGATTCGGGTTACAGTTCCGGCGCCGTTTTCTTCCGGCCCGATTGGGACGCAAATGACGGCGATCGGGAATAATCTCGGAATAATAGTGATGGAGTAGGTCATGCCGTACACTAGTATCGATCTTATCAGGAATCATATCAATTTCGAAGGGATTCCGATCGGCGGGAAGCGGGACTATCCGGTGATATTTTCCGGGACACAATGGAATTCATTGCCGAACAAGAATCTGCTTGCGGGAAGTGTGGCCGTGAAGGCCAGAGGGAGTGAGGAGCCGATCGGCAAGAGTATTGTGCTGGGCAATGAACCGGTGGCGCTGACTTCGGGGAAAATAGCGGTGGGGTCGGTAGCGGCGGCATCGGACAGTTCACTCGGAACGATCTACACGGAAAATATTGATTATGCCATCGACCCGGCCAACGCTACGATTATGCGAATCACCGGCGGGAATATTGCCGAAGGGACTCAGATTGCGGTTTGGTATCGGCCCTATATTGTCTATGAAGAGGGTGTCGACTATAGTGTCAATTATGCGGAAGGGGAGGTCCGCCGGCTGGCCGGTGGAGCCATACAGGACAATCAGGCGGTTCTGGTCGATTACGAGGCGACGGCGGGTGTTATGGGTGATGTTATTTTCATGCAAGCGGTCTCGGAGGCCAATTCCATAATTGAGAGCGAAATTGATTCCGAGCGGTCATTCGGAGCCGACCAGGCCCTGCAGACAGCGGCAACCTATCTGGCGGTATCGATTGTCTGCCGGATGGCCGTATCGGGTGCTCTGATGCTGGCATCGGGGGTTCGCATGGCGCCAAGCGGGCAATCGTGGCTGGCGCTGGCGGAGAGTTACCGCGGCGACTATGAGCGGCTGATTAAACCGTACCGGCCCCACGCGGCCCGGTTGAGCGGGCCCGCCAGAACGTGAGAGGAGAAATCATGAACAGTTTGTCATATTTGAGAGGGAGGCGGCTCTGGATGGTTCCGGATGTTCTGGTTTGGGGAAAATCCGACAGTGCGGAACTGCATTTCCTGACTGTCTGCGAAATCGAAAATCAGACAAGAGTCGGCTATGGCCAGAGACTTCTGGGAGGAGAGAGGCAAGATATACTTTTCATCGATCTGGTCGATTTTCGGGGAAACCATCTGCCGGCAACAATAAACAATCCCAAAGTAATCGTGCAGAGCCGGTCACGGGAGGCGGCATTCCTTCCGGGAGGAGAATCCAGTACCGGTTTTCGGATCGCGCGGGACAGTGCCTCGCCGGGACCGGTGAGAGTCGATCTATTCATTTATGAATTGGGATAGGAAGGGTGGAGGAATCAAGATGACGGCGGAGAAGGCTGAATCATACACCGATCTCGAAATGATGGAAATTATGATAAATGATCTATTTGAGAAGTTCAGGAATAATTCGAAAGGTGTCAAGGTAGGAGATATTATGAAAATAATGGAATATAAGAGGAAGATAACCCTGTCGGATAAAAGCGAGAGAAAGTTCTGGGAGATGATCAATGGTATCCGAGAAGCGCATCTTGCCGGGGGAAAAAAGAAGAAATCTTCAGGGGCGGAGAAAAAAGCGTGATGAAACGAACCCACGGGGGAATTATTCGGATAATCTGGCGGTTGCCCCTGGTATTGCTGGCGGTATTTCTGCAGGGAACGGGGCGGGCGCAGGATATCAATTCGTGGCACGCTTCTCTATCCCGGGAAGGGAATGACTCGCGGATTCTGGGTCGTAATTTGACGGTCGATATTGGAGACTCGATCGGAAAGGATTTTTCCCCGAAGATTACGCTTTCGGCGTGGAATGAAAGGGCGGTCATAACCGTGTTATTGGATCGGGGGGGTAGAAGTGAACCGTATGTTACGGCGCCAATCATAGTTTCGGGTAAGCCGGGTTTTATGATTCGGCGGGACAGTCTGGAAACGCATCAATTTTATATCAGACCCGACAGCGGTCTGGAGTGGGAAATTATTTTGGAAAAGCCGCCGGATTCAAATATTCTCATTTTCCCGATAGAATCGAAAGGGCTGGAATTTCAGTATCAAGGGATGTTGAGTGGGGAAGAGATCTCCATGGGGGTGGAACGGTCGGATAGTGTCATCGGTTCATATGCTGTCTATTATAGCGGTGAGCCGGGGAATCATGTTACGGTTAAGGGAAGCGATACCGCCTATGAGAATTTTTCGACGGGGAAGGCTTTTCATATTTATCGGCCCCGGGCGCGCGACAGCCGCGGGTGGACGGTCTGGTGCGGCCTGTCGATTGATTCGGTTTTTGACATCGCCATCCCGGCGGATTTTTTTGCCAACGCCGAATATCCGATTACGATCGATCCGACTTTCGGCAACAGCACGGTCGGCGCCAGCACGGCCTATCTGGTATCAAACGGCTGCCAGGCGCTATCCGAGAATATATCGTACCGTCACACCGCCTCAAGCGGGGAGATAATTACATCATACAGTATTTACTGCCTGACTTACACGAGCCCGGCCTATGTGGCTCTGGCGGCCTATTCATATGTTGACGGATATCCGGCGGATCGTCTGGCAATGCCGACCACCCTGACAGTCACCAATGGTTCGATGCAATGGAACACAAGCGGGACGGTATCGCAGGGGATGACAGGAGGAACGACTTATGTAATCGCCTACGGCGAAGTGGCTCCGTCATCGAGTGTCCGCTGTCGATTCGATTCGGAGGCGAATATCTGCTCGATTCACGGTAATAGCACTCTTCCGGTGACCTGGGTGCCGTACGGGTATGTCAGCAACCGCTGGTCGATTTATGCGACATATACGGCGGGAGCGACCGGGGCCGACAATTATCGCCGTCGGGCAATTGTATCCACAGAATTTCCGGGAGAATAGAAATGAAAGCTATAATGTTAATCAGTACGTGGGTCGTTTTAGTTTCAAGCAATGGATTCGGATTCGGCCTGGTGAACAATTCGACGGTTTCGGTGACGGCGGAAGATTCCCTCTGTATTCCGTTTTTCAATCTGGACAGTCTGGGGCGGAGTATCGGCGGTCTGGATACCACTAAGGTAATGGCTTTTTATCCTAACGGGGATTCGGCCTTTTGCGAGGCGGTGGCCGGAGTGATCGGGCGGGTAAAAGTGAGTGTCGATAACGGCGATACCGTCTATCGCTGGACGGCCCAGGTTTCTGAAATCGACGGTACCGGTGGGGCCGGGTTGTATGCGGTCAAAATAACGGCCAAATCGGACCAGACCGGCGGATGGCTGACGACGTCGCGGACCTCTTCTTTTCAGTTGATCAATCAAAACTTCAACGACATCCTTCAGATGACAATCGATTCTTTAAAGGCCGTTCTCGATTCTGTACAGAATTTTCATAACTGGGTCGGCAATGTCCGGTACACCAATCCCGACTCGACTCTGAGCATCAAGAGATTCGCGGCATCGGGAGCCAATGGTTCGAACGGATCGTTCTATATTTATAACAGCAACGGGACGGCGGGGATCTTTAACGCCGCCGGGGGGACGGGAGAAAACGCTTTTCACGGTCTTTCAATTAGCGGAAGCAATGCCGGGGCGGGAATCAGATCTATCGGGGGGATTCAGGGACACGGCGCCGTATTTGGCGGAGGAGCATCATCGGGCAACGGAATTCAAACCTATGCCTATAACGGTGACGGTATCCGCAGTTTCGCCATAACCTCAGGCAATGGAATCAGCGCCGATGGAGCGGGAACAGGTTTTGTCGATATCGCGGCGCCCGAGTTCGCGGACACCATCGCCAATCGGGTCCTGGAAGATTCCTTGCATTATCAGGGGTCATTTTCCGGGGGAGGATCGGGGCCAATTTCGGTTCAGGTCCTGGCGTACGACAGTTCTCTTGAGCAAATTATACCGGGCGTAAATGTAGCCATAAGGAATATCGAGCAAACGGCCCTGATAGCGCTGAACGGCACCGGGACAGACGGGAAAGCGGCGTTCAATCTCGCGGCCGATTCATTTCTGGCGGTGGCCTTCGCACCGGGATACATTTTTGAATCATATGATACTTTGATTGTCGAGGCGGCCAATGTTGATACTATTTGGGGATGGCGATTCGATCCGGGGAATCCATCGGCGCCGGAATTATGCCGGGTGTATGGTTTTTTGTATGATATTTCCGGAAATCCGGAAAACGGGGCGGTGGTGACAGCCTGGTTGCCGTCGGGGGTCGGCCGAAAGGATAATAGTATCATTTCGCCATTTAAGACAACGGCGCTTTCCGATTCTGCCGGCTACTTTTATCTCGATTTGATCCCTAACGAAAAAATGATTCCGGCCAATTCGAAATATGAAATAACGATAACCCGTACCGACGGGACGATTCTGCGGCAGAGGGTGGTTGTGCCCGAAAGTCCCAGTTGGCTTTTAACCTGGTAAATAAACCAAGGAGGTTCTATGCAAATTGCACTAATTCCGATTCTCGGCTCGGTTCTTGATTTTGTCATCAATAATTTTATCGCTCTGGCGGGCGGCGCCACGACCATTTTCATGGCGCTGGTGGTCTGGTTCGCCAAGAAATACCTGGCCCCGTATTTGAAAGTCGAAAGCCGCCGCCGTTACGCCGAATATATCGCCGTAATCGCAGATGAAATCACCGATGATCTGGTCCAGCGGTACCCCGATAACGGCTGGATGAAACGGCTCGATGAAGCGGTGGATAAATTGATTGATGTCTGCGGAATAGATTCCGAAATCGCCAAGCGGGCGGTTTCGGCGGCGCTATCGCGCAAATAAGAAAGAAAAAGCCCGGCTTGGGGCCGGGCTTCCCCCTTTTACACCGTCCCAAATTCAGCGGCAGGGTTGCGTGCCCTGAGAATAGATATATTTTATGACATAGATAATATCGGCCAGATCGATCGTGCCGCTGCAATTGGCATCGGCCCGATAGGCGCCGCCGATCGGTGCGGCTCCTTTTTTATAGACATAATTGATCAGCATGATGGCATCGCCGATATTGACCAACCCGTCGTCGTTATAATCGCCCTTGATATAGGTCTTGCAGCCATATTGGGTCAACATGGTTGTGGCGCCGATGCGCCCGGTGGCGTCGGTGGCGGTGGCGGTAACGAAATACAAAGAATCTTTGGTCAATGGAGTCGAATTCCAGTCGAAACTCCAGCCGTCAGCGCCATTGAGGTCGGTTCCTATAAGATTGCGCGTTACGGTATAGGAATACCCCATAAGGGTAAAGACGGCATCGATATCGTGCCAGACGCTGTTGTAATAAAACTGAGAGCCGCCGTTGTAGTTGCGGATATAACTGTTTAATGAGGTCCCGGTCACGGGATTGGCGACCGTGGCGGCGTATTGTCCCTGAGAATCGGCCAGACCATTGACCCCGGTGAGGGGCAGATAGAGACCGGGCGTTCCGGAGACCGCCATAATGACGAAAAGTTCTTTTTCTTGAAAGAGGTTGCGGATAGTCCGGTAATCGGGGCGGCGGACGACATCTATTTTCTGGTCATTGCCGTGGGTCAGGAAATATTGCACCATGCCGCCGTAGAATAAGTCATCATAGGTGCCCTTGTTGGCGCGGGTGTGCATATTGGCGGCCAGCCGTTCGACGACGGTATCGATAGTGATGTATGACGAGCCCTCGCGCATACCGTAAATAAATCCCTTATCGAACCAGTATTTAATCGCTTCGGCACCGGCCACCGGGCCGCAATAGTAGTCGCCATACTCTCCCGATGCGGCATGGTTGCCGTCGGATGGGTTATGATTGATATCGCCGAAACTGGCCTGATTCAGATTATTTATCGAGATGCTATAAGAACTCGGCGCCACTTTCCATTCGAATTTGACTTGAGTCACATTTTCATCGGGAGTGGTCGCCTGCACTTTCAACGGCAGGCAGATGGTGTCAAGATACAATGGTTTGGTCATATTCAAATCGGGCGGGGTGGGATCGATAGCGGCCTGATGCGAATCGACGGCGATTCGCCCCAGAGTATCATAGACAGTGGCTTTCAGCCAGTAAGGACCTTCGGCAAGAGACGAATAGTCCCAGGGAGAAGTGTAACCGTCACCGCTGCCGGAAGGGTCAACCCCGTTGCGAAGCGCCCGGGTACCGTCGCTATCACGGCCGATTTCGCTCCAGATTGTGCCGTTTTTGCGGTCAAATCTGACATAGTTGATAATTTTGCTTCCGGAATTTTCCAGACCCCATAGCGTGGCAGAGCCGGAGACGATTTCATTGACGCCCGGTTTCAGCAAGGTTATAGAAGGGGCCGGTTCGGAGCCGCTGCCGCCGGGAAGGCCGGTCGAAAATAGGACCAGACGGCCGGGGAAATTGTAATAACTGTTCTGGCAGAGATCGATAAAGCCAGTGGTGGTATCCCAGATATTGTATGAAGTGCAGACGGCCTGGAGAGAATCGGTGACAAGGGCGACACCGGCGAGAGTATCGATATAATTGGAAAAGTAGAAACCGACAAAATAGGGGCCATTGACATTCACGGATGAGTCGAGGGGCACGCTTACCTGATACAATCCGCCACCCGACGGAGGGCTAATCACCAGCCCGTATTCCTGCGAGATGGAAAGGAGATTCCCCGGCGCGGGGCAACTGGGGACAGAAAGATCGAGCCCTTCGACATCGACCGAAACATAGAGAGTGCACAGTTTATTGACAAAAAGCATCATATTGACATTTTGAACGGCAAAGGGGTAGGGAGCCGGGCAGGATTGAGAAGGGTCCTGATAGGCCTTATAGAGTTCGGCCCCGAACAGCCAGTGGTCGATTTTCCAATAGGCACCCAGATCGTTTCGGACGATGCAGGAATCGGCCAGGGAAAATGTCGGCGCGGCCGCGATATCCTGCGGGGAGATGCCGGAAACGGGGGTAGCCAGGGCCCTTTGTTTATCGATCGAGCCCGATGCCGGCCAGGACAGAAGCAAGCACAGAAACGCCGTAAGCATAACCTTGCGGGCCATGGAATCCTCCTCCAAATGATGAAAAATTTGTTTTCTCTCTCTTGATATCGAGAGAAAACAGGTTAACTTAAGAACTTGCGTCGGCCGGAAGATATGTTTGCCGAGGTATTTGCATAAGGTGTATAATTTTTGGACAAAGTTATGAGTGAAGGAGAAAAAAGGACATATCGGCCCAAACCGCCCTGGTTGAAAGTGCGGGCCTCCCTGGACGAGAGATACCGCCGGGTTCAGGGGCTTTTGAAGGAGCAAAATCTTCATACGGTCTGTCAGGAGGCCAATTGTCCGAACCGCGGGGAATGTTTTTCAAGCGGGACGGCGACATTTCTTATTCTGGGACCGACCTGTACGCGGAACTGCCGTTTTTGCAATGTCACCCATGGGGCGGTGGCGCCTGTTGACGAGGACGAGCCGGCGCGGGTAGCCCGCACGGTTGAAGTTCTCCAGTTACGGCACGCGGTAATCACATCGGTGACACGTGATGACCTTCCCGACGGCGGGGCCTCCCAATTTGGGGCCATTATAAAGGCCATCCGCGCTCAAGACAAAAGGGTAACGGTAGAAGTTCTTACGCCCGACTTTAAAGGAGACAAAGAGGCGCTGGAGACAGTTTACAGGGCAGGACCGGATGTTTTCAATCATAATGTCGAAACGGTGCCGCGTCTTTATCAGGAAGTCCGCCCTCAAGCCGATTACGAGCGTTCGCTGGGCGTTCTGCGTTCGGCGTGTGACTTCGGCGGCATGGTGGTGAAGTCGGGGCTGATGGTCGGATTGGGAGAGACGACGGAGGAACTGGAAAACGTTTTTCTCGATTTACATAGAGCGGGCGTGAGATTTCTCACGATCGGCCAATATCTGGCGCCGTCGCCAAAACACTTTCCCATAGCCCGATATTATCACCCCGACGAATTTCGGGATCTGGCCCGGAAGGCCGAAAAATGCGGTCTGGAACGGGTTTTCTCGGCGCCTTTGGTTCGCTCCTCGTATCATGCGGGTGAGCAATTTCATTCGCAATAGGCGATACCCCATAATCAGGGCTAATTTGATACATTTCGCTCTACAGGGGTTGATACCTTTCCTTATCTATCCGATATCGAATAGTGAAAGCCGGTCAATTATTTGTGCATCGAATTCCCTCCGACCCGGCTTAAGGGAGAGTGAGATGAAGAATATAGTTGTTATCGATGATGAGCAGTATATTTGCAATATCATTCGTGAGGCGCTCGACGAATTCAAGGATTACGAGGTGCATAATTTCGTCGACCCTCAGATGGCGGCCGAATTCATTTCCAATAACGCCGTCGATCTGGTCCTGACCGATCTGGTGATGGGGGATTTTTCGGGGGAAAAAGTTCTTGAAATCGCCCGCGCCAATCATGGGGACGCCATCGTGATTTTGATGACGGGGTATCCGACGGTCAAGACGGCTATTTCGGTATTGAAAAAGGGCGGGTACGATTACCTGATTAAGCCGTTCAAACTCGAGGATCTGAAGGCGACCATCCAGAGGGGGCTGAACCATCAGCAACTGCTCCGGGAAAATGTCGAATTGCGCAGTCAACTGGAACTGAGCCGGGTGACCGAAGCGATTGCCAACGGGATAAAACTTCAGCCGCTATTGAATCTGGTGGCCGAGACCGCCTTCCGCGTTTTGCCGGCCCAGGGCGTTTCCATAAATCTGCGCGATGTCCGGACGGGGCGATTCGTGCAACAATGCCAGACCTCCGTTATTGCTGATGCTGCTATCTCATCATTCCTCAAAGGCGATTTGACTCTCTGTCATGTTGATTTCGAGAGGCGGGAGCCGGGGATCTTCAAAGAGGAAGTTCCGGTAAACGAGAAGATGATGCGCCGTTCGTACATTTCGATTCCGCTGGTTTCCGGGGGAGAAATTATCGGTCTTCTTAATACCGTCTATGAGGACCGGTTCCGTTTCGCCCATCCGGGGCAGGTGCGCCTTCTCTCTCTTCTCGGGGCGGCGGTGGCGTCCGATATCGAGAGAAACAACCTTGACCGAAACCTCAAGAAATCATACCTGATGACCATCAAAGCCCTGGCCAACGCCATCGAGGCTCGCGATCATTACACCGCCGGGCACACCGACCGGGTCTATCGGCTGGCCCGAAAAGTCGCCCGCAAGATGGGCTGGAACGCGGCCCGTTTGGCTCATCTCAAAACCGGATGCATCCTGCATGATATCGGCAAAATCGGTGTTCCCGATGCCATTCTGAATAAACCCGATACTTTGACCGAGCAGGAGCAGGAAATCATGCGCCGTCATCCCGAACTGGGGGCCAAAATTCTCNGCGGGATACCGTTTTTGGAGCCGGTCCTTCCGTATATACTTTCGCATCATGAACGGTATGACGGAACCGGGTACCCGCAAGGGCTGAAGGGTGAAGATATTCCGATCGAGGGACGGCTTCTGGCGGTGGTCGATACTTTTGACGCCATTCTTTCCGACCGCCCTTATCGTAACGGGCGGGATCCCCAGACGGCCTTGAGCGAATTGCAGAGGAATTCCGGGACGCAATTCGACCCGATGATAGTGAAGTTGTTCGAAGAGGCGTATGATGAGGGAGTCATCGTCCGCGCCATGAATAATCACCGTTTTCGGAAAAGCGAGATTGTCACTTGACGATAAACGGGACGGGAATGAAACTTATGATGAAAATTACGAGCGAAGCGTAACCCATCAGTTTCGCTGTCGGAGAAGGTGGCAGAGCATCGTTGAAAGTCGGCGGGTGCCGCAGTCCGAAAATAAACACGAAGGCCCCGAAAATCCACCACCCGGGCCATTTGAAACCGAGCACCAGCATAAAAATCAGAAATATTTTTGCCACGATACCTTGATATTTCCCGACCATGCCGTACAGGATATGGCCGCCGTCGAGCTGGCCGATCGGGAGAAGATTCAGCATAGTCACTAAGAGGCCGACCCAGCCGGCGAAAATGGCCGGGGAGAAGGCAAAATCGTAGCCCTGGGGCAAACCGCCCCGCACCAATTGAGCCAGAATTTTTATGAGAAGAGAATCGCCGAGGCGCATACTATGATCCATTTCGACGGGAATTATTTTGGCATGCCAGAGGCCGATGGTAAGGACGATGGTGGCTATCACAAAGCCGGCAATCGGTCCGGCCGCGCCGACTTCGATTAAGTCTCTCCGGTTGGTGAAAGGAGAGCGTGATTTTATCACCGCTCCGAAGGTCCCGACGATATTGGGGGCGGGAATGAAATAGGGCAGGGACATCAGGACCCCGCGCCGCCGCCCCACCAGATAGTGCCCGAATTCGTGAAAAAGAAGAATTAATATCAGGGCCACGGTGAATTCCACGCGTTCCATGACACCGCCCGGCCGGCGCAGAAAATTCAAGTTAAATTCGAAAAAGAGGGGGGCGAAAAACATCGTGACGAGAGTCGCCGCAAAAAGAATAATGTTGACGTAGGGGAATTTTCGGGTGGCAATTTCACGGATGCCGATCAAAAGGCCGCCCGGGTCCTCTTTGACCGCTCCTTCGTAACCGGCCTGCTTGAGGCGCCGCTGCATAATTCCGAGGGCCTCATCGCGGGCGAAGTAGGGGCGGGCCTTGAGAATGATACGGCCGTCGTGATAGTAGATGGCCGAAATATCAAACAGGTCGGCGAGTTGATAATAAATCTGTTTGGACACCTGTTCCGGATTTCTCACAAGCCGCTCCTGTATTGTTCTTCAAAATTCCGCACGGTCATACCTGTTTTCAATTTAACCCGCATTAAACTCAAATGTTTCAATTTTGTCAACAGCGGGGAAGGAGGGGGGAAACGGGGGGCAAAAAAAGAAGCCCCCGGTTGCGCGGGGGCTTCGATTTATCCTATCCGAAGGATTAGAGTGTCCAGGACCCGAGCGGGCACGGACCGAAGTTGAAATAGAAGTCCTTCAGGTAGGTCACGTCGTTAATGTCAACGTTGCCGTCGTCATTAACGTCTCCAAGGTACAGGAACGGATTCGGGCCGGTACCGGAGAAGTTGACGTAATTGGCGAGGTAAACAATGTCAACCAGATCAATCTTCCCGTCATTATTGACATCGCCGCGACCAAAGCCGCACCACTTGTTGATGGTGTTGGCCAGGTCGAAATAGGTCGCCGGCTGATCGGCGTCGGTAATGCCGGGCATTCCGAAGAAGGCGTAGGCATACGTGGCGGCGCCGGTCGGCGGCACATTCTGGACCTCATAGGTCCAGTAAGCGGCACGGTCATCTGACGTCGCCTGGCACGGATACGAACCGGGCTGGAACGAGAGACCGACATTGTTACTCATCCAGTAGAACATCGAATCGAGGAAGATGTCGGTGTCATTCCAGTTGGCCTGCTGTGATTCGATGGTCTTGGCGTTCAGCATCGGGGTATAGCCGCAGCCGAACGGGACCTTGACGGAGCCCCAACCGGTGGTCGGAGATCCGCAATCATAGACAAAGCCAAGGGAGTGATCGGCATCGTAACCGGTCATCTGGTTCTTGTTGTTGGGCGCAATGTCATAGTCGAGGAAAGCGCCAAGGTAGACGTTGTCGATCTGGACGCCATTGCGGGCGGTGAGCTCGTGCTTGGAAACGGTGAAGTTGCCAAGAGCGGCTACGTCGACAACACCGATAACCTTGGAGCAGGCCTTGAAGCCCATAGTCAGAGTATCATCATACGGGGCATCAATGCCATTGGTCCTCGGATATGCCCAATCCCAATGGAGGAGATGGCCGAGGGTGTCATATTCACCCATGTTCTGGACGGAGTCAACATACGACATGGCCATCACGTTACCGTAAACGGGGTCATAATTGCCGGTGCCGGTGTTGAGCATCGAGCCCAGAAGAACGTTGCTCTGGAGAAGCGGCGGGCAGGACTGATCGACGCAGTTGGGATCGCCAAGGAGCGATTTCCACTGGTCAGGAGTACCGTGCCAGTTCTGCGAATGCAGAGCGATACGATACTTGCTGACACCGTAGATCAAGCAACCCTGCCAGAACGACGAGCCGTCTCCGCCAACGCTCATGGAAGTGGAGTCACCATCAGCGACCATACCGGAGTTCCAGACGATCTCGAAGTTGGCCGAGCCGACACCAAAGTCAAGGTGTTTGCTGGCATACAAGCAACCGCCGATCAGATTCAACTGAATGTACGGAGCCGTATAGAGCGGGTTGTCAATCCGGGCACTATCAAGGTAGTAGTCCGGGTCGTCGGTCCAAACCTGAGCATAGAAAGTATGGACGCCGCGGGTGATAGCCGGGCCATCGATATCCAGCACGATCGGAATAGCCGGGGTTCCCGGAGCCAGGATGGTTCCCGGAGTCGGGGAAACGATGCCATTCACGAAGGACGGCGGCGCGAAGGCCGCGTTCCGAGTCGAGAAGGCCTTGGTCTGATTCATGTCTTCAGAAACAGCGCTCAGCCATCTGTTATCGGTTTTCGGGTTAAAGGTGCTGATATCAATCCTATCCAAGCGGGCTTCGCTGGCCGCAACAACGGCGGCCGCGGAAGGAACCGGCATGGAATTGGTGGTAGAAAGAACCAGCGAGTCGATAGTCAGATCGGCGCAACCGGTGTTGACGATAGCATCCGGGAAGCTGACTATAGAGTGGTTCGGAGAACCGAATTCGAGAGGCTTATCGATGATGAAAGTCGGAATATCAAGGCGCGGACGGTCAGTCTGATTGGTCAGGCAGACCAGTTTGTTGCGCCAGGTCAAAATGAGATGACCATCGCTCATCACGGGGATAAGCTGGTGGCCGCTCAATGACTGAGCCGTGGTGGTAATCATACCGGCCCACCGACGGTTGAAGGATTCGATACCGGTTTCCGCATTCAGGAACTTGACAAAGAGGGAACGATACTGCTGGACAAAGATTTCCGGCAGACCGGTCTCGCAGGACATAACACCTTCCTGCCAGACAAAGTCGTTGAAGTAAGGATGCGGATCGGTCACGCTGGCTTTCCAAACGATGGAGCCGCTGTTGCGATTGAAAGCCGCCGGGCCATAGTACTGCCCTGCAGTCGACCAATAGGACCAGCCGCTCTGAACAACATTGGCAATGTCCATAACCGGCATACCGCCGCCGCCGCCCTGGTTGGCGCAGAGAACGGCCCAGTTAACGGACCCGTCAGCCGTGTTAATCGAATAGAGAACACCGCCGCTCTGAACCGTGCCAGTGTTGCTGGCCGGATCATAGAAGGAAGCGGTATAGAGTTTGCCATTAACCACATCGATAGACATGGCATTGGAGAAGCCTTCGGCACCGCCCCAGTCTTTAGCCGGGACAACGCTGGCGCCTTTGAGACCGCCCGCAGTGGACAGTGTCCAGACGACCGCGCCGGTAGCGGCATCGAGGGCTGTGATATCACCAGAAGAACTGGTCTTGGTGGATCCCACATAGACATTGGTTCCGTCCGAAGAAAGGCCGCGAACAACAGCGGTGGTCATCTTAACGGGGTTGACAGTCCAACCCGGATAGAGAGCGCCGGTGAGCGCGTTGACGGCATAAATCCAGCCGTTATCGTCGCTGTAAATGACGATATTGTCGGTGCCGTCATTGAAGATCACGGAAGGACCAAAGGTCACAAAGTGGTTGCTGTGGGCCATGAAATCACGGGTCCAGAGAGTGGTTCCGTCAGTAACTCTGAGGGCACTGAAGGCCTTGGAATTACCGCCAGCCGTGTAAATAATGCCGTCAAAGACGGTCGGCGTGGAGGAGCATCCGGATCCGATTTCAAAGCCATCGGCAGTCCTGGTCCAAATCTTCGCGCCGGTGTTAAGATCGAGAGCGAAGATTCTATTACCCATGAAATAGATCACGGTATCTTTGTAGATGACCGGGCTATTGGCAGTGGTAATAGTGGTGGTCGGTTCCGCCCACATCCAGGCCTTGGTCAGGTTACACTGGGCATTGCCCAGGGAACTGGTGCTGTGGCCGGTGCGGTTGAAATCGTTGCCCATGGTCGGCCAATCATCGCCGGGTGTGCAAGTCATTTCGGACAGCGGCACGCAGCAAATGTCGGCTTCGCCAATGATATTGAGCGGTGCACCATAGACGGTCAACAGACTCTGCCAGACAGTGTCAATCGGAGGACCGGCAATCTGTCTGAAGCCGAAGGCGGTGGTGTAACCGAGGCCGCCATCGTCGGCGTCAACATAGAATGAATCCACATTGCCGGGGGCGAAAATGCCTGCCAGACCAATATAGAAGGTCCCGCTGACATAGTTGGAGGGCTGGTCGGGCAGAGTAATCTCTGTCCAGCCCGGCCACCAATCGACCAACGGATTAATATCGACACCATAGAGTTCGGTTCCGGGAACGCCGCTGGCATCGTTAAACAACGAAATGCGGGCACCGGGTGTACCGGACTTAGGATCCAACTGGAAGCGGATCTTTTCGACACGGCAATCGAGACCACCGGTCTTCAACTGCTGGGCAAAACCCTTAACTGACGAAGTCTGATAGTGGGTCAGAATGTACCAGGGCTCGCCATGGTCGCTGACGGTTTTGCATTCGGCGTATTCGTCCTTGCAAAGGTCAACGATAATGTCGAAATTGGGAGCCACTCCGAAATAATCTTCATATGCGAACCAGCCCGTGTATCCCGGGTTACAGGTATTCGGGTCGGGCATATGAACATAGCCACGGTGATATGAAGTCGTCACCGGGTAATTGTTAGCAAACAAGGTAGTGATAGCGCCCGGGTTGCGGCCGACGATTTCGGCGGAAATTATGAAGTCGTGTCTCATGACCAGATTATAGGATGAAAAATCGCAGTAGGCATATCCGGAGGCGGGGTATTTTTCAGCCATAGTGGTCAGATGAACGGTCGCGAGGGGAGAGCCGATCGGCAGACCGGTTCCCATGTCAACGTCATAAACGTTGACATCAACCAGCACCGAGCCATCGTCAGAGCCGGCATCATATAAACCGACATAGGCGGTTTTGAGGGTTTCCGGGCCCTGAACCGAGAAGCGCATACCTAATCCGTCACGGCAATTGGTGCCACTCGGCAGACCGAAGATATAATACCAATCATCGATCCACTGCTGAGAGTAGCAACTGGTATACGGAATGTCGGCACAACAGCGCTCGGTTGAGAATCCGGGGCCATATCCGAGCAGGCCATAAGCGGTTCCCGCTCTGAAAATGGCACCACCCTGCAGGTCACCGCAGTCGGTTAACAGGGCGAGTTGCTGACCGGGAGTCGTAATGATGGGCGCGACACCCATGAAATAATCCCCGATCACAACAAAATTGAACGAAGATACGTCAATATAGTTCCAACCATCTACGAAATCTGTACCGAAGGTTCCCGTATCGGAAAAAATTACCGTTCCGGGGACGCCGTGGTCGTTATCATATAGGGTTACCTGGACGTCGGGAGTGCCGACGCAACCGGAACCATAAATGTAAAACCACGCCACCTTTAAGGTACAGGCCTGTCCTTGCTGGACCGGGAACTGGAACAAGAATTCATCCGCTCCCGCATCCGGCAACTGCCAGAACCAGCAAAAGCCGCCGGTGGTATCAAATGCGGGGAAATCCTCGCACATATAATGTGTCGGAGGAGCCGGTGGAATCCCAACCACATTGCCGGGGGGCAATAGCGGCTTGTTCGCCGTCAGGTTAGGAAGAGCCGTCGGATCATCCTGCCCATAAGCCGGTGCATTGGCATTCACCTGGGGTCGAACGAAAACAGGCTCGGTGTTATCAGAACTAATAGCCGCACTACTAAAGGAGAGAATTAACCCTAAAGTAAGTACCGCGATTATCAGTTTTTTAAACATTTATTTCCTCCTTAAAATTAGGAAATATTTTGGAGTTGCTAACTAAAACCAGAAGATTGGCCAAACCAATCAGATATCCGTTCTTTCGGCAAAATTCCGCAGAACTTTGCTGTCCGGAAAGATAATTGACGGCTATGCGGCGAACCTTCATAACTCACCTCTGTCCAGGGAAATGTGAGAATCTGTTTTAGTCAACAATTTCATATTCATTCCTATTGGAGTAAGGAGTTAAATTTTTTGTAAAAAGTTGACGATCTAACTCCGAAATGTTGTGTTTGAAGAATTAATGACTTCTGACTCTTATTGACAGCCTTTTTTAGTAGGTCGCCACCTCCATATAATCTATAATTGTTATAAAGTATTGTTAACATATAGAAATTAGGTGATCTTTTAATTCAGGGATTCTAAAGAGATTTACCTTTTCGGCGACCGCCTTCGTCCGAGTAACTACAGGTCACAGGTCGTCATGCAAGCCGGTCAAAAAGATAAAACAATCCGTTAAGGATTTATTCCCTTTAGCAACTGAATCAGACTTAAGAAGTAACTTTTGTTGTTTGTTGCCGCCGTTATTTCGTGGCTCTCGTAACGCCGACAACGAAGTAACACACGCTCGCTTAATAAAATAACATTGGTTTCTTTTTTGTCAAGCAAAAAGTGGAAATTTTTTCCGGTTCGACAAATATTCTGGCGGTTTCTTTTTTGATGGTAATTAATTGGGGCATAAGAAGTTAGTTCGATACGACGGCATTTTTGACGAAAAATGGTTGCATTCGGAGCCAAAAGCGACGATTTTTTTGGAACCTTATATGCGAATGCCCAAAAAATATATTCTGATACCGATTCTGGTCATTGCGATTTTACTGATCCGGTATGTAGCGCACATTGGCCCGGAACGTTCCCCGGATGACCGCTTTCGCGTGGCCGGGATTATCGACGGCGATACGATCGATCTGACCGGCGGGGACAGACTCCGGTTACTGGGGATCGACTGCCCGGAAAAAGGGGAACCTTATTTTGATTCGGCCAAGGCCTATTTGACGGGATTGATTTTGGGGAAGAATATCGGGGTCAGTTATTCGCACCGCCACCGCGACGGGTATGGCCGTCTTCTGGCCTATGTCTATCTGGATACGGTAGCGGTCTGCCGGGAGATGCTTCGTAGGGGCCTGGCGCACCTGTATCTCTTTGAAGATAATATGTCGGACAAGGAGCGGATCGGGCAGTTGTTGGCGGCCCAAAACGAGGCGATTGACGCCGGCCGGGGGGTCTGGTCGGTCCCGCACAACCAGGAACGGTTTTACCTGGCCCGGAAAGGAAGTTACCGATTTCATCGGCCGGACTGCCGATCTCTCAGGGACTGCCCGCCGGAGGATTTGATTCGTTTTGAGAGCCGCCTTGACCCGTTCCGGCTGGGGTACTCCCCCTGCCGAAACTGCCGGCCGTGAGGGACGGACCCGCCCCGGACCAGTCCTTATCGAATACCTACCTATTAAGGTATTGTATCAATTTGTATCGTATTCTGCACCGAGCATTTTTTGCTTGACAGGT
The DNA here is from genome assembly GCA_900498245.1 of Candidatus Zixiibacteriota bacterium. Classification (NCBI taxonomy): domain Bacteria; kingdom Pseudomonadati; phylum Candidatus Zixiibacteriota; species Candidatus Zixiibacteriota bacterium. The sequence goes on from LS998015.1 coordinate 751,241, forward strand.
GAGACGAAAGAATCTTAATTGTACCTATCAAAAGAGGTCGTGTTTGCACGACAAATGCGGCAAATTCACAATCGGAGTTGCATCGGACCGGGACTGTAATTCTAAATAATCAAATAGCCCAAACGGGAGGGAGCGGCGGTATTTTTATCGCTACAATTAACCTTATGCTCAAGGGGAGGAGTATTGATGATTGATAACTAGCAGGTTTATCCCATTTTAATCAACAAACCTCACAAAATGATTTTTGAAAGGGATATTCGATGAGAATTTTTGTAACTCTCATTCTGCTTCTTGCGCTTATCAGTTTAGGCGCCTTTGCCGAGGATTTCAAAGTCGGCCCATCCTGTGTGACCTCCATGGGTCAGGAATACACCCCAAGTGAAATTATCGTAAAATTTAAGAGCAATGTGACGGCCATGAAAGCCAGTTCCGCGATCAGCGATCTGGGGGCCACCTTGATATCGAGCAACGAAGCGATCGGGTTCCACGAACTGGCGATTCCGGCGGGGAAGACGGTCGATGAGATGGTGGCGGCCTTCAGCGCCCGTCCCGATGTGGAATATGCCGAACCGAACTACATCGCCCACGCCTTCATGACCCCGAATGATCCGTATTACTCCTACCAGTGGCATTTCCCGCTGATCGGCATGTCGACGGCGTGGGATCTGTCGACGGGAACCGGGGTCGTGGTGGCGGTTATCGACTGCGGTGTGGCTTATGAAAACTACGGTGTCTATTATCAGGCGCCGGATCTGGCCGGAACCAACTTCGTGGCCGGATATGATTTCGTGAACAACGACACGCATCCCGACGATGACTGCGCCCATGGTACTCATGTGACGGGAACGATTGCCCAGACGACCAATAACAGTCTCGGAGTGGCCGGAATTGCCTTCAACTGCAGTATCATGCCGGTGAAGGTGCTGGATGCTTCCGGAAACGGAACCTATACGGCAATCGCCAACGGTATCACATTTGCGGCCGATAATGGAGCCAAGGTGATAAATATGAGCCTGGGCGGGGCCTCCGGTTCCTCGACGCTCCAGAACGCCGTGATTTATGCCTACAATAAAGGTGTGACGATTGTCTGCGCGGCGGGTAACGCGGGGAGTTCGACCCCCCAGTATCCGGCGGCCTATACACAGTGCATATCGGTGTCGGCGGTTCGTTACGATCGGACCTATACCTATTACACGTCCTATGGTTCGACCATTGATATCTGCGCCCCCGGCGGGGATTTGAATGTCGACCAGAACGGCGACGGATATGTTGACGGTGTTCTGCAGCAGACGCACGACGGCACCAATTACGGGACCTTCGGCTATTATTTCTACGAAGGGACCTCGATGGCCTGTCCGCATGTGGCGGGCGTAGCGGCTCTTCTGATCGCCAAGGCCGGCGGCAGCATGACCCCGGATGCGGTCCGGGCGGCCCTTCAGAATACGGCGACCGATCTGGGTGCGACCGGCTGGGATCAGTATTATGGTTACGGTCTGGTCAATCCGACGGCGGCGCTAAATTCGATCGCCAACAATCCGCCGGTGGCGGCCTTCACCGGGACCCCTACCTCAGGAACCTACCCCCTGACCGTGGCTTTCACGGATCAATCGACCAACTCCCCCACCAGTTGGTCATGGACATTTGGTGACGGCGGGAGTTCGACTCTGAAAAATCCATCGCATACGTACACGGCGGCCGGGACCTATACGGTTACATTGACGGCGACCAATGCGTATGGTTCGGACAGCGAAACCAAGACCGGTTATATAACCGTGTCGGCACCGCCGACCAATCCGCCGGTAGCGGCTTTCACCGGCACGCCGACTTCGGGCACGGTGCCGTTGACGGTGGCTTTCACGGATCAGTCGACCAACGCGCCGACGAGTTGGTCGTGGACATTTGGTGACGGCGGGACTTCGACTCTGCAGAACCCGTCGCATACTTACACGACCGAAGGGACCTTTACCGTCTCTCTGACCGCGACCAATGCTTACGGGTCGAATACTCTGACGAAGACCAATTATATAACGGCTTCCGTGGTGACTCAGCAGTGCGACGATTTCAATGACGGCAACTACACCGGCTGGGGGAACGCCACCGGGACATGGTCGGCCTCAAGTTACTACCTTAAGGGGAACTCGACGACGGCCAATGCGAAGCTTACCTCACCGTTCGGAACATACACCACCGCCACAATTACCAGTGACATCAGGATGAATACCGGACGGACCCAGAGGAAAGCCCGGATTATCTTCGGGTATGCCGACGCCAACAATTACCGCTATGTGGAATTTGACGATGTCAGCAATCGCGTCAATATTTGCGAGCGAATCAGCGGCAGGAATTATACCCGGGCCTATGCAAGCCGCACTTTCAGCTCCGCCACCTGGTATGCCGTGACCGTCATTGCCGCCTCGGATGGGACCGTTACGGTTAAGGTGGCCACAACGACCGTCAAGTCATATAAATTCTCGGCGGTTAAATCCGGTTTGGTCGGAGTCGGCTACAATACCTCCAATTCCGACTTCGATAATTATTGCGTCACGTCGGTTGTCGGCGCCTCCGACGGCTGGGTCGAAATGGATGAGAATCCGGCTCTGCCGGAGGGATTCCAGCTCAGGAATTATCCGAATCCATTCAATCCGGTGACGACGATAGAAATGAATTTGCCGCAGGCATCGACCTGGACCATCTCCATTTACAATATCACGGGACAGAAAGTGGCCGAATACAGCGGCTACAGCGAGTCCGGCGTGACGACGGTAAATTGGGATGCCAAGGGGAATGCGTCCGGCATTTATTTCTACAAAGCGACTGCCGGAAGTCTCACGGCGACGCGGAAGATGGTTCTCTTAAAGTAGTTTCATCTTCAAAGAAAGGAAAACCCCGCCCTGGCAGGCGGGGTTTTTTTTATCAAAAATCTTGTAAATTCGGCCGATGAGTGTATTATTGATATATGAGTTCGCGACTGAAAATTATTCCGGTCATTATCGTGATATCGTTTCTGGTGTCTTCGGTCATCGATTGTCACAGCAACCAACAGGTTTTCACTGCCAGGCCGCAGAGGACCGTTCCGCTTGATAGTGTCAAAGACGAGGCCAGATCGAGTCGGCTTCCCGACCCAGTCGATTTCACGGTGGAATTTGAAGTTCCGGGAATGGACTCGTGTCAGGTGCGGGTGGAACTCCATAATAGCGGGACCCGGCTGGAGCGGGTACTGCTCGAGGGAGTTCTTGCGCCGGGGAAGCAGACGATTCGCTGGCCACGGGCGACGAAAACGGGCTCCATTTTGCTGTATGGGCATTATTATTACCAGTTCGATATCTGCGGAAAAGTCACGACCCGCAGTTTTGTTTTCCGCCCGCAATTTGCAGACCCGTCCCTAAGGCGCTGAAACAGGCGCTGTTTCATTCTGCAATATTCTTCATCATGCTCCTTTTGCGTCTCTGAAATTGTGCAAATTTTGATATACAAAAAGGGGCCTCTCCGCCGATAAAATAAGGGATACCAACAGGGCTAAAAAAGCAATTGAGAGGGAATTTTTTTATCTATCCAAGGAGATAAGATGCCAAGCATACTTGTTATTGACGATAAAGATTCGATGCGCACCATGCTTTCGCAGACTCTCATGGAAGAAGGTTATCAGGTGGATGCGGTTGAGGACGGGAAAAAAGCGATTGATCTGGCCAAACTCAAAAATTATGACCTGGCCATTACCGATTTAAAAATGCCGGAAATGGACGGGCTGGAAGTACTTTCCACGCTGAAAGAGATAGATAACGACTTAGCGGTCATAATCATGACGGCATATGGGACGGTGGAATCGGCCGTGGAGGCGATGAAAAAAGGGGCCTTCGATTTTGTCACCAAGCCGTTCGATACCGATCATCTGACGGTGCTGATCGAGCGGGCGCTGGAAAATCGCCGGTTGATTGCAGAGAATTCTCTTTTGCGGGAAGAACTGGCCCAGAACCTCGGTTTCAGCGAAATTATCGGCCAGAACGAAAAAATGAAAGAAGTCTCCCGTCTGATTCAGAAAGTAGCGGGATCGGACACGTCGGTTCTTCTGCTGGGCGAATCGGGAACAGGCAAAGAGCTGTTTGCGCGCGCTATCCATAACCTCTCGCCCCGCCGCGATAAACCATATGTGGCGATCAACTGCGCGGCCATACCGCATGAACTCCTGGAAAATGAGTTGTTCGGTTCTGAGAAAGGGGCCTATACCAGTTCGGTCGCCCGCAAGATGGGAAAGTTCGAGATTGCCGAAGGAGGGACGATATTCCTCGACGAAATCGGTGATATGGATATATCGCTTCAAGCGAAACTTCTCCGGGTTCTGCAGCAGAAGAGTTTCGAGCGCCTCGGGGGGACCAAATCGGTGGCGGTCAATGTCCGTGTTATCGCCGCGACCAATATGGATCTGAACGAAATGATTAAGAAGAAAGCGTTCCGCGAGGATTTGTACTACCGTCTTTCGGTTTTTCCGATAACGATACCGCCTCTGCGGGAGCGCCCCGATGATATCCGTCCCCTGGCGGAATATTTTATCAACAAGTACTGCCGGGATATGAAAAAGCAGGCCAAGAACATGTCGAAAGAAGCGCTGGCCCTTCTGGAACGGTATCACTGGCCGGGAAACGTTCGGGAACTGGAGAATACGATTGAGCGGGCCATAATTCTGGCCGAAAGCAAGAAGATTACCCCGGATCATCTGGCGATTCGGATTCCCAGCACCGGCGAGATTCGTCTCCGAGAAGGGGCCGGCTTGAAGGAGATTGGAGCGCACGCCCAGATGCAAGCTGAGAAGGCGGCGATACTGAGGATATTAAGTCAGGTTCGGGGGAACAAGCGGAAATGCGCCGAAATATTAAAAATCGACTATACGACGTTGTTTGACAAAATCAAAAAATACGAGATCGATACCGGTCAGAATTGACCGTATTCGCCCTCACTTGCTTTTTTATAGATGAAGCCGTCTACCTCACAATAGGCGGCTTTCTTTTTTTCCTTGACACAAAATGGCCGGCGGCTTAGATTTAAAACAAGGGAATTTCAGACATTTAAAGATACTTCACTAGAAAAGGATTCTAGACATATTTTCATGGTGCCGCCGGCGCCTCGGGATACTTCCCGTAGCGGGCGGAAACCAATAAATTTTTAAACGATTCGGCCACCTTTGAAGGGGGTGATTGATGGTATAATCTGGCCAATAATCCTCTAGTTGAAAACGAATTTTATCCGCAAAACCCTAAACCGATTATGAGGAAGAGGATATGAAAAAATTGCTAAGGACAAAGACGCTGGCCGTCTTGCTTTTGGCGGTTATTTCTCTCGGGGGGAGTCTGGCGCTGGGACAGGGGACCGAAACCCTTGATAACAAGGGGCGCGAATTTATTCTCACATTTCTGCCGAATTACACATCCGGTTCAACGGAGTTGCATTTGACCAGCGATGTCGCCACGGACGTCACGATCGAGTGGCCGATGAATGCCCCTACTTTTACGACCACGGTGGCGGTAAATCCCGGGGCCATTACGGCGGTCACGATCCCGACGGGAGCCGAATATAACTGGAATACGGGGGGAGTGGCGGGCAACGCCATTCACGCTACCGCCGCACAGGAATTTGTCTGTTATCTGATTAATCGCGCCTCGGCGACATCGGACGCGGCTCTGGGCCTTCCGGTCGACGTCATGAATACCGACTACATGGTGGTCACGAACCGGGGTTCCACGGCGCACAGCGGGGACGCCGGGCTGTTTGTGGTTGTCGCGCGAACCGATAACACGCAGGTCACCATCACGCCCTCCCACAATCTTTACGGCGGGTATGCCGCCGGGGTGCCGTTCAATATCGTCTTGAATCGGGGCCAGGGCTTTCTGGGGCAGTCGCTGGCGCATTCGGACGTAGCGGCTGATTTGACCGGCACGCAGATTGTCGCCGACAAGCCGGTGGGGATGACCAACGGCAATTTTTGCACCAATGTCCCCCCGAATGTCTATGCCTGTGATCATATTTTTGAAGTGGCTCAGCCGGTGCAGTCCTGGGGCAAGAGAATATTTGTCCCCAATCTACCCTTACGGACGGGCGGCTCCATTTACAAGATTCTCGCCGCGGAAGACAATACCACAGTCACTCAGGACGGGGCTCCGCTGGGAGTCTTGAACAAGGGCCAATATATCGAGACCGATTATCTGCCGGGGTATCATGTTTTTGAAGGGGACAAGGCCATTTTTGTGGTACAGTTCATGCCGAGCCAGGACAGCCCGAACGCAATAATGGGTGACCCGGCGATGGCGAATATGTCGCCCGCCGAGCAGTATCTCTGGGATTACACTTTCTCGACTGTGGGGGGAGCGCAATTCGCGCGTAACTTCCTGTCCGTAATCGCTCACAACACCGATATAACCGGGGGTACGATGACACTGGACGGCGCGCCTATTCCGGCGGCGTCATTCAACCCGATCGCCGGTACCGATCTGTCGGCGGCGGTTATCGAACTGGCGGAGGGAACGCATTCGACGGCATCGATCCATTATCCTCACGGCATAACTGTCGAGGGGTACAACAGCTACGATTCTTACAGTTATCCGGGCGGAGCGATGTTTATCCCGATAAATCCGATTCATGACACGATACCGCCGATATGCGAGCAGACCTCCAACAACGGGTGCGTGGCGACGGCGACCGCAACCGATATCCATGACAACGCTTCCGGTATATTCCTGGTGCGGCTCGATCATGGAAGCGTGAATCTGGCGCTAACCGTCACCCCGTTCGAGCAGGGTGCGTCGTCGGCCAGTTACAGTGTGACGACAATCGACAACAACCTGCCCGGAAATGGTACCGTAACGGTGATCGACGGTGAAGGGAACACCTGTGCCCTGACATATGAACTCAATTGCGGCGGGCCGATTGAGACCGGCTCGATTTTCGGTAAGGTTCTCGCCTCAGGTTCGGGACTTCAGGGAGTTCGTATCGATCTTTACACCAGCGGAGATATGTTTATCGGAAGTACCTATACCGATAATGGCGGCGATTATTCTTTCGCAGATGTCATCAATGGCGACTACTCGGTCCGGATGCAGGTTCCACTGGGATTTGCGCCGGTAACGCCGGAGACAGTGGCGGCAACGGTCGCGGGCAACCAGGTCGAAGTCAATTTCGAATTGACTTCCAGCGCCACCGGAAAAGTGAAAAATATCTGGTGGTGGAAGGCTCAGTTGGCCTATATCCGGGACGGTGCTCGTTCCGAGATTACCCGGGCCGATATCGACAATTACGGCCAGGCGATTTTCGACCATTTCTATATGAGAGGCGACGCGTACGCCATCCAGATTGAGAATGTGACCTTCGCGGCGGGGCCGCGCCCTCTGAATTATGATGATATCCTGGCGATGTTTCTCGGCCCGTATGACGGCGCGACCCAGGTTTGTGCGGCGCATGCCCTGCTCACCAATCTGCTGAATGTGGCCGCGGGCCGGCAGGGGCAACTGGCTGTGGTGAGTTACGACGGCGCCACCGCCAGCCAGGCGATAACTTATTTTGCGGGACTTTATCAGGCCGGCGGGGCCGCCAATTATTATTCGGTTCATATCAATATGCGGCGGATGCATATGATGCAGAAGATCCCGGCCGGGATAATTCCTCTGGGGACGGCGAATATCATGTTCAAACCTGAAAGTGAAATTTCGACCTTGCCGGAGGAATTTGTTCTCTCCCAGAACAGCCCCAATCCGTTCAATCCCTCGACCGAAATCGGCTTCTATCTGCCGTCGGGGGCCAAGGTCAGCCTGGAAGTGTTCAATATTTCCGGCCAGAAGGTAACCGTTCTGGTGGATGATTATCTGCCGGCGGGGGGCCACTCTGTTATCTGGGACGGCACCGATATCAGAGGGCAGAAGGTTGCCAGCGGCATATACTTCTACCGGCTGAACGCGGGGTCATTTGCCGATACCAAAAAGATGATGCTTCTGAAGTAGAGCATTTGTCAAGAAGGGGCCATCACCGATGGCCCCTTATTTTATTTCCGGTTCATCGTTGGCGTAAATATCGATTAAATTAATCTACTATTGATTGCGTATATTTTCCACTACAATCAAAACTTCAAGGAGGTTGCCATGATTCTGGTACGCGAGCAGTTTCAAGTCAAGTTCGGGAAAATGAAAGAGGCGCTGGGGCTGGTCAAGGAAATGGGTAAAATTATGAAGGCCCAGGGGGACGAATTCGGCCGGATCTGCACCGATCTGACCGGTTCCTTCTATACCCTGGTTTTCGAAAGCACCTTCAGCAGCATGGGTGATTTCGACCGGCGGGAGGGGAATGTCAGCCAGAACAAGGAATGGAAAGAGTGGTATGCCAAGTTCGTGCCGCTAATCGAAAGCGGTCGCCGCGAGATTTTTACGATTGTGGAATAGCGGGAATTACCAATTCGGGGCCTTAGATTTTAACCGCCGTATCATAGCGGATACAGGCTTCGAGCAGGACCGAATCGATACCTTCGTTCAGATTGGGTTCGGGCATTTTGGCGAAATCGATCGGGTCGATGCTCCAGATCCCTTTTTTCCAGCTGATGCCATTGAGGATGGCCTCAAGGCCCCGGCTTTCGTCGCATTCGGCGAACACCACTTTGCCCTGATTGATGTAGAGAGTCAGGTGCCGGCCTTCCCCGGTGATACTGATTTGAACCGGGCGATTGTTCCCCCGGGAGGCCTCCAAGAGGTCAACCAGGCCCATATCTTCCAGCGAGCCGTGGGTGCCCAGTTCCTGAAGAACCGACAGGCGGGAATGGGCCTTCTCTTCGAGACGGCTTTTAATTCGCGACAATTTGGTGACAAGAGCGTCCGAACTGGAAGTGACCGCGAGAACATCCTCGACTCCGTGACGGATCAATTTGGTGGCTTCGCTCACGATACCTTCATCCAATAGCAGAATGGTCGGAATCTGGCCGATGTCTATCCCGTGGGTCGATAATCCCAAAAGGAGGTCATAAATATCCTGAGTGACTCCGGATTCCCTGATGATGAGAACCTTGGGCTGATGGCGGGAACAGAGATGACCGCATTCATCGATGGAATGGGAGAGAGTAACGGAGAATCCGGCATTGGTCAGGGCGGTCTCCAAATCGCCGGGCAGAGCACTGCAGGAAACGAGGACGTGCACGGGGAAAAGAGTTCCCGAAGGTTTTTGCGACGCCGGCAGTCCGGAAGATAAAATCTCTATCAAGTTGTCGATTACTTCGGGGAGGGCGAATTTATCGGACATTTTCAGCATCGCTTTATTTATCTCGGTCAACTGCTCCCGGGTCTGCAGAGACACGTTATTCCAGCCGTGGCGGTAAATATCGGCCGCGGTCAGGATGGAACCGCCCAGACGTTCCACATCGGAAGCATTTCGCGGGGTATTAGCGAGATCATGGTACATGCAACGTAAAAGGCGGGTGACCAGCGGGGGATACTGCCATTCGGTGAGGCGGCCGGCGCTCAGCCCGATGATTTCTTCGGGGGTGTAATTTTCAGCCGACGGGAGGGTCGATTCCGCGAGGTTATGCAAATGGGCGGCGGTCAGGATAGCCAGCCTGATATGAGCGGGTAAATCATATTTATAGCAGAGCCGGTCGGCCAGTTCGGCCACCGACCGGGAATGCTTGTCAATTTGATCATCGGCCCGGTTATTCAGAAATCCCGGCAACTGCAGATTCTTCGCGAATAGTTCAAAAGTCAATTCGTCAGTGGTGTCATTGGCCAGGACGGCGGCTTCCGTGGAGTAGAACCGGAAAGATGTCCAGGGAGTATGGCGACGAACCCAGGCCGAGAGCCGTTCCGATTCGTGGCGGGCCGTTTCATGAACGAAGATATGATCGAATGATTCCTGGTCGGCCAGAATCAGGGCCCGGTCGATACTTTCTACCGACCTGATAGTGTACCGTTCGCTGGTGAGGGAAGAATATAGATGGCGGCTCAGTTTTTCATTGGGGGCAACAAACAGGATGCTCCCTCTTTTCGGCTTCGTATTGGCGGGTTCATCACTTGTACGAGAGCGGTTACTCTCGGCCGTGCTGGTATTGGATAGCATCGAAGACGGGATTTTTTCCGCCGTGGCGGTGACCGGTGCCGGGATCCGATCGGGGCGGAGAACGGAAAGCCGCCCGATGACGCTTTCGATGGCATCGGGATTGGCGGCATAGAGTTCTATTCTGATTCCGCCGGCATTGTTCGAAAGTTCATTGGCCAGGGCTTCGTCGTTGGGTGAAGTACAAGCAACGCGCAGGGCTCTTTTATCCGAGTCATAACCGAAGGGGACGATTTTATGGCGGCGCATCAATTCCAGCGGGAAATATTGAAGGGCCGAGAAATTTCTGTTTCCCTTTAAATTTTCCATTTCGACCTCACGCGAGCCTCACGGCAAACGGATATTAATCACCATTTTAAATACGGTTTCCCCCGGCCGCCAAATTTCGGCCAAGTAGTTATGAATATCGGCTGATTTGGGAGAATATTTATAAGGCGCGGGGGAGCGCAACCGGCAATTTTATTATGGCCGGCAATGACTTAAGTGATACCCCGGATATTCCCTCATGGGCAATCCGGACGGCAAGCTCTATCTGATTTTATAGAACGGCTTGTCGGGCTTAAAGACGGCCGTGTCGGCGGCATAGGTTTCGGCAAATTTCTGCAGTTGCTCAGTGGCGGCCGTCAGGACGATATTATTATCGGTTTCTTCAAAAGGGAGAGCGATGCTTTTATCTTTTAGTTTTTTCTCCAGCCAATCGTCGTTGAGCATGTTGAGTTCCAGACTGTCGCCAATTCTCTTGTACACACCGAACATATGAGTCGGGACCATCAGCATCGACCAGAGGTCGTTTTCTTTGCTGCTGGCGACGGGAAGCATATCGATAAAATAAGTCTCGCCCAGTTTCGCCAGATAGACTTCGAATTCAGCGTGTTTCCCTTTGTCCGAGTAAATGAACTGGTAACGTTTCTTACCCGTTTCGTTAAAAATGAGGGTGTCATTATCTTCGCCCTGGGTCCAATAACCGATGAGTCCGGGATCGAAAAATTTGGTCGGTTCGGAATACAGGGGATGCAGGGTCGAAAGACATCCGGTCACGATAATAGGCACCAGCAACAAGAGAAGGAATTTGAATTTTGACATGATTTTTTTCCTCCAGTAATATTCACGGCTTGAGAGCCGAAATTTATACGATCCCGACCAGTTTTTGCAGGCGGCGGATTTCTCCGTCATTCAGGAGCCGCCAGCGGCCGGGATTGAGATTATCGACTTTGAGTCCGGCGAAGCAGGTCCTCTTGAGACGGCGGACAGGGTGCCCAATACCCTTCATAAGTTGTTTGACTTCCCGCTTATGTCCTTCCCGGAGAACCAAACGGACCCGCGATACTTTCATCGAGGCGTAGATAATTTCGGCTTCGGCTTTTCCCAGATGACCGTCATCGAGTTTAATTCCGTTCGCCAGTTTCTCCAATTCCTCGGTCTTAATCGGGCCGTCGATTTCAGCCAGATAGATTTTCTCAACTTCATATTTGGGATGGGCCAGTCGATAGGCCAGTTCCCCGTCATTGGTCATCAGAAGCGCCCCTTCCGTATCGTAATCGAGCCGCCCCACGGGATAAACACGCGCCGGAGATTTTTTGAGAAAATTGGTCACGGTCGGGCGATGAAAAGGGTCGTGAAGAGTGGTCAGAACCTGGCGCGGCTTGTTGATGAGAATATAGTATTTTCTTTCGACCGGCTCGACAATAGTACCGTTCACTTTGACGACATCTTTGGATTCATCGATAACGAGGCCCGGTTTCTCGACGGTCAAGTCGTTGACAATCACTCTCTTCTTTTTTATGAGCACTTCGGCTCCCCGGCGGGAGGTCACCCCACAGAGGGAGAGATATTTATTGATCCGCATCACAAATCTGGTTCCCCCGTGAAGCGCAGAACGGGCGGGTGATTTTATTAAAGATGAAAAAATGTACGGACGAACGAGGTATCACTTTTCCTGGACCGATTCTGGTTCCTCCAGACCGGATTCATCAGTATCGAAATTATCATCCGTGATATCGCGGTCGGGAATTTCATGAACCACGTCTGGAGAAGACTCCGGTTCAATCGCATCATCCGGTTCCATAGCGGAACCATTTAAGGGCAACTGCTGCTGAGCATCGGGTTCGCGGGAGGAAAGCAATTCCTCGATTTCCTGCATTTTGGGAAGGTCGTCGAGCGAGTTCAGGCTGAAATATTTGAGAAATTCGCCGGTGGTGCGGTAGAGCAGGGGCCGCCCGACCGATTGGGCCCGGCCGGACAAAGTAATCAGTTTTCGTTCCATGAGAGTATGCAGAACGGAATCGGAGGCGACGCCGCGAATCATCTCGATATCAATTTTGGTGACCGGCTGGCGATAGGCGATGATGGCCAGAGTCTCCAGGGCCGAACGGGTTAGGCGCAAATTGCGGCGGCGGGTGAGCAGATCCTCGACAAAACCGGCATAATCCTCGATGATGTATAACTGGTAACCGCCCGCCACCTGGCGGACGCGGAAGGATGACTCATTCATCATATATTTTTCATTCAGGGCGGTCACGGCCCGGTCAATATCCGAAACGGTCGTCTCGCCCAGCACCTCGGCGATTTTGCGGGCCGGAAGCGGTTCCGGGGAAGAAACTATCAGGGCCTCTATGATCGGTAAGCTGTTGCCGTTACTTTGCATGATATTCCGCCTTAATGAGCTGTTATGTTTCTCAAAAATTCAATCGGGGACTGGGGATCGTTGTATAAATTTCCCCGATAGACGCGCAGTTCCGAAAAGGGAAGCGATTGCCGGACCGCGATGCGGTGAATGCGCATCAGTTCCAAAAGGGCCAGAAAGGTTACCACGGCCACGATTTTGCGCGGGGCATCCTGAAACAATTCCTGGAAAGTGATAGAATCCTTCTTTTGCAGTTGCTCCATGATGCGCATTATACGTTCCTCGATACTGATTTCCTCGGCCGTTATGGAATAGAGATTTTCCGGGCCGGTCCGTTCCAGGACGGCCTTGAAGGCAGTCAAGAGGTCGAACAGGGTGGCGTCATCGGTAAGGACAATTTTTTCCTTGGAGCCGTTGCCGCCGCCGACCGCCGGGGGGACATAGACCCGTTCCTCCAGAAGGCGTTTCTCGCGGAGAATTTCGCTGGCTTCCTTGAATTTTTTGTATTCCAGAAGCGCCGCCACCAGTTCCTCGCGCGGATCGGGTTCTTCCGTGTCCAATTCGTCGCGGGGGAGAAGCATCCGGGCTTTGATGCGAATCAAAGTTGCCGCCATCAGAATATATTCCCCGGCCAGTTCCAGATTAAGAATTTTCATCATCTCCAGGTACTGCATATACTGCTCCGTCACCCGGGCAATGGGGATATCGTAGATGTCAATTTCATCCTTGCGGATCAAGTAGAGGAGCAAGTCAAGCGGCCCCTGAAATATCTCCAGGTTGACCGCGTAATTTTCTTTGGGCAGGCTGTTCATTATTTAAAATAATCCATTTTCATGGCCGCGCGGACTTTTTCCATCACCGCCGAGGCCCGTTCCCGGGCTCGGAGGCCGCCGTTCCGCAGCACATCCCAGATATAATCTTTATTATTTTCAATAACAACCCTTTTTTCGCGTATGGGACGGAGCGACTCATTCAGGTTGGCGGCCAGTTTCATTTTGCAGTCGACACAGCCCAGTTCCCCGGTACGGCAGGGCGGAGCGATGATGTTTTCGGCATCGGGAGTATAGACCAGATGGAGTTGATAAACCGGGCAGATTTCGGGCCGGCCGGGATCGCCCTTGCGAAGTTTCTTCGGGTCGGTGAAATATCGTTTTATTCGGTCGGTCGTTTCCTTTTCAGTGGCGGCGATCGGAATATGATTATTGTAGGATTTGGACATTTTGCGTCCATCCTGGCCGGGAATCACCGGTATTTTTGTCAGGAGGACCTGCGGAATTACGAATGTCTCACCATAGAGATTATTGAACCGCTCGGCGAGATCGGCGGCCAGCCAGACATGTTTTTCCTGATCTTTTCCGACCGGAACCTTATGGGCGTTATAGACGCAGATGTCGGCCGCCTGCAGAACCGGGTAACCCAGAAAACCGTAACTATCCAGACCCTTGTCCTCCTTTTTCTCGGTGTAGGTCGGCAGGCGGGTGAGGGTCGGCACGGTTATCATCATGGAAAAGAGAAGATGCAGTTCGGCGTGCTCTTTGACATCGGACTGAATGAATATGGCGCATTTTTCCGGGTCAAGGCCGGCTGAGAGATAATCGACCGCCAACTGGAACACCCTCTCTCGAAGGACCTCGGTATGCTCATAGTCGCCGGTCAGGGCGTGCCAGTCGACAATACAGCAGTACATATTGTAGTCGTTTTGAAGATTAACCCAGTTTTTGAGGGCCGCTTCGAGGTTGCCGATATGCAGTTCTCCCGACGGCTGCATGCCGGAGAGAATAGTTTCTTTTTGGGACAATTTTTACTCCATGAATAGATATTGTTTCCAACGGTTGTCGGTAACCCCGACAAAGCGCTGGATATATGTAATATGATTGGGGCGGGTGGGCTTCCGGAGAAGCTTCATACCGGCCTGGGTCGGCGTCTGATCCCCTTTCTTGTTGTTGCAACGGTCGCAGGCGCAGGCCAGATTTTCCCAGGTGTCGGCGCCGCCGAGATTCTTGGGGACGATATGGTCCACGGTCATCGGCCCCTTGGTGGAGCCGCAATAACTGCAGACGTAGCCGTCGCGAAGAAGAACATTCTTGCGGGTCAATAGAATCCTTTTGCGCGGGGCCTTAATGAATCTTTCCAGCCGAACCACGGACGGGAGCGGGAAAGAAGTCGAGATAGAATGAATCCTGATGCCGTCGTGGGTCTCAATAAGTTCGGCCTTTCCGAGCAACATAAGAATCATGGCTCGCCGGGCGGTGCAGACCGACAGCGGCTCGTAGTTCTGATTTAGAACCAGCACGTTATGGTTAAGTAGGTTAGGCATCGCAGTAAACTATCCTATTGGCGGGTATCGCCCGCTTAATTGGTTAAAATTAGTCTCCGAAAGGCGATTGTCAATAGATATTTGGCGCCTCCGGCTTTTGCGGGTCGTTCCGCCATAACTTCGGTTCATCCTTTTCCCTTCGGCCAGTTTAATATTGGCGGCACAATATTCGGCGACTATATTTATTCTTATTAACACGGCATAATAACGAAAGGTTGAACTGAAACCGTTTCCGAAAGTAATCCTGCTTTTTCTGGCGGTCGATTGGCCGATTTTCATGCGGCGCCCGATGGTGACGGCCCTGGCAGAAGAAGCGGCAAAATATGGGACGATTGTCATTGCCATCAATCGTCCGCTCTGTCCGTTTACGACAATCTTCCGCAAACCGGGACGTATCAGGGAACTTATGGGAAGGGCCCGTCCGAAGAAGCTCCACGAAAACCTTTATCTTTATTCGCCGCGATATTTTCTTCATGATTTCGTGGCGGGTAAATCCGGTCTGCTGGAATCTATCAACCTTGCTATCCTGAGACGCGGATTAAGGCGCATTTTGGGTCGTCTCGATATCACAGAAATAGCGCCGATAGTATGGTACTACTACCCCCAGCAAGGGTATGTCACACGGCTTTTTCCGGGGAGTTTTAATATTTACGAGATTTATGATAATCTGACCGATATTCAAGGGCGGGAAATTCCCTATTTGGTTTCCATGGAAAAAAGATGGCGCGGCGCGGTGGACCTGGTTCTAACCGCCAACGAGGATATTTTCAATCGCTATGGCAGGAAGTATGAAATCGCATGGGTGTTCGGCAACGGCTTAGCCAGGGATATTTTTGAAAAACTGGTGTCGGACCGGAGTGAGTCGTGGCCGGGGGCCGATAAGATCGGACGGCCCCGCGTAGGTTATGCGGGTATGGTATCCGACCGGCTTGACTGGGAGTTAATCCGTAAATTGGCCGGGGAAAGACCGAACTGGCAATTCGTTTTTGCGGGTCGCATCGATGACGCCGGGATTCCCGGGGAATTTAATTCCTTCAAGAACGTTCACTTTACCGGCGAGTATAAGCATGAAATGGTTCCGGCAATTTTGGGCAGTTTCGATGCGGCCATTTTGCCGTACCGGGATAATGATTTTTTCCACAGTTTTAAGCCGTTGAAATTTTATGAATATGCCGCGGCCGGTTTGCCGACGGTTTCGACCCGCAGCGATGAACTTAAATTATTTTCGGCGGAATTCGTGAAAAATGTTCCGGGCAAAACCGACAAATGGCTCGAGGCGATTGAGACGCAGCTACGGGCCGACCGCTCCAGGATGAAGGAAATCGGGCGGGAGATCGCTTCGCGGCATATCTGGGACAATATGGGCGCGGAACTTCTATCGAAATTGAAAAAGCATCTCGAGTCACTTTGAAAAATCCCTTAATCGATTGTGCTTTTCCGAGAACGTTTGTTTAAGAGCGGAGAAGTTCTTATTTTAGGCCCATGCGATACCTGGCTTTGAAAATATCATTTCTTATTTGCTTTCTATATACAATTGCCGGGGCGGTCGATTCGACAGGAATTATTCAGAGAGAATATTTTATTTTTCACTTTGATAATCCGATTTTTGTGAGCACAGCCGATTCCGCTCTGAATGCGGCCCGCGGACAACTGATTGGCCTTCTGAACGATTCGCTCGATTACCGCCCTGACATTTACATTTCGGATAATTTGGAGGAGTTCAAGAAGGTGGTGGGGTCGGCGTTTCCCGATTGGGGGGCGGCCGCGGCGCTCCCGTACCGGCGCCTGATAGCGATCAAATCGCCGGCTCATTTCCGGCTGGGCAAACCGCTGCGCGAACTGCTTATTCATGAATACGCCCATCTGGCGCTGGCGCATCGGCTTGGATTGGTGCAGGCCCCGCGCTGGCTCGATGAAGGTCTGGCGATGCGGCTTTCGGCGGAGTGGGGCTGGGAACAGAACCTGTCGATGTCGCGGGCGGCGATATTCAACGCTTTCGTGCCGTTGCGGCAAATCGATCGAATGAATCTTTTTACCGAGGGGGAGGCCCAGATCGCCTATTCGGAATCATACCTGGCGGTGAAATATCTACTGGACAGTTACGGCCGGGAAACGTTTAATTTGTTTTTGAACAAACTGAAAGAGGGGAAAGATACCGATGAGGCGCTTTTCGCCGCCACGGGATCGCATTATGATGACTTTGAAAAAGAGTTTTTCGACTATCTGCATAACAGGTACAACCTGATGACTTTTTTCGGTGACACCATTTATTTCTGGTCGATCCTCGGCTTGATCGTAATCGTTGCGGCCGTGCTCAGTTTTTTCAGGCGCAAGAAGAAATACAAAGAGTGGGAGGAAGAGGAAAAATATCAATCCCGCGACTTCGATTACGGTAATCCCGACGACCCGGAAGAGATCGACGATGACGATAAGCCATGGTCTTGAATATTTAGGGGTCCGTCTTCTGACCGGGCTCGTGCAGATTCTTCCGGCTCGAGTTGCCGATTGGAAGGCAATCTTACTGGGGAATCTGGCCTATTATATACTGACATCACGGCGTCGGATCGCCCGCGCCAATTTGAAACGGGCCTTTCCAGGCGAAAAGGATGACCGGGAAATAACGCGTATTGTCAAAGGGGTTTTTGTCAATATCGCCCGGACCTCGGTGGAATTTGCGCGGCAGCCGAAATTGAAGCGAGATCGAATTCTCGATATGGTCACCTGCGAAGGGAAAGAGCATCTCGATCGGGTCGTCAAGGAGGGGAAGGGGGCGATGCTCATTTCGGGGCATTTTGGCAACTGGGAATTATTGGGGGCGTGGCTGGCAGCGGTGGGATATAACGTTGATTTTCTCGTCGGGGAGCAGCATAATCCGTACGTGGACCGCCTGCTGGTGTCGTTTCGGGAAGCCGTCGGAGTGGGCATTATCCCGGTCGGAGTGGCGAGCCGTCACGTATTCAAGGCGCTTCGCGTCGGGCGCATGGTGGCAGTCGTATCCGACCAACATTCCGCATCGGGCGGAGAGATTGTGCAGTTCTTCGGACGCCCGGCATCGACCCCTAAAGGGCCGGCGGCGTTCGCGGTGAAAGTCGGCTGTCCGATTCTCTGCGGCGGTCTGGTGCGTCTGGGTTACAATCGTCATCATGCCATAATAACGCCTCCCATTTACCCGCCGGCCACCGGGAACGATGAACAGGATATTCACCGGATGACCCAGGAATACACTTCGCGGTTTGAAGCGATTATCAGAGAGCATCCGGAACAGTGGATGTGGACCCATCGCCGCTGGAAGGTTGACTGAGATCAAGCATGAGCAAAATAATAATCAGAACGCCCAACCATCTCGGGGATTGCCTGATGGCGCTTCCGGCAGTGGAAGCGCTGGCCGGGGAGTGCCGGGATGATCAAATTACACTTTTGGGGCCGGATTGGGCCGACAAGATTTATGGCCAGGTACCAGAGATCAGTTTCATTCCGATAGCAGGATACCGGTTGCACGGCGTTCAAGCGATATCCTATCAAACGCCCGTGGTTCGCCAGGAGCGATTTGACAGAGGGCTTCTTTTGACACCGTCGTTTTCGTCGGCTTTGATCTTTTTCCGCGGGAGGGTAAAAGAGAGATACGGATATGCCGGAGAGGGGCGCCGGATTCTTTTGAATCATACTCTGGAATATGCGCATGACATAGTCATCCATCGCTCCCAGCGCTATATCCATCTGGCCGAGTTTTTTCTTGATAGGAAATTGAGTCAGGGCCGTCCGCTTATGAAATTTCCCGCGACTGATATGGCCGGCGCCGAGAAAATTATGTTCGAGTTCAAAATTGACGCCAGAATTCCGTTAGTCGCAATCGCTCCGCAGGCGGTGGCGGAATCGCGGCGCTGGGGGGTTGATAAATATGCTCAACTGGCCGATCGCCTGGTGCGTCGTTATGACTGTCAGATAATCCTTCTGGGGACCAAAGCGGAAGCGCCCGCCGGAAGTGAGGTGGCCCGTAACAACCGTCGCATCTTCAATCTTTGCGGACTTACCGACATCGGTTCGGCCGCGGCCCTGTTGTCCCGGGTGCTGCTTTTTGTCGGCAATGATTCGGGGCTGGCGCATCTGGCCGCCGCCGTAGATATTCCAATTGTAGTTCTGTCGGGGGCCGACAATCCGGCGGAAACATCGCCATTGTCGGACAAGAAGACCGTCATCATCAAGGAACACCTGGAATGTATTTCCTGTGTAAAGAATGTCTGCCCGAAGCGCGGCGAGGCCTTCATGCGCTGTATGAAGGAGATTTCGGTGGAGGAAGTTTTCAACGCCGGCCAGAAATTGATTGAGCCATATTTCAAATGAAAATCGGTCTCATCGGAAGTATCAATCGCGATACGGTGCACCTGGCCGACAAAACTGTGAAGCGCGGTTGGGGCGGCATGCTGTACAACCTGGTTACGCTGTCGCATTTGATCGGTAAGAGGGCGGAAATATTTCCGGTTTGCCATATCGGCCGGGACTCGTGGGGAGAAATTAATGCGATACTTCGGCAATTACCCGGCGTTCGAACCGATTATGTACACAGGGTCCCCGAGAAGAATAATCATTGTCATCTGACCTATCTGCCGGACGGTGAAAAGACCGAAGTACTCGAGGGCGGAGTGCGCCCGCTTCGATATGATGATGTGGCGGCGCTTCTCGATTCCGATATCATTCTGGTGAACTATATATCGGGACGGGATATTCATCTGAAGTCGCTTCAAAAATTAAGGCGCAATTATTCCGGTCCGATTCTTATGGATATCCATTCTTCAACCCTGGGCAAAAGGAAGAATGGCACCCGTTTTTTCCGCCGCCCTCCGCATTGGGAAGAAATGGTCATTGCCGCGGATTATCTCCAGATGAACCGCCGCGAACTCGCCATTCTTAACGGGCGGCCGGAATGGCCCCTATCCGCTGAGATGAAATTGGAGGATGAGGCTCGATTTATCTACCGTCGGCTCCAATCTGTAAGAAGGACTATCAAGGATAGAAGTTTGATTATCACGGCCGGAATTGATGGATGCTACATTATCACGGCAGGGGCAAGAGGATTGACCATAGAGCACATTCCGCCGGTTAGGAGAGTCAAAGGAGGAGACGCCACCGGGTGCGGCGATTGTTTCAGCGCGGGGATGGCGGCGGCCCTGGTCCGGGGCAAGGGACTCCGGGACGCAGCGGAGCAGGGCAACAGAGCCGCATACGGCAGAATTACAGGTCATATAATTTACGAATTACTTCAATCTAATTAAGTCTGAATTTGTCAAGATTCTGCGGGGCGAGTTTCAATTCAATGGTTAAAAAAAGGTTGACAAATCTACCCTTTTTCGATTAATTAAAACTGGGTATTCAGCCGGAAATTGAAACCAAGATTCTACCTAAAAAGTTTTGCCATAGCATTTTCGATAATCTCAAACTCAATCAGGTTCGAGGTAATTTCCGGTTGGATCAGAGTAAGCCACTGACAGATTCTGACACCGGGCAATTACCTACTTATCGACATCGCGCAAATTGACAGATTAATGTCCCACGGATAATTGGTCCCTGAGGACCCGGGCGCAAAATGCCTCTTAATATTTTTGGTTTCAAAGTTATAGGGAAAATTCCCGATGGTGACGGCCGTTACCTGCACGCCGAAAGCGTCCGGCTATTTTTTCCATTTGCTCCCGAGAATCATAACTTCACAATACGCCAATTTGTGACCGAGTTCCATAAACATTATGTGTAGGAGGAAAAATGATGAGAAGAGTTATTTTCATTGCGGCCGGAGTGTTCCTGTGCGCGGCCATGATTCCGACAGGGATCAGGGGGGATCAGCCGGCGACCCCGCTGAGTCCGGAAAGAATGGCCCAAGTCAATGCGGTTTATGCCGTGGTGAATACCATTGACGGCGGCGCGGGGAGTCTCCGGCAGGCGATAATGAACGCCAATCTGGGCGTCGGGCCGGATATCATCACTTTCAATATTGTCGGAGTCGGGCCGCACACCATTACTCCGCTTTCGCCTCTTCCGGCCTTAACCGATATGGCCGGAGTGTTTATTGACGGCTTTACCCAGCCGGGAGCGGCCCCCGGGGCCAATCCGCCGGCCACGGCAGCACTTCAGATTATTCTCGACGGCTCTCTGGCCGGAGCGGCCGACGGGCTAGTGATACAGTCGGATAACAATGTCATTCGCGGGCTGGTCATAAGTTATTTTCAGCAGAACGGCATTTATATTCATGCCACCTATGAAGCCGCCAATAATCTTATCTACTGCAATTTTATCGGGACCGATGTCAGCGGGACAGCGGATCACGGTAACGGCACCAATCCGGCTTCGCTCTGGGGCGGTGTCTATATCGATAATCAGCCGGGCGGAAGCGCCTTTGCGAATACTATCGACGCCAACTTGATTTCAGGAAATTATGCCGAAGGCGTTTCGATAATCGGGCCGAGAGTTCCCGGCGATGTTTACGGCAATTTCGTGTTGAGAAATTATATCGGCACCGACATAGCCGGAACGGCCGATTTGGGCAATGACCACGATGGAGTCTGCCTGTCGGAAGGGACCCACGATAACAAGGTCAGCCACAACCTCATTTCAGGAAACGACTATGACGGTGTGGGGATAAACGGGTTCAACAATGTTCAATATGCCGCACCGCCGATCCAGACCTATTTGAATATTGTGGACAGCAATATTATCGGGCTCGATGTCAACGCCAGTAATATCCTGCCGAACAGCACTCACGGCGTCGCTATCGGCACCTATGGCCCCTCGTTCTGGGGGTGCGCCGACCGCAATCGGATCGGACCCGATAATATAATCGCCAGTAACGGCGGTATCGGCGTGGGCGTGTGGGAAGACGGGGTTAATAATTTCAATGCCGACCAGAATACGATCACGGCCAATTCCATTTATAATAACGGTGGGCTGGGTATTGACCTGGTCAATAATGGGGTGACGCCTAACGACCTGGGGGATCTTGATACGGGACCGAATCAGGAACTCAATTTCCCGGTAATTACGCTAATAACTTTTGCCGCCGGGACCACGACCATAACCGGTACCATCGGCATTGATACACCACCCAATCAGGCGCTGGTCGAGGTTTTCAAGGCCCGTACCGATCCGAGCGGTTACGGCGAGGGTGAAATTTTTGTCGGCAATGCCGTGCCGGACGCGTTGGGGAACTGGACATTGGTGACTCTGGCTCTGGCCCAGGGTGATAATGTGACCGCCACAACGACCGATGTAAATGGAAACACGTCGGAATTCTGCGCCAATATGGCGTTGCCGGGAATTCCCGAACCGGATACCTGCGAATATTATAAGGCGCCCTATCCCGATTATGCTCCGAATGGGATGCCTGATTTTGATCAGAAACAGAACGGCTGGTCTATTCCGGGTCAGCCGACCCCGCAATGGACCCATTGCGGGCCGGTGGCTCTGGCCGACTGCCTCTGGTGGTTCGACTCCAAATTCGAGACGAATACCACGCCGCCCCCGGCAGTTATCGACAACTATCCGTTGGTGAGGAACTTTACACCTCTGACGGTTGACGATCACGCCGCCTCGAACGTGATTCCTTTGGTGGACACTCTGGCCAAGTATGCCTTGACCAATATCGGCGGTTCCGGAACGACCGTGCAGAATCTGGCGACCGCGGCGGTATCCTGGATCGACAGTGTGGGGTTGAGCCAGTGGTATACGGTAAGACTTTTCCCGATCGATCCGGCCTTTGGCTTTGATTCGATCAAGCAGTGGGTTCTGGAGAGCCAGGATGTAATTTTACTTCTCGGCTTCTGGCAGGAAGCCGGTTCCGGATTATGCGAGCGAATCGGCGGGCATTATGTAACGGTCGCCGGAACTTGTACGGACGTGGTGGATTCGGCGCTATGCATCTCCGATCCTTATTATGATCATAACGAAGGGGAGCCACCGGCGGGAAGCGCGCACGGCTCCGGGGTTCATAATGACGCCGCTCTGGTTTCCGGTCCGCACGGCACGATTCATCACGACCGGTACAATGTCATACCGGCGGGATGTGTGCCGATTCAGGCGCCGGTATTCGCAGTCGAACTGGCCAATTATCCTGTGACTCAGGCCGATGCCGCGCAATTTCAGGGTCAGAATCAATTCGACCCGGCTATTCCGGGGACCACCCCGATGGGGACGCCGATTCATACCATCATTGAATTTGCCATCGTGATCTGCCCGGTGGCCGATTCCGACGGCGACGGCGTTCCGGATCCGAATGACAACTGTCCGCATACCTATAATCCGGATCAACTGGATACCGACCAGGACGGTGTCGGCGACGCCTGCGACAACTGCCCGTACAAGTACAATCCCGATCAGGCCGATTTCGACGGCGACGGTGTCGGGGATGTCTGCGACAATTGTTATAATGTGCCAAATCCCGGTCAGACCGATGTTGACCGCGATGGGGTAGGCGATGTTTGCGACAATTGTCCCGGCACATATAATCCGGGACAGGAAGATATCGATGGCGACGGTGTCGGTAACGCCTGCGATCCGGATTATCCCGTGTACTATAAGCCGGGGTATCCCGATTACGCTCCCAACGGCATGCCTGATATCGATCAGAAGCAGATGCCGTGGACAAACGGTCCCCAGTGGACCCATTGCGGTCCGGTGGCCGTGGCCAACTGTCTCTTCTGGTTCGATTCCAAATATCAGTTCCTGATCAACCCGGCGTCACCGCCCCCGCCGGCAGTGAGTGACGATTTCCGTCTGATTACTAGTCTGGCGCCGGCAGTGATCGATGATCATGATCCCGCTAATGTCCAACCGGTCGTTAATGCTCTGGCGGCCGGGATGGGTACCGGTCCGGCCGGAACCGATATCAATATGATGCTGGCATATATGAATACCTATCTGGCGGGCCTGGGGCTTGATGATTCCTTTGAAGTCCACATCTATCCTCAGCCGGAGTGGGTTTTCATTCAGGACGAGGTCAAACGAAGCCAGGATGTCATCATGCTTCTCGGCTTCTGGCAGCCCGATCCGTCGGTTCCCGGCGGGTGGTCGCGCATCGGCGGTCATTATGTGACCGTGGCGGGAGTCGATACGGGAGGCGCGGTGATTAATCCGTCGGTATATATATCCGACCCGTATTTTGATCTGCTCGAAGGCGATCCGCCGGCCCCGATGCATGGTTCGGCAATTCATAATGATCTGGCCCTGGTGTCGGGACCTCATGGGACCAATTATCATGATGGATATCAGGTGACGGTATCGCCGAGCCCGGGTGGGGTATTCGGGCTTCCCGGCTATCCGATCATGGCGGGTCAGGGTTATCCGGTGCAGTTTAGCGGGCTCAATTGCCCACCGGAATTCAATATTCTGCAGAGGCCCTGGCTTGGCGGACCTATCAATACGGAAATCGAGTATATTATGACCATTTGCCCGAAGGAATATGTCTGTGACTGCAAACCGGGAGACGCCACCGGCAACGGGGTCTACAATATTCTTGACGTCTCTTATATCATCAATTTCCTGTATAAATACGGTCCGGCCCCGGTTCCATATCCATTATGCTCGGGAGATGCCAACTGCAATTGCGCCATCAACATTCTCGATGTATCGTATCTGATAAACGCTATTTATAAGGGCGGTCCCAAGCCGTGCACCTGCGAAACGTGGGTAGCAACCTGCGGAGCGCCACCGCATAAATAGTTTCCAATCAATTTGCGGAAGAAAAGCCCCGCCCGGCGGCGGGGCTTTTTATTGGGGGCTCAAAAGAACCGGGATTGATTGCCGGAGCCATTTTTCGTATATTTCAACCGGAAATTGAGATTGAGAGAAGAATCAGGTCCCGGAGAAATTTCCGGGGATATCGAAGGAGTGACAATTATGAAGGGTAATGACAGAGTTATCGCGACGCTGAACAGCCTTCTGGCTGACGAATTGACGGCTATCAGCCAGTACATCGTGCATTCCGAAATGTGCGACAACTGGGGGTATGGAAAATTGCACGGGAAAAACGAAAAGCGGGCCATCGATGAAATGAAACATGCCGAACGGCTGATCGGCAGAATCATATTTCTCGAAGGGACCCCGATTGTCAATAAATTGAACCAGATCAATATCGGGGCGACGGTCGAGATTCAGTTCCGGGATGACGCCCAGGCCGAAGTGGGGGCGATTAAAGCGTACAACGATGCCATCAGGGTGGCGGTCGAAGTCGGCGATAACGGTTCCCGGGAATTGATGGAATCGATTCTCAAAGACGAAGAGGAGCATCTCGACTGGCTCGAAGCCCAGCAGGACCAGATCAAGCAGATGGGGATCCAGAACTATCTCGTGGAACAGGTGGATTAGAACCGTTTCACGCCATCGAATTCGCCGGGGCGTACTCAGTACGCCCCGTTATTTTTTTCGGGCCGATGGGATTTTGGTTCGCTCTTGAGTAAATGGGGGAAGATATCGCGGGCCATGGAGAACCATTTCAAAACGGAATCCCCCATGAACTGCAGAACCACCGGCAGGCCCGGTTCTTTGGGGACGCGGAAGGTGAAAAACAAGAGAGCGGCCAGGAAGCGAAGCAGGCTCGAGAGGGCGAAAAGCAAATGATAATTGACGACGATCTGCTGTCCCCAGTGCCAGTGCAGATGGGACCAGTTTTCCGCGAGCAGTCCTCCAATAAGCGAAGAAGCAAAAAAGGCCAATCCCGACAGAACTGAAAACATCGCCAGATAGGTCGTTCTTTCGCCCCGCGGGGAGTTGGCGATCGGAATGTTGAACGCCGCCAGATTCAGTCCAGCCCAGAGCGCTCCCGAATAAACCGCCTCGAACCAGAGTATCCCCAGATGTCCTTCGCGGGGGATCCACCAGATTAAAGGAATGATCGAAATGCCGAGAGCGCAGATGGTGGCAATCGGCTTACATCCGAATTTGTCTATCAGTCGTCCCCAGGGACGATTGAGGATAATGGCCACGATGGCTCCCAGAGCGGAATAGAGAGAAATAAGGGTGAAACTCATTTTCAGATTGGTCAGCATGTGGGCGGCGAAGAAGGGGGCGGCGACTCCAATCGCCAGATTCCAAGCGATAAAGATTCTCATCAGGTGTCTGAATTTCGGTTCTTTGAGGGGGCGAATAATATGGCCCCAGTTCAACCCCACGCGGCGGGTGGTGCGGTCGGGAACGCGATTGAGGAGAATCACCGCCGCCAAAGCGAAAAGAGCGCCGATGGCGATAATCAAAGCGAAGCCGAAATTCTCTTTGTTAATAGCATGAAAATGATCCAGTAACAGGCCGCCTCCGATGGTGGCCGTGATAGTCGAAAAGGCGACGGCGGCACTGCGATAGCCGAAATAACGCCCTCTGATTTTATCCGGAACCAGATCGGCAATCCAGGACATCCAGCCGGGGGTGGCAATCATGATAGTCAGATTGGAGACGAGAATTATGCCGATGAGCGCCGCCAGCCGCCATTGACCCGAGAGAAACATCAAGGGGGGTATGAGCCACCAGAGTTGACGGGCCACGACCGAATTCCAGACGGTTATCTCTTTTCGTTTACCGGTTCGGTCGATTAAAAAGGCGGCCGGAATCTGAAAAGTTTGCATCAAGTAGGGAATGGCGGCCATAAGGCCGATGATGAAATCGCTGGCCCCGAGATACAGCGCCAGACCGGTCAGAAAGGCGCCGCTGGTCATGGTTATAAAGACCGTCGCCAGTGCCCCTTCCCAAGTCATGGCTATCAGCCAGCGGCGGATATCAATTTCCTCGTTAAAGAGTTTTTTATTCGGGGGTATCATGAAGAGAGAAATTAGAGGTTAAAGAGGCGATGTCAAGACGGATAGATGAATCGCCGGGCCGCCGAACGTTCGGCCCAATTTCGGGCCCGACTTGGCTTTCCACCGCTCCGTTAATACCGTTTCTCCATGAAGGGCAAGGAGATACAAACAAATCGAGGGATGCCTTGATTTTGAATATCAACTTTAATAGATTAAAAGTTTAATACTTGTGCCACATACAACCGGGCAGATGAAGGTCCCGGTCAATTGGAGGATTAATGAAAGACAAACTTAATAACGCCCTTGAATGGCTGAAGGGGAAAGGGGTCGATTACGCTGACGCCCGGATGGTGCGAATCGAGTCGGAATCGATCAAAGTCACCGATGATACGGTCGACACATTTTCCCGGAATGTCAATGTCGGCGTGGGGGTGCGGGTAATTTGCAGCGGCGCCTGGGGCTTCGCCGGAGTGTCATCGCTCACCGAAGCCGATATCAAGAAAGCCGCCAACAAGGCCCTGCAGACGGCCAAAGCCTCCGCTACTACGGTCAAGGACAAGGTGAAATTGGCTCCGACCGAAATTTACAAAGATCATTATAAGTCGCCGTGCGAGAAAGATCCGTTCGAGGTGCCGGTACACGAAAAGATCGGACTCTTGATGGAAATTGCCGACCGTCT
This sequence comes from Candidatus Zixiibacteriota bacterium, assembly GCA_900498245.1. Lineage (NCBI taxonomy): Bacteria > Pseudomonadati > Candidatus Zixiibacteriota > Candidatus Zixiibacteriota bacterium. The sequence continues at coordinate 778,699 of LS998015.1, forward strand.
CCGCAGCGACAGCCGGATAAAGACGGCGGAATCATCGGCCGATTTCTACAAGACCAAGAAGATTTTCTGCTCGACCGAAGGGGCCGAAATCGAGCAGGATATTATCGAATCGGGCGCCGGGTATACGGCTATCGCCTATGATGGTAACGAGGTGCAGAAACGTTCGTATCCCAATTCGCATCGCGGTGATTTCGCCACGAGGGGGTATGAGAATGTCGAAGGATTGAAACTTCTGGAAAATGTCGATCGGACCCGGGAAGAGGCGATTCAACTTTTGACCGCCGATCCCTGTCCCAACAAGACGACCGATATTATCATCTGCGGCTCGCAATTGGCGCTTCAGGTGCATGAATCATGCGGTCACCCGACCGAGCTGGATCGGGTTCTGGGGACGGAGATTTCCCTGGCCGGCGGGTCGTTCATGCAGATCGACGGCCTCAATAAGCTGAAATACGGCTCGGATATTGTCAATATCAACGCCGATGCCACGATTCCGGGCGGGCTGGGTTCATTTGGGTATGATGACGAAGGTGTCAAGGCCCAGCGGGCGCCGATAATCCGGAACGGTGTTCATGTCGGGTACCTGACCAGCCGGGAAACGGCTCCCGTAATCGGGCAGACCTCGAACGGCACCATGCGGGCCGACGGCTGGAACCGTCTGCCGATTATCCGTATGACCAATATCAACCTGGAACCGGGGGAGTGGGAACTCGAGGATCTGATCGCCGATACCAAAGACGGAATATTTTTCGATATGAACAAATCGTGGTCAATCGATGACAAGCGCCTCAATTTCCAGTTCGGCGTGGAATGCGCCTGGGAAATTAAGGACGGCAAACTGGGCCGGATGCTGAAAAATCCGCTTTATACCGGAATGACGCCGAAATTCTGGAATTCCTGCGATGCCATCTGCAACAAGAAATACTGGCATGTCTGGGGGGTGCCCAACTGCGGCAAGGGAGAGCCGATGCAGACGGCGCGCGTGGCCCACGGCACCGCTCCCGCCCGGTTCCGCCAGATAACGGTGGGGGTGAGCAAATGACCGGAAAAGAAAAACTATTCACGCTGTTTGAAAAAGTGGCCAAGGCCAGCAAGGCCGATGAGACCGAAATTCTTTATATCGGCAACAATACCGGGCTGACCCGTTTTGCCAATTCGATCATTCACCAGAATGTGAATGAAGCCAACGCCCGGATTATTTTCCGGACTGTCTATGGGAAGAAAATCGGGGTGGCATCGACCAATTCGCTCATTCTGAATGATCTCAAAGCGACGCTTCGCAACGCGATGGAAATAGCCAAGTATCAGAAGGACAATAAATATTTCGACGGCCTTCCCGGGCCGGAAAGTTATCAGCCGGTTGATACCTATTATGATTCGACCGCGGCCTATTCTCCGAAAGATCGCGCTCGGCAGGTGAAGAAGATATTTGTCCGGGCCAATAAGCGGAAATTTCTGACGGCCGGGGCACTGACAACGGGCGACGGAGAGATAGCGGTTTTCAACACCAAAGGGGTCCGCTGTTATCAGCCGTTCACCTCAGCCTCGTTGAATATAATCGCCATGTCGGAGACGTCATCGGGTTACGCGGTCGGTCTTTCGCGCAAGGTGGAAGATATCGATCCGGTCGCTTTAGCCGATATCGCGGTGGAAAAGGCCTATATCGGGAAAAAGCCGAAACCGCTTGAAGCGGGCGATTATGAAATAATTCTCGAGCCGGCGGCAGTGGCGGCCCTTTTCGAATGGGTCAATTATATCGGATTCGGCTCCAAGGGATTTATCGACAAAACCTCCTTCCTCGCCGACAAAATCGGCCAGAAGGTGATGGACGAATCGGTCAGTATTTATGACGACGGCAATGATCTGTCGGCTATCGCCATGCCGTTCGATTTCGAGGGAGTTCCGAAGAAGAAGGTCTATCTGGTTGAAAAAGGGATCGGCAAGGGAGTGGTTTTCGACCGAACGACCGGCAACCGGATCGGGACCAAATCGACCGGGCACGCTCTTCCGGCCGGGGAGCAGGGAGAAGGGGCGATGCCGCTCAATCTCTTTATCGATCCGGGGAATAGGACCCGCGAAGAGATGATCGCCTCGGTCAAGCGGGGAGTGCTGGTGACCCGGTTCCATTATATCAACGGCTTCATCGACACGCCCAAAGCGCTGCTGACAGGGATGACCCGCGACGGCACATATCTTATTGAGGACGGCCAGATAAAGCACGGGGTGAAAAACCTTCGATTCACCGACTCGATGCTTCGGGCTTTCTCGAACGTGAAAGGTATCTCGCGGGAGCGCCAGTTGATACCGTCGTGGTGGGACGCGGTCGGGTGCATTTCGGCGCCGGCATTTCATCTGGGTTCGTTCAAGTTCACCGGGACGACTGAGTTTTAGCGGAATATCAGGAGCATGGGGTCAACTCATGCTCCTGAAAATTCTTGTTGACATCTTATCTAATTCCAATATTATTAATCAAGGCAAATATTCGGTGCATGTTACTGTGCATAGTTCGCATACAACTGACAGAGCATGAATTGTCTTTGCATATTAAGGAGGGTCGAATCAATGGAAAATTTAGGATTGCTTTTTATTTCTTTCATTTTATTAATGGGTGGCGCCCCTCAGCCCAAAAATGAAATGGATGACAGTACGCGCACCTCCATCAGGGAATTTGTATTTGGGCATTATCATAAATATGATATAGATACAAGCGGCTCAGAACCTATGATTGGAGTTATTCTTGAGACGGACGGTAATAGAAAACAGCTTGACTCTATTGGGATGATTATTTACTCCATTGATAGGAATAGAGTATTTGGGAAAATCCCAATACGGCTGATTTCACAGGTGAGTGGGCTCACTTCAGTAAAGAAATTAATCCCCAATTTGCGACTTTCATTAGATGTCGTTCCTGGTGAGCGAAAAGGATCCTTGTATCTCTCGTTCGATTCCCTGAATCAGATCGCTTCTGACACAGTGGAAGTATTTCTTCTAAAATACGGTAATTACCGGGGTGAAGTATCATTTGATACTATTTATCAATATACAGTGCCGTTACAAAACGACACCTCATATTTGATCGGCAATATAGAAGAAGGGTGGTATGACGTTTATCTTTTCCCGGGTATCATAAAATCACCACCAATCAGGAGAGGAGCGGAATTCTCATTTGAAAGTGATTCACCGGCGATTATTTATAAGAAATTGATAATTATGAACCGAATGACCTCCGTCATGGATTTGAGAGGGGAAAAATGGCCCGCTCTTGAAAAAGGGAGCGCCGATTCAGCAGCAGTCATTCAAGAATGGATTCCGAAATATCTGAAAAAATAAATTTAATATCTTCGGGAGGCAGGTATGTTGTCAAGCATACGCATATTTATAAGCGTCATTTTTATTCTTGGCATATTGGCCCATTCTTTATCTTTCGCCGCATCGAAAAGAAATTGGGAGCTTATGCTGGAATATTCTCCTTTATATGATATTGATACCACTACGACGCCGCCCACAATAGGCGTTATCGTTGAAGCCAACGGAGACTATCATGATTTGGAGAATGTGGGTGCGGAAATATTGAGTATAAAAGGACATCGGATTAATTGCAAAGTGCCGATCGATAGTTTAGAAATTTTAGCCGGTCTTTCGGCTGTGAAATGCTACTCATTTAATAGTAAAATTGAATTAGATTTGGATATGAGCGCCGTTGCCATAGGTGCGCCTGAAGTCTGCAATCAAAGCGGATATACCGGCAAGAGCGTAATTGTTGGCATTGTGGATGGCGGTATTGACGCACATCATCCAGATTTTCAGAGGGGTCAAAATAATACGCGATTCCTTTATATTTGGGATCAGATGGACACAAGGGGCTCGCATCCATCTAATTATTATTACGGTTCAGAATACAGCAAGAGCGATATAGACGGAGGCCAATATATAAATGGTGGGTCGTATTGGACGGATGCTTATGGACATGGAAGTGTGGTGACCGGCATCGCCTGCGGAGGGGGACGGGTAGGCGGAAATGGCATCGAAGCGGGAAAATATACAGGTATAGCTAAAGATGCAGACATTATTTTTGTTCGGATGCTGCCCTTATATGCAAATATCGAGGATGCCGTGGAATATATTATCGAAAAGGCAGAATCCCTAAAGCGACCCTGTGTCATTAATTTAAGCCTCGGTTATAAAGGAGGGCCTCGGGACGGTACAAGCCCATTTGAACGCTTTATGGATAAACTATTGACCGATTATCATGAAAGATCAGTTGTTATTGTCAATTCCTGCGGAAATACCCGATTTGATGCGAACAATGCCGAGGTGGCCTTTAATCCACAATTGTGGGGCAAAAATCGTGACCATATAAGATTTTATGATGATGAGACTATGGTGGTAAATGTGGGATCCGGTTTATATAATCAAGATTATGTTTCAATAGAAATATGGTATCACGCCAATTCGGAAACGAGAATATCCGTTACAGCTCCATTAATGGATTCGCTTGGTAATAGCACTCCATTTTGGATAGGGTCATATGAGTCGGGAAACGGAAATGGATGGCCGGGCGAGGGGTGGGACATGCCAGGTATCGGATTTGTTAAAATTCATAATGAAGACTGGGATGCAAATCATCCTGATCCATACCCGTATACATATGATCAAGTTGCGACTGTTGAGATAGCTGATCATGATTATGACCTTTCACCCGGCGACTGGTTTATAAGTATGAGTGATGTAAATGGACCATGGGATGCCTACATCACATATCAGGATCATGGGCTGAATTTATATTCATTTTTGGAAAATGATGCTAATTCATATGAAGTTAATGAACCGGGAAATTCTTCCTATATTATTACTGTTGGTTCAATTAATACAAAAAACAATTGGTATGATTGCCTGGGAATGTCAGTGCCCGGGCCGGCACCATATGATAAATTTGATGCACTCGGCTTTCCGATTAATCAAATATCTTTTTTCAGCTCGTTGGGCCCTACACGGGATGTCAGAACCAAACCTGAAATTTACGCCCCTGGTGCTTGGGTCGCAAGCACTTGCCCCGATAGTCTGCTTTATGCATATTCAAGCACAGGTATGAGATATTCATTGGCAGATGACTGTCGCCATATCCTTATGCGGGGTACCAGTATGTCCGCGCCCCACGTTACCGGTGTAGTTGCTCTAATGCTCGAAAAAAATGGTTTCCTTTCTCTTAATGAAATTCGTAATGCATTATTTTCAACCGAATTGGCCAATGGTATGGTTAACGCTCCAGGCGCCATTGCGGCTATTCCTCCGGCCTGCATTCCGGGAGATGTTAATGGGGATAGAACCATTAATATTATAGATGTGAATGGATTAATTAGTTTTCTATATAAAGGCGGTGCAAGCCCATCACCATATGCAATTTGCTCGGGCGATGCTGATTGCAATTGTCGGCTAAATATTCAAGATGTATCTACAATTATAAATTTTCTTTATAAATCAGGGCCTTCTCTTGGGGATCAGAATACATGGGTGCGTAATTGCGGCAATCCGCCGCAATGATTATTTTCGCCAGCAATATTGGACGCTCTCTAATTCCTCCGGATTATGCAAGGCTAGCATCCCTTTGTCGCCCAATGGACTAGTTTCAAAACTAATTTCACACTTATTGGGCGGTATTTTAATCCCTAGGCCGATTTCAGGCTAGTTTATCCCTAAAATTCTGTTAGTTTTTTATTCGACAGATCCGCAACTTTGCTATGCCTGAAACCGTAAATAACTCATAGATTGGTATAAGCTTATTGCGCCCAAAGGAGGAAAAGTGTGACATTGAAAGTGATCCTGATTGCCGTGGCATTGTTTCTGGTCCTGAGCCTGATTCTTGTGGTCGGGGCGGTATCGGTCAAAGCCGACGACACCGTGATTGATATGACCGATTTCCAAACTGGGGATCTGGTGGTTGACGGCTTCGAATTGAAAGGACAAACCAGGGTCACCATTCACGCTATCGGGGCGGCCCTTAAAAATACCGAGGACCTTTATGCCTACGGTTGGATAATCGACGCCGATTCGCGCGAACCGGTCTGGATTCAGAGCGATCAGGAATCGCATCGCTACAAAGGCTCCAATTATTTTCGGGAATTCGAGGGGGAAATAACCCTTCCGGCGGGACGTTATGAATGTTATTACTATGCGTCCCGGCCCTTTTATACCGACCTCGATATCAAATTCGATGATTTGGGCAAAGCCCTGGAATTTCTGGGAGATTTTATCGGCAAAAATGATGAAAACCAGAAATATTACGATGAAAATCTCGACGCTCTTCTTTTTGAAATAACCGCCCCGGCCGGTCTTTTTACGAAATTCAATCCCTCCAAAAATATAGGGGAAAACAGTATTATCGAATTTTCCCAGCCGGGCAATGATTATACCGGGAAAAAGGGGTTTACTCTTAAAAAGGACCTGAATTTAAAAATAATCGCGGAGGGGGAGTATTCCTCCAGCGACCGGGTTTTTGTCGATTACGGCTGGATAATAAATGCCGACTCGCGCAAAAAAGTCTGGCAGATGGATAAATGGAACACATCATGGTCGGGCGGCGCCCGCAAAAATCGCGGCTTTATCGGCGATGTCAGCCTGCCTGCCGGCAATTATATCGCCTGCTATGTCACCGATGACAGTCATACTTTCGGGGATTGGAACAGCCTGCCTCCCTATGACCCGCTCCATTACGGATTCAATATTTATACTCAAAACGCCGCCGATAAGCAGTATGTCGCTCCTTATGAAGATACTTACAGCGAGCCGTTAATTATTTCCTTGACCCACATCGGCAATAATGCCTTTAGATCCAAAGCCTTTACTCTCAAGAAACCGACCGATTTGCATATTGTCGCGATCGGGGAGTACGGCTACGATGATGCCTTTGTCGATTACGGCTGGATTGAAAATATCGATGATAATGACAAAGTCTGGGAAATGGCCGAAGAGAATACCGAGCATGCCGGCGGGGCCTCGAAAAACCGCAAATTCGACGGCATCGTTACTTTGCCGGCGGGGAATTATATGGTTTATTATACCTCCGACGATTCCCATTCCTATGGCGACTGGAATGCCACCGCCCCTCTGGATCGCGATATGTGGGGTATAACTATTTTCGGCGCCGGCAAGAATTTCGATCCGAAAATGGTCGAAGTGCATGATCAGGAGCCGGCCAATCCCAATATCCTGGTTAATCTGACCGGCATCGGCGATGACGCCGATGTGGAGGAGGATTTCAAAATTTCCGTGCCGGAGAAGGTGCATATTTTCGCGCTGGGGGAGGGGCGCGACGGGGAAATGTTCGACTACGGCTGGATTGTGAATAAGAAAAACGGGGAGACGGTCTGGGAAATGACCTATCGCATGACCCGTCACGCCGGCGGGGCCGACAAAAATCGCAAAGTCGAATCGGATATCTATCTGGAACCGGGTCAGTATGAGGCCCACTTTGAGACTGATGATTCCCATTCTTTCCCGGATTTCAACGCCGCCCGGCCCGATATGCCGCAGAAGTGGGGCATTACCATCACTAAAAAATAAATTTGTATTATTTCATTCGTGAAAACGGAATCGGTTATGGACTGATTCCGTTTTTATTTAATAATTATATTTACGGAATGCAAATCGGATTACGATGAAATTCCGGCGGGCGATTCGACCGAGACCCGAATCGGGAAGTTGACGGCTATGACCGTTCCCACATCGGGAGTCGAATCGACCTTGAGCGTCCCCCCGTGGATATCGATAATACGGCGGCAAACCAGAAGCCCGAAACCGTGCCCGTCCTTTTTGGTGGTGAAGCGCTGCTGGAAGGCGATTTCCTGGCGCTCTTTGTCGATGCCGGTGCCGTTATCGGTGACTCTCAGAATGAAGTTTTCATCGCCGCCGGAATATTTTATCTCCACTTCGATCAATCCCGCAAAGCCGTCCCCTTTTTCATGAATAGCGTCGGCGGCGTTGTTCACCAGATTATAGAGGAGTTGCTGGAGTTGAGACATATCGGCGAGGCTGAAAAGCGGAACATGGGGAACGGCCAGGCGAAAATCGATATTCCGCATATGGTTTTGCGCTTTCAGATATTCAATGACATCGGTCACCAGGGAAGTAATACTGCATAATTCGAAATTCGGGGTCAGAGCGGAGAAGTCCATCAGTCCCTGAGAGAATTTGCGGATACTCTCCATGTTATTCATGACGGCGCCCAGGTATTTGTCCAGTTCCTGGTAATTCTGTTTGCGGAGATGATGTTCCAGAAGGGAGAGATTACCGGAGGCGACACCGAGGAAATTATTCAGTTCGTGCCCGATTTCGGCCGACATTTGACCGCGGACGGCCATTTTTTCCAGTTGAATGGTCTGCTCCTGCAGTTCCTTGAGCCGGGCGTAAGCATTTCTGGTTTCATCGAGGAGAATTATATTTTCGAGTGAAATGGCGATTTGATTGGCGGTGATAGAGAGAAGCTGTAATTCGCTGCCTTTCATCGTTTCGGCATCGGGGGGCAGGCCGAGGATCAGAAATCCGTAGAGTTTGGGCCCGCGCCGCAGGGCGATGTTGACCAGCCGATCCCCCGGTGTATGCCAGGAAGGAATCAAGACGGCGCCGGCCTCCGGATTGCCGGAATTGCGGTAAACGGGATGCTCTTCGAGTGATGAAATGGTGAAAGGCGCGTTCAAGGTTGGGTCGCTACAGGCCAGGTAGTCGCGTGCGATTTTATGCGATGACTCTTCGAATTGACTCTCGTTGAGATTGGCGGTACCTATGACCCGGATTTCGTTTTCATGGCTGCTGCGATAGACGATGGCGCCCCGGGAAACTTTCCCCTGCATCATGACAAAACCGAGGGAGAGGCGCATCAGGGATTGCATATCCCCGACGGTATAAATGAGTTGATTGAGATCCGAAAGCCGTCCCAGTTCGGTCACGAGAGTCTTTTCGGTATCTTTCTGTTTCTTTTTGACGGCGTTCCTGACGGCCTGACGCATTTCATTCAATTCAAAGGGCTTCATGATATAATCATAGGCCCCTTCCTTGATAGCGTCTTTGGCCGAACTGAGATTGGCATAACCGGTCATGAAGATGACGCCGATGCCGTTTATTTTTTCCCGGATACGCTGGGCCAGTTCGATCCCGTCGCATTCCGGCATTCGGATATCGGTCAGGAGAAAATCAAAATACTCCGATTCGGCTTTTTGAAGGGCGACGGCACTGCTGGGGGCGAGTTCGATTTCATACCCGGCATCCTCCAGCGCATCACGCACCAGTGAAAGGACGATTTCCTCGTCATCGACCACCAGAATACGGACGGTCCGGCCCTCTATTTGGGGTGAATCTTTCACCTGTCTGCCAGCACTTTTTTCTTTAAGATTCGATTGACGGTTTTTTTCAATTCCTGCAGGTCGAACGGTTTGGTCAGGCAGCAGATGGCGCCCATCTGGGCGGCTTCCTCCGCTTCCCGTTCCGGGAAAGAGTCGGTCATGATAATGGGGACATCGGGCCGGACGGCTTTGATTTCCGAAACAGCCTGAAGGCCGTTCATTACCGGCATATGGACATCGCAGAATATCATGGCGTAGTCATTAGCCAGAACCATTTCAAATCCTTCCTTGCCGTCGGCGGCGGTGTCGACCTCAAATCCGGAATCGGTTAAAACTTCCTCCAGGAATTTTCGGATGACCTGAGTATCATCAATAACAAGAATTCTATCAGCCATAGAGGCCTCCTTCGGCCCCGGACTTTTCAGATGACTTTAATGATTTTTCTACCTCGGTTCGTAATTGCTTTATGGTAAAGGGCTTGGAGAGAAAGGCGCAGACTCCATAGCCCAGGGCGCTGCCGACGGAAGAAAGACTGGAATATCCCGAAATCACGATTATATTTATATGCGGATAGGTCTCGCGGGCAAATTTAACGACCTCCTCGCCGGAAACGCGAGGCATTTTCATATCGGTAATGACGAGGTCGAATTCTTTTTCCTTCATCCTCAAGATCGCTTCATCACCGTCAGAGGCCTTTTCCACGGTGAAATCCTCGAGGACGTCCGACAGGAATTCCCGCATAACTTCTTCGTCGTCAACGACTAAAATCGATTTGTTTGCCAAATCTGCCATAGGTGCTAATTTATTCCCAATTTAAATTCTTCAGGCGCTGTATTGTTTTTCGACAGAAATGCCCTTTTTCTCCAGTGGCAAAATGATGGTAAAGATTGAGCCCTGGCCGAGCCTTGATTTGACCCGGATTTCGCCGCCATGTTCCTTAATGATGCCGTAGCTCACCGAGAGTCCCAAACCGGTTCCTTTGCCGACCTCTTTAGTGGTGAAGAACGGCTCAAAAATCTTCTTCAAATTTTCTTCGCTGATGCCGGTGCCCTGGTCGGCGACGGCCACTTCCACCGCTCCGGCGAATTCACCCAAAGGCGGGAGGAAGCGGGTCGAAATCGCTATTTCGCTTCCCGGTTTGGAGGCGTGCATGGCGTTGATGATGATATTGGTGAAGACCTGCTGTAACTGACCGGGATTCCCCTGCGTTTTCGGTATATTCCGATCGATTGTCTTGCGCAGAGCGACTTGATTCATCATCAACTGATGATCGATGAAAGTCAGCGTTTCTTCCAGGACCTGATTAATATCGAGTTCCAGGAATTCGACCGTCTGGGAGGTCCGGGAGAATTTCAGGAGGTTCTGGACGATGGCCTTGCAACGGCGGGATTGGGTTTCAATGTCGCGCAGGTACCGCTTGTATGATTCCATATCCTTCGGCTTAAGGTCATGAATTTCCTTATTTTCGATTTTTTCCAGGGCGAACTGGGCATAGCCGAGAATACCGCCCAGGGGATTATTGAGTTCGTGAGCGACACCGGCCGCCAATTGCCCGATGGCCGCCATTTTCTCCGATTGAATCAATTGCGCCTGCGCCCCTTCCAGTTCACAGGTTCGCTCGATAATTTTTTCCTCGAGGGTGCGGTTGTAATCCTCGATTTCCTGCTGCGACTTCTTGAGGGAGGCGATCATGCGGTTGAACGACATCGCCAGCATACCGATTTCATCTTTCCAGGTGATATCGACGGTCTTGCTCAAATCACCCTTGGAGATTTTATCCGTGATTTCGGCCAGGGATTCGATCGGCCGAACAATGATCCGGACGAAGGCCGTCATTATGATAATAGCGGACAGCACCACCATAAGCGTGAGCAGGATGGCGGCGGTCTGCGATTTGGAGACCTCGCGGTTGAGATTGGCCAGGGTCAGGCCGATGCGAACCTCACCGATCTTTTCATAGACGGAACCGCTGGTATGATTGACGGCGACGGCACCCAGATTTTCCTTGGATATTTCTTTGCGCATGGTTCTAACCTGATGGCGCAATTCGATAAAATCATCGCCCGCTTCGGAACGGTATAAATAATGGGAGAAGAGCGCCGAATCGCTCTGCTCGGCGTCGGATTGATTCGGCACCAGAGCGGCCTTCTCGGTTAGATTGCGTCCTATTTCGGCGAGCACGCGGCCGTCGCTGGCCACGATTTTGACATAGACGATATCATCGGAGAGCGCCACCCCTTTTATCAGATTTTCCAGTTCCTCTTTCGATTCCAGGATGACGCCGTATTCGGCGTTATAGGCGAGGTTGGCGGCCAGGGCTCGTCCCCGCTTTTCCAGTTCCTGATGATAAATTTCATTCTGGCGCTTGATCAGGTAGCCGCTGATGATGAGCATGCTGACGACAATCACCAGAGAGACGACGGCCACGAATTTTTCCCGCAGAGCGAGATTGCGAAGGAGGCTGAATACGCTCATCGGTATACCTCCTTGGCCACCGCCGCCAGATCGTCGGGGATAGATATGTTGATATGCTTGGCCGTTTTCTCGTTATAGTGGAACCAGATAATACCGGGAACGGCGACCGGAATATTGGCCGGCGGTTTGCCGGAAATGACTTCGGTCGCGATTTTTCCGGCCTGCCGGCCGATATCCTTGTAATCGAAGTCGAGGGCGAAAAGGGCTCCCGATTCCACCAGGTTGCGCGAAAATCCCATGAACGGTTTGGAGTTTCGCAAAGTGTTCAGAAGAATAAATCTCGTGGAACTGGGCGAGAAGATATTTTTGTCGGCTACCGACCAGATCCCGTCGACACAGCGATCCAGGGAATCGAGAGCCGCCGGGATATCTTTATCGCTGTTAATTTTAAGGGCCACGAGTTCCAGCCCGGCCGCTCTCGCCATAGCGCGAGCCGGAGGAATGAGATTTTCCGTTTCCGAGGTGTATAGAACGCCGATCCGTTTCAGATCTTTGATGACCCGTTTGAAATATTGAAACTGGATGTCGGCCGGGATGTCCAGCGATGAGCCGGTTATGTTTCCTCCGGGATTGGAGAGCGTGCGGACGAAGCCGGAGGTCTCGGGATTCAAGACGGCCGAGAAGACAATCGGCTTATCCTTGATGCGATCCGATATCACCTGGGTCGCAAAGGTTCCCACGGTCAGAATCAGATACGGATTTATCTTTCTGATGGTACTGATGTTGTCATCGATCGCGGCGGCATCGCCCGAGAGGAAGACCTCATAAAAGGTCGCCGATGAATATTGCAGACTGATAGCCGAACGGATACCCTTTATGGTCCGGAGAGTGGACTCACTGCTGTCGGAATGGACCACCGCCAGTTTGATATCATTTTGGGCGGAGAGTCTTTGGGCCGGCAGGCACAGGGCGAGAACCGCGCCGATAAGCAGTAGAAACTTTCTGACTTTATAGTACAAAAACATTCCCGGCGTGTCGCCTCGGAGAAGTGTTAATCTATCCAAAACATTCACCTGTTTACTTCCTGTCAATCCAGTTGAGGCATATGTATCAATCTGATTATCGGGGAATTGCCGGAAAACTTGACCGTTTCGGGGAAATCGGATAATATTATCCGGGTTTACGGAGTTCCCACCCCGGGGGGGGCAAAAATGTTCCGTGGGACGGGTAAAGAATTTGCCCGAATCGTCGATAATTTTTCAAGACAAGAAAAATTCTAAGTGTGTGACAATTTCAGCATCGACTAAAAAAAATATAGATATGAATGAATATTGCCCCAGAACTATTGCGCGGAGGGTTGGCTTTGAAAAAGGTTAAGCGTTCACTTATACTTTATTTGGCGGTTCTCGGCCTGGCCGCATTTCCCCTGCTCCTTTGGGCCGGGACGACCGGGAAAATTGCCGGAACCGTAGAGAATCAGACTACCGGGGAACCGATCCCGGGGGCCACCATTAAGGTGGTGGGGACCGACATTGCCACCCAGACCGACAGCGACGGCGAATATTTTATAATTAACCTCCCGGCGGGCAATTACAGCCTGGCCGTTTCGGTGGTCGGTTATCAGACCGTTCAAAAAGAAAACGTCCGGGTTCTTCTGGATTTGACCACCCCGGTTGATTTTGCCGTGGAACAGGTGGAAATTCCTCTGACGCGGCAGGTCAAGGTTTACGCGGAACGTCCCCCTATCCAGAAAGACGTAACCGATTCCCGTTCCACCATGACATCGGATCGCCTCTCATTTATACCTAATGCCATCACGGTGCAGGGCGTCCTTACGAACATGGCCGGGACGGTGGTTGACCGGAACAACAATCTTCATGTCAGGGGCGGACGAGCCGGGACGGTGACATATTTCTACGACGGCTTTTCGGTCCAGGATCCGTTTGTCGGACGAGCCGGAATCAAGATTATGCCGGAGGCTCTCGAAGAAATCAGTCTGACGTCCGGCGGTTTCCCGGCCGAATACGGGGAAGCCCTGGCCGGTATCGTAAATGCGGTCTCCAAAGAAGGCTCGCAGAAGTATCTGGGGAAACTCCGGTTTTATGACGCTTTCTCGCAGCCGTATGATGTCAGCACCGGGGACTTCCGGCCGATGCAGCGGACCAAAAATAATGCGGCGGCCTACAATTTTTCCGGTCCGATACCGTACCTGTCGGGAAAGCGAGCCACCTTTTTTGCCGCCGGCGAGTACCTTCATGATAATGGATATCTGCCGCACAGCCGGGTGAAGCAGTATACGCAGTCGGGCAAAGTCGGTTTGCAGCCGTCGCCCAACTTCCGGCTGACCATGACCGGCACATACAGCAATTCGAATGCACAGCTTTATACCCATCGGGATGTCAACGATCGTTCCTATGACTACAATCTCGACGGCCTGGGATTGAATAAATCAAAAGCCTACCTGTATGGAATGAAGGGGAACTACAATCTGGACGCCAAGAATATTTTGATATTTTCCTATAACCATTTCTATACGGAATCAAAAACGGCGCCGGAGCAGTACTATGACCTTTATTGGAACAAGTGGCCGGGATATTCGGAAGATTCCAACGGCGTTTATAACGGCACCATACAGGATCATTATTCTCTATCGACGGATTACTTCCTGACGGGGTTCAGTGCCGGGGATGATTTCAACCCGGTTTATTTGAAGCGGTACACGAAATATGACGCCCTGTCGCTGAATTTCACCAGCCAGTTCAACAAATTCAATCAGGTGAGACTTGGGACGGAGTACCGCAAGTATGACATCTTCTGGGACAATAAGCAGTTTTACAATATCAAGCCGTACGGTGAGAAATACAATAACAAGCCGGTCTATGCACTCATATTTGCGCAGGATAAACTGGAACTTCGCGATATGATCATCAACGCCGGTTTGCGCTGGGATTACCTGAACTCCGAAGTGAGTTACTGGCCCAACGTTCTCGACACGGTTCATTATGCGAAAATTCATTCCGAGCCCAAATCGCAATTGTCGCCGCGACTCGGGATATCGCACCCGATTTCCGACGACGCCGTGATCCGTTTCAACTACGGTTATTTCTTCCAGGTTCCGAACTACACATATATGTACACCAACCTGCAGGCGAACCTGAGCAGCGGTTATCCGCTGGTGGGCAATCCCGATCTCAAGGCCGAAAGGACCGTTTCCTATGAATTGGGACTGAATCAGTTGATCGGGACGGAACTTCGGCTCGATGTAACGCTCTATTATAAGGACATCAAGAATCTGGTGGCGACGCGGGAGATCGGTCTGAACGGCCCGGCCAGCCCGGTGACGCAATATGTTAATGAGGACTATGGATCGGTCAAGGGGTTCGATCTGACCCTGGAGAAGATCGCCCGGGGCAATTTCTCGGGGTCGCTCGTTTACAGTTATATGATCGCCAAGGGGAATTCTTCGGCGGCGACCGAAGGGTATTACAATTATATCACGCAATCGGGGACGGCCGACACGGTGATGCCCAAAGCGGAATTTCCGCTTTCGTTCGATCAGCGGCACACAATCACGGCCAATCTTGATTTCCGGGTTCCGCGGGATTGGAGGGGTCATCTGTTCGGGATGACGGTGCCGGGAGCCTGGGGGCTTAATATGGTCGGTCATTACGGATCGGGACTGCCGTACACGGTCACCGATGACCAGGGGCGACGATTCGGAGGGCTGAACGAGGCACGTCTGCCAGCGACCTATTCGGTCGATATGCGCTTCAACAAAGATATGTTCCTGAAAGGTGAGGACGTCTTCTTCTCCTTCTTTGTCGAAGTCGAAAATCTTTTCAACCGCCGGAATATCTTGAATGTCTATACCAATACCGGTCGCGCCGATTTCGACAACCGCAGTACTGTCAGCGATCCTGACGGTCCCGGTCCCTTTACGGCCGCCGATGCCAATAAATATTACAGGTTGATGGCAATGGATCCGCAGAATTATGCGCCTCCGCGGACGATTCGTCTGGGCCTTGAATTTAATTTCTGATGAGGTCGATATGAGAAAAAAGAATAACAAATACGCATATGTTTTTCTGCTGGTTGCCGTCACGATTCTCTTCTCCTTGACCGCTGCGGCCCGAACCTTCAAGACGACTCAGCCCTCCCCGGAAATGATCAAACAGATAGTACACGACAAGGGCAATATCAGAACCACGGTCGATAACTGGGGATTGATCGGCGGCTACAGCTATTATGGTTTTCCGTCGGGCGAATGGCCCAAAAATTCTGGTCACGATTATATCGGAGAAATGAAATACTGGATGGGAGCCATTACACCGACCAATGATACCGTGGTGACCGATACGGATGAAGACTTCCGTCCGATCCCGTCACTGATATCAGGTGTCAGCAGTTATGATATCCGCCTCTCAACCGATTCGACATCGTTTGATTTTGATATTTCCGATACTATCGGACTCGGTTACGGCAATCCGGCTCTCGGCTGGCGGGTCTGGAACCCGGACAGCAATGCCTGGACCTATAACAACATTTATGTCAATGCCGATTCCGCCTATCATCCCGGCGGACCGACCGCTCTGCAGCAGTCGTTTTACCGTTTCGAGGACGGCAACAGCGTGAATTCCCTGGGCCTGCAATTGACGCAGACGATGTACCAATGGAATTACTGCTACAACGAAAATATTATTTTTGTGGTGCTCGAAATCACGAACGTCTCCGGGGTCGATTACCCCGATTTTGCCTTCGCCATTTATGCCGATTTTGACGTTGGCGGTCCCGACGGGACCGGCGAAAACGGACGTCTCGGCGATTTGGTCGCTTCCGATTCGGCCAATAATCTGGCCTGGACCTATGATGCCGACGGGTATGATCCCGGGTGGGGACCGATGGTGCAGAGCGGTATTATGGGCACCAAATATCTGGAGACGCCCGACGGGATCGGCATGACGGCTTTCCGGACGGGACAGTGGGAACTGATTCCCGACAACGATCCGGGTAAATTCGAAATGATAAGTTCGAATCAGTATGACGTCTCTTTGCCGCCGACCGATCAGTACTACATCCAGTGCACGCGGGGCATCAGCCTGACCGCGGGGAAGACAGTGCGGGTGGTTTATGCCATCGTGGCCGGGCAGACTCTTACAGACTTCTATGATAACGCCAATATGGCCCAGACACTTTATGATAATCATTTTGTCGGGCCCCAGCCGCCCGTGGTTCCCGCACTGACGGCCCGTGCCGGCGACAAGAAGGTTTATCTCAGCTGGGGGGATACCTCCGAAGTCGATATCGATCCCCTGAGCGGTCAGCACGATTTCCGCGGCTACAAATTATATCGCTCCACCAATCAAGGGGCGACCTGGGGATTTGTCTCAGCCACGAGCGGCGGATGCCTCAAGACCGATTATACGCCTATCGCCGCTTACCAGATTGAAAACTATGGGGAACCGATCAGGCACACTTTTATCGACAGCGGCCTGACAAATGGAAAAGAATATTGGTACTGCCTGGTGGCCTATGATGCCGGCGATTCGGCGGTGCCGATCGGATCGTTGCAGAATGGTTTCGGAACGCCGGGAAGCGACCGGAACGCCGTCAAGGTTTTCCCCCGGAACGACCCGGCCGGATATTACAACGCTCTTTCGACTATCGAACATCAGGTTGCGGGAGAGGTCACGCCGTCCGACGGCGTGGTGCATCCCGTGATCTTCAACCCCGCGCAGGTCACCGGCAATGATTATGAAGTGACCTTCGCGGAGACCGATGAGCAGACTTCCTGGAATCTTATCAATACAACCACCGGCGACACCCTGCTCAAGGACCAGACCAACCAGGACGGCGATCTCAAGTATTACAGCGTGGTCGACGGCCTGCAGGTCGTGGTAACCAACGGCGAGCGCTCACCGCGGGCCTGGGATCAAACCTCTTTCGCTACTCCGGGCGACACGACTCTGCACCTCGGATTCACTTATGGCCCGATGTCGGATTTCTGGGGTTACCCGCGCGGATCGGACAAGCATTTCCGTTGCACTTACGAATTCCGCGTCACCGACAGCGGTTCGACCGGATATTCGATTATGGATGATGTTACCCCGATTCATCTGCCGTTTGAAATCTGGAATACCACTCTGGGATATCAGGTCTTCGCCGAGATTTATGATCAGAACGGCAACGATATCTGGGAGCCGAGTTCGCGCGATTACATTTCCATTGTCGATTATCCGTACGACAGCAGTCCGCATCCGGAAGTTTTTCCTTATAATCATGTCTGGTTCTTCCGTTTCGCCATCAGCGATACGAGTTACGCGGTCGGCGATGTCTTTACGGTCGAGGGGGCGCCCGTGAATGGCGCGCCGGACCGGTTTGTATTCAAGACCGATGGTGTCAATGCCGCCGCGGCCTCGACCGAATTGAAGAATATAAAAGTCGTTCCCGATCCCTATATCGCCCACGCTTCCTGGGAGAATGATAAATTCACCCGGAAACTGCAATTCATTCATCTGCCGGATGTCTGCACGATAAGAGTCTATACGCTGAGCGGAGATCTGGTGACGACTTTGAGCCATACCGACGGGACCGGAAGCGCGGACTGGAACATGCTATCACAGGATGGCCTGGAAATCGCCCCGGGTGTCTATTTTTACCAGGTTGAATCGAAATATGGAAACCGCCTTGGCCGGTTTGCCGTGATAAAATAGGAGAAAACGCCATGTTAAAAAAGATCCTAATTGTGATGACCGCAGTTGTCCTGTGCGGGACAGCTCTGGCCGGCGAATTCTCTAAAACCGGAACCGCCGGCGCCCAGTTTCTGAAAGTCGGTGTGGGAGCCAGATACCACGGGCTGGGCGAAGCCAGTGTCGCCACGGTTAATGATATCTACTCGATGTACTGGAACCCCGCCGGCCTGATCAATATCAATAACAGCGAAGTGGCTTTTACTTATGTCAATTATCTGACCGATGTAAATCTCAATTATGTAGCGTACGCCCGCCGCATGGGGACTCTCGGGGTTTTTGGGGCCTCGGTGACCGTCCTTTCCATGCCGGATCAGGAGATTACGACGGTTGATCAGCCGGACGGTACCGGATATAAGTATTCCTCTTCCTCCTTTGCGTTTCAGTTGAGTTATGCCACTCAGTTGACCAGCCAGTTTTCGTTCGGCTTGAGCGCCAAGTATCTGGGGGAGAAGATATACAGGGAGAAGGCCTACGGCTTTGCTTTTGATTTCGGGACTCTTCTCTACACCGGTTATCGCTCGCTTCGGATCGGCATGAATATTTCCAATATGGGACCGGAAATGAAATTCGACGGGCCCGATCTCGATGTTTTTTACGATCCGGATCAATCGAATCCCAACCAGGACCCGTTCAACAGCCGTCTTAAGACCGACCCCTATGATTTGCCGCTTCTTTTCCGAATCGGGATGGCGTATGACTGGCAACTGGGGAGCCGGATGAAACTGACCACGTCCGGTGAAGTCAAGCATCCCAATGATAATATCCAGCAGGGTTCGCTGGGGGCGGAATTGAACTGGAACGAACATTATTTCCTGCGGGGTGGATATAAGTTCAACTATGAGGAAGAAGGGTTGGGCCTGGGCGGCGGTTTGCAGACCAAATTGACTGAGACGACCGATCTGGTTATCGATTATGCCTGGGTTGATTTCGGGCGGCTTAATGCGGTTCACCGGTTTTCGGCGTCAGTCAGGTTTTAGGTATAGCCATAAGTCTGGGGGCCTGACCCAAAAGGTCGGGCCTCTTTTTTTGCCCGAAATGGTTTATTTTCGCCGTAAAATTGTATATTTATATAAATTGCTTACCCTTTCATTGCGGGAGAAGAGACCGATGTCTGAAAAAAAATTGCGGTTAGCCGGATTAATTATCTTATCACTGATGATTCTTCAACCTGCGGCGGTACGGGCGCAGGGGGATGAAACCAAAATAGTCGGTCTGTTTCAAAACTACCTTGATCTGATTGTTTCGGGAAATTATGAGTCGGCGCGAGGCTTATGGCACCCGGACATATCGACCCGCGACAATCGTCTGGGGATCAATTATGAGGGGATCGAAATAAAATCGGATTGCGGCTCACCCGCGGTATATGCCACCAAACAGGTACGAAATGCCCTGTTGCAGAGTTATCCCACTGTCGCGGCTCTTGACAGCGACTATTACCGGGTCAATTTTCTCGCGCAAATGGGGGAGCAGAAACTGTCGCACTACTATTATATGAAGAAATTCGGGCAGGACTTCTGGTTTATCCAGCCCCAGGATTATTTTGCTGTCACCTGGCCGGTCAAGGAATCGAAATATTTCCGGTTTCATGTCAATCCGGTGAGTGAGAAGTATTTCAATGATTACGGGGTATCTTCGCTCGATGATTTTATCGACCGGGTGGCAACCAGAATCAATATTCCGCCGGAACGGCTGGCGGTCCTGGCCCAGAACAAAATCGATTACTACCTCTGCAGTAACGAAACCGAGGTGGGCCGGATTACCGGCCATGTCACCCGCGGGGAATATGACCTGGCCTCGGATGCCGTCATAACCTGCATTTTCCCTCATTATCATGAAGTGGGTCATCTGCTGGTCAATTTCAAATTGCAAAACCTGCCGCTGTTCACCCGTTCGTTTATGCAGGAAGGCACAGCGGTTTTTCTCGGGGGGAGGTGGCAGCGTTCTTCGGACGTCATGCTCGATTTCGGAGGATATATTGTTCGATATGATATCGCCAATCTCGATTCGATTTTAATCAATGCCGATACCGCCAATCCTCTCGGGGCGGATATAAATTATCCGGTGGCGGCCTGTTTCGCCGATTATATGATCACCAATTCCGGGCTGGACAAATTTTTCACTCTGTATCGCGCCCTCTCCGGAGATTATGCTTCCTATATCGATGCGAATGTCGACAGTCTTAAGAACATCATAACATCTGTAACCGGGCGCAAGTGGGATGATTTGCAGACCGATTTTACGAATTTCTGCAAGATTCGCCTGCCTAAAGAGGCCAGAATTTTCCCCGGTGATGTGGTGACATCACAGGCGCTCGTGACCGAAAAGGGATTCGATTTATCGGCCTCGGACAAATGGATCAAGGTTGTCTATCATCCGGATTCCACCGAAAAAACCGATGCCAGTTTCCTGTTCGATAAAGATGCCGGGATGAAAGAGAAAAAATCGACCCTGTTTGACGAGCAGTTCAAGGGAAAGGAGACCTTCGCCGGGTATCGCTACGGTATTCGTCTCGACAAAAATGAAATCGGGGTCTACGATTATTTCACCAATCAGTTGATTGCCAAGTACGTCCGCGATTTTAACCCGAGCCCGGCGTATTATGACAGCACCGCGAACCGCTTGACCGCCTTTTTTGACTGGAGCGTTCTGGGGGACAAGATTCCCGAAATGGCCGATCACGAGTTGATCGAGTAGTCTATTTATTTTTCGTGGAATCGGACAGCATCTGGGTAATGCTGTTCATTCTTTTCATGATGACACCATATTCCGGAAGGTTGTCGTTGCGGGTGAATTTCGTATAATAATCAAGAGCCTGCCGATATTGGCCCATATGTTCGGCCACCAGCCCCTTATATAGATAGGCGTAATAAGCGGCCGTGTCGCGCGCCATCATCACTTCGCAAAGACTGTCGGTTTTGGCAAATTCGTTTTTGTGATAATAATAATAGGTCAGATCGGTAAGCAAGGAGCTGTTTTTCGGGTCGACCCTCAGGCCGTCTTCAATGGTACTATAGCTTTTCTCGGGCTCATTGGTTTCGCGATAAAAGTCGGCCAGAAAATGATACAGTTCGGGTCGATAGGGGTCCAATTTCAGGGCGATTTTGAGCTCCTTTTCCGCTTCGGGGTATTTTTTATAGTACTTATACAGGTTTCCCAGCTGCATGCGGTAGGTAGCATTGTACGGGTTGTGGGTCACTAACTGGGAAGCGTAGGAAAAAGCATCTTCGGTTCGTTTATGGTAAAAGAGATCATTCACCAGCCGGGATTGCAGGGCATCCTGGACCTTACCGTTGATTTCCTGCTCCCGCCGGTCGGCTTCGGTATAATTGCCGACAGAAAAATAGTAGTCGCGATAGGCCAGAAGCGCCGACTCCAGTTTGGTGTCATTATATTGAAGAAAACGATCCAGATATGTCACGGTCGCCGCTGGCGTTAAATGTACGACAAACATCGGTACTGCCAGAATCAGTCCCAAGAGACAGAACTGGAATCCCGGGCGCGGCGATGATGCACTATCCTTAGAAACGCCTGCTATAACCGCATAGGCGCCCGTCAGGAGTAATCCGACAAGGGGGAAGGCATAAAAATTGAAATCGCGGGCCATCCCGTCATTGGGATCGATTATAAAAAGGAGAATCAATTGCGAGCCGGCCAGAATGAACAGAGCGGTGGTTACCGTATTCAACTTTGACGACATAATCATGCGGACCATGAAATACAAAAAGATCAGCCAGAGCGGGATAAGGAGAAACAGGATATTTAATAGATCAAGCAGATGTCTCGCCGAGAAAAGGGAATAGCCGGAGTCCGGCATTTTCCCCGATAGAAGCAAAATTCGATTGGCCACACCGATATCACTGCCGGCCCAAATATAAAGTACCGCTACGCCGATTACGCCTGAAAGGACCGAAATTGCCACGGCCAATTTGCCAGTTGCTTTTTCTTTGTAAAATTTCAGAATCGATATATAAATGACGGCGGGGACGACTGCCAGGAATTGAATATTTACTATTGTTCCAAGTATGACAATCCCCCAAAGATAATAGAAGTACCTGAATGATTTGATCCGGTGCCATTTCAAGATTATATATACAACGGCGGCTATTGCGGGCAAGAGGGGTGGAAGCGGCGATACCATGCCGAAAGAGAGGATAGAAATTCCCGAGAAGAAAGTCAGAAGAACAAAGGCGAGTCTATTGCGGAATGAATCCGATAGCAGTTCTGAAATTTTGAAAATCATCCAGATATAAATCAAACCTGATAGAAAGGACGATATCTGATATCCCCATACCGCGGCGGCAATGGCGTCGGTCTGGATCAAACTGATAATCCGATAAAATAAATAGGGTAGGAAGGTTCCGCCGAATTCGTACCAGGGGATGACCGGAATTTCCCGCTGTGCCATATAAGCAAGGCGGAGATAGCCGCTGTCATACAAATGCGCCTGAAACCTGAAAATAAGGAATATGGCGAGAGCGGCAATCAGGAAAAGACCCCGCCCGAATATCTTTCGGGATCCATAGAGCCAATCATTGGAACCGCCCCAATATAGCCCCTGCCCCGGCCGGAAAACGATCCATGCCAGCATGGCTATGGCCATTCCCAGGAGAATTGAGTAAAGTGCCGGGGAGATGAAAGAGACCTGATTCATCCCCCAATTTACCTTCGCGAAACCGCTCGCGAAAAATATAATCAGCAGAGTGGCTATTAGAAGAAGATAGATAATAATGTTATTTATGGATAGACGTGAATTCCGGTCGGTTTGCATGACAGCGATATATTAAATTTCCTGCCGCCCTTCGAGGGCGCGCGACAGCGTCATCCCGTCGGCGTACTCCAGATCGCTTCCGACCGGGAGCCCCCGGGCGATTCGGGTTATTTTCAGCCCCAGCGGTTTCAATATCTTGGCCAGATAAAGCGCGGTCGCTTCCCCTTCGACATTCGGGTTAGTGGCAATTATTATCTCTCTGGTTTTATCGTTGAGGCGCGCCAGAAGTTCCTTGATTTTCAAATCATCCGGCCCGATACCGTCGAGGGGAGAAATCCTTCCGCCCAAAACATGGTATAGTCCGTTAAATCCCTCCACTTTTTCCAGCGCCGCCAGATCCATCGCTTCTTCCACGACACAAATTATCTCCTGCTTTCTTTCCGAATCGGTGCAGATATGGCAGGGGTCGCTTTCGGATATGTTGTTGCAGATCGAGCAGAACCCGACCTTTTCTTTGACATCGCGGATGGCGTCGGCCAGATCCAGGGCCTCTTCTTTTGGGGCTTTCAGCAAATGGAAGGCGAGCCGGGCCGCCGTCTTTCGTCCGATTCCCGGCAGAC
The DNA here is from genome assembly GCA_900498245.1 of Candidatus Zixiibacteriota bacterium. Lineage (NCBI taxonomy): Bacteria > Pseudomonadati > Candidatus Zixiibacteriota > Candidatus Zixiibacteriota bacterium. The sequence continues at coordinate 802,526 of LS998015.1, forward strand.
GCGCCAGACTGGTGATAAGTTTCTCGACCGATTCGGCTGATTTGAACATGGTTTATTTAGAACGGGAGGTTCATTCCGGGAATATTCAGGCCACCGGTCAGTTCCGACATTTTTTCGGACTGCAGTTCGGCCGCTTTCTGGCGGGCCTGATTGACCGCCGCGACGATCAAATCCTGAAGCATCTCGATATCATCGGGATTAACCACTTCTTTATCGATTGTAATGCTCAAAATATCCTGTTTGCCGTTGGCGGTAACTTTGACCATGCCGCCGCCGGAGGTACCTTCGACTTCGGTTTTTTCCAGTTCGGCCTGAATTTCTTCCATCCGGGCCTGCATTTTCTGGAACTGCTTCATCATGTCGCCCAATCCGCCTTTACCCATCTTTCTATCTCCTATTGAAAATATTATTCTTCCGCTTTTCGTTTGCCGATTATCTCGCCATCGACCCTCTCCACCAGATTACGGAGCTTTTCGTCTTCCTGGAGAAGTTTTTCCGTATCGATTTTTTCCGGCGGCGGGACCGCTTTGGTCGGAGTAGCCGGTTTCTTATTCATATCGACTTCGAATTTTATCCGCAAATTAGTTTTGAAAAAATCGAGCAGGGTGCTGTTAATGACAGAAATATAATTCGGTTTCTCCAGAACCTGCTTCGATGTTCCCCCGGCGTTGTGAAAAACCGCCGTGATGACATTATCTTTTACTTCCCGCACTTCGGACATCGCCAGAAGCGCCGCGAGCATGGCATTCTGAGCCTTGAGACACTCGATGAACCTGGGCCAGGAGGTCTGGACGATCGGCAGATTGACCGCCCGCACGGTCACGCCGGGCGTCACTTCGGTCGGCATTGGCGGTTTTTCCGGGAAGAGCGAAGGGGATTCCTCGGATGCCGATGGTGACGGAGCCGAAGCGCCGAACAGATCCGAATTGATGCTGTCAGGCAAATCTTCCGACGGTCCGGCCAGATGCGCCAGGATCTCTTCGAACGATACGGTCGATTCCAGACTGGAAAGGCGCAGGGTGGTGGTTTCGAGAAGGAGTCGCGGGTTAATGCCGTTTTTCAGGTCGAGGGTCATCTCGGTCAGGACTTTTATTATCCGAAGAATATCGCCGGTGGTGAAATAATCGACCTGCTTTTTGAAACTTTCCAGTTCGGAGTCGGACAATTCGAGAATCTTTTCCGGTGCAACGGCATTTTGCATGACGAGGATAGTCCGAAAATGCTCGATTAACCCGGAACAGAATTCCGGGACTTCCACACCGGCGTCGATCAATTCTTTCACCAGCGCCAGTCCCCCGGCGTGATCTTTGGCCGCGACGGTATCGATATATTTGAAATATAACTGCCGGTCGACCAGCCCGAGAGCGTCGATAACATTCCGGGCGGTGATTTTCTCGCCCGAAAAGGCGGAAAGTTGATCGAGAAGCGAGAGGGCATCGCGCACCGCGCCGTCGGCTTTACGGGCCAGGATGAACAGAGCGTCATCATCAATTTCTATTTTTTCGGCTTCGGCGATTTTCCGGAGATGAGTTGTCAAGTCGGCGACATTGACCCGGCGAAAATCATACCGCTGGGTGCGAGAGCGGATGGTCTCCGGCACTTTAAACGGCTCGGTGGTGGCGAAAATAAATACGACATGAGCGGGCGGCTCTTCGAGTGTCTTGAGAAGCGCATCGAACGCTGAGCCGGAGAGGCGATGCACCTCGTCGATAATATAAATCCGTTTTTTCCCCGAGGTCGGCAGATAGCGGACATTTTCCCGGAGGGTGCGGATATCATCGACTCCGGTGTTGGAGGCGGCGTCGATCTCGAGGACATCGAGCGAGGAACCGGCGATAATTTCCTGACAGGCCGGGCACTGGTCACAGGGAGTGGGAGTAGGGCCGTTGACGCAATTGAAAGCCTTGGCGAGGATGCGGGCGGTGGTGGTTTTGCCGGTCCCCCGCGGGCCGGTAAAAAGGTACCCTGAGGAGAGGCGTCCCGAGGCAAGGCCATTTTTCAGGGTTCGCGTGACATGCTCCTGCGCCACGACATCGTCGAACTGCTGGGGCCGGTATTTTCTGGCCAGAACCTGATAACTCATCGGATTATTTTATTTATGGTGTGCACCCACCATTGTCCCTCCAGTTCAAGGTTTCCAAAGTAGCCGGCTCCAGTCCGGCGATCCCGCAACACATACCGAGCATCACCTACCGTTGCTACCTTCCGGTCCTGGCGGGATTCGGTGCGTCGCCATTGTACAGGGCCTGACCTTCGACGCCGCTTGCTTTATCGACACAAAAAATGGTTCGGTCCGCTGGTGGGATTCGACCCCGGTGGAGCGGATTCCGGGCTACAGGGCGCCGCTACTTCCCCGTCTAGCACACCGATTTATAAGTCTCCCGGCGGTTCTGCCATTATTGTGCGCGGCAGATTTCCTATCTGCCCGTACGCCAATAACTTGCAACCGCCGAAATTTTAAATGGAGCAGAGCGGATTCGAACCGCCGACCCCCACGTTGCGAACGTGGTGCTCTCCCAGCTGAGCTACTGCCCCAAATTTTTCGCATGTTTTTGGCCGGTCTGGGCGGCCACCCCGTTTTAGAGGGGCTATATATTTAACAAAAAATGGTGCGAAAAGCAAGGGGAAAGGGGGGAGGGGGCATTTCATTTTAAACACCGACGAGGCCAGGACGTTCTTAATATAGGGGCGTCTTGCGAAGGATTAATTCAGATGTGGATAATGGGACGAAAATACGTTGAATCCCGGAGAAATGCGACTCATAGCCATATTAAGGTGGCCAATAACCGCGTCGCCGCTGCTCTATTAATATTGGCGACTTTGGTTACTCCGTTACTTCATGCAGGTCGACCGCATGAGATGCGAAACGACAATGATGAAATGACAATCAATTCCCAACCGGTCAAAAATCGAGATTTCATCGATCTGATGACGCCTGCGAAATCCCGCTTTCTGAAGGAATTATACAGCCAATACCCTGATCCGAATGATGAAGAAAGGGCTTTTCATGTCTCAATGCTCCGGCTTTTCTATGACGAGTTGACTTTCTCCGAGATAAAAGACTCTCGATTGGTGGTGCTATTCATGAAATTGCTTGACTGCCGTCTCGCGGATAGCGTGAGTATCAATAAAATTTATGATGAAGTATTTATCCGGTTCGGAAGTGGTTTGGGCCTTGGCGATTTCCGTCGCGAGATCAAAGAACGGGTGCGAACGGCATTAGGTATTCGCCGCGATTTCCATGAGTGGACAAAACAGCCTATTCTTGGTATTGGCGATCTCGCCTATCATATCCTCAAGTTGGGAATAAATCTTGAAATTGAAGCATTCGGGACCGAAAAAATAATACACCCCGATGACTCGATAAGAGTAAAGACAGTTGACGTAGAGACCTTTGGCGAGAACTTTATCGTTCTATATTTTCACAGCAATAATATGCGAATCAAATATATAAAGGACAGTATCCTGGGATATTATAAGGCCAATGAAGTTCTTGTCAGAGGGCCATATGATTCCCCGATCGAAGCCGCAACAAGGGCCGCCGAGATCATAGGCGGCGAGCGGGAACCTCATTATAGTGAAAAATTCGCCCCGAGTTCTGTGGCTCAAATAATGGAGAAAGTGACCGGAGTTGTGGAAATAGCAGGTCCGCCCCTGTTACGAAGTGTGCGTTTATATCCCTTTGTTTTTCCTTTCCCCGGTGAATGGGATAGGAGTGCGAATTTGGAGGAGCAAGCCTGGGACGCCTACGGTGGTGGGGTGGATATTTATGGATCCCTGGATGAATTGGTCGCCCTTGATAGTGCCGATTACAGAATTGAAATTCTTATTACAAATTTGAGTGATACCTTGTTTCGGGAATGCTTGAGTCGAGAAGTGGGAGTACCCGGTGGAACATCCTCAGAAGGATTTCACCAACGTTACTTTTGCGGAATATTTCATCGCCAGAGTGCGGGTCGCGCCGATTCGGGCTCCTATTCTCTCGGCTGGAAGTTTGTCGATATTAGAAGCGGAAAAGAAACGAAGGCTGTTGATGTGATTGCACTACCGAGCGCCATAAACGGTATCCCTCATTTTACGGCGATGATAGTAAGCGAAAACCAGGATGATTTAAATCTCGATGCCGGCAATCCGTATCGGGATATTCCCAATTTTGCACCGCCCAAGAAATGGAAAAATGAGGTCAAATTATGGTTCCCGGTTAAGGGACTACAAGAGGATGATCGGGGTCGCTTTGCCGGGAATGTCGATGTTATATTGAACAAACATAACCAAAGACAAACCAGTCGGGCCGGAATTATTCGCGAAAGCATGCGATATAGTTATGACGAGGACAATCTTGAATTGACTCAGGAACCGAATCTATCAACATTGAAGAAAAAGCCCGATGGCTTTATCGGTACATATGAAATAATCAAATCCGGGCCGAACGGTTTCTGCACGATTGATATCCCTTTGAATGGGGTGAAAGCGGGAGACTATGATGTTTCCCTATTTGTTACGACAATGGACCCTGCGACAAATAAACGTCGTCTTATAAGTACCGCCTCATTGGAATACCTCCGCGCGGGCAAATAATCGCAATTGAAATGATGTCGAAATCGCGCCCCGGTAGGGGCCGGGACTCAGGGGTTTCGACCTATATTGACTTTTTTTGCGGCTTAAGGAACCCCTTCTCCTTCGCAATAACAAGGGCCCCGAGACATGCTATTTAAAACAATGGAATTTTACAATAATGATTTATACTCATTAATGCGTTCGGTAATAGTCTCGATTTTATTTTCGGAATCGAAATACTCTTGTGATCGGGACGACACGTCAGTGACGTCGAAAATTCGTCCATCCCGGAATTCCACCTCAAGAAGAAATTGCATATTTACGTCATTTTCAAAAGAATTGAAATGATGATATTTGCGATCAATAAACCAACCTGCTCCCCATGTCCCCAGTCCCCTCAGGCCCATCATAAAATAATCGTGAAGTTCGCCTTCAACCATATCTGTACCGGAATGAGCATCTCTAAATCGGGCCAATATTGCATAATCTTTGGCGATAATATGATCCATTTCATGCTTCCACTCTCCACTAATGTCAAACTGCGATCTCTGTACTCGTAGATATGCCGCCAATGGGGACTTGACACATATGAATTCATGCTTCTTTTTGTGAGAGCACCATTTTATGATCGAATTTTGGGGCTCGTCTCCGGGAATCAGTTGAAATCGCGCCTCGGAAGAATAATGTCTCAATTGGGCGATGCCAGAATGATTCCTGAGGCATATCCAAAATCTATTCATGAATTTAATGTCGGATGGTATACTGGCGCTGTTGTAAATACGGAAATCACTAAAGCCGATAAGTCTAAGGGTTTTCTCAATTTTCTGAAGACCTTTGAAATCCTCGAATACTATATTTGGTTCTAGGCGATTTAACCAAATCTGAGAATCGTCGCGAGAGCCCATATAGGATCTATCCATTGAGGGATAAATAATAGCCAATTTTGGCGAAGTCGGCCTTTCCGGTATTCCAAAATTGTAAAATTTGCCAACAGATATATGTTTTTTGGTGGAAAGTCTGTAATTCAAAATCGTCTTATACAAATCATGCACAAGCATTTCCCGAAATTGTGTAGGTGATTTATAACGCATATAGAAGACGCCCTTTTCTTCAAGCTCCTTCCTGAATTTAGTAACGCTTTTTTCTTGAGGTCCTCTGTCTATATTTGGCTTTAGGTCGCGAAAGTATGATAGAAAAGTAATTTTCTTTTCGCGCTGGAGAACCTTCAACGCTATTTCAACTTCCCTTTCTGTGTTCGATTTGGCAAAACCCGGCTCTTTTGAGCCATAGCGCTTCCAAAGGATAAGAATAAAAATATGGCATTTGCGCAAATGGTCATTTAACATGTCCTGAATGCGTTGATCAGGCAATTGCGTCGTTTTGGGAACGAAATCATTCCAATCTACTGGATCCAGATTTATGCCAAGGTTTTCTTTACAGGCATTGCCGACTTGATGAATAATTTCTTTAGCGATCGCACGCTCGTTGGATACATCGCCCGGCGATGATAGAAAAACTTTTAGCGAATCATATATCATTTGAATTGCTCCTTTGTCTCACAAATGGATGATCTATTTGCGATACTCCTAATTTATGTGCTAACGAGCATAATTTACATTCAGTGACGATTCCTTCTCATTTTGGGAAATACGGGAAGCACTTTCGCATATCCAATAGCATACCATATTGCCATTGCATATCCTGGATTGAATGAAATTGAAAATGCCCAATGGTAACATGGTGCAAGCAGGCTGTCAGTACCGTTGGCGCGAAAATTATCGCTTGATAACCAGCTAAAGACGCATACCTCACAACAACATAAATTCTAGTCTCATCTCCTCCATTTAAGTAAATTCACAAATTTCGAAAAGTCAATGAGGAATTTATCGCTCCGGGGAAAAAACTCGTCCAGCGAAAAAGCACTTTTATTCATGCCGTCAGAAAGTCCCAGTTGATATTAGATGTTCAAACCGATTCTATTTCACCATCACCATCTTCTTCACCTGCATTTCATTGTTGGCAGACAGGCGGTAGAAGTATATGCCGGTGGCGACAGACCCTCCGGTGTCGGTAGTGCCATCCCATGTTATTCGGTATGAACCGGCCGGCTTGGTTTCAGCAACCAGAGTGCAGATTCTCTCGCCGAGGATATTAAATATTTCGAGATTGACATCGGCACGGCGGGCGAGAGTGTATTCAATAGTGGTGACAGGGTTGAAGGGATTGGGGTAATTGTCGCCGAGAGTGAATGAGGTTGGTATGGGTGCAGAAGCCTCGTTAACATCCGAGATGTCATCCGGGGCCAGTTTTACGATATAGAAATCATCATCGCCGGCACCGTAGGAATCGGTTCTTCCGGCGATTATATAGCCGCCGTCGGAGGTCTGCTTGATGCAATAAGAACGTTCATACCAATCGCCGCCGATAGTCTTGGTCCAGAGGGTGTCGCCGTTGGCGTCGGTGCGGATAATATAGTAATCGGTCGGGTCCATGCCGGCGTTGCGGTACATCTCGCCGCACATAATAAAGCCGCCGTCGCTGGTTTGATCCATGCCGTAGCCATGATCCGTGGAGGGATTGCGATATCTCTTGGTCCAAAGGGTATCGCCGCTCGAATTGAGTCGCAGGAGCCAGAAATCCTCGTATTCGGGAGGGTTGTATTCCCGTTCGCCGAAAGCCATATAGCCGCCGTCGGCCAGTTGCACAATCGACCAGCCGGCGCCGGACCCGCCATATCCTTTGGTCCAGGTGGTGTCACCATATTTATTAATTTTGACAATATATATGGCCCCGGCGGTTCCGATGGCGACAGCACCGCTGTCGGCGGTCGGAATGACGCGATTGAGATGCTGTATCCCCCATTTATCTGCCAGGATATGGTTCTGCTTAACACCATTAGCATCGGTCTTTACGACATTGAAACCCCAGTCATATTGGCTCTGCATGGTGGAATAATAATAGGAGAAACCGACCATGATATACCCGCCGTCCAGAGTCTGGCAGACATCGTAACCGTAGTCGGTGGTGGTATCGTAATCATAATCCTCATCCCAGATTAAATTACCCGATGCATCGAGTTTCATCATGTAGAAATTGGCCCCTTCATCGCCGAACTCGCCGGACCCGTAACCGGCGACAATCAAGTTTCCATCGCTTGTTTCCTTGGTACTGCCGGCCTCTTCGGCGCAATCCTGCTGTCCATAGGTTTTATCCCAGGCGAAACTCCCGTCCTGATTCAGTTTGACAATATATATGTCCCGATCACCGTGGGGGGTCGAGCCGGTGTATCCCGTGATGACATAACCATCGTCCGAGGTTTCTTCGACATACCAGGGCCATTCGAAACTGGCCCCGCCGAAAGTGCGGGTCCAGAGGGTGTCGGGGGCGGCGGCGAACGCCGAACCGATGAAAATACTTGAAATGATGAAGACCGTTGCCAAGTACCGCATAATCACGCTCCTTCGGGGATATTAATCCCGATAGTTTATCTCTTTTATTTAATCTGCAACTACCCGGTGCGAGGTGTCTGTAATTGTCATTTTATGAAAATCATTTTTATTATATAAAATTGGATAAATTTGTCAAGATTGAATACGGGGATTGCTTCGATGGCAGCGGCATTTTGAAAATCAAATATCCGCAATTTTGTCCTGATTAATTTCGGATTGTGGGAGGAAAATTCTTGACACCTTTTTAAATTAGGATATATTTTGTACAGGTAAGGATTTTCTTCATTAACCGCCATAATGGGACTTGGCGAATGATTTCAGCACCGCAAAAAGTCAAATTTTGGACGAAGTGTTTCGAAATATCTCCGCGCATAAGGGAATAATATTTATAAGGGAGGTTTTATGAGTAGGTTCAATCTGTTCTTAATTGGAGGGCTGTTTTTAATCTTTGTAGGAACTGCTTTTGGGCAGGTGGGGACGCTTACTTTTCGCACGGAAATTGCTGGTGCAGGCGTTTGGATGGACGGTTCGACTCTCGCCATCGCTCCGGGGGCTCCGTTTTACATCAATATTTATGCCAACAATGTGGGCGGTGTTCCTCGTCTGGGTTGGTCATCGCCCTTCAAATTTACTTTCGAGAATTCCACCCACACCGTTATTTGGGGCGATACCGCGCTTTTTGCCACGTCGCAACTCAAGTCCTTATGGAATTTGCTTAAAATTAATTACGTTGAAAGTTGGGACGGCAATCTTCCGGATCTGTATTGTTTCGTGGGGGTCGCAGTTGAACCGGCCGGATATCCGGGCAATCTAGATGAAATCCTGGTTTTCCACATACCGATCACGATCAGTTGTGAGGGAAATAAATCGGGATACTTTTGTATTGAGCAGGGGGATCCGGTTAACCAGGTTTATGCCTGGACATTTGAAGATCCGGTCCCGACATATGATAAGATTTGCTGGGAAATCAAAGAGCCGCCATGCGGTCTGGCCCCGGTGATGGACAGTTGTCCGGTGCGTATTATCGCTGTGGCCGACAGGTCGGTCAGTTATCAATTTCATGCAACTGATATAGACGGCGATTTGAAAGCCTACGAGATAACTTCCGGCCCCGGCGCTATAGATCCGGTCACAGGCTTGTGGCATTTTGAGCCCTATTTATCGCAAGCCTGGCAGATGATTCCGCTTGATGTTCGGGCGCGGGACGATTGCTACGTTTATCATCAATGCAGTGGAACCGAATATTGCCATACGCAGGTGGCGGTGAACGGAATTTGCGGCGATGTGGACGGCAACGGACTTGTCAATATTCTGGACATTGCCAGAGTTATCAACTGCATTTATCAACTTCCTCCGGGAACATGCCATTACCCCTGGCAGGTAATCGACGTCAACAATAACGGTGCGGTGAATATTCTGGATTTATCGTATCTAATTAATTTCCTCTACAAACACGGTCCGGCGCCGGTCTGCCCGGCATGGTACGAGTGAAGTTGAAATAATTGATTGACTACAGGACTGCAGATATCAGGGCCGGAATCAAAAAATTCCGGCCCGTCTTTTTGTCTATTTTTTCTCCAGGACTCCGGCGTCACGCATCAAGTGCTTGAGAATTTGAATCTGCCCCAGATGCGAGCAGAAATGCTCCAGGACATGATACAGTGTCCAGGTTCGGGTCATATGTTCTTCGCCCAGTTTGTAGAATTTGTCCAGATCCCGGTCGTGCCATTTCTTCATTTCGGTATGAATGGAGCGTCGTCCGCGCGCCAGAACTTGAAAATATTTGTCGATCGTGAAACCCTGCAAATATGACGGGTGAACGCCGTCGGCCGGAAGCGGCAAGCCGTCATCTTCGATGCCGCAGGTTTTCTGAAGGAGCGCCTTTCCTTTCGGCTCCCACGGCATCTCGGCCGGAGCAATTTTAATCCACCAGACTTCCACGACCGAAAGGTGAGCCAGGAGCATTCCGATCGTATTCATACCGGGCCGCAACTGCCACTGCAACTGCTCGACAGTAAGGTCCGCGACAATCTTCTTGAGCCGGGTCAACTGGTCGTCGAGTTGCGCCGCGAACAGGCCGATTTTCGCCTGGGTTTTGGGATTGTAACCCCGAGCGATTTTCAATTCTCTTTTTTTCATTTATGCCTCCGATTTGATTATTGAGTCAGGATTGTCGCCATGTCTGATATAAACATTCTTTAGACGCCGCTTAATGACTTTTGTTGCCTGCAAATTCCCGATGCGAGCCAATCAGGTCACTTAAACTATAATCTTTTGCGGGGGTAAAACAATCATATATTAAAAATTTTCTCCCTGAATTTGCGTATCCGGTGTCATGACATGGGCCGTATCAAACTTGACAAGTATTATCCGGTTAGTAAATTGCGGGGCATGTTAAATAATGGCCGATTGAAAGGAACAATATGAACGATAAATTGTGGGACGATGTCGACCGCTATATTTCCGATATTTTCTCGCTTTCCGATCCGATTCTGAAAGAGGTTTTGAGAGCCAGTGCCGACGCAGGCCTGCCGGCCATTCAGGTGACGCCGAGTCAGGGGAAATTTCTGCAGATTCTGGCCGGGGCGATGAAAGCCCGCCGTATTCTTGAAATCGGCACTCTGGGGGCATTCAGCACGATCTGGCTGGGGCGGGCACTAGCGCCTGACGGATATCTTATCACGCTGGAAAGCGATCCCAAGCATGCCGAGGTCGCCCGCGCCAATATCGCCCGGGCCGGTCTGGCCGACCGGGTGGAACTTATCCTCGGTCCGGCGCTCGAGACTTTGCCGCGCCTCCAAAATGAGAAGAAGGGCCCGTTCGATTTTATCTTTATCGACGCCGATAAAACGTCCTATCCCGAGTATTTTGAATGGTCGCTGAAACTGGCGCATCCCGGGACCGTGATGGTCGCCGATAATGTAATCAGGAAAGGGGAGGTGGCTAATCCGAAGAGCGACGATCCCCGGGTGGTGGCGGTCCGCCGTTTTCATGACTTGATAGCCGCCGAAAAGCGGGTGACCGCCACGGCTCTTCAGACGGTCGGGAGCAAGGGGTATGACGGATTCACGATGGTTCTGGTTGAAGAGGGCCCGTAATCTGCATAAATTTGGCGGCTATGATGTTTTATAAGAAAGCCCGGTTATTAGCCGGGCTTTTCTATTATGCCGCCGCGTTTAATTCCAACTATCGATCAATATTTGAAGCATATCTGGGGTTTGGACCCGCTTTTGTAGGGGCGTATTGCAGTACGCCCCTACGATACCTTGCATCACCCTTCCCCATGTTGTCATTCCGGCGAAGGTTTTCGGACCCGGCCCCTGAAGGGCGGGAATCCAGTTTTGCATGACGGGGCTTTTGGGGGCGGTGCAGAAAAGGGAAGAATTCCGACTATTTTATACCGTGCTTGAAAATGTAATAGGACAGATCAGACCGATTGAAAATTCCCACCCATTGGGTGGGTTACCGGCTTTTAGTGACCGCCCAACTTGGGCAATCAGTGCGGACGGTGCTGTCAGTTATGAAGTAGGCGCCCAGACTCTTGCGTGTGGTCAAGTCATATAAAATCATGTTGTTATTGCTGACATCAGAAAACGGCGTCGATATCATATATTTATCGTCCCAAGTAATAGCCATCTCGTACGGCTGATGATCATAAATGGCAGTTGAGATGGAATCGACAAGCCCCCGAGTGACGGCATTGACCGTGTAGATCGCCCTATAGGCGGGATCATCCCAACCGGGGATTAAGGCGCAATACAAATATCTGTCGTCAGAATTTAACCTGAAACTGACTCCCGTACTCCCCGGGCAGCGCACTACCGCATCTGCAGTATCGTCCCCAAATTTAGCGGCAAACAGAAATTCGCCTAAAAGGGTGGAGCCAAAGAAATAGGTCTCGCCATTAATAATACTTGGAGATATCCAAAACAATATGACTATTTCTAGCCCATTGTAATATTTCCAGCCCTTATCTATTACTTTCGATGAATCAATATCATATACAACCAATTCCATTCGCGAAGGATTTTGTGTTAAGTGCACGTAGGCAATGGCCCGGGAATCGTTGCTGAAATTCGCAAATCGAACCATCGAATCGGTGTAAATTGTATCAGAACCGTTGATGTCGGTCAAATAGAGTCGATAGGAATAGGCATCGGTGCCGGGTCCGAGAAGGGCCAAATGCTTTGAATCGGGTGAAACCGCTATTTCCAAAGTATTAGGGAAAGTCCTGGCAATTTCTCGCGATCTCAAATCGAGAATGTAAGCCCCACCCTGGGCATCATCAATGGCCAGTTTCTCATTATTGTCAATCACCCCGACCGGAAAGCCGGGAATCGGCAGATTTATGGAATCTATAAATTTCCTCTGTTCTGCCGAGAAGGTCTTTATGAATTGCTTCCCGCTGTTGGCCACATAAAACAAATGGTCGCTTTCGGCAGGCGGCCCAGGACAGGTAGGGCAATCGCGATGACAGGCCGGGGCGGCTATAATTAATATGATTAGAACCGCCATTCCAACGGTTATCCTATTTTGTTTCATTAATTTCCTCCCGTATATGGTTAGGCGCAATAGTAAAAGATATCTATTTGATTTTACAATTAAATTGAATCATGATACCTCCCGTAAGTAAATAGTCCCAAAGCCGCGCCGAATAATTTTCGGCATTAATTGTTCGAAAGCGTCATCCCCGAACTTGCACCGGGAGCCGCTTCGCTCTCGCTCTCTCGTGGTCGTTGATATAAAAGTACGATCCCAGATCCTTACACCATATATAGACGATAATTACCATAATGATGTCAAGGATTATTTTGCATGATCCTAATATATTTCCCCTGACAGATTCTGGCAGGGCTTAAGGTCGGGTCCCGAATCCCAATCCGGTAACCCACCCAACGGGTGGGAATTATTGGCCGAGTTGAGCCATGCGATATAATTTTCCAATTTCATTGGACGCCTTTCGTGGTACTGCAATGGTAGGTCGGAAACCCCGCGGTTCCGACATTCTTCCGTAGCGGCACGGCGTGCCGTGCCTTCTTTAATCCGGTAATCCACCCAACGGGTGGGAATTATCGGCCGAGCTGAGCCATGCGATATAATTTTTCAATTTCATTGGACGCCTTTCGTGGTACTGCAAGGGTAGGTCGGAACCCCCGCGGTTCCGAACCGGATAACCCACCCCTTGGGGTGGGAAATTATAATTCCGTCGTATCGTGCAAAATAGATATCAATTTGGTGTGACTCGGTTCGGGGGGCCAATAGGTACAGAGAGGTTTATAATTATGTCCGTTTATTATCAAATGCCGATCGGTCTTGGCGCCATCAATTTATCGCGCGATATTGCGCCAAAATATTGCCATAATCCCAACCTGTTCAATCGGTTGAGAGAAAAGACACAAAAAATGGGGCCCCCTTTTGTATCAGAAAGCGAACCCAAATATGTGGCATCCCTATCCCGGTCATCCGCTTACGGCGAAAATCAATCGGCTTCGTTGCCTTTCGCTCGTTGCGGGATAAGAGGTTGCGGGGGCAGTGGATTGCGGGTCAAGCCCGGAATGATAATGTATGAGAAGAACCGGGCAGTCGAAAGCCGTGCGCCTTGTGGAACAGCCCCAGGCCTGCGCTCTCTCTGCACTTTAATGCTCATGACTGATCGCGGGAGAAGCTGATATCTTCGCAAGTCATTGTTGTGCAACGATAATATGTGGAAGATTTTCTTTTATATGGCGGCAGGCCGGTTGCTCTCATCTCTAATGAAAAACACTGTCAGGACCTCAGGAGATATAGATGAAGAGAAAAGCGATATTCATAATTTTGGCCGCCCTTATGATCGCGGCCCTGTCACTTCTCAGTTGTAACAACAAGGAAAAAATTGTCAATTCCACCGAATATGTGCATGATATCCAGTATGTCCAATCGCCGCCGGATACTATCATTCATATTGATACCGTTCTTGTGCACGATTCGTCGACCGCGCCTACGGCTGATACTGTCCTGCGAATCGATACCGTCTATCAGACCAATACCATCCATGATACGGTCCGCACGACCGTAATAGTGCATGATACGGTGGTGACGGTTCGTAATATCTTTGATACGGTGGTGGTCACGGATACGGTCACCCTCACCCAGTGCGCCCCCAGCGGGACCTCGGCGGTAATCGCCATGGAGGTGCAGACCGATCCCTTAGTGCTCGACTATGCCAATCAGAATTACGGTTTGAGCGATGGCTATATTTTCTATCTCACGCCGTCGGAAATGAATATCAGCAAAGTCGCCACGGGTGTTTATGACATATACGCCTATCTGGAATATTATTCCACGGACTGGTCCCAATATGAGGCGTTCGAGATATACTGGCGGATGACTTATGTCAGCGGCGATCCCAACGATCCGAGCAACTGGCAAATGGCCGATCCGCCGTCGGCGGTCGCGGATCATCAGCCCGGCTTGAAGGCGGTGACGAAAAGCTCGTTCGAGTTGCCGCGTCAGTAGTTGGAGATCATTAAATTCTTCTGAATAAAAAGCCCCGGGTCCGGCACTACCGGACCCGGCGAGGTAGTCAAGGCGACGGCCTTAATCAAACAGACCATTGCAGCAGCCGACAAAATGACGGCCGGTGCGATCGACAACGTACATGTAGTACGGATAGGCCGGATTACTACAGTTGGCTCCGGTGTCGCGCGAACAATAAATGTACGTCGCGATAGCATGGGCCTTCTGGGGCGTGAGCAGAGTCAGGCCCATGGCCATCATGCCGACAACCAGGAAAAGCATGAGAAAGACGACGGCTTTCTTCATCCTGATTTCCTCCATGAAAGGGGCTGAAGGTGATATGGTGCTCCCTCCGGCATTTTGGCAACGCCAGGGGTGTTACTGTCGCTTATAGATATTTATCGAAAAAGCGTCGATCGATACGGCCGACATAGCCGCTGATTACGAATTTGATCCGGCCGTCCTGATCGATCCCGAGCACGGTGGGGTAAACGGCGACACGGTACAAACGGTTCAGGTCGTTCTCATCGCAATAAAAAATCTGATAATGATTCTTAAGATTGTCGGGGAGTTCCTCGGCGGCCTGTTCCGGAGAGCCGACGGCCAAAATAACAGGATGCCAGGCGGCGCTTTCCGCGAAGGACGGCTCCGACCATTCGTCGAGAAGATTGCGGCACGGGCCGCATCCCGGGAGGACAATCGCCAGGAGAGTCTTGTGGCGCCGGAGGGCGGACAATAATGAACTCGAATCATCCTTTGGTCCTTTGATAGGAAGGGTCGGGAGATAGTCCCCGATTTTCAACGAGGTCTGATTGGAGAAAGACTCCGGGACCGGGATTGGATTTTCGTCATGTTTGACGGCCAATCCCGCTCTTACTCCGGCAAAGACGGCAACAAAAATTACAATCGCTCCCAAAGAAAGATAAATCAAATTCCGCTTAGAGAATGGCTGCATTTTTGACCTCTTCCGGCATTACTCAACTGCAATTCGGAATCTTTTTCCAAATTTCCGGATACGGATTTTTGACGTTTAAAGTGATACTGCAAAAGGGAAAAAACCGATAAATAAAAAATATACAGGGATAAGAGCCGGACGCCTCCATGTATCGTTATGTAAGACAGGGAATTATCCGGAGAGCCCCCCTTGGAAACTATACGGCCATTTTTTTGTTGAATTAAATATATCCTCGAATTAATATGCTTAAATGGAAATGACGATTATAGTCAGGGACAAATAAATTTCAGATGGAGGAAAAGATGAAGAAGTCATTTTTGAAATCCCGGGGCATCATTTTTCTTACAGCCGGCATTTTTGGAATATTCCTTTTGGCCGGATTATTTCTGACCGGTTGCAGTTCGGACAAATCCAAATCCGAAAAGGAATTACCGGAGGAAACCGGTACCGCCACGGAAGATATGGGAAATAAGACCCTGCTCGACACAACGACGACGAAACAGGAAACACCAACGACAACCGAAAAAGAAGTCGCGCAGAAGCCGACCGAAACCACCAAGCCGAAGCCAAAAGTCACCGAAACGACCAAACCGGCCCAGCCGGAAATGGTGAAGACCCTGGTCCTGCCTGAAAATTCCACCATGAAAATTTCGCTTTTGACCCAGGTATCGACCGATTCCAATCAGGTCGGTGATCCGGTTCGCGCCATGATTAAGGGCCCCGCCGTGCAGGGACAGACCCTGGATCTGCCGGAGGGAACACTTCTCAGCGGCGAAATAGCGGAAGTCAATAACGGTAAGGTTAAAGATGAAAAGGCGTTTATTAAGATTAAATTCACCGGTTTGGTTCTTCCCGGCGAAAAGCCGCTGGCGTGCGAAGGATATATTGTCACCAATGATGGTTCCGGCGTGATTCGTCCGGGCGACCAGGGGACATCGATTGCCCGTGACGCCGCTATCGGGGCCGCTGCCGGGGGTATTCTGGGCGCGGTCACAGGCGGCAAGGCCAAAGATGCGGCCAAGGGAGCGGTCGCGGGAGCCGCCGCCGGTGGCGTGCTCGGAGCCGTTCTGCACAAAGATCAGGTGACACTGAAAGAAGGACGGGAGTTCGATGTGAAAATTATCACGCCGGTGTATCAGGAAAAAATAAAGAAGGGGATTTAACCCCGCCCGCCATAGTCGGAGTTAAATAAATAAAGGCGAGAGTACCACTCTCGCCTTTACTCTTATGATAAATAAAGTCGGAAGGGAGATTATATGAAATGGGTTACGCGGGCCCATGTCCATGTCGACCGGGTGGCCTGTCCCTGGCTGATCAGCCGTTTCATAGACGCCCAGGCGGAATTTATTTTTGTCGCCGAGGAACTGGTGCTGGAGGAAATCCGGAAGGAAGGGGCGATTCCATTCGATATTGAAGATGCCGAACTGGGCCATCAGGAGGGACAATGCAGTTTCATTTCCATTCTTAAAAAATACCGGATCAAGGATCCCGCGGTCTGGGCCCTGGCCGAAGTTGTCAACGCCGCCGATACCGACAAAATGAATGAAAATCCTTTCGCCTCGGGATTGGAAGCAATCGCCCGCGGATTTTCGCTAACCCATCCGAATGATTTCGAGAACCTGGAAAAACAATTCCCGGTGTATGATGCATTGTACGCCTATTTCCGATTGAATAAGGGTTAGTTTTCTCCTGTTTCCGGATTTTTTTAAACGCAAAAAATTAAAGCCCCGGTTGTTCGGGGCTTTTGCTAATATTGCTTAGAGATGAACGAGTCACCTTTCACGGGCAAGGAATGACTCGCCTCTGATTCAGAATAAGAAATAAATATCGGTTCTGTCAAACATTTTTTACGGATGGCGAAAAAAAAGAATTTTCATGAAAGCCCCGAGGTTTGACAGTTGTATAAGAAAAGGATATATTGAAAAAATTATAAGGAATCCAAACTCGAGAGGTTGTCAGAAAATGAAACAGTTCATTTCCCTTACGGTGGCGTTTCTGTTTCTGGCCGGCGTAGCGTTCGGCCAGGGCGACAGCACCAAAGCTAAAACGGCTCCGGGGCAGGCCAAGAAGGTTGAGAAGACAATGACGAAAAAATATGAGAAAAGAAAAGCGGACAATCCAGAAATCGCCATCGAGACCGATTTCGGGACGATGAAAGCGGAATTATATCATGATGTCGCCCCGGTGACAGTGGATTCGCTTCTGTCCCTGATGAGGAAAGGTTTCTACAATGGGCTGACCTTTCACCGGATTATCGACAATTTTATGATTCAGGGCGGTGATCCCTCGGGCAACGGCACGGGCGGCCCCGGTTTCAATTTGAAGGCGGAATTCTCAAATTTGAAGCATCTGGAGGGCACGCTTTCCATGGCGCGGGCGCAGGATATCAATTCGGCCGGGTCGCAGTTTTTTATCTGTCTGGCTCCGGCTCCTCATCTTGACGGGCAGTACACTATTTTCGGTCAACTGGAAGACGGATATGATGTGCTTCATAAGATTGGTAAGGTGAAAGTCCGGGCGGGCGACAATAAACCGCTTCAGGATGTCTTCATCCGCAAAATCGTAATTCTCAAGGACTGGCCCCCCAAGAAAGCGGCCAATTGATCTGATACGGATCGCAAGATCGACGGGAACTGTCTTTGACAGTTCCCGTTTATACACTTTATGAAGAAGCGGGCAGTAATTCTGGGTTCGACCGGCTCAATAGGCCGGGCGGCGCTCGATGTGGCGGGCAAAAATAACGAACATATTGAAATCATAGGTTTGTCGGCCCATGCGAACGCCGACTTGTTGCTGGAACAGACAAAATTATTTCATCCGCGCTATGTCGCTTTGACGGATCGGGAGGCGTACGCGCGCTTCAAAAAAAATAATAATACGTCGTCCCGACTTCTTGATTTCGATGACGGCATATCGGCCTTGACGGCTCTTCCTGACGCGGACCTTGTTTTAAATGCCATCGTTGGTGCGGCGGGACTAAAGGCCTCACTTCAAACGCTTGAAGCCGGGAAGAGACTCGCTCTGGCAAATAAAGAATCAATGGTTATCGGGGGGCATTTAATTAACGGGCTGATAAAACAGGGGCAAGGGGAATTGATCCCGGTCGATTCCGAGCACTCCGCTATCTGGCAGGCCCTGAAGTCGGGAAACAAGCCGGAAATCCGAAAACTGATTCTCACCGGTTCGGGCGGCCCGTTTCGGACTTGGCCCCGAGAGAAACTTGATAATGTCACTATAGAGCAGGCGCTCAATCACCCCACCTGGAAAATGGGGCCCAAAATCACTATTGATTCGGCTACAATGATGAACAAAGGGCTGGAGATAATTGAAGCGTCATTTCTGTTTGATGTTACTTCGGACAAAATAGAGGTTGTCATTCACCCCCAGTCGATAATTCATTCGCTGTTGGAATTCATTGATTCCTCGGTAATTGCCCAGATGTCTTATCCGGATATGCGCCTGCCGATCGCCTATGCCATGTTCTATCCGGAACGGCGTTTTTCGGATAATGGCCATTTTTCCCTGACCGAGATGGGGCAACTTACGTTTGAATCTCCGGATTTTGCCAAATTCCCGTTACTTAAAGCGGCATATGATGTTACGAATAAAGGTGGGACTCTTCCAGCGGTCTTTAACGCCGCCAACGAGGTGGCCGTGGCGGCCTTTCTCAGAGAGTTAATCAAATTCGGGCAGATACCCGATATAGTAATAAATACGGTGGGGAAGCATGTCAAAAGGGACAATCCAGCGTATGAAGATATAGTGGACGCCGACCGTTGGGGTCGTCAGATTGCTCATGAATTGGCAGGGTTGAATTGATATGATAATTACGATTTTAGCCACGATTTTTGTCCTGGGGGTGCTGGTCTTTTTCCATGAATTGGGACATTTCCTTGTCGCCAAGAAGTCCGGCATCAGAGTCGAGAAATTTTCGCTCGGTTTCCCGCCGACGATTATTTCCAAGAAGTGGGGCGAAACGGTCTATGCTATCGGGGCGATTCCCTTGGGCGGCTATGTCAAGATGGCCGGGGAGCAGCCGGAAGAAGAGACCATCGGTGCCCCGTGGGAGTTCATGTCGCAGCCGATCTGGAAGCGGTTTCTGGTAATTTTTGCCGGGCCATTTATGAATTTCGTGTTGGCGGTAGTAGTTTTGACCGGACTCTATATGGTTCGCGGTAAAGAAGTTGAGGCGGTTTTTGTGGGTGAAGTGGCGGCGGAAAGCCCGGCCGCCAAAGCCGGTTTACAGACGGGCGACCAAATTATTTCGGTTGATGGGTATGCCGTCAAGGATTTCCAGGAAATGGCTCAGCATATTTACAAAAAAGTCGAGCAACCGGTGGTCATCGCGCTGGAAAGAAACGGCTCCGTGATAACCGATACTATTGTGACCTACAAGGATCACGCCGTGACCGCCGCCGGTGACACGGTCGCGGTCGGAAAGATCGGTATCGGCAACCAGCCGGTTTTCAAACGGCTGGGATTATTCGGGGCTTTCACGGCCGGATTCAGGCAATCGGTCTTTTACGTAGAAATGGTTTTCAAATTCGTGGGCGGACTGATTATGCGGACGGTTCCGGCCAGTGAAATCGGGGGGCCGATTATGATCGGGCAAATCGCCGGGGCCACGGCCCGGGCCGGGTTCGATATATTGCTGGAGTTTTTGGCTTTGCTGTCGGTCAATTTGGCGGTCCTGAATATTCTTCCGATTCCGCTTCTTGACGGCGGCCATTTAGTTTTTCTGGTGGCCGAAAAATTTAAGGGATCGCCGATTTCGACCCGAACCAGAATAATAGTCCAGCAAATCGGTATTGCTTTTCTTTTGCTTCTGGTTATTTTTGTAACATTCAACGACATTCATCGTTGGTAAAGTGTATAATTATTTCGAAAAGTAATCAGGGAGATTCACTTAGTGGCGTCAAAAGCTAAAGTCAAAGCGAAAAAAGAGGGGGATGTTTTCGATTTTATCTGGGAAAATCTCAAATCCCTGCTGATCGCCATCGTCCTGGCGGTAATTATCAAAACCTCGATCGTGGAGGCCTATAAGATTCCCTCGGCCTCGATGGAGGACACCCTGCTGATCGGCGATTTTCTGATTGCCAACAAATTTATTTATGGGGCACCCCTGCCTCTCGTGGACTGGCGGCTTCCCTCGATCCGGACACCAAAGCCGGGCGATGTCGTGATATTCAAATGGCCGGGCGACGGTGTCACCAATTATATCAAACGGTGCGTGGCGGTCGAGGGTCAGAAAGTGGAGATAATAAACAAAGTCTTATATGTCGATGGGAAGGAATTCCCCCTTCCCCCGCACGCCAAATTTACCGATCCCGATATTCAGCCCCGCGGTCCCAACAACGGCAATAGCCGTGACAATTGGGGGCCCTATGTGGTGCCCAAAGATTATTATTTCATGATGGGGGATAATCGCGACAATTCTTATGATTCCCGATTTTGGGGGCCGGTCCACAAGAGTCTGATTCTGGGCGAGGCGATGTTTATTCACTGGTCCTGGGAACCGGACAACAATTCGCCGGCCGTGACGGCGGCCGATCCCTTATCGGTGCCGCGCCTCTTTTTGTATAATACTGTCCATTTCCCCGAACGGGTGCGCTGGAACCGTCTCCTGACGGCGATTCACTGACGAAGTAAACTATTCTGAATTTTTATAAAGGGTGACACGGGCGGTCACCCTTTTTTTTTTGAGGCCGGCCGCCTTGTAGTTCCGTACGATTCCTCTCAACCCGGGGCGTGTCACCGGGCTACGGTGATATTTATTTTCAAATTCTTCTGATGTCAATTTAGCGGCTCGACCGGTTTCGAGTTCGGAAATTTCCTCGCGGCGATGAAATTCGGGGTGATGCTGGACCTTCTGAAATTTATTGAAGGGACAGGCAGCAATGCAAATGTCGCACCCGAAAATCCAGTCATTCAATTTTGACGCAACAGTCGACGGTATCTCGATCCCTTTTGATTCAATCGTCCAGAAACTTATGCAACGGGTGGCATCCAGTTGGTACGGCGCCAACAGGGCTCCGGTGGGGCAGGCCTCAAGGCAGGCGTGGCACTGGCCGCAATGATCGGCGCCGGGAGAATCATAACGATCAACTTTCGCATTTATAATCAGACTGCCGAGCAGGAGCCAGGAACCAAATGCACGCGAAACCAGATTGGTATGCTTCCCCTGCCAGCCAAGACCGGCCCGGGCGGCCCAGTATTTATCCATAAAGGGAGCGGTGTCGACACAGATGCGGCCCTTTAGGGCCGGCGCCAGGCCGCGCAGGCGATTCCGAAGAACTTTCAATTTGCGACGAAGGACGTCATGATAATCCTCGCCCCAGGCGTAGCGCGCCACACGGTACGGCGCACACCGCTTTTCTTCATCCTCCGGTTGAGGGTAATAATTGAGTCCGATAACAATGATGGACTGAGCGCCGGGCAGAAGGCGTTGGGGATCAAGACGGAGTTCGAGATTTCGGGAAAGATAATCCATATCGCCGGCGTACCCTTTTTCGAGCCAGGTGGTGAATCTGTCTTTTGCGGCCACGGCCTCGGCGCGGGCGATGCCGAATGAATCGCACTGTAATTCATGCGCCAGATTTTTGATGGTTTCGTAATTCAGAACCGCATCACAGTTTTGCGAATCATCCGTCATTGGGGGGCTCCCCGATTTCGTCGGTCATATCGTAATTGAAATTGGAGTAAAGCGGCGAGATATCGACCATCACCCAGCCCTCTTCGATTTTAATATCGAGAAATCTCAAAGCGGCCCATTTTTCGGTAAGGCATTCCCCCGAATCAATATTGAACCGCCAGCCGTGCCAGTAACAGGTGAGGATATTATCCTTTAAGGAGCCCTGAATCAGAGGGGCCTTCATGTGACGGCAGAGGCCGTCGAAAGCCCGCAGTTGGCCATCGATATTGAACACCACCACCGCTTTGGTAAGAATTTTGATTTGCTTTCTTTTGCCCGGAGTCATTTCCGCGACGGGAGCGACTTTGATCCACCGGGCCTCAGACATCTTCAGAACCTTCCAGGACAAAGGAGGGCGAAGCCGGAGAAGAGTCGTATTTTTTATATAAGGTCGTGACAATGTTTGTCATCTCATCCCGGTCGAGGGCGTGACGATCGCTCCAAATGTCGAATTCGAGACGGTTCATTTTATCAAGGGAATAGATATAAAACTCGATCAGGAGATGCAACATCAGTTTCTCTCTGGAGGTCATAAAAACTTCTATGGCTTCCAGGTCGATAAGAGCCCTTTTCTGCCGGTGACGGGTACGGGCACCATAGATACTGAGATACTCTTTCCAATCCGACAATAGAGCATTGGGGTCGGCAAGCTGGAAGGCGGCCAGTTCATCCCGCGGGAAATAATTCCGTCCGGCCGCCAAGTCCTCGCGCGCATCGCGCAAAATATGAACTTCATAGCAGACAATGGCGGCGTTTCGGACCGCTTTGCGGATTTCATCGTACGGAAGCGGTAAGCGGAAACGATCCCCTTCGGGCCTCTGTAAGAGGAGCGAGGCAAAAATGGCGGCGGGAGCGACCGTGGCCCCTTCGGCATAATCGAGAAAGAGGTCATAAGATTCAAATCCGCTATGCTGCAGGTCGAATTTCATCGCCCCGGCTAATTTTTCCCACGGTTCCAGCGGCAGTTCGAATCGGCGAAAAGTTTCGGCCAAAGCCGGTCCATATATATTGGAACCGGATTCTCCCCGAAAGGCCGACTTGATTTCTTTCTCCCAGTTCTCCAATTCGGCAAGCGAACTTATGTCATCATCGACTCTATCATCGATCCAGCGCATCGAAGCATAGGCGGCGCAGAAGGCCAGATAACGATCTCTTTCCGGGAACAATGACGCCACGCGATACAGGTGCGGATGCTTACGAGCGGCGATGGCTTCGGATTGGCGGTATGATTCTATCACCGCGACCTCCGCATTTTTTTTTATTTTATCCATATTCAGGCGCAGACCGGGTTGGAACCGCTTTTATAAAGGAAGTTTATCAGGTAGGCCACGTCCAGAATATTAATGGAGCCGGAATGATTGACATCGGCGTCATTCAAATTCATGGGAGCCGGGCCGTTTCGGTACAAGAAGTTTATCAAAAAAGAGATATCAAGCAGATTTATCGTTCCATTGGCATCGATATCGCCGCAATTGAAAGAACAGCCGGAAGCGACGCCGTCAGGAACGATTTTGAAGATTTCACCCCCCTGATCGACAATATAAATTTCCCCGGCGTTGTCTTGACCGAAAGAAGTGATCATATTGATGCTCTGCCCTCCACCGGGGGCGAGCTCCACGGTCCGCTCCATAAATTCGGACATGATCCCGCCGGAATATCGAAACGACCAGATTTGTCCCGAGCAATAATCTCCGAAGAAATAGGTCCCCTGCAAGTCCGGTATGGCGCATCCCCGATAAACATAGCCGCCGGTAATGGAACATTTGCCCGAAGAATGACCGTATTCATAAATCGGCAGGACCAGGTTGCCGCCCGGGTCGCAATTGGTCGGCGGATTGTAGCAATGATTTCCTTCCATCAGCCGCCACCCGTAATTTTCGCCGCCGGTATCGTTGGCCGGCTGAAAGTCGATTTCCTCCCAGGAGTTTTGACCCACATCGGCGATATAGAGATCGGCCGTGCTTTTGTCGAAACTATAGCGCCAGGGATTCCGAACCCCCATTGCCCAGATTTCGGGACGGGGAGAGTTCTTTCCATAGTAAGGGTTCGATGTCGGAATGGCATACGGGGATCCGCCGTCGATGTCAATTCGCAGAATTTTCCCCAGGAGAGAATCGGGATTTTGGGCCCGGTTTTCAGGGTCGCCACCGAGGCCGCCGTCGCCCATCCCGACATACAGATAGCCGTCATTCGGACCGAAGGCAATCATCCCTCCATTATGATTGGAATAAGGCTGAGCAATCCGAAGTATTATTTGACCCGATGCCGGATCGGCGCTGTCGGGATTGGGGGAAACATGAAATCTTTCAATCACGGTTGCGCCGGAGGTGTCGGTGTAATCGACGAAAAAGAAACCATTATTGGCGTAATCGGGATGAAAAGCCAGTCCCAGCAGACCCTGTTCATTGCCGGCGGTGGTGATAAGGGAATGAATATCTATAAATGGCGCGGCCTGCACAGAACCATTGGCCAGAATTTTGATTTTTCCGCTGTACTGCTCAACGATGAATAGACGCTGGTTATCCCCCGGTGCCGCGCCGATGAAAAGGGGCCGGGAAAGCCCCGAAGCCACCCGCACCGTCGTGAGCGGAGTCGCGGCCATCGCCTTACCACTATGTCCCAGAGCGGATAGGCCGACGATCATGGTCGCGGCCGCAACGGATATTATTGTCGCTTTTGACATAAGGGCTCCCTGAAAACTATTTCTGCTTCTTATACGGTTTTCGGGGAGGAACTTGATAAAGAGAGGGTCGGCTAAATCTAAAGAAAGCGGTTGGCGGGACAAGGAATAGCGCCCTGTCCCTTTAAATATTTATTTGACCCCGATAATAGTCGGTGTGATCAGGATCATCAAATCGGTGGTGCTGTTCTGGATGGATTTATGGCGGAACAGGTTCCCGATTATCGGCAGGGAGCCGAGCAGGAAAACTCGCTGATTGTTTTCTATCTTGCTCTCCTTCAAGAGTCCTCCCAGGACGGCGGTTTCCCCGGTTTTGACGGCGATCTTGGTGCGGACCGACCGTTCGGTGCGGATCGGCTTCTGATTTCCCTCGGGGCCCGAATAACCGATAATCTCAGAAACGGTCGGCAAGACGTCGAGGAGCATCTGGCCGCTGTCGATCACATGAGGGGTCACCAGAAGCGAAATCCCGATCTCCTCGTCCTGAAAGGTGACAATATCCTGAGTGGCGCCGGCCTCGCTGAAACGGTTGATGGTCTGGATGGGAACGACGGTCGAAACATTTATTTCCGCCTCGCAATTATCCAGGGTCGTGATGCGGGGGTCGGATATTACTTTGGAATGACCCGATTGCTGGAGGAAATCGAGAACGGTCTGAACCTCGTCGACCGTGAGTTTTCCCCACTCCCATTTTCCCTTCGGCAATTGCACCTGTCCCAGCGCCATGGGGGTGGTGGTAGTTGTCGAAGTCGAAGTCGTAATATTGGTTTCGATTCCGGTGGCCCGGGCGGTCAACGATGTCGGCCAGGTCAGGCCATAGGTTTTATCGTCGGTAACATTTACTTCGATCATCTTAACTTCGATCCCGATCTGGGTTTTCGGGGAGTCGATATTTTTCAGGAAGGCGACAATTTTATCCGCGGCATCCGGCATGTCCACGATAACCAGTTGGGAGGCACGGGGCGTTCCGGGGACCTTACCGGTCTGGGCCGGGTCTTCAACTATTTTCATTTTCCCTTTGGGGGAGAGCATATCGGTAGCGGCATTCATGGCCGCCGCCGGTGAGATGTAGTTGAAATTTATAGCGCGGGCGACAGTTTCACCCTCGGCGGTCTGATCGATGGGCTTGACCACCACGACATCGCCGGAGAAATAGTAATTGAAGCCGTTGGAGTTCAAAATGGCATTCAAGGCGTCGGATAAATCGACATTTTCCAGTTTTACGGATATCGGCTTTTCCATATCGCCCGACTGGACCATATTCAATTCATACTGCTGGGCAATGATTTTAAGAACCATGCCGATCGGCTGATGGTCAAATTGAAGCGATATTTTCTTACTCATATCGGGAGCGCCTGCATGGACGGTTAATTGCAGCAGGACGAATATTATGCCAACCACCAATATTTTTCGTTTCATGATTTATCCTTTGCTATCGAAAGCGAAATTTCTTCTCCATCCTTTTGCAGGATCACCTGATTGCGGCCGATATGCGACACGACGGCCCCATTGACGCTCTCGCCCTTTCTCACGATGCGGCCGTTGACGATGGCGGCCGGATGCGTCTCATCATACAAAATTCCGCCCAGGGTCCAGACAGGTCTTTCCGGGGCGGTAGGGGTGGTGACGATCGCAAGACGATTATTCTCGCGGGAAAAAGGATCGCTTCCCCAGGCCAGGGAGCGATATTTTTCTATATCTATGAAGGTACTTTTAGCCGCCAAAGAGGGCTTTGCTTCATGATGCGCCGGCTCGGGGACGGGCGCGGGCGGGGGGGCCGAAGTCCCGATCAGATTGGCGGTGCCATAAATTATCGCGGCTATAAAGACGCAAAAGACTATCAATTTTCTGACTTTCGGATCCATTAGATATTCCCCAGTGTCCCTAATACCGCTTTAAAGCCATANGCCATCTCCGGATAGCTTTTGCCGCCGTAGGTGCCGTTGATTTTGCAGAAATTGGTTCCCTGATAGAATTTCTCGTCTTCCATCTGATTTATGAATTGACCCAAGTTATGGAGACCTCCGCTTAAACGAACCGTCAAATTTAATTCCTGCGGTTGATCATCGGTTCCGGCACGGCTATTAAGCGCCAGCAATTCCTCGATGGAAGGGGTGATTTCCAGCAGATTCAGATCAGCCGAAGCGGCTTTTGACTTGATATTATCGAATAATTTTATCAGGTCCTCTTTTGAATAGAGCTGGGCCACCAGGATTTTTTTCTGCATCAAAAGATCATGTTCGGACCGGAATTTTTCCGGGAATTCGAGTAATATTCGCTCCATATCCGTCAATTTTTGCTCGGCCGTATCAATGGCAACGCGAGTTTCCCTGTTTTTCTGCATGAGGGGGGCCATAAGAAGGAAAAACCAGATTGCGGCCAATCCGACCGCCGTTGCCGAATATATCAAGATTGTCTTTTTCATATGGTGGTTTCCATTTCAATCTGGAAATCGATAACGAACTGGCCGCCATCCATCCGTTTGCCGTATTTTTTGAGGGTCACTTTATGATAAAACGGCGAACCCTCCAACCGGGCGATATATTCCGCCAGAGTGACTTCGGGCGGCTGAGCCGAAGAAATAGCCCGACCACCCAGATTGAGTGTATAAATATCTCCTTCGGATGAGAGATCATAATTATCGAGATATATTTTTTCCGGGGTCAGAAGAGATAATTCCTTCAGGTTGAGGTTAAGAAATGTCGGCTGATGTGAGAGTTTTTCCAATAGAGTTTTGTCGGCCTGAAGTTGGCGCTTGATCTTTTCATAGGTGATGTATGCCGGGGAGTGCTGATACTGCTCAAAACCGGCGTTGGCCTGAGCGAGCCGGAATTCATTGAGATCGGTTTGATGTTTGTATATTATCCAGAAGAATCCCAGGATCAAGGCCGCCGCAGCGAGCGAGGGAACGGCCCAGCGAGTGATTCTTGAGGTCAATTGTTCTTCCCTCATATCGGGGGGCAGGAAATTGATAACATCACCCTCGACAAGGGCTAGAGAGGCGGTACTCAAAGATACCGAAATCGGGTCGGCAAATTCCCTGGCCCGCGACTGGTTTATAACCAGTCTCTCTACCGGGAATCTTTTAAATTCGATACCGAAGCGATCGGTCAGATGCCCGGTCAATTCATCGGAATAGGAAAGGTCTCCATAAATATAAACGGTATCGGTTGTCAGGCGGGAAAATTGTCCGGCATAATAGTCCAGGGAATTCTGGATTTCCTCGGCCAAATTATCGGCAAACTCGCGAATATGATCTTTGTCCTTGGCCGCCGGACCGATATTGGCGGCTCCGATTGAAGAAATATGCTGGAACTCCAGCCGTCTTCCCCGGAAGAAGGAAATCTCGGAGTGATTTTTTTTAACATTGAGAAGGGTGTATGTTTTTTCAAGAGAAAAGCCGGGAATATATTTCAGGAGAAAGCCAATCGCTTCAAGTTCGTGATATACGACCTCGATTTCCACGCCGCTCCGAATCTGCGCGAGGCGATTATGAACCTCTTTCTTGGAGACGGCGATAAGGGAGGTATCGACCGCGGGTCGGTCGACGTTTCGCGTGGAATCGATAATATGATAGCCGAAATAGGCATCATCCAGACTGAAAGGAATCTGATTGTTGCCGGCCCAGTAAATGGCCTGACGAAGTTCTTTTCCCGACAGGCGGGGCAGGTTAAGAATGCGGACCGCCGATTCGGCTCCTCCGACTCCCAGGACATACCGAGTCCAAAGCCCCTTATGTTCATGAATGTAATTATCAATCTCGCCGGTGATAAAATCCTGTCTTTTCTCGTCGCCGGATAGAGAGGAGGGAATATAAATTTTATTTACATTCAGCAGGTATGATTTATGGCCGACATGCTGAGCCGTGGCCATTTGAATGGCATTTTCTTCAACCAGAATGGCGATGGTCCGGTGATATCCCAGGCGGCGCTTCCAGAAATGCCAATTGGCCCCACTAAATTTCGATGATATGGAGAGCCAGAGATTGCGACCCGCTTTTTTCTTTTCGTCTGCCATATGAGCACTAAACGCTGAAGGTTATGACGGAATTGTCGCTGAAGGTTATGGTAAAAGTGGTTCCCGCCATATTGACATCATCGACATTGCCGTTGCCATTTTCCTTGTCGACAAAATAGCGGAGTTCGATCGTGATATTGGCCCCGTTATTTATGGTTCGGGAACTGTTGAAATTAACCTGGGTTCCGGACGAATAGCGCTGGCCATTGGTGTTGGCGACGGTCTGTCCGCCCCAGCGGACCTGGCTGTAATAGGCATTTGGGGTATGGGAATATTCGGCCTTCAGCCACTCGATAGTCACATTGGCCCCGGTATCGTTATAGATATCAAATCGCACATAGGTCCCGTCGTTTTCGAGATGCGCCGACCCGGCCACATACTGAAGTCCATTACCGCTTGCCCCATTGCAGCCGTTCCAGACGGCGGCGCCGAATTTTATGTTATTGATGATGGTCGATTTCGGCAAAACCGTGACATAGGTAGTCGCGGTGTCATGCGTCGGATCATTAATGGCTTTGACTGTTCGAATCCCGATTGGAATGTTACTAAAACTGTAATTTCCATTGGCAGACGGGTTAGCCGTGGTCGTGGCCGTGGCGCCGGTACCGTCGGGATAGGTGATGCTTATGGTGACATCGCCGTTGCAGGCGCCCGGCGGAGAGCCGGAACCGTCGAGGACGACCCCCTGAATGGTATTGCCGGTTAAGTCCGCGGCGGCATTGGCAAATTGCTTGGTGATATTACTGCCGGAACCGGATGAAATAATGGTGACTCCGCCCGTGAAGTTATAGAGCGCGTTCCAGGCATCCCTTTTGAAATCCTCTGAAGCCTGATTGAAACTGTTCCGAATATATGGGCCTTTCCAGGTAGTGAAGCCGGTCGGCTGATTTACCAGAGCGTCGAGATTGGAGGGGAGAGAGCCGACATCCCCGACATAGCCGAAATCGGTCCTGCTTCCATTGCTTACGAGATCGGGATTGCCGACAATCGCCGACGCGAGTTGCTCCATCTCCTGCTTGGTCGATTCTATTCGTCCGGTCTGAATGGCGGAACTCATCGATTTCATGGCCACACCGGCCAGGACCCCGATGATGATAATAACCATCACCAACTCGATGAGGGTAAAGCCGCGAATAGATTTAAGGCTCATGGCAGTTTCCTCTTAAAAATTTACCACCAGGTTTGGGGTTACGCTGGTGCAGGTGATGGTCCGGGCCGCCGGGCTGTAAACATAGGCATTGCCCCAGGCATCGCGGGAATAATTTTGTCCGGTGCTGTCGATATAAGGGCCGTTCCACCCGAGCCGGGCAAACTTGTCATAAGCCGGAATCGAATCCGGCTTGACAACAAGGTCGGCCAATCGCGAGGGAACAAAGCCGATATCGCCGGCAAAGCCGGGATTGACATATTGATTCCCCGAGACCAGGCGACCGTCGCCCGTAATGGCTTCTTTGAGAAGGCGCATCTCCTCTTTAGTGGCCGTTATTTTGCCCTGCTGGGTGAATGTGCCGTACTTGGGTATGGCAACTCCGGCAATAATGCCGAGGATGACAATAACCAGGACCAGTTCAATAAGGGTGAAGCCCCTCAAGGAGCGATTCATCTTTTCCCCCGGACAGAATATTCGGAAAATTTCTTACCAGTTGTTTTCGCCGGCCGTCGTTGTATTGGGCCAAATTTCGCCGCTGGACGGTTTATATGCCCAGCCGCCGCGGGTGCCGACCACGACCCCTTTGGTCACGCCGGTTACGATACTGTCGGGAGCGCTGCTATCCGACTGAAACGGATTTTTCGGAATAGCCTGCTCCATCACGACACCGACAGTTCTAATGCTGTCGATCGGGGGCCAAGCGGCGGTGCCGGTCGTGACGGCCTGATTGGCGTAATAAATGGTAATGCCGGAGCGGAGTCCGCCCAGGGCGGCACGGGTGGCCGATTCCTTGGCTTCGGAACTGATGTTTTTGTACTTCGGTATGGCGACGGCGGCCAGAATGCCGAGAATTACGATAATAATGACCAGTTCAATCAGGGTAAACCCCTTGTGATTTCGGAAACCTGCGAAAGACATTTTTCACCTCAAAGGCTATAGGTTTGATTGCATTTACTCAGAATTTTTATCGGCAGAAAGGCGGAATTCTTGAGTTTGTCAGTGTCTGAAAATCTGGATTAAGTTCCACATAGGCAAGAAGATGGCCAAAGCCACCAGGAGCACAAAGGCGCCCAAAACGACGGTTAAAATCGGCTCCAGGAGGGCGGTCAGATGACGTGATTTATAGTCCACTTCTTTGCTGTAATGTTTCGATATCTCATTGAGCATCAGATCGAGCGAACCGCTTTCGAGCCCGATTTTTATCATCTGCAGGGCCATTTCCGGAAAATATCTCATCTGTTCGATTAATCCGGTCAATTCCCGGCCCTCCCGGAAAGAATCGGCTAAAATGCGGATTTCAATCATCAGGCGCGTGTTCTTGATAGTGTTGGCCAGCATCTCGACCGACTTGACGATCGGGATGCCGCTTCGAATCAAGAGGTGAAACATATAGGAAAAGCGGGCGATGTTTCCTTTATTGATTAAATCGCCTAAAACCGGCAGTCGCAAAAACAGGTCGTCGAAAAATAATCGGCCCGAGGGTGACGAGTATATCCGTTTCAAGACGATCGCCAGAATGATAGCCAGAGCAGCCACCAACATCCAGTAATGGGTGACCACCTGATTGATGAAAATCAGCGCCCTGGTCGGAGCGGGCAATTTTGCGCCCATTTCGGAATAGAACGAAGCGAACCTGGGGATGACAAAAGTAATCAGGGCGATAAAGGCACCGGCAATGGCGGTTGTCACCATGAGCGGATAGCGAACGGCCGATTTTATCTGACGATTCAATTCCAGGTCCCGCTCCAGCATCACCCCCAGAGCGTCCAGGACCGTATCGAGGTGTCCCGAGGTTTCCCCGGCCGCGATCGAAGCGGTGAAAATTTTTGAAAACAGATGCGGATAGTCGGACATGGCCTCCGAAAGCGAGCGCCCCGATTGTACGGCGGAACGAATCCTCTCCAGAGCCAGATTGAAATAACTATCAGGCGGCCCGATTTTGATGATGCCGAGGGCTCGCAAGATCGGGATGCCGGCCTGATATAGAGTGGAAAGGTTGCGGGTGAATAGAATCAGGTCCTCGTACTGGCGGCTTTTCATGAAGCCGAAAAGAGCCGGCCTGCTCAGGTTTTTGCGGGCTTTGATTTCGAGAGGAATTAAATGCTGTTCATCCAGAATGGCGGCGACACGCTCGACGGAATCGGCCTGTATGATGCCCTGCCGTTTGGTTCCGTCGGGACTGCAGGCCGTATACAGGTAACTATCAGGCATTTACGCTGATTCTTTCTGCGGTTGAAAGCGACGACGCTCTTTCGCCCAAAGATGTGATTCGGAGCAGTTCCTCCAGACAGACCTCACCTTTAAGGACCTTATCCAGGCCGGACTGAAATAACGGCCGATAACCGCGCCCGGAGGCATAATTTCTGATTTGCAGATCGGAGGCGCCGCCGATAATCATCTCGCTGATTTGGTCGTCGATTTCAACCAGTTCATATATTCCGGTCTGCCCACGGTATCCTGTCATGCGGCATTTATTGCATCCCGCACCGCGCTTAAAATGGATGTCGTCGGCATTACGATCCAGACCCGCCATACGAAGTTGAATTTCCTGGGGGGTATATTCCTCGAGGCAGTGGGGGCAATTGGTCCGCAGGAGCCGCTGGGCCAGGACGGCTTTGAGTGATGAGGCTACCAGATATTTTTCGATCCCCATATCTATCAGACGGGAGATACTGCTGGGAGCGTCATTGGTATGCAGGGTAGATAGGACAAGATGGCCGGTTAACGCCGATCGCGTGGCCATGGCGGCGGTTTCGGCGTCGCGGATTTCTCCGATCATAATTATATCCGGATTCTGACGGAGAATATATCTCAGCGAGGAGGCAAAGGTCAGCCCCGCCTTTTCGTTGGTCTGAACTTGATTGATGAGGGGAAGAGAATATTCGACGGGATCTTCCACAGTTATGATATTTTTTTCGCGCGAATTTATTTCCTGAAGGACCGCATAGAGCGTTGTGGTCTTGCCGCTTGAAGTCGGGCCGGTAATTAGAATCAGACCTTCTTTCTTGCGAATAATCTTCTTCCATTGGTCAAGAAGTCCCGGAGCGAAACCGAGTTGTTCCAATCCGAGACTGAGAATGCGGCGGTCGAGAATTCTGATGACCACTTTTTCCCCATGAATTGTCGGCAGGGTCGAGATGCGCATATCGATCGCGGATCCCTCGATATTCATAATAAGGCGTCCGTCCTGGGGCAGGCGCTTTTCCGAGACATCCATATTGGAGGCGACCTTGATCCGCGAAATGATTTCCGGCTGCAGCGCTTTCGGCGGGGAGGCTTCCTCGCGCATCACCCCGTTGATACGATAGCGGATGCGAAGTTGGCTTTCGTCCGGTTCGATATGGATATCGGAGGCTTTATCTTTGACCGCCTGAGTGATAATCAAATTCACCAATTTCACGACCGGAGATTCCTGCTCGGCTTCAGAGAAGCCGACGGTCTCGCCGGTCGGCTGGGTCTTTTTGGTTTCCTCCGGATACGTCCCTATGACGCCGCTCATGGAATCGGCGACTGAATAGTATTGGTCGATAGCCGCGGCAATCTGGGACGGTGGGGCGATAACCCGTTTAATATCGCATTTGGTCAGGTATTTTAACTCATCAATGGCGATAATATTAAGTGGCTCGGACATGGCAACAGTAAGAACACGTCCGATCATAAAAACAGGGATCAAGAGGTACCGGCGCGCCACATCGACCGGGACCAGGGCGACCACCATCGGGTCGATTACCAGTTGCTCCAGCGATATTTTGGGGATCTGCAGGCGTTCCGAGATGGCGTCAATCAATTGATCTTCGGTAATGAGCCTCCGCTCGACCAGAATCTGTCCGACTTTGCGTCCTGTTTGTTCCTGTTCCTTGAGGGCCGCATCCAGGTCGCTTTCGGAGATTAGCCCTTGATCGATTAAAATATTGCCAATTTTTTTTCTAGACATACCTATCCATATCAATAGTATCAATCAATAAATCGGAATATCGGGAAATAACCTTAACTGATTGGGCCGGATGGCCCTCTGAATAATAGTTAAAAAACTGCCCGGTGACGCGAGCACGAACATCACCGGGCATTCAGCCCCAAGCAAGCATTTAGGCCTGATTGAGTTACCTTCCCCCCTCAATCATAACCATCCCCAATGCTATCGAAGATTAGTCATCTCTCAAATTTAAAGGGCGCCCGGACTCGACTCTCTGCTGTCCCATCTAATCGTAGCCATTTATGTCTCCCTGGCAACCAGCCCTTTGCCGATTCGGAATTAACCGCCGAAATCTATCCAGAATTCAGACTGATTCCGTTTGAATTTTTTAACAACAAAAACGATGCCAAACCCGTCACCCATTGCCAAAAATAAGTTGTTGTCTTATAATGTCTTATGGGTCACAAAAAACTGGGTTGAATGAGTGAGGTATATTTCACCACAATTATCAGAAAATGCTGTGGTATAAATGCTACAATGATGATGCAGGGCCCGCTTTTGGCGGGCCCCGCATCGACTCGAGAAGTGGCTATTTGAAAGAACTCATCTTTGGCTGTGAAATTTCGGAAGTCACGACCTTCGGCACAAAGGTGGTTTGTTCTCCGGCCAATCTCAGGGGCAGCCCGCAATCGGTCATCCAACTGGCGCAATTGCCCAGGGCGGGACCGCCGTGGTACAGGTTGTTAATAATATAACTGACATCCAGAATATTAACGATACAATCGACGTTCGGATCGCCCTGGCAGATCTTGTAGGGTATCGGTTCCGGTCCGTACCGATATAGATAGACTATTATATAGGATACATCCAGAATATTGAAGGCGCCGTTGTTGTTGACATCGCCGGGACGGCAGTTGCAGAAGGTTCCGCAATCGATATTCGGATAGCGATCGCTTGCGCCGAGAGTGCCGGGAATGATGTAATGGGTCGGGTAGCCGCTGTTGAGTTTGAAATCGCTCCAGCAGTTTCCCGCCGCCGTGCCGTCATCCCAGTATCCGCCGAAAGCATCATCTTCGGCGTTCAAATTATTATCGAAAATATTGTGATGGATATTCATGACGTAGCGGCTTCCCGATGCGGACCCGAAATTCTTGATTAAGACTCCCTGATAATTATCGGCCACCAAATTATTGGTCATGGTCGTCATGATATCGCCGTTCCCGTTGGTATAAATATAGACTCCATAATCTTCATTGCGTTCGATATGATTAAGATCCATGGAAACCGTCACCGAGGAGCCCGCGCTGTAACCTTCATCGGCAATCACGACTCCGCCGCTCGATTGCGAACCGGGGGCGGCGTTATCGTGAATATTGTTCCGCGTAAGAGTGGCATTAATATCGACGTCACCGGCATAGCCGGGAAATTCATTGCCGATATGTATCCCGAACTGGCAGGCCGTTATTTCGTTATCTTCAATCGTCACCGGTTTGGCCAGAGGGCCGAGGCCGGAAGTAAAACTGTTTTCGATATAAATGGCGGACGCTGAAGACTGATCGGACAAGGCCCAGGTATGATAATTGCGGAACGTGTTGTCGCGTATGATACCGGTCGAAGTTGACCCCATTTCGATGGCGTAACCGAAATCGTCTTCGATTTTGTCGAATGAATTTCTTTCGATCAGGGAATTGACGAAGTCATGCGTGACTATACCGACCCGTCCGGTTTTGGTCCAGGTGTTATTTTCTATCACCAACTGGGCCCGATTAAGATCGGAAAAGTCGGGCGCGAGAGCACGCGCATAGAAGGTCAGTTCATAATAACCTCCCGACAGATCGAGGACATTCATATTGGTGATAAAATTATCGGCGATGGTACCGGAGGCATTCCAGTACAGGAAGCCGGAAACATTATTGCCCTTAATCATATCGAAATCGAATGTCATGTTTCGGAATATTATCCCGGGGGAATTGACTATCCGAAGCGCGGTCTGGCGCGAAGTCCCGTAGGTTGAGACATTCCAGCCGAGGGTCGCCAGGGGGTAAAATATCGTGCCCAGCTGGCTCTGCCCGATGAAAGTAAGACTGCCGCGGCCGTCAATATCGACCGGATCACCGTAGGTGCCATCGAGGACATTAACCGTATCGCCGTTTGTCGCCAGATTGACGGCTTCCTGCAATGATGAATTGAAGACATCATCGAGGTACCAGCGCCACGGGACAAGATGATTGCTGGCGACATAGTCGCTTCCCCACCAGGGAGAATAATCGACGTTGTCGGTGACAAGGTCGCCGCTTCCGGCACTGATTGAGGTTACGGCGTAAGACCGGTCCGAAAGACCGCCCGCAATGGAATTCAAATGAGACTGCGGCACGGTATGCAAATCTACGGCCAGAGGGCGCGGGATACCGGAAACCGGCAATTTAGGCGTGCCAATTCCCGGGCCGGATATGTCGCCCCACCAATTTCCGGAAGCGTCAATAATGGCGGAAGTGGTATTTTCGACGCCAAAATTGTTTCCGCTGATTTCATTACCGTGGATGGCCACACCTGTCGGTTCATATATGTCATAGGGTTGAACGACAACAGCGGAAGCGATATTGCCACTAAGTCTATTTTGGAGAAGTTGAAGATTGTTGCAGGAACCGTCCGCGATGACGCCATAGCTGTTGTCGAAGAATTCATTGCCCCGGACGGTCAGATCGACGGCGTCGGAAATATATAGAGCCTGATTGTTTAAATTGAATGTATTGCCATCCACAACGCCACCGGTTCCGCCCCAGATGAATTCGAAATCATTGTTGGAAAAACTGTTATCGTTACTGAAGGTAAGATTGTCGGCGAAATAGGCATTCAATCCGCCCTGGCAATGGCTGACGTCGTTTCGACTTACCACAGCATTTGGCGCGGGATAATACAGTATTACTCCGGACGCTGACCAATTGGGATCAAGGGTGGCAATATTAGAGACATAGTTGGAATTAATGGTGCCGCCGGCCGCGTAACCTATCTGAATGCCGTTCTGAGCCCACTGCCCAATAGCGGTAGGGCCCCGGCCATTGACAATATTTCCACTGATTACGACATTGGGGTCAGGCAGGGAACCATTGTCACCATTGGCACCGATACCGCCGCGGGTAAAGTCAGTCACAGTATTGTTGTTGATATTAACGCTCGAATTACCATAGGCCATAATGCCGAAGGTTTCAGGATTGCCGGAACTGTAGAGCATGTTTCTGATTTCGTTGTTACTCACGACGGAATTCACACAGTTGCGGATGAGTATGCCGGTAAAGCGGTTGGACTGCCCGGCATTGGTGCCGTCGATGTCGAAACCGTTTATGCTCAGCTCAACGGTCTGTGTGCCCGAAATATTGTTTGAACCGTCATTGTTACCGCCGTAGGCAAAAACGATCGGTTCGTAGCGGGCCGGATTTTCCTGAATGGTATATGAGATCAAGGGCTGAGAAGGGGCTTGAATAAGAGGTCTATCGTGCCCCAGCAGGTGAAGAGGCTTATCTAATACCACCTGCTCCCGATACACTCCGCCCCGAACATTTATAGATTGGCCGAATTCCACGGTATAAATGGCGGGATTCAGGAATTCAAAGTGGGGCTGGCCTATTGACGCAATCGGCATGCGGTACATTCTAATATCTGCCGGGCCGCGCGTCACCAGAGGATAGTTTTTTTCACTGGCGGCAAAGAAAAGCATATCTTCGCCATATTGGGCAATATACGGGCGGAAATCCCACCAGTAATTGGCTCCGGATTGAGCGTCGGTAAAAGGAATCCCGGGATACCAGGAAGCGCCGTTGTCATTGGAATACAAGTACGCCAGGCACTGGCGATCGGTCGAAAACCACGGGGCATAGGCGATCCAGAGATTGCCATGATCGTCTCCGGCAATTGACGGATCTGCGGAGGAACCGCCGGGCGGGGCGGCGCTTCCGGAAATATCGGTAGTTGTCCAGGTCCCCGACGATGGATCGGACGAGGTATGATAACTCAGAACCGACCACTGGGTAGTGACCATCCTGAATGTCGCGCCTTCCTTGATAACGCGCGGCATGCGATACGGTCCCGAGAGAGTCTGGGTCGGGCCGGACCAGGAATCAGTAGAACCGTCATACTTGAGAAGATAAATGCCATCGGTGGACGCCCATCCGGCAAAAAACAGCCAGATATTGTTTCCATCGGCGACGGCATTGAGGTGGAACGCTCCGACGGTTTGGGTAGCGGTAAGGATCTGAATAGGAGCTGTCCAGGCGGTACCATCATCGGAAGAGGTCTGATAATATATGTCCCCGGTGGATAGATTGGTGCCGAAAATCCAGATTTTGCCGTCAGCCTCACAAATTGAACCGGGCCAGAAATTGGCGCCGGGAAGTGTCATTCTTTTGGACGCATCACACTCGACCCAGGTATTGCCTTGATCCGTTGAAGTGGAGTAATATATGTCATAAATCAGAACATCCGGATTGTCTCCGGGGGCAAAAGTGCTCTGGGAGCGGGCATATATGAGGAACCAGGTGCCGCTGGAAGCCATCAAAAGCTCCGGATCTCTCTCATAATGATTGGGCGTGGAACCGATCGCTATGCCGGAGCCGACCTCGACATCACCGAGGGCCGAGCCGGCCAGCACCATTAATACTAGTGAAAGAAGAACGACCGAAAGGATTTTTGATTTTTTCACTTCTCGCCTCCTTTTTGCAGCAATTTAACCTACAGGGAAATTTGTTCTTGAATCGTTAGAAATTGACGATGCCCGCCTCCTTTCCCGTGGCAATGGATTTTTGGTTTTATGAAGAATGTCTAATTCAATTTTTAGTGATTGACGATAGATTACACCCTTTTAATCCCAAATAGTAAGACCGAGTCTGCGAGAATAAATCGCGGCCAATCTTAATTTATTATTTAAGAATCCAGGGGTGTGCTCAAGTCCCTGAGGAATTTTCCCACAAGAAAATAAAGGAAAATAGGATGAAAATGTCAAGTATTTTTACCTTGAAATGGGAAAATTGCCTATAAATCGAAGTTATTATGGATTAAGGTTGACGAGCGATTTCGAATTACTAAATTGGGGGTGAAAAGGAGATGTGTTGATGGCAGATTATTCCGGTTACTTTGAATCGAGAAAAATTGCATTGGTGGGGGTTTCCGGCTCCCCGCGAAAATTCGGCAACGCCGTGCATCGAACCCTGAAAGATAGGGGTTTTGAAGTTTTCCCGGTTCATCCGAGTTTGAAGGAAATCAACGGTTCGCGGTGCTTCGAGCATTTGGGCGAACTTCCGCCCGAAGTCAGTACGCTGGTGGTGGCGGTGGCGCCGCACACGGCGGTTGAGGTTATCCGGGAAGCGATTGATTCGCCGATGAAAAGAATCTGGTTTCAGCAGGGAGCCGATTTCTCGCAGGCGGCGGAGGCGGCCCGCAATGCCGGTATGGAAGTGGTATCGAACAAATGCGTTTTGCTTTACGCGCCGCCGGTGACCGGATTTCACGGCTTTCATCGATTTTTAGCCCGCCTCATAGGCCGGCTTTAAAAAAAATTTAACTCAGTTCGATTGAAGAATTGTTCCATTTTATTTTAAGGGAGGCAAGTATGCGCAGGCATTCTTGTTTGGGGGGATTGATCGTATATGTTGCGATTAACATTCTGTTTTTCTCGGGTGCATTTTGCCAGACAGCAGACGAAACGCCGATTCGATTCGCGGTGATCGGCGATCGGACCGGCGGCCATGTGGCCGGAATCTATGAAGAAATCATCAAGGAAGTGGAGCGGCTCCGGCCGGATTTCTGTATCACGGTCGGGGATCATATCGAAGGATATTCCACCGATACGGCGGTTTTGGAGAGCGAGTGGCGCGAATATCTCGAAATTGTCAAGCCCTTGACGATGCCGTTATATCTGACGCCCGGTAATCATGATATTACCTATGATACCGCTCTGGCGACATACGAAAAATATGCAGGGAAACCGTACCGTTCTTTTGATGCAGAAGGTTTGCATTTTGTCATTCTTGATAATTCCCGCTGGGAGACAGTACAGACGCTTCCCGGCGAGCAGATTGATTGGCTGATCAGTGATTTAAGCCGGAATAAAGGGGCAAAGGGGACATTTGTCTTTTATCATAAACCTTTCTGGTATTCCGGGGTGGCCCGGCAATTGCCGGATACGCTTCATAACATTTTTAAAAAGTTCGGTGTGACCGCGGTCTTCTCCGGTCACTTTCACATTTATTATAGCGGCCGGTATGACGGGATTCTTTATACCGATGTCGGCAGTTCCGGGGGAGAAACCGATCCCGGCCCGACCGGACTGCAATATCATTTTGTCTGGGTGACAGTCGATAAGAACGGGGTGGAAGTCGCGCCGATAAAATTGGGCTCGGTACTGCCGGAGAACGAGGTGACCGCCGATGAAATGCTCACCACCGAGAGAATTGACCGCGACGCCCTGACTTTTTCATCGCCTTTGATTGTCAAAGATAATCTCGATTTCCGGAGCGGCGAAGTCAAACTGGTAATTAGAAATATCGTACCGCAAACGGAAATTCAGGATACTATCCGGTGGGAGGTCCCGTCCGGATGGACAATTATCCCTGCGGCCGCGCCGATTAGCATTAAAGCCGGGGACAGCCTGCTGGCGCAATTTGCAGTGGAGAAAAGCGGTCCATTGTATCCTACGCCGACCGTTTCAATGCGCCTGCCATACGCCGAAGGCAAGTACACGACTTTCAAGAAGTGGATTCCGATCAGCCGGGAGACGCCCTGCCCGGTGTCGGCAGAAGCGCCGGTGATTGACGGCAAATTGGATGAGCCCTGCTGGAAAGGACCGGTGGCGACGCTCTACGACTCCGAAGGGGGCCCGAGCAAGTGCGATTCGACGCGATTCTTTTTTGCCGGTGACAAAGATTATCTGTATCTCGCCGCTGTCTGCGGGGAAAAAGCGATGGATTCTCTGCGAAGCACGGTCGCCGAG
Source organism: Candidatus Zixiibacteriota bacterium (assembly GCA_900498245.1). Classification (NCBI taxonomy): domain Bacteria; kingdom Pseudomonadati; phylum Candidatus Zixiibacteriota; species Candidatus Zixiibacteriota bacterium. The sequence goes on from LS998015.1 coordinate 843,415, forward strand.
AGGGACGGGCCGGTGTATCGCGAGGATTGCGTGGGATATTTCTTCCAGCCCGATATTACCAAACCGGAGGTATATCAAATCTATTTCAACCCTATCGGAACCCCGTTCGATCAGAAAATTACGCCGCAGTCCGACGGGACAATGGTCGGTGATCGCAGCTGGAACGGTACCTATGATGTAAAAACGATCAAAGGTGACGGATATTGGAGTATCGAAATCAGAGTCCCCTTAAGTCAATTCGGCACAGCCGGGAAATCCGGAGAAGAGTGGGGATTGAATTTCCGCCGGAAACAGTTCCGCGTGGGGGCCTCGGCCGACTGGCAGATTCCGATCGATTACGATCCGAAGTCATTGGGGAGACTTATATGGCAGTAAAAATTGCACGCGGCGGAAATATTGAGGGAATATTATGACCATAATTCGTCGGATGAGGGGCCGGGAGGTGAACGAATTTATCCGCATTGCCGCGGAAGCCTATCCGGGAATGAAATTGTTCACCGCAGAGGAGCGGGAACGGGCCCGGAAACGATATCTCAGCAGGCTGGAAGACAGGCGGATATCCCTATGGGGCGCGTATCGAGGGACGCAGATGGTGGGGGGTATGCGTTATCATGATTTTAATATGAATCTATTCGGCAAAAAGATCCTGGCTGGTGGCGTCGGTATGGTTGCCGTGGATCTTCGCTTCAAGAAGGAGCGCATCTGCAAAGAAATGATTCAGGCCTACCTGGAGCACTACCGCGACAAGAATGCCCCCCTGGCGGTGCTCTGGCCGTTTCGCCCCGATTTTTACCGTAAGATGGGATTCGGGTACGGCGCTAAAATCAGCCAGTACCGGGTCAAACCGGAAGCGATTCCGAAGGGGCAATCAAAAAAACATATTCGCTTTTTCGGCAAAGACGATATTACGGCCCTGGTTGATTTTTACAGCCGATACTGCACCACCCGCAACGGGATGATCGAAGAAACCAGGACCGGGTTCCGTCATATAATCGAAATGAGCAGTAATCTCTGGCTGGCCGGATATGAAAAGAACGGCAGGATATCCGGCTTTATGAATTTCGGATTTGCGCCGGCCCATGAGAAAAGTTTCGTGATGAATGACATCGTGGTGAGGGAGATGCTTTACGAAAGCCGCGAGGCGTTGAGCGAGATGATGACTTTCCTGAACAGTCAGTCCGACCAGATTGCCCATGTTATTATAAATGTGGTCGATGACGATTTTCACAATGTTTTTCTCGATCCCCGCAACGGAACCAATAACATGATACCGTCGGTTTACCATGAAAGCAACGCCTGCGGGGTGGGCATTATGTATCGTGTGCTTGATACGACAGGTATCTGGAAGGTGCTGGAATATCATGATTTCAACGGTCAGAGTTTTCGGGGAAAATTCAATATCATAGACACCTTTCTGGTAGAGAACAACAAGAGTCTCATACTGGAAATGGATAATGGTCATGCGGTCTTGAAGAAAACCGGTCGCTGTGATTTTGAAGTCACTATTGACATCTCCGATTTTTCTTCGATGCTTATGGGGGCGATCGGATTCGAAAAACTCTGGGAACTGGGTCGGGCCGAAATTTCTGACAACCGGTATATTGCCGCTGTTAATAAGGCCTTCCGGTGCGAGAAAAAGCCGCTCTGCCTGGCGGCGTTTTGATAATTGACCGGACTCAAGGACAAATTTGCACCATTATTGTCCTTTTTGGCAACTGCTTTTCGACGATTGACTTGCTCAAGTTCGCGCCGGAACCACCGCCGCTTACTTTAAAAAAGGTCTTGACTACGGCCAGTTTATATATAATATAGTTATTAGCAACTTATCTCGGGAGCGGTAATGTTTCGGTTTCTTATATTAATTTTTTTAATATTCATATTTCCGCTATCGCTATGTCTTGCCAATACAACACCCATTATCGGGGGACCGTGCGGCGATGTTTTCGAAACCTGCGGAAAGATCGATATCCAGTTTTCAGCGGTCGATCCCGATTATGGCGATACTCTGATATGGTCAATATTTGATATTACCCCGAGCCCTCCGGAAGGTTCTATCACTATCGGTTCTAAGGGGCTACTCACCTATCAGCCGGCGGCAAGCGATTTGGGTAAGGAGTTCCATGTGACGGTGAATGTCACGGATCGTTCCGGGGCCTTTGCCCCATGCCATGTCACCCTGAGAGTGCCAAATGATTGCTGTTTTGAGATAGAAATCCAGTCTCCGCCGATGACTTTGCAGGGTCATCATGCCTATGTCCCGGTGGTGAAGAAAGCCGGGTATGGATATATTTGGGGATTTGATTTCCTCTTCGGGTATGACAGCCACGCCCTTTCGCTGATGAATATAGCAAGGGGAGAGTTGTTTGACACTCCCGGTGACTATGAATGGGAATATTTTACTTATCGTTTCGTTTCAACTGTCGGATGCAGCGAATGCCCGTCGGGAGCCATCCGTGTACTTGCCATAGCCAACACTAATAACGGGGCGCATCAACCCCGGAATTATGCTGTCAATGACAATACCACCCTGTTCACTCTCGATTTTCTGGTGAGTAATGACAGAAATCTGGAATGCGAATTTATACCGATTCGATTTTTGTGGAATGACTGTGATGATAACACAATAGCGTATCAGAATGTTCTGGATCAGTATCAGCCGATTTATTCGGGCTGTTCAAGAAAAGTAACCGATTTTGACGGGACCGTAATCACGGACAATGATACGACTTTTCCGACTTATTCCGGTATTTTTGATTCCTGCTTTGCGGCGGCTTCCCATCCAGTGAAAACGCGCTATGTCGATTTTGTTGACGGGGGGGTGGAATTCGCCTGTCCCATTCCCATTGATGTTGTCGGCGATGTCAACCTCAATGGAATAAAAAACGAGATTGGCGATGCCGTGTTGTTCACCAATTATTTTGTTTATGGTTTGCCGGCTTTTGTCATAAATGTCGAAGGACAGATAAAGGCCACCGATGCCAATCGCGACGGCGATTGCCTTCGCCTGGAAGACCTGGTTTATATGACCAGAATTATTGTCGGCGATGCCCTTCCCTTGGGGAAATTTCCGCGCCTGGCCGGTGATCTCGATATTTTCAATTTCGATGGTTCTATCAGTGTCAATTCGCCGATAGGGGCTTTTTATGCCGTGTTCGACGGGGACGTGGACATTACCCTGGGTGCCGATGCCGCCAACATGCAAATGAAAACAGGATTTCATGACGGTCAGACGTTTGTTCTGATATATAGTTTTGAACCGGAGCAATATTGCCTCGGTGAAATTTTAGAAACCCCGGGGCAACTGATTTACGCCGAAGCCGCGACTTATTGGGGCAGCAAATATCAAATGAATTTGTTACCCACCAATTTCCGGGTGAGAAATTACCCGAATCCGTTCAATTCCTCGGTGGTTATCGAGATGTTCCTGCCGGAAGCCTGCGAGTGGAGCATTGACATTTATAATACGCAGGGGCAGAAAACGGCCGCATTCGGCGGAAACGATCCGGCGGGGTACAAGAAAGTAATCTGGCAGCCTTCGGGTGAGGCATCGGGGATTTATTTCTATAAAGTGCGGGCCGGCCGATTCGGCGCCACAAAGAAAATGGTGCTCCTGAAGTAGGGCATTTCGGACACCTTTTCTGTCTATCCAAATCCCAATAATTTAAAGCAGTATGCCTTAAGAGCCGAGATTATAATCTACTAATCGCTCCATATCAAGTTATTGCCGGATATGGCGATAATAGAGGAAAATACTTGACGAAACTGGTATTATTTGTATTTTCTATTCGTGCTGAAGAAAATCATGAATCCGCCGATCCTTCATTTCCGCCCGAACCGATATTGGAGCATAATTGTCATACTACTGGCGGTAATTCTGGTTTCCGGTAATGGTGCTTTCGGTTTTCATTCCGGAGGAGTCGCCACCTGCAGTAGTTGCCACACCCTGCACAACAGTCAGGAAGGGATGCCGGTCGATCCCAATGACATTTCCGGGAATCAATGGCTTTTAATTACGTCATCGGCCAGCGATCTCTGCCTTTCCTGCCACGGCGAACAGAACGGCGCGGTTTTTGGCACCAATCCTCTGACCCCGCCGCCGGAAAAGGGCGCCGGGAATTTTGTTTTTCTGCTGGAAGACAATATTAATGATGCCCCCGACGGGGCTATCAATCCGATCAACGGTGATGCCGCCGGGCACAATATAAATGCGCCATCGCGCGGTGTCGCCGCCGACCGCACCCTGATAACCGCCCCCGGAGGAACTTTTCCGGCATCGGAGATGGGATGCACGAGTTGTCACAATCCGCACGGGAATAACAGTTTCAGGTATCTTAACGGTGTCGGCACGGTCCAGGGCGGAGCGGCGACTTTTGCCTTTCCCGCCCCGAACGCGGTCGGAATCGATATCAACGGCGATCCGGAATCAAACAGCCATCATACGGCCTATCTGAATGGCATGACGCAATGGTGCTGCAATTGCCACACCGGCTATATCGACGGTCATCAGGGCACTTTCAGCCATCCCACCGACCGGCCGTTGAGCGGCCGAATTGTCCAGCAATACGATATCTACAACGGGACCGCTGATTCGGTTGGAGGGGTTGCCGCAACGGCCTACCTCGCGGAAGTTCCGTTTGAAGACGGGACCAATACGACATCATCGACCGCCGGGCCGTATCCTTCGAGCCAGTTGATGTGTCTATCCTGCCATCGGGCCCATGCGTCGTCGGCCCCCTACGCCGGCCGCTGGGATTTTAATGTCGACCTTTTAAGCCAGGATGGGGTGGTTTCGGGTTCCTATCCCATTCCGAATCCTTATATTAGCCCGACTCAGAAGTCGCTCTGCTATAAGTGTCACCCTTCCGGCTCGGGCTGATTGTCGAATTTTCAAAAAATAAATAATAATGATTGACAATTTTTGTTCGGTCGATATATTAATTGAAACCCGCGTCGATATATTGACGTAAGGTATTTTTAAGATAACCATCAGCCCGCTTACGGAGCATTGTGAGATATGATTAAGAATCGCATTAATATTATCCTTACGGCGCAGCCGTTTGCCACGTTCCGCGGCGGGAGAGGTGTATCTACCGGTTGAAAACTCCTTTGTTTAATGATAAACCCGCCGCGCTGAAAAGCTCGGCGGGTTTTTTGTTACCGGTGCGGAGAAAATGAGAAAACCTTACGTATTGAGAATGAGAAAAAAGTATGTCGATAGATCTTGAAGATGATATAAAAACCACCCCCGAAGAGGATTCGGTCAGTTACTACCAGGCGTTTAAGAACCTGGTGCCGCTCTTAAGGCCGCATCACAAGAGCCTCCTGTTCTGTTTCGCGCTCTTGATGGGGACGACCGTTCTTTCCCTATGGTGGCCGGTTCTGATGAAACATGCCCTCGATGTGGATATAAAGAACGACGATATCCACGGTCTCTTGGTCACGGTCCTTCTGATTGCTGTGAGCCAGGGCGTGACTCTGGTTCTGCAGTATATACAACGGCTCAAACTGGAGATTATCGGCCAGGATATCATGGTGGAACTGAAGCGGCGCCTGTTTCATCACATTTTGTCGCTTGATGTTTCCTTCTATGACAAGCATCCGGTGGGGCGGCTCATGGCGCGGGTGGAATCGGATACCGAATCGCTGCGGTTGCTCTTCACCAACACGGTCGTCCTGTTGCTGGGCGATTTGATTCTGGCGGCCGGAGTTTTTGCGGTTATGTTTTATTACAGTTGGCGGCTGACCCTGATACTGATGGCGATGCTTCCGGCCCTTTTGATTCTGATATATTTTTATCAGCGGATAACGACGCCGTATTTTCTGGATTTGCGCAAAAAAATGGCCGAGGTAACCGCCACCCTGACTGAATTTCTGCACGGCATGTCGATCATTCAGATCTTTCACCGCGGCGAATACGCTCGGAGCCGTCTGAATGAAGCCAACCGGCTGAAATTCCGCAATGATATCGTGGTGCATGTCGGATCCGGTTTCTTTTTCAATACCGTTTTTCTGCTGCAGTACGTGATGATCGCGCTGGTCCTTTATTTTGGTATCAAATGGTCGGGACAGGGGATCATAACGGTCGGGGTTATCGGCATGTTCATCATTCTTATCTGGCGGGCTTTCGATCCGATTTATCGGATTTCGGAACAACTGGGGAACATCCAGAAAGCGATGACCGGAGCCAAGAGAATCTTCTCGCTTCTGGCCAACCGGGAACGGCTCCCGGACGCGGTTCATCCCGTGACCTGGCCGAGATTGAGCCGGGGGATAGCGTTCGAGGATGTCTCGTTCTCGTACACCGGTGACGGGAACTTTGCCTTGCGGAACGCGACTTTTGAGATTCCCGTCGGGCGGCGGATCGCTCTGGCCGGCGTGACCGGGGGCGGAAAATCGACCGTGATATCGCTTCTGTTGCGGTTTTATGATCCCCAGCGGGGAAGAATACTGGTGGATGGAATAGATATCCGCGAGATTTCACTGGAGGAATTGCGCCGCCGCTTCGCCCTGGTTTTGCAGGACATATTCCTCTTCCCGGGGGATGTTCGCTCCAATATCGCCCTGGAGACCGACAATTTCAGCGATGAAATGATCTCCGAGGCGGCCCGGACGGTTGAGGCGGATCGCTTCATCAAGCGCCTGCCGGAAGGGTATCGCACCGAAGTTTCGGAAAAGGGCTCCAATTTCAGCCGGGGGGAAAGGCAACTTCTGTCATTCGCCCGGGCGCTGGTGGTGAATCCCGATGTATTGATTCTGGATGAAGCCACCAGTTCGGTCGATCCGGAGACGGAGCGCACCATACAGAGTTCGCTTCAGAGACTGATGGCGGGCAGGACCTCGCTCATAATAGCGCACCGTCTTTCGACCATTCTCGACGTGGACCAGATCCTGGTCATTCGTCGCGGAGAAATAATCGAGCGGGGAACGCATACCGATTTGATTCTGCAGAACGGGTATTATTCGAAACTGTTCCACCTGCAGTTCAAGAATCGGAACGGAGTACTGGCCAATGTGGGATAAGATAAAGTGGTTTTGGAAATATTACCGGCACTATCGCTATGTTCTGGCGGTGCTGATTTTTCTGACGCCGGTGCAGAGGATTTTGCAGGTTTTCATACCGCGCCTGATTGAATTTACGGTTGACTACATTAAATCCGGTCAGGTGTCGGATAACTGGTTTGCCCTTGCAACCGTGGCGCTGGGGAAAGATCTCGGCCTGTCGGTCGGGGCGACCTTCGGTCTGGCCTTCTTTGCGCTGGGCCTGGTGGCGACGATCGTTTATACCTTTGTCCAGGCGCACCGGGCCTGGATGAATCAGAAGATGGAGTGGTTGTTCCGTCAGGATGCTTTCAGCGGAGTTACTGTCAAGGGGCCGGACTTTTTCAACCGGTTCCGGACGGGCGATCTGGTGACCCGCATGACCGATGATGTCGCGGAAAAATTATCCTGGTTCGCCTGTTCCGGGATATTCCGGTTCTATGAAGCGCTTTTGATGGTAATCGTTTCGGTCATCATGATGGCAACCATCAATCCGATGCTGACACTCTGGTCGGTCGGGCCGCTCCCGATCCTGGTTTACATATTTTTTAAGACGTCGACCCTGCTGGATAAAAGGTACGACCATTTGCAGAAGAAGATTTCCTCGTTCAACGACGTAATGGAAGCCTGCTTCTCCGGAATCAGGGTGGTCAAGGCCTATGTGCAGGAAAAAGCCCAAAAGGGTAAATTCGAATTGGCCCTGCAGGATCGCCGCGGCGCCGAAATCGCCGCCGTCAAGACGACGGCGATCGTGGAGTCGATGTACGGTTATATCTGGCAATCGGTGATCGTAATCGTGCTCGTGGTCGGCGGCATGGCGGTGATAAACGCCCGATTGACTCCGGGCGAACTGGTCGCTTTCGTCTATTATGTGGTCTGGCTGGTGTTCCCGATGTTCGATATCGGGCAGTTTCTGGTCAAAGCCCGGCAATCGGCGGTATCGATCGATCGGCTGGTGGAACTGGAGAAGGTCCGCCCTCTGGTTCAGGACGGCGGGACAATTCCGGCCAACGGCAATATCCGGGGTCATATCCGTTTTCAGAATGTCAGCCTGTCTTTCCCCGGATCGGAACGAAAGATCCTGGATAACATTTCGCTCGAGGTTCAGGCGGGCAGGACGATAGCGATTGTCGGCAGAGTCGGATCGGGAAAATCGTGGCTGGTCAACATGATTCCACGTCTGGTGGATCCCAGCGGGGGTGAGATTATTCTCGACGGCCACGATCTGAAACGATTCCGTCTGGAGGATTTGCGCCGTGTCATCGGCTATGTGCCGCAGGAACCGGTCCTTTTCAGCGATACGGTACGCAATAATATTGTTTTCGGGCGGGATAATATCTCCGGCGATCTGGTCGACTGGGCGCTCGACATATCGCAGTTGAAAAGTGAAGTTGCCTTATTCCCTCAGGGTTTGGATACCTTCATTGGCACCAGAGGGATGTCGATTTCGGGCGGGCAAAAACAGCGGCTGGCGCTGGCCCGGGCCCTGGTGGGTAGGCCGAAAATTCTTATTCTCGACGATTGCACCTCGGCTCTTGATTCTCGCACCGAGGCGGCGTTGTGGGGAAGATTGCATGAAGTGATGCCGGAAATGACGGCGGTCCTGATCACGCACCGTCCCGATACCCTGGAACGGGCCGACAGGATTTTTGTCCTTGAGGACGGACGCGTGGCCGAGTCGGGGAGCCATGCCGAGTTGATCGCCCGAGATGACGGCAAGTATGCCCGTATATATCGTCGTTATCGCCTTGAGGCGCAAGTCAGCAACGGGCAATAATTGAAAAACCTCAAACGCATAGATTTGGCGGCTTCGGCCGCCATTTTTTATGGACCGATTTTATTAATCCGAAGTTAAATTTCCAAATACAAACAACAAAATCCACTCGGAGAGTGGATAAAGGAGGATTTGGTTCGGATTTTAGAAAGGAGAGTAATACTTATTTAATAATTACCAGTTTTCCTTTCATGTTGGAGTTACGGACAAACCAGAGATAGGTCCCGGCCGAAACCGAACGGCCGGATTGATTGGTGCCGTCCCAGGCCAATTCGTTACCATTGACATTGCTCCATTCCCGGATAGTCGAACCGGAGACGCTCATCAGGATCAAATCGGCGCCATCGGGCAAATCAGTAAAAGTCACGCCGGCCGCGACTGCTGGATTATAGGGATTGGGGTAGGCATGAGCGGTCGGCTGCACCGCAAAACTGGCGATTTTGCTATAGGGGAAGGTGTTCGCTTTGGCCCGCCAGTAATAAATCTGGTCGACCGCCAACCTCTCAGAAATTTTCCAGGAAGTAACCGCCCCCTCCCCCTGAGGGACAGGGGGAGAAAGGGCGATTATATCGATGAAGTAAGAATCGGCGGCCACTTCAAAAGAATAATAATTGGACGACAATGAGGTTACATTCTGCACCACCAGCGTCGGATGGGAGGAACGCAGGAGTTCGCCCGGGGCCGGACTGACCGGCTGAGCCTGATATTCATCATCAGCCAGGACTCCTTCCTTGGCAGTGCATGACAATAAGTTTGAAATAGTTGAGGTATTCTCGGCATCGTCACAGGCCTTCATAGCCATATAGTACGATTGGCCCGGTGTCAGTCCGGACATGGTTATGGTCTGCAGGTTACCCGCGGCCAAAGGAGCGGGAAGATTGGCATAGGTCTGAGAACTGCTCCAATTGGCTTCGGTAATCTGCGACGTCCCGTACTTTAATTGGTATGACGCGGCCAGACCGCTGTAACCATCGTCACCGGTCGCCGACCAGAAGAGTATGATTTCACCCGCGTTATTCCCCGGAATACCGCTCAGGTCCTGAATTGAGGCGGGCGGGATCTGGTCCAGGGTCGACTTACTGGGGATATTCGAGAGGCCGGACCAATTGGGCACCTCGTCGGCGGTCTTGATGGCAAAATAATAGAGGGTCCCGTTTTGAAGCCCCGTCACCGTGAAAGTCTCGGACAGGCCGGAACTTTTCGGCGACGGCTCCCCAGTGACCTGAGTGGCCGAATTCCAGTTGGCGGCGGTGATGAGCGCAGTGGAATAACGGATATCATAAGTGGTGGCGCGGCCGTTAAGACTATCGTCACCCGGAGCGGTCCAGGTCAGGACGATGGAGGTGTTGGTGGCATTCCCGGTCGCCAGGTTGGTGATGGCGGCCGGCGGGATACTCTCCGCCAGAGTTGTTTTGCTCGGGACATTGGATAAGGCCGACCAGTTGGGGACTTCATCGGCAGTCTTGATGGCAAAATAATAGGTTGTGCTGGGAGTCAAACCGGTCACAGTAAATGTCTCAGCACTGCCGGCCACTCTGGGTGTCGGTTCACCCACTAACTGGGAGGCACCGCCGAAATTGGCCTCGGTAATTGCGGATGTCGAATAGCGAATATCATACTGTGTTGCTGTACCGGTACTGCCATCGTCCCCGGGGGCGGTCCAGTTGAGGATGACAGAGGTGGAAGTCGTTGTTCCGGTGCTCAAATTGGTGATCGCGGCGGGCGGATTCTGTTCGGCCGAGGTCGGGCGGCTGGCGATATTGGAAAGGCCAGACCAATTGGGGACTTCGTCGGCAGTCTTGATGGCAAAATAATAGACGGTGCTTGACTGCAGACCGGTAACGGAAAAGGTCTCGGTGGTGCCGGCGATCTGCGGTGACGGTTCGCCGGTGACCTGGGTGGCCGCATTCCAGTTGGCATCGGTTATGGTCGCCGTTGAATAACGGATATCGTACTGGGATGCCGTTCCCACGTCGCCGTCATCACCGGGAGCGCGCCAGTTGAGGGTCACGGACGAAGCGGTCGATGAAACCGCCGTCAGGGTGGCAATGGTCGACGGTGGAGTGGTTTCAACCGATGTGGCCTTGCTGACAACATTGGAAAGGGCCGACCAGTTGGGCGCCTCATCAGCCGTCTTGATCGCAAAGTAGTAGGTTATGTTCGGGTTTAAGCCGGTAACCGTGAAAGTTTCGGCGCTTCCGGCCGCTTTCGGCGCCGGTTCTCCGACCGCCTGGGTGGCACTGCCAAAATTGGCTTCGGTTATGGTCGCGGTGGAATATCGGATATCATAAGTGGCGGCCGTCCCGGTCAGACTGTCATCTCCCGGAGCGGTCCAATTCAGCACCACGGTGGATGATGTCGCCGCCCCGGCGCTTAAATTGGCTATTGCCGCGGGAGGCGTTATCTCGCTCGTGGTGGCTTTGGCCACTATGTTAGATAGAACGGACCAGTTGCCGACCTCATCGGCCGTCTTAATCGCAAAGTAATAATTCGTGCTCGGTGTCAGACCGGCCACGGTAAAGACTTCGTGCGTGCCGGCGGCGCCCGGAGTCGGCTCACCGGTTGCCTGGGTAGCGGAATTCCAGTTGGCGTCGGTGATCGCCGCGGTCGAATATCGTAAATCATATTGAGCGGCGGTTCCGACTGTACTGTCGTCACCCGGAGCGGTCCATGATAGCGCAATGGAATTCGGGCTGGCGGTTTCGGCCTCCAGACCCCCTTGCCCGGCCAGTAGATTAGTAGAAACGAGAGACCAACATAAAAACAGGCTCACGGCAATCAAACACTTCAAATTTCCCCGACCGCCGTGATTCAATAACCCCTGCATAATATCTCCTCCTTACATTTCCAGCGCTGCGGTTATATTTAGCCGATGCCTAATATCCAAAAAGTGTGCCCGATTAGGGGCAAAGCGGTAAAGGGCAATGCCGTTTGGAGTTGGCCACGATTCAGCGGTTTCCGCCGGGCAGGAAATACCAGAGAAAGAGCGCAAACTTAGTTCAGTGTTGAATCTTTAAACAAATTTTGCTTATTTACATCGGGGACATGTCAAATTATAAAGTCCAAATCGTGAGCCCCGGTATTTTCTTATGATTTAAAGGAGATTTAGGTCTAAAAATATGAGCGGCAAAAGAGTCGAGATTCTCGGATCAGCGATCGGTATCATTTTCTTCACTGTGGCCCTGTTTGTCCTGAGGCATGCCCTTCGCGGGCATCATTATCATGACATCATGATGCAACTGCGATCGATTCCGACGCCTCAAGTGGCCCTCGCATTTCTATTCACCCTGCTCAGTTATTGGGCGCTGACCCTGTATGACGTTTTGGCGCTTCGCTATATCAAACATCCCCTTTCTTATCCCAAGACGGCTTTCACTTCCTTTGTCACCTATTCCATCAGTCATAATCTCGGTTTTTCATTATTTACAGGTGGCTCGATTCGTCTGCGGCTCTATAGCGCCTGGGGATTATCGACCCTGGAGATTTCTTACGTTCTCACATTCGGCATCGTTACCTTCTGGCTGGGATACCTGACCACCGGAGCGGTGGCCTTCTTAATCAACCCGCTGTCTCTTCCGGAGCAGATTAGGTTGCCCTTTGATAGCACCTTCCCGCTGGGGATATTGTTTCTTGTCGCGCTGATATTCTATATGTTCTGGATCTTTCAGGTGCGTCGCCCGCTGAAAATAAAAGGCTGGTCACTGGAGATTCCCCCGGCCTGGATGACCGGGTCGCAGGTGGCCGTGGCCGTCTTTGATTGGATGATGGCCGCGCTGGCGCTGTATGTTCTTCTTCCTCCGGAGTTGGGACTTTCCTATACTCATGTTCTGGGCATATATCTGGTATCTCAATTCGCCGGACTGGCCAGTAATGTCCCTGGCGGGCTGGGAGTGTTCGAAACGGTATTTATACTTCTGGCCGGAATAAAATCCACTACGGCCGCGCTGGTCGGGTCGCTTTTGGCCTATCGAATGGTTTATTACCTTCTTCCCCTTTTCGCCGCCGCGGTTTCGCTGGGATCATATGAATTTATCAGGCGCAAAGAACATATCAAGCAACTGGCCATCGGGGTGACCCGCTGGGTTCCCAGTTTTATGCCGTACGTTCTATCGGTGACGGTTTTCATAAGCGGGATCGTTCTTCTTATTTCCGGATCGACTCCGGCAGTGCCGATACGGATGGTCTGGCTGGAGAGATTTTTGCCTCTTCCGGTGGTGGAATTATCCCATTTTGTCGGGAGCATTCTGGGGCTGTGGCTATTGGTTTTGGCGCGAGGGCTTCAAAGGCGGATCGATGCCGCCTATCATTTGAGCCTTCTTCTTCTGGCGATCGGGATTGCGGTCTCATTACTTAAGGGTTTTGACTATGAAGAAGCCGCCATCCTATCAATAATGTTTCTGGCGCTGTTGCCGGCCAAATCATATTTCTACCGGAAATCGTCGCTGGTTTCACGTTATATGAGCCCCGGCTGGATCGCGGCGATTGTGGTATCGGTGGTGGCGACAATCTGGTTGTCTCTCTTTTCCTATAAGCATGTCCTCTATCAGCACGAATTATGGTGGCACTTCAGTTTCGCCGCCGATGCCCCGCGCTCGCTTCGGGCCGCCGCCGGTGTCCTCGCCGGGGGCTTGATCATCGCCCTGATATCACTCCTGCGCCCAGGCGTAAGGACACCGAATGTAGCCGTCGGCAAAGAACTCGATGATCTCGAGCCCATTGTCCGGTCTTCATCGACAACTACTTCCTTTCTGGCTCTTCTGGGAGACAAGTCGATTATTTTCAGTTCCAGCCGAAATTCGTTCATTATGTACGGTGTTACAGGGAGAAGCTGGGTGGCGATGGGGGACCCGGTCGGCAAAGTGCACGAATGCCGGGAACTGGCTTGGGAGTATCATGAAATGTGCGACCGCAACGGCGGCTGGACCGCCTTTTATCAAGTTCGGCCGGAAAATGCTTCCATATACCTTGATCTCGGCTTGAGTCTCCTTAAACTGGGGGAAGAAGCGCGGGTCCCGCTCGGCGATTTTTCGCTCGAGGGGCATATCAATAAACCGTTCCGCCACTGGCACCGCAAGCCGGAAAGCGAAGGATGTGCCTTTGAAATCGTTCCGGCTTCGCAAGTCGGCCTTATTCTACCCCGCTTGCGGGAAATCTCCGATACCTGGCTCTCTTTCAAAAACACCAGGGAGAAAAAATTCTCACTGGGATTCTTCCGGGAAGATTATCTGGTCCGTCAGCCTGTCGGCGTGGTGAAATTGAATGGCGATATTGTAGGGTTTGCCAATATTCTGGCCACCGACAACAAGGAGGAACTCTCCATCGACCTGATGCGCTATCTGCCTCAGGCCCCGTCCGGTGTCATGGATTATCTTTTTATTGAAATAATGCTTTGGGGACATAATGAAGGTTACAAATGGTTCAATCTCGGTATGGCGCCGTTATCGGGATTGGAGAGCCGCGCCGCGGCGCCATTCTGGAATCAATTGGCTTCGTTTNTATTCCGGCACGGGGAGCATTTTTACAACTTTCAGGGATTGCGAAGTTATAAAGAAAAGTATCGCCCGGTATGGGAGCCGCGTTATCTGGCTTCACCCGGCGGTCTGGCGGTTTTTAGAATATTGACCGGAACTGCCGCTATGATATCGGGCGGCTTTACAGGAGTAGTCAAGAAATGAAAAAAGTAGTATTACTAATTCTTTTGGCCGGGCTTACGGCCCAGGCCCAAGTCACAGTCGATTCTCTACAGTTTGGGCGGTTCGGCAAGGTGATGCTGTATAGTCAAACCGCCAAACCGTCCCGGGTTATCATTTTTGTTTCCGGCGATGGCGGCTGGAATCTGGGTGTGGTCGATATGGCTAAAGAAGTGGCCTCACAAAACGCGCTGGTGGCCGGGATCGATATTATTCATTACCTGAAGCAGTTGGATAATTCCCCCGAACCCTGCTCCTATCCCGCCGCCGATTTCGAGGCGCTCAGCCAGTATATGCAGAAAAAACTCGATCTGCCGGAATATATCATGCCGATTCTTATCGGTTATTCTTCCGGGGCCACGTTGGTTTATGCCATTCTGGCTCAAGCCCCGCCGAACACCTTTGCGGCCGCCATCAGCATGGGCTTCTGCCCTGATCTGCCGGTCACCAAGCCTTTCTGCAAGGGGAGCGGCTTGAGTTTCGAAAAAGGTCCGAAAGGAAAAGGGTACAACTTCCTGCCCACAAATACCTTAACCGAGCCCTGGATCGCCTTTCAGGGTTTGATCGATCAGGTATGCAACGCCAAAGATGTCGATAACTTTGTAAAGAAAGTCAAGAATGCCGAACTGGTGCAACTGCCGAAAGTCGGCCACGGTTTCGCGGTTTATCGCAACTGGATGCCTCAATTCCGCCAGACTCTGAAACGGATCAGTACCCTCACCGATACCGCATCCGCAGTCTCAAACGACCCCTCCCCGGTGTCCATCAAAGATTTGCCGTTGGTGGAATTGCCGCCGTCCGGTCCGAATGTCGACTTGATGGCGGTGATTGTATCCGGAGACGGGGGGTGGGCCAACATCGATCGCACTATGGGCGAGTATTTCGCGTCGCAGGGCATTCCGGTGGTCGGTCTGAATTCGTTGAAATATTTCTGGAAACGCCGCACCCCCGACAGCGCCGCGATTGATTTGGAAAGAATTATTGATCATTATAAATCGCTCTGGAAAAAAGATCGGGTTCTTCTGGTCGGATACTCGCGGGGCGCCGATGTGCTTCCGTTCATGGCCAATCGACTTCCGGAAAATGTTAAAAAAGACGTCATTGGAGTTGCGCTCCTGGGCCTGGAGGATTCGGTTGATTTTCAGTTTCACCTTTCCGACTGGCTGGGGGGGGGATCCAGTAAAAATGCTTTGCCGGTTAAACCGGAAGTTGATAAATTGAAAGGAATGAATGTTCTCTGCTTCTATGGCCGGGACGAAGATAATTCCCTGTGCCTGCGGCTCGATACGACACGGGTGAAAGCGATTGCGACCAAAGGGGGACATCATTTTGGCGGCGATTATAATTCTATCGCCCGGACCATTATCGATTATGTCGGGCGCTGAGTTTTGATATAACGGAAAGGCCCCAATGTTTTTGATTTATATGAGCCGAAACGATTGGCTCGCACTCTTTATCGTCACAATTCTCTTTCTGCTTCTTTATTATGCCCGTTATTATTACTTGCGGCTTCAGAAAAGAATGAGGCTCCTTCAGGCCGAGATGGATGTGGAGCGCCGCTTCCGGCCGGTCGGCTGGTATCGCTATCTCAAATTGCCGGCCTCTCTCATTTTAATACTTGGATTTTATCTTTATATCGGAGTAGTCTCGCTCATCGTTTTCAAAACCTTTTGGGCCGGTTTATTCTGGTTTCTTTGCGCCGGAATGATAATCTGGATAAAATGGGGCAAAGACTCATATAAAGAATTACTCCAAATCTGGAAGCAGAAAAAGGAGAAATCCCGAGAGGAAGAGACCGAACTCAAGGGATTTGAGCAGGATAACGACCCCGACAATATCGATACTTTCTATAAATAAAAAAGACAGCGCTCGAAGGCGCTGTCTTTAATTTCTTTGAAAATTTCTGTTATTTCATCAGAACCATCTTTTTCGAGGCGGAAAAATCGCCGGCCTGGATGCGGTAGAGGTAAATTCCGGTCGAAACCTGCGTGCCGGAGGCGTCGGTTCCGTCCCACAGCACTCGATAATTACCCGCCGCCTGCGACCCGTTGACAACATCCTTTACCTTTTGCCCGAGCATATTGAAAATGGCCAGATGCACCTCGGCCGATTTAGGCAAAGAATATTCTATGGTCGTGGTGGGGTTGAAAGGATTGGGATAATTTTGCTCCAGTACAAAATTTCCGGGCACAAGATCCGAGCCGGATTTGCGAACAATCGTGAAATACTGAATACCGTCGGACGGTTTCAGGCTGATTTCATTGATTGTGCGCATATCCTCAACCAGAACCGGGCCGTTATCATCGGTTCCGGATCGGAGCAGGTATGAATCACCGCCCATGGTTTCGCTGTTCCAGCTTAATTTGACATCCTGTGACGATTTGACCGGCAAATTGCCGCGGCTGTCAAGGGCGATAATCCAGGAATCATCGGCAACATTTAGATCATGGATATCTTCAAAATAGGGCCCTTTCCCATCCGCCCGATATATTTGCATCTTGACCGAATACTGGGGCGCATCGGGCGGCGCCGGATAAATCTCGTCGGCCGAGCCGACGCCCAGAACGACATCGGAAGTACTGACTCCTCCCAGGTCCGCCCCGCGGGCGCGAATTGTAATCATTCTGGCCTTGCTGTCGGGAACCCCGAAAGCAAACGATTTGGCGGCTCCGCAGGTGACAGACAGATCGCAGGCCGAACTCACATCGACCCAGTAACCATATCCCGATGAGAATTGCGGGGCCGCCTGATATGAGCCGTTGAAACCGTAAGCGGCAGTGATAAGACCGGCCGGGTTGGTCTGCGGAGTCGCGGTACAATTGGCCGCGCCGGCCAGATTCCATCCCGTGGTGAGGGAGGTCGTCAGGCCGGTGATCGGTTGCCCGGAAAATGTGACCGCGGTGGCTTCGGGAACCTTTATCCAGTAGGCCTGGCCGGGAAGAAGTTTGGTTACCTCAAAGTACTGCCCGTTATAGCCGTATGCGATCTGTGCGGAGGGAAACAGGGCCGAAAGCGACGAATCTTTCGGCTGAACGGGAACGGACACGAGGTTCCACCCCGCATTGAGAGCAACATCGGCAAAAACCGTTCCGGCGCAACTGACGTCTTCCCAATGCACCGTATAATAATGAAGCGTTTGAACATCGCAGACTTGATACGAGGTGGTGGTGCGCATATCGGCCACGACAATNGGTCCGGAGGGATCCANCCCCTCGTGCAAAACATAATTCCTGTCAGGACTCAATTCCGCGGAGTTCCAGGAAATAGTCGCACAGCGCGCGGGAGTCGGCGGAGCGGCACTTCCGTGCGGATCGACTTCAATGGTCCAGAAGTAACAATTTTCGCCTTTCTTCTGAATGTCTTTTGAGTATGGCCCGTCGTAGCCGGAATGCCAGAGTTGAATGGAGGCCGTATATTCGGGCGGTTTGGGAGGAGCATAGGTGACGGTACTGACATCGCCCATTCCGATAACCGCACTTGAGGTCGAAATGGCATTTCCGGCTGTTTCACCTGTAACAGTTATTGTGGCCGCCCAGTTGGACGGTCCGCTGGTGTCGACCACCGTAATGGGGACAATTTCCGAATCAACCGCCGAAAACGGATCAGTGGCGAAGAATCTGACATTGAATATTCCGGTCTGACCGGGTGCGGGCGTGAAGGAGAAAGAGCCGGTGTTGTTTCCGTTATCGATGAAACCGGCATTAAGAGGCAAGTCGGCGGCCGTCAGAACCAAAGTTTCATTATCCGGATCGGTGGCCGTAACCGAGAAGACAAGGGAATTCCCGAGCGTATCGGTTTGGGGGCTTATGGCCGCCAAAACCGGCGGGCGATTGGTGTTAAGGACGGAAATATTGACTATTTCCGTGTCGGCCAGGGAACCGTCGAAGGCAACGAAATTGATATTATACGAGCCGGCCTGAGTATAGTCCGGTGAGAAATTAAAAGTTCCGGTACCGTTGCCGTTATCGACAAAGGCGGCATTGGACGGGAGAGGGGAGGCCGATAGTGCCGGCGTTGTGCCATCGGGATCGGAAGCAGAAACGCCGAAGTTGAGAGTCTGCCCTTCGGCAACCGATTTGGAACCGATGGCCGCGAGGACCGGCGGGAGATCGGGATTGCCGACAACAATATTATTAGTCGCCCAGGGCGTCCCGGCCTCGTTGGCGGAATAAGGTGTAATTCGCGCCTGCCAGATTTCGCCGATCTGTGTCTCCTGCGGGACAATCCGGTTGGCGCCGTTGGCCGTATAAAGGGCCGCAATTTGCTGGGGCGTCAGGGGGTAGTTATAAATCCGGGCATCATCGATCTTACCTTTCCAGGCGTATGCTCCCTGGGTTGCACCCACCAGAACTCCGGCGTCGGTGACATCGCGCTCGTTGGTCGGAGTAATGGCACTGTTCACGAGGACGCCGTTGAGATAAAGATCCATTTCTCCGGTTGAATAATTAAAAGTGACCGCGGCGAAGTACCATTGATTGGAGGCGATGGTTCCGGCCGGCGTCTGTACGATGCGCCAGTCGCCGTTCTGGCCGGCGCTGAGGCGCTGATCGGCCGTCACACGGAGACCGTGTCCTCCGGTGGTCAGATTGTTGTGATCCCAGCCGGAAAGTATATGGTTGTATTCGTTGGTGGTGGTGCGGTAAATCCAGACCGTTTTCGTGTATGATGATTTGGTGGGGAAGATATTACCGGCGATCAGATATGAACTGCCGTCGTAAGTGAAACAGCCGAAGCCGTCATGCCCGCCGTTCGGGGTCCAAACCGGATTTCCCATCGGGAGAGCCGTAATATTATTGCCCGAGGCGTCGTCGAGAGCGAAAGTCGCGCCGCCCTCGAACGGCATATATAGAGTCATGAGCGGAGCGCCATTTTTGTACCACGCGGTGGCGGCGGTAGTCGCCTCAAGTGCCAGATTATAGGAAGCGGCGAGGGAATCCCCGGAAATGATATTCAAAGTCTGATTGCTTATGGCCACCGTTGAATCGGCGATATTGATGGTGTAATTCTGAGTGGCGGACCCGGTGGTATTTATGGCGGATATAGTTACGTTATATGGTCCCGATGAACTCGGATACCACCTGACTATTCCGCTGAGAGTATCGATGGTCATCCCCGCAGGGCCCAATGTCAAATTATATATCGGGGTCGGACCGCCGGTGGCGTCAGCGGTGTACGAATACAATTTCCCCGCAATTCCGGTGGTAACCGGCGCCGATGTAAAAACCGGGACGGTCGGGACTATTGTCAAAGAATTGGAAGCCGTCGTTGTGCCGACCGCGCTTGAGGAAAAAGGTGTCACCTGGGCCTGCCAGGTATCCCCGACAACGGTCTCGGATGCCGTTATCTTGTCGGCCCCGTGCAAAGCATAAAGGGCCTTGATTTGATCGCCGGTAAGGGCATAATTGTAAATTCTGATATCATCCAAAGAACCTCTCCAGGGGGTCGATCCTCCGGTTGCGCCAATTTGCACGGTCGAATCGACCACGTCACGAAGATTCGAAGCGACAATGGCGGTATCGATCGGCTGACCGTCCTGGTAAAGAATCATGGTGCCGGTGGTATAATCAAAAGTGACCGCGGCAAAGATCCATCGATTCGACGCAATGCTGCCGCTCCACCCCTGAACGATTTTAATATCACCGTTCTGGCCGGCGCTGAGCCGTTGATCATAGGTGATGCGCAATCCGTGTCCCGTCGTGGAGGTCTGACTGCCGATAATAAAATTATAGGTATTGGTGACGGTACGATATATCCAGGCCGTTTGCGTATAGGAGGATTTGGTGGGGAAAATTTTGCCGGCATTCATGTAATCGCTGCCACTGAAGGAATATCCCCCAAAACCATCGCGGCCGCCGGTTGCGCTCCAGGTCGGGGCGCCGACGACCGTTACGGTGCGGTTGTTCCCCGAAAAATCGCGGAGAGCATTGGCCGCCCCGCCTTCGAAAGGCTCGTAGATTGTCATGACCGGGGCGCCATTCTTGTACCAGGCGGTAGCCGCCGTGACCGCCGTTCCGGTAAGAGTATAGGCGGCACTCAAATCATCATCATTGGTATTGTTCCCCGAAGTTGAATTCAGCGATAAGCCGCTGAGGGCCGGAACCTGAGCCAGGACTCCGGACGACGCCAACACTACGAGCATTAATGGATAAATGAAAAATGAAAGCCTTGCCCATAGTCCCCGATTAAATAACTTCCCTTTCCGCATCAGTAACTCCTCATATTTGAATTATTTCTTTCTATGGTATTAGACATTGCAGTAAAGCAAATTACGCTCCCAAACCGTGGCAGTTTGATATTTATTGACACATCTAATTGATTCCCCAATCCCAAGTTACACGAGGGAAATCATAGGGAAATTTGGATTAATAAATAGTTATGGATAAAGTTAAATACTTCTGCCGATATTGTGCCAAAATTTGCACATCAAACAGATAATCTATTGGGACCTGCAAGACCACTAAGTCTCGCCCAGATAAGCCTTTCTGACTTCTTCGTTCTTCGCCAGTTCCAACGCGGCCCCCTCCAGCCGGATTTCCCCCGTTTCCAGCACATAGGCATAGTTGGCAATGCTCAAAGCCATATGGGCGTTTTGTTCGACCAGGAGTATGGTGGTTTGGAGTTCCTTGTTTATTTCCACAATATTCTGAAAGATCGTTTTTACCAGAATCGGGGCAATGCCGAGCGACGGTTCATCGAGCAAAAGAATTTTGGGACGAGCCAGAATGGCGCGCCCGATAGCCAGCATCTGCTGTTCACCACCGGAGAGCTTCCCCGCCGATTGTTTTATCCGCTCCTGCAATTTTGGGAATATAGAGAGGACGTATTGGATATCTTTCTGAATTTCATTTTTATCCTTGCGAGGATAGGCGCCGATTTCCAGGTTTTCACGGGTCGTCAGGTTGGCAAAAATCATCCTGCCCTCGGGAGATTGGGCGATTCCTGAAGAGACAATTTTATGAGCCGGCCAATTGGTGATGTCATGGCCGTCATAGAGAATTTTTCCGCTCAAAACTTTTGCCAGTCCCGATATGGCCCTGAGCGTGGTCGATTTCCCCGCGCCATTGGCCCCAATCAGGGCGACAATTTGTCCTTTGTCGACTTTCAGGGAAATCCCCTTAAGGGCCGCCACCGCCCCGTAATTGACTTTCAAATCGTCAATTTCCAGGATCATACTTTCTCTCCCAGATACGCTTCTACTACCCGCGGGTCATTTTGAATTTCGCGGGGATTTCCTTCGGCGATTTTTATCCCATAATCCAGGACCGCAATTCGTTTGCAGATGCCCATAACCACTTTCATGTCATGCTCAATCAGGAAGACGGCGCATTTGTAATGCTCGCGGACCTGCCCGATGAGCCCCATCAATTCCTTCTTTTCGGCCGGATTCATTCCGGCCGCCGGCTCATCAAGAAGCAATAATCGCGGCTTGGTCGCCAGGGCGCGAACAATCTCAACCCTTCTCTGAATTCCGTACGGGAGCGAGGTAGCCATCTCTTTCCGGTAGGGAAGGAGGCCGAAAAAATCGAGTATTTCTTCGATAGTCGCGGCTACTTCCTTCTCCTGCTGAAAAAGGCTATTGGGCTGGACCACGGCCTGCATGAATCCGTAACGGATATCTTTCCTAAGCGCCACCTGCACGGTTTCAAAAACACTCAGCGACGGGAAAAGGCGGATATTCTGAAAAGTCCGGGCAATGCCGATAGCGGATATTTCGTGCGGTCTGAGGCCCGCAATATTTCGGCCATCAAAAATAATTTCGCCCGATTTCGGCTGATAGACGCCTGTAATCAGATTGAAGACGGTCGTTTTTCCCGCGCCGTTGGGGCCGATCAGACCGAGCAAATCATCATTGTCGATATCAAGGCAGAGTTCAGAGACGGCGACCAATCCCCCGAATTTTATGGTGCAATTTTGAAGTGACAGAATCGCCATCGCCGCCTCTCAAGTTTTCTCGGGACTCTGTTTCAGGAAACGTTTTATATTGATGCCTATGCCGAAGAGTCCTTGCGGTCGGCTGAGCATGATGATGACCAAAAGGAGCGAATAAATGACCATACGATATTGAGCGATCGCCCTCAGTGCTTCCGGGAGGATGGTCAATAATATCGATGCCAGTATCACGCCGCCGATACTGCCCATACCGCCGACGACCACCATGACGACGATTTCAAACGATCTAAGAAAGCCGAATTGCGAGGGATTTATATATGTCACGAAATGGGCATACAATCCCCCGGCGATTCCGGCGAAGAAGGCCCCGGTCACGAAGGCCACGACTTTGTACCGGGTGACATTGATGCCGACCGCTTCCGACGCGATTTCATCGTCGCGGACCGCCATGAACCCTTTGCCGTAAGTGGAATGAATCAAATTATAAATCAGGAAGATCAATATGGCGACAAAGGCATAGACCCAGAAAAAATCGGCCAGTTTGGCGATCCCGGTAAAGCCGCGGGCGGCGCCGAGGAAATCAAGGTTTTGAATGATGACTCTTATGATCTCGCCGAAACCGAGGGTCGTGATGGCCAGATAATCGCCTTTGAGGCGAAGACTCGGTATGCCGACCAGAAGGCCAAAAATGGAAGCGATAAGCCCCCCGCATAAAAGCGCCAGAAGAAACATCGGAATGGCCACTGCGGTTCCGGGCTGAAGATTCATGGCAGTCGTAATGACCGAGGCGGTGTACGCGCCGATAGCCATGAAACCGGCATGACCCAGAGAAAATTGCCCGGCGAAGCCGTTGATTAGATTGAGACTCGAGGCCAGAATGATATTGATGCCGATATAGATAATAATCTGAAAATAATAGGGGCTGATATACGGTTGGAGAAATGAAAGTCCTCCGGCCGCGATCAGCGAAATCAAAAGAATAAGTTTGGATCGATGGCGTTTCATGACTCAAACTTTCTCGGTTTCATATTTCCCCATTATTCCCGACGGCTTCACGAGGAGGATCAGGATCAGGATAGAAAAGGAAATGGCATCTCGGTAGGTCGACGAAATATAGCCGGTGACCAGTGTTTCCACCAACCCGATAATCAATCCGCCGATGGCGGCCCCGTACAAATTTCCGATCCCGCCCAATACGGCGGCAATGAAGGCTTTGAGTCCCGGGAATATTCCCATCAAGGGATTGATGCTGGGATAAACCGAGGAATAAAGCACGGCGGCCGCTCCCGCGAGACTGGAGCCGATGGCAAAAACAAAGGATATGACCGTGTTGATATTGATTCCCATCAGACTGGCGGCATAATGATTGTATGATACCGCCCGCATCGCCGTCCCGATTTTGGTTTTATATACAATCGTACGGAGCAGTATCATCAGGATAAAAGCCGTCACGATTACGATCAGGGAATTGGTGCTGATGACAAGCGTCTCGGTATTGACAATGGCGGTCGAGGGCATCAGAGCGGGGAACAATTTCGGATCCGGCCCGAAAACCAGTTGCCCCCCGAATTCCAGAAACAGGGACATCCCGATCGCGGTAATCAGCACCGTCAACTTGGGCCGATTGCGGAGTGGTTTGTAGGCGAATTTTTCGATGGTTACGCCGAGGACGGCGCAGATGATCATGGCCGCCGCCATGACCATGAGACCGTTGACAAATGTCGAGCCCCCGAAGATCTTGGTAAAAATTGGGGCGGTATAAAATCCGACAAAGGCCCCGACCATAAAAACATCGCCATGGGCGAAGTTAATGAAGCGCAGGATACCATATATCATCGTGTATCCGAGCGCTATTAACGCATAGATACTGCCGAGCGATACGCCGTTAATGACCTGTTGGAGAAGTTCGTTCATTTAAACGGCTTTAGAATTTTATTCCGGCTGTATGGTTTCTTTGTACTTCATCTTGCCGTCGGCAATCGCAATAATCACAATCGGTTTTCGGGCATTGCGGTCGGCATCTATTGTAATGTATCCGGAAACTCCGGGGAAGTCCCTGGTGGCCTTCAAGGCATCGCGAATCTTATCCCCTTCGACACTGCCGGCCCGTTTAATGGCATCGAAGAGAAGTCGCGCCGCATCGTAGCCGAGGACCGCAAAGGCATCAGGCGATTCATTGTAAAGTTTTTGATATTTCGTGACAAAATTCTGGACCACCGGATTAGGGTCATCGGCCGAATAGGCGGTACTAAAATAGCTATTATTCATGGCCGCTCCGCCGATTTCGATAAGTTTGGCCGAATCCCAGCCGTCTCCGCCGATAAATGGCATATTCATATTCAGGTCGCGGGCCTGTTTTACAATCAGGGCCGCCTCGGTATAATAGCCGGGGACAATTATCGCTTCCGGATCACTCCCTTTGAGGGCCGTCAACTGGGCCTTGAAATCGGTGTCCCCCTCGCTGTAGGCCTGGGTGGCGACAATCTCACCGCCGAGTTTCTTGAAATTCTCTTCAAAATATTGCGCCAGTCCGATGCTGTAATCATTTTTGACATCTTTTAGAATGGCGACCCTTCGCAATTTCAGGGAATTGTATACGAATTTGGCCATGACTTCGCCCTGGAAAGGATCGATATAGCAAACCCGGAAAATATAATCGCCCTTTTTGGTAACCTCCGGATTGGTCGAGGCGTTGCTTACCATCGGAATCTTATTTGCCTGACAGATAGGCGCCGCCGCCAGGCTTCGCGACGACGACACCTCGCCGATGACCGCCTTTACTCCGTCCCGCGAAATCAATTTCGTGACCGCCATCGCCGCTTCTTCCGGTTTGGATTGATCGTCTTCGGTCAGGAGTTTTATCTTTTTCCCCAGAACGCCGCCGTCCTGATTGATTTCATCGACCGCCATCAAGACACCGCGATGAGTCGATTGGCCAAAAGTCGCCGTCGTTCCGGTAAGCGATGAATATTCTCCGATCAAAATTTCATTATTGGGCGCTTTTTGCCCGCAAGAGATGATCATTACCCCCGCTATTGCCGGTATCATAATTTTAAAGACCAAAATTAATTTTTTCATTTTATCCTCTATCGTGTCGCGGTTCCCTATATGGCTAAATTCAGATCATCCCTGTTCCGGCTCTGCGGCTTCCCATCCTATGGCTGAATGGTTTCCTTATATTGCATTTTACCGCCGCTGATTTCGAGGAAAACGATCGGTTTGCGAGCGTTTCTCTCGGCATCTATCGTGATCGACCCCGTTACCCCGGGAAGGTCTTTCGTTGTGGCCAGCGCCTGACGGATTTTATCGCCGTCGGTACTTCCCGCCCTCTTGATAGCGTCGAACAGGAGCATGGCAGCATCATATCCCAGGGCGGAAAGAGCATCGGGGGGCACATTATAGGCCTTTTTGTACTGGGTGACAAAATTCTGGACAATCGGGCTGGGATCATAAGCCGAATAGTGGGTGCAGAAGTAGGTCCCGTTCATGGCATCGCCGCCGATCTCGATCAATTTTTCCGAGTCCCAACCGTCGCCGCCGATGAACGGCATATTCATATTGAGTTCACGCCCCTCCTTGACAATCAGGGCCGCTTCGGTATAGTATCCGGGAACAAGGACCGCGTCGGGATTGGCTGCTTTGATTGCCGTCAACTGGGCCTTGAAATCGGTGTCGCCTTCGCTGTAAGCCCGGCTGTCGACCACTTCACCGCCCAATTTCTGAAAACTTTGTTCAAAAAACTGCGCAAGCCCGATACTGTAATCGTTCTTTACATCCTTCAATATCGCCACTCTTCTCAAATTGAGAGAATTGTAAATAAATTTGGCCAGAACCTCTCCCTGAAACGGGTCAATAAAACAGACCCGGAATATATAATCTCCCTTCTGCGTCACTTCGGGATTGGTCGAAGCATTGCTTATCATCGGAATATGGTTCGCCTGACAGATGGGGGCGGCCGCCAGACTGCGCGATGATGCCGCTTCACCGATTATCGCCTTGACACCGTCGCGGGAAATCAGTTTGGTCACCGCCATGGCGGCTTCTTCCGGCTTCGACTGGTCGTCCTCCGTCTGCAATTTAATCTTCTTCCCGAGCACGCCTCCGGCCGCGTTGGTTTCATTGACCGCCATTAAAATACCCCGATGCGTCGATTGGCCGAACGTGGCGGTCGTGCCGGTCAGGGATGAATATTCGCCGATCAGGATTTCGTTTTGAGGCGTTTTCTGCCCGCACGAAAAAAGGCCAAGACTAAAAATTAAAATAATAATAAAGGAAAAAAATGGCTTCAGATGCCGCATTGTGACCTCGCTTATTGTTTAAGGATAAATCATAGCAATTTTTGTGGCGATTTGTCAAGTATTCAAGTCGGAGGACTAGGACCGGTTCTGGAATTAAAACTTTATATAACTCCTCTTCGGCAGTATAATAACTGATATCGAAAAACCGGGAATGGAGAAGCCTGATGAAAAAAATATCTTTTGATTTCAATAATATGATGAGTCATACGGTAGGGGGAGAACATGGCGTAACCGAGGCCGAGTTGCGACTGATGGCCGAGCCCGCGCGCAAAGCGCGGGAACATCTGACAAAACTTATGAAAGACGCGCGTAACCGGACGGCCCTCGAATTGGAATGGACCCGTCTCCCGTATCAGAAGAAAAGCGAATTGGCGAGGATTTGGAAGCTCGGCCGTGAAATTTCAAAAAAATATAAAAATGTGATATTTCTGGGGATCGGAGGGTCATACCTGGGCCTCAAAGCCGCCCAGGATGCACTATGCCCCCCCTATTATAATGACTTCGAGAAACTGCGCCGGGGGAAGCCGAAAATATTTTTTGAAGGAAACAATCTTGATCCTGATACAATCGGAAATTTGCTTGCCAATTTAAAGCCAAAAGAAACTTTTGTGGTCGTAATATCCAAATCGGGCGAAACCACCGAAACTAAAGTGGCCCTGGCGGTGGTCAGCAACTGGCTCAAAAAGGGGGTTGGCTCCAAATATGGACGTCAGATTTTGGCCATTACCGACCCGAAATCAGGTTCCCTCCGCAAACGGGTGGAAAAGGAGCAGGTAAAGGATAAATTATCGTTTCGAAGTCTCCCGCTGGAGCGGGGTGTGGGCGGGCGCTACTCGGAATTCAATATGGGACTTCTTCATCTGGCCATAATTGGCATAAGACCCGACCAGGTCCTCTCCGGAGCCAGGCAGATGGCTGTTAGATGCATGAAACCAAAGTTAAGCGCAAATCCGGCCCTAATGTACGCCGTCCTTCACACCGTTTTATATCTGAAAAAAGATAAGGGGATTGCCATCATGATGCCCTTTTCCGAGACTCTTAAAGCGACCGGGGATTGGTATGCGCAACTCCTCGCGGAAAGTCTCGGCAAGAAATTTTCAAGAAAAGTGATCTCCCATCCCGACCGAACGGAGAAATGGGAAAATGACCAGCAGCAAATTGTTCATACCGGGCGCACCCCGGTGGCCACCCGTGGCACCAATGATCTCCATTCCATTCACCAGAACAATGTTGAGGGGGAAAATAACAAGGTCGTAACCTTCCTCAGGATAGACAAATTCGCCGGCAGAGTGCGGGTGCCCTCGGGCAATGGTTTCGTCTCCGGAAAGGAATATGGAGAATTAATTAAATTGGCCCAGGAAGCAACCGCCTGGTCGCTGGCCCGCGAAAACCGTGCCAGCTGTGTCGTGAGCCTTCCCGAATTGACTCCATATAACTGGGGCGCACTTCTATTCTTCTTCGAAATGGCCACTGCCTATGAGGGAGAACTACTCAATGTCAACGCCTTTAACCAGCCGGGAGTAGAGAGTTATAAAAATTATATGTACTACAAACTGCGCAAGCCGGGTCTCGCCGCTGATATTGAAAAAGAAATCAAAACGCATTCCTTTCCGAAGAAAAAGAAATATATTCTTTAGCAGAATCAGCGAAATACACGAGGACGGAACTCCTAATCGGTTCCGTTCTCTGTCATTTTAGAAGCGCGGCTCCTGCAGCGATTTGGTTTCGTCATCGTCGTACCCCAGGGCCTTGAAGTCGAGAACACCGGAAGATGAGTGGCAACTATTGCAGGAGAGGGCGCCGTCCTTTCGAATCGCGTGACTTATTTCGAGAGATGCGTCCTGCGGGATCCAGCGCGGTTCCACCTTGCGGAGATGCCGGACGTCATTGTACGCCGCTCCATCCCAGGTCGGGACGTCCATAAACGACATGAATTTATCCATCATGTAATATTTGAAAAGCGTTCCGTACATCATCGCCATCATCGGATGTTCCATTTCCCGCGCGGCCGCGCTGTCGGGGTTGCCGCTGGTATAATAGACGGGTAGATTATAGGGTAGATACATCCCGCCGAACGGCCCCATATTCTGAAGATCGATATGCTGGCGCCCGTTGAACAATTTCATGGCGTACAATTTTGACGGTCGTCCCTTTTTGGCAATCGGCCGCATCACTTTTTCATACCAGGCGGCGTAATCGAAATCTTTGTATTCCGGCCAGATATGGGTCGGCCGGTAGAAACGATAAAGGTTCTTGCCATTGGGATTATCCCCGATCGGGTTGCCGAGAAAAGTCGCGTCGCCGTTCCACCATGCATATATTATTCCTTTGCCGGGGGCAGTTTCTTTAGAGATATCGGTGTAAACATAAATTCCGAGGTTTTCCTCATATTCCGGAGTCGCGAAATCCCGCATCGTGGCATTATCCGGATTCAAACTCGGTATATGGCAGGTCACGCAGGCGATTTTGTCGGTATGTCCGTTGAGATAATCGGCCAGATCGGGATTGCTCTTATGGGGAGCAGCGGAATGGCACTTCTCGCAGGCCACTTCCGTGTCGGGCAGATCGTTGGCCATCATTGTGGTGGTGTGGGTCCCTTTGGCGATGCGATGACCCTCGGTGATATGGCAGTCGATGCAGTCAAGTCCGGCCGCGGCGTGAACATCCCATGACGGAGAAAATGGTGTTCCGCGTTTGCTTCCGGGGTGATGAACCCGCGGGCGGTTTGTCCCGGCGTTAAGCATACTTTGAAAATATGATGAATCGGCGGGGTCAATATATATGTCGCCTCCGAGATTATGCTGATGGCACCGCAGGCAGGCTTGAGAGGTCGGCCGTCCGACCGTCACGGCCGCTTTGAGAGTGCGATCTTGATCCCAGTACATCTGCCCGTCGTCCGTAAGAGCCACCTGCTTATGATTCATATCATACGCCGCGGAGTGACACATCAAACAGTCGATAGTTTCTTTCTCTTCATCCAATGTTTTGTATCCGGGCATCATTTCTCCCAAGGGGGGAGCCGGTTGACCCCCGATATGGCATTGCCCGCATCCTTCCGATAAAGTATCCCCGTTTTTCAGCACCACCAGCGAGGCCCAGGCGGTCATGGCAAATGACCCCGGTTTGGGGCAGGGGCGATTGATTTTTCCCATCGCAAAATTATCCGCCAGTTGCCCGTTGAAACCATATACATTGGGATGGCGGATCGTATAGAAGCGGAAATGGGCGGACGCAATCAGATTGTCCATCAGATCGACCGTCTTTTTGGTCTTGGTATCGACGTCCTCGAAAGTAATATCCTTGTGGCAGGTCAGGCAGGTTCTCGGCCCTTCATAGGTCAAAATACCGGCTTTGCGGAATCTTTCAACGTGAGGGAACTCCTTACCGTATCCGGCCTTCAATTGCACCGCCATTGTTTCAAACTGGTCCGATGTCGCCTTTTCAACCTGAAAATTTACTTTCGCGGGACGACTCCCCGGCGGAAGCACTAAATTGATCATCCGGGACCAATTCAAATAGGCGAGGCCGATGATAACGAGAATAATTATGATGACAAAAATTAATTTACCTTTCATCGCATACCTCTCCGGGAAATTTAAGAATATGATTCATCATTAATTAGATAGCAAAAAGATGGAATTGATTCAAGACTTTTGCGGAATTTGATATTTTCGATTCTTACGGCCGATAGTCCTATTCCGGTTCCTTGTTTTTTTGAATCATTTCCGATATATTGGCATCTAATGGATGAAAAACAACTGATAGAAAGGGCCAAAGCCGGCGACTTTTCGGCTTTTACGGAGCTTGTTGAAGCCCATAAAGTTAAACTTTTCGCACTGGTACGGCGCCTGGCCGGAAATGAGCAGGATGCCGAGGATATAATGCAGGAGACTCTTCTGAAAGCGATTGACAAAATTGATACTTTTCGCGGCGATTCGTCCTTCGGAACCTGGATTTATGCCATCGCTCTGAACGAGGCCAGGGGACATATTATCCGGGAAAAACAGCGGGATTTGAGAAGTATCGAAGATTATCTTCCCGATCATGACGGCCGCCCCGAAAAGAGCACGGCTCATCATCCCCTTTTTGAATGGGAGGACCCCCATCGCCGTCTGGAATCAAAAGAATTGCGCCGGATTATCGAAGAAGGAATGCAGCAATTACCGTATAATTATCGCGAGGCTTTCGTGCTTCGTTTTATCGAAGATCTCCCCGTAAAAGAAGTTGCGGCTTTGATAGGTGAATCCGAGGCCGCCGCCAAGTCCCGTATTTTGCGTGCCCGGCTGGCGCTGCGCGAATTTCTTGCCGGAAAATTTGAGGTGAGTCATGACCAGAAAATGTCCTGATTTTGTGAAAGAACTGAATGATTATCTCGACGGTACTCTCGATCCGCAACTTTGCCGGGAAATCGACACCCATCTGGGGGAATGTGAAAACTGCCGCATCATGATTGATACTCTGCGGCAGACCGTGAAACTCTGCCAGGATGGCAAAGAGGTGCCATTGCCGACACATCTTGAATCGCAACTTAATGATTTGCTCAAAATCCGTTGGGAGAAGAAATTCGGCCATTCCTGATTCCCGCTTTCCTTTCAGGTCAATAATCAACTAATTCAGTCGGTGCCCGTGACCGATTTTTTTGTTTTCTAATTCCATACGTCTGGATGACTTACAAATAAATTCAGATATTTTTTGAGAGATGTCTGAATCATTTCCGGCCCCAATCTATCTAACCTTTCATATAAATGAAATTTTTTTTGCGAAAGGCATATGAATGAAAAAAGGGCTGACGAATTTTTCGACCAAACATCCCTGGCTGGTAATCAGTCTGGCGGTGCTAATAACCGCCTTCTTCGGGGCGCAATTCCCCAAAATGAAAATCGACACCGACCCGCAAAATATGCTCAAAAAAGATGAGCCGGTGCGGGTTTTCGACGAGCAAACCAAGGATAATTTCTCCCTTCATGATTTTATCGCCGTCGGCGTCATCAATGACAAAGGCGCTTTCACTTCCGATCAACTCAACCGAATCTACAAAATCACGCAAGAGATCGAGAAAATCGACGGGGTTATCGTGGATGACATTCTGGCTCCATCGACAGTCGATGATATCAAACAGGGAGCCGGCAACGCCATTATTATCGAACCGCTTATGGGGGGAGAGATATCCACTCAGGCCGAGGCCGATTATATTTTGAGCCGTATCAAAAGCAACCCGGTTTTGAGAGGAAAACTGGCCTCCGATGACGGCAAAGCGATCGCCCTTTTCATTCCGATTCAATCCAAGGATATGTCGAATCGTATCGCCGGAGAAATCAGTGACATCACCAAGAAGTACGGCGGAGGTGCCAAATATCATATCGCCGGACTCCCCGTGGCCCAGGATTCATTCGGGGCGCAGATGTTCGCGCAGATGGCGTACGCTGCTCCGGCAACCTTCCTGATTATATTCCTCCTCCTGTTCCTCTTCTTCCGCAACATGAAAGTGATTATTGCCCCGATGATTGTGGCTATAATGGCGGTGGTCTGGGCAATGGGCCTGCTTATCCTGACCGGCAACACGGTCCATATTATGGCGTCCATGATACCGATCTTCCTGATACCGATTGCCGTGTTGAATTCGATATATATAATTTCGGAATTTCACGCCCATTATAAAAAGAATAAGCATAAAGATGCCGCCATTCGGCATTCCATAAATGAATTATTTGTTCCGATGCTTTTTGTATCGTCAACTGCGGCTGTCGGCTTTCTCGCCCTGGCTGTGACCCCGATCCCGCCGGTGCAGGTTTTCGGGATTTTTGTCGGATTCGGTACCATGGTGGCCTGGTTCCTGTCACTGGCCATAAACCCGGCCATCGGTATGCTGATTTCGGAAAAAACCTTGCATCGTTTCGCCGACGCCGATGACGCCCACGGTCCGCTGGCCCGATTGCTTCATTTCCTGCGTGATTATTCGGCCCGTCATAATAAGGGTATCATTGCCACGGCTATGGTCGTGGTGGCGGTTTCCGCGGTCGGTTTATCTTTGATTATCGTCAATGATAATCCGGTCAAGTGGTTTAAGAAATCGCACCCTATCCGGCAGGCCGATGTCGCCATGAACGAGCATCTGGCCGGAACCTATATGAATTATCTGGTCTTTGCGACCTCGGAACCGGATGAGATCAAGACCCCCGAAGCGGAATCATATATCGAGGGAATGCAGCGCGAATTGGAAAAAGAACCGATTGTCGGGGCCACCACCGGACTTCCGGATATCGTCAAGAAGGTCCGATACGAATTATTCGGCGCCGACAGCACGAAAATGGCTCTTCCCAAGAGTCAGGACGAAATTGCCCAGATGCTTTTCATGTTTGAAATGTCCGGCGGTAATCCCGATGACCTTTTCAAATTCGTCACCCGCGATTACGACCAGGCCAATCTCTGGGTACAATTGCGCAACGGCGACAATCAGGCGGTCAGCAAGGTTATTGCCCGGGCCGACGACTATATGGCCAAGAATCCCCCCCCGGCCGGAATGACTGTCAAGTGGGCCGGATTGCCGTATGTCAATGTTGTTTGGCAGAAACTGATGGTCAGCGGCATGCGCGAAGCGCTCTTTATCGCCTTCGGGATCGTCTTTATAATGATGGTGAGTCTCTTCCGCTCCCTCCGCTGGGGTCTCATCTCGATGCTTCCGCTGACAATCACCGTCATGGCCATCTACGCCTTTATCGGCTTTGTCGGCAAACCGTACGATATGCCGATTTCGGTGCTTTCTTCGCTGACATTGGGGCTATCGGTCGATTTTGCCATCCAGTTCATTCAGCGACTGCGGACGATATATTCGCGCACCCATGATTTTAATCAGTCATATCATGACATTTTTGAGGGTGTCGGACGGGCGATCGCCAGGAACGTCCTGGTGGTCTCAATCGGCTTCGTGCCGATGCTCTTCTCCAGCCTGGTGCCGTATGTTACGGTCGGGGCCTTCTTCCTGGCGATCATGCTGGTTTCCGGATTGGTGACCATGATGCTTCTTCCGGCCCTCGCCAAGACCTTCCAGAAGAGCCTGTTCCCGGCCGTAAGCAAGAGTGATAAAGAGCCGGAGACGGCTCATCAAGCGGCTTAAACGAAAATTAATAACCGAAAGGATTCATAAAATGAAACGCTTCTCACAGATTCTGACATTGGCCCTGGTGGCCCTCCTGGCCCGCACGGTCGCGGTCAAGGCCCAGGACGCCACGGAAATTATGAAGAAATCGCATCTGGCATACTACTATGCCGGTAACGACGGCGTGGCCGAAGTGACCATGCATCTGATAGATAAAAAAGGCGGCGAAAGACTGCGGGAATTCACGATGCTTCGCCTTGATAAAGAGGACGGCGGCGACCAGAAGTACTATACCTATTTTAAAAAACCGTCCGATGTCTCCCGCCTGACCTTTATGGTCTATAAGAGTGCCGCCGGCAATGACCAGCGCTGGATCTATGTCCCTTCGGTGGATCTGGTCAAGCCGATCTCGGCCGATGACAAAAATTCCAGTTTTGTCGGGTCCGATTTCACTTACGAAGATGTCTCCGGGCGTCATTGGACCGAGGACAATCATAAATTGCTCCCCGACGGGCAGGTTGACAGCAAAGCGGTTTATGTGGTCGAATCGGTTCCCAAGAAGCCGTACAAAGGTTTTGCCAAAAGCATATCCTATATAGACAAGGACACCTATCTGCCGCTAAAGGAAGAATATTTTGATGATAAAGGGGAGATGATTCGGCGCCTGCATGCCGACAAGATCGAAGTCATTGACGGTATCCCGACCGTAACCATCCGTTCCATGGAAAATTTGAAAAAAGGTAGTAAGACGATCGTGGAGTTCTCCAAGATTACCTATAACATCGGTCTGAAAGATGACATTTTTACGGAAAGATACCTTAAGACCCCGCCTCATGAGTACATCAAGTAGGAGAGGAGTCAACCGTGAAATTGATTATTCGCAATAAATCCCTCATTTTAATTTTTCTTATGGCGGCTGCCGTGGCCGCCCCGGTCCGGGCCGATCTCAAACTCGACGGATTCATGCAGGGCCTGTACGGCGGACGGCTCGATCAAAAGAACCCGACATCGTCCGAACAGACCGCCAGTGAGAGCCGCCTTCAGCTTCGTCTGGAACAGATCAGCGACAAGAGCGAGTTTTTTGGCCGGCTCGATTTTACCTATGATGGTACCCGCGACGGCCTGAATAACGACAATTATATTTGGGAGTTGCGCGAGGCGTATCTTAAGACGCGCCTCGGCAGTCATATCGATCTCAAACTGGGGCGGCAGATTATGACTTGGGGAACCGGCGACCTGATTTTCATCAATGATGTCTTCGCCAAGGATTACCGATCTTTCTTCGTGGGGCGGGATGACCAGTATCTGAAAGCGCCCCAGAATGCACTCCGGATGGAATATTACGGTGGAATCGGCTCTCTGGCCCTCATCTGGACTCCGCGATTCGAACCGAATCGCCTGCCGGACGGCCGAACCCTCAGTTATTTCAATCCCTTTTCAGGTACAATAGTCGGCACCGGGATGGGCGAGCAGTATTATTTCTCGCCGGCACTGCCGCCCGCGAAATTCGAGAACGGAGAGTGGGCCACCCGATACAGCCGAAGAATCGGGACTTTCAATACCGCGCTCTATTTCTATAAGGGTTTCTATAAGAATCCGAACGGGGCCGTAATGACTCCCGATGGCCCGATGCCGGTCTTTCCGAAATTGAACCTCTACGGGGCCTCAATTCGCGGACCTCTGGCCGGCGGAATTGTCTGGCTGGAGGGGGGGTATTACGATTCCCGTCAGGATCGCGGGGGCCAGAATCCCCTGATGCCCAATTCCTCAACATCCGGGTTGCTCGGTTTCGAACGCCAGATAGCGACCAATCTGACGGTCAACGCCCAGTGGCAGGTTGATATCATGTCCAGTTATGACACCTACAAGGCCCAGCAGACCGCTATGCATGCTTATGCGCGCGACGAAGTCTACCATCTCTTGACATCACGTATTACCAAATTGCTTCATTCGGAACTGGTGACCGTCTCCGGCTTTGTCTTTTATTCCCCGACCGACGAAGACCTATACGCCCGCTTCTCCACCGAATACAAGTACACCGATCAGGTCACGTTCGCGGTCGGGGGGAATATTTTTGACGGCAAGCATGATGCAACTACGTTTGGTCAATTTCGGCGCAATGATAATGTATATTTGAAAGTAACTTATAACTACTGACGGTGACTTTATGACCCTTGAAAATTCCATTCGCCTGCTGGCCGGAACCCTGATTGTCCTGTCATTGAGTCTGGCAGTTCTGTTTTCGCCCTATTGGCTGTTTCTGACTCTGTTCGTCGGTCTCAATCTGATTCAATCGTCCTTTACTGGATTCTGTCCGGCAGAAATAGTTATAAAAAGATATTGCTTCAGAGCCGATACCGTCAGCACCAGGAACAAAACTGATTAGCGGCTGGAAAATTAATCTGATTTCCAATGGATGATATGCGCAAAAAAGACCGCCGGAATCACCCGGCGGTCTTTTTATTGGCAACGAATCTCCGAACCTATTTCAAAAGACTCATCTTTTTGGTGACGCTCTTGTCACCAGCGGTCATTTTGTAGAAATAAATGCCGCTGGCGACTCCGGCGCCGGCCTGATTAGTGCCATCCCATGTTACAGCATGAGATCCGGCTTCAAATTCGCCGTCAGCCAGAGTTTTCACCTTCTCACCAAGAATATTATAGACAGTGAGGTTGATTTTGGAATGCTCCGGCAGATAGAAGGAAATGGAGGTTCCGGGATTGAACGGATTGGGATAATTCTGGTAAAGGGCGAATTCCATCGGTATAGAATGAAGCGACATTTCTTTCGGGGCCGGCGTTCCGCCGATGGCCCGGCAGGCATTCACTCTTCCGGTGCCAAGTTTCCCGGCATAGGTCGGATTCAAAACGTCAATATTGTCGGCCGTACTCTCCAGACGATTGTGGATATCGAGCCAGGAGTATGAGGGGAACTGGGATTTGATCAGGGCGGCGACACCGGCGACCATCGGGGTAGCCATCGAGGTCCCGCTCATTACGGCATAATAGTCATTGGTCGGATCGCTGTAATTGTGATATGTACTGGCGATATCGACCCCGGGAGCGGAAACATCAACCCATGTTCCATAACTTGAGAAACTGGCCTTCAGGTCACTGCTGTCGGTCGCGGCGACATTAACGACATCGGTCCGAGTCCCAAGGTAATCAGCCGTTTCATTGTTGCTGTTTCCGGCGGCATGAACCACCAGCACCCCCTTGCTGATAGCGTAGTCTATAGCCGCTCCCATGCCGCTGGTATTGGATGAGCCCCAACTGCAACTGGCGATATTGGCCCCCATATTGGCGGCATAATAAAAGGCCTGGGCGGCAAAATCCATTCGGACATATCCGGTTCCGCCGGATGACAGCCAGCCGATCCTGAGACACATCACCTTCGCGCCGTTTCCGACGGCGTTTATCGTGCCGTCGCCCCAGCCGCCGGCGGTTCCGGCCACCCCGCGGTTGTTATTGGTCATGGCCGCGACAATGCCGGCACAATGAGAGCCGTGCCCTCCGAAATCGGCCGGATCATTATCGGGAGTACTGCAATCTTCCCCTTTTTTGCATCCTTTGACTCCGGTAACCCAGTCCCAGCCCATCCAGTCATCAATAAAGCCATTGCCGTCGTCGTCGATACCATTGCCTTTTATTTCACCGGGGTTGATCCAGATGTTTCCGCTGGTGGTGGGCCAGGCGGCTCCCCCCAGGTCCTTATGGTAATAACGAACACCGCCGTCAAGCACCGCCACCGTAACATTCGGATTGCCGGGATTTATGCCCCAGGCGCAGGGGCCGTCGATATCATTGTCGGTGTTGTCCGCGTATCCCCATTGATACCAGGGATAGGCCTGTCCGGAAAAATAATAATCATTCGGGACGGCATCGTAGAAGGGATGAATGCCGATCGGTTCCACCGATTCCACCTGCGGACAAGCCGCATAGGCGCTGATTACTTCTTCCAGCGGACGGCTGCCGTTATAGGTCACAATTCTGTACCCGCTCAAATCCGGGGCGCCGGCCTCCGCTTGCGCGCCGGGGAATTCCTCTTCAATCGCCACAACCCCGAATCGCTGATTCAAAACATCGATATCGGGGAGGCCGGTTACGATATTTCCTTTGGCCGCAATCGGTATGCGTGAACTTGAAGTGCTCTTGAATTTTACTACAAACTGGTCGGGGACGTATTGAGTGCCGTCGGGTGTTCCCTCGAAAGGCACATAGATCGTGTTGTCCGCCATGACGGTGGCGGCAACCAAAAGTAATGAGATTAGAAGGGATAAAGCCTTCCTCATACTCAACCTCCAAATAGTTAGCCATTACAAGGTCACTGTTGACAAGCATGAGAATTGATATTTGATATTCTGATACACCTCCTCTCGTCTAAAAATAAGACCGAACGACGCCATGGAGAATCGTCGCCCGGCCTTTCTCCTTCTACCCTGAGCGCATTGGGACCAATGATGGTTCCAAGCTGTTACCTCAAGAGCAACAGAGATGGTTCTCGTAGATTTCGTTCATCAATTTTCATATTTTTTTAAAATCGCCCATGTTTTCGCTGGACAAGGGGCCGATCGAAGTGAATAATGACTGAGATATGATGAGAATAGTCAGGATTCAACCGAATTTCAGATGGGCGATTAATGATCAAAGGGAGAGCGCCTCAAACTGTAAGATAGACCATAGCATCATCGGAATATCTGTTTTTCAGACCGTGATACGAAATGAGAGATAAGGGCTTACTATGAATGATTGCGAGCTCTGGCAAAAAATCATTGAAGGTGACAATGAGGCCTGGGCCCGGCTGATCCGCAAATATCAGTCTCTCGTTTATGCCGTTTCGACCCGGGCCGGCCTTTCCCTGTCTGATTGCGCCGATTGCTTTCAACAGACCTGGGTCATTCTTTTCAAAAATCGCCATCATATCAAGGACCCGGCTCGCCTTTCGGCCTGGCTGGTCACGACCGCCAAAAGAGAGGCCCTCCGACTGAGGCGCCGGGCGGAGCGATTCGAAGAGGATGCCGAGGATTTTTCCCTGATATCCGAAGATCCCCTTCCGGATCGGGAAGTGGAGTTGTTGGAGTGTCAGGCGCAACTGGAAATAGCGCTGAAAGAAATTGACACCCGGTGCCGCAACGTCCTGAAAGCTTTTTTCTATGCACCCGAGGAAAAATCATATGATGAAATCGCCAAAGCCTTTGGAATTCCAGCCAATAGTCTTGGGCCGATACGCCGCCGCTGCCTGGAACGCTTGAAACAAATACTACTAAAAACGGGGTATTTTGAAGAACGAAATGAGGGCAAGGAGCCTCTGTAGATATGAAAACGAGAAAGAAAATGTTGGAAGGACATCTCAATAGAAAAGAGCTAATTGAGGTCGGTCGAAAACCTGAAAAGGAGCGGCCCCGGCATCTGTCTGAGTGCGATGATTGCCGAATGGCCCTGGAATTTCTTATAAGGTTTCCGGTGGCCGGTCAGCTTCCTTTGGCCGACGCCCCGAGCGGATGGATTAATAAGGCCGTTGCTATCGCGGAGCAAAAAAGAACGGCCGATATAATAACCGGGGTGCTGGCGAAATTGATATTTGATTCCTGGACAATGTCGGAGCCGGTGGGGGTCCGGGGGCAGGGGGCAATTGAACATCGCCGTCTAAGATACGAGGCCGCCGGAATTATTTTCGATATGCGGGCCGAGCAGGGGCCCGGGGAGTGGCATATGGTGGCCCGGGCCGAAGGTGCCATTAAGGCGGCGCCGGTTCTCCTGATTGGAAAAAATAGTCATTTCGCAAATGCGGATGGCCTTTATCAATGGTCGGCCAAAAGGCCGCCCCGAAATATCAGGCTGAAATCAGATGAGGGGATAATCAAATTTCCGGAGCTGTCGTGGAAGAAAACACGAAAGAAATAGCCGCCCTCAAGTTTATCAGAACGGGAAAAACATCCGCAGGTGATCTCGCCGAACTGGCGGCGAACTGCGATCGCCTGATTCAGAAGTCGATGCATCGTTCCCTCAAAGAGGCCCTGGTTCTGGCCCGTTCTTTGGCCCGGCATGCCGGAGACAGAAAAGAATTCGCTCTCACCGCCTATCGCGCTCTCGCCAGAGTCACGCACATGAGCGGTAAACATCGCGAGGCCCTGAAAGCCTATCTTCGGGCCCGCCAACTGGCATCGACCGATCCGATGATTCGCGCCCGCATCGATCGGGCCCTGATCGATGTCTATATGTATATCGGGGATTTCGGCAAGGCGCAAGATTGCGCCCGTCGTGCTATCGTGACTTTCAAGCGGCTCAAGTCGGATGCGGATCTGGCCCAGACGCGGGTCAATTTCGGCAACTTGCTGCATCGCCGCGATAAGCATCGCGATGCCGAGAGATTGTACCGTCAGGCGGCAGAGTATTTCGAGACCACCGAGAACGAGACCGCAACAGCCCGCTGCTATTACAACCGGGCCAATACGCTGGTGCAGTTATTCGATTTCCCCGAGGCCGAGAGGCTTTATAAAAAAGCGCTCGAAATTAACAGCCGCGCCGGGTACTCACTCGAAGCCACCGATGCCCGCTATGGTCTGGCCTGGCTTCGGATGTTACAGGGGAAATTTCACGAGGCCCTGTTGGAACTCAATGTCTGCGAGAACTCTTTTCGGGAAGGCGGCGACCCCCGCGGTGAAGCGTTATGCATTCTTGACCGGGCCGAGGTTTATCTGGGGTTGGGATTGTACTCCGATGCCCTTAAAAGAGCCGGCGAAGCCATGCATCGTTTTGCCCGACTTCGCCTGCGCTATGAAAATGCCAAGGCGTCCCTTTTTAATGCCCAGGCGGCCTTCGCCATTGGGATGAAATCCCGGGCCCGCAAATCAATGGCCGCTGCAATGAAGGAATTCGGGCGTGAAAAAAATGACGGCTTTCTCGGAGTGGTGCATTTATTGTCGGCCGATTTCGCCGGCCGGAGTACCACCGCGCGCCGGTATGAAATCAAGGCCGCCCGCGATTTATTCCGACGGACCCAATTACCCCTCTGGGAAGCGGTTTGTGATCTGAAGATGACTTCCGATGCCCAGACGGCGGCTGCGGCCTTTATCCGCCTAGCCAAAAATCCCGCTGCCGGTACCGTTCCCCATCTCTATACCGCCTGGCAAACCGCTCTCGGGGACCGCAAATTCCGCCAGGGGATTGACAGCGAAGCGATGCAACACTGGCGGCAGGCCGCAAGGCGCCTTGATTTGGTGCGGGCGCAACTGCCACCTTTGGAATTGCGGGGTGCCTACACGCGCCGTTTCAATTTGCCGCATCGACGTTTGATTGAAATAGAGATGACCAAAAGGCCGCGTGTCGCTGCTGTCTGGTCGGAACGGGAAAAAACGGCCGGACTCTGGGCCCCGATTGTTGCCGATGATTCCAATCCGCAGCGTCGAAAGGTCCGGGATAGTCTATCGAAACTGGCCGCAGAAATTACCGCGCTATCGGGACAATTATATGGCAAGTCCGGAGAAAGAAATCTCTCGCCTCTGACAGAGAGCAAGGCCCTTGCGGATATGCGCCGTCAATTTCGCGAGGAACTGCTAGAATTGGAAAAAATGCCTGAAAATCCTCGGCTTTCTGATGCGACAATGAGTGAGGAGATAGCTGCACTTTCATATCGATTGCCCATCATTCAATTCCATTTGCAGGGAAACGAAATAATCGCCTTCGTCCATTCCGGTGGAAACAGTTACCTTCGTCGCTTCCGGGGCGGCCGGGATTATCTTGCCGATATGATGCGACGCTGGCACTTTATACTGGAAAATGAAGTCCTTGAGAAATTTCTCACCGGACATAGACCGCTTGAGGCTGAACGCCAAATTTGGACTGAATTGGGCGAGAAAATCTGGATTCCTCTGGAAGTACCGACCGATGCGGAAAAGATTCTTATAATCGCCCCTGGCGAACTCGCTAATTTGCCCTGGGGGGCGTTGGAAGTCGGCGATAGCCCGCTTTTTGAGCGGCATCACTTTATTCATTCTCCAAGCATAAGGCATTTTCTTGCGGCTGAGAAAAAGCGCAGTCTGTCCGGGGAGGTCATAGTTTTTCAGGGACGCAGTGATGACTTGCCCGCCTCGAGTCGGGAAATTGAATCACTTCTCGAAAGGACGAGGGCGAATGACAATATCCATATGCCTTGCTACCGGGACGATTGGCCCAAAAGAGGACCGGCCCGTCTTTGGCATTATTCCGGGCACGCCGTTTTTTGCGCTGATAATCCTTTTTATTCCTACCTTGTACTTGAAGATGGCCCGATTTTTGCAGCCGATTTCAGGTTGAGAAACTGCGTGGTCGACCTGGTGACCCTGGCCGCTTGTCGTTCCGGTGAAGAAATTAACCTTCCCGGCGAAGAGTCTTCCGGATTTGTTCGTTCCTTACTCGAAATGGGGGCCCGAAATATAATTGCGAGTCGCTGGCCGGTATCCGATGAGACCACCGCCCTCTGGATGAAACTGTTTTATGATAGATTCTTTAATGGCGATACTATTCTGGATGCGATCCGTTATGCCGCGAGAAATGTCCGCGAAAGCCACCCCTCGGCGTATCATTGGGCGGCTTTTGCTCTCTCAGGCGCGGGCGATTTAGGAGGATGAGTTTATGTTTAAGTCGAAATATTTATTTATTTTTCTCGCAATCCTCACAATGCTGAGTTTGTTATCCCCGCCCTCATTCGGCCAGAAGCGTCCGGCCGGATTTAAGCCCGATGAACTGGTCTGCAAAATGCAGCCCGGCTACAGTATCGATATCATCAATTCCGAATATGGAACTCAGACCAAAAGCCATCAGCTCCAGACCAATTGCTATCTTTTGCTTATTATGCAGGGGCATGATGCCGAAAGTCTGGCCACAATTATAGATGCCCGCCCCGAAGTGGTCTATTGTTGTCCCAATTATATTCTATCGGCGCCCGAGCCATATCAGAGAAGCGAACCCTTTTTGGATGTACAGTATATCGGTTCCGTGGAATTGCAGACGGCCGCGGTATCTCTTGATCTCAATACGGCACACGCGATTTCCGAAGGGAGTAATGTCCGGGTGGCGGTGATCGATTGCGGTGTTAATTACCTTCACCCGCAATTTCTTACCATGCCGGGGAGCGTTGTTTCCCGCTGGGACTACATTGATAATGACTCTGTGGCCATGGACGAGCCGGGGGGAAGCGCCTCCGGTCACGGGACCTTTGTCGCCGGGATAATTGAACTCGTCGCTCCCCAATCCGATATTTTTGTCTATCGCGTTCTGGATACGGCGGGTATGGGCGACGGATACAGTATTGCCGAAGCAATACTTAAGGCGGTGGATGACAGTTGCCGGGTAATCAATCTCAGTTTGGGGATGATCGGCGTTCATGATGATCTGGATGATGCCATTCGATACGCGCGCGACAATGAAGTTCTGGTGGTTGCCGCCGCCGGCAATGATTCCACCGACAGCAATCTTATTTTCCCGTTC
Organism: Candidatus Zixiibacteriota bacterium; assembly: GCA_900498245.1. Taxonomy (NCBI): domain Bacteria; kingdom Pseudomonadati; phylum Candidatus Zixiibacteriota; species Candidatus Zixiibacteriota bacterium. Next base: position 886,669 of record LS998015.1, read on the forward strand.
CCCGCTTCGCGGGAATATTGTCTGGCCGTGGCGGCAGTCGATTCGATAAATCTTAAAGCCGATTTCTCCAATTACGGGGATAAAGTGGACGTCTGCGCCCCCGGAACCAGGATTTATGCCCCATTCCTCGACACCAGTTATGCCTGGTGGGATGGAACCAGTTTTTCCACCGCTTTTGTGTCCGGGGCAGCTGGGCTCATTCGGTCTATTCGGCCCGATTTGACTCTGGGAGGATTGGACAGCCTGATTCTGGATAATGCCGACAATATCGACACGCTAAACCCGGATTATGCCGGACTGCTGGGTGTCGGAACGATTAATATTGTCCGGGCCCTGACCGCGGCGACCCAGTCACTTATCCGAGGCGATATAAATGTCGATCAGGCCGTCAACATTCTGGATATTTCGTATTTGATTGAGTTCCTCTACAGAGACGGTCCGGAACCATTGATATATGAAAACGCCGATGTCAATGACAATCAGGTGTTGAATATTTTGGATGTCGCCTATCTGGTCAACTTTTTATATAAAAGCGGTCCGGCTCCAAAATAGCCGATATAGGTGCCATGCGGCGACTCGTCCGGCAACATTAAAAATCCTCGACCTGCGACCAATAGGCCGCAGGTTTTTTTGTCCCTGACGGGACAGGTATGTCCCCACCGGTTCATCCCGGATTTTTAGCATCTATTGAAAGCCGAATGTGACCATTTTTTCCTCTTTTTGCCGAACGGACCTGAACGAAAAGTCCCGTTCTCCTCTCTGTATCCATAGAATGAACAAAACAGCCAACCATAATTTATCTAAAACATTTTGGAGGTTTAAGATGAAACGTTTTTGGACCGTCTTCGGATTATTGACCCTTGCGGCCATGATCGCCGTAATCGGCGGCTGCTCGCGCGATAACGTGGCCGGGCCGACCGGCAGTTTTGCCGACAATACCGGCTGGGTGATCCCCTCTCTGGTGGCTTCTCCGGGCGATTCGGTGCAGTTCACGGCCCGCGTGAGAACGATGGATCAGAACCGCCTGATGCTGACCTTTATGGGCTTGAGCGATACCGTTATCGCCACCCACAATTGCGAAATAGTTCGCCTCAATAACACGGGCGAAACGCCCATACCGTTCTCCGATATTCATAATGGCGATTCCCTCAAAATTAATGGCGTCAAACAGCAGAATCAGTACATTCTGGCGTACAAAATTCAGAATTGCACGGGAGACTGCTACAAATATGATCTGGCCTTCCGCGACACCATCATCTCGATCGATTATGATGCCATGACCTTTACCGTGGCCAATCGCACCGAGGTCATAACGGTCGATGAAAACACCGAAATCTGGGGAAATATCGTCCATCAATACGGCTATGACAATCGGGTCAACGGCGATACTCCGCCGAGCGGCGGAGCCGGAAAATTGATCTATCAGTATCAGTTCATGTCTTCTTCGCGTGATACCACGCTGACTTTTGCCGACCTGACTATCGGGGATGTGGTCGAGGTGAAGGCCGATATCGTTGACGAGAGTACTCTTCTCGCGGTTAAAATAAAAGTCGCCAACTGCCTCGATCAGGAACCGCAGTGCACGCAGTTTACCGCTCCTCTGGCGAGCGTCGACGTCGATGGCAAAATCGTGACGTGGGAAGGAAACAGCTGGATCGGGTTGGTCTGCAAAGGGAGCCAGCTATTGGCCGCCGATGGGACCGAATTGACCCTGGCCGATTTTGCGGTGGGAGAAAATGTCGCTGTCAAGGGGCTTCCACTGACCGGCGATACGTTGAAAGTCTGCAAGATGCAGAAGGTTGATTGAGTAAATAGGGACGGTCACAGGGGAACCATCCGTCCCGACTTTGCCTCCGAATAAGGGGTGTCAAGGGTGAGCGTTACCGCGCTCACCCGTCTTTTATTCGTCTTAATTTTGCGTCAATTTTGGGGACAGGTCACATCTGGGGTTCCTTCTTCCCACGGGCGTGATGGCAAAAAATGTCGTAAATTGATGTTTTCTGCAAATGCCTGAATAAAAATAGCGGTACGGGGAATCGAACCCCGGTTTGATGGCTGAGAACCACCCGTCCTGGGCCACTAGACGATACCGCCATAGAGACGCCCGACTTCGGCCGAATATAATCAGTTTTGAGTCTTTGTCAAGTCTGCCTTGTTTTGAGGCTTTGAAGCACTTATATTTACGGCAACATATAATTTTGGAGGTCCGCCCGTGCCCAATAAATCTTCTGAACTCAAAGCCAAAGATCTCACTCCCCGGATAGATTTCAAAAAATTGAATATCTCGTCGTCCAAAGACGCCGAGCCCTGTTGCAGTGTTATCGGTCAGGAGCGGGCGGTCAAAGCCATCCGCCTCGGTCTTAAGATCCACAGCCGCGGTTATAATATTTTTGTCACCGGGCTGACCGGAACGGGACGATCCACCACCATCAAGCAACTTCTCGAGGAACTCGATCATTTCAAGCCGGATCTTCAGGATGTCTGCTATGTCAACAATTTTCAGTCTCCCGATTCCCCGATAGCCCTGATTTTCAAAGCGGGCGAGGGGCGGGTCTTCAAGCGCGATGTCGAGTACATGATCGCCAGTCTGCGCAAGTCGATTCCCAAAGTCTTCATGAGCCAGGATTACAAAGCGAAACGAAGCGCCATCGCCTCGGATTTCGGGGATCGCCAGAAAAAATTTATCAACGATTTCGAGAAGAAGATGTCCGACGAGGGCTTTGTCATGGTCCAATTGCAGGTCGGCCTGGGAGTTCATAACGAACTCCAGCCCCTGGTCGATAATGAGCCGGTTTCGGTGGGAAAACTCGAGCAGTTGGTGAAGGAAGGAAAATTCGCGGCCCAGAAACTGGAGGAAATCGAGCAGAAACTGGAACGTCTCAAACGGGAAATGTCGGTGGTTGAAATCGAGTCGAAAAAACTAGCGATGAAAATGGAAGAGGCCCTGGAGAAACTGGATCAATCGATTATTTCTCCTCTCATCATAGACAAAATCGATGTTCTTAAAAAGAAATTCCCGGACAAGAAGGTCGTCGGCTATCTCGATCAAGCAGCGGCCACACTCCTCGGGGAACTGGATCGTTTCCGCGAAGCCACCCCGCGGCGGGGCGAAGAGGAGGCGCCGCCGTTCCGCAAGAGAGAACCGTTCGAAGAGTTCACCATTAATCTCATCCTTGACAATTCCGAGACGCAAAAAACGCCGGTTATCGTGGAGCATTCCCCGTCGTACCGCAATCTTTTCGGAAGCACCGAACGAGTGGTCGACAGGTACGGTTACTGGCGGACCGATTTTTCCCGGATTCGGGCCGGCTCGCTTCTCAAGGCCTCGGGGGGATTTCTTGTCCTCCACGCCATGGATCTGTTCACCGAGGTCGGGGTCTGGCAGCCATTGAAACGGGCCCTTATGACCGGACTTCTGGAGATCGGCAGTTTTGATCCTTTCTATATGATGGCCGGTTCGGGGCTGAAGCCGGAGCCGCTTCCGATCAAATTGAAAGTGGTTCTTATAGGCGAGCGGCGCATCTATAACGCCCTTCTCGAACTCGAAGAGGATTTCAAGAAAATTTTCAAAATCAAGGCGGAATTCGATTCGCAGATGAAAATGGATGATACCGCCCTGCGGCAGTACGTCTCTTTCGTGCGCAAGATTACCGAGGAAGACAGCCTCCCGGCGTTCGACAATTCCGCTCTCGAAGCGATTGCCGCGCAGGGGAGCCGTCTGGCGGGGCGCAAGGATCGAATCTCGACCCGGTTCACCAATATCGCCGATTTGATCCGCGAGGCGGCACTGGTCGCCGGGGAAGCGAAACATAAAATGGTCAAAGCCGGAGATGTCATACAGGCGATCCGCCAGGGACAGGAGCGGGTCAATCTGATTGAGGATCGGATTCAGGAAATGTATGACAATGACCTCCTTTTGATTTCGACGACCGGCAAGGCGGTCGGGCAGATTAACGGCCTTTCGGTTTTCGATACCGGCGAGTACGCGTTCGGGCGTCCCACCCGTCTGACCGTCAGCGTCTCGGTCGGCCGCGCTGGGGTGATAAATATTGAGCGCGAGGCGGAACTCTCCGGGCCGATTCATAACAAAGGGGTGCTGGTTTTGAGCGGTTATCTGCGGGGCAAATTCGCCAAGAGCAAACCGCTCGTGATGTCGGCGTCGATCTGTTTCGAGCAGTCTTATTCGGGGGTCGACGGTGACTCGGCCTCGTCGACCGAAATCTACGCTATCCTTTCGGCCCTTGCCGGCCTTCCGATCGATCAGGGGATCGCGGTCACCGGCTCGGTCAACCAGTTGGGACTGATACAGCCGATCGGCGGGGTGAATGAAAAAATCGAAGGATTTTTCGCGGTCTGCAAGGCCAAGGGACTGACCGGCAAGCAGGGGGTTGTCATACCGGTACAGAACGTGGCCGATTTGCACCTTAAGGATGAAGTCGTACAGGCGGTGGAGAAGGGGAAATTTCATATCTATCCGGCGACGACCATTGACGAAGGCATCCAAATCCTGACCGGCAAGCCGGCCGGGAAGGACCTTCCCAAGGGCGGCTTCACTGCTGGCTCGGTGTTCGATCTGGTCGATAAGGCGCTCGACAAGATGGCCAAGGAGTTTAAAGAGAGCGAACAGCGCGGCAACGATAATAATAAAAAGGCCGCCAAGAAGAAAGCTCCCGAACCGCCCAAAAAACGGAAGCCGAAAAGGAAATAGATTTCCGGCCGGCCGGGCGGTCCGGCGACCGCCGGATCATCCGCCATCCTTTCATGCAACGTCTTCCTGACGCCCACCCCAAGGGGTGGGTTACCCGTTGCGGAACAACAACATAACTTTTCATATAAAGAAACGAAGCCGGTTGATTTTTGGGTGTAAGGGGGTGGGTGGTATAGGGATGGGGGAGATTTGGGTTCGCTTTCTGATACAAAAGGGGGCCCCATTTTTAGTGTCTTTTCTGTCAAGCGGTTGCAGAGTTTGAGATTACGGGAATGTTTCGGCGCAAATTCAGGCGTCATTTGGCGGGCGCAATGACCGATCGGGTTTTGATAATATACGGGCATATTTTTGGACCTCTCTGTACCTATTGGCCCCCTGAACCGAGCCACACCAAATTGATACCAAAATTGCACCGTGCATGTGGCGCGGGGTCACATCTCGGACAAGAGTCCTCGGCAAGACCCCGCGCAACTTTGGAAATTGCAGGTCGAGTTCCGAATCCGGCCTTTGACGGATGAGTAACCCGACATCTATTTTTCTTGGAATCTGGATTTATGGCTATATATTGGTTGTACCATTGGGGTTTATGGCATTATGCGAATAATTCGGGAAATTGGATTTAAGTTTATAGATAGGTGTTGAAGAATGAAATATCATGGTGTCAAGACCGTCGCCACATGCCATCCCCTCCCAACCGATCGAGGTCTTGACCTACGCTGGCTGGCTTTCGGCCATAGTGGTCGAATAAAATATTTATGAAATGCTATACAGACTCACTCCTTCAATATTTGCCAAAAGGTCTGCGATATATGATGGTCTGCGGGCTGATGCTATTTTTTATTTCGGCCTGCGGGCACACGCGATATACAAAGTGTTTTCGTTTTGAAGAGAACATTTCTCAGGAACCGGAAAAGGCTAATACTTGGGAGGAATGGCGGCAACTGAATAACATAAGCGACGTTTTCGGGCATTGGAATATTAGTCTTGCGGTCTATTCCATGTTAGAAGACTACCCCGGGGAAAGGGCCGGAGCACCTATAGAAAAAGAAGACGATAAGGGAGAAAATCGATTCAGGACGGAGATTTTTAATGAGAACAGCAGGAATCCGATTCACTGGATCTGGAAAGATAACCATATGGAAACTGACAGACCCATTTTGGATGAGTGGATCGATATTGATACTGTATATTTTGTTTTTCTCCCGTCGGAAGACAGCACTTATGCCATTCTGGATAGTGCCGCTATTGAGGAACCTCCGCTGTGGATTTGGCGATTTGGGATCGCATATCCTTTCAAATTGATCACTATTCCGTCGACTGTCGATAAGCTCCGTATAGAATTCACGGCGCGATTGTTCAGGGAGCGGGAAGGAATGATTGCGGATACTACAATCCGGAAAGAGATGGTACGATACGAAAGCAAATCCAAAGGGGATTATTGGTGGAACCGCCGAGACTGACCGCGCCGACCCGATAAACAATAGAAGACTGTTGTGCGATACGGCGGGAATTTATTGGGGCACTGAATAGGCCTGTTTATTTCCGCCAATTGCCTTTGAAATTGAGACTTTTCAGAAATTGGTTCAGAGTCTCGTGGAAACTCCAGCCCGTCACCAAAGAAATCGTTAAAGTATTGCCGGAAAGATCGGTTCCTTTCGGGTTAGAATAGTTGACGATGCCGTATTTGACTATGGCGCCAATATAGCACCCGGTGCGCTGGTCGAGAAAGAATCTCTGCCGAAGGCCAAGATCGATCCCCAGCGATCCGTGACTGACAAATTCCTCAGGATCGCCGGCGGTCTTGATACTATAGATGACATCATAACCGATCCCGGCGAAAATGTCCGCACTATATACAGCACGGTCAATTACTTTGAAGCCGCCCTCGATGCCGAAAAGCCAACTGTTGAATTTATCGGTGGATGTCAAATGGCCCAAGCTGTCCACAGTAAAGTTATTTTTTGCCGATAAAAATCGGCCGCTGATCACCGCATCGACCCTGAATTTCGGCCATTCGCTGCCTAATTGTATGCCAATATCAGGATGGTTGCCCAGGATTCGGTTGCTGCCCTGCGGCATCCAGCTACCGGCAAATATGCCAAAATGCCCTCGGGAAGGGAATTTTCGTTTGATCTGAAGTACGTACGAATCATAACTCCTGCGAATCTCAGTATTCCGCATTTCCTTGGACTGAATAAGACTAAAAGCGCTGTCAAAGGAGCCGCTATAAAACAGGCCAAGGGCGCGACCGGTCGATGAAATTTGAGGTTCCGACTCTATTTTGCGAGCCAGGTTGTCGATAAATTTGCTGAAATTGTCATGAGTGTTATCAACCGGTTGCGATGTTCCGTATAGATAATACCAGTCCTTCCATCTCATGAGATTTTCCTGCTCGCCTCGATACCAGAGCATTTGCGGAATTGTCGAGCGGCCGATCAAGGAATCGTCGAATTCCCCGTTGTCAGCGAGCAACAAAAGGCGCGTGTACTCCAGATTAAAGGCCGGTCCGCACTCCGTCTTTATATATTCAATGATATCAAAGATGGAATCGGTCTGGTGCTCGTCGTACAGACGCGGGGTCTGCCGTTCAAAATTATAGTGATAAAGCCGGCAGTCCCCGGGATTTTCCCGTGACAGAAATTCGTGCATATCCCGGAGTTCAGAGGGCATCATTTTTGTCATCCGGGCACAAGAAACTATCAAAAATAGCGGGATTAAAATTAGTAAGGAAATACATTGACGCCTAAACAGCATTGGATACTCCCTCGGTCAAGTTGACCTTATTATATCGTTTCGCAGAGGAAATGGCAAAAGAAAAATGGGGATCTTAAGACACCAGAAAAACCGGGTAAGACGCCCCTTGGGGTAGGCGACAGGATGATGTTTGATGGCGGGGGGAAACACCCCCTAATCCCGAAGAGCCGTCCCGCCCGTCCCGCAGTTTGGGGGTGGCACCCAGGGGCCAGAATCGCAAAGAGATGTCGGGTTTCTCATTCCGGCAGGAGCCGGGATTCGAGACCCGACCTACGAAGAAGATGTCAAGCCCCGAGTGGGCTTGACCTACGAAACTGTATTCTCATTTTGTCAAGCTCCCAATGAAACCCGGAATGACAATGAATAAAGAAAAGATGTCGGGTTTCTCTCCCGACCAAGGGTCGGAGTCGGAACCGGACCTGTGAAGCCTTCTATTGGGATAGGGAATTATCCCTAAAGTGTCGTTCCCGCGTAGGCGGGAATCTAGGACTTAAAGCAATTCATCGTAAAGATCGCGCCAGTCAGAATTCACGCTTTCAATGAGTCTCAATTTCCATTTCCGATTCCATTTTTTCAAACGCTTCTCGCGCAAGATAGCGTCGGCGGCCTCCCCAAAAACTTCATAATAGACCAGATTATGCACTTTATATTTGCTGGTGAAACTCTCCTTCAAGTCGTTCCTATGCTCATAAATCCGCTTTGCCAAGTTATTTGTGATTCCGATGTAAAGGGTTCCGTTTCTTTTGCTGGCAAGTATGTATACATAATAATTCATATTCTCTTTCTGGATTCCCGCCTACGCGGGAACGACATAAGTTTGCCTTTTATTTCTATTGAATAGTTGTCTTCATCAGCATATTACCTTTCAAATAATATTATATATTTATCGGAGCAAAATTACGGGGATATATTAAACGTAAATACTGACACGGGCTGTCATATAATTTATCGTCTTGATTATTTGGTTGATTGTGATATGGCCAAAGATTATTTTTCGTACGCAACTTCTTTGAGCATATTGGCCGCAGGCATACATGAGCCGGAAAGGGCAGAGAACTATGAGATATAAATTAATTAAGGTTATACTGGTAAGTTTTGGCATAATGACATTTTCGATCGCATCAGCGCAGAATAAAACCGAAACGGCATCAACCCCGGAAAGTGTCATGCAGAAGTTTTTCGAGGCGATGAAAGCGGGCGACGCCAAAACGGCGGCCGATTTAATGGACCCGCAAATCCTGAGCGATTTTGCGTCGGGAATGAAAAAAATTATCACAGCCACCGATAGTTCGATTCGCGAACAGCAGTGGGGTGGGCTTATCCAAAGAGCGGGATCGCTTGACAAACTCCTGGCGCTCGATTCGGTGCAGATATTCGAGACCTTTTTGAAATTCAGTTTCGAACAGGAACAAGGAAACGAAATCTTCAAAAAGATATCATACAAAATTCTGGGGCATGTGATGGAGGGCGACGACAAGGCGCATGTTCTTTTCCGTGTCTATCCCGATTCGGCCGATGAAAGCACCTCGGCGCTCGATATTTTCAGTGTCCGCAAGCGGGGCGCCCAGTGGAAAGCGCTCTACCGCGGCGATATGACCGGCGCCATGAACCTTCCGGCCGGGGAGAAGTAAGGTTCAATTCGATTGCTGCGCCGAATGAACGGAAGATAAAAAATGTCAGGATATTATCGCGAAAAACTGGCGGGGGAACGGCTGAAGCGATGTTACGATATCGCCGGGCCGCGAATCAGGCAATACCTCAAGGCCGAAATCGATTTCGTGACAGATCATATCAGGCCGGGAAGCCGGGTGCTGGAATTGGGGTGCGGCTGCGGGCGAATCTTGCCGGAACTGTCAAAAAAGGCGGGTATGGTGGTCGGTATCGATAATGCCGCCGAGTCCATTCATTTCGGATCAGAGAACCTTCGCCAATATCAAAATTGTCTTCTGGCCGTGATGGATGCGGTAAATCTCGGGTTTGGCAATCGTGTTTTCGATTATGTGGTCTGCATCCAGAACGGGATATCGGCCTTTCATGTCAATCAGGAGGTTTTGATCCGCGAGAGTATCCGGGTGACCAAACCGGGGGGGAAGATATTTTTCTCGACTTATGCCGACAAATTCTGGCCGTACCGTCTGGAATGGTTTGAACGGCAGGCGGAAGAAGGTCTGGTGGGGGAGATCGATCATAAGAAAACCGGCAAGGGGATTATTGTCTGCAAAGATGGTTTTACGGCCACGACCGTCGATGGCGAGGGATATTTTAGATTGACATCGGGGCTTAAAATCGAAGCGGAAATCGAAGAAATCGACGGCTCCAGTCTTTTCTGCCTAATTACCGCGCGTTAATCATTGAAAATAGTCAAATTGAATCAGAAATTTTAAACCGCCTGAAGACGACAAAACTGAAACTTTTGGCATATCTTTTCGTCTTTTCCAATAACACCGCCGATGGGATGTACTTATTTTGAATTTGGGCAAATGGTTGTCAGTCAATAAACAATTAATCCATTAATATGTAAAGGGGACATGATGAAAAGGAAATCTATTGCTTTCCTGGTGGCGCTGATCGCCGTTTTTTCGGGTCTTACGCTGGCCTTTGCCGGCGACCTGCCGGACCTGAAATTTGAAAAATATATTCTGCCGAACGGCCTCAATGTGATTCTCCACGAGGATCACTCGGTGCCGGTGGCCTCGGTCAATATCTGGTACCATGTCGGCTCCAAAAACGAAAAGCCGGGGAAAACCGGGTTCGCCCATATTTTCGAGCATATGATGTTCCAGCAGTCGGAACATCATCAGGCCTATTTTGCCGATGCCGTCGAAAAAATCGGCGGAAACAAGAACGGCGGAACCTCGGTCGATAAAACCGTCTACTGGGACGAAGTGCCGAGCAATTATCTTGAAAAAATTCTGTGGCTGGAGGCCGACCGCATGGGGTACCTTCTGCCGGCCGTCGACCAGGAGCATCTTAACATACAAAAAGATGTGATAAAAAACGAGCGCCGGGAATCGTACGATAACCAGCCGTACGGCAAAGCGCAGGAACTGATGCTGTCACTTCTCTATCCCCCGGGACATCCCTATTCCTGGCCGATAATCGGCAGTATGCAGGATATCGGGTCGGCGAGTATCGATGATGTGTCGGAATTCTTCAAGACGTATTATGCCCCCAATAACGCTTCGCTCTGTATCGCCGGGGATTTCGATCCGGTCCAGGTGAAGAGTTGGGTGGAAAAATATTTCGGTCCAATTCCGCCCGGCCCGGTAATCGACCGGCCCAAAAACTGGCTTCCGGAACTGAACTCGGTCAAGAGAATCGAAGCCGAGGATAACGTGAAATTGGCGCGTCTCTACATCGCCTGGCCGACTCCGGCCAGTTATGCGCCGGGGGACGCCGAATTCGATCTTCTGGCCAGCATCCTGACTAATGGGAAGTCATCGCGCCTCTATAAGTCGCTTGTTTATGACAAGAAACTTGCTCAGGACGTCAATGCCTACCAGTATTCTAAGGAACTGGGGAGCGATTTCAATATTGTCGTAACCGCCCGCGAAGGTGTTTCCCTCGACGAGCTTGAAAAAGAAGTGGATCGGATACTGAATGACGTGATAACCAATGGCGTTACGGCTGACGAATTCGCCCGGTCAAGAACCAAATGGGAAACTGATTTTGTCCGCCAGTTGGAAAGACTCGGCGGCTTTGGCGGACGGGCCAATACTCTGAATGCCTATAATACCATGCTGGGAGATCCGGGGAAATTGAAATGGGATCGCGACAGATATACCAATGCCACGGCCGAAGGGATGCGGCAATATGCCGCCAGGTATCTTAAGTTGGACAGCCGGGCAATTTTGCGGATTACGCCGCGTCAGAAATTGGAGGCGTCGGAAATCAAGACCGATATGGCAGTGGAGCCGGGGCCGGCCGCGGAGCCGTCATTCACACCCCCGACCATTCAAAAGGCGACTCTTTCCAACGGGATGGAGCTGTATCTGGTGGAGGATCATAAACTACCCCTGGTGCAGGTGAATTTGCTTCTGAAAAGCGGCTGGGCGGCGGACCCGTCGGATCGGTTCGGCGCCGGCGCCCTGACGGCGGAACTGCTCAATGAAGGGACCAAGACCAGAAATGCCCTGGCGATTTCGGATGAGGCCCAGCGCCTCGGGGCGGAACTTTCCACGGGGAGTTCGTTCGACAGATCGAATGTCAGCCTGAACGTGCAGAAAAAGAACCTGGAGCCGGCTCTGAACCTTATGGCCGACCTGGTTCTCAACGCCACTTTTCCCCAGGATGAATTGGATCGCCAGAAAGAAAACTATCTGGGCCGGATCATGCAGGAATCGCGGCAGCCGATTCAAACGGCATACAAAATATTCGGCCGGGAACTGTACGGCGCGAGTCATCCGTACGGACAACCGTATACCGGTTCCGGTACGAACCAGACCATCAAGGCCATTACCCGGGATGATTTGCTTAATTTCTACAGGGCCAATTACCTGCCCAATAATTGCGCCGCTATCGTGGTCGGCGACATGACGCTTGACGAAGCCAGGAATCAACTGGAAAAATCATTTAAAAACTGGAAACCGGGAGATGTTGTTAAGCATGATATCCAGCCGGTGAAGTCGCTGGACAAGACAAAAATCTGCCTGATCGACAAGCCGGGGGCGCCCCAAAGCGTGATTTTCGTGGGGAATCTGGTGCCGCCGCGGAACAATCCCGATTATGACGCGGCGCAGGTCATCAATCAGGCCCTGGGAAGAAGCACGGTGGCGCGCCTCTTCATGAACCTTCGCCAGGACAAGGGGTACACTTACGGTTCCTACAGTTTCTTCACCTCACGGCTCGGGCAGGGTCTATTGGCCGGATACGCTCAGGTCAAATCCGAGGTGACCAAGGAGTCGCTTTATGAATTGATCAAAGAGTTTCGGGAGATCACGGCCGATCGGCCGGTGGCGGGGACGGAACTGGCTGACTGCAGAGCCACCCTCATAAAGGGATTTCCCCAGGGGTTTATTTCCATTGGCGATATCGCCGGCGGCATCAGCGATCTGGTAAGTTACAACCTGCCGTTGGATAGTTGGCGCTCCTTTGAATCGAAAATAAGCAGTGTCAGCGAGGAGATCGCCGGCCGAGTAGCGGGGGAGTACATTCATCCGGAAGCGCTCTTGATTGTCATTGTCGGCGACCGGGCCAAGATTGAGCCGGGTCTCAAAGAACTGAATCTGGGCGAAATTGTCACAGCCGACGCCGAAATTTGATCGATTCAGCCGGCAAAATAAAAGGCGGCCTTTGGGCCGCCTTTATTATTTGACAGAATTGAGATTATATCAGAATCCGGCACCGAGGGAAAAGTAATATTTCGGATGAGGGACGACCGTCTGGAAATTTGTCCGCCAGGCGAGATCGTAGCGAAGCACCAGAAATCCAAGATTGGCCTGCACGCCGAAACCGAAGGCCGATTTGATATCCTGCAGGTGATTTCCTCCCAGAGATGATCCGCCCTTGAAAGTTTGATCGTTATCCCAGGTGGCGCCCATATCATAAAAGAGAGAGCCGGTGATATAGCGCAGGGTCATCGGAAGCGGGAATCCCAGTTTTAAATATTCCACGAAAGGATAGCGGAATTCGAGATTGGAAAGGAGATACCTGGTCCCGGAAAGTTCATAATATTCGAATCCCCGCAGAGGTGTGACCACTTCGGCAAAATAGAGATTCTCCGGTTCATAAACATTGTCGGCCACCACGACACTTCCGATCGAGTTGGTCGTGCCGCCCAGGAAATACCGCTTGGGGTTTTTCCCCCAGGAGGCGCCGCCAGCGAAGCGGAGAGCGGTTGAAAAGAGACCCCGGATATGCCAGTACTTACGCCAGTCACCGTCGAGAGAATAAAATGATATCCCGTTTCCTCCCAGGACATCGGTGGCGCCGCTGATATTTAGGCGCGCCCTCTGACCATTGATCGGCGTGGTAATTCCCCAGAGGATATTGTCGCTTACCAAAGAGAGGGTTCCCAAAGCGACCTTGGTGGAGCGTCCTACGCGCGGATCGTTGCTATCGAGATATTTGCGGTCAATGAAATACTGGGAGCCGGTGAATTCCACCCGCGAAAATTTGGAGAAAGGATACGACAGGTAACCCTGAAAGCCGTAGAAGCGATCCGAAAAGAGATGATCGAAATTATCGATATAATAATTTTTGGTATGAAAAACGCCGAATCCGAAGTTGGTACGGAGACGGTTATACAGGTAAAACAACTGGATATTGGATTGGTCGATCGTGTTAACCAGATCGGTAATCAAATATATCTGATGATCCCCCAAATAATCGGAAAACACGAACGCCGATTGCCCGCGCAGGCCGAAAAAAGTGTCATAAGAAAATCCGCCGCTGACATAATCGGGAGTGAATTTCACCCGGTACTTGTGCACCTTGAAATCGCCGTTGGGAAGACGGCCGGAACTGCCCACCGAATCGAAAGCCGCAATTTCAGCGGGGGTCAGGTAATTTTTCCCTTCGGCGGCGCTGTCGGGAAGGTCTTCGAATATTTTCCCCATCGGATTTTCCTTTTTCTTCTGTTCGGGGGCAACATAAATATATTCCCCGCCTTCCACACGGGTGCTGTCTGATTTAGCCTTCGCCGTGCCCGTACTGTCTGACGTCGTATGTGCCACGGAAGTGCTGTCATGATGCGTGCTGTCCGCCGCCGTTTGCGCTACGGAACCGCTGTCACGCTGAGCGCTTTCTTCCGCCGCGCCGGAATCGATTTTTGCGGCCAGGGCCGGAAGGGTGTCTTTGACCGATACCGTGCTGTCCTTGGAGGCCACCGATTTAACCTCTCTCAAATAGCGATCCATGATGAAGTCGGTCGGCGCCAACTGGCCGTTGTCCCCGGCCGGTTTGATATCTTTCAGAAGAAAAATATCGAAACCGGCTTTGTTGAAGGAAGAAAAGGCAATCTGCTTGCCGTCGGGCGACCAGGTCGGCGAGCCGACTCCGGTGAGAATATCGGTGATGGCAAAGGCCCCGGAGGAATCGACATAGGCAATATAGAGGTTGTCGATGCCATTCCGGTTGGAAACAAAACAGACCTTCTTACCATCGGGAGAAACCGACGGCTCGCGGTTTTGTCCGATCCCGACACGGAGCGGCTCAATCTCTTTGGAGTCGATATTGATGGTGAAAAGATTGTAATTGCCGTAGCCGAATTTGGTGTAGAGGGTGCGGTAGTCCACCGAGTCGGCCGGTTTATATTCGGGATTGTTGGCAATAAAGGCGTTATCGGGATGCGGCCGGTCCGAAGTGAAAGCCAGGATTTTGGAATCGGGGAACCAACTCGGGTCGAGATTATCGTAATTTCCTTCGGTTAAGTCGTACGTCGAATCGGTATCGACATTATATACGGCGATCGTTCTTCGGTCGCCGTCGAGGGCGGCGAAGGCGATCTTTTTGCTGTCGGGCGACCAAACCGGCGATTGCACGCTGTTGAAATGGAAAAACTGCTTTTTATAAATATTTTTATCCTTGATGGTCAGAAAATAGAGGGCGTCTTTCCCTTTGGCCTTGGCGACAAAAGCGATTCTCTTGCCGTCGGGTGAGAAGGTGATCCCTGAAAAATAGGAATGAAGCGATTCCAGATCGCCGGTTCTCTCGCCCTTGACGAGACGATCGAGGATTTTGCCGTCGACGGCGGAAATGAGATAAATGCCCATATAATCGGAACGATCGGAAAACATGGCGATTTTGTCCCCGGTCGGGGCGAAAATCGGCTTCTCATTGAAATTGGAGCCGTCCTTTTCATGATTGGTCAGGGCCTTGGAAAATTCGCCCGGTTCTTTTCTCTTGGCGATTTCCGGCCAGTAGCGCCGTTTCATCTCCTTGGAAAATCCTTTCCAGAATTCCTCGGTGGTGACGCCGATCGATGCTTTCATGGCCTTATTCATGGTCAGGTAGAGTTTCCCTTTGGCCAGGATTTCGCCCAGTTTCTGCTCGCCGTAATTGTCGACTATATAGGCGATCATGGCCTGACCCTCTTTATAGGCGAGATAACCGCCGAGATAATCGGGAGGCGCCAGATAGTTATTGATAGTGGCGTCGCGGACGACCATGTCGGCATAGTAGTCCCAGCCGTAACGGGAGGACCATTCCGCGAATCCTTCGGCGAACCAGAGAGGCAGATCAAAAAATCTCTGCCGCGAAATCAGCGAGGAGAACATGTTGCCGAAAAGCATATCATAGATCACGGCGTGGGTCAATTCATGATGCAAAACATGGCGGAAATCCTCGTAGGAACCGTCAAACGGCATGACCATCCGGTTTTTGAACGCCTCGGTGAATCCCCCGACACTCTCGTCGATCAGATCCGGCACGATATTGGTTTGCTGAAAGTCGTTGGGCGAAGCATAGAGGAACACCGGGACCCGGCGATGAATGCGGTAATTGAGCTGGGAGGAGATTTCGACATAGGACGATTCCAGAACCCCGGCGGCGAATTTGGCCAGTCCGTAGTTTTGATTATAGAAATAAATGTCAAAGTGCATGGTCTGGATATAATCCCAGCTGAAGCCGCGGTACTGAACCTTATTCTGGCCGAAATAGGTTTCCTGCCCGAAGGCGAGACTCGAGGCGACGATGAAAATTATCAGGATAAACAAAGATTTTCTGAACATTAGGGACTCTTCTACTAAAAAGTTTACAAACTATATAAAAAATCAATCCACTCTCTTAATATCGGCGCCGAGCGATTGAAGCTTTTCCTCCAATTTATCATATCCTCTATCTATATGATAAACCCGCAGGACCTCGCTGGTTCCCTCGGCCCCCAGGCAGGCCAGAACCAGCCCGGCCCCGGCCCTTATATCCGATGCCATGACCGACGTTCCCTTCAGTTTCGCGACCCCCTTCACGATGGCTTCGTCACTGCTGACAGTAATGTCGGCCCCGAGGCGCCGCATTTCCATGGTATGACCGAACCTGTCTTCAAAAACAGTCTCCTTAATACTGCTGGTTCCCTCGGCCACGGTGGCCAGGGCCATAATGCAGGCTTGAAGGTCGGTGGGGAAGCCGGGGAAGGGGAAAGTGACGACTTTGGTCGCCTTTAACTGTTTGGGGCCCTGAATCTTAATGCTACTTTTGCCCTCGGTTATAACGCAACCCATTTCGTATAATTTACGGGAAACCATGGTTAAATGAGAAGGATTTATACCTGTCACTTCCACGGAACCCCCGGTGATTCCGGCCCCGCACATGAACGTCCCGGCCACCAGGCGATCGCCGGAGACCTTATATTTTATCGGATTGAGCGTCTTGACGCCCTCGATGAGAATAGTCGAGGTTCCGGCCCCTTTTATTTTGGCCCCGGCCTGATTCAGGAAATTGGCGACATCGACCACCTCGGGGTCGCAGGCGGCGTTGACGATTCGAGTCGAACCTTTGGCCAAAACTGCGCCGAATATGATATTTTCCGTGCCGGTATGCGACGGGCGGTCGAAATGGATGGTGGCGCCGATAAGAGGTTTGGCCTTGGCCACCACATAACCGCCTTCCTCGGTGACTTCCGCTCCCAGCGACTTGAATCCATTAATATGATAATCGACCGGCCGGGCGCCGAGAACGCATCCGCCGGGAAGCGATACCCGCGCCTCGCCGAGACGGGCCAGTAGCGGGCCAAGGACCAGGAAAGAAGCCCGCATTTGGCGCATCAGTTCGTACGGAGCCGTGCTTTCGGTGATATGTGTGCTGTCGACTTTCATCCGCATCCCTTTCGCGTCATAATCCACTTTGGCCCCGATATGCTCCAGCATCTTTTTGATCGTATAGATGTCGCGCAGAGGCGGGATATTGTCGATCGTGGTTTCCCCTTTGGCAATCAGGATGGCGCCGGCGATAATCGGCAGTCCGGCGTTTTTGGAGCCTTCGGCTTTGACCGTGCCGCTCAGTTTTTTCTTTCCGTTAATTACGAATCTATCCATCTTCGTTCCCTTCGAGTTATAAGACGCACTCCGGCGTCATAACATTTAAGCAAATGAACTGCGGTTTAATCGATTCATCGAAGTTAGGATAGGTTTTTGATATTTGCGAGGCAAGGAGAAAGATGTATCGAAATTGTTGCCTTTGAACCTCATTTTATGACGGGCGATGATATTTGACTGGCAGGCGGCGTCCCATTATGATATTCTTGTGCTTTATATATTAAGTCGAGGATGAATATGTTGATTCGGCTCATTTCCAAAGCCCTTCTGGTTCTGGCGGCTCTTTATTTGGCCTTGCTTATACCATTGGCGTCGCCTCCGGAACCGGCGGCCGGCACAAGAAACCCCTTTGCCTGGAACCAGGATCAATATTGGTCGGCGCTGGAAAGGGAATTTCGCGCCGCCCGGGCCGCGGGATGTGATAGAGTGGATTCCGATAGTCATAATATTTTCAATGAATTTGACACTATTTTGGATTCGCTGGCATATCGGGAATACCAGCCGGATGAGCCAATTTTCAAATCGCTCGAAACTTCATTTTTTACAATGGCCCCGCAGGTCGGCGCTTGTCATGAATTGCTTCCGGGCTATCTTCAACGATTCAATAGAATGCGGAGTCTTTTAAAAGCGCAATCCCACGAATGGGACATAAATAGCGAAGAGGCCAAAAATCGTCTCTACCGCCTGATTTACGGAGGAAGAATCGCGACCGAAGAGGTCATGCTTCAAATGCCGAAAGATTCGGTTCCGGCCCTGACCATTGCTGATTCAGTTGCATCAGTGACTCCCTCTGCTGAGATTCTTGGTGTCACTATTCACAGCGGTGATATCCTGGTATCGCGCGGAGGCGCGGCGACATCGGCTCTGATCGCACGGGGTAACGATTATCCCGGAAATTTTTCGCATGTGGCCCTCGTTTATGTCGATGATTCCAGCGGGGAGGCCTCGGTAATCGAGTCGCATATCGAAAAGGGAGTCGCGATAGCGTCGCTTGATCAATATTTGAAAGATACCAAATTGCGGGTTATGGTTTTGCGCCTTCGGCCCGATCTGCCAACAATGCAAAAAGACCCAATGCTTCCCCATAAGGCGGCGAAATGGATGCTCGCGAAAGCCAGGGCGCGGCATATCCCGTACGATTTTGAAATGAATTTCGATGATACGACCGAATTTTTCTGCTCCGAAGTCGCCTCGCGGGCCTATCGGCAGTTCGGTATCAATCTTTGGATGGGGTTATCGCATATTTCGTCACGAGGAGTCAAATCGTGGCTGGGGGCCTTCGGTGTGACCCATTTTGAAACGCAGGAGCCGTCGGATCTGGAATATGATCCCCAGTTATCGGTGGTGGCCGAATGGCGCGATCCGGAGACACTATACAAGGATCATATCGACAACGCCGTGATCGATGTCATGCTGGAAGGGGCCGAACGGGGGGAGCGCCTGAAATACGATTGGTACCTGCTTCCGATGGCCCGGGTGATGAAAGCCTATAGTGCGGTTCTGAACATGTTCGGCAAAATCGGGCCGGTGCCGGAGGGAATGAGCGCCACCGCGGCCCTGCGGAACAAATGGTTCACAACACGGCATACGCGAATCAAGGAACGCCTGTTGACATTGGCCGAGCAATTTAAGACTGATAATAAGTATGTACCGCCGTACTGGGAACTGGTGAATCTGGCGCGAAAAGCGGAACAGATGGAATTTGGCAATTGAATTCGAGAGTCTTAAATCAAGGGGGCACCCGACTTCTCGGGGCCGATCCACCGCCGGCACAAAAGGGACCGGCAGTTGTCCGGCGAAGTCGGAAACATAGAACCGTCCGTCCCGCCCGGTATAGATAATCTTATTGGCGCTGACGATGACCGAGCCGGCGAAGTCGGTGCTGTCAATCAGGTGAGTTTCACCGCGTCTGACGCCGGCATAGATTCTCTTTTGCCCGTATTCATTAACGGTATAAGTCAATCTCTGGGAGAATGTATCATAAGACGGCCAGGAAGGGGCCGCATCGCCGCCAATAGACAATATATAATCCTCGATATGAGCACTTAAGGGCAGTCTATAGATGCCAAAATTGCCGCTGACTTTTCTAATATAGACAAAATCATCTATTCCGCAGGCCACCGGATCCCAGAGTGAAATGAATCGATCGACGGTCTTTTTTTCAATATTGATAATAAAAAGCGACGAGTCGAATTGCCCGGCCATCAGAGTATCGCTAAGGAAAGTAATCGACGCAATTGTATCCGGGATGCCGGATGGTTGTAACGCTTTATTAATCAGGTCGTAAAGTTTTATTTTTCCGGAATCAATGAAAGCCAGGGTGCGGTTGTCGGGGGAGATGGTCGGAGATGAAAAATGATCACCGAGAAGAATTTTTTCTCTTTCGGCCGTCGAAGTGTTAATGCGATAAATACCATCATTGGCGGGAACGGTGGTATCGATATTTATATAGTAGATAAATTGACGGTCAGCCGAGAGTGAGGGCTGAGTTTCAATCGGATATGCCCCGTCCGGACCGGAATTGGGGCGCGTAATCGTGCCTTTGTTGCAAGAGGATGCCAACAATACCAGAAATAGAGATATTCTTAAAAATTTACTCATCAAATTCCATTTTCTTCATGGTGGCGCGGACTTTGGACAAAAAATCAATCGTCTTTTCGTCCCGATAGTCGGGATAGGTCCAGGGGAGAACCAGAAACTGCTTCTTGGCGTAAATCAGGGTGACCTCGGCGAAGATGCCGTCGCGAAGATATATCCGGTGGGCGAAATCCTTGGTTGACGCCAGAGTCAGTCCCGACAGACGCATGATGCCGGGGTCGAGATTGATGGTGCGGAAGACAAAATCATCGACCTTGTCGCCGAACTGCTCTTCGAGTTTGTTGGTGAATAACTTGATATCGGCCAGACTGTCGCGGGGTACCATTTTCTGAAAGGAAATAAATTTGCGGCGGAGATTTTCCCCCATTTCCTCCTTGTAATAGTCGGTGTGAGTGAAGTCGCACTCCTCGGTTTCGAATTCGATCCGCCCGAATTTCTTTTCCATTTTTCGCATGGTCGAATAAAGGGCCTCCGGCTCGGAATAGATGGCCGAAAGAATCAACTTCCCCGGGAGGGGTATTTTGATTCGTCCCATGCTATTTCTTCCCCCGGCAGACTTTCAGGCAGAGACCGCAAATCAACAGGCCATAGTTATTTTCGCGGGCGAATTTATGAACCTGCGCCGAGCAGGCCTCCAGATTGAACCTTTCTTCATCCTCGAAAATGGCCCCGGCCGGACATGCTTTCAAGCAGGCCCGGCACTCCCCGCAATCATCTTTGGATATTTCGTCCGGGTCCGTCTCGAAGTCGGTCAAAACTGTCACCAGCCGTACCATGGAGCCGTATTTTTTGCTGACCAGCAAATTGTTTCTGCCCCGCCAGCCCAGTCCGGCTCGATAGGCGATTTCGCGATGCGACAAGTGGGCGATCATCGGACGGCGCTTGAGAACCATCGACGCCGGAAGCGGCAGGGCGCGGTGACCGGCTGACTCTATCTCTTTCGAAACGGCCAGGGCGATATCGTCGAGAGTGGCGTTGACCTGGCGGTAATGGGCCTTATAGAGCATATTGGGGCGATCCACCAAAGTATCCATCACGGATTTTGACAGAGCGACTCCGATCGATATGGCGTGGGTCATCTTTTCCGAGATTTTCCGGATTTCGAAATGAAAATCCTGTCGCAATTCGTCGTCGATTCGGCAAATCCCGCAAAGGGCGGCGCCATTCTGCACGGCCAAATTTTGAATCGCCGTCTTTGTAACGGAATGAGTCATAAATTGAAAATATGGGCAAAAAATTGAATATGTCAATCGAAGTTCGCCCGATACCAACAAGTTCACTTTAAAGTTGCCAAAAATTGGATTTGGAGATATATTTACAACTCTTATGGAGGACCATTCGATATGAAATATACCCCGGTTAAAGCCGCGCATGGCACAAAGATAAGTTGTAAAGGATGGCACCAGGAAGCCGCTCTCCGCATGCTCAATAACAATCTCGATGAAGATGTCGCCGAAAAACCGAAAGAATTGATTATCTACGGCGGTTCCGGAAAAGCCGCCCGCAATTGGGAATGTTATCAGGGAATAGTCAAATCACTCAAATCACTGGAGAATGATGAAACGCTTCTGGTGCAATCGGGCAAACCGGTCGGTATTTTTCGCACCCATGAATACGCCCCGCGGGTCCTGATAGCCAATGCCCATCTGGTGCCGGCCTGGGCCACCTGGGAAAAATTCCGTCAATTGGAAAAACTCGGCCTGATCATGTACGGTCAGATGACCGCCGGAAGTTGGATTTATATCGGGACGCAGGGCATACTGCAGGGAACATACGAGACCTTCGCCGCGGTCGGGCAGACCCATTTCGGAGGCGATCTTTCCGGACGCTGGATACTGACCGCCGGTATGGGGGGCATGGGTGGGGCCCAGCCCCTGGCCGGAACCATGAATGGGGCTTCCATCCTCTGTGTCGAAGTCGATGAAGAGCGGATCAACCGCCGGGTCAAACTTGGCTATTGCGATATTAAAGTCAAGGCGCTGGATAAGGCCCTGAAGTTAATCAAAGACAGTGTCAAGGACAGAAAACCGATATCAATCGGGCTTGTTGGTAACGCCGCTGAAATTTTTCCCGAAATTTTCCGCCGCGGCATCATCCCGGATATCGTGACCGATCAAACCTCGGCCCATGACGAACTGAACGGCTATGTGCCCGAGGGCTTGACTATCACCGAAGCTGATCGTCTTCGCCGGGCCAATCCGCGGGAATATATTCAGCGCTCGTATGAATCGATGGTCAAGCACTGCGGCGCCATGGTCAAATTCCTTCGGGCCGGCTCGATCGTTTTCGATTACGGCAATAATCTTCGCGGCCAGGCCGAAAAGGGAGGTCTCAAAGAGGCCTTTGAATTTCCCGGTTTCGTTCCGGAATATATCCGTCCCCTCTTCTGCAGCGGGCGGGGACCGTTCCGGTGGGTGGCCCTCTCCGGCGACCCCAAAGATATTCATGTCACCGATGACGTCATTTTAAGCGAGTTCAAAGAAAACAAGTCGTTGTGCCGCTGGATAAAAATGGCGCATGATAGAGTCTCGTTTCAGGGATTGCCGGCCCGAATTTGCTGGCTTGGTTACGGGGAACGGGCTCATTTCGGCGCTATCATTAATGATTTGGTGAAAAAGGGTAAGATCAAGGCGCCGATTGTCATCGGGCGGGATCATCTCGACTGCGGCTCGGTGGCCTCGCCGTACCGCGAGACCGAAAATATGAAAGACGGCTCCGATGCCATCGCCGACTGGCCGCTTCTCAACGGAATGCTTAACGCCGTGTCCGGCGCCAGTTGGGTATCGATTCACCACGGCGGCGGGGTCGGGATCGGAAATTCGATTCATGCCGGGATGGTGGTAGTGGCCGATGGTTCCAAAGAGATGGAGGCTCGCCTGAACCGGGTTCTCACCAATGACCCCGGAACCGGTGTCATGCGCCATGCCGATGCCGGATATAAAGAGGCCGCCGCTTTTGCCAAGAAAAATAAAATCAAACTCCCGATGATCAAATAATTCTCCTGGTATTTTATTTCCGGGAATTATTGATCGTCAGTCCATTTTGAAAAAACGATTCACACCTGTTGCCTTTTTATGGGTCGTAATTTTGTTGTCGGGTTGCGGTCCCGGAAAATACAAAGAGAAGGGGTTCACGACGCCGCCCGCGATTCCTCAAACGCCCTGCGTCGCTTATGACTTCAAAATCGATTCCCTTCCATATGATTCCATACCCAATACCGGTTATTCCCTGAAAAGCGCCGAAGATACTTCATTTCCCCGGGATTCCGAAGGGGTGGCGATGTTTTCTCTGGACGATAAATTGTATTATCATCCGGTTGTCATCTGTAATAAGGTCTTTGCTTTTCTTGATGTCTATCATAGGAGCGGCGATCGCCGCTGGCTGGATTTGGCGCGCCGTAATGCCGACCGGCTCATTAAGGAAAGCATGATATTCGACGATGCCGTCTTTTACCCCTACCGTTTCGATTATAAAGTGAACCAGAGAGATGAAGGGCTCCTTAAAGCGCCGTGGTTCTCCGGCATGGCCCAGGGAGAGGCCCTCGGAGTTCTGACCCGGCTGTTTCTTGCGACCGGTGATTCCCGGTATCTTGAATATGCCCGGAAAACCTTTAAGTCGCTGACTCGCCCCGCGGGACAGAGCGAACCGTGGGTTACTTTCATCGATAGCCGGGGGTGCTTCTGGATCGAGGAGTATCCGGTCTGGCCGCCGAGCATGACCCTGAATGGATTCATTTACGGGCTCTATGGCGTCTACGATTACTACGAATTGACAAAAGATCCGGCGGCGGAAAAAATGCTTAAGGATTCTTTCAGCACTATCAAAAACTATATCCCGACTTTTCGGCGCCCGGGGCACGCCAGTTTCTACGGTTTGAGATTCGGGCACTATTCTTTTCAGTATCATCCGGAGCATATCAGGCAGTTGCAGATGCTGGGCAGAATGACCGGGGACCGGTTCTTTTTCGATTGGGCCGACAGTTTGCGAAAGGATTTGCCGTGATTTTTGGACTGCATACGATACATTTTCGTCTTGAAATATTGATTGACAGTTTTCCCGCTGTCGGGTTATATTGATCGCCTATGGCGGCAGTAAAAAGAGCGACACTTCTAATCACCAATATCGGTCAATTGATCACACTGGAGGGTCCGGTTCCTCGTCGCGGCGAACGGATGAAGGACCTTGCCATTATCGAAAACGGCGGCATTGCGGCGGCCGGGAATGAAATCCTGGCGGTCGGGAAATCGGACGAGGTCGCCGGTAAAGTCAGCCCGGCGGAAGGGTGTAAATTGATTGACGCCAAGGGGGCGGTGGTTACCCCCGGCTTTATCGATGCTCACACCCATCCGGTTTTTTCCATGACAAGAGAGAATGAATTCGAGATGCGCCTCCAGGGAAAGACCTATATGGAAATCGCCGCGGCCGGCGGGGGGATTCGGGCATCGGTCCGAGATCTTCGGGAGACCACGATTCCGGTTCTGACTGAAAAAACATCCCGCCGTCTTGATACCATGCTGGCCTGCGGAACGACCACGCTAGAAGCCAAATCGGGATACGGATTGTCGACCGAGGCCGAAATAAAGTCTCTGCAAATAATCAAAAATCTGGGCGAGACGCACCCGATTGAAATGGTCTCGACCTTTCTCGGCGCCCACGAGGTCCCCGATGAATATCGCGAAAAGCGGCTTCAATATATCGATTTGCTGGTTAAAGAGATGATCCCCAGAGTGGCTTCGGAGAAACTCGCTGAATTTTGTGATATTTTTTGTGAAAAAGAAGTTTTCGACCTTGATGACTCGCGGAAAATTATGTCGGCGGCGAAAAGCCACGGCCTGAAATTGAAATTTCACGCCGATGAATTGACCCCTCTCGGGGGCGCCGAACTGGCCGCCGAGATGGGGGCGGTTTCGGCCGACCATCTGGTCTTTATCTCTGAAAATGGTATAAAGGCGCTGGCCAAATCGGGAACGGTGGCGGTCCTTCTCCCGGGGACCAGTTTCTCCCTGAACCACGGCCACTATGCTCCGGCCAGAAAGATGATCGAGGGCGGAGTGACAGTGGCGCTTTCGACCGACTGCAATCCCGGTTCCAGTTATACCGAATCACTTCCGATGATAATCACGCTGGCGGCGCTTAACTATAAAATGACGGCGGCCGAGGCGATTACAGCGGTTACTGTCAATGCCGCCTGTGCTATCGACCGGGCCGCGCAAATCGGCCAATTGCGGGTCGGACTTCCCGCCGATCTCGTTCTCTGGAACATGAATGATTACCGCGAACTCCCTTATCATTACGGTGTTAACCCTGTCCAGAAGGTGATCAAGCGGGGTAAAATTGTCTATGAATGAAAGGCGGCTGAAACCGCGACCGTTCTTCGAGTGTTTAATAACCAGATGAAGATTTTCCACGGCATTTTGATCGCGATTTTTGCGGCTGTCACAATTTCTGGGTGCGCCGTCTATACCTTCAATCCCGGCGGAAAATCCTCGATTAAGACTGTCGCCGTGACCCAATTTGATAATAAGACGGTCGAAGCGTCGCTCACGAGTCAATTGACCGATTTGATAGTAAATGCCTTTATCGCCGACGGCAATCTCAAGGTCGCCTCGGAAGATCAGGCGGACGCCGTCCTGTCGGGGACCCTGTTACAGTATGAAAGAAAGCCGGTCAATTTCACCGCCGGGGACACGGTGAATCTCTATTCGGTCGATCTCATTTTTGACATAACCCTCAAGGATCGCAAATCCGATAAGAATATCTGGAGTGATAAACTGGTCAGCGAAGGGGTCTATGCGGTGGATAAGGAGACCGAGGAAATCGGGCAATCACGGGCGATCACCAAACTGGTAACCGATATAATCAACCGCACGACCAAAAGCTGGTAATTTTTATTTGACAGGGTGCGACAATCGTCTATATTGAAATAAAGAGGTATCCGATGACTTCAATAAAAAAGACTATTTTCTTCACTTTGGCGGTTATTCTCATTTTGACCCAACTGGCCGCGGCCGCTGTGAGTAATTCCAATTCCGGAACCCGCTCTTTCAATTTCCTGAAAATTGAAGTTGTGGCCCGCCCGACGGCGATGGGCGGGGCGTTCACCGGGGTCGCCGATGACCCCTCGGCTCTGTACTATAACCCGGCGGGAGTGGCCGGGTTGCAGGGGCGCCAATTCCTGGTAGGTTATCATAATACGATCTTCGATATGCAATCCGGTTTCATGGGATATGTCCATTCGCTCAGCCAAACAAGAAAATTATATTTTGTGGTCAGTTATTTGAATTACGGCGACTTTATCCGGACCGACGGCCAGGGGAATGAATTGGGCACCTTTTCCGGCGGGGACTTCCTCCTGGGAGTTGGATACAGTGCCGTCGTCAAAGAGCGGTTTCAGTTGGGCGGAACGGTCAAGTTCATGTACGAAAAAGTTGATTCCTATTCCGCGACGGGTATTGCCCTCGATCTCGGCGCCAAGATGAAATTGCCCGATCGGCGCACCACGCTGGGGCTGATGGTTCAAAACCTGGGGACCCAACTTTCGGAATATACCAGTACCTCGGGAAAAGATCCGCTGCCCCTTAATCTGCGGGGCGGTTTCTCCAGCCGCCTCAAAGGTATGCCGATTTTATTCGCGGTCGATGCCGTTCTGCCGAGCGATAACGACCTTTATTTTTGCCTGGGGGCGGAATATTACAAGTTGAAACCGCTGTACCTTCGCCTGGGATGGACCAGTTTCGGTTCCAACTACAAAACTAATTCCAGCAAAGATGACCTGGCTGGCTTCTCTGCCGGTTTCGGGATCGATTATAATAAATTTCAGATATCCTATTCTATTTCGCCTCAGGCCGAATTGGGCACGACTCATCGCGTAACCCTGTCGGGAGGTCTTGATTGAAAAAAAGCGGAATAATTCTGTTGGCGGGATTTCTGGCCCTGATATTGATATCGGGATGCGCCGACAACCGGGCCAATCTTAGCCCCAAGGATGTGGTGATCAAATTATTCGGCGCCATGGAACGGAACGATCGCGCCGCCATCCCGCATTTGGTGAACCTGGTGGCCCTGATGAATAACCGTGACGAGGATTATGCCCTTCAGGCCGACACGCCCCGGGTTTTTCGTAACCCCGAAGATATTCTGGACGACTTGACCGGAAGCGGGCTTACCAAATCGCGCTGGTTTTCGATGCAGAGAGTGATTGGTCAAACAGAGCTTGTGGGTGATACGGCTTATGTCGAGGTCTCCTTCATCGACAAACAGGCTGATGTTCAATATTATAATAAATTCGGTTTGGCCAAAAGCGGCGGGATATGGAAGATATTTAGTTTTAAGACCTTGTCTGACACCCGGAAATAAGTCGCTATTGACTTCCTAAGGGGCATGGTCTTCATTTTCGCGGAGTAAGTTAGAGCGTCATTGACATCATCAGGTCCTATGTTCAGAGGCAAAGTCATCGAAATCGACCGCCCTCGCGGTTTCGGCTTTATCAAAACCGATTCCGGGGAGAAGATTTTTTTCCATCAGCGGTGGTTGCGCAAGATCCGGTTTCGGGAATTGCAGATCGGCGATGAGGTAATCTTCACTATCAACCAGGGACCGCGCGGACCGCGCGCCCACAATCTGCGACTGGCCGCCGATGCCGAAGAGATAGTGCAAGTCTCCCGGGGCGATGAGTTGTTCAAAGAACAATTCGACTGAAAATTAAAGAAGCCCACCGGTAAAGTTCTTGGGGATAGAGGGGGAGATCCCCGATAGAATTTAGATACCGATGCGCTTCGCTAATAAATCTAACAAGATTTCCACAACCTGTCAACATATTTCCCCTAATGTCATGGAATATAATAGGTTAAGGGTAGGCTCAGCGAGCGCGAATTTCCCGCAGGCGAGATAAATTTCTTTGTTCATCATACAAAATCAGTCATACCGTTACGGTAGAATTCTCTTGAAATTGCGGATTATTACCGTATATTGTGACCCTTCGCTTCGGATGTCGAACGTGCTGAATAATTCGGCTGTCGATTTTTCGGGGCGGACCGAAATCATAGAGATTCGATTGGGGATAATGGGTTAGAATGGTCGGCCATTCCGGCTCGCCCTCCGGATCGGCAATGTTTCGGATATCTGATATCGTAAGGAGAGGTGGCCGAGCGGCCGAAGGCAGCTGCCTGCTAAGCAGTTGACGGCGAAAGTCGTCCCTGGGTTCGAATCCCAGCCTCTCCGTTTAATCAAATCGAAAGATCCATAAAGGTTTGAGTCCGGCACATTTTTCCGACTCTATGCTGCTAATCATCTTCTCCCAATAGGTTGCCACCATTTCCGGATTAGCCCCGGTCTTCTTTCGTCAATACAAGACATTTTTTGCAATATTTTATAGACTAAATTTGCTCCTGTGCGTATAATTTCGCATGCAAAATATTGGTATACAAAATATTTATGACTGACAGAGCCCAAAAAAGAGCTTCCGGCGTCAGGAAGGAAATTGCCGAAATCGTAAGTTATCTCCGCCATATAAAGGGGGTCAACCAGACTCAGGCGCAGGAACTTATGAAAAAGTACGGTATCACCGCGGAGCAATTGGGGGCCCTGCGGCTGGTGGCCGCTTCGGATGAAATCACGCTGGGGAAACTGAGCGGCCTCATGTATCTGCATATCAGCACCTGTTCGGGAATCGTGGATCGTCTCGAAAAAAGGAAATACCTGAAACGGGAACGAAGCCGCGAAGATCGCCGCGTGGTGCATCTCAGAATTACGCCGCTGGGGATTTCCGTAATTAAGAAGACCCCCCTTTCGGGTATCGGGCGGCTGATGCGCGATATCGAAAAACTCCCGGCGAAAGATATCCTGAAAATAAGAGACGCCATGTTTATTTTGTCGCAGGTAATGGATATAGAAAAAATTAAATAGAGCGCTTTCGTAGAGATAGGTAAATATAGAAATAGAGAAAAGGTTTAATCTTATGGATGATAGCAAAATGCCGCCGGAGGCAAATAACAATAATGTCCCCAAAAAGAAATTCTATTCCCGCAAACGGTTCTTAATCCCGACCTTCATTTTTCTGTTGCTGGCCGGAGTGGTGGTCGGCTACTGGTATTTGTTTCTGAAAGGATATGTCGGGACCGATGACGCCTATATCGACGGGGACCCGGTTACGATCAGTCCCAAGATCCTGGGTCGGATCACAATGCTGGCCGCCGATGAAGGGGATACGGTTGCATCGGGCGAGGTGCTGGTAAATCTGGACGACAGCGATTTGAAGGCGCAGGAAGCCGAACTGGGGGCCAACCTCGAACTGACCCGGAAAAATCTTCCGGTGGCGGGTATCAATCTAGACAAAGCCAAAGATGATTTCAGCCGGGCTTCTATGCAATTCAACAGCAACGTGATTACCAAAGAGCAATTCGACCACGCCCGGAAAGCGCTGGAATTGGCCGAGGCCCAGTACGCGGTCGCCAGAAGCCAGATCACCGCTTCGGAAGCGCGCCTGGCTGTGATTGAAACGCAACTAAAAAACACGAAAATCATATCCCCCACTCTCGGGGTAGTGGCCAAGAAATGGAGTGTGGTGGGCGATATTGTCCAGCCCGGTCAGCCAATTTTCACCCTGTATGACCTGAAAAATATCTGGATCACGGCCAATTTTGAGGAGACCAAGATCGGTGTTATCGCCCCCGGGACCCCGGTCGAAATATCGGTCGATTCCTATCCCGACCGCAAATTTACGGGGAAAGTCCTGCTTATCGGGGCGGCGACGGCCTCGCAGTTTTCCCTGATCCCGCCCGATAACGCCTCCGGCAATTTCACCAAGGTCACTCAGCGTATTCCTGTCAAAATCTCCATAGAACAACCCGCAAATGATGCTCCGGCGTCACTTCTTCCCGGGATGTCGGTCGTGGTCAAAATCAGGGAAAAAGAGAATTGATCTATGGTGGCCGACCGCTGGCAAAAATTCCATGATTCGCTAATCAGCGACTTCCCACCGCTTCAGCCGGAGAACGCCGCCTATAAGTGGCTGGTTTTGGCCGGGGTGATGATTACTACTTTTATGGCGGTGCTTGACGCTACTATTGTCAATGTCGCTCTGCCGAAACTGATGTCATCCTTCGGGGTGTCGGTGGATCAGGTGGAATGGGTGCTGACGGCGTACCTGCTGGTGTTCGGTGTGATGCTGCCGTCATCGGGCTGGCTGGCGGATCATCTGGGATATAAATTCATATTTCTCATCGGTGTTTTACTTTTCACGATTGGTTCAGTCCTATGCAGTCTCGCCTGGGATTTTAACATGCTGATTGTTTTTCGAATCGTCCAGGGCGCCGGTTCAGGGATTTTGATGCCAGTCGGCATGGCGATTCTTACCCGCGCCTTTCCCCCGGAGAAACGAGGTATTGCTCTGGCCTTCTGGACCGTGGCCGCTTCGGCCTCGGTTTCCCTGGGCCCGGCTATCGGCGGATACTTGATAGACAATTACTCCTGGCACTCGATTTTCGATGTCAATGTTCCGGTCGGGATTTTTGGAATGGCGGCACTGATGATTATACTTCGGGAATACAAGGCCGAGACCAGCCGGTCGTTCGACCTTATCGGCTTTGTTTCGTTGACCGCCTTTCTGACCTTTCTCCTGTTGGCGCTGGCGAATGGGAACTCGGCCTGGAACACCGGCGGATGGACATCGAATTATATCCTGACCTGTCTGGCCATTTCGGTTGTCGGATTAGTGGTCTTCCTCATTACCGAATTCAGCGTAAAGCATCCGCTTATTGAATTGAACCTGTTCAAAAATTTCAATTTTGCCGTCAGCAATATTATCCTGTTTATTTTCGGGTTCGGCATGTTTGGGAGTACTTTCCTGTTGCCGATTTACCTCCAGGATTCTTTGGGCTACACCCCTTTGCAGGCCGGACTGGTATTCCTTCCGGTTGGGATCATTCAGGGTATTAGCGCCCCGCTGGCCGGCGTATTTTCGGATCGGTTCTCACCCAAAATCCCGGCGTTTCTCGGTCTGGTCATAATGGCCTATACCTTTTATCAATTCAGCACCCTGTCGCTTTATTCGGAGCGGCCGGAGATCATGATTCCCCTCTATTTACGGGGTCTGGCGATGGGGATTTTATTTGCCCCGCTGACGACCATGGCGATTTCGGAAATAAGTCATCAGAGGATGGCTCAGGCCTCGGGGCTGTTTAATGTGATTCGTCAGATTGGGGGGAGTTTCGGGGTGGCGGTGTTCGGCTCGACCCTCACCCGACGGACCATCTATCATGCCGCCATCTACGGTCAGCAGGTTAATGCCGATTCGGATAGTTTTAAACAGACCGTTATGAGACTCCAGCATCACGTCATGCACAATTTTGGAACGACGGCGGCCGACGCCCTGAATAAAGCCAAGGCCCTGATCGGCTCGTATGTAGCCAACCAGGCCTTTATCAGCGCCATCGATGATGTTTTTCTGGCGGCAGGAATAATTATTCTGGTGAGCGCTTTTCCGGTAATTCTCCTGAGGACCCATAAAATGAAGAAAGCCAAGGGCGCCGGAATGAAACCGGCCGGCGCCGCTGTGGACTAAGGATATAAAATGAAAATTCAGACGATAATTTTAGGATTGCTTCCAATTATAGTTATGCCCATCGTGGGACTGGCGCAGGTATCGGATGATTCCCTGACAATGGAACAATCGATAAAAATGGTCCTGGAAAATCATCCGCTTGTTCAGCAGGCGATGCAGGCCGAAAGTGCGGCGGCCGCCCGGACCGGCGCGAGCCGAAGCGCCTATTTTCCCGATATTACCTTTTCCGGCGATTATACCCGGCTCGGACCGGTCGCTTCGATTGAACTCGGCGGCGAACCGTTCGATCTCTATCCG
Source organism: Candidatus Zixiibacteriota bacterium (assembly GCA_900498245.1). Taxonomy (NCBI): domain Bacteria; kingdom Pseudomonadati; phylum Candidatus Zixiibacteriota; species Candidatus Zixiibacteriota bacterium. Next base: position 918,557 of record LS998015.1, read on the forward strand.
GCGAATAATTATGATTTGCATCTTGGTCTCCACCAAACCATATATGATTTTGGAAAAACCAGGGTCGAAGTTGACGCTTCCCGATCCGGACAGAAATCTGCCGCCGACTACCTGACACTCGTCAAATCGAATTTGGCCTATCAGACGATTGCTGTCTTCAACGCCATCCTCATTTTGCATCAAAATATCTCGGTCCTCGACGAGCAAATCGGGGCCCTCAACGAACATCTGGAGGTGGCGCAAAAAAAGGTCCAGGCCGGGACAGCCACCGACTACGATGTTCTGACCACCAAGGTCCGGATTGCTATGGCGCAGGACGAAAAAATCGATGCCGCCAACGCCCTGACCCGGCAGGAGATCATCTTCAGGCAGTTGACAGGAATTCCCCAGCAGAATCCGATTATTCTTAAGGGGGATTTTTCCGCATCCGAAACAAATCTGAATCAGGACTCCCTCCTGACCACGGCCGATAGCCAGCGCCCGGAACTGACTCTGGCTCATGATGCCGAAAATGTCGCTTCGATACAAAAAAGTCTGGCTTCGCTCGGAGATAAACCATCGCTGGCTTTCGATTTCACCTCCGGGTTCAAAAATGGTTATGTTCCCAACCTGAACGAATGGAAAGCGAATTACACCGCCGGCCTCTTATTGAAAATCCCGATTTTTAGCGGGCACAAGACCGGATTTCATGAAAAAGAAGCCGAAGCCAATCTTTACTCGGCGCGGGCCAGGACCGCCGATGTCCAACGGCAAATTAAATCGGAAGTGGAGCAGGCACTTGCCGCGGTCAATTCCAGCCGCGAAAAAATTCAAAATGCGGAACTTCAGGTAAGGCAGGCCCAGGACGCTCTGACACTGGCCCGGGCACGGTACGAAGCGGGCGTGATTACCAATCTGGACCTTCTCGATACCCAGACGACATTATCGCAGGCCAAGCTGGTTCATCTGCGGGCCGTATATAATTACACTGTCAGCCGGAATGCCCTTGACCGGGCCTCGGGAAAAAAAATCTGGTGATCGATTTGGTATGAATAGTGATGTCATATTGAAAATAAGCGGTCTGACCAAGGAGTATGGGACCCTGAAAGCAGTCGATCATATCTCTTTTTCCGTTCATTCCGGTCAGATTGTCGGCCTGCTCGGTCCCAACGGCGCCGGCAAATCGACCACCATCAATATGATTTTAGGTATCCTGCAGCCGACCGATGGCACGGTTGAAATATTCGGCCGGGATCTCTCCAAAAATCGCTCCGCGATCAGTCGGGAACTCAATTTTGCGGCCGTCTACGCCCATATGCCCCCCAACTTAACGGTTAAGCAGAATCTCCGCCTGTTCGGGCATCTGTACGGTGTCAAGAATGTGAATGACCGGATCGGCGAACTATTGCAGGAATTTGATCTGGAAAAATTCGCCTCGAGCAAAGCCGGGGTCTTATCTTCCGGCGAACTGAGCCGTCTCAGTCTGGCCAAAGCGGTCATCAACAGGCCGAAACTGCTTCTTCTCGATGAGCCGACCGCATCGCTCGATCCCAGCATTGCCCTGAGCATCAGGGAGAAAATTAAGGAGTATGTCGATAAAACCGGGACCGCCGTTCTCTGGACCTCGCATAATATGCGGGAAATCGAGGCGGTCTGCGATGAGGTGATGTTTCTGTCACACGGGCATATTCTTCTTTCCGGGCATCCGCGAACGCTTCCCCTCGATCATGGCAAGAAGGATCTGGAAGAACTCTTTATTGCCGTGGCGCGGGAACCGCTTTCCCTGAGGGAAACCTGAGATGATATTTTCACGAGTCTACGCCGTATTCCTGCGGCAATTATACTTGATCCGCAACAATCCGACCCGTCTGGCCAGCATCTTCCTGTGGCTCCTGGTCAATATTATAATGTGGGGCTTCATAAGCAAATATCTCGGTTCGTTCGGCAAAGCGACTTTCAATTTCGTGACCGTCATTCTGGGCGCGATTATACTCTGGGAATTCGTGACCCGCATCCAGCAGGGGATGATGACCAGTTTTCTGGAGGATATCTGGACCCAGAATTTTGTCAACTTCTTTGCCTCACCGTTAAAAATAATCGAATACTTGAGCGGGCTGGTGCTGAACAGCATCACCACCGGCCTTCTGGGATTTTTCATGGTGACAATAATTGCGGGAATCGCCTTTGGCTATAATATTTTCAAAATCGGTCTGCTTCTTATCCCCGCCATGGCAATTTTATTTGTTTTTGGAATTTCGATGGGGATTGTCGTTTCGGGATTGATCTTCCGTCTCGGCCCGACCGCTGAATGGCTCGGCTGGCCGATTCCGATGGTGCTGTCGCTTTTTTCCGGTGTTTTTTACCCGGTCGCGACCCTGCCGCCTGCTCTGAGAATAGTCGCCGATATCGTTCCGGCCTCTTATGTTTTCGAAACTGTCCGGGCGGTTTTGTCAAATTCTTCCACGGGAACGGAAATCGCGTCAAATTTACTGATTGGTGCTGCCCTCGTGCTGGTATATCTGGCGGTGGCTTATATCTTATTTATCAGAGTTTACGCCCGCAATCTGAAAAACGGGGCGATCGCCCAGTTCAGCGCCGAATCTTTCTGAGTTTTCTTGTCCCACAGCAGCCCGAAATGTCCACGGAAAACCGAATAATCCAAAAAAGAGATTTCGCCACGTTTATTTGTGATTGACGGAGCAATTTCATTTGATAACGGCAAGGTCTGAATTGCTCGGGGAATCACCAGGAATACCTAACTTTAGCATGTGATACCCAAAAATTTTTAGTCGAATCCTCCTGTTATCCGGGACCTCTTACGCGCGGGAGCCGCTTTGCTTTCAGGATTTTATCAGAAAAGGGATAATACAGAGAATCAGACTTATCGCCACAGTCAAACCGGTTCCCAAAGGCAAGTACGGCATGACAAAAAGACCGATACCGGCCACCATCGGAATCCAACGCCGCTGTTTCTTGCCGTAAATGAAATACCCGGCGCCGACCGAGCCGATCACCAATCCCATAAACAATGTTGTGCCACTCATAATATCTCTATAATATAAAACTGCTCAAGACTGATTTATAGACTTTATTCGAGACCAAACGTAATATTATTGGAGAAAATAAATGTCGCAGAGAATAAATATCGGTTCCGGGACGGAATGGGAAAAAACGGTCGGTTACAGCCGGGTGGTGCGGGTCGGAAATGTTATCGAGGTTTCAGGAACGGTGGCGGTCGAAAACGGGGACGTGGTCGCCCAGGATAATCCCTATGAACAAACCCGCTTCATCCTGGCCAAAATCGCCGATTATCTGAAGCAGGCCGGTGGCACCGCCGCCAACATCGTCCGTACCCGGATTTATGTCACCAATATCCTGGATTGGGAAGAGGTCGGCAGGGCCCACGGTGAATTCTTTGGGGACATCAGGCCGGTGACGTCGATGGTGGAAGTTCGGGCTCTGATCGAACCGGAATATTTGGTCGAAATCGAAGCCACCGCTATTATCGCCGAATAAGTCCGGAAACGGCCCCCCGGATATTAGCTACTCAGAATGATTTCATCCGCCTTTCTGCATGAACTGCAGAAATGACGACCGCAGAGTTTCGGACATCAGGCTCTTCTTGATTGGCGGTAATCGAAGAAATCCGCCGACCATTCCCCGCATGAATTTATGAGTCAGCCGCTGCGTGTCGGCGAACATCAGGTTCTGCAGGGTGCCCCGCTCCAGCGACTGCAGGATGATTCTCTCAAAGGTCGTTTCCGGATGCAGGACCCGTTCTTTTCTTTTGACCAGTGTCATCGAACCGGTAGCGCATTTCAATCCGCAAACCCCACAACCGATACAGAATTTTTCATCGACTTCCGGACCGCCCTCGGTTTTCATTTTGATGGCGTTTATCGGGCAGGCCGATGCGCAATCGCCGCATTCCGAGCAGTTTTCCGAAGTATGATGGGCGATAAAGGTCGAGGTGACAACGGCGTTGGGATAGCCGAATCGGCTTATCCCCAGAAGGACATTACAGCAACAGCCGCAGCAGAAGCAAATGAAAGAAATATCCTTTTTGATATTGTCGGCGCACATAACCAGTCCCATTTCGCGGCACCGGTCGAGATTTTCCTTCATTTCGCTCTTGGAAACCGCCTTGCCGAAACCGTGCTGCACCATATAGTCGCTGCTCTCGCCGAAAGTCGAACAGGTGTCCAGGGGAATACTGCAGGTCTTTTTGCCGACATGCAGTTTCTCATGACGGCAGGAGCAAATCCCGATCGAGAATTTATTCGCTGACTCGACAATGGATGAGGCTTTTTCATAATCGAGTATTTCCACATATTCCGCTTGGTCGATGGCCTCTTCATAGGGCAGAGCCCGCAGGGGGAAAACTCTTTTCCCGCCGGCCATATTGGCCCGATAGAAGGAATCATCGCCGTGGAGGTATTCGTTAAACAACCGGGCCCATTCTTTTAAATTAAGGTTATCGCCGGTCCGCATCATGGTAAATTCAAAAATTCCGATAACCAACGGTGAAAGAAGATAACGATATTCTCCGTTCATCCAGAGATCCATCACCAAGCCTTTAGCCGCCAGCCCCTCAAGTATTTTTTTCAGTTTCGCCGGCTCGAATCCGGTCGCCTTTAATATTTGCGGCAGAGTTGAAAGCCCATAGGGCATTTTCACGGCCACTTCCGCCTCGTCGGCGGAATACAACTCTTTAAGCACAGCATATAGCCGGTCGTTCCAGGGAGCGCGGGTCGGCATGTTGTCGATTTTCCGCCCCAGTTGCCGATAGATATCTTTGCCTGCCAGATGGCCCATCTTATCACCTCCGATTTAAATAAATTCGGCCTTATTGAATCTAAGCGATGTCATGATAAGCTCGGATTGAATAATATTTATTTAATCTATATCCCGGTCACGCCGTGGGCAAGCGCTTTTTATATGACAATCCGGCCTTCTTCAGCGGGCATTTTTGTCTGTCCTTAACCTGGAGGAAGTGGTATATTTGAAAAAATATTCAGATCTCGATATTGCAGGAAAGGGTGTATGAAATTTCCGGAAAGCGAACTCTCCCGAAGAAAATTTCTGGGCGCCGCGTCCGGCCTGGTCGCGGCCGGGCTGACCGCCATGCCGGCGGCTAATCTGCTCGCCCAGACTGAAAATAAAGATAGCAGTAAGGCATCGGCTTCCACCGAGCTGAAGCCGGTCATTTACAGGACCCTCGGAAGAACCGGCATCAAAATGCCAGTTATCGGCATGGGCGTGATGAACGCCGATGTTCCCGAAGTTCTGGCGGCGTCATACGAAGAAGGGGTTCGCTTTTTCGATACCGCCGCGCTCTACCAATACGGCAGGAATGAGCAGATGGTCGGGAACGTCATTAAGAAACTCGGCGTGCGTGATAAAGTGACAATTGCAACCAAGGTCTATGGACAGCGGAAAAAAGGAGATATTCCGGCATCGGAAACCAAAGCCGCCATAATAAAAGAAGCCGAAGAGAGTCTGAAGCGTCTGCAAATGGATTATGTCGACATACTTTACATTCATTCGGTGTCGGATCCGGCCGAGATGCAGAACCCGGCGATTGCCGAGGCGATGAACCAGTTGAAAGAGCAGAAAAAAATCGGTTTTGCCGGTGTGACCTGCCATTCCGGCATGACCGCGGTCCTGAATCAGGCGGCCAAAGGGGGATTCTGCGATGTCGTTCTGGCCGTGATTAATTTTGCACTCTCACCGGAAACACGATTATTCGACGCCATCAAGAATGCCGCTTCTGCCGGGGTGGGGGTGATCGCCATGAAGACCTTTTACGGGAGCCCGGAAAGTCTCTCGGTCGATAACGCCGAATGGCTGAAAAATTATTCCGGCGCCACGATTGCGGCCGCGTCGCTCAAATGGGTGCTGAAAAATGAAAATATCACCGCTGCCATCCCCGGGTACACCAATTTCGAGCATATGAAACAGGATTTTGCCGTGGCCCGAAATCTCGAATTTACACTGGAGGAAGCGAAATTCCTCGACGAGCGGGGCCTCAAACTCGGGTTCGATTTCTGCCGTCAATGTCGCTCCTGCCTGGCCGCCTGCCCCCGCGATGTCGATATCCCGGCCCTCATGCGGACCCATATGTATGCGATGCAGTATCGTAACCCGGTTCACGCTAAAATAACGTTCGACGGGATTCCCGAAAATCGCTCCCTCAAAAATTGCCGTTCCTGCGATTCCTGTTCGGTGCAATGCGCCCATGACGTGAATATCGAAAGACGGATAGAAGATTTAAAACTGATTTACGCTTGACAGGGCGGAATAGAAAAAACATGAAATCCTGGGAGAGGGCTTTAAGGAAATTTTTGGATGAATGGGAAGGGCGGCCGGAAGTTATCGGGGCTCTGGTCACAGGCAGTTTTGCGGCCGGAACAGCCACGAAATATTCCGACATCGACATTCACATCGTGCTTTCCGACAAGGTCACATGGCGGGAAAGGGGAAACAGGGTTGTCGATGGTTATCTAATAGAATACTTCGCCAATCCGGTTCGTCAAATAATGAAATATTTTGAGAATGATTTCAGAATCGGACGGCATACCGATGCCCGGATGTTCGTCATCGGCAAAATTATCTTCGATAAAACCGGAGCGGTTGCCAGATTGCGGGAGTGCGCCCGGCGCGATCTGAAACGTCCCTTTGCGAAACCGGCAAAGACTTGGGTGGAAACCGCCAAATATGAACTCTGGGATGGGCTCGATAATCTGAAAGAATTGGGCCATTCTCGATCCCGCAATTTCTCCCTGATGTATAACTGGCAGATGATGCGGACGGTGGCCCTCTATGCCCGCTTTTTAAGAATTGAGATGCCGCCCGCCGCGAGGTTACTTAAGTACTTCAGCGATCGTAAATTTCGAGAGAAATATGAAATGACTATTTTCCCCGATCGGAAATTTATTAGTCTGGCGAAACGATGCCTTGAAAGTCCCGCTTTCCCCGGAATCGAGAAATTGACCGGTCACGTTCTTCAAAAAATGGGCGGTTTTGAAATCAACGGCTGGAAATTGAAAACCCCGCTGGATATTTGATAAAACGAAGAGATTTCCGGTCGCTTTAATTGACACCGTCTTTCATTGAGGATATATTTAATCCAGAATATTTTTTGCAAACTTACACCCGCGAAGGAGTCGGCATGAGATTTTTTCTGCTCCTCAAAATTGCCCTGACATTATCATTATTCGGCTTGGTGGCGGTATCGTCAATTTCGGCCGCAGAGGGCGCCCTGACCCCTGAGATGGTCGACCAGTACCGCGCTAACCTTCAACTCGACGGCCGGGCCCGGGCCATCTACAATGCGGTCAGCGGCAATGATATCAACAATCTGGCGCTGAACCGCGATCTGCTCCGCCAGCAGAACGACCTTTTCAGCCATAAAATCAAGACCAAAGGGATAACCAACCAGAAAAGCAGCGGTCGCTGCTGGCTGTTCGCCGGTCTCAATATCATGCGCCCGGTGGTCATCGACAAATACAAACTGGCCAATTTCGAATTCTCCGAGAGTTATCTCTCGTTCTGGGACAAAATGGAAAAGTCGAACTGCTTCCTCGAGGATATCATCGCCATGCGCGATAGGGATCCGCTCGACCGGGAAATGGAAATGACCCTCTCCGACCCGATCGGCGACGGCGGCTGGTGGAATTATGTGGTCGCTCTTATCGAGAAATACGGTGCTGTCCCCAAGGATGTCATGCCGGAAAGTTTCAACTCGGAAAATACCGGCGGTATGAACAGTCTCCTCAGCCGCAAACTCCGCGCCGACACCGTCCGTCTCCGGGAGATGGCCAAAGACAGCGCTTCGGTCGAGGATCTTCGTGCCGAAAAAGTAAAAATGCTCTCGGAAATTTATAAAATGCTGGTCCTCAATTTTGGCGAGCCGCCCCGCGAATTCACCTGGCGCTTCGAGGGCAAAGATTCCACGCTGAGCGCTTCGAAAGTCTATACCCCGCAGACTTTCTACCGGGATTTTGTCGGCGTCGATCTGAACCAATATGTGAATCTGTTCAATTACCCGGCGCAGGATTTCGGCAAGCATTACCAGGTGCAGGGGGCGCGGAATATGTATGACGCGCACTTCATGGATTTTGTCAATGTCGAAAGTTCGGTCCTGATGGATGTCGCCATGAAATCGATTCTCGATGACGAACCGGTCTGGTTTTCGTGCGATGTCGGCAAAGATCAGTACGGCGCCAAGGGGCTTATGGCCACCAATATTTATGATTATGGCTCCGTCTACGGAACCGATTTCGGCATGTCCAAGGCCGACAAAATCATGTATCGTGATATCACCGCCAATCATGCCATGGCGCTGGTGGGGGTCGATGTCAAAGATAATCGTCCGGTCAAATGGCTGGTGGAAAATTCCTGGGGTAGCGACAAAGGGAACAGCGGCTACTGGACCATGACCGGAAACTGGTTCGACAACTACGTCTTCAACGTTATCGTCAAGAAGAAATATCTTCCCAAAGAAATCCTGCCGGTATTCGATCAGACGGCTATCACATTACCGCCGTGGGATCCGATGATGCAGATAATCCGGCACACGGAATAAACCACAATCCCTTGTTCTATAATTACTTGCAGGGTGTTATGGCCCGGCGCTCCGCCGGGCCGTTTATCATTGACAAATGACTGGAACATCCCTATCCTTAAATCGTATCAATCGGGAAAGTATTTATGAACTGTCTTAACTGCAAAGAGCCGATGGTGGTTCTGGAGTTGAACCAGGTCGAAATTGATTACTGTCTCGAATGCGGCGGTATCTGGCTCGACGGCGGGGAACTGGAAATTTTGATCGAGGACCCTGCGGAAGTCAAAAAGATGCTGGCCGATTTTGCTTCGGGACGGGAGAGCGCCTCCGGAAAACGAAAGTGCCCGGTTTGCCGCAAGAAGATGGAAATGATAACGATCGGCGACAAAAACAAGGTGCAGATTGACCGCTGTGTCCGCCACCACGGCATCTGGTTCGACAAAAATGAACTCGATGAAGTCATTGAAATTTTCGACCAAAATAAAAACAGCAGGGTGCACAAACTGTTGAAAGAGATGTTTAACAAATGAAGCATACGGAGGAAGGAAGGTAAGAAATGGTTACATTGCTTGTCGTTCTTGCCATAGTACTTATCATCATTTTCTATATGGTCGGGATGTTTAACTCCCTGGTCAGGTTGCGCAATCAGGTGAAAAACGCCTGGGCGCAGATTGATGTCCAGTTGAAGCGGCGGCACGATTTGATCCCCAACCTGGTGGAGACCGCCAAGGGGTATGTCAAGCATGAGCGGGGGACACTCGAAGCGATTACCGAGGCCAGGAGCCGCGCCATGGGGGCCGGGTCGGTCGGCGACAAAGCCAAAGCCGAAGGGGCTCTGACCGACGCCATCAGCAAATTTTTCGTCGTGGTCGAAAATTACCCCGACCTGAAGGCCAATCAGAATTTCCTGGCGCTTCAGGAAGAACTGACCTCCACCGAAAACAAAATTGCCTTCTCCCGCCAGGCCTACAACGACCAGGTGTTGAACTACAACAACAGGATCCAAATGTTTCCGACCAATATCATGGCCGGGATGTTCGGATTTCAGCAGTCGGAATTTTTCGAAGTCGAAGACAAAGCCGAACGCCAGGTCCCCAAGGTCGACTTTTCCTGAAAGGTATATGTCTACAGGGAAAGCGGGGTGAGTAACAAGTCATGTGGGAACTGATCAGCGCCAATAGAAGAAAGTCGTTCTTCCTGTTTGTCATAATGGGGACGTGCCTTATCCTTCTGGGGTATTTTATTGGCGCCGCCTATTATCCGCAGGGCGGCGGATTTATCGGTATCGGCATCGCCTTTTTCATCTGGATGATGCTGTCCGTCATCAGTTATTTCTCGGGCGATTCCATTCTTCTGGCGGTCAGCGGGGCGCGCGAGGTTACGCCCGACGTCCATCAGCAGTTATTTAATGTTGTCGAAGAGATGAAAATTGCCGCCGGGCTTCCGGCGATGCCCAAGGTGTATATTATCGATTCCCCGGCTCCCAACGCTTTTGCCACCGGGCGAAAACCGGAAAATTGCGCTATCGCGGTCACGGCGGGTTTACTATCCCGCCTCAATCGCGATGAACTGCAGGGCGTGGTGGCCCATGAAACCTCGCACATCTTGAACCGCGACATTCAATTTATGACTTTCGCCGGCGTGATGCTGGGAAGTATCGTCCTTATCTCGCAGGTCTTTGTCCGCGGTCTCTGGTTTTCGGGCGGCGGCAGCCGCTACCGCGGCCGCTCCCGCGATTCCGGGCAGGGGGCCGCCATCTTCATGATTGTCGCCATCGTCTTTGCCATTCTGGCGCCCATCTTTGCCCAACTTCTCTTTCTGGCAATCTCGCGGCGACGGGAATATCTGGCCGATGCCACCGGGGCCCGGCTGACCCGTTACCCCGAAGGTTTAGCTTCGGCGCTGGAGAAAATCGCCAGTTCGCCCGAAAAACTACAGACCGCCAATGACGCCACCGCCGGTTTGTATATCATAAATCCGTTGCAGGCTAATCGCTCCGACTGGAGCGCCTGGACCTCAACTCATCCCCCGATCGCCGAGCGAATCGCCATCCTGCGGGCTCTTTCCCAGGGCGCGAGTCTGGTCGATTATCAGAATGCATTTAACAAAATCAGGGGAAAGAAAGATACCGTCATTCCCGATTCCGGATTGAAAGATGCCACCCCCGTCCCGCTTCGCACCGCCGGCGCCCCGCTGGAAAAAGGAGCCGGGGCGCAAAAGCGAGAACTGGGTGATCTGATCCGGGCGGTAAACGGATTCCTGTTTTTAACCTGTGCCTGCGGTTTGAAAATTAAGATTCCGCCCGATTTTAAGAAAGAATCTATCGCCTGTCCCCGCTGCGGACGGGAGAATAAGGTCCCTTCGGCGGAACTGGCCACATTGGCCGGAGTCGGCGCCATAATTTCCAAAGATGTTCCCGGTATGTCGAAAGACGGCCCAACATCCATTTACAAACGCCGGGGAACCGGGTGGGAAACATTCAATTGCTCCTGCGGACGGCCCATTCAACTTTCACCGCAATTCCAGGGAAATGAAGTCACCTGCCCGAGTTGCGGCAAAAAAACATTGATTCAGCAATAAGCGCACTTTCAACATAATTCAGAAAAATTCGATAACTGCCATATTTCGAACGGAATCTAATTATTGTCTCGCAGTCTACCGTCTTTTCACCGTTATTTTGAACTTTCCGGTTGCGTATCTGTTATTCCGGTGTAATAATGAGACAACAGGAAAGGATTCTTTATGAATTATTTTAAATCAATTGGTATAATTGCGGTTTCCGCCTTGCTTTTGGGATGTTCCTCCGCCGACAAAGGCACGGTCAAAGGCGGTCTGAAAGTATCCTCGGATATTAAACTGGACGGCAACCCGGCGACTGTCGCCGGCGTGACATTCCGCCCCCCCTCGGTTTGGAAAGATCTTGGCCCCAGCGGGATGAGGCAAGCCGATTATATGTATGGCCCGGCGGAAGGGGATTCCGAAGCGGCCAACATGGCGGTCTTCTATTTCGGGGCAACCTCCGGTGGCGCGGTCGGAAGCAATATCGAGAGATGGATCGGGCAAATGAGCATGCCGGACGGGAGCGATCCGCACAAGGCGGCCAAAACGACCGATTTCTCTGTTGACGGTATGCCGGCGCACCTGGTGGAACTGAACGGAACATATAACATGTCGATGGGCGGACCGATGATGGGCGGCGAGACAGTTCCCAAGCCGAATTATAAAATGGCGGCGGTTGTTCTGGAAACACCCCAGGGAAATCTTTTCTTCAAACTGACCGGCCCGGAAAAGACCGCCGATGAAATGGCCGAAGCCTTCAAAGCAATGATTATGGATGTGAAAAAATCAGGATAACTGATTTATTTATAATGACTTCGACTTTGGAATTGCTTTTGGGCGAAAATTGATTATTTTTCCTGCGGTACTACTGTCCGCCGCCAATATTTTTGAGAGGAAGGATAACTAATGCTGGTTGTTACTGATAAGGCAAGTGAGGAACTCAAAAAGGTTCTTGATTCCGATCAAGCCAAAGGAAAATATCTTGTTTTATATTTTCAAGGGGCTGGCTGAAGCGGTCCCTCTGTGGGAATGGCTCTGGATGAGTCAATTAATGGATTGGATAAACTGGAATCGAACGGTGTCAATGCCTTCATCGATCCCAAATTGAATGAATACCTTACTTCTGCGGGTGACATAAATATCGATTTTATCTCTAATGAAATGGGCCAGAGCGGATATCGCGTCACTGTGGGGGAAAGCAGTTGCGGCGATTGCCATTGCTGATGGATTTCAAATATTTCTTGATAATCTGCCGGTCTCGACCGGCAGATTTTTTTTATCCTTCATATTGCGATTGCCGGGGGCCGGACCCCGGCTTGACTCCTATCCTGACATGCGAATGCTCGCCTTTCAATTCAATTCAAAATGGGTCAGCTTTTACTATTTTGCCCATGCCGATTTCTCTTCAATATTAAAAATGGCTTGACAATGTCCCAAATTTTCATAATTTTACGCATCGAAAGGTACTAGCGTAAGACTACCGGATTCCCATTGCGCGGTACCGAATTGGCTGGTTCACAAATCCATACGTGAAGGACAAGTGCGACTCCAGCAATGAAACCGTCCCGCTACAACATCTTTATCGACTTGGGTGAAAATCGGCGGCTGGCTTTCAACAGTGTCAGTGCCACCCTGGCCGAAATCTTTCCCGAGGATCTTCCTATCGTCGAAAAGCTTCTGCAGAAATCTGCCCGGCCGGAATCCCCCAAGGAAAAAGAGATCTTTGAAGTCATGCTGGAGGGGGGGTATCTTGTCGATGAGGGCGTCGATGAACTGGAGTTTCTGAAAGTCAAAAACCGCAGCCGCCGCTTCGACAAAGCCACCTTCATGCTGACCATCGCGCCGACCCTGGCCTGCAATTTTCGCTGTGAATATTGTTTCGAGAATCAGCGCAAAGAAAAAATGACCGAGGAGGTGGAACGGGCCCTCTTGGCCTTCAGCGAAAAACATATCAAGCGCTCGGAAGCGGCGGTCATAACCTGGTTCGGCGGAGAACCGACCCTATGCGTTCCCACCATTGAGAGAATTCAGACCGGAATTGCCGCGCTCGCCCAAAAATACGATGTCACCATGGAGCCGACATCGATTATCACCAACGGTTATCTTATGGATCGCAAAATGGCGGAGCGGCTCAAGGCGGTGGGAGTAGCCGAGGCTCAGGTTACCCTCGACGGACCGCGGGAAACGCACGATAAAAGGCGTAAACTCCATAACGGCGGCGGAACCTACGATCGCATAATGGCCAATCTCCGCGAGTCGGCCGATATCCTCAAGATCGTCATTCGCGTCAATGTCGATAAAAGCAACTATCTGGAATCGCTGGCCATCCTGAAAGATCTTCGCCAAAACGACCTTATCTCCAAAATTTATATATACTTCGCTCAAGTGAACGACGCCGACGGAGTCTGCGCCGATGTCAAGGGACAATGCCTTACTACCCGGGATTTCGCTGTCAATCAGGTAAAAATGTACAGGGACCTAATAGATAACGGCTTCTACCAGATCGAATATCCGTCGATTGCGCCGGGCGGTCACTGCGGCGCCGACACCGACGGTTCCTTCGTGGTCACCCCGACCGGAGACTTGTTCAAATGCTGGGAGGAAATCGCCGCCGATAAGAGCCTATCGATCGGCAACATCATGGATGATGATCCGGCCCCGTATCAGAAAATCAACCGCAATCAATACTTGGCCTGGGATCCATTCGAAAAAAAATTCTGCCGGGAGTGCGATGTTTTGCCAATCTGCATGGGCGGATGTCCCAAGCATGGCATGAACCAGAATAATCGCGATATCGGCAGTTGCTGCAATTGGAAATACAATTTGAATGATATGCTTTCCCTGAGGTACCTCTGTGATCAAAGAAAGGAGGTGAAAGAATGAAGATTATTCAGAAGAGCAAAGAAACCCGCAAGCCGTGCTTCTGCTATCTGCAGCTTTGGATCATCTACCCGGTCTGGTGATTTAGCCGGGTGGCTAAGATGCTGGAAAGACTGAGAGAAGCCTGAACCGACGGCCAAACCGCCCGTTTTCTTCGCGACGCCGGTTCGCAAGATATCGGCCTTTCGGAGAAAATGAGGTTTCGGGCTTACGCAAAAGATGGCGGATGAAAATCGGCCATCACAGGTCATTCATAATACCCATCCCCCGAGGAGGTGAAACGAATGCGCATCGTCCAGAAATCAAAGGAGACCCGGAAACCGTGTCCCTGCTACAAAATTATGTTCTATATTCTCCCTCCGTGGTGATCCTGAGGTAGAATAATCCAGATTATGGGAAGGGCGGCCCGAATCGGGCCCCCTTTCCTTTTATAAAGTGAAAGTTTTTCGAAAAGAATTGATTAATATCTTGAAGCGGAAGAGTGACAGATGAATCGAGAAATGCCGACCATGATGGGCTGGGAAATAACGCGCCGCTGCAATCTGACCTGCCCGCACTGCTACAGCGCCGCCACCAGAAAAGCGCTGAATGAATTGACGACCACGGAGTGTCTGGAAATTGTCAGGACCATCGGTGAAATGGGCGTGAAAATGGTGGGCTGGACCGGGGGAGAACCGCTTCTGCGGGAGGACTTGGAAGAAATCGCCGGTGCGGCGCGCAAGTTCGGCATGAAACAGGGAGTTACCACTAATGGCGTTCTGCTTGATGAAAAGAGGGGAAAGAGCCTGATGAAGGCCGGCGTGACGGCGATGCAGGTCAGCATCGACGGGACCACGGCGGAACGGAATCGTCCCATGAGAAACGCCAGTGACGAGGAATTCGAAAAAGCCCTCGAGGCCGTGCGCGTATCGGTCCGCCTCGGCTTTAAGACCAGTCTGGCGATGATGATCGGACAGGAAAATCTTGATGATGCCCCCCGCTTCATTCATATGGCCAAAAAAATGAAAGCGCACGTCGTCCGTTTCTCCGGGTTTGTGCCTCACGGACGGGGCAAGGGACAGCGAAGCCGCCTCGAGTTCACTACCCGCCTGGGTGAATTGAAAGCTTTTGTTTCACAATTTACCGGTTATGAAAAGATGCCGATCGCCTTTGATCCCGGTTTCGGGCCCCTGCCTCCCTATTATGAGTTTCATCAATGCATTGCCGGCAAGCAGATGTTTTATTTATCATGCATCGGAGATGTATATCCCTGCACATCCTTACTGAGTAAGGAATTTGTCGTCGGCAATGTCCGCCAGAGGCCCCTGATTGACATCTGGAACGATCCCAATATGACCAAGATGGCTGAAATTCCGCGCGAAAAAATTCATGGCCCCTGCCGAACCTGCCGCTATATGACCGTCTGCCACGGAGCCTGCCGAGGCGCCAGTTATGCCCATACCGGTGACCTCTTTGCCTCTTTCCCGGTTTGTCTGAGACGGGTCAGGATCAAGAAGAATCCCGCCATGCTTGTCAAAAACGTGAGGAGTTTGAAATAAATCCGGCGGTTATTCGCCAATTAAATTTATTACCCCATTGATTTTCTCTTCCGATTTGTATATCGTGTACTAAATTGTCGTTATTTATTGAGAAAAAGAATTCCTATATCCCTGAGTGTACCTTGAAAGAATGGAGGACAAGAGTGAGGAACAGCAGGATTATTCTGTTCTTAATTGTGATTCTTATGGCCGGCCTGATGCCGCTTCTCGCGGAAAATCCCCCTGCGGGACAGGCCGACTCCACCCATATCATGACCATGGAGCGACCTCGCCTCGACGGGTTGAAGCAGTTTCATGATGTTGTTCGCCCTATCTGGCATACATATCTGCCGGAGAAGAACTATAAGGCCATTAGGGAATCGGTAGAACCTTTCCAGAAGAGCGTTCAAATCCTTATGGAGGCGCCGATCCCCGACTATTTTCAACATAAAAAGGAACAGATTGAAGCCGGGCGCAAAGCCATCGCCGACGCCATCGCGGCGTTTGATACGGTCGCAAAGAAGAATGATGATGCCGAGCTGGAGAAAGCCGTGGAAAATGCCCACACCGCCTTTGAAAATCTGGTGCGCGTGATCTCGCCCCGCATGGCGGAAATTGATAATTTCCATCTGGTCCTGTATCCTCTCTGGCATAAGGCTCTGCCGGCGTCCGATTGGACCTCGATCAAAGCCACCGCGCCGGTGCTTCGGACCGAAATGGATTCCCTGATGGCGGCGCCGATTCCGGAGTGGGCCAAAGAAAAAGATCAGCAGATAAACGAACAGCGGACGGCTCTGAATAAAGCCGTTACCGATTTTTGCGAAACTTGTAAAGCCAATAAAGACGAGGAAATCAAGGACAAGTTGACCATACTGCACCAGCATTTCATGGCCCTCGACGGTGTGTTTGAGTAAAGCATAATTGAATTCTCACAATTATTGCGATAAATATCGCCGGGATTCGCTACAATCGAGTCCCGGTTTTTTTATCCTTTTGCCGGGGGCGACAATTTTCTATATTTCAACGAATAATCTGGCCGGGATTCTGGCTTTTTGGGGAACTAATGTTTGATAAAGCGAATTTATGCCAAATAAAGAGCCATTGACATCGTAAAAGGGCGGAGTCTTTGATATATGCAGAACCGGGTAAGTTATTTGAAATCGATGCAATCCACTGACCGTGCCGATTTCCCGGCCGCGTCAAAAATTGTTTCGCCTTCCTCCGTGGCCGTTCTTTCCCGCCTGAAGTCTTATCTTCAAATGACCAAACCGTCCATCATGCTTCTGGTTCTGGTAACCGGGCTGGCTGCTCTGTTTGTCGAGGGAAGCATGCCAGCCGATCCGGCGCGGATGTTTCTATTTCTTCTGGGTTTGTACCTTACCGGGGGCTCGGCCAATTCTTTCAATCAATATTTCGAACGAGAAATCGATGCCCGCATGATCCGGACCCGTCGGAGAAGGCCCCTTCCTCTCGGAAAATTGTCGCCTTCGGAGGCGCTGGCCTTTTCCATTATAATCGGCCTGAGCGGGGTATTGCTTCTGGGCTTTGTCTTCAACTGGCTGACCGCCCTTCTGTCGCTTGCGACCATTCTGTTTTATTCCCTGTTTTATACTCTCGTATTAAAGCCGACCACCTCGCAAAATATAGTCATCGGCGGTATCGCCGGTGCCATGGCGCCGGTCGGGGCCTGGACCGCCGCCACCGGGGGGATGGCCTTAATGCCCTGGTTCATGTTTTTGATCGTCTTCCTTTGGACCCCGCCGCATTTCTGGTCGCTCGCCCTCTGTTTCCAGGATGATTATCGGGCCGCCGGGTACCCGATGCTTCCTTTGGTCAAGGGGCCGGAAACAACCTTGCAGCAGATTTTTTATTATTCCCTGGCGCTCGTCCTGAGCAGTTTTCTTCCGCTGTTTGCCGGAGCCGGTTGGTTTTATACGGCGGTCGCATTGTTATCCGGTGTGATATTTATTGTAAAAACCGTTCGAACCCGGCGATTAATGAGTCAAAGGGCGTTTTGGGGCGTCTTTAAATTTTCGATTATTTACCTTTTTGCTCTATTTATCGCCCTTGTTATAGACAAGTATATTTGAGTTGAATGAATAAAAATCGGTTAGCGCCGGAGATTATTTGACATTGACAGACCGCCAAAATAAACATAATATCCGAACTAAGGCGCTAATTTCGAAATAATACTTTAACTTCGGGAATCTGTATTGAGGATTGTTATAGTCCAGGTTGTTAAAATGCAGGCAGGAAATTTGTAATGGCCCAAATATTTCCCCGCTGGACCAATAAACTGCCCCCCCTGATGGCGGGCGGGGCCGCATTTTTAATTATTATAATCATAGGGGGATTCTGGTATTACGGTTCCCCGTGGTACTCCGATGTCGGCTACCGCCCCACCCAGCCGGTTCCCTACAGTCATAAATTGCACGCCGGAGATCTCGGTCTCGATTGCCGCTATTGCCATTCCGATGTCGAAATATCTCCGGTGGCCAATGTCCCGCCCACCCAAACCTGCATGAACTGCCACAAGATTATATTGCCGCAGAGCGAAAAATTGCTCCCGGTGCGGGAAAGTTGGGCCAAGCATCAGCCGATCCAGTGGATCCAGGTTCATAAACTGCCCGATTTTGTCTATTTTAATCACAGCGCCCACCTGAACGCCGGCGTGGGATGTTTCGATTGCCACGGCAATATCGCGCAAATGGAAGTGGTCACCCAGCAGAAACCGTTGAGCATGTCCTGGTGCCTGGACTGTCATCGTAATCCCGACATGCACCTTCGCCCCCGCGAGGACCTCACCAACATGAACTGGGTGCCGCCGGCCAATCAGAAAGATTTCGCCGCCCGGGTCATAAAAGAAAAAAATATCGCACCGCCAACCGATTGCTCGGGGTGTCACCGATGAGTGATGAATTAAAATATGGCGGAAAGGAATACTGGCGAAGTTTCGACCAGCTGGCCGAGACTCCCGAATTCCAGGAGTTATTGCACCGGGAATTCCCCGAACATGCTTGGGAACTTGATAACGGGATGTCGCGCCGGAATTTTCTCTCTTTAATGGGGGCCTCGGTGGCTATGGCCGGCCTGGCCGGATGCCGCCGCCCGGTGGAAAAGATTCTTCCCTATGTCAGCCAGCCGGAAGAAATTATTCCCGGTGTCGCCCAGCATTATGCCACGACCATGCCTCTGGGTCTTAATGCTTACGGTTTGGTGGTGGAGACTCACGAAGGCCGGCCCACCAAAATCGAAGGGAATCCGCTTCATCCTTCCACTCTCGGGGCCGCCAGTGCTATCATGCAGGCGTCGATCCTCGGGATGTACGATCCCGATCGCTCCAAACGTCTCCTCCAAAAAGGGGATGAAAAGGAATGGATTGATTTCGTCTCATTCTGGAGAGAGTTATACCAGTCTTATCTGCAAAATAGGGGAAAAGGACTGGCAGTTCTCACCGAATCCTTTGCCTCCCCGACCCTGGCCAAATTGATCGAGACCTTCCGGAGCCAATTCCCCGCGGCCGCTTTTATCTCTTGGGAACCGGTAAGCGATGAAAATCTGTATGAGGGGACAAAAACGGCCGCCGGTGCATATCTTCAGCCGGTTCACTACTATGACAGGGCCCGTGTCATTCTCTCTCTGGACTCGGACTTTCTGCAGACTGAGGGGGAAAATGTCGCGGCCACCCGGCATTTTGCCGATGGCCGCCGTCTTGTGACCGAAAAAGATGCGATGAATCGTCTCTATATGGTCGAAAGCAACTACTCCTTGACCGGAGGGATGGCCGATCATCGTCTGCGCCTGGCCTCTCGTCATATCGGGCCGTTCGTCATGGCCCTGACCCGGGAATTAAAAACCCTGGGGTTGGCGGTCGGAATTGACGCCCGAATCGATTACCCCGAGAATTTCTTCGATAAAAAATGGCTCAACGTGGTCGCCCGCGACTTACTGCGCTCCCAGGGACAATCGCTCCTTGTCGCCGGCCGCAGACAGCCGTCCTATGTCCATGAAATTGTCCTGGCCCTCAATCATGGCCTCGGCAATACCGGGCAGACCGTATCATATCGCAGGGCAATTGATTCCGAAATGCCGTCGACCGCCGCTCTCTCAGGTTTGGTTGATAGTGTCAATCGCGGCGAAATTGAGACCCTCATTATATTGGGCGGAAATCCTGTCTATAACGCCCCTGTCGATCTGAAATTTCCCGAGGCCCTTAAAAAAGCAGGACACGTTATTCATCTTGGCCTCTATAACGATGAGACCGGCAAAATATCCGAATGGCATATCCCGCAGAGCCACTATCTGGAAAGTTGGGGCGATGCCCGGGCCGCCGACGGAACCGTCAGCGTCATTCAGCCGATGATCGAACCGCTTTATGGCGGTCATAGTGCTGTCGAACTCTTAAACCTGATCGTCACCGGCCACGACCAAGGCGGTTATGACATCGTTCGGAATCGCTGGTCCGACATTCTGAATGGGTTAACCTTTGAATCGGTGTGGCAGAAAGTCCTGCATGACGGACTGCTTTCGAACAGCGCCGTGCCACCCCAGACGATCACCTTGAATTTTGCCGCGATTGAGTCCGATATCAATCGATCGCTTCCGTCATACAAACAACTCGATTCCGGGAATATGGAAGTCGTTTTCGCCGCTTCGCCGGCAATGTTCGACGGGCGCTTCGCCAATATCGGCTGGCTGCAGGAATTGCCCGATTCCATTACCAAAATCACCTGGGATAATCCCGTTTTAATCAGTCATCGCACCGCGCAAGCCCTGAAAGTGGAAAGCGGAGACCTGGTGCAGTTGGAATGGCAGGGGAATAAAATGGAAGCGGCCGTTTATGTCCTCCCCGGCCACGCCGACAACTCCGTCACCCTGCAATTGGGATATGGCCAAAGCGGACTGGGGCGAATTGCCGATGGGGTCGGATTTGATACCTATAGACTGCGCCAGTCCCAAAATAAAGATTTCGGCGACGGTCTAATCGTGACAAAGACCGGGAGAACCTATAAACTCTCGACCACGCAGAATCATCAGACCATGGAAGGGCGGCCGATGGTTCGCGAAGGCACGATTGATGAATACCGTCAACGGCCCAATTTCGCCGCCGAGATGGTCAAACTTCCCCTGATTGAATCAATTTTCACGGAACACAAGTATGATACCGGGTACCAGTGGGGCATGACCGTCGACCTCAACGCCTGCACCGGCTGCAACGCCTGCACCATCGCCTGTCAGAGCGAGAACAATATCCCGATCGTCGGCAAAGAACAGGTGTCGCGGGGGCGGGAGATGCACTGGATCCGGAATGACCGCTATTTTGTCGGCGATACTGATACTCCCGAAATGGCCCATCAGGTGGTGGCCTGCCAGCAGTGTGAAAACGCCCCGTGCGAGACCGTCTGCCCGGTGGCGGCCACCGTGCATGACCATGAAGGTTTGAATGTCATGACCTATAACCGCTGTATCGGCACCCGCTACTGCTCCAATAATTGTCCGTACAAAGTGCGGCGCTTCAACTTCTTTAACTATACCAATAAACTGCCTCAAACCATAAAGATGGCCCAGAACCCGGATGTCACCGTCCGGTTCCGCGGCGTCATGGAAAAATGCACCTTCTGCGTCCAGCGCATCGTGCGCGGCAAGGATAAGGCGAAACTGGAGGGACGAGAGGTCCGCGACGGTGAAATTATCACCGCCTGTCAGCAAACCTGCCCGGCACAGGCTATTGTCTTCGGCAATATTAACGACCCGGATAGCCGGGTTTCGCAAATAAAGAAAAGTAACAGAAATTACCAGATCCTGGCGGAATTGAACACCAAGCCGCGCAATTCCTATCTGGCGCGGATTCGCAATCCCCACCCGGAACTGGAAAACCATAAACCTGTTACAGGATAATAATTGCTTTAAGAATAGGGAAGAGTGAGTTCGAATATTTCAGATCCGGGCCGCCTGTATATCGATGAGCCGCCGCTTGTAACCGGGAACCAGACTTTCGCCTCCGTCACGGAGAAAATCAGCAGTATTACGGAGCGAAAAGTCTCGAAATACTGGTACCTGGCCATCTCCATCACCGGCGCCATGACCGGCCTGCTTTTTATTTCCATTGGATACCTGGTCTGGGAAGGAATCGGTATCTGGGGCGTCATGATCCCGGTCGGCTGGGGCTGGGCGATCGTCAACTTTGTTTTCTGGGTCGGTATCGGCCATGCCGGAACCCTGATCTCGGCCATTCTCTATCTGCTCCGCCAGCATTGGCGCACCTCCATAAATCGCTTCGCCGAGGCGATGACACTCTTCGCCGTAATTTGCGCCCTTATTTTCCCCGGCGTGCATGTCGGACGGGTCTGGGTCGCCTACTGGCTGGCCCCGGTTCCGAATCAGATGGGTCTCTGGCCCAATTTCCGCAGTCCCCTGTTATGGGATTTCTTTGCCGTCGGCACCTATTTTACCGCCTCTCTTCTTTTCTGGTACACCGGCCTGATTCCCGATCTGGCCACTTTACGTAACCGGGCCGTCAAGAGAATTAAGAAAATTCTGTTCGGGATATTATCGTTAGGCTGGCGCGGCGGCAATCGCCAGTGGAAACATTATGAACTGGCGTACCTGATTCTGGCCGGAATCTCCACGCCGCTGGTTCTTTCGGTGCATAGCGTTGTCAGTACCGATTTTGCCGTAAGTATCCTTCCCGGCTGGCACTCGACCATTTTCCCACCCTATTTTGTGGCCGGGGCGATATTTTCCGGATTCGCCATGGTCGTCACTCTGGGGATTATCGCGCGTCAGGCCTTCCAACTCGAAGACTTTATAACGATCAACCATCTCGAAAAAATGGCCAAAATCATGATGGTGACCGGTATGATGGTCGGATATGCCTATCTGATCGAATTTTTCATGGCCTGGTACAGCGGCAATGAGTACGAGGCGTTCACCTATCTCAACCGGGCCTTCGGACCGTACGCCTGGGCCTACTGGATAATGTTCCTCTGCAATGTGATTGTGCCGCAGATTTACTGGGTCAAGAAGTTCCGCACCAGTATTCCGATTTTATTTGTCTCATCGATCCTTGTCAATGTCGGCATGTGGTTCGAGAGATTCGTTATCGTAATAACATCACTCTCGCGAGATTTTATGCCGGCCAATTGGGGATACTACAAACCGACCTTCTGGGATATCTCGACTTTCGTCGGTTCCGTCGGCTTGTTCCTGACCCTTTTCTTGCTCTTCGTCCGCTACCTCCCGATTATTGCCATGTCGGAAGTCAAAGGGGTTCTGCCCGCCGCCAATCCTCATAATTATGGGGGTGAACATGCTGGGGGAGGGGAGAAATAATGCTCGGAACTCCGAAAAAAACCGATTTCATCCTGGCGGAATTTTCCGACCCGGCGGCCCTGATTGAGGGCGCGAAAAAAATGCGCGATGCCGGATACAAGAAATTCGATTGTCATTCCCCCTTCCCGATTCATGGAATGGATCGGGCCATGGGACTCAAACGATCCCCGATCGGATGGATCGCCGGTCTCTGGGCGATTATCGGGGCCGGCGGCGGTTTGGCCCTGCAGTGGTACGCCATGTCGGTCAGTTACCCGCTTGTCATCGCCGGCAAGCCGTATTTCGCTTTTCAGGCCTATGTCCCGGTGACATTCGCCTTCGGCGTTTTGGGCGGAGCTTTTGCCTCCCTCTTCGGCATGCTGATAATCAACCGCTTGCCACGGCTGAATCATCCCTTATTCAATTCGGAACGATTCAAGCGTCTGACTGTTGATGCCTTCTTCATAAGTCTGGAATCGGATGATCCGTTGTATGATGAAAGCAAATCCCCGGCATTCCTGGAATCTGCCGGCGGTAAAAATATTGAAATTTTGAGGGACGAATGAAATCCGGAATTCAAAATATCTGGTTGATTTTCCTGTCGGGAGCCTTTCTATTGGCGGCCGTAATTGGTTGCGGCCGCGGCATTCCATTCGAAAAACCGCCGACTCATATCGACCGCGGCATGAGCGAACAGCCGAAATTTAAGCCCCAGTCGGAAAATGACTTTTTTGCCGATAAAGCGTCGATGCGGATGCCGGTGCCGGGGACCGTTTCCCACGATGAACTGCGCGATAATACCGAATATTATTTAGGCAAAAATGCCAAGGGCGAGTTCCTTGCCAAAGCGCCGGTTCCTATCACCATGCAGAATCTCAAAAGAGGGCAGGAGCGGTTCAATATTTACTGCGCTCCCTGTCACAGCCGGGTCGGCGACGGCAAAGGGATTATGGTGAACCGCGGCTATCCCCCTCCGCCGTCATATCATGAAGAACGTCTTATCAAAATTCAGGATGGATATATTTTCGATGTCATAACCAATGGCATCCGCAATATGCCGTCATACCGGCACCAGATTCCGGTCGCCGACCGCTGGGATATTGTCCTTTACGTGCGGGCTCTGCAGAGAAGTTGGAACGCCACCATTAACGACATCCCGGAAGAATTGCGTCAGAATATCAGGTGAGAAATATGAAATTGGATATTCAAAAATTCACTTTGATCGACTCCGGCTCCCTCGGCAGGAATTCTCTGATTGTCGGCATAATCGGCCTGGCTTTGTCGCTGGTCGGCTATTTCCTCAATAGCGGGCAATTTTTCCATTCTTATCTGGTGGCTTATACTTTCTGGCTCAGTATCGTTCTGGGAGCGCTGTTCTTTGTGATGCTCCATCATCTGGTGGGGGCCAAATGGAGTATCGTCATGCGCCGTCTGGCCGAAACCGTCTCGCAGGTCATGCCTCTCATGGCGATTCTTTTTATCCCGGTCATAATCGGACTGCCTCATCTCTATGAATGGAGCCATAAGGATATCGTTGCCGATGACAAACTGCTGGCCGGGAAAGCCGCTTATTTGAATGTCGCCTTTTTCCTGATACGGGCGGTTGTCTATTTCGCGGTCTGGATTTTTCTCTCCCGGCGCCTGTACAAAATATCTCTGGAGCAGGACAGCGGCTTCAAACCGGAACAGGTTCGTAAATTTCGCGTCACCAGCGCTCCCGGAATCATTGCCTACGCTTTCACCGTGACCTTCGCCGCCTTCGACTGGCTGATGTCGCTCGCGCCCCATTGGTATTCGACCATTTACGGCGTCTATTATTTCAGCGGCGCGGTCGTAGGCGTCCTGGCGCTTTTTATAATGGCTGTATATTTTCTGAGGCGGGATAACATCCTGTCTGAAAGCATCACGGTCGAGCATTATCACGATTTGGGGAAATTGCTCTTTGCCTTTACTATCTTCTGGGCCTATATCGCTTTTTCCCAGTATCTGCTTATATGGTACGCTAATATTCCGGAAGAAACCATCTGGTACCGCAACCGCTGGGAAGGCACCTGGAAGGCAGTTTCGCTGATTATTGTCTTCGGCCATTTCGTGGTACCGTTTTTCATTCTTATTACCAGGTCCGCGAAACGCAACCCGGCCTTTTTGGCCGTCATGGCCCTCTGGATGTTCCTGATGCATTGGGTCGATATCTACTGGCTCGTCGTGCCTTCGCTTCATCATGGAGGAGCCGTCATTACTTGGATCGATATCACCGCCATGGCGGGAATCGGAGGACTGTTCCTCTGGTATTTCTGGAGACTATTTTCAGCCCGGCCGCTTTTGGCAGTGGGCGACCCGCATCTGCGCGAATCGGTGGAGTTTATAAACAGTTAGGAATAAGATGCCTGATATACCGGGAAATAAGCCTTCCGACGAAGGCTACGAGAAAAAAGATATCAATGTCGCCAAGGTCTTCATGTTTGTCGCCCTGGCGGCGGGGTTTCTGGTCGTGGCTATTTTGCTCCTCAATAATTATTTCACTGAAGCCACCGAGGAACAGGTATATAGCGCCGTTCTGAAACCGGAATCGGTGGCGTTGCGCGATCTCCGCGCCCGCGAGGACGGCATCCTTAATTCCTACAAACTCCTGGATTCGGCCAAAGGGATTTATCAAATTCCGATTGAACGCGCCATGAAGGTCATGGCCGATGAGGCGTTCCGCGAATCTCAAAAAGAAGAGAAGGCAAAATAAATGTCCGCTCACCCCAAAATATTTCACTTCCGATATTTGCGGATGCTCGCGCCTGCCTTCATAATCCTGGTGGTTTCTTTGAATGGCCCGCAAATATTCGCCCAGGCGGTGCGCAATGATATCTCGGAATTGAGAAAAATGGATGTTGTCGAGCATCCCGACGCCCGCATTCCGCTCGATTTGACTTTTGTCGATGATTCCGGCAAGACTGTCACAATCGGCGATTATTTCAATCAGGGGAAACCGGTCATTCTTGACATGGCCTACTACACCTGCCCCATGCTCTGCAATCTGGTTATGAACGGTATCGCTCAGGGAGTCAAACAAATCAACCTGCTCCCGGGGCGCGATTTTCAGATTGTCACCGTCAGCATCGATCCCCGTGATTCCGTATCGCTGGCGGCCGCCAAACGCGCCAATTATCTCAAAAGCATCGGGAAACCGGGCATCGACGCCGGCTGGCGTTTCCTTACCGGGCCGGCGGAAAATTCCAAGGCTCTGGCCGATGCCCTTGGATTTGAATATTATTATGATGAGGCAAAGGGGCAGTACGCCCATCCGGCCGTGATTTTCGTTCTGACCGCCGACGGCCGGATATCGCGATACCTGTATGGTATCGAATTCAAGCCAAACGATTTACGGCTCGCTCTTTTGGAGGCCTCCGAAGGAAAAATCGGCAATACCGTCGATCGGATCTTATTGTACTGCTATCATTATGACCCGGAAGCAAAGGGTTATGTCCTCTTTGCCGCCAATGTGATGAAACTCGGCGGGCTGATTACACTCGTGCTTCTGACAGCGATTTTGGCCTTTCTCTGGATTCGCGAACACCACAAAAAATCTGCCCACAAGACCGGAACAGTCGGGCAATCATTATTGTGAGAAGAAAATAAATTATGGATACGTCCGGGACTTTATTCATGCCGCCTCAGCATTCGACCTTTGCGGGACAGGTCGATTCTCTTTTCTATTTCATATTGTACGCCGCCAGTGTTTTCTTCGCGATTGTCGTATTCGGAATAATCTACTTTGCCGTCCGTTACCGGCGGGGCCATAAAAAACCGGCCAAGCCCGGTCCCGACCATAATACGGCTCTTGAAATCATCTGGACCCTTATCCCGACCATACTCGTGGTTATCGTCTTTTTCCGCGGCTTCAAAATTTATCTGGAAATGAATGTTCCTCCCAAGGACGCCATGGAAATCAAAGTTACCGGCCAGAAATGGTTCTGGTCGTTCGATTATCCCAACGGCGCCAGCACCGTCAACGAACTGGATGTCCCCGTCGGTAAACCGGTCAAGCTTTTGATGTCATCGCGCGATGTTATTCACGGCTTCTATATCCCGGACTTTCGTATCAAGGCCGATGTCGTTCCCAATCGCTATACGATTACCTGGTTTCAGGCCACCCAGACCGGAACTTTTAATCTCTTTTGTACCCAGTATTGCGGAAAGGGCCACTCGGAAATGATCGCGAAAGTGAAAGTGATGGGGGAGAGGGAATACGACGAATGGCTGGCCTCCGGAACCAAAGCCGGCGAGGGAATGTCCCTGGCCGATTTCGGTGCCAAGTTGTATGTTTCCAAGGCCTGTGCTACCTGCCATAATGTCGATGGCACCGCCAATGTCGGCCCCACCTTCAAGGGGATTTTTGGCCACCCGGTGAAACTTTCCGACGGTTCCTCGGTTATGGTTGACGAAAACTATATTCGCGAGTCGATTCTGAACCCGCAGGCCAAAATCGTCGCCGGCTACCAGCCGGTCATGCCGACTTTTCAGGGGGTGCTGAATGACCGCGAGGTCGATGCCTTGACGGCCTATATTAAGACGCTGAAATAAAAGGAATTTTGGTGGAAACAAATACCGAAAGAAACTATCTGAAAGAGCCCAGAGGCTGGAAATCGTGGGTCTTTACGCTCGATCATAAACGTATCGGCCTCATGTATCTCTTTTCCATCATGGCTTCCTTCCTCCTGGGCGGGATTTTCGCCCTTCTGATTCGCCTGGAACTCCTTCACATCGGCGGGAAACATCTCATGGGCGCCGAAACCTATAATCAGGTCTTTACGTTGCACGGTGCCATAATGATTTTCCTCTTTATCATTCCCTCGATTCCGGCCGCGCTCGGTAATTTTGTCCTGCCGCAGATGCTCGGAGCCAAGGATGTCGCCTTCCCCCGATTAAATCTGGCCAGTTTCTATATCTATATTTTCGGAGCCATCTTCGCCGTTTACTCGATGGTGAGCAACGCCGCCGATACCGGCTGGACATTTTATACCCCCTACAGTACCACCACCAACACGGCCGTCATTTCCATGACCCTCGGGGTCTTTATCCTCGGATTTTCCTCCATTTTTACGGGAATAAATTTTATTGTCACGGTGCATAAACTGCGGCTCCCCGGAATGACTTGGTACAAAATGCCCTTATTCGTCTGGGGTCTGTACGCCACCGCCATCATCCAGGTCCTGGCCACCCCGGTTCTGGGAATAACTCTGGTGTTGCTTATTCTGGAGCGCCTCTTCGGCATCGGCATATTCGATCCGGCCATGGGCGGCGACCCGATTCTATACCAGCATTTCTTCTGGTTCTATTCACATCCGGCAGTCTATATCATGATTCTTCCCGGCATGGGCATTATCAGCGAACTTATCCCGGTTTTCGCCCATCGCCGGATTTTCGGTTATAAGGCAATCGCCTATTCCTCGCTGGCGATTGCATTTGTCAGTTTTCTGGTCTGGGGCCACCATATGTTTGTCAGCGGGCAGTCGCAGTATGCTTCCATGATTTTCTCCTTCCTGACCTTTGTCGTGGCGATTCCGTCGGGTATTAAGGTTTTCAACTGGCTGGCCACCCTCTATAAAGGCTCCATCAGTTTCAATGCTCCGATGCTCTATGTCTTTTCCTTTCTGTTCCTTTTCACCATCGGGGGATTGACCGGGATGTTCCTCGGGGCGCTGGCTACCGATGTCCATCTCCACGATACCTACTTTGTCGTGGCGCATTTCCATTATGTCATGATGGGCGGGACGGTTATGGCGTTCCTCGGAGGTCTGCACTACTGGTGGCCGAAAATGTGGGGGAAAATGTACAGCGAACGCTGGGCAAGTCTTTCCGCGATCCTCGTCTTCCTCGGCTTTAACATCACTTTCTTCACGCAGTTCATTCTCGGCGCCAAAGGGATGCCCCGCCGCTACTACAATTATCTCGACCAGTATCGGCAACTTCACGCTTATTCGACCTACGGCTCATGGATCCTGGCCCTTGGCTTCATAATCATGGCCGTATATCTCATCCATTCGCTGTTCCGGGGGAAAAAGGCGCCCGGCAATCCCTGGGGCGGTCTGACCCTGGAGTGGACCAACAGTTCTCCGCCGCCGCCGGAAAATTTCATCGAAACCCCGGTACTGAAATACGGCCCGTACGATTACGACAAACTCCCCGCCGATGAAGTGAGCGGCTGATCGAGAATATGGCAGAAGCAAATAATCATTCTCCTCATCTGGCCCACCATTTCAGCGAAATGGAGCAACAGCGCGATTCGGCCAAACTCGGCATGTGGATATTTCTCATAACCGAGATACTCCTCTTCGGCGGCTTATTCACCGCCTATACTATTTACCGCTCCTGGCATCCGGATATGTTCTATAACGCCCACAAGTTTCTCGATATCTATCTCGGCACCACCAATACCGTTGTCCTGATTACCAGCTCTTTAACCATGGCGCTGGCTATCCGCTCGATGCAGATCGGTCTGAAAAAAAGAACGATAATCTTTCTGACGATTACTCTAATTCTGGCGGCGGTCTTTCTTGTCATAAAATTTTTCGAGTATCACCACAAATTCGAACTGGGTCAACTGCCGGGAAAATATTATACTTTCACGGGTATCGAAGGAACCAATCCGCATATCTTTTTCAGCATGTACTTCATGATGACCGGTCTGCATGGAATTCATGTCATTGCCGGGATCTGTGTCATCGGGTGGCTGTTGCGTCAGACGATAAAGAACAGGTTTTCGCCGGAATATTATACCCCCCTCGAAATGACCGGCCTGTACTGGCACCTCGTCGATATAATCTGGATTTTTCTTTTCCCGCTCTTCTATCTGGTAGGATGATTAAATGAGTAATGATAAATCCCCCAGCGCCGTTCATATTGTCCCTCTACGCGTCTATTTAATGGTAGGTGCAGGGCTCCTGATACTGACCGCTTTGACCGTCTATATTTCGGAAATTCCCCTCGGAGGCTGGAACGTGGTGGTGGCGCTGTTGATCGCCTCCTTTAAGGCGCTCCTGGTGGCTTTTTTCTTCATGCATCTTCTTTACGACAAAAAGATATTTCTGATAATTCTGACAATCGCGATTCTGATGCTGGCCACATTTATTACTTTGACCATGTTTGATACGATGGAACGGGGACGAATCAACCCGGCCTCGGCCATGCCTTATAAAGACAAGGCCGTAATTTATGAAAAGAATACTCAGCCGGCCGCCCCGACCGCCGATTCGAGTCGGGTCCCAGCCGATTCCGTAAAATAGTTTTTTCAATCCCGTCCGTTTCTGGCGGCGGGATTAAATAATTTATAGAGGGAGGATGCACAGGCATGAAGAAATTCCGCCAACTTGCATTTGTGACCACGCTGGTCACCTATTTTGCCATTTTCATGGGCGGCCTGGTGCGGGTCTCGGGAGCGGGACTGGGGTGTCCCGACTGGCCCAAATGCTTCGGGCGATGGTTCCCGCCGACCAATGTCGGCCAACTGCCCCCTGATATCGATCCCAGTCTTTTCAATCTGACTCTGGCCTGGATCGAGTATATCAATCGCCTGGCGGGCGTCATATTGGGACTCTTGATTCTGATAATCGCCCTCTGGGCCATCAAGAGTTACCGTAAGGTTCCCCGCATAATCATCCCGTCGGTAATAGCCGCTCTGCTGGTGGCCTTTCAGGGATGGCAGGGGGGACAGGTTGTCACCTCGGAATTGCGCCAACTCTATGTTTCGATTCATATGGGTCTGGCCTTCATAATCGTATCCCTAATGATATATATAACACAGAATGCTTATTATGTCGATTACCCCGATGACGAGAAAGGCGCGACCTATCCGAAAGGTATTTCCCTCTATATCGTCATTCTCTGGGTACTGACGATGGTGCAGGTTATCATGGGAACCGAGATTCGCTCCCTTTTGGAATATATGCCGAAACGGTTTCCGCTTCTTTCCTCCACGGAATGGCTCGGGAAGGCCGGGGCCATCGTTTATATCCATGCCTTTCTGGGGATTTCCATCGCCGTCGGCGCCTGGCAGACCGCCGTCAAGATATTCCGGGAAAGCAAGAACCCGTCTTCGATCGTCCGAGTCGGGGCCTGGGGGATAATGATCCTGGCGCTCCTGCAGGTCCTGGTCGGGGCGATTCTATCCATTGTCGGGCTTCCCGAAGTGATGCGGATATTTCATCTCTGGATCGCCGCTCTTTTGATAGGGATTATGCTTGTCCTATACTCGGCCTTGAAACAGTACAGGAGGATACAATGAATTCCGGTACGAAATTTCTGAAAATATTGGTCTGGACGGCCGCCGCCTTTTTTGTTCTGGCGGTGGCGGCCCTTCTGGTGCTCAATAAAGCCAGCCAATCCCGGGCCGAAATCCCGGTGCTGGGTCAGTTGCCCGCTTTCACTTTCACCGCTCAGGACGGTCAACCGTTCGGGCGGGACAACATGATGGGCAAAATAAACGTGGTCGATTTCATTTTTACCCACTGCAAGGGCCCCTGCCCGGTGATGGCAAGCAAGATGTCCAACCTGTACAAACTTTATGCCGGTTCGGATAAGGTCCAATTCATTTCCATCTCGGTCGATCCCGAAAATGATTCTCTTTCTATCCTGCGGGAATATGCCGCCCGTCAGGGCGTGACCGACAACCGCTGGGTCTTCCTGCGGGCTCCGCTCGATTCGGTTGTCCAACTGTCCGAAAAAGGATTCATGATCGCCGCCGATGACCTCCCCGCCGGGCACAGCACCAAATTTATTCTGGTTGACGGCCAGGGGCAGATTCGCGGCTACTATGACGGTCTCGATGACGCCAGTCTGGAAATCATGAAAACCCATATCCGCGAACTGGCGCAGCATATGAAATGACCATACATTCTTTTCCAACTATCGATGCCATTCTGAATCTCATCAGTGCCGTCTTGCTTCTATCCGGATATGTTTATATCAAAAGGGGCCGGCCCGATATTCATAAAAAATTTATGCTTTCGGCCCTCGGTTCGTCATTTCTATTCTTGATTTTCTATTTGATTTATCACAGCCAGGTCGGTTCGGTCCCTTATCCTCGTCACGATTGGACCCGTCCCCTTTATTTTGCCATTCTCATCCCTCACAGTATCCTGGCCGGGCTCGTGGTGCCTTTTATCCTGACGGCGGTCTGGTTCGCCCTCAAAGGCAAATTCGACAAGCACAAAAAACTGGTCCGCTGGGTCTGGCCGGTATGGATGTTTGTCTCCTTGAGCGGTATCGCCGTATATATTATGTTATATAGGATTTAGAAAATTATGCCCTGCTCGAACTATACCGAACTGCTCAAACTTGCTCTCGACAAAAACGACTGCATCGCCCGGTTCGGATTAAAAAAGGCCAGTTGCGGTCAAACGGTCGGCGGGGCGATTCTCCTGCCATACATCAAAGGTCTAAAAGGGGAGCATCTATTGGAGGGGCGTCTGCGCGATTTCGTTCCCGATTTGGACAAATTCGACCCCCAGGAATCGTTTCTTCTTTTCAAGCAGTTTTATTCTCTTCGGGCCGCCCTTTCGGTCCTTCTGGGGAGAACCAATGGCGGCCGGGACGAGGCCTTTGTGATCGATCAGGTCGATTATGACGACAACGGGACCTCGCTTTACGGCATGATCTCGGTCGCTATGGTGGCGAAAGATATGGAGGCCTGTGAAGGTTGCGGCTGTCAATTACCGAAACTGACGGAATGACGAATGGTTTGTCCATTTATTTTTCAAATCATCTCTTGACATCCCGGGCCGGCCTTAATTTATTGCGAGAGACAACAAGAGAGATTTACTTCTGAGCGCATTGTAAACCGATACTCTTGGTTTTGTCATTAGTAATCATTTATGCCTGATTGATGTTCCCCGGTTAGCCATGGGGAACATATTTAAACCCATATATAGGAGGCGCGGTAATGAGAATTATCGTCCACGGCAAACGGATGCCGAAACCCTGCCCGGGCAAACATATTTGCGGGGTCCTGTTGCTGATTTGCCCGGTCCCCTGATTCCACCACCGCTCAAGTTATGATAAAACGCCGGCCCGGGGAGCCGGCGTTTTTTATTTCGGCGGTCGTGAATCGCAAGACCTCCCCATTCGCTCAAATTTTAAACAGTTTCCGCCTGACGGCAGTATAACCATTAGTTGATAACAGGACGGCATTTCATTTGCGCAAATGGGACAATGTATGACAGATAAGCGATTGAAATAGAATAATAAAGTTATTGATATGGCCCTCTCAGTCGGGGGCGGGAAAGGATGGCAGGAATGAGAAAATCGGCAAAAATCTTCACACTGTTGATATTGACTTGCATCGGAGCGACCGCATTTGGGGCGGTCCCGCCCAGTTACAACGGGGTCGTGAGTCTCGAAAATAAGGTCGTTATTCCCGGTCAGAATTTTACCGTCAAGGTTTGGCTGAGCCATAATAATATGGCCATCACCTCCCTCAAAATCCCCCTGGAGATCAGCAGCCCCTACCTGACCTGCAATTATGTCGATATGACCACCGGCACCCTGAAGAAGGCCGATGTCGAGGGGTATTATATCGTTCAGGGACAGCGGATCGAACTTTCCTATATCCCGGCGGTCGTTTTTCCTCTGCCGACCATTACCGAGGATTCGGGACTGATC
This sequence comes from Candidatus Zixiibacteriota bacterium, assembly GCA_900498245.1. Lineage (NCBI taxonomy): Bacteria > Pseudomonadati > Candidatus Zixiibacteriota > Candidatus Zixiibacteriota bacterium. The sequence goes on from LS998015.1 coordinate 952,016, forward strand.
GCGACCCTCTATTTTACCGCTTCGGCTTCCGCACCCAACACCACGGTTCAGATCGATTCCCTTTATAAAGACTCGACTTTCACTTTTAACGATTCTTTATATCATATCTGGACCAGATTAGAATTCACCGATGACCAGGGCCTTTTGACCACCATTCCGAATTTCACCCCTGGCACGGTCGAAATCCGCCACTCGACCGATATTCCCGATGAACAGAAAGGCCTCTTGCCCGCCACCCTTGAATTGGGTCAGAATTACCCCAACCCTTTTAATCCCTCGACCGCCATTTCTTTTTCCCTGCCCGCCCGAAGCGCGGTCCGGCTGGATGTCTTCAACCTGCTGGGGCAGAAGATAATGACTCTGGCCGACGGTGACTATCCGGCGGGCGTCCATACTGTTACCTGGAATGCATCGGACGTCCCCAGCGGCATATATTTCTATCGTTTGACAACCGACGAAGGAAAATTGACCCGAAAGATGCTTCTAATGAAATAAAATTTTAGTCTCCTCCTGCCGACTAAATATGAGGATACCGCCGATTATGGGGTTCCTCATATTTTTTTGACATTTATGCAGTTGGATATAAAAACAGACACCCGGCCCGAAATCGATGATTACGAAATCATCGAAAAAATCGGGCAGGGGGGGATCGCCGAAATCTACAAGGCGCGCCAGAAATCCCTGGGGCGGCATGTGGCCATCAAGGTTCTTTTTCCGGACCTGATTAACGATCCCGATATCGTTCGCCGTTTCGACCGCGAGGCCAACACTATCGCCGCTCTCAATCATCCCAACATCGTGCACGTCATCGATAAGGGCATCGCCGCCGGGCGGTACTATTTTATTATGGAACACGTCGACGGCACCTCCTTCAAAGAAATAATCGGCGACAGCAAATACTCCATCCAGGAAAAACTGGAACTCCTCGTGATGGTCCTCAAAGGGCTCGATTACGCCCACAAGAACGGGGTGATTCACCGCGATATAAAACCGGCCAATATCCTCATCGATAAAAACGGCAATGCCCTTCTGGCCGACTTCGGCATCGCCCGCGTTCCCGGCAAAGGCGAGCAGGAAAACACCAAATCCGATATCATCATGGGCACAATCGCCTATATGTCCCCGGAACAGCGCGAGAGTTCCGCCAGTGTCGATTTGACCACCGATATTTTTTCCATCGGCGTGATGATCTATGAAATTCTTGTCGGGAAACGTCCCGCCGGACGATTCAAACTTCCCTCCGAAGTCAACAGCACCGTTTCCAGGCGATTTGACGACATCATCGCCAGGTGTCTCGCCGAATCCCCCGCTGATCGCTACCAAACGGCGGTCGAATTAAAAAATGATCTGCTCAATGTCATCTCCGGACGGGCCCGGAGCGGCGCCATTTTCAAAGGGGAAATAATCGGAGTCGAGAACCTCATCGGCAAATGCCAGCACCTCGATACTATCCGCGATTCCAAATTCAGTTCCACCGTCCTCGTGGAAAACAAGGAGACCCGCGAACTTTATATCATCAAGAAAAACGAAAAATCGGGCGCCGGTCTCAAGGAATCACGGATTCTGGCCAACCTGAAACATAAAAATATTATCAACATCCTCGGTGCCGGCGGGGACAACCGCCGCCTGATCGTGATGACCGAATATGCCCCCGGAGGGTCCCTCGCCGACCGCATGATCCGGCCTTACCCCTATGATAAAGCGATGGAAATAATGATCGAGGTCGCCGAGGGGCTCGATTTTGTTCACAAAAATAATATCGTGCACGGCAACCTGAGGCCGTCCAATATTCTTTTCACCAAGGAAAACCGCGTCAAATTGACCGATTTCGGCCTGCCCCCGCACTACAACATGGCCGAGAAAAACTGGTATGTCGCCCCGGAACGGCGCAACAGCCGGCAGGGCGATATCTACGCCATGGGCGTCATATTGCACCAGATGCTTTTCGGCAAGAATCCGGTCTATGATCGGGCGGGAAAACTGTTCCTGGGAAACTTGCAGAAGACCATTCCGGCGCCGTTGTATGAAATCATGAACAAACTTCTGGCAATCCGTACTACCCAAAGATATCGCGCTATTGACGAATTCCTGAATGACTGGGATGCGTTTAAAGTTAGTATCACTCACACCCACGCTCCACTCGAAACCCCGCCGGCGCGCAAGATATCCGCTTCAGCCGGTTGGCTGAAAAAACTCTTGCAGTCTTTAAAAATCTTTAAGAATTAATTGAGCGCTTCGTCGGGGCCGTAAGGACTACCCTCATGGGTCTCAATGATGGCTTGATACCGTTATTGAATCACGGCGCAGAATGCCGGCCGGGAGCCGTTTTTCTTTGTCGATACCACGACCACAAGAATCGCATGCCATAAATAATAAGGGCATATAAAAGGATACAAAATATCCACGCTTCCGGATTTGATACAATGAAGCTCTCGCGACCTTTCAATTCCCATGCCAGTCCCACTGGCTCCATTAATGAGAAAACCAGCATGGCCGGAACGGCCAATATTAGGCTGATATCTACCAGCGCCAGACCCGCCGGTTGCAGAAATTTCGGATAGCCAACGTCAAGTGCCATGTGAGCATTCCCGACAAGTAATCCAACTATAACGGCCGACAAAACAAAGGAAGAAAGCATTCTTTTTTTCATGAAGGTTGACCATTTGGTCCGCGAACTCTGATCTGATTTATCCATCATATCCTTCAGTTGAAATATTTTTACAGTCCTTGAATTCCCTAATACGCAATCGTTGAACCAGATTGATTCTTTTCCACTCCAATATAATCAACGTCCTAAATTATTTAAATGTTTAAATTGAATTCGGCAGGTGCCGGCATCAAGTCTCACTCGGCCCTGGCGTACTCCCATTGGAAACGGTCGCATCTTATTGAATAGTCGGCACTCTTAGGCCAGCCCCGGAAAGAGCTGCAGGAGGCCGCTGGAGATAAATTCAATCGAAATGGCGGTAAGAATCAGCCCCATCACACGGGTGGTGATATTTATTCCGGTCCGGCCCAAAACCCGGCTCATCGGTATCGCCAGGCGCATGGTCAGCCAGAGAAGTACCGCCGCCACCACGCAACTGGCCATCAGGATACCTTTGTGCCCCCAGCCCGGTACTTCCTGCGAATAGATAATTACCGTGCTTATCGCCCCCGGCCCCGCCAGAAGCGGCATTGCCATCGGCACTACGGCAATACTTTCTTTGTTCTCCGCCTCCTGATCCTCCTCGGGGGTGTGACGGGTCGGACTTTGCTGGGCGTGCATCATGGCGATACCAAGGAATAGAAGCAAGATCCCTCCGGCCACCCGGAACGACGCCATACTGATTCCGAAAAAATGCAGGATGGTATTTCCGAAAATGCTCGATACTATCAGAATCACGGCCGTGGCCAGTGCCGCAATTCGGGCGATATGCTTGCGGTCCGAATCGGTATTATGGCCGGTAAGTCCCAGGAATACCGGGATAGCGCCGATCGGATCGATAATGACCAGAACCGCGACAAAGATTTTTATATAATCATTCCACTGGAGCATTTCCATCGCGCAATCCCGTGCCGCTTACCCCATCCGGCTCTTGCCGAAACCGAGCACTTTCAGACAATGCGGGCAGAAATAAACCGTGTTGTCGGCGGAAATAAATGGAATCCCTTTGGTCCGGGTATAAATCTCATTGAGCGATGCCTCACAATGCGGACAGATCGGCACAAGATCCTCGCGTTCGGCTAATTTGAATTCCGTTTTAGTCTGCTCCTGAACCGGCGATGGCCTGTGTTGAGCGCGAATCGACGGTGATTCGTCGGTTTCGGTGGCGAAATCGGGAACAGCCACCAGCGCCCCGCAATGGGGACAGGCCATGGTTTCGCCCCGTTTCAGATAGCCGCTTACTATCGGCTTGCGGCAGGTTGAACATTTGAATTTCAGACCCACAGCCTTTTCCTCCCTTATCTATTCCTTTTTCAGGAATGATTCGTCGTCGTTCGGGTATGACCCGCTTCTGACATCGGCGACAAACTCCCGCGCCGCCTTCTCGATCAGAGGCGGCAGATCGACATAGCGGCGGACAAATTTCGGAGTATAGATATCATATAATCCCAGAATATCGTTTATCACCAGCACCTGCCCGTCGCAATCTTTGCCCGCCCCGATTCCGATAGTCGGAATATGAACCGCGTCAGTAATTTCCGTCGCCGTATCGGCCTGTATCAACTCCAGAACCATCGAGAACGCCCCGGCCTCTTCCAGCGCCTGCGCCGATTCGATCAGATACTGCCGCGATTTTTCCTGCCGTCCCTGCACTCTGGCTCCGCCGAAACGGTATATCGATTGCGGGGTCATTCCGATATGCCCCATCACCGGGATACCGCATTCGACTATCCGCTTGACCGTCCCGGCCATCTCGATGCCGCCTTCGAGTTTCACCGCCTCGGCGCTCGCCTCCCGGACAAATCTCCCGGCGTTGGTTATCGCCGTCTCCAGCGATGGTTGATACGACATGAACGGCATATCGGCGATAACCAGCGCGTATTGCGTCGCCCGCGCCACTGCCCGCACATGCGCCAGCATCATTTCCATCGTCACCGGGTGCGTACTCTTTTCGCCGTACACGACCATTCCGGCCGAATCGCCGACCAGAAGGGAATCGACTCCGGCCCTGTCCAGCGTCTTGGCCGTGAAAAAATCATAAGCGGTCAGGACAGCAATCTTTTCGCCCTTCGCTTTCTTATCGACAAAGCGAAGCACCGTCATTTTTTTGCGAATATTCGTATCTGCCATTTTCAATTACTCCCGGCCGGGGCGTAATATTTCTTCCCCGACACCGGCTTCTTTATTATCTCTACAATATTACGAAAATCATCGGAATTGTTAACAAAATCGATATCGTCGGTCTTGACCACCAGAAGCGGGCTCTCTTCATAATGAAAGAAGAAATAATTGAAGGCCTCGTTGAGTTGATTGAGATAGTCGTCGTCGATAGTCTTCTCGAACGCCAAATTGCGTTTGTGGATCCGGCTCTTCAGAACCGGTGTGCTGGCCTGCAGATATATGGTCAGATCCGGCTTGGGGATATGGGCAATCAAGAGGGGAAGAATCTTCTCGTAAACCGTTAGTTCCGGTCCCGCCAGATTGACCGACGCAAATATATGATCGCGGGCAAACGAATAATCGGCGATAATTTTCTGGGCGAATAGATCATGCACCAGAAGTCCCTGCTGTTGCTGGTAGCGGGTCAGAAGAAAATACAATTGCGCCGAAAGCGCGAAGCGCTTCGGATTTTTGTAAAAATCGACCAGGAAAGGATTATTCATCGCTTCATCCAGAAGCAATTCGGCGCCGATTTCGTCGGCCAGAAGCCGCGCCAAAGTCGTCTTACCGGCTCCGATTACGCCTTCAATGGCGATATATTTCGGTTCAGACATTGCGGAATAAGTTGTCCTTATACAAAATCATCTGGGCCTGATCGCCGTCCCTGAGATAGGTCGCTACTTTTTCCCCCGTGACCGGATGAATTAACTCCGGCTCGATCTGCAATAGCGGCACCAGAAAGAACGGGCGCATGGTCAATTTGCGGTGCGGCACCGAAAGACGCTCCGTTTCGATAACTTCCTTACCGAAAAGAAGGATATCGATATCGATCGTCCGCGGCTTGTATCCCCCCTTGTCGGCCCGTCCCAGTTTCTTTTCGATCAATTCAATCTGGTTGAGAAGTTCCAGCGGCCGATAAGCATAATCTCCTTTGGCCACCATGTTGAGAAAACCCGGAGCCGGTTCGGCCATTTCCATCGCCGGATTGATATATATCGGGGAGCATTCGATCAGTTCGAATCCTTCCATGGAGGCGATCATTTCGCAGGCCTTGCAGAGGTTGCCCTCCCGGTCGCCGAGATTAGAACCAAATGCGAGATATACCGTGCTCTTCATATCTATCTCCTTCCTTAGTTCTTATTATCGGCAATTATCTTCGACGGGTCAGGTTGCTGGCGGCTGACTTCGATTTCGATATGTTCGATATTTCCCGCAATCGGAGGAATAATCTTGCGCACCCGCACCGTCACGTGAAAAACCGGAAAATCATTGAGTATCTCATTGGCCAGCGATACCGCCAGACTCTCCACCAGCGAAAACGCTTTTCCTTCGACTATGCCTCGAATCTTCTGATAGACCGCTTCATAATCGACCGTATCTTTGAGCGAATCCGATTCCCCCGGCGGCGCCAGGTCGGTTTCCAGTTCGCAGTCCACTTCAAAACGCCGGCCTGTTTCCTTCTCGGCCGCCGTGACGCCGTGGTATCCGTAAAACACCATATCTTTCAGTCTTATAACATCCATTGTTACTCCTCCCGGATTCCTTTTTTCAGTATATTTTTTCGCGTGACCCTTTCACCGGCTTTCCGATAATCGTCGGCCGATGCCGTCAGGGAGAGTCGCAGATACCCCTCGCCACTCTCGCCGAAAGCCGATCCGGGTAGAGTCAGGATTCTTCGACGGCGCAACATGGCCGCCGCAAAGGACGATGACTGCCGCCGGCGGGGAATCTTCAGCCAGACAAACGGCGCGCCGTCGCCGCTGACACACTTCCACCCGAGTCGATCGGCGACCTCCCGCGCCGCCAGCCGCGACTGCTGAACATTTTTCCGAATTTCCTTCAAAGCGGGGGAGGGGAAATTTTCCACCCCCTTAATGGCCAGATCGATCCAGCCCCGCGGAATGAAATTCCCCGTGGCCCGGCCGATCGTCTCCAATCCGGAGATTATTTCCGATGACCCGACCGCGAATCCGAACGGCATCGGGGGAAGACCGAAAGCGAACGGAATAGAGAAAACCTCGGCCGCCACCCGATCCCCGCCCGGTATCGCCAGAGGGGAGACATATTTGTCCGAGGTGAGCGAGCAATAAGCGGCGTCATTGACAATGAAAAGATTTTCTTTCGACGCCATCCGCACCAGTTCCTCCAGTTCCGTCTCATCGAGAATCGAACCGAGCGGATTGTGGGGGTTGTTGAGAATTATTATATGCGCCGCTTTTCCCAGTCTTGCGGCGATCTTTTTCAATGATGGTTTATAATTGGTTTTTTCCGAAAGAGTATAAGAAACCGGCACCCCTCCCGCGCAGATAACATTCTTGCGATAGACCGGCAACCCCGGCTCGGGACACAAAACAATATCGCCGCTCTCCACGAATGCCAGGGAGAGATCAAGCATGATTCTGCGGATTCCATGGCCGAGATAAATTTCCCGCCGGGGATTGACTTTCAGCCCGCATTCCTTTTTCAGCCAGTCGGCCAGAATTCTTTTCAATTTGAGAAGTTCTTCACCCGATGCCATCTGCATGTCCGCCCCTGCCTGAGGAATATCACCCGGCCAGCGAAAGTGCCCCAGATCTATTATGGGGAGCCCTCTTTCCCGCGCCGCCATCGTCCGCTTGGGGAAATATTCCTCCGGATCGAACGGAAAATGATAAATCCGGTCGGCTTTATCGAGAATAACCTTCTTGATCATTCTGTTTCCCGCAACTTTGCCGTCCTGATTTTTTCCAGACGGCGGATTTCATTCTTGTCGAGAAAATTCAGTTTACCTTTGGTTTCGGCAATATAGATTATTTTGATATAATGTTCAACCGTTTCCATCCGGTCATACGCCTCTTCCATATTTCGCCCGATTGTCAGGACTCCGTGATTCCTCAGAATGAATGCCTGACTCGTCTTGATATATTTCTCCAGCGCCTTCGGCACCATCTCCGTTCCCGGGGGAGCATATGCAATCAGTGAAATTTTCCCGACCGAAACAATGACTTCCGGCAAAATGCCTTCCGGAACCTTTCGTCCGGTTATCGAGAACGCCGTGGCAAAAGGGGGATGGGCGTGGCAACAGGCGGTTATTTCAGGACGATTTCTATAGACCGCCAGATGCATCAACAATTCCGATGACGGCCGCCCTGATGACGATGTAATCTTCCCCTCGCGATCGACAACTACCATATCTTGGCCTGCCAGAAAACCTTTGGCTCTCCCGGCCGGGGTTACGACAATCGCGCCGCTTTTCAACCGGACAGAAAGGTTGCCGTCGGTTCCGGCGATAAATCCCTTTTCATAGATTCTTCGCCCATATTTTACAAGGAGTTGTCGGGCTTCTGATTCCTTCATTGAGGTAAATCTAACCTAAACACGATTCAAAGTCAACGCCCTCGATTTTTGGCCGCCCCAATGTGATTTTAAGCGGCGTGAAGTCGCTGCCGCCAAAGAATTTGGAAACAAGTGAACAATTTATCCGGTATAAACGTTAGAATGATGACAAAAATTAGTTGTCAATTAAAAATTTATTAATTTTTGCTTGACACCTAAGTTTTTGCGGCGTATAATAAAAGGCTATATTGTTTGGAGGTGTCCCTTGAAAGGGAGGATTCATTTTCTCGCCGGGATTCCCGGCCGCTATATTTCTTTGGCCCTGGTGGCCGTCGTTTTTACCGTATTAGGGATAATACTGGCTTCCAACCTCGATCTTTCCCAGAAATCAATTGCCACTCCCACTACCGCGGCCAGCCCGACCTTCCCGGTCGTACAGACTACCGAGGGAGAGTTGCACTCTCCTTTTGTTCCGGTTGTCGAAAAAGTCAAAGATGCCGTGGTTAATATCGCTGCCGAAGTTCCTCAGCAGTACGGCAGCAATGATTTCTTTTATCATTTCTTCGGCATGCCCCAGGGACCGGCCTATTCTTACGGCTCCGGATTTTTCTTTCGCGCCGACGGCTATATCCTTACCAATAATCACGTCGTCAGCGGCGCCAGCAAAGTAATGGTACGGACCTCCACCGGCTATCAGTACGAGGCCCAGGTGGTCGGGGCCGATCCGCAAACCGATCTGGCCGTCCTCAAAGTTAAACCGGAAGAAAAAATTACATATATCTCCTTCGGCAATTCCGATGAAATCAAAGTCGGCGATTGGGCGATTGCCATCGGGAACCCTTTCCCCCAGCAGGGTCTGGATAGGACTGTCACGGTGGGTGTCATTTCAGCCAAAGGTCGGACCAACCTTAATTTCGGCAACGAATCGCCCCGCTATCAGGATTATATTCAGACCGATGCTTCGATTAATCCCGGTAACTCCGGCGGTCCGCTTTTGGATCTCAAAGGTGAGGCGATTGGCGTCAATGCCGCCATTTCAACTCCCTCCGGCGGTTCGGTCGGTATCGGTTTTGCCGTGCCGATTAATCTGGCCCGCGCCATTGTCCCTGACCTTATTGCCACCGGCCACATATCAACCGGCTGGCTGGGTATTTACATGTTCGATGTCTCTCAGGCCCAGGCCAAACAACTCGGACTGGAAGCGGTGCGCGGCGTCTATATCGATTCCGTTTTTGCCGGTTCCCCGGCGGATCAGGCCGGCATCAAAAAAGGTGACGTCCTCACCAAATTCAATGGCCAGGATGTCAGCGATGGCGGCCAGTTGATGGCTCTTATTGCCACCGCTCCGAAAGATAAATCCTCGACCGTGGATTTGATTCGTGACGGTAAACATATCACGGTCACTCCGACTGTGGTCGATATGGAAACCTACGCCAAGGCCCATGAGTCGCAATTCCGCCGGGCCACCCCGGCGTCGATGGATTGGCTGGGCATGCAATTATTGACCTTTACTCCCGATATTGCCAATCAAATCGGCATTGATTATCTGCCGGGCGTACTGGTCAATCGGGTCGCGAGAAATTCCCGAGCCGATCAGGCCAATATTCATCCCGGCTCGATTATAACTTCGATCGATAACGTTGAAATAAAAAATCTGGATGATTTGAAACTGGAGATGCAAAGCCTCAAGGGAAGGAAATCTGCGATTCCTTTCCTGGTGGTTGATCCGTCCGGGTCAATAGAGTACAAGGCCATACGGCCGTAAAAAAGGGGTGCTGGAATGGAAACGCTTGTAGGCGTATTATCAATAGGAGTTGGAATTCATCGTGGCTAAACAATCTTTAAAGTACCGCGACGAAGACAGGTCCCTGGACCTGTACCTCCGTGAAATAGGGGAGACTCCCCTTATTCCCGCCGAGGAAGAAGTGCGATTGGCCAAACAAATCAGGCAAGGCAGCAAACAAGCCCTTGAATCCTTAACGAAGGCCAATCTCCGCTTTGTGGTCTCGGTGGCCAAGCAGTATCAGAACCAGGGTCTATCCCTGGCCGACCTTATCAACGAAGGGAATATCGGTCTTATCAAGGCGGCCAAACGGTTCGATGAAACCCGGGGATTCAAATTCATCAGTTATGCCGTCTGGTGGATAAGACAGGCCATCCTGCAGGCTCTGGCCGAGCAGAGCCGCATTGTCCGTCTGCCCCTGAACCGGGTCGGGACTCTTCACAAAATCGGCAAGATATCCAGTTCGCTCGAGCAGGGTCTGGGGCGGGAGCCGTCCCCCGATGAAATCGCCCGGGAACTCGATCTATCGGAGATGGAAGTTTCCGATACTCTGAAAATCTCCAATTCGCATCTGTCGCTCGATGCCCCTTTTTCGGTTTCGGAGGATAATTCCCTCATCGATATCCTTGAGGATGAATTTCAGCCGGCGCCGGACGAGGAACTTCTCGATCAGTCGCTAAAACTGGAGATCGAAAAAGCGCTGGATACTCTCACGGCGCGCGAAGCCGAAGTTATCAGTCTCTATTTCGGACTGAATCATGAGAAGGCTCTCACGCTCGAGGAGATCGGGGCCCGCTTTTCTCTGACCCGCGAGCGGGTCCGGCAGATAAAGGAGAAGGCGATCCGTCGCCTCCGTCACGCCTCCCGCAGCCGCTCCTTACGGGCCTATTTGAATTAATTTATTTTGCTGCTATTTTGAGGGGAATCCGATTGGATTCCCTTTTTTTATTCTACGGTGACTTCAAAATCGCAGTCATTTCCCAGCCTCCCTAGGCGATCGAAAAATCCCATTAATACTTTATACTTGCCGGGTGTCAGTTCAAATTTTTGATATATCAATAGATGCCTGCCAGATGGCCAATCCTTTGTAGGTGGGGCAGGCATAAAGTCAAAATTCATTATATCATCGCTATTCTCTGGATTAATATGAAGCAACACCTTCAAATTGCGCGTGATATTTCCCCTGGCATATAAATCAAAAAAAACACCAGTCGCAATCCCGGATTTTGATTCCAAATAAACATTAGATAGGATTATCTGATCATCAAAATTATGCTCCTTGGCCATTATGATTGAACGATAGATTTTCTCACCGGAAATCTTCAGCATAAATTTGGCGATCGGATAAGTCACAAAAAAAAATAGAATGGCGATAATCACAAGACAGAAGGCTCTTTTCACGCCGGATGGGATTGTGATAGATTTCCTGCCAGCAATATTTATCTGATTCATATGAGCTTCAGTGTTGTCTCCAATCTTTTTACGGGCCGCTCCCCCTGATGGACTGCCAGCTGTTGAAATTACCTTATTCAAAGCCCGCACGGATATCATGTATATCGCATATAGGACAATGGCGATAATAATAGCTGAAGCCGCAAGCGATGGGAAAAATAATCTTGAACCTTGAAACTGAGTAAAGCCGATCATGGCGGCATAGTAGAAATATGTAGTTCCTAAAATAAGAAAGGGGCGTAACAGCCGATATCCGGCCAAAATCAGCAATCCCAATATTGAAACTGATACATCAAAGTACCGCGCCACTTCCTTCCCGAAAATTGGACCCCAGGCGATGGCCCGCTGCCCGTAATTGGGCAATTGTGCCCTTTGAAGATAATTCGGCTCGTTTATATTCTGCCAGATCAATTTGGCGTAAGTTCGAAACACCTCCCACGGATATTTCCAAATTGTCTCACGAGCGTTCAAAAGATTCATCTTAAATGCATCATCGATCGACAATTCCTTCAGATTATTCTCTTCCAAATATTCTTTAACCCATTCGCTTCTAATAGCATCACCGGGCCTTGATTCGATTCGTGAAAGCGTCAGTACGGCAACGTTGGCGGCTCCGCCGGAGCTAGTGAAGGCAATTGTTGGAATACCATGCGTGCGATAATTACGAACAATCCAAACCGAAACAATCAAGCCAATTAATATTAGAGTTACAATTACTTTTCGTATAAGAGATTTGTCGGAATTCCTTAGATACAAACCATTTTTATTGGAGGTCCAAATATATGGCAAGGATATAATGGCCATCATAAATGGGTAAAATTGTCCTATTGAACGAACCAAAATTGCCGCGCCAATGAAAATACCTGAAAAAATGAAAAAGACTATTTTCCGATCTTGCAGCCCGCCGATAAATAGTAGTAGTCCGACGAGAAATAGGAAAAAATATAAAGTATCGGAAAGAGCCACTAAGCTTAAGGATATTGATGTGCCCGATGTTGCGGCTATAAATCCGGCTATGACGGCAATCGTTCTAATATGAAGCAATCTCATGGCCAGTAGGTAAACAAGAAAACAGGATGCTGCAGATAAGATAACCTGTGAAATTGCTATTGCAATTAAATCCTTGCTGAACAGAATCATATTTAGAGCCAGATAATATGCATAGCCGGGGCCAAATGTGAAAAAGCCATTTTCAAAATTATTCGTGCTCAACAAGAGTGACTTTCCCATGTTAATATACAGCACGGAATCAGGCGAGAACGATGAAAGCCCTTTTAATCCCGCTTGGCTTACTGATAGCAGCAAGAAAATCGCTCTGATTATCAAGGCAATTATGAATATCAGGACGATATCCCTAAACCGCGCCTTAACCTCGGATTTAGGATTTATTATTCCCGAAAAATATTTTTCCAGCATTTAGCTCCAGGTATTATAGCGAAATAAGCCAAATAGTCCCGGCTCTGCAATTTATATACTTCATCTAAGTTACTCCCGCAATAAAAATCAGGCCTTAAATTCCGTGTGGCGTCTGCCTATGGCCATTGATTTTCTTTTTTAATAGTGATTTATTAAAAATCGCACTGTAAATTCAGCGCGCAATTCGAACTTGACTTGTTCGGCCAGCATTTTGTAAAATGAAATTATGAAGAAATATTGCGCCGCTCTTGCGTTGATCATTTGTTTCCTTTCTGGCTGCGGAATTAATGATATCGTTCACGATAGATCGGCCGTCCTCGCCAAAGCCGTTCATAGTAATTTGCAATTGCTTATGGTTCCCTCCGACAGCCTGTACACTTCCAGGGCGAATCTCTGGAATGTCGATTCCTTTTATAGCCCTCTTGACCCCGATAGTATTGAGATGTTTGAGTATCGGGGTGGTAAATATTACCATCCAGTATTTCTCGGTAACCGGGCTCAGACTATGCTGATGGCATTTGAAAAGAAAGGGCATCCTAAATATCTCCGGCGGACCGAAAAAATTGTCAGGAAATTGATGTCTTTGTCATATAGCGATGGTCTGGCCGCTTTTCTTCCATATGAATTTAAGTTCTGTATTCATGGCGATACCAACCTCACAATGACTCCGCCCTGGTATTCAGGAATGGCCCAGGGCGTTATTTTGAAAGCGACCGCCCGCTTGTATGAATTCACGGGGAAATCGGAATATCTCGTATTCTCGCGAATGCTGTTCAATTCTTTTTTGCACCCGGATCCTTCACATTCACCCTGGATTTCCCGTCTTGATAGTTTGAATTATTTTTGGATCGAGGAATATCCTTATAAGCCCCGGCCCGGTCAAACCCTGAATGGCTTCATCGGGGCCATTATGGGCATATACGAATATTATGATGCCACTGGGGACTTCCGTGCTAAAGCGGTTTTGGACGCTTCCGTTGCGACTCTCAAACACTATCTGCCCCAATTCCGTCGTGAGAGTCAGACCAGCCTCTACTGCCTTGGCCATAAAATTCCCGCTTCTAGCGCGTATCACAAACTCCACATCCAGATGATGCACGACCTTTTTATGATCAGCGGCGATGATTTTTTCCGCCGCGTCGGCGAATCTTTTAAGGCGGATATTGCCGGCCCCGTGAAATAAGATATTCGGGTAACGGTCTTTCTCTAATTAAACCGAGAATGACTGTCGCCGGATGGAAAGCCGACTTGGAAAGTTCATTCAATATCCCGAAAAAAACCATTTGCCCTGAGAACGATTTTGAATATATTTACCTGTCCAAAAATATGCCGAAGTGGTGAAATTGGCAGACACGCTGTGTTCAGGGCGCAGTGCCCACAAGGCGTGGGGGTTCAAATCCCCCCTTCGGCATTATTAACCAAATTCCGGCCGCCATTCCCGAAGCGGCCATTTTTATATCACTTCTTGCGATAAAAACCACCCCTTCTGCCGATAATAGACATATATGCGTATTCTGCCGCCACTAAGCAAGATCGGGGCCTTCTTATTCTTCGCGGCCTGCGTCGTCCTGTTCCAATTCTATCCGGCCCGCACCGGCCAGGAACAGAAAGGGGAACATTCCCATATCTCCTGCAATACCTGTCACGAAGTGATGGCCCAGTTGAACAACGAAGGCTTTAATATCCGGGGTATCAATAACCGCTGTCGCTCCTGTCATCAGGTTATCGCCTCCCCCGATGGCGGCGCGAACCTCAGTTTCCACTCTGATAACAGCCGCTCCTGCCTTGATTGCCATCTCTTTCATAACCAGACCGAATTGAAAGCCGGCGCCCTCCGGTTTCAGGTCGATTATTCCGCTCATAATCTGGCCGGCGTCTGCGGAACCTGTCACAGCGAGGGAGGCGACTTGAATAAATTATCTCCCGGTCACCGCGATGCCGCCAAACTGTTTCATTCCGATTATAGGGCCCTGGCCCCTCTGTCACCCTCCGAAACCTGCCTCATGTGCCACGCCAAAAATTCCATGGTCGCCTCGGACATTGTGAACACCGCCAATATGCCCCGCTTCACCGAGCATCAGAGCCATCCCCTCGGGATTCCGGTCGTGGCCAACATCGGAACCGGCGGTTATCTGGTCCGAGCCGATATCGATCCCCGCATCCGCCTCTTCAGCGGCAAAATCGAGTGCCAATCCTGCCATACCCTGACTTCCGGCCCGTCGGCACTGGCCGACGGTTTCTCCGATGCCACCGACCTCTGCCGGGGATGTCATATCCGCGACCATCATCAGCCATAAAAAAAACGGAGAGTATTTCCATACTCTCCGCCACATGACTTCCTGTGCCTTCGGCCTGAATCGGCCTATTTCTTATGACATTGAATACAGAGTTCCCGTTCCGGATCCAGCGGCAAATACGGCTTGAAATCGGCTCCGTGCAATTGATGACAACTGGTGCAGACCAGGGTCGTCTTGGTTCGGGGATCGATCACATCACCGCCCATCGGATGCGAGCCCTTGTGCACATTGGCGTGACAGACCCGGCACAGCTCCTCGCCCGTGCTTTTGAGATATCTTGGATCGTTCCCGCCGTGCGGCGTATGACAGTTGGAGCAATCCATACCGCTATGCGTAATATACTGCTCCCGGCTTTTGCCTTTATATTTTTCCCCCTTGAAATGACACCGCAGGCAGAGATCTTTCTGCTCGGCCGCGAGAAGGGTCGTCGTCGGGGCGGCGTGGGGATTGTGACAATTCAGGCAGGAGCGCGGGTCGTTCATGATATGATGATAGGGAAGATCCATCTTTTCCTGAATATCCTTGTGGCACTTCAGGCAGAGTGTCTTCGGCTCGCTGATAAGGGCGAAAGCCGACCCGGCCCCGGCAGCATGACAGCTGACACACTGTCCCGCCCGGAACGGGGCGTGCTGATTGGCCATCAGGAGATTCGGCTTGGCCGACGAATGCGGATCATGGCAGGTCACGCAGTTGGCCTTGGACAGATCATATCCTTTGTGCGCCGAGGCGAACGCGTTATCCTGTTTGTGACAGGAAAAACATAATCCCGGGACCGCTCGGGTCAGAAGATTTTCACTTTCGGACCCGTGTGGGGTGTGGCAAATCTGGCAATTTTCCGCTTTCACCGGGGAATGAACCACCGCCGCCTTTACCCACCCGGCCGCTGCCGTGTGGCACTGAGAGCAGAGCGGCAGGGTTTTCTGCTTCAATTGATTTTTATAATCGGACGCATGCGGATCATGGCAGGTGGTGCAGTCGCCGTCCAGGGCCGGTTGATGTACCGTCCCCTTGTGCATTTCCTGCTTGACGTTATCGTGACAGGAAAGGCAAAGAGTCTTGATATCGTCGTCGATCAAGGCGGCATGCTTGGAGGCGTGCGGATTATGACAGGCCGAACAGACCCCTTGACGGAACGCCGTATGCACATATTTCTTATTGTTAAGCGCCTCGATTTTGTCGTGGCAGGCGTAGCAGACGGCCGGTTCGTTGACCTTCACCGGCGATGAATAAGCCCTCGCCGCCGGAATGAGTCCCAAAATCAGCAGGAGTATCAATTTCATTTTCATGGCTTCGACTCCTTCGGCGCCGGAGTTTCATGGCAGGCGTCGCACATCCCTTCCTTGAATGGTTCATGCTCCTGTGATTTGATCAAACCCGCCACCACCGAAACATGGGGATTATGGCATTTCCGGCAGTCGATCTGGCTTCCGCTCAACTGCAGGTGCTTGTCTTTGAACGCCTGATCGTCGCCGTCATGACAGGTCAAACACTGCTGCGGGATACTGTCGGTGAGAAGGGACACAATCATGCTGGAATGGGGCTTATGGCACCCCAGGCAATCGCCGTCCTGGACCGGCGGATGGACATTCGCTGTCGGTGATGCGATCAACTTTTTGAGATCATCATGGCAGGAGAGACATAATTGATCGGCCTTATCCAGCAGGAGACCCTTGATTTTGGACATATGCGGCTGGTGGCAGGAGGTGCAATTTCCCTCGGCGGCCGGCTTGTGCATGCTGACCATTTTGGTGGAAACGCCCGGTATGCCGTCGTGACAGGTCCCGCAAACTTCACCCTGACTGCCGGTCAAAAGGCCGGCGAAATCGGAAGCATGGGGCACATGGCAGGCATCACAACTGTGCTCGCTGAACGGCGGATGAAGGTCCATATCGGCGGTCGCCTCCGTCAGCGATGAATGGCATGTCAGACAGAGAGCGTTACGCTCCTCTTTCAAGAGCGCCTTCTGCGCCGAGGCGTGCGGTTGGTGGCAGTCGTTGCATTTCCCGGCCTTGAGCGGCAGGTGAACATCCTTCATCGCCAGCCACTTCTGGGCATCGTCATGACATTCGCCGCACAAGTCGCTCCGATTCGTTTTGGTCAGATGATCGAACGCCGACCCGTGAGGAACATGACAGGTCAAACACGGCCCGTCGGCGAACGGCGGATGGGTATCGGGAAGCGTCAGCATCTCCTTTTCCTTATCATGACACCCCAGGCACAGATCGCGCTCATCCTTAACCAGCAATTTATTCTTGACCTTGCCGTGAGCGCTGTGGCAGAGCGTGCAATCTTCTCCGGCCGGTTTATGCCGCGAGGCCATCACCAGTTGTTTCGAAATGTCGTCATGGCAGGTAAGGCAGAGTTCCTCTGGCGCCTGGGTCAAAAGGGCTTTCTGACGCGATCCATGGGGATTATGGCAACTGAGGCAATCCCCTTCGGCCACCGGCGGATGCAGGTCGTCGCCGGTCATGTTTTCACCGTCGTGGCAGGTCAGGCACAATTTGCTCCCCTCTTCTATCGTGGCGAATGGTTTTTCGCTTCCCGGGGCGTTATGGCAACTCTCGCACCCGCCGTCAAGCATCGGCTGATGAACCGAATTTGTCAAAAGTCCCGTTTGATTGGAAGAATGTGCCGTGTGGCAGGTGAGGCACGATGATTCCGGCATTGGGTAATTGGCGTGCGCCTTGGCAAAGGCCGGCGATTTGGCGTCGTGGCAATCCCGGCAGAGTTCCTGCTCGTCCGTTTTCAGCAGATATTTATGATCACTCCCGTGCACCTCATGACAGGAAAAACATCCCTTCTCCATCGGCTTATGGAGATGGGTTTGCTCGAATTCGGCTCGTTTGTGGCAGGTGTAGCAGAGTTCCGGCGACGATGACACCAGAATTGCCTTCCCCTCGCCGGCATGCGGGCTGTGACAGGCCGTGCATTTTCCTTTGGCCGCCGGCTGATGGATATTGCTTCGGGTCATCCCCAGGGCCGTCGAATCGTGGCAGGTGTAGCACAGCGCGGCGTCTTCCTTGACTAGCCGAAGCATCCCTACTATGCCGTGCGGTTTGTGGCACGACAGGCATTCCTTCTTCTCGAAGGGTTGATGTTTGTCGTGACCCGTGAATTTGTCGAGGGGATGACAATCGACACAATCACCCTTGGTCGAAAATCGCTTCCCTTTCTTTACCTGCGCCTCCGCGCCGGGTGCCGGCCCCAGCGCCAGAATCATGGCCGCCAGACAGACCGTCAGAAATCCGGTCCTAATCCACCTCTTATTCATTCTATCATACCTGAAATTGTACTATCACTTATATCTTGTTTAATCTTTTCCGAAATATTTTTCAATCGCCTCGTTGTTGTACTTGATGGAGGCATTAGCCTTCAGCGATGCCAGGGTTTTGTCCATCGCGGCATTGAACTGCCTCTGAAATATCACCGACCGAATATCGTTTTCCACCGCCTCCATTGGTTTCAGTTTGCCCGGCCGGCGGCCTCTCAAACGGAAGAAAGCCCAGCCCTCGCTGGTCAAGTACGGCCCCGCCACGCCGCCGCTTTTAAGTCCCGCGATATCTGCCTTGACCGACAGCGGGAACTGCTCCAGCCCGGCCCACTCATTGCTTTCATCGGCCCGCACCAGTTTGACCTCGGCGCCGAGCTGTTTTCCTAGATATTCGAAATCGGCCCCTCCGGCCAACCGCTGTTTCATTTCCTGCGCTTTGGCCGAATCATCGATCATGATGCGGTCCAGAAGAAACTGCTCCGGCTCGCGGAAACTGTCCGGATTCTGCTTATAGTAAGATTCGAATTCTTCTCTCGTAAATTTGATCCGGGGCACGATCGTTTCCTTAAGATAGACTTCGAGAAGGGCGCTATCAAGGCTTTTGTCATAGGCCGAGACAACCTCCGGCTTATTTTCATAGTCGTTCCGGTCGGCCGCCGCCGCAAGAACTACCTGGTCCTGCGCCCGGGCAATCGTGTTGTTCAGCATGGAATCGAAAGGAAGGTTATATCCCGCCATCGCCGTTTTGGAAAGCATGGTGCGGAATTCCTTGTCCGTCACTTGATGGGTTTCATCTACCTTTAAGAGCGCCGCGTCGCTCCCCTTGGTGAAGTCCTGAGTGAATAAGTGCGACGAATCACCTATTATACCGGCCAAAAGTGATGAGTCAATCCTGACCGGGTAGTTCTTTTCCAGATTTTTTATAAAATCGACCCATGAAGTCTGATTCTTTTTCTCTTTTAAGAGCCCCTTAATCACGTTGCTGAAAAGCGGCAGTTCCGCCGTATCAGCCGGTTCATGTTTCTCCAGCCGGAGAAAGGCAAATACCTTCTTATAGGGGAACGGGGGAGAAAGTTGTCCCGGCTTCAGTTTCAGGGCCTGCTCCCGAAGCACCGGCTCGACATTGATCTGCGGCATAATGGGATGCAATCCGCCCTTAAAACGATAAGTATCGAGAGATATGGCATTCGCGACGCTGTCCATCGAAGCCCCTTTCCTGATGGCGGCGATCAGATTCTGGGCCTCCTCTGTGATTGCCGTTGAAATCGTACGGATTTGTATCTTGTCGTAATTGGCCAGAAAAAATGCCCGCACGGCGCTGTCGGATATATCCAGATTTGGTTTATAATTGTCGGCCACATACTGCCGAATGGCACTATTGCGCCTGATCTTCCCGATCTCCTCCACCAGCCAGTCCTCCTTGTCCATCCCCAGATTTCTGGCCTCCTGGATGAGAAGACGGTCGTTCACCAGTTTGTTAAGCAGTTTATGATAATCGAACTGCTCTCTCTTCTTCTCATCGATATTGGCATGAAACTTAATCAGGGCCGAATCGAGATCCGAGGTATAAATCGTGTCGGCATTCACGATTACCAGCGCTTCCTGATTTGTTTCCACTTTGTGCGATGGCCGCATTGTCAGCGTCTCCTGAGCCGCCGCAAATATCGGGATCAAGGCCGCTATCAGGACTCCGATGGGCGTCAATTTCTTCACGGCACTTATTCCATGCCATCTATTTCTCAAATACATGCAGTTTCTCCAAAAAATTATGCGTTGCATCCTGGGCCAGTTGACCCAAAGAATAGGTGATACCCAACTTGAATATCGTTTCCGAATCGGTGCCGCGTCGATCGATCTCGACCGCTCCGAGGACTTTCCCCGTGGCGGCATCGAGGTATCGCCCGCCCAGTTCCACTTCCGGTGTGCCCGCTTCGGTTCCGCCCGAGGGCCGCAGTAGATCCACACTTCCGGTTATCACCCGCGCCACCCCGAATTTCTCATTCAATTTCAACAACAGAGATTTATCGATTTCCCCTCGCGGATACTCGCCGTTCTGGCGGAACAATTCTATGGCCGCTCCCGGCTCTAATGTCGCTATTCTATTTTCAATCAGGTCAGAGACCGCCATCATTGTGATGATGTCCCCGGCAAAATTATTATCCGACAAATTATCGAACATGACCAGAGCATGGCGCTTACCGGTCTCATTTTCCTTTGTTCTGTTATCTCCCGTTTTAAGTGCGGGGACCAGGCCACTGAGTGCTTTTTCCACCAGGCGCTGAGCCAATTCCTCTATTGATGTCACCTCTCCCAGGCCGAGCATTTTCGTATAATCACGGCCGCTGGCGGCAACCGATACCGCCCAGATAACCGCCATGTCGGACGGCCTGACCACCCGCATCGAAAGACCGGCTTCCGGCACTCCCCCGGGGGCGTAAACATTGATCGAACCCAGCATGATATATTCGACCCTCAGAGCGTTTGCCAATTTTAGCGCATCATCCTGCCCGATCGCGGCGGTGGAACGGATTCGGTATTTTCTCAATTCCAGACTCAGGCTGTCGGGATCGGCCAAGCCGATATTTTTATTTTTCAGATTATCTGAAATCAACGGCGTGAATATATCCGTCGCCTCCGCCGTTCCGGTATAATTGGCCAACGGCAAGAGCGCCAGGCTGATCGGAACTCCCGCCGTATCGACAATCGATACTTCAGAGCGCTCTCCCCGACCGAGGGCCGGAATGGCCAGAGCCGTCATCATCAATGTCACGAGTAAATATCTGATAGATCCGTCCTGTGTTATTCCTTGGCCTATTTGATTAATGTCTTCAATATGCCGTCCACACAGGCCCGAATTGCCTCGGTTTGCGTCTTTCCGCCGCCCCCGAAGATTGATGCCCAAAATCCTTTTTTACCCGATGAATACGTGGCCGACCAGATGGTACTTCCTTTTTCCGTCTCAATCAACCGCACCACCATCGTCACGATATTGGTCGTGGAACTGCCGCTCCGCAGTTCCGATAGTTCCGTCACCGAGCCGACAAATATCCCCTGCACTTTAAGTTCTTTGCCGATATTGATTATCTGTTCCTGGGTTAAATCGCTGTACCTTCCGCCGGGCGTAAATTTATCGAGAGCCCGCGTCACTTCACCCGGTTCGACCATATCGAACGATTCCGATGACAGGAGCCGCGAAAGAAAAATGCGGGTCGCCCGGGGGCCGGCGCCCTGATTATCCGATAAATTGTCGAAGGGGACTACGGCTACCCGCTCCAGAAACTGATAATTATAGTCGCGATTCAAAAAGACCGTCGGCCCCATCCCGCAACCGCTTATTCCCAGTGCCGTCAAAATTAAAAGTGAAACTAATATTATTCTCATTTTATCGGATCCTTAATCAATTTAAAAGCCGGTGTTCAAACCTGCCTGGACAAAATCTATATTTTCTCCGCTGATCGATGTATTACTGCTGTTGGAATAATTGGCGAATAAGAGCGTCCGCGAACTGATTCTCATATTTATCTGCGCGCCCATTCTCTCGAAACGGACACCGTTCCGGTTGTCATTCGACGAATAACTTCCGCCCAGCGAAACCTTGTCGCTCAAATTCCAGCTTATACTGTAATCCTGTGACAGGAACACGTTGCGCACCTCATAATTGGCCGCCACCGCCCCGGTCATATAAATCTTCTCCGTCAATCGGTAGTTAAGGCCGAATCGATACTGCCGCCGGATACTCAAATTCCTCTTGGCCGGAGAAGAAATCGATTGATACAGGAAATTGAAACTGGCGTCCAGCGGCCGAAAAACCGTGCCCCCCGCCGCCAGATGATAGGTCCAGATATCGAACCGGTTCTGAACATCGAATAAATTATTGCGGCTGAAACCGGCATCCCCGGAAACCGTCAGCGCCTCCAGCAAATTGGCCCTGGTAAGAAAGAAAAGATTATTGGTCTCCTGGGTTTTCACCCGGCTAATATAAGTGGCTCTCGTCAGGGCGACAAATGAAAATTCCAGGGCCTCGACCGGCAGATACTTGAAATTATAGGTCAGATCGGTGTTGGCATTTCTCGTGTCAGTCGCTTTGAACGATTCTATCCCGCCCTGATAGCGGACATCATGAGTCATCCGGCGGTTCTGTTTATAGTGCATCCCCAGGGTGTAAAATAATTGATTGCGGCTGTCAGCAAATTCCCCCTTCGGCTCATACTGGAAAGAAACTTCCCCCGTCGAAACCAATGATTTTGACCATTGATAATTCCCGCTCAGATCGGCCAGATGTGATGTCTGTCGTAGCGTTTCCCGGGAGGAGTCGGAAAAGAGGTCCCAGCTTTCGATTTCTGTCAACAATGCCGAAGGAACATCGTTGGCCCCGTAATTGACAACCTTAATATAGCGCGCCTTCTGGGCGGGGAAGGTTATCTCATAACGGCTGAAACTGGTGCTGAAATGGGAAACCACCGTCCCGCTAATTTGGCTCCAAACCAGATTGTCGTTGGAAGTATAGACATCCCAACTCACCCCCGATCCCGACGGGCGGTCGGTGTATATATAAATAGCGCTGATTTCCGTGGGAATGCCGAAATCAATGCCGATATTACGGTCCACCAGGGCCCGGCCGATATCGATTACCGGGCTCACCGGAACCGTCGCATTGCCGTCGGAGAGCATCCCCAGCGTATCGAGTTGTCCCAGTTGCGGGGTCGGATCATACGCATACATGGCGCTCAGGAAGGGGATAGGGCGAAGCACCGCCGCGGTCGGCGGGCGGCTCGTCTCCTGCGACTGATATATGAAACTGTAGAGCGAACTGAGATGAAATTTCGGCCCCACTGAAAATGTCGCCTGGTTCCAGCGGAACTGGTGCTGCCAGTTGGTGATATTCAGGCCGGTGATGAGATTTTTGGTTCGCCCCCGGCTGATGCTGTAATAAAAATTCTGATTTTTTACATTGTAATTGGCAACCCCCTGCCACAGCCGGTCCCGGGTATTTCGCGCGTTGGAGAGTGACCCCCCCTCGGCCAGGGTGTCAATCAGGGTTTGATTGAATTCATTGTAGGAATGATTCCATTCATAGCGGAATTTCAAAATTGGATAGTTCACGGCCCGGGTGGCGAATGACACCGACGAATTATTACGGATCAGATTCGTCGTGGAATCGTTGCTGGTCATTTTGTTATGCATGATGCTGCCGGTGATGTTGAACAGCGGATGGTTCCAGAAGAGTTCTCCTTCGGGCTGAAATTCCCGGCGCCAGGAATTGGCCCCCTGCGATTCATCGATCCCCAGATCGTAATAATGAAGAGTACTGCGGCCGCCCAGATACGATATAAGATTCTTGGTCCAGTTGACCGTGTAATCCTGCCCCAGCGATTTGGTCCGCCCGCCGGAGATGTCCGACTGGATTCCGGAGACCTGAGCGTTGCCGTGCAGGTTGTCAAATAAAAAGGCTCGAGTCGGAACTGACATCAAAAGAGTCGCAAGGCTCCCTAAAACCACAATTCCGAATCGGGTCTTCTTTATATATTTCAATTCAAATCCGCGCATTTTTCGTTCGTTATCGGGGAATATATCCGGCTTTTCTCAGAGCGCCAACAACTTCCTTCAAATAAAATTTATTCTTCTAATAGAACGCCCGGGTTCATCACCCGGGCGCTCCAAATTATCAACTCACATTTGCAGTTTATGCGCCGTCTTCAGTCCGGCGTCCATTAAACTTCAGAACAATATACCTTACGGCAACAGGAGGTCGTTGACATCCTTGTTGTGGCACTTGTTGCAAAGCGAGCGCTGATCCGCGAGCGGATTCGGATACGGATTCGGAATCGCATACGTACCGGACCTCACACCCTCTTCGGACCAGACACTGATCGTGAAATCCCAGCGACCGGCATCGGGAGATGACGTCGCGTGGGCACGATGGCAGGTCAGGCACATTACCTGGCTCGACGCCGTCGGGCCGGTGGTGGAAGTCGTGGTCATGGCCGCATCTTCGAACGGAACCAGTTCCAGGAAAGAAGTCGCCTGGACCGCGCCATTCTGGTCGCCGGTGCCGTTGTAGCGGTTGTAAATGCCGGCGATAGTGCCGCCAAGGGCCCGTCCCGAAGGATGGATCAACTTGGTGTTGTTGTTGTGGAAATCGCCGTGACAGTTGCCGCACCAGGCGCTCATGCCGCTGTGATAGGCGGTATGAATGGTGTTGCTGACAGTGTCATTATACGAAACGCCTTCCGCTATGGGAGCGGCATTCGTAAAGGTGAACAAGCCGTCCTGGATGGCGCCGATACCGTACAGCATCCGGAAATTCATGTTACCGTGCGGATCGTGGCAGCTGGAGCAGCCCAGGCTGGCTGACGGAAAGGCTCCGGCGCCGCCACCGGGGGCGCTCAAAACGGCTCCGTCGGCGGCAAGGGCGTAACCGGGGGCCACAATGCTGTGACCGGCGGCGTAACCCGGATAACTGCCGCTACGACCTTCGTTCAGGTTGGTCGCGGTCAGGAAGATGAAACTTCCGGCGGCCGTCTGAGCCGGCGGATTCAGCGGGGTACCGGTGAACTCATTGCCGTGGGTAACAGCATGGCAGGAGAGACAGACGTCGCTCGGGGTCGCATCTTTCAGCAACCACGGATTGCCATTGGGGCTGTTGGGATCCACAAGCGCATTGTTCTGGCTGTTATGCATGGTATGACAACCAGCACAACGGGCAACACCCTCGTCATGGAATGCGTAGGCGGTGCCACCAAGAACAAAGAGAACTCCGGCTGCAAGCAGAAGGAGCTTACGCATGAAAAATACCTCCAAAGTGTTGATTGATGTTAAATATCGTCGGGTGTTGTACCCGCGATGCTTTATCGAGTATCTGACCGGTTTGGTTGCCCGAACCGTTCAGTGACTTCTCATTTTCTTTGGCGCCATTCGGCCGTTTTTCCTTTATTTTTCCCGGCAGACGGCAAACCTGAATCTTGTTGTTGAATATCTGGCCGATATAAATCAGCCCGCTGGCATCAACCGCCAGCCAGTTGGGATGATAAAACCACCCCGGGCTGATCCCTTTACCGCCGAATTCCCCGATAAATTTCCCCTCCGGGCTGTAGCAGGAAACATCGTAGCGATGCTTGTCGAGAACCAGAATCGTGCCGTCGGCCATCACCGCCGCCGCTACCGGGAAATTCAACTCTCCCGCCTTCGTTCCGAAAAAGCCGATTTCGCGGATTTTCTTCCCGCTCAAATCAAGACTATAAACCGAACCGATCGAACTTACCGGAAGATATATAGTGTCCGACGCTATCGTCATCACCCCGTAAGAAACATCCCGTAGCAGATTTCCGCTCAGGTCGGCGGTAGGGGAGAACTCAAAATCGATATTGCCGGATTGGTCAAACCGGACAATCCGCCGGCCGGTGCCGTCAGTGGCATAGAGACGATCCGAGGAATCGAAGGCAATCGAGCCGAAATTGCAGGCCGAAACCATGGAGTCGGAGACGAATTTACGCAGGAAACGGCCGTTATAATCATATTCGATTATCCCTTCGCCCGGGCGCGTCGCTCCCAAAACAAATATATGCCCCTTGGAATCAACCGCCACGTCAATCGGCGCCCCGCACTGCTCCGATGTCGCAAACTCGAATTTATACATCCCCTGCTGATCCAGAATCAAAATCCGATCGTTACCGGCGTCGGCGATATAAACTTCATCCGCTTTATTATCTGTCAGAATCCGGGCCGGGCGCAGGAAGTGATTCATTGCCCCCGGAAGTTTCAATTCGCGGACAAAATCGGACGGAACAGAAATAATTTCCTGCGCTTGAACCGCCGGCGCCAGGGAAGCGCTCATTAGCAGCAGGGCAAAAATAAGGGATATAATTGCGGGTCGCACGACGGGAAAGTTTCCTTGCGGTCTGATATCCGCTATGAATAACCGCAAAGCTTGGCAAACTTTGAAATTCAACCTGTGAATAAATTCACAAGAAACGATATTATAAAACACGCCGAGAATCATTTCACAAATGTCCCTGAATTCATAGTTCCTGTGAACATTTTCACAAATCGGCATATAGAAATCGAACCTTTCCCCGTCAGTCGATCTTCCTTAATCAGCGATAAATCCGTTTTCGATCACCTATTAGTGCAAGTAATAAAGGACAGTAAAGACAATTTCTCTCATATTTTGCCCAAAAAATAACAGAAAACGAGATAAAGTCAAGCAAAATTATCCTATATTTTTGAATAATTTCTGACCAATTTTATCTTTTTTATCTTCGATATTCCGCTTTCCCGCAATAACTTGAAATTACATAAAAGTATATTATTACTCCTCTTTCATAGTTACAGAGAATCAAATAATAAGTATCGGACAATCAAGTGAGTTGGGGCCCCGTCCGCCCAAGGCAACTATCTCTGAGATATTGACTTATGAGATTTACCAATCCATCATCGGGTTTGTAGCCGTGGCAGGAAAATTGGCGGGCGAGGACAGAATATCCCCAATTTCGGGGATTAAAGAAAACGGCCCGCGCATCGCGGGCCGTCGTGTCAAGACTCTATTTTGAAAGAAACTTGCCCTTATCTTGGAGTCGGCGGTGCCGGACGTGGCGGCAATTTCTTGGGATGTTCCGTAATTTCTTTCAAGAGATAAGCGATTGCCTGTTCCAGTTGATCATCGTGCCCCGCAAGAACCCTCACCGGCAGGTTATCCGCCTCAATATCAGGAACCACGCCGACATTCTCAATGGCCCAATTCCCCTTCAAGTCGTAAAATGTTCCCTGGGGAATGGTGACATACCCGCCATCCAGAAGCGGGGGAAAGCCGCCAATCCCGACCACTCCGCCCCAGGTCCTTTTGCCCATTAAGGGACCCAGTTTGTATTCGCGGAAGAAATAGGGGAAAATGTCGCCATCGGAACAGGAGTATTGATTCATCAACGTCAGCATATAGGCATTAAGTCCCTCCGGCTCGGGCTCCCCTTCGCGCCCAACCCCCATAGCCATCACCTGTTCCCGCAGTCTCTGCAGAATCAGGTGAGAAACAAAGCCGCCGCCGTTATAACGGTCATCGAGGATCAGCCCCTCCTTTAGCTCCTGATTGTAGAACATTTTCATGAAACGGATCAGGCCGAAACCTTCCATATCCGGAATATGGATATAGCCGATCTTCCCGCCCGAAGCGGAATCGACAATATGTCGTCTTTCAACCACCCAGTTGTAATATCGCAATAATTCCTCGGAGTCAATCGGCCGGATGGTTACATCACGGGCGCCGTCATTCGACGGCCTGTTGTTGACCGTGAGAGTTACCGTTTCACCGACCGTATTGCCTGTCAGGGAATAGGGATCGATCGCGGCGGTCACATCATGGCCGTTTATCGCCAGAAGATAATCTCCATCCTTGACATCGACTCCCGGCTCCTGAAGCGGGGAACGCAAACCCTCGTCCCAGTTTTCCCCTTTGAGAATCCGGGCAATTTTAATCCGATTGGCGGCTTGATCGACCGCAAAATCGCAGCCGAAAAGCCCGGTCTTGCTCGGCGGAATCCGCTCCATCTCACCCCCGCCGGTATAGGTATGGGAACAGCAGAGCGAGCCGATCATTTCCCCCAGAATGTACGTGAAATCATAGCGGTTGATGACATATGGTACCAAGGGCTCGAAACGGTCGTGGATTTTCTTCCAGTCCACCCCGTGCATGTTGGCGTCGTAGAAGTAATCCCGCATCATTCGCCAGGCTTCGTTATACATCTGCCGGTATTCCTGCGGGTGATCGACCACCATTTCCATCCGGGACACATTCACCCGGGCGTCCTCGAAATCGGCCTTTTTCCCGCCGGTCCCGCAGATATAATATTCATTCCCCTTCCTGATTATCATTTTCTCGTTGTTGGCCGCGATTGAATAATTATCCGCGCCCGGAGCGAAATCGTTATCCTTCTTGTCGGCGAGAATATATTTATGCAGAACCTGTTCGCCGCCGCCGACATTCCCCTCTAAACCTCTCATCGGGACCGAGATATAAAATACCGCCCCCGGTATCGCAGACAGGCCATAATAGTTCCCGGGCGGAAGATCGAAGGCCACCTGACGATCATAAATTCCGTCATAGTCGATTTTAACTTCGGTCGCCTTTTTCTCTTTTTCTCCTTTACCCTCTTCTTTTTTGGGGGCCCCTTTGTCCTCCTTTTTCTGATCAGGCGCCTCAGTTACGGTCACCTCATCGCTCTTGGGCGCGAATGGCGATTTCTCCGTCGCCGAGAGAAGCAGAAGATAAAGATTGGTGATAGAACTGTTTACCGCCATGAATTCATAGTCGCTCAATATCGGATTGAAATTCCGATCCGAAAGAAAATAAAGATATTTCCCCTCCGGATCGAAGGCCGGGGAATAATCGTTCGTGCTGGCCGGCGTGACCTGATGGATACTGCCGTCACTCAAGGAATAAATATAAATGGCCGCGATATCATTGTCGGCCGATTTACCATACGCGATAAATTTGCTGTCCGGCGACCAGGTATAGGCCCGGATCTGGCTCTTTTTACTCTTTTCGATTTTGGTGACTTTTTTCGCCGCCACATCAATATAGTACAGGTTCCATTCCTTATCGGCGAACGCCAGTTTCTTGCTGTCCGGCGACCAGAGCGGATTGTACCGGCGGCAATGACCGTCGGTGGTCAGGCGCACCCGCTCCTTGCCATCCTGAGACACCAGATAAATCTCATCTTCGCCGGTGGTGTCGGAAATATAGACAATCCACTTTCCGTCCGGCGACCAGCTCCCGGCAACTTCTTTGGCTCCCGAGGTGTTGGTCAGGTCCCGGGTGTTTCCTTCCTTGGCCGGTACCGTGAAAATATCGCCCCGTCCCGAGAAAACCGCCCGCTTGCCGTCGGGAGCGATATCGAAATCATAAATCCTTTCGTACGCCTTCTCGATTTCCGGCCGGACCGTATGTTTATCCGTGATAATATCAATCGCTACCTTGTGGGCCTGCTCCGAGGGAAGATTCAGAAGGTACAAATATCCGCCGTTTTCGAAAGCGATCGCGTCCGGCCCCAGACTCGGCCAGCGGACATCGAATTCGTCGAATTTCGTCACCTGCCTCGTTTCCTTGGTCTTGGTGTCGTAGCACCAGATATTGAGCGTCCCGGCGCTGTCGGGATTGGACGTCCGGTCCGAATTGAAATATATTTTGTCCCCATACCACATCGGCACATTGTCAGTGCCGCTCCAATCGGTGATTTTCTGCGCGTCGTTAGTCTGCAGATCATAGATCCAGACATCCTGCGCCATTCCGCCGCGGTACCGTTTCCAGGTCCGGAAATCGCGGAAGATCGGGCAATAGGCCACTTTTTTCCCGTCGGGAGAGAAACTGGTGAATCCGGCCGACGGCATCGGCATCGGGACCGACATCCCCCCTTTGGGATCGACCAGATAGACGCGCCCTTCCCACCAGCTCATCGCGTCTTTGCGGGAACGATACATTACCCGCCCATCCTTGGACCACCCCATCACCACCACATCCGGCCCGAACCGTTCCGGGGTATTTTTTATTCCCGGATGAAAAGTCAGCCGCTTCGGCTCTCCGCCGGTGACCGGCATCACATAAACCGCCATGTCGCCGTCATATTGTCCGTCGAAGGCGATCATGGAACCGTCGGGTGAAAATCTGGGGAAAAGTTCCAGACCGTCATGGCTGGTCAGCCGGGTCGCGGCTCCGCCGGTGCGGGGGGCGACATAAATATCGCCGCCGTACGAAAATGTAACTTTATCCTGGCTGACATTCGGGAAGCGCAGCAGACGGGCTTCCGTTCCCGTTTGGGCCTGAATGGCGCCGCTCAGCAGAATCATGCAGAACAGCGTGAGCAATAAAACTCGTCTCATAAAAACTCCATGATAATTGGGTATGAGGACATAATGCATCTGAAATTACCTGTCCCCTTAATACGTCGGTTAGAACTCATAAGTTTTGTCTCAAATAAGAATTAGCAATTTAGAAGAATCCCGGCGTTTGGCAATCCCCCGCCGCAAATATTTTTTCCAATTACAGGCCGCCCCCTCCATCCCATTTCCTGTTTTTTTCCCTAAAATGCAACCCCGGCCCCCTTCCGGCCGTCTAATAGACCAGAAATCCTCAAACTAACATGGGAGAAAAGTAATGCGATCAACTTTTATATTTTTGACAGTGCTCCTGTTCCTGGCCGCCGCGGCCTCTGCCGACTATTCCGAAACCCGAACCCTGAATCTGCCCACCGCGAACCTGCGGCAAATGGTGATCGAATGCGGCGCCGGATCCCTCGATATCAAAGGGGTCGAAAATATTTCCGATATCGAAGTCACCGCTGAAATCGTCCTGGATAATTTCAGCAAGGGCGAGGCCCAGAAATATATGGATCGATATATGAAACTGGAACTCA
Organism: Candidatus Zixiibacteriota bacterium; assembly: GCA_900498245.1. Taxonomy (NCBI): domain Bacteria; kingdom Pseudomonadati; phylum Candidatus Zixiibacteriota; species Candidatus Zixiibacteriota bacterium. The sequence continues at coordinate 982,758 of LS998015.1, forward strand.
GACCCAGGGGTTCTACCGCCTACCTGAAAAGCACCTTCGAAGAAAGCGGCATCTCTTTTGGATCCTTCTTTCGCAATAAATCGGCCCAAATCAATCTGGTCGTAAAAATTCCCAAAAATTTGGCGCTGGAAGTTGATGACGGCTCCGGCGATATCAGAATCGTCGATATTGCCGCCAATGTTGAAATCGAAGACGGTTCCGGGGGAATAATCATCCGCAATATCGGCGGCGATTTGAGAATCGATGACGGCTCCGGCGAAATTGAAATTGTCGGGATCACCGGAAATCTTGATATCGACGACGGTTCCGGGGAGATCGATGTCGAGGATATCGGCGGCAGTGTCCGTATCGATGACGGTTCCGGGGATATGAGTGTCGCCAGGGTAGAGGGCTCGGTCGAAGTTGACGATGGTTCCGGGGATATCCGGATTGACGGGGTCAAGCGGGATGTCAACATCATCAGCGANGGTTCCGGCGGAACTTATTTATCCCATATCGACGGCGAAGTTTATGGTGATGTCAGTCACTATCACCATTACCGCAAATAATTTTTTCTTGAAGTGATACAAAAAAGCCGGCTTCCCTATGGGCCGGCTTTTTGCTTTTCTACCTATACTCATGTCTACCACGGCGGCTGTTCATTCTTCTTTAAATAATCCAGCCATGAATTGACATCATTTTTGTGCACCCAATCCATTACCCGCCGCAATCCCTCGCCATACACCGGCATTGTCTCGTTATAAAGTTTTTTTCGAAGATGTTCCGCTTCCGGGGTCTGGTCCTCCTGAAGCACCAGCCAGGAGGCGAAACTGCAACTGCCCTCGGTCAGCATGGCGTCCATCTTCAGCGGCGCGTTCTGATACAGCCAGGCGTGCATCAGTTCGTGCGCGGCCGTGGCGATAAACTCTTCCCGCGGCATCCCGTTAAGAATATAAATCGTCAGGCGGCGCTCTTTAAACAGCCCGAAATAATAACTGCTCTGCTCGAAACGGGTCGTCCCTTGGGCCTTGTCGCCCATGTCGGTGTTTATTTTTCCCATTTGACGGCTGTCGACCAGTTTCAACTTGATCTTATCGACATCGATCTTGATTCCATAGGCCGCCAATTTGTCGGCCGTCTCCGAAATAATCCTTTCGGCCGCGTCCTTGTCGTTGACAGCCGTTTTCAAACAGATTCCGCAGACTGCCCGGCCGTCGGAATAGGTTTTCCCTCCATCGGAAGTCGATTCCGATATGAAGCGTCCGCAATAACGGCACTGCCGCTCATTTTTCTCATGCTCGGCGTGATACTTGTTCCCCCAGTCATCTACCAGGTAATTCCCGGTGATTATTCCTCCGCACAAACCGCACCGCAGGGCGATATGCCCGTCATAGCATTCCTTGTGATATTTCCTTCCGTTCGACTCGATATAGTTGCCGTCGATTGGAGTATTGCAATAGGCGCATTTGGGCAGGATGGCGTTGTAATAGCAGGAACTGTCGTAATACTGCCCCCCGAGCATATAATATCGCTTGTCGCTTATCGGGCGATCGCAATAGGCGCAGAGAAAATGATTCTTGTGAAAATATTTCCCCTCGACTTTCACATATTCGCCGGAATCGATCAATTTCCGGCAGTACGCGCAGGTCATCTGTTGGGTGGCTTGGGCCGAAACGGCGAAAATCAAAAACAGGGCGAGAATGGGCAACAGATATCTGGTCATACTGCTAATATCGGCCGCAACCCCCCGCGATACAAATGAAATTATCATCTTCTTAAAATAATTCGCAGAATAAGAATTTATGAGTTGGTCGGGTCTCGAATCCGGCCTTTGACGGATGAGAAACCCGGCATCTTCTTGTAGGTCAATGACCCCTTGGGGGACGGGCGTGGTGCAAATGGGGGGTCTTGACATCTTTTCTGCCCCAATGCCCTATCCCGCGCCGTCAGGAGTCCCTCCTGACGGGACTTCCCTCCGCGGAATTGTAAACCGAAAGCCGCTAATTTTGAAATCTTCGCCAATTTATATTTTATATCCGCCTTCAATTTCCGTCATTTGGTACATGAGGGGATTAATTTCCATATTCGTGATCGCGGTTCTGGCGACGCTTCTCCTTGTTGCACCAATCGCAGCCGGCACCCCCAGGAACCACGCCGACAGCGTTGTCGTCTTCAAAGGGAAAAGGGAACTCATACTGTACAAAGGACACGATACGCTGAAAATCTATGATGTGGCTCTGGGCAAATCACCCGTCGGCCCCAAGGAACGTCAGGGGGACCAAAAAACCCCCGAAGGGCGCTATATCATCGACTGGCGCAACAGCAACAGCCAGTTTCACCTTTCGCTTCATATTTCCTATCCCAATGCAATAGACAGAGCCCGCGCCGACAGCCTCAAAGTGAGACCGGGAGGGGATATCATGATTCACGGCCTGCCCGCCAAATACAGCTATCTGGGAAAAAGACATCTCTGGTACGATTGGACCAACGGCTGCATCGCCGTCACCAACGAGGAAATCGAAGAGATCTGGGAGTTGGTCCGTGACGGCACTCCGATCGCGATATATCCTTGATTTCCCCTCCGCTCATCTATGTCCCCGGCAGGCGTCCTCGTCTGCCGCTCCGGTCCTATGCCCACCGAAACCTCATCTGCCCGAACACCCTATCCTGCGCCGTCAGGAACCTTTCCTGACGAAATCTCTTTTTCGCGCCGTCAGGAGTCTCTCCTGACGGAATTCTTTAATTCTGTGCCTGGCAAATATCCCATCTGCCCACGCGATATTTATCTCGATATTCAATTCCTTAATAATATCTTGGCTACGATTGACGCCAGCTCATTTTCATATTTGGTTATGCTCACTTCCGCGAGCCTCGCTTTGAGCCAGTCATTGTCATAGAGCTCCCATTTCCGTCTTTTGAATAATTGCTCCAATTCCTGTTTATCCTTTGACGTGGCTATATTGCCCGCCGCAAGACATAGTATGATCTTGGGTGAAGGTCGGCACAGACCGCTGGCAGTCAATTGCCGTATTAGGCGCCTGAATACGACTCTTCTTAATTGGGCACTGTTAAATATTTTGTAGTGATTTCCCTCTTGTTCCGATTTTCCATTGAGTCCTTTGGCATGCACACCCACAGAATCAAAAAATGATTTACACTCTATTACACGCAGAACGTTGCCTTTAGCTTTATATGCAAGTAAATCCAATTCCCACCGGGGACTTGTAGGACGGCCCATTGCTATCTTATCCTTTTTGGTCAAATCGACTTTAAAACTGGTTTGTACCCAATAACCTTCTCGTCTCATTAAAAATGCCATCAAATTTTCAAATGAATCCATTGCTTCCTCCCGTGGTTGTGCGCGGCAGATATCCTATCTGCCCGTATGTCCCATCCGGCGCCGTCAGGAGTCCCTCCTGACGGATCTCCTTCCTGCATGTTTCGTCACCCGCACCCTCACCAATCGATTACTTTCCCCGCCATCAAATCATACAACCGGCACTCTGTCTTGTCATCTACCGTCGCCAGCCATTCATACAACTTCTCCGCCGCCACCTGCGGCTCGGTGTCGGCGTCGGCCGGGGCCACCGACGTTTTCAACCGTCCCGGATGAACCGCCAGCACCTTGATATTGAATTTCTTCAATTCCTGATGAAGGCACGCCGTCAGCATATTCTGGGCGCACTTGGCCATGCAATAAGCATAAACAAAATCCCACTCCGTTTCAAGAACGTGGCTGATAGAGCCGAACCGCGATGAAATATTCACGATAACCGCCCTTGGGGATTTTTTCAGGAAGGGGAGAGCCGCTCGTACACACCGCGCCGCCCCGGCGCCATGAACATTGAAAATATCCAGAAGATCGTTCGGGTCCGCTTTTTCAATTCCGCGGTTTTTCCTGATATTCCCGGCATTATTTATCAATAAATCGAGCACGCCGCCGTGCTTGTCTATGACCTTCGCAATGGCCTTTTCAATATTGTCATCGGTCACATCGCCGACAATGGCATGGCATCGCGGGGCATAAACTGTTTCCAACTCCTTCGCGACCTTTTCATCCCGGACAAGCGGGAAGAGGCTCCATCCATTCCTGCCATAAACTTCGAGTATTTCCCTTCCCAATCCCCTACCCGCACCTGTGATTAAAACTGATGACATATCCAATTATTTCCGCTTCCCCTTCACCAACCCCTTCAACCACCCATACCACTCTTCCAGCCCCGCCCCGGTCCGGCACGAGGTCTCAAATATCTTCAACTGCCCGTTTATCTGCAGAGCGTTCTTCTTCACCTGATTGATATCAAAATCCGAGAATCCCAATAAATCTATCTTGTTTATCACCATCGCCGAGGAGCGGCGGAACATCGACGGGTACTTTAGCGGCTTATCATCCCCCTCGGTGGTACTGATAAGCGCCACCTTCATATCCTCGCCCAGATCGTAACTCGACGGGCAGACCAGGTTGCCGACATTCTCGACAAACAGAATCTCCACCCCGTCAAGGTTCATCTCTTCCAGAACCTTCGTGATCATTTTAGCGTCGAGATGGCACGCCCCGCCGGTGACAATCGGCCGCACCGCCTTCCCGCCCGCCTTAATCAGCCGATTGGCGTCGTTTTCGGTCTGCACATCCCCGGCAATCAGCGCCATATTGATTTTGTCCTTAAGTTCCGCCAAAGTCCGTTCCAGAAGCGACGTTTTCCCCGAGCCGGGAGAAGAAACCAGATTGAGCGATACGATTTTCCGTCTGGTCATTTCGGCGCGGATTTCCGCCGCCAGTTTATCGTTCTCCGAGAGAACCTTTTTTTCCACTTCGATTTTCTTGGTCATATTATTCTCACGCTATGATTCAACCCTTCGATCCGGGTCTTAAAATCCCTTATGGGATTAATATACTTAAAAAATTGGGATGTGCAACACCGATACGGACAAACTCAATCCGTCTCAATATATGCGATATCGAGCTCCTGCCCCTGCGAAATCTCGATATCCGACGAATAACAATGCGGACAAATAAAAATAAATTCTTTGATTTCGAAATCTTTCTTGCAGGCGTGGCATTTTCCCTTGACCGGCACTTCTTCGATTTCCAGTCTTACCCCCGCCAGCGGCGTGTCGACCGTGATCGCCTCGAACCCGAAAAGCAATGAATCGGCGTTCACCCCGGCCAGCGCCCCGATCTTCACCCCGATCGCCCTGACCCCGGTCAAATTCTGCCGCTCGATCTCTTTCAGACTTATTTCAACGATTGATTCGGCTATGCGAAGTTCATGCATCTCAATCCGGCTCGTTCCATATCCGTAACTGCTTTTTGACCATCTCTTTCAATTTCAGCATCCCCTCCTGGGCCGATACTGTCAGCGATTCTCTCACCGAATATGGATCCTCCACTTCCAGAGCCAAGATCTTAATTTCTTTGGGAAAATGCAAATTCAATTCGCCGGCGATATGAAGCATCTCCGGCAGGCCGGAATAATGCGGCGATGGTGCCGTAACCGCCCCCAGATCGGCCGGTTCCAGTTCGATAACCGTCCCCGGTTCATACTGCCCGGTCTGGATGGCGTCGATAATTATCGCCCGGTCGTACCCGATAAATAACTCAAGAAGGGCCAGGCCGTGGAGGGCTGATTCATTTATTTCAACCTGACCCTTCTCTTCGTCTTTAAGCGCCCGTGCCGTCAAAATTCCGACTGCGTCATCGGCCAGAATATCGTTTCCCAGACCTAGCACCAGCGTTTTCATAAAATCCTAATCGCGCCGCAGTTCTTTCAGGACCTGATGGTTCGCATCATATATCCGAACCATCAGCGGCATCTGTCCCGGCAGGGCATGCGTGGCGCAGCCGTGGCACGGGTCATAGGCGCGGAAACCCATCTCGACCATATTTAAAAGTCCGTCATCCACTTTTCCGCCCTTGATTACACCCCGCGCCGCCTTATCGACCGACATCGCGATTCGCGCCGCATTGTTCTGCGTGGCGACAATCAGATTGGCCGCCGTCACCACCCCGCGTTCGTCGGTTTTGTAGTGATGGAATAATGTTCCGCGCGGCGCCTCGACAATCCCGATCCCTTCGACCGGCATCTCTTTCGGAATCGTCCGCACATTCGGATTGACAATATCCGGATCCTTGGCCAACTCCAGCGACCGCTCGGCGGCATAAAGCAATTCTATTAAACGGGCCCAGTGATTGGCCAGGGTGTGATGCACCGGCTTTCCGCCCAGGGTCTTATAAAACTGCTCATAAGCGGCCTGGGCCTTCGGGGTGGCCATACCGTCCGAGGCATTCAGCCGCGCCAGCGGCGCCACGGCATAAACCCCGCTGTCGGGACCGTCCTCGAACCCTTTCCAGCCGACTCCCTTAAGATAGCAGAATTTGATATAACTCCACGGCTCAACATGTTCGCCGACATGCTTGTGATAATCCTGCGGTTTGAATTTGATATATTCTTTGCCGCTCGGATCGACCACCCGGATATCGCCGTCGTAGAAATTGATCTTGTTGTTCTTGTCGACCATACCCATGTAGTACGTCTTATGGGTGTAAGTATCGGAAAGAATCCAGTCAACATACTGCTTATTCTTGAGCACTATGTCATTGAAAACCTGAAGCGAGAACTCCGCGAATTTTACGGCATGCTCCGCCCCGGCGATATATTTCTGCTGATCTTCTTTCTTGATCGGTTTGGAAATGCCGCCCGGAAGACCGAACACCGGATGAATCACTTTGCCGGCGGCCAGGATTATCAAATCGCGAATCTCCTTCCGCAGGCCGATCACTTCCTTGCCGACTTCGAGCCCCACTTTACCCAGTACGCCCAATATGTTCCGTTCCGCTTTGGGGGCGGTCGGTCCGACCACGAAATCGGGCCCGCCGAGGAAGAAGAAATGCAGCGCATGATCTTCGACAAAGAATAAATTATAAACCAACTCGCGGACTTTCTTCGCCGCCGCCGGCGGATCGACCCGGTACAGATCATCGAGGGCCTTGGTGGCCGCCATATGGTGCGCCGTCGGGCAGACCCCGCAGATACGCGATGTAATCTGCGGCATATCTTCCGCGGGACGCCCCTCGGCGAATTTTTCGAATCCGCGCAGTTCCGGAATCTGCAAATAGGCCCGGTCCACATCCCCCTTGTCATTGAGGAATATATCGATTTTGCCGTGCCCTTCCAGACGGGTAATCGGATCTATCAGTATTTCACGTTTCATCGTCACTTACCTCCCTCTGCCGGGGCCTCATATTTGCGGTGCAAAAGCGATGCCGGCAGGCTGTAGCGGAAAAAGGTCCCGGCCGGATCGACAATCTTATCCAGAATCGCCGCGATTTCGGCCTCATCATTGGAGGCTGTCAAGGAGGCGATCGCCGAAAGCGCCTTGGTTCCGTGATCATGCACCCGGCTGATCGGCCCCATGCACCCCGTGCACGGCATGTTTCCGTTGATACAGACCCAGCCGCAGCCGCTCCGCGTGGCCGAGCCGAGACAGAGAAGACCCTGCGCCAGAAGGCACTTTTCCTCGTCGATTATCACCTCGTGCGGGCGCTTGAATTCCTTGATAGCCACCTTCTCCGGCTTCGAAGCTTTCCTCGGGCATTCATGGCAGAGGGCCGTATCCGGCGCCAGGACCGAACCCTTGGCCGGGAGTTTCCCCTGCAGGATGGTGTTTACCGCGTCAGCCAGAAGGCTCGACGGCGGCGGGCATCCGGGAATGTAATAATCGACATCGATCACCTGATCCAGGGTCTTGACCGTGTTCCAGAGCGAGGGGAGAGTCAGGTTCCCTTCCGGCACCTTGTGTGATTCCACCGGATAGGTGTTGCTGTCATTGACCGTGGTGACCGTATCTTTGTAAGCGGTTTTCATCACCTGCTCTTTGTTGTACAGATTGGCCAGACCGGGGATGCCCCCCATATGGGAACAACTGCCGAAAGCGATCACCAGTCCCGCTTTTTTACGAAGCAACTCCACCATTTCCCCCTGCTCGGAAGAACGGATCGCCCCGTTGATAAAACAGACCGCCATCTCCTTATCCTGCATCTTCTCGACATCCTCGCGCTTGAAATCGAGCGCCACCGGCCAGAAGACAATATCGACCGCGCCGACCACATCGAGAATGCCGGCCGCCAGGTCAACCACCGATTCTTCGCACCCTCCGCAGGCGGCGCACCAGTAAAATCCGACTTTCGGTTTACTCATCGCGCCACCTCCTGCATCATCGGTTTGCCTGCTCCGTGAAGGGCGGCATGCAGATTGATCGCCTCCGGTTCCAGATGAAGCGGGCCGAGACGACGGATATCATTGGCCATCTCGTTCATCACCTTCTGTACCCGGTCTCCCTCCGACGCCGCGATCCATTCCAGCCGCACCCGTTCCTTTTCGATCCCCATTGTCTCGAGAAGACGACGCAAAAGAACGAAACGGCGGTAGGCCTTATAATTTCCTTCCATATAATGACAGTCGCCGGGATGACAGCCGCCGATCAATACCCCGTCGGCGCCCTCCCTCAGGGCCGTCAGAACAAATTGCGGGTCGAGCCGCCCGGAACACATGATCCGTACCACCCGGGCATTCGGTGCATACGTCATCCGCGCCGTCCCCGCCAAATCGGCGGCGGTGTACGTGCACCAGTTGCAGAAGAAGGCCACGATCCGGGGCTCGAACGGTTTATTATCACTCTTTATATCAGACATAGCTGATTACTCCCTTTATTTCTTCGTAAATCTGGTCGTCCATGAAGAGATTCTGCTGCAGCGCCGCCGAGGGGCAGGCCGCCACGCACGTTCCGCACCCCTTGCAGAGTGCGCCGTTGACTGACGCCACATTCTTCTTCTCGTCGAAGGTTATGGCGCTGTACGGGCACAAAGCCACGCAGGTCTTGCATCCCGAGCAGAACTCTTCCTGCACGAACGCGGTGTTCGGTTCCAGTTCGACAAAGCCCTTATCGATCAGGGCCATCGCCTCGGCCGCCGCGGCCCCCGCCTGGGCGACCGCATCAGGAATATCCTTCGGCCCCTGACAGCACCCCGCCAGCGATATCCCGTCGGTGAAAGTCGAAACCGGGGCCAGTTTCGGATGACGTTCCAAAAACCACCCTTCACTGCCGCAACTGATATTGAACATCCGCCGGACATCATCGGCATTGGCCTGCGGCTCCAGGCCGACCGCCAGAACGACCATATCGACCGGGATCCGGCGCACCGCGCCGATCATGGTATCTTCGGCCCGGATCACCAGTTTCCCTTCTTCGTCCTTGGTCATCGCCCAATCGGTCACTTCGGCGACACGGCCCCGGATGAAATGCACCCCTTCTTTGAGGAGTTTGTCGTAGAATTCCTCATACCCTTTGCCGGCCGCCCGCATGTCGATATAAAAATTATAGACTTCCGCGTTGGTTCTTTCATGAATCAAGTGGGCCAGTTTGAGCGACGCCATACAGCAGAGCCGCGAGCAGTACTTATTGGTATGCTCGTCCCGGCTCCCGACACAGTGCACCACCGCCACCGATTTCGGCTTGGTTCCGTCTTTCAAAAGAATCTCTCCGCCGGTCGGACCCGAAGCATTAACCAGCCGTTCCACTTCCAGGCTGGTATAGACATTCTTGTACTTGCCGTAGCCGTAGCGCGGGATCCGCGTGGCATCGAATGTTTTGTACCCCGTCGCCAGAATTATGGCGCCGACATCGATTTCCTTGATCTCTTCCTTCTGATCAAAATCGATGGCCTCCCGTTCACAGGCGTCGGCGCACGGTTTCTTACATTTGCCGCCCCGGAACCAGGCGCAGGTTTCTTTATCGATCAGGGCCACCAGCGGGGTCGCCTGCGGGAACGGAATATAAATCGGTTTCCGCAAACTCAATCCCTCGTTGAACTCATCCTGGAATTTCCCCTGCTTGAAAATGCACTTCTCGATACACTCATAACAGCCGACACAGAGACTCTCATCGACATAACGCGGTTTCCGCCGCACCTTCACCTTGAAATTCCCCACATACCCTTCCACCTGGGCAACCTCCGAGTAGGTCCACATGGTGATATTGGGATGCGATCTTACCGCCGACATTTTCGGCGTCAGAATGCAGGCCGCGCAATCGAGGGTGGGGAAGGTCTTGTCGAACTGGGCCATGTGCCCGCCGATCGTCGGCTCCTTCTCCACCAGATAAACCTTCTTGCCGGAGTCGGCCATCGTCAAGGCTGCGTGAATACCGGAGATACCGCCGCCGACCACCAAAACATCGGGATTCACTTTGACCCGGGTTCTTTCCAGCGCCCGATGTAGCGAAATCCTCCGTACTGCCCCGGCCACCAGCGCCTTGGCTTTTGCCGTCGCGGCCCCTTTGTCCGAGGTCACCCAGGAAACATGCTCCCGGATATTGGCCATCTGGAAAAAGAACTGATTCTGCCCGCCGGCCAAAGTCGCTTTGCGGAAAGTCGGCTCGTGCATCAAGGGCGAGCACGAGGCCACCACCACCCGGTCGATCTTGCCGTCGCGGATATCCTGCTGAATTATCTCCTGACCCGGATCGGAGCACATGAACTTGTATTCCTGCACCACCGTCACATAGGGGAGAGTCTTGGCGAATTCGACCACTTCCTTCACATCGACTTTACTGGCGATATTGATACCGCAGTGGCAGACATAAACGCCGATTTTGGGGGTGCCGTTCGTTTTATTATTGCTAACCGCGGACATATGCACCTCCCGCGAACTGGGATGATTTGATCGGCACGAACAGCCGGTTTATCCCCAGTTTGCTGTCCTCCATACCGAAGGCCAGACCCATCAATTGCGAGAAATAGGCCACCGGCATCTTCACCTTGTCATGATATTCACTGCCCATCTGCTTCTGATAACATTCCAGGTTGAATTGACAGAGCGGGCAGGCCGTGGCGATCACATCCGCGCCCCGCTTCTCCGCCTCTTTCAAAATTACATAACTCAGCCGCATCCCGGTTTCCTGCACCGTCCCTGTCAGGGACCCCCCGCAACAGCGCGTTTTGAGCGGCCACTCCAGGGTCTCGGCTCCCAGCGTTTTCATCAACACATTCATCGATGACGGGTTATGCTGATCGTCGAAATCGGCATACGGCCGAACAATCTGACAGCCGTAATAGCAGGCCACTTTCAGACCCTTCAAAGGCTTTTTGACCATTTTCGAAATCCGCTCCATCCCGATATCATTGACTATGATATCGAGCGGGTGGCGCACCTTGACCGTCCCTTTGTACGATAAGGTCGCGGCATCGAGCGCCGAATTGATTTTCTTCCGGATATCGGGGTAATCCTGAAAATACTTATTGGTCTTATTCAGGACCAGATAACAGGCCGCGCACGGGGCAATCAGGTCGATCGAATCGGCGCTTCCCTTTTTGGCCTCGGCCAGCGCCAGGTTGCGCGCCGACAGGGCAAATGCCTTGAGTTCGCTGATCGCCATGTAGGCCGTCGCCCCGCAGCAGTTCCAGTCTTCGAGTTCTTCCAGCGCCGTCTCCAAAAGCTGAAAAACCGCCAGCATCGAATCCTCATAGGCGCGCCCCGTTCCCTTCAGGGAGCATCCCGGGAAATACAGGTAACTCATCTGACCTCCTTGCGCGTGACCACTTCACCCTTGCGCACCATATGCTCCGGCTCGATCGCCTGCAGAAGTCTCTGCAGTTCCCCTTTTCTCTTGATCGCCTCCGAGCCGACCCCGATCCGTCCCTGCGTCCAGAGTTTCAGTCCCAGGCTCGCCTGCTTCAGGGCTTTGAATGGATTCGATTTCATGTAGAGCCGCATGATCAGCCGCCCTTCGGTGCTCCGTCCCTTGCTGTGGACCTGGTTGAAAAATTCCCGCGCCAGAACCGATATGGGGAACCGCGACGGGGCCACGCCTTCCTTGATCGCCAGCCGCTTGGCCGCATACATGATATCCGTGATCTTCACGTTCTTCGGACATTCCACGGCACAGGAATAGCACGATGCGCACAACCAGCAGGTATAACTGCTCAAGACTTCCTGGCGGAATCCCGCCCGTATCATCGCTATGATCCGCCGCGGAGTGTAGTCCATTTCCGGACTCAACGGGCACATCCCGCTGCATGTCCCGCACTGGATGCAATTGAATAAATGCTCGCCCCCCGGTATCGACGCGATCTCGTCGGCGAACCCGGGATCGAGTTCCTCTTCATATTTTATCTTACGCCATCCGGCCTGGTCAGGCATAAGCGTCCTCCTCTCTTCGAAATGTATATGACATGTTTTAATTCCTTATCGTTTTCTATCGTAGAACCCCACGACCGCCTCGAAATAATGGGCCAAATATGTGAAATAATTCACAAATATAATTAAATAAAACGACCCCCGCCGCCGGTGCCATAATTACGCCGGTGCCGTTTGCATCATTCGTCCCTATCATAGTACAACGGACCGATACCTTCTGGCCTGATCCGTATTTTTTTAACATCATACAACCATGCCTGAATGAAAAATCGCGAACGGTGCCGATTATAAATGCGGGTTCCAATTGTGACGTCCTTTCTACAGAGTAAAATCTATAAAACAGGTCATAAAATGTCAAGAAAAAGGTCACTAATTTCACTCTCTTTTATCGTGCTTGTCATCATACAAATCAAATTTTGTCCCCTTTACATCTTATCGTCAAAAAAACAATATAAGATTACTCTCCATTTGATTTTTGTCTTTCATGTGCACTTCAACTTTACTTATTTGTAATCAATAATTTTTTGACAGAATTACCCCTTTCTGCAAAATATACTTATTTGTCCCTTATCGCTTTTCCTGTTCTGGATTACTAAGTCTATTTATGAAATGCTATAAATCCTATCCTGATTTGTAACTTTGCAGAAATTCCCGGCAATTTGACTATTATTATTGCCTAAATTGCAGATATTTGTTTAATTGCGCAATGGCCATCCGGATTAACCCCCGGAATGGCTTATATTTATTAGTATGAGTCACGACCGCGCTAAACAAAACACCGCCGCCCTTTCGGTGGCTTCCAACACCACCCTGGTCGTCGGGAAACTGATTGTCGGGCTTGCTATCGGCTCGATAAGCGTTATCAGCGAGGCGATCCATTCCGGCATTGACCTTATCGCCGCCATTGTCGCCTTCTTTGCCGTTCGGGAATCGGCCAAACCGCCGGACCGCGAGCACCCGTTCGGCCACGGCAAAGCCGAGAGCCTATCGGGAGCGTTTGAAGGCCTTCTTATTTTCGTGGCGATTGTAATTATTCTATATGAGGCTGCGCAGAAGATAATAGGACGCGGTGTGGTCGAAAAAGTCGATCTGGGACTTGTTGTCATGGGCATATCTGCCGCCATGAATTTCGTGGTCTCGAGACGACTTCTCCGGGTCGCCAAAGAAACCGATTCCCTGGCGCTGGAGGCCGATGCCCTGCATCTTTCCACCGATGTCTTCACTTCACTCGGCGTTTTCGCCGGGCTCCTCCTGATAAAACTTACCGGCTGGCATATCCTTGATCCCCTTATTGCCATCGGGGTGGCTGTTGTCATAGGACATGCCGCGTTTGGTATCCTTCGCCGTTCCGTCCGCGATCTGATGGATGAAAAACTCTCAGATGATGAGACAGATATAATTGTGAAGATTCTTGATGAACATCGCCCTCATTTTGTCGGATTTCATGACCTGCGCTCCAGAAAATCCGGCAATCGCCGCGAGATAGACCTTCATTTGGTTCAGTGCCGCTTCATAGATCTGGAGAACGCTCATAAAATCTGTGATCATCTTGAGGAGGAACTGGTGAAAAAAATTCATCACGCTCATGTTACCATCCATGTTGAACCGTGTGACGATGATTGCGACGGCGACCCGACCCATTGCCAGATCGATCTCAACCGATTCCGCTCTCACCTTTCAGGACACTGAATGCTGTTTCCAGTTGAGGCCATTTAATGATCGGCGTATCAGGGGAAAGTATTTTTAATGGCGAATTTTGATACGGAATCCTTAAGGGGACTATCGGATAGCGAAGCCGCGCGGCGGCTGTCGATCGACGGCTATAACGAATTGCCCTCTACCAAGAAACGAAGCATTTTTGCCATCGCTTTTGATGTGCTGCGGGAGCCGATGTTTATTCTTTTGGTGGCCTGCGGTACCCTATATTTCTTTCTGGGGGACTTTCAGGAAGCCATCATGCTGCTGGGATTTGTCATGGTAGTTATAGGCATCACACTGTACCAGGAAAGAAAAACGGAACGGGCTTTGGAAGCTCTCCGGGATCTCTCCAGCCCCAGGGCGCTGGTCATACGCAATGGTGAACAGAAGCGAATCGCGGGCCGGGAAGTCGTTACCGATGATATTATTTTACTGCATGAGGGCGACCGCGTTCCCGCTGACGCCCGGATTCTAAACAGCATAAATCTTGCCATTGACGAATCACTCTTGACGGGAGAATCGGTGGCCGTCAGAAAGACGAATTGGGATGGCAAAAGCGCCTCTGTTCAGCCGGGTGGAGACGATCTCCCGTTTGTCTATTCCGGTACTTTAATCGTTCAGGGTCAGGGAATTGGGCAGGTCTATGCCACCGGCACAAGAACGGAAATCGGCAAAATCGGACGGGCCCTCCAGGCGGTGGAACAGGAAAGCACATTACTGCAAAAAGAAACCGGCCGCCTTGTGAGAAATCTCGCCATCCTCGGTATCTCCTTGTGCCTTCTTGTAATAATTGTTTATGGTCTTTCCAGAAACGATTGGATTAGTGGATTTCTGGCCGGCATAACATTAGCCATGGCGACTCTTCCCGAGGAGTTCCCTGTGGTCCTGACCATATTTCTTGCGCTTGGCGCGTGGCGCCTTTCCCAGAAACAGGTCCTGACACGACACGTTCCAGCCGTCGAAACACTCGGTTCAGCAACCGTCCTATGTGTTGATAAAACCGGGACCCTGACCCAGAATCGTATGAGCGTCCGCAGCACTTTTGTCGACAATGAATTTTATGTCTTCGATGGATCGGATAAGGGCAACCTTCCGGACAAATTTCATGAGATTGTCGAATACGGTATCCTGGCCAGTAAGAAAGATCCATTCGATCCGATGGAGAAAGCCTTCAAGAAACTGGGCGATGACTATCTGGCGCAAACTGAACACCTGCATAATGATTGGACCTTGGTCCAGGAGTATCCCTTATCCAAGGCCCTCCTGGCTCTAACTCATGTCTGGAAGTCCCCGGACGGAAACGCTCACCTCATTGCCGCAAAGGGGGCTCCGGAAGCGATCTTTGATTTGTGCCATCTGCAACCCGAGAAAGTAAAGGAACTTACCGAAATTGTTAGCCGGATGGCCTGTGACGGCCTTCGGGTTCTGGGAGTGGCAAGGGCTGAATTCGGCGGAAGCGAACTTCCCGGGCAACAGCACGAATTTGAGTTCTCCTTCCTTGGGCTGACCGGTCTGGCCGATCCCATCCGCCCCACCGTTCCTCTCGCCATCAAGGAATGTTATACCGCCGGTATGAGAGTGATTATGATTACGGGTGATTACCCGGGAACCGCACAAAGCATCGCCCGGCAAATCGGGCTCAGCCCCGCCGATAAATATGTCACCGGGGCGGAGTTGAACGTTATATCCGACGAGGAACTTCCCCATCGGATCAAAGATATCAATATATTCGCCCGGGTGGTTCCCGAACAAAAACTGCGGCTTGTCAATGCCCTGAAAACCAATTGCGAAATTGTCGCCATGACCGGAGATGGTGTCAATGATGCCCCGGCTTTGAAATCGGCTCATATCGGAATCGCCATGGGGGGGCGGGGGACTGATGTGGCGCGGGAATCGTCGTCGCTGGTTCTGCTCGATGATGATTTTTCCTCGATTGTCGGGGCGGTGCGCCTGGGACGACGCATCTTCGACAATATCAAAAAGGCGATGGCTTACATTCTCGCCGTCCATGTTCCCATTGCCGGAATGTCTTTTATTCCTGTGGTGATGCAGTGGCCCCTGGTACTTCTTCCGGTTCATATCGTCTTTTTGGAACTGATTATCGACCCGGCGTGTTCGGTGGTCTTCGAGGCCGAAAATGAAGAGGCCGGCGTCATGAATCGCCCCCCGCGAAATCCCAAAGAACCGCTGTTTGGAAAGAGAACCATAATCTTGAGTCTTCTGCAAGGACTGATGGTTCTGGCGGTGATCCTGGCCGTGTTCATAATCACCAGAGAACTCGGTCGGGGCATTAACGAGGCCAGGGCCCTCACCTTTACAACCTTGATATTCGCTAATCTCGGCCTGATTCTGACCAATCGTTCCTGGACCCGAACCATCTGGCAGACTCTCAAATCTCCCAATGCCGCACTCTGGTGGGTTATTGGCGGCGCCTTTGCGTTTCTGGGACTGGTTCTATTCATCCCGTTTTTGCGGGATCTTTTCAAGTTTTCGCAGCTGCACCCCATTGATTTATTGATCTGTCTGGCCGGCGGATTGGTGAGCATTATGTGGTTCGAATTGCTTAAATATTTCCGCGGACACAAAGAAGGCGGGGCAATTTCATAGCTTTGCGGTGAGAACCCGATCGCGCCTCGGATTGATGATCGGGACAATCTGAGCAGGTTGAAACCGTTATCAAAGGTTGGGCCCCTTAGGGCCGGATATTTCTTTCGAGCTCTATTTCTTCTTTACTTCAAACCTTTCCTTTCTTGAATTCCATTGGAGTTTATCCTTATTTGCGCTCCACCACTCCTGCCACCACTCGTATTCATGTTTATCTTTTACGCCTGTAATTAAGGTCAAATAGCCGTAAGTATAATTGTCCGGGTCGCATAGCCGCGCCGGCGAATCCTTTTCTTTCGGCAAAGTCTCCAATCCATACACATTTTGCAGACAGTCTTTGATATATTGATCTTTTTGATCACTCGGTTTCAGGGATTGGATCAGCGCTTCCAGCGCCTCCATACTCTCTATTTCGGTTATCCCTTCCTCGGATTCCGGCTTCACTTGAATTTCCGCGACATCTTCGCCGTTGTTCCATTTTTCCCACTTATTCTGAATTTCCCTTTGCTCCTCAACGCTGCTGGCGGGTTTGATATAGCCAAAATTCTTTGAAGTCATATTTCGCAGCATCCAATTGGCCCGTCCCCCGACCGAAAACAAATCATCCTCGACCTGAAAGCCTTTCCCTTCGAAAAATATCTCTCCCGTCGCTATTCTCTCCCAGATAATCAGTCTTTTCGTATCGGTCAGCGTTTTTTTTTTCGGAATCGCCGACCTGCTCGATCAGACCGTTCAAGAAATCCTTATCTTTTTCATGATTGAAGGCCGCGACCAATAGCAAATAAGTTTCCGGCCAGGATGCGACCTTCTTATTTCCATTGATTATCTCTTCCGGCTTCATTTCTTTGGCGGCTTCATATTTTTCCTGCGTCATGCCGACCAAATCTTTGGCGCCCCATGACATCAGGATGCCCTCGGTTCTCCCTGTTTCCGTGAGAAAACACACTGCCGCCGCCATTAGAAATATTCTTAGATTTCTCATTTTTACGATTACCTCATTAAGTTTTGAATGTTCTCCCGATTTTCGATTTTACAGGAAATTAGCGCTTTTGCGAATTTGAGTCAAGCCTTGATAGGCCTGGTTTTTGTAGGTCACGTCCACTCGGGGCTTGACGTCTTTTGTCAATATAATTATTATTCATACTTCGAGAGCCTGATCTCGAATTTGCCCGCTGGATTTCGATAAACGGGGAGGAGTCATTGTGAACAAATCAATTCCCGATCATCAATTGCATCACTTAAAACAGTATCTGACTGACAATTATCGGACACCCGAAAATTATATCCTTCACAAATTTAAATCTCACGATCTAATATTTCTTGGCGAGAGCCACTATACCAAACATAATCTACGACTTTTTCACAGGATCATGCGGCTCTTACCCGCGCACGGCATCTTTTATTTGTTTACGGAATTCGCCCGCCGGGAAGAGCAGCCCTTGATTGATAAATTAATATTCGGGCGGAATTATGACGAGGCCCTGGCGAAAGAAATTATGTTCCGCTTTTCGGTCGATTGGGGCTTTCAGGAATATATGGATACCTTTAAAGTGGCATGGGAAATAAATCAAAAATTGACAGGTGACCAGAAATTTCATGTCATTGGCCTGAATGATTCCCATCGCTGGTATCTTCTGCAGAAACCCGAGGACTGGCGCAATCCCGAAATCATGAAAAAAGTGATGGCAGATTATGATGAGCAAATATGGGCCGATTTAATTTTGAGAGAAACAATAATGAAAGGGAATAAGGCCCTTATCTATTCCGGCCTCAACCATGCCTTTACCGAATACAGATTCCCCCTTTACAGAAATAACCGTCTCGAAGGGTATGTCGACAAAATGGGTAACTTTGTCTTCCAAAAAGCCCAAAAGCGAGCCATAACCGTATCTACCCATGTTCCCTGGCTGTCGGACAATCCCGATATTTGGGTGCAACCGGTTGACGGCGCCATTGATGCGATTATGAGAACGATACCGGAAGAATACCGCTATGTCGGCTTTGATGCGAAAAACTCTCCTTTCGGCGAACTGACTTCGACCGACAGCAGCTTTAGGCACGGCTATGACAATTTTAATCTGGGGATATTTTGCGACGGTTATATTTATGAAATTCCCTTTGAGAAATTTGAAATGGTATCGCCAATTCCTGAATTTATAAACGAATCTAATCTGAATGAAGCCCGGCGCACCACTCGCGACGTGGGGCTACGCCACGCCATTCTGGAGGAATTTCAAAAAGCGTTCGCGCAACAATCGCTTCATGACTTGTTCGTGCAGACCGGCCTGATAAAGTCCTCGTAGGTCGGGTCTCGAGGCCATGAAAACCGGGTAACCCACCCCTTGGGGTGGGCCGGGTGCCCCACAGCTCTGCTGTGGGAATGACCGATTATGCGTCTTTGTCAAGCCTTCGAAGGTTGGCCTCGAGGTCCCAAAGGGACCGAGAAACCCGACAACTCCATTCCCGTGAGCAGTCCGGCAATTGCCGGATCCGGCCGCTGAATTGAATTGCGACCTTTCCATTTTATATCATTCCGGGCTTAACCCGGAATCCAAATATATTCGTGGGTCGAAATCCCCCGAGTCCGGCTCCTGCCGGACGACGGGGTTTCGACATCTTGATTTGCACCAGCCGTAGGTCGGGTCTCGAGGCCTTGAAAACCGGGTAACCCACCCCTTGGGGTGGGCAGACCGGATCCTAATCGCAGGTTACTTTTAACGTATTCTTGTCAATATTCCACACCGCCGGGGGAACGCTTTTTCTTATTGCGGTCAGATGATTCTCGACCTTTTTAAGCGATACATCGCTCGCTTCAATCGGCGGCAGATTGACATGGATCAAATATACCCGATAAATTCCTTTTTCGGTCGATGCATGCAGGGAAATTTTGATTTTGGCGCAATTACTGAAATCGCACGCCACCGTTTCGAACCACCCGCTCCGACCCGTCAGCCCGTAAAGTATATAATAGTGCATGGTAAAAGGATTGGCCCGGAGGAGATCGCTTAAAAATTGATCATTTTCCCTTTCCGTACGCTTGATCGATGAATCGCTTATCCGGTAAAGAGTATCGAGAAGTATTTTCAAGTTTGCATCTTTCATGCCGACCTTTATGACTTTATCATCGATTTCTACGGTGGTTGGCGCGATCGTCCTTCCGGCCAGATCGGCGGCGTAGTTTCCCAGGCCGACAGGACAAGGCTGGCCGACAAAATCCACCCAATTTTCGGGAAACATCATCCTGCCGAGATCAGGCATCGGGCTCCTTCCGGAATCGGGCTCATCCCCGGATACACCGGAGACAAAAACAACTAAGAAAAATATCAATATGGCGCTTTTTCGACCCGTCATGGCTCCCTCCAATCAATATAATTATATAGGCGAATCGTTCTTCGGCCTTTCCCCATAATCAAAATAGATTCCATTTTGATTCTCTGCAATATGAAATTATTCATTCTTGGTAGGTCGGGTTCTGAATCCGGCTACGCCGGATGAAAAACCCGACATCGCAAGTTCGTAGGGGCGTATTGCAATACGCCCCACGATACCTTGCATCATCCTTCCCCATATTGTCACTCCGGCGAAGGTTCTCGGACCCAGCCGTTGACGGGCCGCAATCCACTTTGTGCGCGGCAGACTTCAGTCTGCCCGTCAAATATTGCTTCAAACCAAAGTTGTTCCCGCGCAGCTTTTCGAACCCGGCCCCTGAAGGGCGGGAATCCAATATTGCATGACAGGTCTTTTGGGGGCCGTGCAGAATAGGGAAGAATTCCGACTATTTTGTACCGTGCTTGAAAATGTAATAGGACAGTTTAGCCCTATTGAAAATCACCGCCCGATGGGTGGGTTACCGGATTTATATATTTAATAACTATATCTTAATGTTTGCCTTTTCCGCGAAATGTTCGTCTATGAGATATTTCCAGTTCTCCTCATTTATCTCGTCATAGCCGATATTGCTAATCATGTAGTCAATATTATGAATTGGAATATTGTCTTCAAGAGGATTATAAAATACAGCGCCAGATTCAATTATTCTTTCTAAAAGTTTACTGTCCTTAAGCATCCAATTAGTCTCACGTACGGCAATATCTGCAACCTTAAGGAATTCGCAGCCATCTACTATGTGAATGGAGTTCTCAATCCAATTTTCAGTACCTTCAACAGAAATGTTTTCTGGTGCGAAATCACCCTGTGCCTTACCTGGCCGATATTTTTCACTGGATGCGACCAAAATTACCTTAGTATTTGGCTTATCAACAGGTCTATTCCTTCTGAATTCACGTACAAGATTCACAATGGCGCAATGGCCGGCTGAATGCCAAAAACTATTACTACTTATGCCATTTGCACCTACCATGACAAAGTCAATATTGTGATGTGCGATTATGTACCCAGCGATTATATCCGGGATTAGAATTATGTTGCTAAAGTTTCTTCTATGCAAATGCAAAGCATACTGACTACCGTCATGGTACACATAGTGGTCGCCAGTAGCAGTCTGCGTTTTTGGCTGCCCTTCGCATACATAAATATTGATTATCTTTGAAGTTTCCTTTTCAATTTTGCTATTGTAAACACCTTGTGGGTCTTTAATACCATTATTTTTTAGAAATGAATCACGAAATCCACAGAGCGCCACCGTTACCAATTCACTATATCCATAGAGTAAAATGTTTAGACAATATTTATCCAATAACCCTGGATAATTTGCTTCCATAAAATGTTGGGCATTAGTTCTTATTTGAGAACGAATTGACTGATGTTTTCGATAACAATCAGAAATTGACCTTACAAATTCCTCTTTCTTTCTTTTTTCATTAATCATTTTCCTGAAATTATCTACAATTACTTTTAATCCCAAATGGCATGGGCGGGCCTGGATTGGTCCATTCTGAAGAGACTCAAGGAAGCCATTGAGTTTATTCAGGACCTCTTCGTCTGGCTTTTCTGAAATAATATTCTTGGATACTTTGGACTTATGTAATTCGACACCCAATATATTTCCAATTGACACAATTATCATTTCTAGTAATTTTGACGCGCTAGGATTCATCATAATGTCATAATTTACAACTAACTCTTTCAGGTCATCCAATGTTTGCGTATCTAGAATTATGGATGAGTCTGTACGTGATATATCTAGATAAGGACATGGCCCATATTTCGTGAGAACATGCGAAACACTCTGTAATTCGCTACGCAGATCCTCTAATACCAGATTGGATACAGATAGCAGCTTTTTCCTGAGTGGTTCAGTATCCGACGAATCGGTGTCACCATTTAAGACGGGCTTTTTGAATTGGACTATGATGTTGCGATTTTCGGCATTTGGCTGTATTCCGCTGACTATTCGGCTTTTTATCCAGTGCAATTTTATATCGAGAGGGATGCCATAAGTTAAGCATACTACGTAGGCTTCCATTGGAGCCCGGGATGACCCCACATCAAGAGCATCTGCCAGTCTTAGATATGCAGCGAGAACTTTTAACTTCACCCGCTCCAAGCCCACCAGAATATATTCTTCACATTCTTCAATAGATGCTTTCCTGCTATGAAAGCGACAGAGCCTAGAAATTGGCTCTTTATCCTGCTCATTTAGCCCAAGAGCGGCCCAATGATCAACCACAAATTTTTCTGAAATTAGATGATGTCTATTTCTTATTTCGCTATATGCAAGCGCCTTTTCTGGATATACTTGCGAGACAGTAGAAGTTAGCATACCAAGATCGTGAACCCAGGCTGAAACTAGCAAGTAAAACCGTTCTTGAATTGTAAACGCTTCTGATCGATTCTCCGGAATGAGATGATGAATCATGTCCTCTACTGCTTTAAAGTGAGATATCCCGTGTGGTGTATAAAATGGCAATTGAGTATATTGTTGTTTATCCTGATCACATAGTTCCTTCACTCTATTTTTTACAAATTCCAGATAACTGGAATAGTATTCGTCCAACCAATTATCCCACGATTTCATGATGGTTTCCTCCCCATTAAAACAGAATTATTCACCGCCTTGAAATTGCCTTCTTCTGCAATAAAATATTTATTAAGAGATTCTACCCCAAATTATCATCCAATTTTATTTATAATATGTCCAATATGCGAATTCTGTCAATAGCTCAATTTCTGATAATTCCTATGTAATATTAACTCTTCGGCCTTTCAATTCCTCGCGGAAACCCGGTAATCCACCCAACGGGTGGGAATTATCGGCCGAGCTGAGCCATGCAATATAATTTTCCAATTTCATTGGACGCCTTTCGTGGTACTGCAAGGGCAGGTCGGAACCCCCGCGGTTCCAAACCGGGTAACCCACCCCTTGGGGTGGGAAATTATAATTCCGTCGCATCGTGCAAAATCGATATCAATTTGGTGTGACTCGTCTCATAGGGCCAATAGGTACAGAGTGGTCTATAATTATGTCTATACATTGTCAAATGCCGATTGGTCTTTGCACCGGCAAATTATCGCGCAATAATGCGCCAAAACATTCCTGCAATCCACACCCGTTCAACCGCTTGAGGGAAAAGACGCAAAAAATGGGGCCCCCTTTTGTATCAGAAAAGCGAACCCAAATATCCGCCATCCCCACACCGCCCATTCCCTTACACCAAAAATCAATCGGTTTGTTTCCTTTTGGAGAAAGTTATATTCTTGTCCCACAACTGGTAACCCACCCCTTGGGGTGGGCATCAGGAAGACATCCCGCGAAAGAACGGCGGACAGGGATCTGGCAGTTTGCCGGATTATCGCACAGGGAAAGACAATCGGTGGGCCGGACATTCTTGTCCGGCTCCCTGGTGAAACATGGCAATGTCCTCCCCACCTCTGGGGGAATTTGTGTCGGGAGAAAAGGAGGGCGGACGCGCAGGTCCGCCCCTACAACTGCTCGGGCAGATGTGGACATCTGCCGCGCACAGCGCCGCGCATCGCATCTGCCGCGGTGCGGGGAATTGGAGGTTACACCACCGGCAATTCTATTTCTTCCTCGTCGCTGTGAAATTGCCGTTCGGTTGCTTGAAGGTCGCCGAAAGGACCGCGCCCGATTTATCGACCTGGAATTCGACACTGAAACCGCTGACCCCCTTGAGGAGGAATTCGGTTCCCTTGTACGGTTCCAACTCGTAGGTCGGCTGGCCGGGAACCGTGACCGTCAGAATACTGTCGCCGCGCAACTCGAATTTGACCGTCTGGCCGGGGAACTCGTAATCGCCAACAAATTTGGTCAGAAACTTTGGATCGCGCATTTCGTCGGCCGCCCGGCGGGTGAAAACAATCGCGGCGACCGTCGGCTCCAGTACCGACGATACCCGGTCGATATCGCCCTTGTCGTTGGTCATGAAATTGAAGAAAAGTTTCTGGTCCGCCAGTTCCCGCAACTTGACGCGGAAAACATCATAGTGCCAGTGCTCCAGCCCGATCTGAAGGCCGTTGTAGAGGGCGCTCAACTGCCTGCCGTCGAACGTGACCTTCACCGGCCCGTAACCGGGATTGACATAGGTGCCGGCGAAGTCGGCGAGAGGATGCGACGGTTTCGTGTTTTTGACCTGCTCCATCTCGGTCGGGGGGGCCTTCTTGCGGGCCTCTTCGGCCTGCGCCTGAGTGGTTTTATTACGGGCGTTCCAGTCGATCGGGTCGAGCCCGAGCATCAGGTCGGCGGCCCGGTGATTGGCGATACCCGTAACCGGCGTGCCGTCCATGTTGGTCAGCACCACTATCCCCAGATTGTCCTGTGGATAGAGCGACACCAGCGCCGAGAACCCGTCGATATTCCCGCCGTGATAGACGCGGGTATGGCCTCGGTACGACGCAATAAACCACCCTAACCCATAACCGGCAAGGGAGACCTCCTCGTACATCTGGGGCTGGGAAATCGCCATGTACGGGGTATGCATCTGGGTCAACTGCGCGGCCGAGACAAGTTGCTTATCGCCGACCTTGCCGTTGTTCAGGTGAAGCATGACCCATTTGGCCATATCGTTGAGGTTGGAATTTATCGAGCCGGCCGGCCCCATCTGGGTGATCTGGCGGAACGGTATCTCATTGACCACGCTGTCTTCTTCCTTGTAGGGAAGGGCATAATCGGCGGCTTTCTGCGATTCCAGGACCGAGAAATTGCTGGCGGTCATGCCGAGCGGATTAAATATCCGCTCCCGGACATTATCCTCCCAGCTTTTGGCGGTCAGTTGTTCCTCCAGATACCCAGCCGTCATGAACATCAGGTTCTGGTATTGAAAATCGGTGCGGAAATCTTTGTTCGGCTCCAGGTACTGCAGACGCTCGACAAAATCTTTTCTGGAAGCGGTCAGGTTGTTGTACCAGACCAGATCGTGACGCGGGAGACCGGAGCGGTGTGTCACCAGATCGCGCGGGGTCATTCGTTCCGAAGCGAACTGATCCTTCATTTTGAACCACGGGATATAGTTGCGGACCGGCTTGTCCCATTCGACTTTGCCGTCATCGACCAGCATCCCCATAATCATGGTGGTGAAGGCCTTGGTCGATGACCCGATGGCAAAAAGGGTTGCCGATGTTACGGGAAGTTTGTCTTTCACCTTGCGATAGCCGAAACCTTCGGCAAAAATCACTTTACCGTCTTTGACAATCGCCAATCCCAGCCCCGGGACTTTCCAGTCTTTCATGGCGGAGTCAACATATTCGCGGAGATTTTTTAATTTATCATCCAGCGTCTGCTTCTCTACGGCCGCTTCGACGGCATTCAGGCGGGCCAGATGGAATTCATACTGCCCCCCGCTCTGGGAAAAATCGCCGGTGATAGAATCCCCGCTGGTTCCAATAGTGCCATTGAAAGTCGGCGCGCCCGGAATATTCGGTATCTGAAATTGGACGGTATTTTCAATTTGAGAGACATTTCCCAGGGGAAGATTATTGGCGCCCTGCTGGGGAATATCGATCGTGCCGGCAAGTGCACCAGTGGAATCATTGGTAAAATTTACGGTAATTTTGAGTTCAGTTCCCGGAAGGGAGATGGCGCCGTCCCAGTGGCCGGTGACATCGGCGGCCGCGGAAGCAGAACTCGATATAAATACCGCCAGGAGAATAAGAAACAGCGCTCCCAGCGCGATGAACAATCCTTTTTGCCAATTTTTCATTTATTCCTGCTCCATATTAAATTGCCCCGGTATGTTATGTAAAACCGGGGCATATTTCAATGAGAATCGGATTGCAGCCAGATCAGATTGAGGTATTGGAGTCACGGTCTTTTTTGGATGTCCGCGATGATATGGCATAGTATAGAATCAAGGCGATACCGCCCAAAATGAGCATCATCGAAATCGCCAGCGTGGAATCGTACTCGTCCGGCCGAAACATCCCGGTCAGCGCTCCCAGACCGATAGCCACCAGCACCATGCCCCATTTCAGCGATGATCCATTGGTCATGCCGCTGTTCTGGAAGAAAAGGTATTTGACTTTTTCGTCGACCAGCCCCTTGTCGATAAGTTTCTGGCGGGTCTTGAAATCGAGGGAGTATTTCACCACCAAAACCGCCGCTCCAAAGACCGCAATTACCGGAAAGATTTCCCAAAAATGTTCCATTATTGGCTCCTTTTAATTTACCGTTCTGACTGATTAGACCGGACAGGCGAACTTAAGGTTGCAGAAATTTATTATTTGAATCTGCAACATTTGGCCTGTAAAATAAGTCCAATGATTACAGGTAACTCTATGAACGATAACCGCACCCTTGTCGAAACCATCCTTAAGGGCGATACTGACGCGTTCCGAATTCTGATTCGTGACCATCAAAGGCTGGTGTCTCATATTGTTTGCCGGATGGTGAAAAACAGGGAAGATGTCGAGGATGTCTGTCAGGAGGTTTTTTTGAAAATTCACCGGAGCCTGAAGGACTTCAAGTTCAATTCGCAACTTTCCACCTGGGTGGCGGCTATCGCATTCAATACGGCCGTCTCCCATTTGCAGAAAGGGAAAGGGGAGCCATCGCTTGTGAGTGAAGATGATGCGACTGAATCCTCGATGGCTATCTCCGAAGATGCCGGGCCCGACAGATTATCCGAACGAGCCAGCCTCTCAAATTTTTTGCAGGCCGAAATCGACCGTTTGCCGCCGCTTTTCGGTACCATAATAGCGCTGTTCCATCTTCACGAAATGAGTTATCAGGAAATCGGAAATATCATGAGGTTGCCCGAAGGAACGGTTAAAAGCTATCTGTTCCGCGGACGGCGCCTTCTCAAGCAAAGATTGACCGCCAGAATCCCGCAGGAGGATTTATGTCTATAAATCATTTGACCGATGATCAAATTCAGCAATTTCTCGATGGTTCTGCCGATATATCGGCCTGTCACCACCTGGAGAATTGTTCCATTTGCCGAGAGCATTTGAAAGTCTATGAGGGTTTATATAACGAATTAAAACGTGATACTCCCGTTGAACTCTCGGCTGACTTTCCCCGGAAAATTATGGATATTCTAAATTCCGGCAGCGGCCAAAGCGCGATCAGCTGGATTACCGTAGTCCTGTCGCTATTGGGAGTGGCAGGGGCGTTCCTGACGATTTTCTTCTATTATGGAGTTGGTTTCATACGGGGACCGTATGAACAGATTGTCGTATCATTTGAGAAGGCGGCCGAGGCTCTCAACAATGGTTTCATTCTGGTCGTGGCGACAGTCCTGATTTTGATTTTTCTGGGGATCCTGGACCGGAATATCGCCCGGGTCCGACGCCGGATTTTATAATATTTCCCTAACTGAAAAAAACCGTTTGCCTTTATCTTCTTCAGGATAATACTTTGCCATGTGCCTTTTGGACAGTGAGATAAATGAAAAAGTATTGGATTCCTGCCGCCATCTTTATCGCTTTCGCCGGCCTTTATATAGGCTATTCGGCATATAAAAATACCCGCTTTCTTTATCGCCCGGTCTGGGATGTGGCCCAGTATGTCGATATTTCGGAGCGCGGTTATGACGCCCATCCGTGCACGCCCACCGATTACCCGCCGGGAAGGATTTGCGGTAATGTCGGCTGGTACCCACTCTGGCCCCTCTTGATCGCGGCCTTCCGGCCGCTGGCGGGAGGATCATCGCAATCCGCCTACCTGATACTCTCTTTTTTATTTTCGTTCCTTGGCCTGATCTTTCTTTTTCGCTTCATGGACCGCAAATTCGGGACGATCCCGGCAACTTTGACTCTGGCATCGCTCGTTCTCGGGCCGGCGTCGTTTTATTTCCTGTCCGGATTTCCGTACGCCCTGATATTGTTCCTGTTCTCGTTCTATATGATATTGCTTTATTTCGTAAAGGGGCCGACTCGGGAAATTGGTCTATTTTTCACGGCTCTGGCCATATCATTAAGTTATCCATCGGCCATGCTGTTTGCTATAATTCCGGCGGTTCTGCAAATCTCTGATGGCAAACCTTTGGTGCGAAATCTAAGAGACTACCATTTCTGGCTCAAACTGGCCAAATTTACCATCCCGTTTATCCTTGGGCCCCTCCTTTTGTGGAGCTATTTCTATTTTCGCTTTGACGATTTTTTCCTGCAACTCCATTTTCAGGAGAAATATCATCGAACGGCCGAAATCCCTTTTGTCACAATTTTCAAGAGTTTGACCCGCTATCCGATTTTCAGTCCCGAAAATGGCGTAATCTTATGGTATGGACTGATCCTGCTTCTCTTTATTCCTTACGGGATTGGGGCGGAATTGTGGCTTACGGCCATCGTTCTATACCTTTTTTCGCTGTCCACCGGGACCACCCTTTCGATTTACCGCCACTATCTTATTATTTTTCCGGCTTATATGATTATCGGGGCATCCCGGCGCCCTCTCTGGTTCAGGATTCTCTTCATATTGCTTGGACTGCTTCTGGCCGTCCTAATCATGTTTCCGGGATTCATTTCCAACCGCCTTATTTGAGGGTTTCGGATTTTTATCTATTTCCGCCTTCGCGAGTTCAGATTTGTATAAGTTTAGATTTTTGTGCGGTTGAAATATGCGATTATTTGGTTTATTTTAATTAACCAATACATAATTATGATTTTGCCCGGTACCCGATGAAAGGACAAAATATGAAAAAAGCATTATTGTTTATTATTCCGATTATATTACTACTGAACATTTCCTTGTACCCGTCAACAGCGCCCAGAACCTTCCAGATCGGTTATTTTGAAGGCGGCCCCTACTTTTTCCATAAACTTCTTCTGAGCGATATCAAAAAATATCTCGATTTGAGAAATTCCGACAGCCTGAATATCCAGTTCTATCCGGATGGGTATTTTTCGGCCGCATGGGATCGGGTAAAATGCCGGAAGATGGCCCACGACATATCCTCCCGTAAAGATATCGATATCATCCTTGCCGCCGGTCCCTGGGTGGTGGAGGATTTACTGGACGCCGGATGCAAGATTCCCATTTATGCAATCTACCAATTCGATCCCGAAGTCACCGGCCTGGTCGACAGCACCGGCAAACCGAAAACCAAAAATCTGGCGGTCCTTATCCGTCCCAATAAAGTGAAATCCGATCTGGCCGTGATGGAGCGGCTGTTTCCTCAACGGAAATTGGGTTTTCTCTATTTCCCGTCCGGCGATGAATTCGTGCGAATGAAAGAAAAATTTTATAATGAGGCCGGTGCCGCGATCTTTGCAGGTGAAGGGTACAATGATCGCGGCCTTTACAGTTTTTTCCTCGGCCTGAATCAGATCAAGGGTGTCTCGAACCTGATATACCTGCCGCCCCTCTGGGGAATGGACCTGGACCAGATTCGTCAGTTCTTCTATGAAACCCAAAATGCCAAAATGCCGACCTTTGTTTATGATGGCTATTTCCTGCTGGAAAAGGACGCCACGGCCGGAAATACCCTGAAACCGTATCAGGGCATGGCCCGGCTGATCGCCGATAATATTGTCAAAATTAGAAACGGCGCCGCGCCGGATACGCTGCCGAATAAACTGGATGATGTTGAAGATCTGTGCCTCAATCTTGAAGCCGGCCATAAAATCGGGGTGACTTTTCTCCGCAAGGACATTCTCGATGCCAAGGTAATTCCGATCCAGGCCGGTGACACCTTGAATACTTATACTTTGCCTCAGGCCCTGGAGCAGGCCCTCCGGGAAAATGCCGGACGGCTGGCATCGGAGCAAATTTATAGTGCGGCGGAGGCGGCCGCGCGGAACGCCTATGTCAATTATTATCCCGAATTCGGAGTGTCGGTATCGTCGGCGCAGACCGATGAAGGGGCGCTGGCCTCCAAATATAATAATGATCTTAATCAAAAATTTCGGACGGCGGTCGCCCTAGATCAAACCATTTTTTCCTATCCGGTCATAAAGGCGATTCAAATCGCCCGGAAAAGACTGGGTCAGGAAAAATTGACCCGTCAGCAGGCTGAATTCGATTTGCGCCAGGCCGTAATCACGGCCTACCTCGGCGTCATTGAAGGCGAGGAAAAGGAAGCGACGCTGTATGATATTGTCGATCGCCTTAGAGATATGCGCGATGAAGTCGATGCCGGAGTCCGCATCGGCGATAACGACAAAGATGATCTCCCGCTTCTGGAGGAACGGCTGGTCGAAGCCAAAATTAACCTTTTCGACGCGCACCGCGATCTAATCGTGGCCCGGGCCGTTTTCAATTGCCTGGTCAACCGTCCCGGCAATTACGATTTCCTCCTTGATCGAAGTGAATTCAATCCTGATGTTATGGCCGGAATGGTCCACAAATACGATGAATATATCGCGGATGCCAATAAAGAGAAAAAATTGACGCAGTATCTGGTTGATATCGGTATTGAAAATGACCGGGGACTGCAGTTCTCGGATCTGTCGGCGGATATCCAGCGCGACCTAATCGCCCGAAGCAAATGGTCGTTCCTGCCCGACCTGCACCTGCGTGCCGGCTACATAAACGAACGTGAATTCAGTCCGGCCGTAAGTGATGACCACGACTACTGGACGTTCGGCGGGATTCTCAATTTCCCTCTTTTCGGAAACAAGAAGTCGCCGGGCACCAAGTCGCTTCAGGTGGAGATGGAGGCGATGATGTATCGGAAAGATTCCCTGCGGCTGAAGCGGATGGAAACGGTTGTCGCCGGCACTCAGGAATTCATTGCCCGCATGACCACCCTCCCGCTTAATTATTTTTCCCGCAATATGTCCCTCACCACTTTGGAAACGGCCCGGGATCGATATCTATCGGGGAAGATATCGGTCTTTGATCTGTTAGCGGTCGAGAATCGTAATTCGACTCTATCGCTTCGCACACTCGACGATCGATTCAGTTTCTTTCGGGCTTATGTAGATTTGCTGGGAACTCTGGGAGTCGGATACTTGAAACACGGCACATCCGAGGAAACAGCCTTTTATAAAGCTCTTGAAGATTATCTGAGGTAGACTAGAAGATTAAAAATTCGGGGTGCATTGTTTGATGCACCCCGATATGTTTTAGGACTTGAGGCAAGCCTATTGCGGCATAGCGATCTTACCATTCTGTCTTAATATTGGCAAACGACGTCTTATTGTCGCGCCAAATGAAGAAGACCACTTCTTTCGGCTTTTTCTCGGCAATTTTCTCGAATATGCTCTTAGCATCTTCGATTGAGGTCACTTTTTTCCCGTCAATCGCCTGAATAATATCTCCGGGCATGATTTCCCCCACCGCGGCCCAGCCGCCCGGTTCCAGTTCCTTTACCACCACCCCCTTGAACTGCCTTCGGTCGAGGTTATTGAGATTATAATCGGCGAAAACCATATTGCGAACGGTAAGATCGAAATTGGTATCTTTGTAGTGGGGAGCCTCGGAAGGCGAGAGCGGCGCCGCCGATAGAATTACAGCCAGATTAAGGGTATCAATAGTACCGTCACGGCGGCGCAAAACTTCAAAGTCGGTCTTGGCCCCGGCTCCCAGTTCCGCGATCTGGCGCTGGAAAATCGGCAAATTCTCATCCTTATTTATGCCGATATCTTTCCCGTTGACTTTTATCATGATATCGCCCGTCTTAAATCCGGCGGAGTCGGCGGGGGAGTCCTTGGCGACTTCGTTGATTATGATTCCCCCCCGGCTGTTCAGGCCCCAGTAGTCGGCCAGATCAGTGGTCAGAACCTGCATATAGATTCCCAGCCAGCCCCGGTTGATCTCTCCCTTTTTGGGCGGGTTGGCGATCAATTTCTCCAACTTATCCGGCTGAAGGACCCCGAGAAGCGGAAGCGTCTGTTGTGCCTGCGACATCGACTGCATCATCTGTCCCGATTCGAGGCCGGACCCTTCGCCGCTCATTTCGCCCAGGACACCCACGGCATTGCCCAGAGAATCGTAAAGCACCGATGTCATTTCCAGATCATTAAAGCCGACTGTCAACGCAAAATTCTCCGGGACTTTGATGAGCGAGGCCACCATGCCGACATCGGCGGCCAGCGACGGCTCAATATATTCGGGCATTAGAACATAGACGGCGAGCCATTCGCCGACCTGGAAATCGTCCCGCTTCTTAAAATTGACGAATTTGAATTCCTTCTTTTTATCGGAATTTATCTTGCAGAAACCGATATGGGTGTAACGGTCGGTTCCGATATATTCGGCCGGATACTTAGTCCCGTCCATCATGACAATCTCAATACTTTTCGGCTTGGTATCGATCTGCATTCCGGACATCAGCGAAAAAGGTGACTCGCCGTCCAGAGCCAATCCGTCAAATATCACGAGGCCGTCTTTGGAAACGATCGTTCCGATGGTCCTGTCCTGGGTTTCGATCGACTGCATACCCATGGAGATCGAAATGGTCATATTGACCGCGACCGTATATTCACGGGCCCTGCTGTCGAGTTTGGAAAAGTCAAAACTGAGGCTCCAGGCGTTGACAGCAATCAAAATCACGGCCAGAGCGAGTATATATTTTTTCACGTCGTTACTCCTTAATATTCTCGGCATCGCTTTTATCGTTTTCGATCTTGAGCAGAATGAATTTTGTACTGCCGAATCTCTTGACAGTCAGAAGAACCCGATTGGCCGCGGCGGTCGTCAGCTCCGTATAGCGATCATAAAATTCCTTGAAAGTGGTCACCGGCCGCTCGTCAATTTCCCGAATCACGTCGCCCGGCAGAAGACCGCCGTCGCCGGCCGCGCCGACTTTCTGGACACCGGAGACATAGACGCCGATAGTATCCTCCAATTGATTGTCCACCGCCATCTGCTTGGTGATCCCCTTCACTGTGAAACCCCAATCCTTGCACTCCAGATCTTCGCCCAGGACATCCCCGAGTTCGTGGGTGATAAGTTGGATCGCTTCGGTGGAATCGCCGCGCTGGACGGTCAGGGTCAGTTTGGACCCGGCCGGATAGTCGGCGATCAATTTATAAAAGGCCGGCAATTCCTCCGCGAAACGGGCCGAGACCGGCTTGCCATCGACTTTAAGAATGATATCTCCGGCTTTGAGACCGGCCGAATCGGCGGGAGATTGGGGATCAATCGATGATATCAGCACCCCTTGGTTGCGATTAGTGCGGAACCATCCTTCCAGATCCTGCAGTTCCTGGCACTGCACGCCGATCCAGCTTCGTACCACCCGCCCCTTGGTTAAAATGGAACTGGTTACATATTTGACAATATTAATCGGTATGGCAAAGCCGATATTGTTAGCGAACAGCGTGGCGCGGGAATTGATACCGACCACTTTGCCGTTCAAATCGACCAGCGGCCCGCCGGAATTCCCCGGATTTATGGCGGCATCGGTCTGAATCCAGTTGTTATACATCCCGGTTTTTTCACCCGACGGCAAACGGACGTCTCCGGCGAAGAAGCGATCCGTGGTTGAAATCACCCCGCAAGAAACGGAACGGGAAAGCGCCAGAGGGGAGCCCATGGCAAGGACATACTGCCCCACCTGAACCGAATCCGAATTCCCGAATTCGGCCACATTCAACGTGCCCTTGTAATCAGTCAGGTCGAGTTTTATGACGGCGATATCGGTCATCGGGTCGCCTCCGACCAACTGGGCCTTGACCTGCTCTCTATCGTACAGCGTACAGATAATCCGTTCCGCCTTTCCGGCGACATGATAATTTGTCACTACATAGCCGTCTTTCTGGAAAATGACTCCTGAACCGACCACCGATTGCTTGATCATTTTGCCGGTGCGGTAATCGGTAATGACCGGCTGGATATGAACCAGGGCCGGCAAAACCTTATTGCGGGCGAAATATATGGCTTCCTGAAGGGGCGGGACCGCGGCCGCCATGACTGCCGTCTGCATCGTCAGGAGCAAAACCAGAAGTATTTTTTTCATTTAACACCTCAAAAAAATTGACTCATAATATTCCAATTTAAGCCGCCGCCGGACTATAGACAATATTATTACCGGCGGCAAGCTCTTATTTAACACCCTTGATAGCTGAAAGTTCAATCCCTCCCGGATGAGTAAAAAAGGCCGCCTTCATGGCGAAGGAGGCCTTTTACGTGTCTTTTTCAATAGGGCTAATCGACCCAGATAATTTCTACCGAGCCCATACCAACGTCGATTTTCAAGTCCAGACCGATCTTTGATTCCCGAAAATCTTTAGACTCGAAATAATTGTCCTCAACTTCAAATCGATCGCGATTACGGAACTTGACGGTGGAAAGGAAATTATCCTCGGCCTCGATTCTGACCGGTAGATTCGACGGGATATAAATTAGGGCCTTGCCCAGTCCGATGGAAACACGGGCCCTGGAGCGGACTCTATAATCGCCGGAAAAGTCGAGTCGGAATTTCCCCACGCCGCCATCAAATGAAAGGCGGCTAAAATTCAGATTTCCCAGTTTCTCGGCCTCGAAACTGGCCGCTCCGGCATCCAGGATAACATCATCGGCCGTATCCGGGTTGGCGGTACTAATTTTAAGTGTCCCGTCGGCGGCGCCCAAATCAAGTTTCAAGTAAGTTATCGGGACCCCACCCAACTCAATATCGGTTTCACACAGCCCGATATCGAAAGTCAATTCCGAAGGGTATCTGCGGGACAGGCCCACCTCCCAGATATTATCCTCGCTTTCGACATGCATCTTATTCAGCAAATCCGAACCGACATCCAGCCGTCCCACGGAGCCCCTTTTCTTGTATTCAGCAAATACCTCAACATTGCGGCTGTCGTATTCAACGTCGGCTTCAAGTATACCGACCGTATCTTTTGGCATAAAAATAAATTTTCCCGCTCCCAGGTCAAAATTGGCGATCAGCGTTTTGATATCATCGCCCGGATACGAAAAATGCCTTTTTTCGATATCGCCGGCCCAAGCCATTCTTCCGCAAATCAGGACCGCTAACAAAAAAAGGGGAAATATTGTCTTTCGCATTTTTAGACCTCCGATATTTTATCGATCGCCTTCCGGCTTTAGTGGGGGTGGTGTCGGCGGGGGAGGAGGAGTTGGTGGGGGGGGAGGTGTCGGTGGCGGCGGGTAGGACTCAAAAGTCATGGTCACCGTCATCGATCCTTTGCATTCCCGCGTTCCGAAACGAGTCAACAAAATCGCTCCGAGGCCGGCCGTAATAGCCAGCGACCAGATTACAATTGCCAGGACCAGGAAAAAGGTGCTGAAGGCGCCGCTGGCTCCCGACGGGGTAATTCTGAATAGCGCCATGATTACCCAGGGGGAATAAAGGACGGCTCCGCCGAGGAGCGCCTGGAACAGGGAGGAACTGAGATTCCCCGAAATGTGCCGGCTGACCTTTTCACCCACCAGTTGTCCCGATGCCACCGCACCAAGTATGACGGCCAGAAGAAGGGCCAGCGGCAGAATAAATATCGCAATCGGGATTCCGACGATGGTCAAACAGAGAAGGGCAAAGGCCGGGGCAAAAAGGATCCAGATGGCAAAACCGACGAAAAACACCTTGACCGGATGAAGTTCCATACAGTTTCTGATTTTGGCCAGTGGTTTGGGGACGATAGCGGCCGCCAGGAAACTGCAGAACAGCAGGATGAACAAAAGAATGAGATTTACGATCAAAGCCGTGTATGACGATTCCTGGAAAATTTCGATTTGAGGAATATCGGGGACATCAGTTTCAATCCGCTCCCCGCCGATGATACCGCCCCTCATTTTTACTATTTCCGGGGCGCGGGCGTCGCCGGTAATTTCACCGGTTGAAGTTACGGTGATTCTCTTGTATGATACAACGTCACCGTCGACAAGACCCTTGACCGTGATCGGCCCCATGGCCATCAGAGAGCCGGATACTTTTTCGTTTTCCCCCACCTCCACGGAGCCAAACTGGAGGCCGCGGAACCGCCGCATCGTCGTATAAATGATTTTCCGAAGCGAATCTTTCTCTTTTTGAAGCGCCATCGCCTCTTCGATTAGCGAATCGGTATCGGGGATGGCAGGTATCTCGATGCGCCGTGCCGATTCCGGTCCCCCCAGAACAAATATGTCTCGGCTGAAATCGTATTCCCAGTCTTTGCCGTCTTTATCGATCCCGTACACCCCGTCGGACGACAGATGCAGTTCTTTGAATAAAGTATCCTTTTTGGAGGAATCGCGGCCAGGGCTTTTCATGGTCGCCGTCGTACTCCCCGCCAGGATCGCCGGCGCGGAAGAAATTATTATACTGACCGCCAGAAAGGCCGGAATCATGTATTTCAATTTTGAATACATTCGTTACCTTTCAGAACTTGCCGATCACGATATCACCCGACATCGACATAAGCGATATTTTGGGTCCGCCTTTGCCGAATTCGCCGGTAAATTTAGTCCGCGATGACACCCTGGCCGTCATATCCAGGCGTGTTTCTATCGCCCCTGAAACAGTCTCTATACGCACCGAGCCGGAGGAAGTTTCCGGGACCAAAAAATCGATCGTTCCCGAAGTCGTTTCGACGTAATACTCCTTCCGGGAATCGAGTTCCGAGCGCACCCGAACCGTCCCGGATTGCGTGATAATATCGATGGCGCCGGATTCCTGCTGAATATTGATATCGCCCGAAATTGATTTAATGCGGACATCACCGTTCATGCCATTGAGAGTCACATCTCCCGATGTTTCCGAAATGGTAATTGGTCCCCTGATATCATCGGCCCGGGTCTCGCCGGAAGTGGTATGGATGTCGATAATGCCGTCGATAACCGACAGGCGGGCCTCCGAACTGGTGGCCGAAATGCTGACATCGCCTTTAATGTTATCCAATTCAATTTCGCCCGATACCGTTTCGACATCAATCAGCCCCGTTATATCCTGAAGTCTCATTCCGCCCGAAGTGGTCGAAATATATGTGGACGATTTGGTTCCCGTAACGAAGACTTCGCCCGAGACATTATCGATTTCGGTGCGGCAATCGTACGGCACCGTGATAGTGTAATCGACATCACCGTATGAGTCCTCGCCGCTCCCGAACAATCTTTCCCAGAGGGAGCGGGAGCCAGGTCCCCCTTTCAGATAATTGGTTTCGACCGTAACTTGATGATCGGTTCGGGATACCCTGATTTCGATGCGGTCGGCGATTTTTTCGGCCTCTTCGGCATCGACAGCCCGCACATTTTTCACGGCGTTTATGGTTACTTTGTCGACGGCGGCGGCGGCAATCTCGATCCGCCCCGAGATATTGCTTACGGATAATTCGGCCCGGTTGCCGGTTTCGATATTTTTCTCAAACTCAAAACGATATGCTTTGCCCATGGCTGACGAGCCGGCCACCGATAAGAGAATCAAACTGCAGGCGATTGCTTTTTTCATGGTTCGTTCTCCTATCCTTACATCGACCGGAGTTTTTTCTTCAACAGTTCCCGGGCGCGAAAAATCCTCGCCTTGACCGTCCCGATCGGAATATTCAGCGACTCCGCGATCTCTTCGTACGACTTGTCGTCTTTATGGCGATAAAGAATCACCAGGCGATATTTTTCCGGCAGAGAATCGATGGCATCCTGAATGGAAAAGCGCCGTTCCCGTTCTTCCAGATCCTTTTCCGGGCTGTAAGAATAATCGGCGACATCGATCCCGCCCTGGTCGTCGTCGGTCTGCCCGGCGCTGTCCAGGGAAAGGGTCTTGATCCGCTGTTTGCGAAGATGATCGATGGCGGAATTGGCGGCGATCCGGTAGAGCCAGGTCGAAAATTTATATTCCGAGCGGTATGTCTCCAGCGATGCGAACGCTTTCATAAACGTCTCCTGTACCAGGTCCGCGGCCGCCTCTTTTTCCTGAACAAATTTATAGACAATGTGATAGATTGCCGGCCGGTGGCGCTCCATTAGTTCCCGATACGCCTCCTGGCTCCCGGCCAGGGCACTCGCAATCAATTTCTTGTCTATCTCAGGCAACCGAGCCTTTCAGTACAGGTTACGTTCACTGAATAATTCAGTTTCAAGATAGACGCTAAGATAATAATAAACGACCCGTTTATAAACAAAAAAATCATCACCCCCGAAGCGCCCGAAGAGGTTACGAGGTCAGGGCCGCAATGACCTATTTTTGCACACTGATTATTGCCGTGGCCGACATTATCGCGATGATTTGATTATCGAAACATCCCTGTCCTGATAAATCGTCGCTCCGGCAAACGACGCCCCCGGGAAATACTTCCGTTCCACCGGACCGTAAAAGACGTAATCGGCTTCGGGCGGGATCTGGCCGCTCTGAAATGCCAGGATTGTTTTGTCATAGCGCTCTTTCCAGTTAATCCCGAGATGCGCCAGATGCCCGATATACCCGATATAAACGGGGCGCTCTTCCATCACGAGCGCCAGATCTTTTTCATCGGCGGTCAAGGCCAGGAAAGAGGCCCCTTCGGGGGTATTTTTCGCGATCCAGTTCAGGGCCGGCCGGACACGGCTGTCGCTTCTGGGATAGTAATCCCCCCTGAAAGGATTGTACTTCTGATATGCCGCCAGAAGGAAACCGATAAAAAGCAACCCGACCACCAGAACGCCCAGTAATTCGCCATTCCTCACTTTGGCTTCATTTGCGGCAATCATCATGGCCCCGCAGAAATAGATAAGAAATATCGGGAAGAATGGATTGTGATGGACGAAGGTTCCGAAAACAGCGGCTACGGCCAGAAGAATAATCATTTCCCGGCTCCGATAAACATAGGCGAGAATGGCAAAAGGAATAAGATGTTTTATAATTTCCCGCGGGTCGAAATAAATTGACCGCAAAATCATCCCGGCGGCCGGCTGTGCAGGAGCCGCCAGCCAGATATAAAGAAAGGCCAAAGCCGACCCGGCCGCTCCGGCCATAAGCAAATATAACCATTCCCGCTTCTTCTGAATTAAGAAGAGGATGAGAAGAAAGGGAAGGATCATCATCATCATGTACCCATTCACCAGCGCCGCCAAAAATAAAGCGACGGCCCTCCCGATTATTTGACGTTCATACAGGGCTATCAGAAATAATATATAAAAGGGGGCGTGGGCGAATCCGCGAGCGATTAAATCGATTCCGGCCGAATTCAATCCCGGCGCAAAGGTGGAGCCGGCAAACAGAATTAAAAGCGGTAGACCATATCGTTCCGGGAAATACCTTTTTAAAAGCAGCCCCGCCAAAATCAGATAAATTATTCCCAGCACCCGAATACCATTGTACGGGTTTATTATTTTCGCGAGAAGCGCCACCGGATAAAATTGCAGAAACGGCTGGGTGAGGTTGGTGCCGCTAAAGGCCGGATCCTGGGGAGGAAAATTATTCAGCAATTGCGTGCCGATGGCCCCGTAGTATAAAAAATCAACATCGGCCGGCGTGTCAAAATGAAAGTGGCGGTCAGTCGGGCTGAAGGTCCCGATCAGAAATTGCCCCAGAATATAAATAACAATGAGAGCGATGAAAATCAGAAGATTGATGTCGATCTTTTTCATCACGCTCCCCGATTCTGATGAACTATGACCAATCCCTTATGATTGATAGGCCTCGGTTATGTCGGCGTTCCCCTCGGCTTCGAAAACCTTGAATTCCTGAACCGGAATAGTCGTGTCTCGAACCAGATTGATTTTGAAGCCGTGCGCCTTCATGATTTTGCCGACCCGATTGACTTCGCTCGAGATCAAGGTCTCGGCCATGGCCGGGTTAACGACCAGGCTGAATTTGCTGTAATGACGGTCGCTGCGGGCGCGGCGGAACCATCGCTCGATCTTGGTCGCCATAGTGTCGCGGGATAAAATCCGTCCGAAACCGTGGCAATGCGGGCAGGGTTCGGAAAGGGTGAACATGAGCGACGGGCGTATCCGTTCCCGGGTCAATTCAATCAGCCCGAATTCATTTACGGGATTAATAGCCCTCTTGGCACGGTCGTTACGAAAAGCATTTTTAAACTCTTCGAACAGTTTGCGGCGGTTTTCCCGGCTGTACATATCGATAAAATCACAGACAATCAAACCACCAATATCCCGCAGACGAATCTGGCGGGCGATTTCTTTGGCCGCTTCCTGATTGGTTCGAAAAATGGTTGATTCCTGATCCCCTTTGCCGACAAACCGCCCCGTGTTGACATCGATCGTCACCATCGCCTCGGTTTGATCGATTACCAGGTAGGACCCCTTCTTGATCCAGACCTTCCGGTCCATCATCTTATCGATTTCCGGTTCCAGTTTGTAGAGATCGAACAATTGGGTGGCGCCTTTATAGAATTCCACTCGCTTTTTGAGATGCGGCATGACCTGACGTACATAGGCCATGATCGCCCGGTAATCAGTTCGGTTGTCAACCCGCAATTTGTCGACGTCATCGGTAAAAATGTCGCGGATTATCGAAGTCGTAATTTCGACTTCTTTATGAATCAAAGCCGGGGCTTTCATCATTTCCGAGCGGCGTTTGAGCCGGGTCCAGAGTTTCTGCAGCCGCTTGATATCGGACCGGAAGTCTTCTTCCTCTTTTCCTTCCGCCTCGGTGCGGATGATGAGCCCGAAACCGTCCGGCCGAAGGGGCGTCAGCACTTTTTTAAGCCGCCTTTTTTCCCCCCAGTTGGAGATTCGTTTCGATACCCGGACATGATCGTCATCGGGAACCAATACCAGGTACCGTCCGGGAATGGAGACATCGGTCGCCACCCGGGGCCCTTTGGTAGATATCTGCTCTTTGATCACCTGGACCAGGATATCCTGACCCTCTTTGAGGACCGTTTCGATGCCGGCCCGGCGCCTTTTGCGGATTATTTCCGCCGGCGGTTCTTCATCGACATATTCCGAATCGAACTGCGGGCCGTCATTGACATCGCCGATATCGGAGGCGTGCAGAAAAGCCGCTTTATCCATGCCGATATCGATAAAGGCCGCCTGCATCCCCGGCAGGACAGTTTTAATTTTGCCTTTGTAAATATTTCCGACCAATCGTTCCGCCTGGGGTCGTTCCAGATAGAGTTCCACCAGTCGTTCATCCTCGAGAATTGCGATTCTGGTTTCGTACTCGGTTGAGTTGATTACAATTTCTTTCTTCATTGCGCTTTCGGTAACCCCTTTCTATCGTGCGCTTAACATTTCCCGTTCTTCGGGTCGGTAACCGCGGACAAATTCCGCGCCGGTAATTTTTGCTTTCCCTTCCGGGACCAGTTCGGTTATTTCCACTGCGCCGGCGGCCACGGCGGTCAGCAGACGCCGTTTGCCCGGGATTATCTGGCCCGGTTCATATTTGGCCGGCAGCGGTTCGGAATAAGGCTTCGCCCGGAGGATTTTTAATTTTTTGCCACGGAAATAAGTGAAGGCCCCGGGAACCGACGACAATCCGCGGATAAAATTAATGACATTAAGGGCCGGGAATCCCCAATCAATAGTGCAATCGTACGGCGCAAGTTTCGGCGCCGGGGTGGCCAGGGAATTGTCCTGGCGAATCGGCGTCACCCGACCGGATTCGATCAAATCCAGGGTTCGTCCCAGAACCGGCCCAGCCATCGTCGACATCCGAAGATAAAGTTCGTCGAATGTTTCTTCCGGCCCGATGGCAATTTTTTCCTGATAAATCAGGTCGCCGGTATCGACTTTTTTCTTCAGGAAAAAGGTCGAGAGCCCGGTTTCTGTCTCGCCGTTGATTAACGCCCAGTTAATTGGCGCGGCCCCCCGATATTTCGGAAGTAAAGAGCCGTGAAGGTTAATGGAACCGTGCCGAGGAATTGAAAACAGCGCCTCCGGAAGAATTCGGAACGCCACGACCACGAAAATATCGGCCCTGAAAAGGCTAATCTTTTCCAAGAATCCGGAATCACCCAGGGAGTCCGGAGTCAGGACCGGAATATCCAAAGCGAGAGCCGTCTCCTTGACCGGGGTTGGCGTCAGTTTTTGGCCCCGTCCCGTGGGCTTATCGGGGCCGGTTATGACCGCCACCACATCATGGCCGGTATTTTTGTACAAATGCTCGAGCGGTCGCCGGGCGAATTCCGGCGTCCCCATAAAAACAACTTTCATCCGAAACAATCCGCGGCGGCGGACAGATACGTCTTAAAGGGCGGCGGCCAGTCTTTTGAGTTTCCCTTTGAGAAGGGCGCGGGAGACCGGCGAAAAATAATCGATAAATAATTTTCCCTCAAGATGATCAAATTCGTGCAACATGGCCCGGGCCAACATACCCCCGGCATACACCGTGAAACTTTTTCCGTCAAGACCGGTCGCTTTCATTTTGACTCTTTCCGGACGGTTTATTTTCTGGTAAATACCCGGAAAGGACAAGCAACCTTCCTCCAATACGACTTCACCTGAGGTTTCCATGATTTCGGGGTTGATAAACACCCGAACCGACTCGGTTAAATCCACCGCTGACAGATCCAGTATGAAAATTCTGACCGGTTCGCCCACTTGAGGCGCCGCCAGACCGAGCCCTTTGGCATTTTTCAGGGTGGCCGTCATATCGGCCACCAAATTTTTTACCGCCTGGTCGATTTTTTCGACCGGCTTGGCCTTTTCCCGCAAGACCGGGTCACCGTATAATACGATCGGTCGTACCGCCACAATCTACTCCTGCAAACCTATTCCACTCGACCCGCTATCGAGGATTTCAGGAATTCCACTTTAACATCTTCGGTTAGCTTCAAGACGATGATGTTTTTTTCGTCGTTGATGGCGAAAATCGTCCCAAACATCCCTCCGTTCGTGACGACCTTATCGCCCTTTTTCAATTCACCGAGCATTCTCTCATGCTCCTTCTGCCGTTTTCTCTGGGGTCTGATAAGCAATAAATACATTATCAAAAACAGCGGGATCAACATTCCCCAGGTGGCAATGAGGCTCCCCGCTCCGCCCTGTTCGGCGCCGGGGTTGGCCATAAACAATAGAAGAGTCTGCAATCTCTCCTCCTGGACTATATATATAAAGTTCCCGTTCTATTATGAACGGGCAAGCTCCTGTTAACAGCATACTAATATACCATTTCCATATAATTAAACAAGTCAATTGTTTAAGGTAACTAACACCAAGGGCGGCAGAATGTTC
This sequence comes from Candidatus Zixiibacteriota bacterium, assembly GCA_900498245.1. Classification (NCBI taxonomy): domain Bacteria; kingdom Pseudomonadati; phylum Candidatus Zixiibacteriota; species Candidatus Zixiibacteriota bacterium. The sequence goes on from LS998015.1 coordinate 1,025,580, forward strand.
CGCTATTTGAGCGGAGAAGCCGAATGGCGGCAATAAAAATGCGTTAATTATTTATCCCGCAATAACTAAATGGGCTACACCGTTTGTTTGGTCATTTGGTTCCAGGCGGGAAGACGTTTCATTAAGTTGTCGACTGCTTCCGCCGCTTCTTCTTCGTTCAGACCGCGGCTTTTCACTCTCATCCGGATCATGTTGGCCCGGATTACCTCTTTCGGTTTCAGTGTTCCCTTGGCGTCGACACAGTCTGTGCAGAAAGCACTTGAAAAATTACCGCGCGGGAAATCGTTTTTTTCCCTCATCACCCGGGCGCAGGTCTGGCAGGTTGATACCGGCATCTTGTAACTCCATCGAAAAAGTTTTCGGCTTAACTGCATAGAAAAATCGGACGCGATTCCAAAAACTTTAGATGCCGGAACTTCTAAAAATGTTTACCGTATTACAGTAATAACTGGAAGATAGACACTTTCGATTGGAGCCCCCATGACTTTGTCTCATGACATCAAGTATCTGGCCGTAACCGCCGGGCTATTACTTTTGGCATTTTCGGCATTTGCGCAGAGCCGGGACAGTCTTATATTCCCCGATCCCTCACATCAAATTGCCGTCGTCATTCAAGACACTTGCGACGATACGACTCTTTGCGGCAGACCGGCGCCCGATTCCGACCCGACCGCCCGAGCCATTTTGGAGCAACTACAGTTTCCCTATCATAAATCCGTTATTGCCGTCAGCCAGTGTCTGAGAAATTTCTCGGGAGATACCGCTGGCCCCAATGTCCTGTTTCTCTCAAGCAATGAAGGTGGGTATCCGCGAACCGGCCTGATTCTTGAAGAAGGCGCCATGAAGTATTTATATCCTCATCTCAACTTTGTCGATTTGGTGCTTGACCAGAATCGGCTGAATGATGGGGCTCTTTCTATCTACTCCCATGAGTTGGGGCATGTTATGATGAGCATAGTTGGTCTCGATTTTTCCTTCAGGCCGGACTCGAAACAGCATGTCAGTATGGGAATCACCGATTATGCCACGGCTTTCATGGAGGGGTGGGGGGAGCATTTCCAACGGCTGGCCTATGATAATGTGGAATTATATCATGCTCAATTCGATGCCCGGTTTCAGCCCGGACGCATTTTCAACCGTCTTTGGCACTCCAATCTCGATGAGGAACTGCGCGTGGACAATGTGTATGCGAATGGCTACATTTACCGCAAACTGCTTCCGGAAGTCGATACGGCGGAAATGTCTCTGGGACAGCTTATTTACTTAGAGCACACATCCCCTATTTTCGACCCCTGCCGGCTAAAGAGCGGACAGGCGATGCTTTCCTGCGAGGGAGTTTTGGCGACCCTGTTTTACCGTTTTGACACCGATTCACTTTTGACCAATAATTACAGGGATAGGGATTTTTATAACCGGTTTCTTCTCAAACCGCTTCCCGACGATGCTGATCCAAAGGCGGTTTTCTCCCCGCTCGAAAATGTCCTTTTGAAAAATGCCTATGTCTGGAATCTAATGAAAGATCGTGTGAACGACAGCACGGTCCCGATTATCGAATTTGTCAAAACCTGGGGCGAGGCGTTTCCTGATGAAAAAAGAAAGATCTTTTCCCTTTTTCTACTGACTACGATTGGAAAGACGGTGAACGACAATGTCGGCCAAATTTATGAGCAGACCGCCTATTTCGGCATGGTTGGAGATATAAAAAAATACCGCGAGTTGTCGTCACAATTTATGACGGCCTTCAGCGCCCTGCGCGACAGCGTCCTGGCCGGACAACTGGCGCTTGACGGCAATCTCGGACCGCAACTCTGGGTGGAAAACAAGGATTTCATGATTCCCGCCACGATCTTTTTCCCCGAACCGACCATCCCGCTCAATGTCAATCTCAATACCGCCTCGGTCTTTGAACTGGCCGGGTTCAAAGGGATGACTATCGACTCGGCGCAGAAGCTGGTCAAAGAGCGCGACCGCCTCGGATATTTTCAATCCGTAGAGCAGGCCAAATCGCTGGGGCTAAAATTGTAGTTGGGGAAATCCCGGGAAAGGGCGTTCCCGGCTTATTGCTCAACTCCGAACCGTTACGGCTCGGGACTCGACTCTTCGGAAAGATTTCTGCAATTCGACGTTTGCCGTCAGCGTATATATTCAAGATAAAAACTATCCATGATTTTCCATTGCGGCTCACGTAAGTCTCTGTGAGCCCGAGGAGCAATTATGATCAATGATCCAAACCCGGCTTCCCTCCAGGAATCTCCCGCCGGGGTAAGGCCCAAGCCCATTCTAAGATTGCTACTGTTGATGGCCGCGGCGCTCTTGCTAGGGCTAATTTACAGTTGTGGCAAGAGCAACAAGCCGACTGCGCCATCGCAAGGCAATAACGGTGGGGGCGGGGGAAATTTTGGTGGCGACACCATCTCCATTCCGGCCCGAATGGCCGCCCTTGATTCGGTGCAGAACAAATTCGAGTCGCTCGGTTCTTTTTCCCATGACTCCATTGCCAAGGCGCTTCTGGCCTACATCAAGTCTCGTCCGGAATTTGAGGATGCCGGTATTACTAATGGCACAACGGTCTGGGGACGGTTCAAAGATGGTCGGGTCCTTATAATTCCCAATAACCGCGACCCGTCTTATCCGCCGGATAGCGGCACGGTGGATACTCTTTCGACGGCGGCCATGATTCCCGGCGGCTCGAATCGAGCCGGCGGTTATCAGAAAAATTACATTTTAAGAAAACCGGGCGCCGTTGCCGCCGGCACCGCGGTGGAAATACCCGACAATGCCGATGCCTTCTTGCTCCGCAGTATGGGAAATACCTGTTATTTTAACCCCGTACCGACGCTTAAGGCCCTTTTGGGAAAGCAGCATTATACCATATTAAGTAATGGTGAATACAGTTCCAACGGGACTATCGCCAATCTGAAAGCTGTTCAGAACGCCGGGATTTTCTATTTTGACGGCCATGGCGGGGAGGGAAAACTCCGCGACAGTTCCGTGCTCTACGGTCTCTGGACGGCCGACTTTGCCAACGACGCCGGCGAAGTTACTTACGATGCTATGTTGTCGGCCGGCGAACTCTGCTATATGATTGAAAGAACAGTCATCAATGGCACCGTTCCGGCCTGCGGAGATCTGAAGCATTATGGCATCACGCCGGCCTTCGTCAAGAAGTATATGACTTTCGGTAATAATAGCCTGGTATATATCGATGCCTGCGACAGTGACGAGCCGAATTTTCAGCAGGCCTTCAAGGGGAAGGGAGCGTCGATGTATCTGGGATGGAGTGGAGGGGTTTCCGACGGATTTGCGGTGGGGCTGGCCTATTATATTTTCGACCGTCTCCTTGGTACCAATTTAATCAGTCCGCGCGAAAATCCGCCCCAGAGGGCGTTCGATATCAACAGCATTATCGATGAATTGGAAAGCCGGGGAAAAACGCTCGACCCTATATCCGGGGCCAATCTCGTCAAAGTCCCTCTTCGAGATCATTTTGGTATCCTGGCACCCAGTATCGAATTTCTCTCCATTACCGAAGAAGAAACAAAATCATACCTGACACTGGCCGGAATTTTCGGCTCCGATCGCGGGGCGACGGAGCGGAATGTGACGCTTAACGGCCAGCCGCTAAATGTCCGCTACTGGACCCAGGATTCGATTCTCTGCGATCTGGATGTGTCCGGACCCCAATCATCTGGGACCGTCCAGGCCGAAGTCAAGCCGCAGGGGGAATTGGTCGGCCCTGACCAACTGCAGAAAAGCAATAAAATCAACATTTCGGAATGGAACGGCGAAATCCATTACTCCAAATCGGGTCCCGATTCGCTTTTGGCCGATATCTACATGGGCATACATTTCCGCGGCGATGTTCATCCGTTCCGGGAGAAACCGCATCAGAATCCCTATGTCACCGAATACCTGTTTCAAAATGGTCTGGCCGACTCCGGAGGGTACGCCAAATTTTCCGGGGCCCATACCTTCCCGCCGTCGGGATCATGCACGATGTCGCTGGTATTGAGTGATTCCTTTAATATCGGCAACGCCTGGCAATATACGCAGTTGGGCAGTTTCACCTATAATGGCGCCATTGACATGATCCACGATCAACTCCAGCTCAATTTGTCGTTCACCGCCGGCGATTCGGTGGGACATCTGGTCTATGGCGGAGGCAATGGCTGTCCCTCGGGGCAATACGAATTCGATACTCAAATCGGCGGCGATACCTGCATCTATGATGAATTTACCACGGACTATCAGGATTTCCTGATGCCGATCGATCCGGCCACCTACAATGTTGTCAAAGGTCAACGGCAGTGTCAGGCCTCTTCAATGTATTATTTGTATATGTTTGACGATATGAAAGCGACCGCGAAAATCGAATGGGACACTCTGAAAGTCAAGTACCCGCCGTTACCAAATGAAGGGCATTGAGACCCGGAAAAGGCGTTCTGCAGCGGCGCACTTATATCAAAAGGGTTCTGTCGCGGGTCGGGCTGTCTAGCGCCCGACCTGTGACAAAATTACGGGATAATGCATTGCTCCAGCATCCGTTCGGGAACAATAATATTCCTGTCGGCGCAGGCTTTTTGATTCTCCGGTCCGGAAAAATTCTGACCGGGACGAAGATGCATCAGAATAATTTTTCCGGGATTTAATGTCTGCCGTACCAGATTTTCCCGAAAACTTATCGCCTTCCGCGGTACGAACCATTGTACCAGAGCCAAATCAACATTATGATTGGCGAATCCCGGTCGGGAATAGCGTGTCATATCATTCAACGGGGCATCGCCGCTGTGAAAAATAGTCCGTCCGCTTGTGGTAATCAGAAACTCCAGATGCTGGACATCTTTGTGACGATCCATCTTTACCCCGGTTGCTTCATCGGTTTCATAATACGGGCCATGTTTCCCCGGCAGGGCCGAAATATTTATGCCGTTTATTCTTAGATTCACTATCGAATCGACCGGAGCATCAACTATTTTAATTTGGTTGCTGATTTCGGAGAATGCTTCAAGGCCCGCCAGTTTTTCCGCGACTTGAGGTGAGCAGACCAGGATGGCGTCGGGATTATGCCGCAAGCATGAAACGACCAATTCCGGTGCGAAATGATCGCCGTGATAATGGGTCACGGCAATCAGGTCTAGGCCATCGAATGGGGGAAGAGCCTGTTTCATCAGGGTGATAATGCTGTCGGTCGGCATCTGATATTCATCGGATTTCCCGGAGCCGAAAAGGGCATCGATAGCAATCTTTTTGCCGCCGCATTCAATTATGAAACCTTCGTTGGCGACATAGGTCACGGTCAGGGGAGACTTCGGATTATTCCCTCCAAAGTCAGGTAGCGCCGTCAGGAGCGCAAATGTCAAATACAATATTTTCATTAATAGTGTCTTACGGTTTTCAATCCCCAACGGTTGCATCGGGTATCAGAAATGCCGTGTCCCAAAGAAAACGGCGGGCTAAATCACCCGCCGAATAATTTAATAAATAACCCTCGGCTATCCGCCGAAATTGCCGCCGGAGTTTTCTTCGGGTTTCTTCTCCTTGTCTTTCGATCCCTTTAATTCCATCAGCCGTCCGATCAGAGTCGGGATAGATTCGATAAGCGAATCATACTTGCCCGGTTTGGCCGCCATCAGGAAGATTTTTTCGCCGTCGATAACAATAAAGGCCGCCGGCTCCACTTTGGCGCCGCCGCCGCCCCCGCCGCCGAAACTCGGGCCCTCGCCCTGCTTTTCCTGCTGGGCGCCTCCCGCCCCGAAACCGACCGAAATTTTAACCAGCGGCACGACAATTTTATTGCCGATATGGATCGGCTCTCCGGTGACCGATTGCGAGCGGGCCATCTCTTTGAGTTCACCGACAATATTCTGAAGAATTTCCGAGACATTGTTAGGCATACGAGGCTCCTTTCTTTTTCAAATATAATGATTCACCAAAAAGCGATTTACGTTTCTTTATGACAACTTTCAGAATCCAAAAAATCAGGGCATAGGGACGGACATAAATCAGCCCCTTGCCATCAAAATGCAGAATGTCCGTCGTAAAATCGGGACGGAAATTTATATGACGCATAATCTTTGGAAGTATTCCCGACACGGCGGTATAAATCCCGAAATATTTCCCGGTCTCATAGGGATCCGAGAATCCGCCTGAAATATTCAAAGCCAGATATTTGATATGAAATTTTTCTATCAAGGATTTCAATAAATTCAAATCGCTCCAGCCAAATTCGGGCCGGCGGAATTTCCTTTTCTTCTTCGGCGCCTCCGGCTTTTCTTTTTTAACTTCAGCCCGCTTTTCTCCGCCTTTCAAATCGAGCTGCTTGATATTTATCCCGGCCAGAGAGATCCGAATGTTCATTTCACGGAAGTCAATGACGGCCCTCAGCAGGAGGTATGACAGAAAAATCTCCTTAACTTCCCGGTCATAGCGAAAGCCGAATCGTACTGCGGCCGCCAGTAATAGGGCCGCAACCGCGACAAATATAATTAAAATGGAGATCAGCATATCTTATTATACTATATCGGACAGAAAAAGGTTTTGGCAAGTAGTTATACTTTCCCTGCCGACGGACATAATTTCGCCAATGGGCAACGGCCGCAGTCCGGTTTACGCGCCCGGCAGACCGCCCGTCCGTGAGCGATCATCAGATGCGAGAGAATTATCCAGTCTTTCCCGTCGATAATCTTCATCAAATCGGTCTCGATTTTGACCGCATCCTTTTCCCGGGTAAAACCGAGCCTTCTGGACAGTCTTGTCACGTGGGTATCGACCACAATCCCTTCGGCGATTCCAAATGCCGTTCCGAGCACCACCGAAGCGGTTTTTCTCCCCACCCCCGGCAATGCCGTCATCTCCTTCAGGGTTTTCGGCATTTTCCCCTTATATTTCTCGGTCAGAATCCGGGAAGATTCCTTGATGGCTCTGGCCTTATTACGGAAGAAACCGGTCGACCGGATATCATCCTCCAATTCCGCCAAATCGGCGCGCGCAAAATCGCTTGGGGTGCGATATTTTTCGAATAATCCCGGCGTGACGGCATTAACCCGTTCGTCGGTGCATTGCGCCGAAAGAATGGTGGAAACCAGGAGTTGGTGCGGTGTTTTGAAATCGAGCGAGCAGGCGGCGTCAGGGTACGCTTTTTTCAATAGCGCCACGATTTTCGCGGCCCGACTTTTCAATGATGTCAGAGATTCTTTCACGAATTCGGCTATTCGTTATTTAGCTTTGAACCGCCAGCAGTGATTGCAGTACGGTGCACCCTCGGCGAGCGTCTGCGTGCGCGACAATTCAATCCCCGGGTGAATCTGCTTACAGGATGTGAAATCGGTCTTGCAGTACAACGGCACGAAGTCGGCCAGCCCGAAATCCCGGAAAATATTGAGGAAAGTACATTGATGGTACAATATTGCCACTTTGTTATCGTCATAATCTTCGAGTTCATAGGTGATTTTGTCGGCGCCGTTGATTATCGATTCGCGATACTCCGCCCAGCGCTCCTCCATCGGTACGGTATCGTACGGCCGGACAAAGCGATCATAGGCATATTTTCCGAAGGCCGCCGCGGCGATCTCCCGCGCCTTCTCCCGCCCGACAACCTCGACGGCCGCCTGGATGGTCCGAATCATCGGAAGCAGTTCCTGCAGACGTTCCTGGTATTTCTCGTCATCTGTCATATACTTAATATCACCACCCGGTCAATATCGTTCAGGTCCCGCATGATGGCGATAGAGCGGTAGCGCCCGTCATTTTCGGTCATTTGGGCCACCCTTTCCGCCTGGTTATATCCGATTTCGAACATTAAACGACCTTTATCCATGAGAAACTCCGGCGCCCGCTCAATAATCACCTTAATGAAATCGAGCCCTTCCGCTCCCGATGTCAGGGCAATCCGGGGATCGGCCAGAACCTCGGGCGGAAGTTCCCGATACTCCTCTTCAGAAATATACGGCGGATTGGACAAAATCAAGTCGAACTTCAAATTTTTTTCAAGGGCGGTGAAACCGTCCGATTCCACGAATTGAACTCGCTCTCCCACTTCCATTCTGGCGGCATTTTGCTCGGCAATCTGCAGGGCCTCCGGGGAAATATCGAGCGCCGTCACGACGGCCCCCGGAATTTCGCAGGCCATGGTTACGCCAATGACGCCGGAACCGGCCCCGATATCGAGAATTTTCGGGGCCGCCAATTTTTCGTTGCGGATATAGCCGATGGCCAGATCACACAGGATTTCGGTTTCCGGGGTCGGTACCATCACGGCGGGGGAAACGAGGAATTTTCGTCCATAAAAATACATTTCTCCAAGGATGTATTGAAGGGGACGACGGGTGCATCGCTCCGCGATTATTTTATCGAATCGTCCCAGAGTTTCATCGTCCAGAAGGGTTGCGCCGTGAAGGTAGATATCAATCCTTTCCACGGCCAAAAGATATTCCAGGATGATTTCAACTTCGGCCGTGGCCGATTCAATTCCGGCGGCTTTTAGGCGCTTTTCGGCCCCTTTGAGAAGACCATGGAACGACCGCTCATCCATCTCAGAGGTACGGGGTCACCGCGAACCCCTTTTCCAGAAACGGCGCCAGTTCGGGCCGCGAGGCGCACCCGGAGCGGGGATGACCGTGCAGGTGATAAACCGGGCGATACGGCTTAACCGGTTCCTTTTCTTCCGGCAGAATATGTTTCGCGAACGGAATTCTTCGCAGGATAAAGAATCCGCCGACCGTCAGCGCTGTGGCCTTTATGAAATTCCGTCTCAGCATTTATTGGTCTCCTCTTCTTCGGCGGCCAGGTTGAAATTATTGATTTTCATCGCCGGCACCTTCATTAGAACCGAATACTGCGGATAAACGATTTCGTCTTTCGATATCGCGGCTATATTGGAGAAAGCCTCCAGAATCGATTGATTGGTTCGCATCGTCTTGACTGCCGGGCCGAGTTTCCCCCCCTCAATCAGAAAGGTCCCGTCGCGGGTGGTCCCGGTCACCATGGTTTTCATCGGGTTGAGATAATTTATGTACCAGAAATGCGTGATCAAGATTCCTTTATCGGTTGCTTTTATCATGTCGTCAAAACTGCTGTCACCGGGTGCGACCACCATATTTTTCGGATAGGGGCCGAAACTGTTGTTGGGGGGAAGGGCGTTGCCGGTCGATTTTTCGCCCATCAGGTCGGCATAATATGAATTATACACCACGCCCTTGGCAATACCGTTCTCCACCAGTGGAACTTTAATTTTCGGCGTGCCTTCATAATCAAAGGGCGGATTATTGAATGATTTGTCGAACGGGTCCTCCGCCACCGAGAAATTGTCTCCGGCTATTTTCTGGCCGATTTTGCCTGCCATAAACGATCTATGCTCATACAGGGTTTTGCACCCGAAGCCCATAAAGGCCAGCATAAGGAGAAGTTGCCCCACCGCCGCCGGTTCCAGGATAACCGTGTACTGCCCGTCCGGCATAGCAATGGCATCACGGGACATTACCGCTTTCTGCGTTGCCGTCTTGGCCAGGCTGTCAAAATCAATCTGGGACGCATCCGGGTCGAAAGCCGACGCCCATCCCGAATTATTCTCTTTCCCGGAAAGAGTCATTGACAACTGAGCATTATTTCCCGCGAAATATCTATCCACTCCGAGGCTGTTGACGACGGACAAAACCTTGGTTTCGATACGATATGCTCCCGACGCCTCCAAATTCCCCTTTCGCCCGATAGCCGCGATCCGTTCCACCGCTTCCGCCCGCTTCTCCGGGGAACAGCCGGTCGTGCCTTCGGAAAGGGAATTTTCATTGAGGTTCGTGCCATCAGGTTTGGGCAAAGAGACAAAATTGTCATCGGTTTGAGCATGCACCAGCAAGGCGGCGCTGTCAGCCAGGGCCTTTCTTATCCCTTCGTCGGACATATCACCGGTCGCCAGAACACTTATTTTTTTATCCTTGACCGTCCTGATATAGAGAGTAGTTTCTTCGGTATCGATATTCTGGTGGATTTTCGATTCGGCGAAACGGGTCAGGCTGAGACGATTATTTTCCAGAACCGCTTCGGTCATATCCCCTTGGGAACCCTTAAGAACCGCCTGCAGAATCGCCTGAGCTTTTGATTTTTCAATCATCGCCTTACCCTCCCACCTGAATATTATCGAAGCGGCATGGCGAGGCGCCCTGTCCGGTGCGGGCATTCTGCCCCGGTTCTCCCTTGCCGCAGTTGGGCGTACCCCAGACCTTCCAGCTTTTGGCCTCGGCGATCGCCGTGCATTTGTTCCAGAAATCGGTGGTACAGCCTGAATAGGTGGGACTCTTGATCGGCCCGGCCAGTTTGCCCCCATTGATCAGCCAGCCGATTTCACACCCCATCTGGAAATACTTACGCTGATCGTCAATGGACCAGGAATTGACAGTATCCATGAATATGCCGTCGTCGATACCGGAAATAATTTCTTCGAGCGTTTTGTCACCGGGGAGAAGATTGATATTTGTCATCCGCACCAGGGGAACATTAGCCCAGCCGTCGGCCCGCATGGCGCCGGTGGAGACTTTACCGATTCGGGCCGCCGTTTCCCGCGACGATAAATAATTTACCAAAATCCCGTCTTTAATCAGTTCCACTTTCGCCGCCGGAACCCCTTCATCATCGTAACCGTATGAACCCAATCCATGCGGATCGGTCGGATCGCTGACCACGGTCACGATCGATGCGCCGTATTTCAGTTCATCCAGATTGTCCGGGGTGGCGAACGATGTCCCCGAAAAATTTCTCTCCGAGCCAAAGACCCGATCCAGTTCCAGGGGATGCCCGATCGATTCATGAATCTGGAGCGACACCTGGTCGCCGGAAAGGAGCAGAGTCGTCACTTTATTGGGACAGGGCGAAGCATTCTGAAGCATCCCGACCTCTTCGACAAGACGCGGGATGGCTTCCTCCATTTTCAATTCATCGAGCAGTTCGTATCCTTTGCACTGATATTGTCCCGAGGAAGAGGGGAAAGAGCGTTCATACCGCTCGCGTCGGGATTTGGTCATTCCCAACGATAATCCGCCCCCGGTCTGGATGATTATCTGTCTGATTTCGGCCCCGTCGCTCGAAGCAAAATATTTGTCGATTTTGCGGAAACCGGCGAAGCAATTTCTGGAATTGATTTTGTCGGCGCCGGCACCGGCGATGGCCGAGTCCAGATTCATCAAGAATGAGAGCTTTTTGTCCAGGGGAACGGTGAAGGGATCGATTTCATAGGATGATACATATTCCCCCTTGGCCGCCTTGAGAGGGGAGAGGGTTATCCTCCCTTTGTTGACCAAAGCCGAGGCTTTGGCGATCTCAACCGCCAGAGCCGCTTTCTCCTCTATTGACTTTTCCGAAACGTCATCAGTGGCCGCAAATCCCCAGGCACCATTCTTAATTACCCTGATCCCGATGCCATATGATTGACTCTCTTCGATCGGCGCCACCTTGCCGTCGGATACGGAGAGGTTTTCATCCTGAATTTTTTCGACGCGGACATCGGCATACTCAACTCCCAGGGAGCGGCATTCCCTGAGAGCCATTCCGGCTAATTTTTCTCTGTCCATTTTTGCTTTCTGCTTAGTCCCAGTATATATAAGGCAATTATTATCGCTGTCAAACCATAAGCAAAAACCGCCGTCGCCGCAACCGAAAACTGGATAGAATGCGGTATCAAATATATCGCCATCACCAGGAGATACCCGACCAGAGCAAGATATCCGAGCGTTTTGTCCGAATAATTGTTGCTTCCGAAGCGTCCCTTATAAAGAGTTCCCAGCATGGAGAGATTCAGAAATATCAGGTAGAGCAGTACAATCTGGGTCTTGTTATCGGTAAAATCCCAGCCGAAGGGGATTCCTTCCCAGATCGTGCCGAAAGCAAAATAATTCATGGCCCAGCCGAACGGGTATCCTCCCAGGAGCACGGCCACCGTCGCCCACTTAAAATTCCTCGCCATTTGCGGCAGGCTGTCTTTGTCCCAGACCACATTGAAAGCATCAAAGAGCGCCAAGGTTGCCAGGAAAATCCCCACAAACATCAGAAATATATGAGGAATTACAATATACAGGGGGACCGACCCTTCATACTTTATCAAAATCGGTTTCGTCCCGTTATTCGGGAAATTGAATGAAATTTTTCCGTCGCGACTATGAATGTAGAAGTAATAAAGGACTTTTTTGCCCTTGGGGAATATCGGGAGGGGAGCCCGATAGAGTCCGGAGTCGGCCGGAAGCAGATCAAGATTGCCATATGTCCCGGGAAGAGATAGCCGTCCCTCGGCCATGGCCCAGCGCATCGTGACAAACAGAAAGGTGCTGTCGGGATTGGTGATCCTTAGGGAAATTATATCGGGTTTTCCGTCGACCGTCTTGCCGACCGTGGTATGCTCGACTGTGACCCCCTCTATCGTTTCCCTGATTTTTTCGGAGTGCACCGGCGACAGGCGCCGCGCAATCATTAACATCAAAACCGTGACTATTATCGCAACGCCGTACCGAAGCACTTTCCTCATGCCGCTTTCTCCGTTTCCTTTCCTGTGGCCTTGAGCCGTTTCTCCAAATCGTCTTTCTTGAGGGCCTCTATGATTTCATCGAGGTTCCCCTGCATGATATCGTCGAGCCGGTGCAGAGTGAGTCCGATGCGATGATCCGTGACCCGCGATTGCGGGAAGTTGTATGTCCTGATCTTGGCGCTCCGGTCGCCGGTGCTTACCATGGCCTTGCGTTCCTTGGCGATCTGACGATTCTGCTCTTCAAGGGCATGATCATAGAGACGGGCCCGAAGCACCTGCATCGCCTTCACTTTATTCTTCAACTGCGACTTTTCGTCCTGACAGGTAACGACGGTTCCGGTCGGAATATGGGTTATCCGTACCGCCGAATCAGTGGTGTTGACCGATTGCCCGCCCGGCCCGGACGAACGATAGACATCGATTTTAAGATCTTTTTCTTCTATTTTGATATCGACTTCTTCAGCTTCCTGAAGAACCGCTACAGTCGCCGCCGAAGTATGAATCCGGCCCTGGGCCTCCGTCTGGGGAACTCTTTGCACGCGGTGGACACCGGACTCGAACTTCATCTCGCCGAAAGCCCCGTCGCCCTTGACCATGAAGATAACCTCCTTCAACCCGCCAATTCCGGTCGGATTTGATGACAGAAGTTCCGTTTTCCACCCTTTGTTATCCGCAAAACGGGTGTACATCCGGAATAGGTCGGCCGCAAATATGGCCGCCTCTTCGCCCCCGGTTCCGGCTCTTATTTCAATGATGGCATTCTTGGCATCATTGGGATCGCGGGGAACCAGAAGGAAATTCAATTTTTCTTCGAGAATGGCCAATTGCTCGGTTGTTTCATACAGTTCTGCTTTCGCCATTTCCATCAGTTCCGGATCGGCCGAACTCTGCAATATTTCCCGGGCCTCATCGATACTCCGGCGGCAATTCTTGTACTGCCGGCCAGTCTTGAGTATGTCCTCAACCTGACGGTGTTCCTGCGACACGACTCTCAGGCGCGACGGATTTCCCAGAACTTCGGGGGAGGACAATTCAATATTCAATTCCTCCAGCCGCTTTTCCAATTTTTCTATAATTGCAAGCATAGTAATATTATCTCTTCATGATTGTGAACATGGGCAAGGATAAGGATTGAGGGCCGCTAAAGGCAAGTCTTTTTAACGGTCAGTTTCGATTCGGTGATCCCGAGAGCCGTCTCCAGCGCCACAATGGCGACTTCCATCTGGGCTACCGACGGTTCTTTGGTCGTGATCCGCTGTAACCATAGCCCCGGCTGAATAAGAACCTTGGTGACAGAATTGTCCCGGGTTCTTCCCGATAATTTGAGAAGTTCATAGGCTCCGCCCGCCACAAAAGGGAGAAGCATGAAGTGGAGCGCAAAGCGGGTCACCAGGGCGGGAGGGTTACCCGTAATTACGGCGTAAATGGTATCGGAAAAGGAATAAATGACAATGGCGAAAAGCGCGACAATAAGAATAAAACTGGTCCCGCAGCGGGGGTGAAAAGTGGTAAAGCGAGACACATTCTCGGGTGTCAGATCCAGACCGTTTTCATAGGCGAATATCGATTTATGCTCGGCGCCGTGATATTGAAAAACGCGCTTGAATTCTCCAAAAAAAGAAATTCCCCAGACATAAATCAGAAATAAAGCCACGCGGAAAGCACCGGCAACCAGATTGAAAGCCACCGCCCCCTTGCGGACGTTCAGGAGAGTCGATATTGCCAGAGGAAGAAAGAAAAATACGGCGATTCCCAGAGCCAGGGCGAAAATGGCGGTGCCAAACAAGACAAAACTGCTGGTTTTCTTTTCCTTGTAGACGTACGGTTTGCCGCTTTCCAGGGCTTCCTGCTTTTCGATTTCCCGGACCGCAATATCCGCCGAAAAGTTCAAGGTGCGAATGCCGATGACAAGCATTTCAAAAAAGGCCACCACTCCCCGCACTACCGGAAGCGCCAGGAATTTGTATCGGGCGGAAACGGATTTGAAATCCTCGGATTTGACCAGAATCTCACCCGAAGGTATCCGCACGGCCGTTGCGATACGGTCCTTGGCCCGCATCATAACACCTTCGATTACAGCTTGTCCGCCGACTCCTAAGTCAGGCATGGTACCTCACTCCGCTAAGATTCCTGCATTTGCCCGTATGTTGACCTTACACCGGCTTACATCAAGAGTATATACGCAGGCGCCCCCCATTTTGAGGCAAAAATTCTGCGGTTAGGCTTTGGTGTTCTTGGTCTTCTTGGCCGCGGCCGGCTTGGCGCCATCTTTCTTATCAAGACCGTATTTCTTGCGGAAACGGTCGATACGACCGGCCGTGTCCACCAGTTTCTGGCGGCCGGTAAAGAATGGATGGCAGTTGGAACAAATTTCGACCTTGATATCCTTCACCGTGGAGCGCGTCTTGATGACATTGCCGCAGGCGCAGGTTATGGTAGTGTCGAAATATTTCGGATGGATTTTTTCTTTCACTTTCTCACAATCCTTTATTGCCAATTCACTTTTGCCAATTCAATCGAACCCCAAGTATAACGACTAAGTTCCCCGATGGCAAGAAAAATCCGAACGGGAGGTCGGCTCCGGCCTTGGCTTCGAGTATTGGGCCGGCAACCGGCAAACGGCCCTAATTCCTTGATTCTTTTGAAAATACCATGATTAAAGCGGTTCCTTTAGGGTCATAGCTCTCATGGCCGTAACCCCCGAATAGTTCCCCGGTCGCGAACCCGCTCCGTTCGGCCATAGTCGTCATTTCCTCCGGTCCGTATTCCTTTTCGGATATGCCAAACCAGCGAAAATCTCGTGTCACGGAGTTGATGGCGAAATCACGGACAGTTTTCACCCGTTCTTCGGCGAAGTAATATTGCTCGCGATGAACCAGCGACTCCTGTTCGAAATAGAGGGGGCTTTTTTCCCTGTACCACATGGTTCGGTTGTGACGGTCTCCGTCTTCAAGCCGCGACAGATGTATGATAAAAATGCCGTTTTCTTTCAGGGCCCGAAAAGCCAAGGTGAAAATTCTTTGATTGTCGGCAGGGGAGAAATGCCCCATCTGGCCGCAAATCAAATACGCCAGATCGAATTCGTTTTGGAATGCAGTATTGAGGATGTTCTCACAATGTAAGTTGATCTGCAGATTTTTTGCACGGGCCCTTTCCCCGGCGAGATCAATCGGATACGGACCGATATCTACCGCCGCTACTTCGTGACCCCTCTCTGCCAGGGCCAGGGCGTGGCGTCCGCCCCCGCAGGCCATATCAAAAATTCTGGCGCCCGGTTTATTAATATATTGCTCCAGGAAAGAGATTTCAGTTTCAGTGGGAATGCCCCAGTCGTGCACCAGTTCATACAGCCGGCGGGAAAAGGAATAATCATCATAGGGAAGAGTCCATTCAAAAGGAAATGGCCTTCCCAGTTGTACGTTTGGATCATGGTTCCGTGGTGTCATTATCCCCTTCGTTTCCTTACCCTTCTGATTCGGAACACTTTTTCCGGCGTAAAGGAAAGGGGCACTGTAAATTGTTACGGTAAAAATAATTGTCAGGAATTTGACCGAATTATGGGGAGATTCCCATCAAATTTGTTCGGGCGAACCGGCTTTTGCGGCCAGTATTTTTCCCAGTTTGTATGCTTCATCCAATTTGGGGCGGTCACCTGCGACCGGACCGATTTTGGTCCATTCGGACCCGGCATAAAATATCGCGCCGGAATTTATAATTTCCACCCATTTGAAAAAGCCGGCCACCACCTTCCGGGCGCATTCAAATTCCCCCCGCTCGCCGCCGACCAGGACCATGGCGCCATATCTTTGGCGCGTGATTATCCTTTTGAAATGATGTCCCGATTTCCCTTCAAAATCGGGCGGGCGAAGGCAGTTGCAGCGATCGATAAACATTTTGGCCTGTGCCGACACCGAGTCGAAATAAACCGGCGAACCGAACAGTATGATGTCATATTTTATCAGGCGCTCATAGACCGCATCGAGATCATCATGATAGAAACAGTATTCCGGCTCGGGACTTCTCCCGCAGGCCTGGCAGGGAATATAGCGGAGATCATTCAATCGCGTCAATTCGGCGCGGCATTCCTGCCCCGCATTTTCCCGAACCCCCCGGACAATTTCCTCCAGGAGAATTTCGGTCGAACTTCCCTTAATCGGGCTGGCTGTCAGACTCAGTATATTCAGCATCTAACTGCTTCAACTCCTCGAGGTGGTCGTATAATTTCAGCAGGATTTCTTCAATCCGTTCTTTTTCTTTATGGGCCTCGGTCAATTTTTCCCAATCCGTTTTCGGAATATTATAGGTTATATCGTTTTCAAGGCGGTGCAATATCGTCTCGTGATCTTTTATCTTGGAGTCGGTGGAGCGAAGTTCCTTTTTAATTCTTCCCTTGGTCTGGGATAATTTCTTGAAATCGGCATACTGCCGGATTTTGTCCGGACTGGTCGGTTTTTTTTCCGGCCGAACCGTTTCCGCATCTTTCTTTTCCCTAAAATATGAATAATTCCCTTCATAGAGCCGCATGGCTCCGCCCTCTATCGACAGGATTCTCTGTGCCACCTTGTCAAGGAAATATCTGTCGTGACTGACCACCAGATAGGTCCCGCCGTAATTCAACAGCGCTTCTTCCAGCGCCTGGCGCGACTCGATATCCAGGTGATTCGTCGGTTCGTCGAAAATCAGAAAATTGGCCGGAAGGAACAGCAGTTTGGCCAGCGCCAGCTTGGTCTTTTCACCCCCGG
Source organism: Candidatus Zixiibacteriota bacterium (assembly GCA_900498245.1). NCBI lineage: Bacteria > Pseudomonadati > Candidatus Zixiibacteriota > Candidatus Zixiibacteriota bacterium. The sequence goes on from LS998015.1 coordinate 1,042,827, forward strand.
ACAAAACCACTACTTTCTTCAGTACATCTTCTCCCCGAAAGCCGAAGCGCGCCAGAAAGGTCCTTAATCGTCCCGCTTCCGTCATCGGATCAACCTGCCACAGTTCGTCTATGACCGTGTTGTCATCATTGAGGTCAGAAAGTTCCTGGTCGAAATAGGCGATTTCGACTTTCTGACCCAGACTGACCGAACCTTCCAGTAAATCCAGTTCTCCCAGAATCGACCTGATGATGGTGGTCTTGCCGGACCCGTTGGCCCCGATCATTCCCGCTCGGTCGCCGCGGTACAGATTGAAGGAGACATCTCTGATCACGGCCCGATGTCCATACCCGAAATCGGCTTTCTCCGCCGCCAGGACCAGATTGAATGATCGCTCTCCGGAATCGACCCGGAACGAGACCTCCCGCCGCTCCTCAACCGGCAATTCGATTCTTTTAATGCGCGACAGATACTTCATTTTCGATTGGGCCTGCTTGGTCTTCTGACCCGCCATGTTGCGGCGGATAAAGTCTTCGATCCGCTTTATCTCTTCCTGCTGGTGCTTGTACCAATGTTCGATCTGGGAATAACGATCTTTTCTTTCCGTCAGATATTTCTCAAAACCGTTGAAGTATTGCTCGATTTTTCGCCCGGTCAGTTCCCATACCTTATTTACGGTATTGTTCAGGAAAGTCCGATCGTGAGATACGATAATATATGCTTTATTGAGTCCTGACAGATATTGCTCCAGCCAGATCGTGGAATCGATATCAAGATGATTGGTCGGTTCGTCCAGCAGCAGAAGCGTCCCCCGTCCGGCCAGTATCCGCGCCAGTGACGCCCGGTTCCTTTCGCCTCCGGAGAAACTGTCCATCCGGCTCCGAAAACGGAACTCCGCAAACCCCAGACCCATCAGAATGGCCTTTATTTCGGCTTCATATTCATAGCCGCCGGAAGTCTCGAAATGATGCTGGAGATCTCCCAGTTTTTCGAGAAGGGGTTTCGAATCGGGATTTTCCTCCAGGTCCTTTTCCACCTGCCGGATTTCCGAGCGCATCGTGAGCAGGTCGCCGCGCGCCGCCGAGACGTAATCGAACAATGTACTCTCTTCGGATCCGGCAAATTCCTGCTCCAGATAGGAAAGGGTGCAGTTTTTGGCTTTTGTGATTGCCCCCGAATCAGGCGTCAGGTGTCCCGCCATCAATTCAAACAGGGTCGTCTTGCCGATACCGTTGGGTCCGACCAGTCCGATTCTATCCGTATCGATTATGGAAAAAGAGAGGTCCCTGAAAATTTCCCGTCCGTCGAATTCTTTGCAGATATTTTCACCGGCCAGAAGGGTCATGATTCGCCGCTCTCTGTTTCCTTTTCTCGCGCCAGAATCATTTCCACGGCCAGGAGAACCACCGCCGCCCAAAGAAATATTTTCCAGAGTTCGCGTCCGTATCGGGCCTGGGTAATAACAGTATCGGATGATTGACTGAACGGCAGAACCGTGTATTTCTTGAGGCCGAGGGCCTTTCCGATCTGCTCCGGCTCCGCCGCGGCCAGATCGCTTTCCGACATGACGACATTGGCGGGGAATATATCTATCGTCCGCCCCTGCGACTGCAGCTGATAGATGCCGGGAATCTGAATCGGCTGGCAATCGTACGAGATTTCGTCTCCTGTTTCTTTCCCTGTTATCGTACTGATGTTCTTATCGGGCGCTGTCATTTCCACCGTTTCGGAGTGCACCAGTTTTGCTGGTACGGTCCGGGTGATTTTGCCGCCGACGTAATTCTTCAGCTCGTAGGATGATTCCGCCCCGGCCAGATACTCCATGGTTCTGATGATGAGAGGAACAAAAAAGGAATGGGCGGCCAGGTCGGTATATTCCGGGCGGAGCGGCGCGGTCATGACAATCATTTTGCCGGCGCCAAAAGCCCCCTCGGCAAGCGCCGCCGAACCGTTCGAGAAATAGGCCAATATCCGGCAATCGGGGCTTTCCTGCAGCGTCGGCAGGGCATAGAACTTTATGCTCGGCATATCCTCTTTCTGAAACTGGGCGAAAGCCCGGAAGATCGGGTGCGCGTAATCGAGCCGCTCCAGAGAATAATATCCGGCTCCGCTGAAGGATGTTGGCACCGGCTTGACAATCCGGAGACCGATTTTGGCGGAAAAATTCCTGTCGAAATATTCGGTCTTAATATTCGCGCTCATGACGAAAAACACGCCGCCGCCGTCATCCATGAATCTTTGAAGTTGCAGCGTTTCCACCGCCCCCAATTCGGGAACCCCCGCCAGCACCACGGCATCGTAGTCATTCAGATTGACCGCGGCCAGTTCATCGGCGGCGACCGTCTTAACCGACCAGTAACGCCCCAGGTCCTCCGACGGGACCAATGCCAGGCGCACCAGATTACCGCTCCCGTCACCATTGACAATCAGAATATTGAACTGCTCCGGAATCTTGAAAGTAAAATAGTACCTGTTATCGGGAGAATAGCCATCATCGCCGATTTCCACCCAGCCGGAATGAAAACCGGCCGACGGGACGGTATGCTTGAATTGTACACTTTGCTTGCCCAGGGCGTCGATCCGGAACTCGCTCTGCATCACCCGGTTCCCGTCCACAAAAAGCGACGCCAACTGCTCGTTTTTGGGGCGGTTGTCGAAATTGCGTATCTCCGCTTCCACCGTGAATTCGTTGCCAACTTCGATTAGTTGCCCGCCCAGATTAACCCCGGTCACACCGCAGTTGCCGTCGGTCTCGACCGGCAGGTCTGCCAGATAGACGGAAAAATCGCTCCCCAGACTCTCCGGCGCGGAGGGCAAAGAATTGGCCTGGAAATCACTGATAAGATAGCATTCCTTGTTCAGGTTCTTCGCCCGGACCAGCAGTTCCGCTCCTTTGCGAAAAGCTTCCCCGAAATTGCCGCTGTCATACCCGACTGTTTGGGCCTTCAATATATTTTCCGCCACCTCCCGGCTGAAGAATTGTTCCCCGGCGGGGAAATAGGCTTCGCGATCGAAAGGTATGAGCAGTAGTTCGTCACCCTGACCGAAATTTTTCAAAATCTCTTCGGCTTTCTTCTTGGCCAGATCAAACAGGACGCCGTCTTTGACCTGCCGTTGCATCGACGCCGATTTGTCCAGCAGGACCACCGCCGAAACCCCGGCGTGCGAGCCGATATATCCGCCGCGCGTCGCGGGGCGGGCGAAGGCGAGCACCGCCGCCAGAATGATAAGCATCCGCAACAGGAGAAGAAGCAACTGACGGATTTTGATGCGCCGGACCTGCCGTTTCTGCATCTCCTTGAGATGCTTGAGCGACGAAAAAGGGACTATTTTCACCCGGCGCCGCGAGAATAAATGAATCAGAAGCGGTATCAGGGCGGCCGCCGCCGCTATCAATACAGCCGAATTGAGAAAATTGAACATCGGACTCTGATCGAACTAAAGGTGATATGCTTTATCGATGTACTTCGTACAGAGATCCCGCTGATACACCGCCAGCGGCAATCGCAGACCCTGCTGATAGTACTCTGTCGCCGCCTTACGCTTCCCTTGAAGGTCCTCAAGGTTTCCCAGGGCCAAAAGAACTTCTCCCAAATAGTAACTTCTCTGCTCGGTAAAATAGGCGACATCGAGATATTGCCCGGCTTTGTCATATTCATGCAGACCGAGGCTGGCCAGCCCGGCCCGAATCTTATAGGTCGGGTCATCGGGAATTTGGGCCATCATCTGAAGAGTCATCCCCAGGGCCTCGGAGAAATGATTTTCGGCTTTGGCGGTATCCCGCCAGACACCCGGACTCCCTTCCATTTTTCCCATAAACAGCAGAAACTCGATCTTCCCCGGAACGGACTTTTCTATATCATACACTTTTTCCGCGATGCGAATGGCTCCGGCGGTATCGCCCCGTATCGCCGTTATTTTGGCCTGCAGGAGGCGGGCCGTGGCATAGGTGGAGTCTTTCAAGAGAACGGTATCAAGGGCGCTCCACGCCTGGTCGTACTGTCCGTCTATAAGATAAAGATTCCCCAATATTTGATAATAGATGGAACGCGCCGAGTCCAGTTTGACCAGCAGCCTATACCCGTCGAGCGCGTCGTAATAACGCCCGAACTGATAGCAGACCGCCGCCAGTTTTTTCCAGGTATCGATGGAGTCGGCCCGGTTCGAATCATATTTGGTCATTTCCCGGTAATATTCGATCTGCTGGTCAATACGGAATGTCGCCCCGGCCCGCGCCGCATAGAAATCGAATTGGCGGCGGTTCAGTTCCAGGGTATCGACATAATGCGTCCATTCGGCCTGAAGGGAATCGAGGGATATCTGGCATATTTTTTGAAGATTATTCGCCAGCGTCAGATCATCGGATTCCTTATATATCCGGCGAACTGCATTCATACCGTATTTGTCGGCGATAAATTTCATGAACGATCCGGCCGTAATTTCCGCCGTGACCGGGTCTATTGCGTAGTATCCTTCGGTTGTCAGGATATTTTTTATTTCCGGTATTTTGCCTTCGCGGGCGATCTTTTTCATCTCATAGGGCCAGAATTCAAAGTACCCGGCCAGCCCCTCCACTACGAACGGAGGAGCGTAACCCCAGATACGAAGCAATTTCAGCATATTGGGAAGCATGGCGTCGGTGGAAATATATCCGTGATTATAAATCGTATAGATAGACCCGCGACCGGGATCTAACATGTATCCGAACCGCTTATCCCAGTTGACCGAACTCGAAGGGCAGGGGAGAAGAAAGAGATTCATCTGTCCCGGGGAATTGAAGTCGAAGGCGCTTCGAAAACGGGTGTATTCCGTTTCGAGGTAATTCTTGATGTTGTTCCAGCGATAGTCGGCCAGGGAATTGGGAACACAGTAAATTTGAAAGTTGGCCGACGGTTCGGTCGTGAACTGGTCCGTAAGATCCGGGTCATATTCGCAGGGGGGGGCGGAAATATCGACCAGGCCCCGCGGGGAGATCAAAAGCTGGTATATCGAACCGTTTTTGCCGGGAATGTTTTCGATCCGGGCCGAAAGATTGTACTCTACCCGGTACTGCTTGGCGTAATTAAAGGGGGTAACACCGACCGTCACCAGATCGGCCGTGAACAGCGCCGATTGCGAGTCGGCCTGCGGCACGTCCAGGTCCAGCCGGAAATTGACCATGAAAGTATGCAGTTTCTTGCCCGTTATTACCTGAACCGTATCGCGGGCCACCTCGAAATATTTATCGATTTCGGCCGGCTTCTGGCGAACTATCAATTCGAATTCAACACCCCTGGGAGTTTTGGCATATAGCGGTATCGCCAGGAAAATGGTGATTGTCAGGCAGGCCCAACTGAGCGGCTTGATTATTTTCATATCGAATATTCTACCCGGAAAGGGCTCGAAGGAACCCGATTATTCCTGTTCGAGGACAATTCGGCTGTCTTTCAATATCGGCAGGACCGGAATAGCGTCGATATCTGCCGCCAGTTCCACATCTTTTTCGAATCCGATTTTCTTCAGGAATCGTCCGTGTTCCCCGCGCGCAATGGTCTGTTTGAGTGAGCGCATATTGCTTCTATACAGGAGAAGGGCCAGCGAGGCGGCGTCATTCAGTTCCAGTTCGATTTTATTTTCGCTCTGCAATTTGTGCAGCATCATTCCCCCGCAGAGCGTATCCTCGATGGAAAAATCGCCGTCCTGACCGGCGCATAAAATAACCAGATCGTGCCCGGCGCCGGCGGCCCTCTGAGCCACCTGCGAGATATTTACTAGCGCGCCCGTGATAATCAGTTTCGAACCGGCCGCGCGGGAATAACCGCGTGTGCCGTTGGACGTCGAAAGAATGACCGTTTTCCCCTTGACCTTGTCCGTCGTATATTCCAGCGGTGAATTGCCCAGATCAAAATTATCGATCTTGACGCCATTGCGTTCCCCGCCAAGGACTCCGGTTTCGATTCCGATTTTAGCCCGCATCTCCGCCGCCTCTCCCGGCTCCATTACCGGTATGACCGCCCGCGCCTCCGATTTCAGGGCCTGGCAGATGGTGGTCGAGGCCCGAAGAACATCAATCAGAACCAGCGTCTTACCGGCCAACCTCTGTTCCATTATCGGGCTGGGAACAAGAAACAGTTCGGCCCGCATTAACGATGCGTTCCTTCTTTGTAGAACGGCGGCTTTACTACTACCGCCGGGAAAAGACGATCCCGTATCTTGACATCAACCTTGTTACCGAGGGCCGTCATATCCAGGGGAAGGTACCCCATGGCCACCGGCTTGTTGAGAGACGGTGAATATGTTCCCGAAGTTACCTGTCCCACCACTTCACCGTGGGCCAGAAGATCGTACCCGTGACGCGGGAAGGCCTTGCCTTCCAGTTCCATGCAGATGAGACGGCGTTTCGGTTTCTCTTCCTTTTGCTTTAAAAGAACATGCCGGCCCATGAAATCCCCTTTGTCAAAACTGACCACCCAGGCCAGTCCCGCTTCGATCGGTGTCGTACTCTTATCGATATCGTTGCCGTAAAGGGCCATTTTCATCTCCAGGCGCAGGGAATCGCGCGCCCCGAGGCCGATTAATTTCATATCAAATTTTCTGCCCGCTTCGATACTGGCCTTCCAGAGATCGTCGCACATTTCGTGCGTCAGATACATTTCGAAACCGTCTTCGCCCGTATATCCGGTACGGGAAACGAGAAAAGTGTGCTTGCCTGCGGTTATCACCGCACAATGGTAATAGGGAATCGAATCGAGATCGAAATCCGTGATCTGCGCGACCACTTTCTGGGCGTGCGGTCCCTGAATCGCCAGAAGACCGATCTCATCGGAACGGTTCACCAGTTTTGCCCCGTCGATCAGATGAGATTTCAGCCACTCGAAGTCCTTGTCAATATTCGAGGCATTTACCACCAGCATGTATCGGTCGGTCAGGCGATAAATGAGAAGGTCGTCGACAATGCCCCCGTCGGGGTAACATAGAATCGAATACTGGATCTGGCCGACCGTCAATTTTGAGGCGTCATTAGTGGTCATCCGCTGGATAAATTCCAGCGCTTTCGGCCCCGATAATTCAAACTCCCCCATGTGAGACAAATCGAACATCCCGACATTTTTGCGGACCGCCAGATGTTCCTCGGTTATTCCAGTGTACTGAATCGGCATCAAGTAACCGGCGAATGGGACCATCTTGGCCCCGGCCGCAACATGATATCTATAAAAGGGTGTCTCTTTGGCATTGCCGGATAGCGAATGCTCATCCATCTTACTTGCCTCCCGCGCGCGTATAATTAAGCAATCCGCCGGCGAAAATTATCTCCCGCTGGCGGGGTGTAAGGTTGACTCTCAAAAGATATTTATGACCATTGGTTTTGTTCTCGGCTTCAATCGTGTCCCCGGCTTTAATCTGCTCTTTCACCCGCAATATCTCCAGTTGGTTACCCTGCTTGATGTCATCATAATCGGCGGCATTGATGAAAGTGGCCGGAAGGATCCCGAAATTGATCAGATTGGCCAGGTGAATCCGGGCGAATGATTTGGTGATGACCAGTTTCACTCCCAAAAACATCGGCGCCAGAGCGGCATGCTCCCGCGATGAGCCCTGACCATAATTGTCCCCGCCGACAATGAATCCGCCGCTTCTCTCTTTGGCCCGTTTGGCGAATTCGGGATCGACCTGATAGTACACGAATTCCGCAATGCGGGGAACATTGGAACGAAGCGGCAGGACCTTGGCGCCCGCCGGCATGATATGATCGGTGGTGATGTTATCGCCCACTTTCAGGAGGATTTCCCCAATGAGCATTTCACCCATCGGGTTATTGATCGGGAGCGGCGCGATATTGGGACCGCGGACGACTTCGACTTTGTCCGGATTTCTCGACGGCGGGATTATGCCGGAGTCGTCGATATCGATTTTCTTCGGCAGAACAATGCGCGGCTCCTTGCCCAATTTGCGTGGATCGGTGATATATCCGGTCAGGGCGGCCGCTACACAGGTCTCCGGCGAAGCAAGGTAGACATTGGCGTCCTTTGTCCCGGAACGGCCGGGAAAATTGCGGTTGAAGGAACGGATCGAAACCGAACCGGAAGCCGGGGCCTGACCCATGCCGATACACGGACCGCAGGCCGATTCTATAATCCGGGCGCCCGAAGCAATAATATCCGCCAGGGCTCCACTCTGCGCGATCGCCTCAAAAACCTGCTTGCTTCCCGGCGTGACCGTCATCGAAACATCGGAATGAATCTGCTTTCCTTTGAGCATCTTTGCCGTCACCGTCAGATCATAGAGCGAAGAATTGGTGCAACTGCCGACACAGACTTGCTGGACCTTGGTCCCTTTGAGTTGCTTGACCGGGACGACTTTGTCCGGCGAATGCGGCTGGGCAATCATCGGTTCCAGTTTGTTTAAGTCGATTTCCATGACATCGGCATACTTGGCATCCTTATCGGCCTGCAACTTCACGAAATCTTTCAGCCGTTTCTGCATTCTCAGGTATTCTTTGGTTCTTTCATCACTGGGAAAGATTGATGTCGTCGCACCCAGCTCCGCTCCCATATTGGTGATCGTTGCCCGCTCCGGAACCGTCAGCTCTGTCACCCCTGAACCACCGTATTCAATAATTTTGCCGACCCCGCCTTTGACGCTCAGGCGGCGGAGGATTTCCAGAATTATATCTTTGGCCGTCACATACGATTTAAGTTTTCCTTTAAGGCGAATATTGACAATCTCCGGCATTTTCAGGTAGAACGGGCCGCCCCCCATCGCCACCGCCACGTCAAGACCGCCCGCTCCGATCGCCAGCATCCCCAAACCGCCATTGGTGGGAGTATGAGAGTCGGAACCAAGGAGAGTCTTGCCGGGGGCGCCGAAACGCTCCAGATGGACTTGGTGGCAAATACCGTTTCCGGGACGGGAGAAATAAACGCCGAACTTGGAAGCAATAGTTTGCAGGAAAGCATGGTCATCGGCGTTTTCAAATGATGCCTGAAGCATATTATGGTCGACATAAGAGACCGATAGCTCGGTTTTAACCTTTTTCAGACCGAGGGCCTCGAACTGAAGATAGGCCATAGTGCCGGTCGCATCCTGCGTCAGGGTCTGATCGATTTTTATGGCTATGTCCTCGCCGGACTTAAGGTTACCGGTTACAAGATGAGCCTTGATAATTTTTTCGGCTAAATTCATCCCCATATAAAACTCCTTGATTCCTCGATTTTTCCAAAGATACGAAAGAAAACCAATCCCCCGCAAAAGTCAACTGATAATTTATAGAGAATTTACTCTATGAATGCTGTCGGCTCCCTCAAATCCTGAGGAATTGGCTTTGCCAAAATCCTCCAATGGCCGATTCCGACAGCTCCTTAAAGCCGACTATTGTGCCCGCCCCAAAATTTTAGTCAATCCACTGACAGCCCTTGTCATCACCTGAAGTCATTATACGGCAGGTGAAAGAAATCTTGAAAGCGAGGCACTATGATGAGGCTTAAAAAACTCCGCTCCCATGGGAAGGCCCTTTTGGCCCAATTGGACTCCGATCTGCACCGGCCGGCGAGCCCGACTCCAGTTGCGTCAACCGGACTTCTATCTTCTGCAAAAATCCGTCTTGATATTCTCCTGCTGATTTTATTGACCGCGGGTATCTATCTCTTTTTTTGGAGTATATCCGACACCAGCGGCAATGATACCGTAACCCGGTCGCTGATGGCCTGGCGGTGGCTAAAAAAACCCTTTCTCATCTGGGCCTGCAATGACATTACCTGGGTTTTTGGCCCGTTCCACTGCTACCTCAATGTCATCGCTATCCTCCTGACCGGCAATCCCCTCTGGGGACCTCGCCTGGCCTCGGGGCTTTTCGGCGCCATGACCGCCATCCCGCTTTATTTGATAGTCAGTCATTATTTTGGCCGGAGGGCCGCCTTTTACAGCGGGCTGGCTTTTCCTTTTTTCACTTTTTTTATTGGTCTGTCAGTTTCAGGCAACAGCGAACCGATATCATCATTTTTCATATTGTGGGCGATCTATTTCGCAATTCGTTTCCGGGAAAATGAATTCCTGTCCCATATCATTGCTTCAGGATTATTGTTCAGTCTGGCCGCGGCTACCCGCTATGATGTCTGGATTTTCGGCCCTGTTTTATTTATATATTTACTCTGGATTTATTACAGGAATCGTTCCAGGGTTGTCCTGAAGGGATTAATCTTTTTTGCCTTGATCGCCGCGAGTTTCCCGGTCGCCTGGATAATCGGGAATTACCATTTGGTTGGGGACCCCCTTATCTTCTTGAAGCAGGCCTATGACCCTCTGCCATTTTCGGGTCATTTCGATATTCGCCTCGCAAAGCATATTTTATATGATTTTGCCCTGTTCCCTTCGGCCCTGATGTTTGGTCTTACCCCGGCCGTCTTTCTCATTGCCATATTTGGATTTTATCGCACCCTGAAAGAAAAGCGCCGGCCGGATCGTTTTCCCGCCATAATTTTGCTGGTCCTGATATTTTGGTACATGTCCTTTTTCGTGATCGGGCAAAAGATGATTGCCGTCTCTCGAATGATGGTCAATCATGGCCTGTTCCTGCTGATCTTCTTCGGTCCCGGCATGACGGCACTGCTATCCATCCTGAAGCCGGCTCGACAAAAAATTCTGCTGGTTTCGACATTCCTAATGGCCGTATTGTTTGCGATTCTGCCTCCGTTTTCCGTTTTGCGGCCGGCGGCCTTGAATTCCCGGTTGATCCCTCTGTCCCAATATGTCCCTGCACCGCCTGAAATAAAATCGACCGGAAACCTTTTGCACCGTCAACTGGAAAGCGGAAAGAAAATTATGCTGGATTGCAAAGATATGGCGCAGAGGTCGATCATGCTTCGCTTATTCGAACATGAAAACGGAATAATCCAATTTTATGGAACCCCTTCCGAATTTATTCCCGACATAAAAATCGAAAAGCCCGATATTATCGTGCTCTCGCGCTCGAACAGACATCTTAATGAAATCCAGGCGAGCTGGATTACTACCTCGGAATTGCAATTTGCCGATATAAATTACGTTCTGGACCGGACCATCGGTAATTTCCTTATTTTTTCCCGAAAAGCAAGTGATGGGCGGGGATCTGTTTTTCCGATAACTAACTGGCGGTCATCTCAATACGGAAAGTTCCGCGCTCTGAGCGCAACGAAATTTGAATTATAACTTATCCTTGTCTGTCTGCGGATAATTCCGCCGAATTGTCTATATGCCGGGGTGAAATTCTGCGCCTGTTGTGCCCGCCGGTAGCCATCCGATAGGCGTCTTCATAAAAGGGAGAGTGTCTTTGTCGCCATAGCAGCTAAATTGTGATTTTCGCTTCGAGTATCTTTCGTCGTAAATAGTTCATGAAATTCAAATTCCCGTTATGTATTATTTGTGGATTATTTACCATACTATTTGTCAGTCTCGGGCCTTCCTTGGTTACGGCTCGGGATTTGGGAGTGCCCATAAGTCTGCAATTCAGGATTTCCCTTCCCGGTGTCGAGGGACGGATCGATCATATGGCGATCGATAGCAGACATAGGCGCCTCTTTGTCGCCGCCCTCGGCAATAATTCCGTAGAAATTATTGATCTGGAAACCAAAAGTGATATCAAATCCTTAAAGGGTTTCAGGGAGCCTCAGGGCGTTTTGTACATAAATGAATTGGATAAATTGTTCGTGACCGAGGGGGGAAGCGGCCTGATACGGATTTTCCAGGGCGACCCTCTCACCATGGTTGATAGCATTTCTCTCGGAAGCGATGCCGATAATATTCGCTATGATTCCGCGGCCCGCAAGGTCTATGTCGGTTATGGCTCCGGCGGACTGGCCGTAATTGACCCGGTCACGGATCGCCTTCTATATAAAATATCTTTAAAGGGTCATCCCGAATCCTTTCAAATTGACCCCGCGGCGAACCTGGCCTATGTCAACATTCCCGATGCTTATGAAATTGCCGTCGTGAATCTAAATGACGGATCAATATTGAAACAATTGCGCAACCTGGCGGCCGATGGAAATTACCCTATGGCCCTTGACCCGGAGAATCATCAACTCCTGGTAGGTTTTCGCGACCCGCCGACTTTCGCGATCCTTGATTCTCAAAACGGCACCGCCATAGTCTCGATACCGATTGATCGTGATCCCGATGATATCTTTCTCGACTCGGAGAGTCATTTAGTATTTATTTCTTCAGGCGCCGGCGTGCTTCAAATCATGGATCAAATGACCGTGGCTGACGATTCTGCGCTGGTCAAGATTGCTACTGCGGCGGGAGCCAGAACTTGTTTCCTTGATCAATCGGGGGCCAGACTATTTATCGCCGTCCCGCACCGGGGACGACAATTGGCCGAAATCTGGGTCTATAAATTGACACGACCCTGACGGGGCATCGGGCCCAGCGCGGGCCCGATTCCTCCAACCCAGAGAGAATTGTCGTCGCGATTAAAATTATTTCCCGTGCCCCTTTCTCTGGCCGTTATTCCGATGTGCCTCTTTTGCTTGCCCGCGATTCTGGTCGGCGTTAATTCGCTGCGCCATCGGCCTTAGTTCCTGGCGCCGAATAACTTGCTGCTCTATGAAGTTGCGGTTCCGGTCGACCCGCTGGTTTATTTCCGGCGGAAGAATCATTCTGCGGAACTGGCCGGGTGCCTTATGCTTCTTCTCCATATTTATTCTTATCCGCGGTACCGGCTGGTCGATTCGGCGCTCAATGACTCTCACATCCGGGGCGCGTCGGGCAAAGGTCGGCCGTGATGTATTATTATGCTCGATTCGAGTTATGCGATAATTATAGACATTCTCGCGGGTGAAATTATCGTTTTTGACTATAACCCAATGATGCTCGGAATCACGGTCCCAGGGATTGCCCCAGCTTACCCGCGGCGGTGGCAACGGCGCCCAGCAGGTATAATCGCCATATGTTGTCCACTGTACTCGCGCCGGCGACCAGACATCTCCCGGTATCCAGTACCAGCCGCCGTCGGCATCATAATCCCAGTTGCCGTAGTGATAAACGATCCAACCGAACGGCTCATACGATACCCAGGTCCAGCCCGACGATGTCCATTCCCAGTTGCCATATTCGAACGGCTGCCAGTCCGGCGCCACCCAGGGCCGCCAGATTTGCCCGAATGGCGGATAATCTTCCCACTGGCCATATTGAGCCACAATACCGTAATCACCGGAATTATAGTCGACCTCCGCCCCGGCACTGCCGCCGGAACTATATACGGCACATCCCCCGATCAAAAACGCCCCTATTAAAACCGCCGACAACACGGCGGGAATTCCCTTCCATGAATGAAAAAAGAGTCGCTTCATATCAAGCCTCCTTGTCAATCATATATATAGAACAATTTTGGCCGCCATTTGATTCATGCGGGCGGAATTAATGATAGGCGTATGGACGGGGCGCGGTTTTAAAACCGAAGCCGATTCATATTCGGCTTTTGAAGGATCGGAAAGTCCGGGAAGTGTCCCCAGTGCCGTCGATCGGGACACTTTCTTTCCGCCATCTTTGAACTTTCATTTTTTGACGGATGAATCGCTCTTAAACACCTCGTACCAATTCAATTTTCTGGTGAGATACATTATAATCGCTAGAACTAGGAACAATGCCACATTCCCCAGTAACAAGGCATAATCCTGCAATTGCAGAATAACATACATGAAACCGTAAAATACCGCCAGTATTCCGCCAATCAGGGCGCCCCATCGGGCATTGGAATAGACACTTTTAATATATAGACTGTCGAGAGCAATAATCATCAAGGAAGCGATAAGATAGGAATATTGAAATAACAGGTATTCCGATATCGACAATAGCAGGGCGTAGAAAATGACCAGAGATAATCCCACCAGCAGGTACTGGATCGGATGAATCGATTTCTTGCCGAATATTTCAATCATGAAGAAACTGACAAACGTCAGCAGGATAATCATCATGCCGTATTTGGATGTCCGCATCGTTTTCTGGTATTCATCGACCGGCATCAGCAATCTCACTCCGAAGGCGCTGCTCGATACATCATACCCTTGATTCCATACCTGGGGATAATCCCGGTTGAAGTGATTGACCTTCCATTCGGCGGTGAAACCGTCGCCGCTGATACTCCGGGAGGCGGGCAGAAAGGCCCCGAAGAAGCCGGGATTGTTCCAGCCTGATTTGGTGATGACATCGGTTTTGCGCCCCAGCGGCACGAACTCGATCGATTCGCTTCCCTTAAGCAAAAAATCGGCGCTGAATTCATACCTATCCTTGTTGACCGTCAACTTGACAGGGGCGTAAAAGCCGCTTTTGAAAATATTGTAGTATCGTGTCCCGGGACTGACATCGCACGGTGTTCCGTTCCAGAGCAAAGCGACATCGCTGCTGATTCCCCTGAGGTCGCTTATATTGTATGACAGATAGAAGTCTTTGGTATCACCCGGTTTGCTTTGGGCATCTAAAAAGTCGGCACTTATAAAACTCCCTTTCATTTGGATTTTGGCATTATACAGGACAACTTCATAAATGCCGCGATGCCGTATTTCCGGCACCAGTTCGCATGAGATAATAAGACTATCCGGGAGATAATGCCGGTAGCCCAAATTTTCTATCAAGTTACCGTCCTTGTCACGAAAACCGGTTCGGCTTTCCTTTGTCAAAATGGGCCCGGCCACCATCTGGTAACTCGCCCAGCTTTTGTAAACTTCGTCACAGGCAGTCGCCCGGTAATTCTGCCTTTCTTTTATCAGAGATTGAATCATCAGCAAAGGTATCAGCAAAACGATTATTACGACAATAATTAAAAAGATTCTTAATATTAGCGATTCTCTCAGCATTTGACACTCCCGCCTTTGAAATTATGCGACCGCCGGCATATAATACCGTTATGCGGCATCGACTAAGCATTATTATCTATGTCGGCCCTGCTATTGCTTTTTTGAGTAATCCACTTGGTCTTGTCAATAAATTTACCGAACCCAACTTTTCATACACCTGTCAAAGATATGAAGTTCAATTTGAAATGCGTAAAAATCAATGTATTAAAATAAAAAGACAGTGGATGGTGAAACCTCCTCCATTCGGAGAGTAGATTGAGTAGTTGCCCCCGGCCCTCTCCTTGGTGCTTTCCTCGAATTTCCATGAATTTGTTGCTTCATCTTAAAATTCCGCGACCCTGAAGAGATTTGGTCGATCCCATGTTGCAAAGGCTCTACATCTTAATTATAATTAATAAATGAAGGGAAAATCGAACATTCAATTTATCTTTCTCATATTAATAGTCGCTCTCTACCTGTTCCACGCTCTCAATCTTTCTTTCACTCAGGATGATTCCTATATCTCGTACCGTTATGTGCAAAACTTCCTCGACGGCAAAGGGCTGGTCTTCAATCCGGGGGAATATGTCGAAGGTTACACCAACTTTCTATTGATAATCATTCTGATTTTTTTCGGCAAACTGGGAATCAACTATATAATCGCCTCCAAAGCGATTGGACTAGTCTCGGGGACCGGGATATTGATTCTATCTTTCCTCTGGGGCAAAAAATATTCGCGGGGCGGAATCTCCGAAATCATTCCTTCGGCCGTACCCCTGCTTCTGGCCTCAAACGCCGCCTTCGCCTATTGGTCGATGTCGGGAATGGAAACCACTCTTTTTGCTTTGTTAATTTTTCTCGGACTGTACCTGGCTTCGGAAAATAGTCTCCTTTATGTCCCGGTTCTCGCCCTGGGTGCTTTGACCCGCCCCGATGGTGCTGTTGTTTTCGGATCCATAATCTTGTATAAAATTATCTCTCGAAATTCTTCACTTCGTGCGGCAAGTCGCGACATAGCGCTCTTTGTCCTTCTGCTATTGCCCCAATTTATTTTCCGCATCTTCTATTATCATGATCTTCTGCCGAATACCTTTTATGCCAAAACCGGCTGGTCGCTGGCTTATATCGGGAGGGGACTGGAATATATCTGGCTCTCCTTAAGGCACTACGGCCTCTTCGGTCTGCTTTTTATCGTTCCGATTCTGGCCTGGAGAATTATGGATAGAAAACTGCGGCTGGTCTTTTTTGTATCGCTCCTGTTTGCCCTGTATATAATCTGGGTGGGAGGCGATGTCTTTCACGAGCACCGCTTCTTTGTCAGTATGATCCCGGCCTATTATCTTGTTTTTGTAATAGGGACATCATTGCTGTCCGGGAAGCTCTTTCAGTCAAACAGGACGTGGCGGATTGCTATGGTATCCTTATTCCTGACAGTTTTTCTGATTTTGACAGTCATCTTACCATTCGATGAAATGCGCAGCAGCCGCGAAGCAATGAAAAGTCTGGTCGGCAAGATGGGGAACTGGGCGACCGTTCTTAACCATTCTCTGCCGGGGCATTATACCATCGCCTGCGCCACCATAGGCGCACTCGGATATTATGGCCACGGCGACCTTATTGATATGGTCGGGCTGACCGACCGGACCATCGCCAAAGAACCCCAGCCGCCTGTTCCCGGTATCGCCTCCGACTGGCGCGAAAAAAACTACAATATTCCTTACCTGATGCGTCGCAAACCGGATTTTATACTCTTCTCCACCGGCATCAAGCCGACCGCCCCGGCCGAAAAGGCCCTCTTTCTGTCGTCCGTTTTTCGCCGCGACTATTACCCGGTCTTTTATGAAGGGCAAAAATCGATGGCGATCTATAAGCGTCTTTCCGACAGCACCGGCGCCGACCGATATTTCGCCGACCCGCACTTTGTGGATTTATTTATCGATGCCCTCAATGCCTTTGGGACTCATAATTACGATGCCGCCTATGAACTGGCCGGCCGGTCGGTTCAGTCGGGTCCCGAAGATTTCTATCTGCCGGTGGTGCTGATGGGTGAGGTGCGGATGGCTCAGGGGAGATTCGACGAGGGCGTCCCTCTTCTGCAGCGAGCCGATTCCATCGCCGGGGGCCGGGCCATTATCGCCGACGCCGTTCTGGAAAAATATTTCGCCGATAAAGGAAATAGATCTGCCGCCAGTGCATATCGTAAAAATATTGAGTCATACAACCATCTTGATTGAATCCTGTAATCTGATAAAGAAAAATTTCGGTGAAAATTAATTATGGATAATTTCAACTGTTACGACGATTCCCAGCGGGCCGAAGCCTATGCCCGCTTGGAATTTCCCGGCACATATTATCTGGCCTACCGCGATATCCCCGAAATCATTAATAAGTATGTCCAAGGCAAGATGGCGATCGATTTCGGGTGCGGGACCGGCCGCTCCACCCGTTTCCTGCAGAAACTCGGGTTTCAGGCCGTCGGCGTTGATATTGCCGAGGAAATGATCAAGAAAGCGCACGCCGTTGATCCGGACGGGGAGTACCGTCTGATAAACGACGGCGATTTCAGCCGGTTTTCCGCGGGGATATTTGATCTCATTTTATCGATGTTCACCTTTGACAATATCCCCGCCGGTGAGGCCAAGATCCGCCTTTTCCGCGGGCTGGGGGATCTTTTGGGACCCGATGGGGTAATTATCAGCGTGGTTTCATCGCCCCAGATATATCTGCATGAGTGGGCCTCATTTTCCACCAGAGATTACCCGGAGAACCGGTTCGCGAAAAGCGGCGATATCGTAAAAATCATTATCACCGGCATCGGGGACAATCGCCCGGTCGAAGATATTGTCTGGACCGACGAGTCGTACCAGGATGTCTACCGCAAGTCCAATCTAGAAATGGTAGGTTCATACAAACCGCTGGCCGACGGCACTGAACCGTACCAATGGATAAATGAAACTAAAATCAATCCCTGGGTAATTTATGTTCTGAAAAAGCGGGGATAAGCCCCGCCGCCCCGTTCTCGGCATAAATTTAAATTCAATTTCTGTATTTTTCACTGACATCTCTTGTCATAGCCCCACCCGTTATTTCCGGTAAAGACAAATTCGCCATGGGTGGGGTCATGATAAGCGATTTCTTAAAACGAGCCGCGGCCTGCTTGCCGCCTTTGATTCAGCACGAATTGAAATGTTGGCGCTATCGCCGCCAGATTTTGTGCCGCTGCTTCAAAAGCGAGGAGCCGGAATATAATCTTCTGGATTCTTTGATGGCGCGGGGCGACTGGGCCTTGGACATCGGAGCCAATGTCGGCCACTATACTCGCCGCCTGTCCGATCTGGTTGGCCCGGAAGGACATGTCATCGCCATTGAACCGGTGGCGGAAACCTTTTCTCTGCTGGCCGCCAATACCCGTTATTTCAAGTATGACAATGTGACACTCATGAATTTCGCGGCGTCCGACAGGTTCGGTTCTGTCGCGATGGCTGTTCCGCATTACCGCAACGGGCTCAAGAACTATTATGAAGCGCGAATTACTCGGAATGACGAAAACGGTGCGGTATTAGCAGTCCCTGTCGATTTTCTGCAAATCCCTTTTCCAATTCGACTGGTGAAAATTGATGTCGAGGGACACGAATTACCGGTTTTAATCGGAATGCAGACGACCATACGGAAACATCATCCGCTCATTATTATGGAGAAAGGTTCCGTTGAGGCCGTCCGCTATTTGGAGCGCTTGGATTATCATTGCCACGATTTGCCTAACTCCCCTAACCACTTACTTATAGCCGACAAGAACTGCCTTCGTCAATAGGCCGCCGGACAATTGTAAAATGTGATAAACTCTCCCCGGCAAATTCCGTATATTCCGTTAGACGGATAATGGAAGGAGGGGAATATGACCTTATCGGATCTGGAGCATTTTAGAAATCTCCTGCTGGAGAGACAGGATAATATCCAGCAGTGGATCGAAGCCGGCGCCGGAGGTACGACCGAATCTAAAGAAAAGGCCCAGGCGTTACTGGTCGAAATCAAAACCGCTCTGGGGCGGGTGGAACATCAGACGTATGGTGAATGCAAGGTTTGCCACGGCGAAGTGGAACGGCACCGCCTTGAGGTCCAGCCGACATCACAGGTATGTCTGGAGTGTATCAGCAAAGAGGAAAAGGCGCAACTGGAGGAAGAACTTTTCCTGGCCAGCAAGATTCATCGCGCCCTCCTGCCGCATGATATCGCCCGGATCGACGGTTTTGAGGTTGCCGTGAAGTCGCTGGCGGCGAGGACGGTCGGCGGCGACTATTTCGACTTTTTCCCTTCCGAAACCGATGGGCCGACCCGTGTTGTTATCGCCGATGCCATGGGCAAAGGGCTTCCGGCCGGGCTTTTGATGTCCAACATTCAGGGAGCCCTCAAAATATTATCCGAGGAAATCGAATCGCCGAGTCAACTTATTACCCGGCTGAATCGCTGGCTCTGCCATAATGTCCCCGTGACCAAATTCGTTTCGCTGGCCTGTGTGGCGATCGAATCCGAGGCTGATGATAGGAGCCGTATCATTCAGGCCAACGCTGGTCATTGCCCGCCGGTTCTGGTCCGTCATAGCGGCGCAATCGAAAGACTTAATCCGACCGGCGGTGTTCTTGGGGTCCATGACGCCTTCGACTATTGTGAAGAAACTCTCTATCTTGACCGTGGGGACCTCCTTCTGCTTTACACCGACGGTGTCACCGAGACCGAAAATGAATCCGGGGAGATGTTCGATGAATCGCGGATGATTGAGTTTCTGAAGGCCAATCATTCCATGCTATCGCTGGAAGCACTCCTGGCCGGTCTGTACGATGAAGTTATGAAATTCTCCGGCCATAAGGACTTGCAGGACGATTTCACGATAATCGCAGTCAGGAAGCAGTAATTAGCCCTAAATCGGTCAATTTCGGTTCGATATTCAATTGGCATTTTTCTTCTATCGCCATACTCTTCGGACATGATATAAATTGACAAATCCGCAATTTGGAGCGATATTAAAGCATATTTTAATACCGCCGATTTCCTCACTGAACGGCAAAAATTTATAGTTCTAATATTCTAGAAAAGGTTTGCCTGAGGTTCGCAAACTGCGGAGGACCAATGCAATCATCGCTAATGGCGCGTGCAGGAATATTACTCGTCTGCGCCTTAATAATTATCCCGATAATGCCTAGTTCGGCCGGTGCCCAAACGCCACCGACCACGGGCTCTCTATCTATCGTCGGCCGGACAATCGGCCCCTTCGCCGTGAAAAGCATCGACAATAAACAGAATGTCCTTTCCGTCGAACTGACCCGGGATAAAATCAATGATCTCATGACCGGCCCGGCTGAAAGAGATATGGAACTCCCGCTTAATACCGGCCGGACGGTGGTTCTGAATCTGAAGCGATTCGATATCATCACCCCCGAAACCAAATTCTATCTGGGACGGGTTGGGGGCGACATTGAAACCGCTCCACCGCAATTCACCGCTTTTCGCGGTACTATCGACGGGCAACCCAATTCCCACGCCTTTCTCGCAATTGGCGGGGACGGCTCGGCCAATGGCCGTTTTACTCTGGCCGACGGCGAGACATATTACGTTTCCACCGTCAATGCGAAAGTAAACGGCGGGCAGATTTTAATTCACAATAAGGCCCCCGAGATCGAACTCCCCGACGGCGTTGAGTTCTGCAAATATGAGCCGTATCCCGATACCAATCAAATCAAAACCAAGGGAATGGCGGCAAAATTGAGCCAGGGGTATCGGCTCGCCGCCATGGCCATCGACGGCGACAAAGCCTATTACGATATCTTCGGGAATATCGGCGCGGCCCAGACCTACGCCCTGGCGGTGCTGGCCGAGGTCAGCGATATCTATATGCGGGACGTCAACACCAAAATCATTGTCCGCTATATGCGGGTCTGGGATCAGGGCGGCGAGCCGTTCAGCGCTTCGAGTCTGAATGGTTTTCGCAGTTACTGGATATATAGTCAAGATCCTACACCGTACAACTATATCTATATGTTCAGCGCCAAGCGCGATCTATCTTATGGCGGAGTTTCATATGTCGGCGGCACCTGCAGCGGCGAGGGAACCTATGGCATAATTGGCTTCATGAATGGCAATTTCCCCAATCCGTTCGGTGCCCCCGATCTCAGCAACTGGGATGTGGAATGCACCGCCCATGAAATGGGTCATGCCAGCGGAAGTTATCATACCTGGGACTATGTTCCCCCCATAGATCAATGCTACAGCGGCGTGCCGATGCGGGGCACCATCATGAGTTATTGCCACGTTCATGCCGGATATATGACCAATATCGATTTAATCCTGCATCGGCGGGTCGAAGAAGTTATCAATTGGAATTTCGACGCCGGCGGCTGTTTCCCTTTTGACTGCAACGGCAACGATATTTCCGACGCCGTTGATATCGCCACCGGCTTCAGCGCCGATGTCAATCATGACGGCATCCCCGATGAATGTCAGGACTGCAATCATAATGGGATTCTGGACCCGGTCGATATCGCGCAGGGTGCTCCCGATATAAACGGCAATGGCATTCCCGATGGCTGTGAACCTGATTGCAACGGTAACGGCCTGCCGGATGACTATGATATCAGTTACGGCATTAGCAGTGACGATAACGGCAACGATGTTCCTGATGAATGTGACCCTGACTGCAATGGCAATGGGATCGCCGATTTCGCCGATGTGGCCGCGGGAACGGTCGAGGATTTCGATCGCAACAATATCCCCGACGAGTGCCAGGATTGTGACGCCAATGGTGTCAGTGATTGGCGCGATCTCGGGCGTCAGTACAATCTCTTTACCGCGGACCTCGACGGCTTTGTGCATGAATTTCATCAGGCTAGCGGTTACCCTATTGCTCTGCACCCCTTCCTGCCGATTTCGGCCCCGTATGATATCACGGTCGGGAGCGACCGGATGCTTTATGTAGCCGACGGGTCCGCCAATGCCATCCGCAAAGTAGATCCCTCTACCGACCAGTCTTCCTATTTCGTCACTGCCGGAAGCGGTGGCCTGAACAATCCGACCGCCCTTGTTTTCGGTCCCAACGGCAATCTCTTTGTCGCCAGCGCCGGCAATAGCAGTGTTATTGAGTATGACGGCGCCACCGGGGCTGTCATCGGGACATTTGTCCCCTCTGGTGCGGGGGGACTTACCGCACCGTTCGGTTTGACTTTTGGTCCCAACGGCAATCTGTTTATCACCAGCAGCGACAACCGGGTCTATCAGTTTGATGGAACCAGCATAGGAGTCTTCGTCTCAGCCGGGAGCGGCGGACTGTCATCCCCCCGCGGGCTCGCTTTCAATACCGACGGTAATCTTCTGGTCAGCAGTTACGGCAACAGTCAGATCATGATGTACTCCGGCGCGACCGGGGCTTTCATTAGAGTCTTTAATGATGTTTCCAATCCCTCCTTTCCGTGGGGAATCAAAATCGGGCCGAACGGCGATGTTTTTGTCACCGAAAACAGCAACACGTCGATGCGCGCCAGGGTTTTGGAATATTTCCCCGACGGTCGTTTTCGCCGCCGCTATGTTCGCGGCGAAAACAGCGGCTTGAGCAGTCCCACCGGGCTGACCTTTATGCCGGCATCGCCTCTCGATCTCAACCGCAACGGTATTCTCGATGCCTGTGATATCTCCTCCGGATACTCGCAGGATATTAATACCAATGGTATTCCCGATGAATGCGAGGGTCCCGACGCCGACAGCGACGGCATCGCCGATGGCATCGACAATTGCCCCACGGCGCCCAATCCGGAGCAGTTTGATATGGATTTCGATCATATTGGCGACGCCTGCGATAATTGCGTTTTCGTGGTCAATCCCGGTCAGGCCGATAGTGATGGCGATGGTTATGGTGACGCCTGCGATAACTGCCCTTCGGTGGCCAATCCCCTCCAAACCGACACCGATGCCGATTTAATCGGCGACGCCTGCGACAATTGCCCTTCCGTTTATAATCCCGATCAGAAAGACACTGACGCTGACGGAATCGGCGATCTCTGCGACAATTGTCCCAACATCTATAATCCAACGCAACTGGATACTAACCATAACGGTATCGGGGATGCCTGTGAATACATCTGCGGCGACGCCAACGGCAATGGCGGTGTCAATATCCTCGACGTGTCATTCATTATCAATTACCTTTATAAGAGCGGTCCGGCGCCCGATCCGCTTCGGATTGCCGATGTCAATAATTCGGGAACGGTCAATATTCTGGATGTCTCTTATTTGATCAATAATATTTATAAGGGAGGTCCCGGACTAAACTGTCCCATCGAGTAAGAATTGATTATTCCATAGTTCCCACGGGCCCTGAGCATCGTCCTGTCAATTGGCGCTCAGGGCCCCTGCTTTTAATTGCCAAAAAGTTATTGCCTCCGTCTCTAAACAATCTTTTATTGCGATATGAAATTTTCTCTCGCACTGGCGCTTCTTTTGGTTCTGGCCCCCGGACTTCCCGCTCAGGATATCCCTGATTCCGTATTTGAACGGGTCGGGATGGAAAAATTGATGGGGTTGATGAATCTCAATCTCGCGGATCTCACTTTCCGCGACGACTATACCGCCGTGGATAGTTTCCGCCTGGCGCGTGTCGCTGAATTGATGCGGCATCCCTACGGGATGATCGAATTCGCTTCCGAATTTAAGGATAACTGCTCGGAACCGAAACCGGAACCGATCCTCTCTTTCGCCTTTGAAAATCTTCGCCTCGAAGGCACCCCGCCGCGGGAATTGAGGCTCCAAAATATCTCGGAGATTCCGCAAGAGGCCGGATTGAATCTGTTCTATCGTTCCCTGGAATTGAACCGTCTGCTTCGAAAGGCCCGGAAGTATATTTATACCGCCATCCCGGCGGCGGCCGATTCCACTTTCGGACGTCTTTCCGAGGCCGAGAAAGAATTTCTCCTGAATGAATTTAAACAAAATCTGGTCGAAGATACCGCCGATGAACGTCGCCCGGTAGCCGAAAGTGATTCCATCCAGAAAAAAGAAGAGAACGATATCAGGAGATTCGTAAAATTCGGCCGCAAAATACGGATGGAATTTCTGCTCTCGGCGGCTTCGGAAGCGGCCATTGATCTCTTCCGTGAAATAAACCTCCTTGAGAACGAAATATCTTCGGGTGCTATAAATCCGGCCGCTATTTTGTCCGATACGGTGGACTTGCCGGGCAAATATAAAATCCCATTGCTCGGTAAAGATTCAGGGTGGGCCATCGGTGGCACCGGCGATGACACTTACAGAGGCGATTATTATTTTATCCTCGACTTCGGTGGCAACGATTATTATGACTTGACCTATAATCCCGAAAATCCCCACCCGATAATTATCATCGACCTGAGCGGAAATGATATCTACGCCGGGCGGACCGATTTTACGGTCGGCTCTGGATGTATGTCGGCCGGCTTTATTTTCGATATGGCCGGTGACGACACTTATTCTGGCACCAGTTTCTCAGTCGGTTCCGGCTTCTTCGGGCTCGGCATGATTTACGATCAGGCCGGGAGTGACCGCTATTATGGGGACACTCATGTCGAAGGGGCCGGGACTTTCGGCTTGGGTTTAATTCTCGATGGTTCCGGAGCCGATGTCTATTCCGGCGCCCTTTATTCGCAGGGTTTTGCCTCGGTTGAAGGTACCGGCATCATTGCCGACTACGCCGGCAATGATACCTACACCGCCGGAAACAAATACAAAGATATTATTCGCTACGACGATCACTTCCTGTCGCTCTCGCAAGGGTTCGCCTACGGATTTCGGCCGTATATGTCGGGCGGCATCGGGGCCATTATCGATTTCAGGGGAAACGATACCTATATCTCCGATATCTTCGGTCAGGGTGCCAGTTACTGGTGGTCGCTTGGACTGCTGTACGATTCCTCGGGCAACGATCACTACTCATCTTTTCAATATGCGCAAGGTACCGGGACCCACATGACGCTGGGAATCCTTCTCGATGAACAGGGCAATGACAGTTATTTCGGGAAAGGGCTGATGCAGGGTGTCGGCCATGATTACTCCTGCGGTATTATGCTGGATCGGCATGGCAACGATGTCTATCACGCTTATGATCTCTCGCAGGGGGCCGGATCCGCCAACGGGTTTGGAATTCAAATCGACGATAGGGGCGATGATGCGTATTATGTTATGAGAAAGAATAATACTCAGGGTTTCGGAGATCCGCGGCGCGATTTCGGTTCTATTGGCCTGATGCTCGACCTGAGCGGGAACGATCGCTATGACGGTAACGGCAAAGAAGAGAGCATCTGGCAGACCCCGTCCAAATGGGGCGGAGGGATGAACTGGAATTTCATAACCCCGGATTCGACCGGAGGACAATAGCATGAAACAGCCGTCAGGACAGTTCATATTTAAAATTTTATTGATTGCATTCCTGGTGGTAACGGGGAGTATTTCGGGTCGGGCCGCCGATGATGCCTCGTCTCTCGAAAATGCGAAAAAAGTGGATTCTCTCTTCATTATTGCCTCGTCTGCAGAAATTACCTTCAAGGACCAGGTTCAGCCTGCGATCGATTCCATTGCGGCCATGGGGGAAAAAGCAGTTCCCCGGCTAGTTGAAAAATATGATACCCAGGATGCCCGGGAACGTCTGACCATACATAACATCCTGGTCAAAATCGGCCGACCGGCAGTGCCATACTTGATCAAGTCCCTGTCTCTTGAAAACCCCGAGCAGGTGAGTCGTATCTGCTATACTCTCGGAGACATCAAAGACAGCGCCGCCGTGCCGGGTCTTATGAAGGTGTATAAACACAAAGACTGGCGGATCCGTTCAGAAACAGCCGGGGCATTGGGACGAATTGATGACCAACGGGGCGATAAGGCCGTTCTCCTTTTACTTCAGGATTCCGTGGAAATCGTGAGGAAATCGTCAGCCGTGGCGGCCGGGCAGATGCTGATCCAAAAGTCACTGCCGCTCCTGGTCCATATGCTGGGAGACAGTTTCTATGGCGCCCGGATGTGCGCTTCGGAGGCGCTGGTGAAATTCGGTCCCGAAGCCATACCCGAAATCGCCGATTCGCTCGCTTCGGCTAACGAATTGGTCGGTAATCTTGGATGCACCACCCTGGGACAAATCGGCGGTGACAGCGCCGCCTCCGTTTTGGCCCTGCAGTTGAAATCACCATCGGCGCTGCGGCGAGCCCTGGCGGTCGAAGCCATTGCCGCCTGCAACGACCCCGCCGCTTGCGCCTACGTAGAACACTTGAAACCGTCGGAAACCGATTCCACCGTTTTGTACTTCATTAATAAGACCCTCGAAAAGTATGCTCCGCGATAAATTGAGCCGGTTCTCCGGCCAGATTTCCCGCGCCGGGGCCGCCCAAATCTCTACTTCGAACCAGCATCGGCTGGCGCCGCTCGAAAATATTCCGGGTGCCGGAATCTACTCCGGTTCCTCCGGAGATTATCTAAGAGTTGACAGCGATTTTGATGAATCATATATGCACGGTCGAGCTACTATTAGGAGTTATTTTGATATCCGGGCATTGCCGGCATATGAATTTATCGGCGGCGATCTACCCGAATTGAAACTCGATAAGTTTGTCTTTATAGACACTGAAACCACCGGGCTGGGCGGCTCGGGGACCGTCCCTTTTCTCATCGGCTTGGGTTCGGTGACCGCCTCCGGCTTTCAGGTCCGTCAATATTTTCTGCCTGACTATGCCGATGAAGCCGCCATGCTGGAAGCGGTTCGAGCGGAAATAAAAAATGATTCCGTCATCGTCAGTTATAACGGCAGGGCCTTCGATTTGCCGATAGTCCTGGATCGTCTTATCCTGCATCGAATCGAGCGCCATCTGAATTTTGCGGAGCATATCGACCTGCTTGTTCACGCCCGGCGCCTATTTCGCCGGCGGCTCCAGGATTGCACCCTCGCCAATGTCGAGAGGGAAGTCTTGGGGTATTATCGATATGATGATATTCCCGGCTATCTGGTCCCGTCGATATATTTCGACTGGTTGGCCACCGGTCAGACGTCGGATTTGCGCCGTGTCCTGAAGCATAATCTGGACGATATAGTGTCGCTCTATTTCCTTCTGCATCATATCAACGACATTTATCAACACCCGGAGGAATTTCTTACCGAACCTGATGATATCTATTCTCTGGCCAGAATCTATGCGGCGCGGCGCGACCATGGTGCCGTTTTCCGCTTTTTAGAGGAATTCGAGCCTTCTTTGTATGATCAGCACCGTCACGATATCCTCTTTCTCGAGGCCCTCTCGTGCAAGCGCGGCGACAACCTGAGCAAAGCCGTGGAAATCTGGGAAAATATCGCCTCCGGCGGGACATCCCTTTCCTTCTTTGCCCGGATTGAACTGGCCAAGTATTATGAGCATCGCGTCCGGGATCTGACCGCCGCCAGGGAACAGGCGGAACTGGCCCGGGAGATTTGTCCCGCGACCGATTTCCATCGTGAGGCCCTGAAAAGGCGTACCGAACGGCTCGCCCGGAAACTGCCTTCATAGCCCGCTCTAAAATTTAATCCAAAACCGTCGATAATTAGGGGGTAATATGGAAGCGGGCCATGGAACAAGATATATTCTATAAAATATTGAACGACCACAAGGAATTGTCCTCACTTCCGCAGATCATGGCGGAAGTTTTAAAAATTTCTTCCAATCCCGATTCTTCCGCATCGGATCTGGCCGCGGTCATCATGAAAGATCCCACCCTGACCGCCAAAATGCTGCGCGTCGTCAATTCCCCGTACTACGGACGCATCCAGAAAGTGACCACCGTCAATCAAGCCGTGGTTACCCTGGGACAGCGCACCGTGGCCGCCATTGCCCTTTCAACCTCCGTTTATAATGCCGTCAATAAAGTTGACTCCTCAATCGATCGCCGACGCTTCTGGCGGCATTCGCTGGAAGTCGCCATCGCCGCCCGCTTGATCGCCGAGACAATTGAACATGCCCAGGCCGAAGAGGCCTTCGTGGCCGGATTGCTCCATGAAATCGGGACTCTCGTAATGGAAGCATCTTTCCCGGCCGATTTCAAACGGGTCTGGAAATTGATAGAAGCCGGGGAAAGTCAGGCCGCCCTTGAAGAACGGACCTGGGGGACCAATCATGCCCGGGTAGGACAGTTTCTTCTGGAACAGTGGGGCGTCCCCAAAATTCTCGGCGATGCCGTGGGGAACCATCATCAGATTTATAATCAGGGAGAAAGGGCCCCCGAAAATATATTAGCCCAAATCGTCAATCTGGCCAACCAGATCTCCAAGTTTCGGGTCTATAATATGCCCCCTCCGGAATCGAAACAGCTCGAAAACAAGGATATCATTGCCTCCAATCTGGGCCTGACCAACGCGGCCCTGGCCAAAATCGAAGAGAATCTGATTGGCGAAGTGATAAAAGAATCCGGTTATCTGGAGATGGAAATCGGCAGTTTGGATGAAATCCTCTCCGAAGCCAACCATCTTCTCTACAAGCAGTATCTGATGGTGGAAAATCTTCTCCGCGAGAATCGGATCATGCAGCAACAGATCGCCCGCGACCAGATGAAGAAGGCCGCCCTTGAATCCCTCAAGGCTATCGCCGCCACTTTCAGCCATTATATCAATAACGCCACCGCCGCCATTCTGGGCCGGGCCCAGCTCCTGGAACTGGCCATCACCCGGGGCGAAATCACCGATCCTAAAGGGATCGCCGCCCTCTCTTCACGCACCATTGTTGAGGGCGTCGAGACCATCTCGACCATCCTCGAAGAGTTGAAAAAAATGACCACTTTCGAGACCACCCTTTATCATGATGATACTTACATCATCGACGTAGAAACGAAAATCCGCAAGCAGCTCAACGATCTTGCCAATGTGAAAATTTCCGTCGGCTCCTGACTGAATCGCCGTACATCTCACTCGCATTCCTCCATCTTTCACTTCAGAAAATTCCCTATCGGGCGACCAACCCTCGCCATAATCTGTTGACATTATACCCTTGCCCGGTATATTAGTATTGTTATCTGGACGGGGACCGCCATATACCTCACCGTTACTGCAAATGGCTGTCATTTTCAATTATTATGAAATGACTTGCCTTAATTAAGCGTCCTGATTCGAAGCCGCCGGAGTGATCGATCTGAAATGATTTTTGCAATTCCGACTGCGCGGGATAAGGACAAGTTATTTAAGTGCTTATGACATTTTCTCTGGTGGTCGTGGAAATTAACGAAGGACTCGATTCGCCCCGGAAACGGCACACTGTTTGCGTGGACTGATGACGGATATGCGGACTATATCTAAAATATCATTTTTTCTGGCAATTTCTGCTCTTGTCTTATCGTTTCCCCTGTCGGGGGCTCAGGCCTCCAATCTGAAAAATCTCACCCGGGCGGAAAGACATCAACTGCAGATTATTCCCCCTATGTCTCCGTCAGATCCCATTTTTGAGGTCGATGGAAATCTATTTAAGGCCGCCCTTGCCGGAGATCTTAAAATCTCAGAGACAGTGAGTCCGGCGCGATTCAATCAGTATAGTTCGTCGTCGGTTCGTTTAAGCGGCGGGCAGTTCATATTGTTCTGGCAGGATGACCGGCTGGGAAGTTTAAAAATATTCGCGCAATTATTCGATTCGACCGGGAGCGCCCTGTCAGGCAACCGCATGATGATCGGCCGCTCCGACGGATATGATGTCATCGAACCGAAAGCGGCCTCCGACGGTTCCGGCGGTTTCTTCCTGGCGTGGCGCGATATTGCTACCGGGCGCATCTATGCCGCCCGCTTCAGTTCCAATCTGACCCAGACCGTCACCACCTTCGCCGTGAACGACACAATCTCAGCCAATTTCGCCGGGCCGTTCGATCTCGATTCGTACTCCGATGGCCGACTGGTAGTCGCTTGGGAGGAATACGCCGGGGCCAATAATATTGCTCTCAGAATTTTCAGCCCCGCCGGCGCCGCTCTTACCTCTACCCTGAGAGTCAATTCCGATAGTACAATTTGCAGCCGCTGGGTTCCGTCCCTGGCCGTCAACAAAGGCGGCGGCATGGCGGTTGTCTGGGAGGATTATCGGAACGGCAATGCCGACATTTTCATGCGCGTCCTTAATCAGGACGGGTCCCCGGTCGGAAACGATTTCGGCGTGGTGCAGGCGGCGTTCGATGATTCCGCTCAGTATTTGCCTCAGATTGCCTATTCGGCCCTCGACGGCTTCGCGGTCACCTGGCTCGATCGGCGAAGCGGCACGCAAAAGGTCTATTTACAGAGATACACGACCGCGGGCGGTCTGGTCGGAAGTAACATCAATATTTCGGGGACCGATAGTGCGGTCGAGGATTGGGATATTTCAACGGCCGTCAACTCTGCCAATAATCTCGTTGCCTCCTGGGCCGAAATCGGAGAGAGTGATAGAATAATTATTCAAAGATTCGGGCCGTCATTCGCCCTGAATGGCGCACCCATTACGGTGAACCAGCCGTCTGCGGGTGGCCGCTGGGAAACCTCCATCGCCATCGGTATATCTGATAATATTATTTCCGGATGGACCGATTATCGCGCCGGGAATCCCGATATATATCTGCAAATGCTGACCTCCTCCGGCAATTTGATTTTTACGAATGATAAGATTGTGAATGATGATACTCAAGGGGCTCCTTCGACCAATCCTGATATCGCCTATCTGGATGATAACCGAAGCGCCGTAGTCTTCTCCAGCCGGCGCTCTGACGACGGCGATATCTATCTCCAAATGCAGAATTCCGCCGGGAGTCCGATCGGAAATAATTTCAAGATTAACACCGATACCCTTTCGGCTCTGCAGGATGAACCGTCCCTGGCGGTTTCCGGTCAGAAAATACTGACTGTATGGAATGATGCCCGCGCCGTTGCCGGTGTTACCGGCCAGAGAATATTTGCCCGGTTCGGTACCACAACCGGCACTTTTCCCAATTCCGATTTCGCGGTTTCCGACCCCGGAATTATATCATCCAAAAATATTCCCCGGGCGGCCATGGCGCGAAACCAGAGTGCCCTTGTGGCCTGGATTGATTTTCGAAACGGAACAGGACAGATCTGGGGCCGGATGATATCCGACCCCGGCAATTTAATCGGTACGGAATTTAAGATTTCGGGTTCCTCCGATCTTGACAATGATGATCTATGTATCGGACGGGACAGTAGCGATGTCTTCAGTATCGTCTGGTTGTCACGGGGTTTCGCCGGCGGGCCGGCCGCAATCGTCAGCCGTTATAGTGCCGCCGGTGCTTTTCTGACAAGATTTACCTACAATGGCAACATGCCCGGTACAGTCATGACCGCACTATCGACGGCTGTGAATGACTCCGGCGATGTTTATCTTCTCTGGGCCGGCGTGAGCAGTAGCACCCATCTCTATTTGACCGTCCTGTCGAAGAGCGGGGCTGTCAGGCTGGCGGCGACAGAGGTCCCCGGCGTTCAAAACGTCAACCCTCAGCAACCCGATATTGCGGTCGATAATAATCGCAAAATTATGGCTTCCTGGATCGATTCCCGCTCGGGAAAAAGAATCGCCTACTATCAAATTTATAATTCCAATTTCATTCCGGCCGGAGCCAATATTCCTGTATCAGCGACAGCGGTTGAATTTATGCAAACACCGACGGTGTCGTCTTACCGGGATCGCGGCTGGGTGGCCTGGGTCGACCCCCGTCAATATGGATTGAATGTCTATTCCAACTCGATATTGTATGCCGCGACCGAGGCCGATGACAATAAATCGACAGAACTGCCGTCACAGTTTGCCCTGGATCAGAATTATCCGAATCCCTTTAATCCGGCAACGACCATCGAATTCTCGGTGCCGTCAAAATCGCTGGTTAAAATTGAAATTATTGACATTCTCGGCCGCACGACCGCCGTGGTAGCCGATGCGGAGTTCCCTTCAGGCAAGTATCGCGTCGTCTGGAACGGCCGCGATTCCGCTGGCCATATGGCCGCCAGCGGCATATATTTCTATAGATTAAGTTCGGGAGGATTCTCGGCGACGAGAAAAATGATTTTGCTGAAGTAAAATGCGACGAGGAGGGAGGCCGGAGATGAGACGCTATTTTCTATGCGGGGCTATTTTATCGGCATTTATGACAGGCAATTTTTCCCTGGGGCAGGTGCCTCTCGGGACCTTACCGTTTTGGCAGACCAGTGAAAAAAATCTCTATTCCACCGGGATGATCTGGCGCGATGCCAACAACGACGGCTATATCGATGTCTTCTATTCCAACGGTAACGATATGGCTCTGGCTCGGAACATGATCTATCTTTCCCATTACGGAACCATGCCAATAGCGGCCACATGGTTTTCATCCGATGCCAGTTATTCCGGGCACTGTGCCGTCAGCGATATCGATGACAACGCCTTTCCCGATTTCGCCGTTTCCAATTATATCGGCCCCGGAGGATTTTCCACCCAGACCAGATCGAATGCTTATTTGAATATGAACGGACTGCCCCACGCCTCACCCGATTGGTATACCGCCGACAGTCTCTATACGTTTTCTAATGCTTTCGGCGATGCCGATGGCGATGGCCGTCTCGATCTGGCCCTGGCCACCGGCGAAGGGTATAATGCTGTCAAGCAGAGGGACCGGATTTATCTCAATGTCGGCGGGGCCCTGCAGACCGTTCCCGGATGGCAATCGACCGCGGCCACCGAGGCGATGGATGTCACCTGGGGCGATGTCGATAACGACGGCGACCTGGATCTGGCATTTTGTTATAATGACCGCCCTCCACAATTGTACTATAACGATGTCGGGATTATTCTAAGCACCCCTTCTTGGGAAGCCGCTGACAGCGAGCCGGCCAACACCCTGATTCTTGGCGATGTCTCGGGCGACGGCTGGCTGGACCTGATTGTTGCCTTCAATAATCAACTTGGCGGGACCGGCAAATATCGGGTCTATTTCAATGATGGGTCAGGGCATCTTGGCTATACCGCCGGCTGGGAATCGGCCGACGGCGGCTATGGTTCGGCGATTTCTCTTTATGATTATGATAATGACGGTGACGATGATCTGGCGGCGGGAAGATGGTGGGACGCCCCCCGGATTTACGAAAACACCGGCGGGACCTTCACCACCAGCCCCGTCTGGCGGGCCGACAATTCTACCGTGGTCGAAGAAATGGCCTGGGTCGATATCGACGGCGACGGTGTCGAAATGTGTACCGATACCTTAAATAGCGTAAGCGGTAAAAAAGTCTTCTATACCAGACATCACCCGCTGTTTTCGATAGATTCGGTCGTGGTGGACGGGAGCACTCTCCCTGCCAATGAGTATTGCTTTGATCTTATTTCCGGGTGGGTGTCTCTGGCGCAAATCCCGCTTGATCAGGTTGTCATATTCTATCAATATTCTTTCAAGAACGATCTGACCACATCCAACTGGGATACCTATAACATGGCCTATGGGAATACTAATCGCCCCCTGGTCGATTTCTATGCCGATGTTACGCTCGGCCGCGTTCCCTTCATGGTCAATTTCAGCGACAGTTCTCTCGGGGTAATAAATCGGCTCTGGCATTTTGGCGATGGCGGGACGGCATCGCTTCCCCATCCCTCGCATATTTATAATACCGGAGGCGCGTTCGATGTCACTCTAAACAATACGCTGGCGGACGGACCCCATAATCGAACCCGCAAAAAGATGATTATTGCTCTGGCCGACACTGTTATTTTCCCTGATAAAGCCTTCACTTACACGGAAACGATAAAGATTC
This sequence comes from Candidatus Zixiibacteriota bacterium, assembly GCA_900498245.1. Lineage (NCBI taxonomy): Bacteria > Pseudomonadati > Candidatus Zixiibacteriota > Candidatus Zixiibacteriota bacterium. The sequence goes on from LS998015.1 coordinate 1,076,352, forward strand.
CGATTTATCTCAGAAACAGCCAACCCCTGCACAGTTTTATACTGCCGATAAAATTCAGCGGCTCGCTCAATCTTGAATATGCCAGCCATGACACCGATTCTTGTCGCACCAGTTATTTCGATCAGGTCGATCTGATAAATTACAGCCCCGATGAGCAGGCCTATGTCTTTGTCTTCACGCCGAAAGTCACCGGCAATAATCCCGATCTGCCGCCGGGATACGGGCGGATTTTGAATCTCTACCTGACGCGAATCGCGGGAAGCGGAACCAATACTATCGACACGACCACTTTTTCAGGCAAAGCCCTGAGTTACAATGCCGATTATGTCACTTTTCAACCGGCTGTGAAACAGGGGCAAATTACGATTGGTGATTTCATGCGCGGTGACGCCAACGGCGATGGATTTATAAACATACTCGATGTATCTTTCATCATCAATTATCTCTACAAGGGCGGACCGGCCCCGCTTCTGATTCAGGGTGACGCCAACAGCAATGGGTCCATCAATATTCTCGATGTCTCATACTTGATAAACTATCTCTACAAGGGGGGCCCACCGCCGGGACCATGATTTATTTCTGAAACGGGAAGAAGAGAGCCGAAAAGTCCTGAAAGAAATGGGCGATGACCACCGGCCAGAGGCTTTTGGTCTTCAGAAAGAGTAGAGCGAACATAGAACCATAAATGGAAATCAGGATAAAGCCGCCCACCCCTTGATAGGCGTGCCCGGAGCCGAATGCCAGTGACGAAAGAATAATCGGAATAACCCAGCTCTTGAGCCCCGATAATATTTTTATCCGTGTAATCAGATAGCCGCGAAAAGCCGATTCCTCGCATATCGCGGCGGTGGCCGCCAGAAAGGCCCAGATGATCCGCTCGGCGCCGGTCTTGGGCAAAATCAATTCCAATTCCCCCGGGATGGTCAGGCCCAGAGCGGTCAATAATAAAGAAATCAGCGACAATAAAAGATTGGAAACAAGCAGGAAAGCAATTCCCCAAAATAAATAAAGGAGGCGGAACCTGCCGAAACCGATTCCGGCCAAGCCGGTGCCCTCCCGGTATGTTGTCAAAAACACCAGCAGGAACACCATCCATTGAATTACCATTGTCGGCAGATAAATGAAAAAAATCGGCGAAGCCGAGAGAATTTTGAGGGCCTCGGCCGGATCGCCCGTTGTCAGAAGCGAAACTGCCGGCCAGAGAAGCAAAAGAAAGAAAAGCGTCAAATAAGATAGGCGGCTGCGGCGAAAGACCGGCGAAGCCGGAATCTCTTCCGCCGGCGGAAGCACCGTACCTTCGTCCGCCGGGAAACGCTCCTCGTTGTCATCGGGAAACTGAATTTCGGTCAAAATATCTTAACCTTATTTTTCCTTCGGAATGAGGCAATAATCAGGGCCGCTCCGACAATAATAAGGATTATCGGCCAGGCTACCCGCCAGCCGGGAATTATGTCCAGATTGATAAGAAGAAAAAGAACTCCCACTCCGAAAACTATCAGGCCGCCAATAAGGGGACCCCGATCGCGATGCTTGAATTCATCATGTTCCATTTCCATATACATCTCCGTTCTTCAATAATTCGGCAAATTTTCGTTCAAAATTGACTTTACAGGTATTTATGTTAAATTTAGCGAAAAGTTTTCCCGTCGAAACAAAAAAATGGACTGACAATATGACTTCCGAACCGTTGAAATTGAAACAGCACATTATATACGGCCCGGTTAATTCGCGCCGCCTCGGCTCATCTCTGGGAGTGAATATCCTGCCGATCCGATACAAGGCCTGCCCCTTCAATTGCCGATACTGCCAGTACGGATTCACTGGGGCAAAAGGGCACGTCGTCGATATCGACCGAAACGAGTTCCCGTCGCCACCTGAAATTCTTCTGGCCCTGGATAAGGCGTATGAAGATTACCCCTCGGTGGCGTATATTACTTTTTCCGGGAACGGCGAGCCGACCCTTCATCCCGAATTCCCTCATATCGTGGAAAAAGTCAAAGAGTGGAAAAATAGTCACAATCCTGAAATAAAACTGGCGATTCTCTCCAATTCGGCTCTGGTGTACAAAGAAGGGGTCCGGCGGGGACTGACTCTACTTGACGAGCGGTTCATGAAACTCGATGCCGGCGATGAATCAACTTTTCTTAGATTCAACCGTCCCCATTCCGATATTAAATTCGACATGATCATCGAGGGGCTGAAAGGCCTCGATGATATCGTCATACAGGCCCTTTTCGCGGGGGGTGACGATGGCAACAGCGGTGATTATGCCGTCGACCGCTGGATCGATATGATAGGGGAGATTCGGCCGAAAGAGTGCCACATTTACTCCCTGGATAGACCCTCGGCGGATAGAACTCTCGCCAAAGTCGATATCGAAGGACTGACCAAAATAAAGCAGAAGACCGAACGCCGTGCCGAAGTGCGGGTAAGAGTCTTTTAATATCACATGATTTATGTGATATTCAATTCATAACCAATTCCAAAATCACGTGACCGCGATGTGGTAGCGCCGGGGCGCCTTTTTCCTTTCCCTTTACTCAAAAAGGAGAAAGATGCCGTCGCGAATTTCCTATCAAAGTTGGGTCGATGACCCCGATCCCAAGAGCGATTTTCCCCTTAAGACCGATGAAACCGAAAATATCGAGTCACCGCGAACCAGGCGAGTAAAAAAATGGGTCAACAGGGCCCTGGATAAATTGACACCGCTCGAACGGGAAGTCGTGGTCCAGCATTATTTGAATGGCCGGTCGCTTTATGATATCTCCCTTGACCTGGAACGAGAACCGTTACAGATTGTCAATGTTCGGCGCCGGGCGGTCCTTAAACTCAAGAAAAATCTGGCCATTTTCGTGCGGCGGGAATTTGTCCTGAAAGAGATGATTATACCGAAATGTATTCTCTGCAATTCGCCCCGCCGCGCCGAAATCGATACTCTTATCCGGGCCAAGCGCAAAGAAGAAACCTGGCGTCGGATAATCGGGAAACTTAAATCGGAGTACGGCATCAAAATCACAACCCCCCAGGTTTTAATCGGGCACCAAAAATATCATATGGAGGATTAAACTAATGGACCAGGAACCGGCACGCAAAATACGCGGCGAACATGTCATAAACCTTCGCCTTTCGTACGAATTCAAAGAACGGATCCGGCGGCTGGCGGATAGATATGACCGCACCACATCCGACATGATGCGGACCCTCCTGAAAATCGGTATCCCGGTGATGGAGGGGATTTCCGAAGCCGAGGAAGAGATGGTCAAAGAATATGTGGCTCTCATTCGTAGGTTCAGAAAGATGAAAAATATTAAGGAACTATAAGAGAATTAATACGTTACGATTTTGTTCTTGAAAACATAGTTAACAATTTGTATAATCCCGTCCTAACGGAACATATGTATACGAAACAGAGAACGATTAAGCGCCCGATCTCCATCGAGGGTATCGGGCTCCATACCGGCAACGGTAGTATTCTCACTTTCCGGCCGGCGCCGCCTGACAGCGGCGTGAAATTTATTCGGACCGACCTTCCGGGAAAGCCGTCTGTCATGGCCGATATCGATCATGTTATCGATATCTCGCGCGGGACCACCCTCGGAAACGGCGAGGCCAAAGTATATACGGTCGAGCACGTGCTGGCGGCCATCGCCGGACTTCAAATCGACAATCTCGATATCGAAGTCAATGCCAATGAACCGCCGGTTGTCGATGGTTCCTCGCGGCCGTTTGCCGACAAACTGCTCGAAGCCGAAATCGAAACTCAGGATGCCGATCGCTATTATCTGGAAATCGATACCACCCTCTCTTATTCCGAGCCGGATCGGCATGTTGATATCGTCGTGACCCCATCCGATCGCTTCCGCATCACTTTCATGATTGATTACCGCAACCCGGCGCTGGGCACCCAGTACACCACCCTGATTGACCTGGAATCGGAATTTGTCGAGGAATTCGCCCCGGCAAGGACCTTTTGTTTCCTTTCGGAAGTTGAAATGCTCAAAAATCAGGGATTGATTAAAGGCGGCGGTCTCAATAACGCCGTCGTCATTTACGATTCCGATCTGGGGCAGGTGGAGGTTGACCGGATCCGCAACGCCTTGAATCTCAAAGACGAGGCCTTTGTCGGCAAGACGGGGATCATCAATGATATTCCTCTCCGTTTTTACAATGAGCCGGTGCGCCACAAAGCGCTGGACCTCATCGGCGACCTCTTTTTAATCGGGGTTCCGATAAAGGGGCATATCCTCGCGGCCCGTTCCGGACATAAAGCCAATGTGGAACTGGTTAAAAAAATTCGCGCCCTCTACGAGAAGAAGAAATTATTGAGCAAATATCAAAAGTCTAATCAGGAACCGTTCCTCGATATCGACGGCATCATGAAGATAATGCCGCATCGCTATCCGTTTCTCCTGATTGACAAAGTTATCGAACTCGAACCGGAAAAGCGGGTGGTTGCGATTAAAAATGTGACCATCAACGAGCCGTTTTTCCAGGGGCATTTTCCGGGCCGTCCGATTATGCCGGGAGTGCTGATAATCGAAGCCATGGCGCAGGCCGGCGGGATTCTACTATTGAAAGCCGTGCCCGAGCCGGAAAAAAAATTGGTTTATTTTCTTTCGATTGACGGTGTCAAATTCCGCCGGCCCGTCAAGCCGGGAGATACGATACGATTTGAACTCGATATGAAAGCTTTCCGCCGCAATACATGTAAAATGACCGGAAAAGGATTCGTGGATGATACCCTGGTGGTGGAGGCCGAACTTATGGCCATGGTGATGGACCGATGACAGATATTCACCCGACCGCGATTATTGATTCCTCGGCAAAGATCGGCCAAAATGTGAATATCGGGCCGTTCAGCATAGTCGAATCGGATACTGTTATCGGCGACAATGTGACTATCGGGAGCCATTGCCTGTTGGCGCGATTTGCCGAATTGCGCGAAAATGTTGTCCTTCATCAGGGCGTGGTCGTCGGCACTGTTCCGCAGGATCTGAAATTTAAAGGGGAAAGGACTCGCATCGTAATCGGCAAAGGGACCGTTATCCGGGAGTACGCCATGCTCAATCGGGGAACCTCGGCCCACGGCGAGACAACCATAGGCGAAAATTGCTTCCTGATGGCTTATTCCCACGTGGCGCACGATTGTATCATCGGCGACAATACCATTCTGGCCAACTCCGTCAACCTGGCCGGGCATATCGAAATCGGCGATTGGGTCACGATCGGCGGCGTGGTTCCGGTGCATCAATTCGTGAAAATCGGCTCCCACTGTATGATCGGTGGCGGTTTTCGGGTGCAACAGGATGTCTGTCCCTACTCGCTGGTGGCGGGATACCCGTTAAAAGTGGTGGGACTGAATGCCATCGGGCTCAAACGGCGGGGATTTAAAACCGAGACAATTCATCTTTTGGAAAAGACATTTAAAATTCTGTTTTTCTCCGGATTTAATACCTCGCAGGCGGTGACCCGCATTAAAGACGACGTGGAAATGGTTCCCGAAGTGCAACGGATTCTCGACTTTATCGAAAAATCGGATCGGGGAATCATCAAGTAAAATGGCCGCCCCGGAATGAGGAACTGTCGAGCCCATCCGGGACTATATCAATAACGCCATGAATAAATTGAGAACAGCGGTAATCGGAGTGGGGCACCTCGGACGGCATCATGCCCGCTGGTATCATAATATCAAAGAGGCCGAATTGGTCGGCGTATTTGATACCGAATCTTCCAAATGCCGTCAGGTGGCCGACGAATTCGGCGTGACTGCCTTTAATTCCATTGATGATATAATTGGTGCGGCCGAAGCGGTCTCCATCGCGACTCCGAGCAGTAATCATTGCGAGATCGCGGAAAAATTTATTTCAGCCGGCATTCATTGCCTGATAGAAAAACCGATTGCGGTAAATATCGACGAGGCCGACAAAATTGTGGGTCTGGCCCAAAAGTCTGGAGTCATTGTCGGCGTTGGTCAGATTGAACGGTTCAACCCGGCCGTTCAGGCCCTCCGAAAATTTGACATTCATCCCCGTTTCATCGAGGCCCACCGCCTGGCGGCATTTGACCCGAGGGGGACCGATGTGGCCGTAATTCTCGACTTGATGATTCATGACATTGATTTAACTCTGCATCTGGTCAAATCCAAACCGGTCCATATCGAGGCCTCGGCGGTGGCCGTCATTTCCGATACGGCCGATATCGCCAACGCCCGTCTGACCTTCGAGAACGGGGCCGTAGCCAACTTGACAGCCAGCCGGATTTCGCTTCACCAGATGCGCAAATTGCGGATTTTTCAAAAATCCGGTTATTATTCCCTCGATCTGGCCGTGAAGCAGGCCGATATCTATCGCCTTTCCGACGAAAGCAATAAGAATGAAACCGGCATGAGAGTTCCCCTGGGAAAATCAGGGCACGAGATTCTATACAGCAAGGCCGGAGCGAAAGATGAAGACATGCTCTGCAATGAATTGACCGATTTTGTCCTGGCCGTGCAAAACAGGACTCGCCCGCAAGTGACAGCCAAAGAGGGACGGGACGCCCTGAAGGTGGCTCTGGAAATCGAACGAATAGGTCTTAATGGCGTCCGCTAATAACAATAGCGAAAACCGTTCTGCCGTCGGGGATAAAAAAATCCCCGTTTTCATTTCCGCCGGCGACCCCTCCGGCGATATCGCCGGCTCGCTCCTCCTCAAAAAATTAAAAGAGCGGTATCCTGAATTGAAGAGTTTCGGACTGGGCGGGAAAAGAATGGCCGCCGAAGGTCAAATTCAAATCGTCCCCGGCTCCGAACTGGCGGTCCTCGGTTTCTGGGAAGTCGCCGCCAAGTTCCGCTTTTTCCGCCGCCTGATGCATGATACGATAAAAGAAATAGAGGCCGGGCAACCGAAAGTCGCGATTTTGATCGATTACCCCGGTTTTAATCTTCGGCTGGCCGCGGCCGTCCGCAAGATCGGTATCCCGGTCATATATTATGTCTCGCCGCAAATCTGGGCCTGGGGCGGCCGGAGAATCGGAGCCATCAAAGAACGTGTCGATTTGATGCTCCTCATTTTGCCGTTTGAAAAAGATATCTATGATCGGGCCGGTGTGAAAAATATATTCGTGGGACATTATTTGCTGGATGATATGGAACCAGGATTCGTAAAGGCGCCCTACAATCCGAAATCGGACCTTATTGCCCTGTTGCCCGGTTCCCGTCCCCAGGAAATCGAAAGAATGCTCCCCGCCATGATAAAAAGTGCGGAAATCATCTCACGTAAAGGATCCTGGCGGTTCGCCGTAGGCGGCATTGCCGGAACGGTCAATTATGATACTTTCCTCAGGAATTCACCACTCCCCATAGAAATTCGTTTGGGGCAGACGCGCCCGTTGATTGCTGATAGCAGCCTTATCATAACGTCATCGGGGACCGCCACTCTGGAGACCGGAATTATCGGTCGCCCGATGGTGGTCATCTATAAAACCGGGTGGATATCATATCGGATTGCACGATCTTTGGTAACCGTTGATAAAATTGCCCTGATCAATATTTGTGCCGGAAAAAAAATCGTGCCGGAACTGATTCAGAACATGGCCACACCCGATAAAATCGCCTCCGAGGCCCTGAAACTTATTGACGATAATCAACAGAGTCTGAATATTGTCTCGGCGTTGAACGATGTCACCGATCGGTTAGGCGGAGCCGGCGCGGCGGAACGGGCGGTGGCGGCCATCGGAGAATACCTGTAATGCTGACCCTGTATCGCATAATCACTTTCCTGATCTTCTTCATCTTGTTTCCGTACACTTATATTGCATATTTGCTCGGCTCCAAAAAGTGGGGAAATCGTCTCGGGTATCATGAAAAATCGAACGGCAATCGTTCCCGTGGCGAGGTGGTCTGGCTGCATGCCTCCTCGATGGGCGAGGTCAAGGTGGTGTCGATTCTTGTGAACCAGTTGGCGGCGCTCGACAGGAATCTGAAATTTTATATTACGGTCATGACTGAAACCGGATTTAAAAGCGCTCAGGGGATGGCGGGATCTAAAACAACCGTCGGATTTATGCCGCTGGATTATCGCCTGGCGATCCGACGATTTATCAGGCGGGTCAAACCGTCGGCGGCCATATTCATCGAGACCGAAATCTGGCCCAATACCATTATAAATCTCGGAAAAGCCGCCGTGCCGGTCTTTCTGGCCAACGGGAGGCTGTCGGATAAAGCCGCTTCGCGTTACCGGCTGGTGAAATCGGGAATGGCGGGAATCTTATCCCAATATGCAAGACTGATAGTACAGAGCGAAGCCGACAAGGAGCGGTACATCTCCATCGGTGCCGAGCCCGGTAAGATCGACGTCATTGGCAGTCTTAAATTCGATGCTCCTATCGCCGATATCTCGCCGGCAAAGCAGAAGGAATTGCGCGCCAAATTCCCCTTCCCTCCGGGAGCCCGGCTGTTCACGGCCGGTTCCACCCGTGAAGGTGAGAATCAGATAATTCTCAAAGCATACCGGGATCTTATGACCGATTTTTCCGAAATCCGGCTGATTCTGGTGCCGCGCCACTTAGATAATCTCGACGATATCTGCCGTATGGCTGCCGACCTGAATCTGAGTTGCGCCCGCTTCTCCGGCATCGGACAGCAATCGGGCGACCCAAGCGCAATTGTCGTCGACCAGATGGGGATATTGAATGACATCTACTCTATATCTGATATCGCCTTTGTCGGCGGAACTCTCGTCGATATCGGGGGACATAACATTCTGGAACCGGTCTGGGCCGGCATCCCGGTTTTGTACGGCCCATCCATTTTTAATGTCAAAGACAGTTCGGAATATGTCCTCGAGCATAACTTCGGAGCGATGGTTGCCGATGAAGAAGCCCTTCTCGAAAATCTTCGCCTTTTCTTCCGGGGCGAAAAGAAGTATATTAAAAAGAGCACGGCATCAGGGGAAAATTCACGGTCTTACAAGACAGCCCGCATCATCTTAAACCATTTGTCTGAAAAATGGAAAAAATCTGGCTGAACATAATCGGTCGCAAGAGCAATCCTCTGGTCTGGCCGGCATTATGCCTTCTCTGGGTTGTCTCTCTCGGCTATGGACTCGGTGTCCGCCTCCACAAAAGTGTCTCCCGTGAAAAAATCCGGACCCGTGCCCCCGTTATCTCTATCGGCAATCTCACCGTCGGCGGGACCGGCAAAACGCCGATCGTAATCGAAGTGGCCCGGCATTTCCTCTTTAAGGGCAAAAAAGTCGGCATTGTCTCATCGGGGTACGGCCGAAAATCAAAGGCAGCCGTAGCCGGGATGGGTAAAGAACTGCTCCGCCTGACCGCCGAAGAAATCGGCGATGAAATGCTTATGGCGGCCGAAATCCTCCCCTCGGCATATATCTCGGTCGCTCCGCGCAAAAGCGAAGCCGCCGCCGTTCTCGATACCAAGTACTCCCCGGACATCATCCTTGTCGATGACGGCTTTCAGCATCATCGCCTGCACCGCGACCTGAATATTCTGGTCATCGACGCCCGCTCCGATCCGCGCCGGGAGGCCCTTTTTCCCCTGGGACGGCGCCGGGAGCCGCTTGCGGCCATTAAACGGGCCGACCTTTTCATACTCTCCCGACCCGATTTGAACGAAAACCGCCTATCGCTCCCAAATTGGCTCAAGCGGAACTTCCCCGGAAAGTTGATTGTGCCGATAGAATTCATCAATTGCGAAATAAACTCCCCCAGCGAGAGAATCCCTTTCCGGAATATCGCGGAAAAACGGATTTATTTCTTCGCCGGTATCGGGAGTTTCGAGGCCGTGCTGGAAAGTCTGAGAAAGTGCGGGGCGCGACTGGCCGGCTCCCGCCGCTTCCCCGACCATTGCCGTTACGCGAAAAATGAACTGGATCTTTTAAAACGCGATATCGAAAATTACCGGCCCGATTTTCTGGTTACGACATACAAAGATTATGTCAAACTCAAACATATGGATTTCGGCGGGCCGCTGTATTATCTTGGCCTGAAACTTCAATTCGATACCGAGGGCGAAAAATTTTTCCGTGAAATTGAAAGGTTTGTTATATAAAAGATATGGAACGAAGATATGATTTCGTGGTGATCGGTTCGGGAATCGCGGGCCTCTTTTTCGCCCAGAAGGTGGCCGGCCTGATGCCGAAAGGACGGGTCGCGGTCATCACGAAAAAAAGCGAGACGGAATCAAACACCAACTACGCCCAGGGCGGCATCGCCTCGGTGATTGCGCCGACCGACAGTTTCCAATCTCATATGGCCGATACCTTGACCGCCGGGGCCGGGCTCTGCGATCCCCGGGTAGTGGAAACTATCGTGCGGCGGGGTCCCGATGAGATAAAACGTTTGATGGAAATCGGCGTCAAATTTACAATGGAGCACGGCCATCTGGATCTGGGACGCGAGGGTGGCCATTCGGCCAATCGGGTGGTCCATGCCGCCGACCTGACCGGCCGCGAAATCGAACGCGCCCTTCTCCACGCCTGCCATATAAGAAAGAATGTCGATATTTATCGCGACTCCATCGCCCTCGATTTGATAACTTATATGCACGATGGCCATCGCCGCTGTGGCGGCGTCTATTCTTTCTCCGAATCGGAGCGGGAGTTCAGCAGTTTCTATTCACCGGTCACGATGCTGGCGACCGGAGGCATTGGCCAGGTCTATTATTACACCGCCAATCCCGAGATTGCCACCGGTGACGGTATCGCTATGGCCTACCGGGCCGGAGCCAGAATCGCCAATATGGAATTCATCCAGTTTCATCCCACCGTGCTGTATGATCCCGGAAAGAAGCCGTTCCTGATTTCCGAAGCGGTGCGCGGGGAGGGCGCCATTCTGGTGAATGCCTCCGGCGAGAAGTTCATGGAAAAATACCATACCCTTAAAGAACTGGCGCCGCGAGATATCGTGGCCCGCGCCATTGATAGCGAAATTAAAAAGCATGGCGACGAGTGCGTCTTTCTCGATATCAGCCATAAACCATCGGCCTTTATCAAGAAGCGTTTCCCCAATATCTACCGGGAATGCCTCAAACGGGGCATTGATATCACCAAAGAACCGATTCCGGTCGTCCCCTCCGCCCATTACTGTTGCGGGGGAGTGGTGGCCTGCCTCGACGGCTCCACCGATATTGAAGGACTCTATGTTTGCGGGGAGTCGGCCTTCACCGGAATGCACGGCGCCAACCGGCTGGCATCGAATTCTCTTCTCGAGGCGGTCGTTATGTCCGATTTCGCCGCCGATGAAGCCGCCAAATTCCGGAAAGAACATACTTTTCCCGAGGAACCGCCCGCCGAAGAATGGCTCCATTCCTCCATTTCGCATATCAACGAGCGGATTGTCATTTCTCACGATCGGATGATGCTTCGCAAAATGATGTCCGATTTCCTCGGCATCGTCCGTTCCCGGGATCGCCTCTGGATGGCCCGCAACCGGATAAAATTCATTCTCGGGATGATTGATTCCTATTATTTAAGTCAGCCGGCGTCATACGCCATCGTGGAACTGCGCAATATGGCTCAGGTGGCCGATCTCATCGTCCGGTGCGCCTCGCGCCGGAAAGAATCGCGGGGCCTGCATTATATAATTGACTATCCGGAACGCGACGATCTCCACTGGAAACGGAACACCATCATTACGCCCCAGGGATTCAAAAAATATATTATCCCGAAAAAAAGAAGGAAATGAAGCGATGACAGCACAGAGTGAGATGATCCTGATCCTTGATTTCGGTTCGCAATATACTCAGTTAATCGCCCGGCGGGTGCGGGAAGAGAATATCTATTGCGAGATTGTGCCGTGCAACGCCGACCTCGCGTCGTATCGAGAAAGGAACGTGCAAGGATTTATACTTTCCGGCGGACCGGCCTCGGTCAAGGAACCCGGCTCGCCCCGCCTGGATAAATCATTTTTCGATACCGATAAACCGATCCTCGGCATCTGCTACGGTCTTCAACTTATCGCCGATATTTTTGGGGGCGATCTGGTCCGTTCCGAAAGCCGGGAGTACGGCCCGGCCAGAATCAGTGTCACGGCCGAAAATCCCCTTCTCAAGAATATTCCCAGAGAAAGCCGGGTCTGGATGAGCCACGGCGATTCGATAAGAAAACTCCCCGACGGCTTTAAAAGCATCGCTTCGACCACAACCCTCCCGGTCGCCGCGGCGGTATCCGAGAAAAATAAAATTTATGGTGTCCAGTTTCACCCCGAAGTGATGCACACCGAGTACGGCAAACAGATCCTTCATAATTTCCTGTTCGACATCTGCAACTGCAAGGGCGACTGGACGACGGCATCGTTTATCGAAAGCACGGTGCGGGAACTGCGTGAAAAACTGGGGGAGAAGAAGGTCGTCCTGGCCCTCTCCGGCGGGGTCGATAGTACTGTCTGCTCGCTTCTATTAAAAAAGGCGATCGGGAATAATCTGCACGCCATCTTTGTCGATAACGGCGTCCTGCGCAAAAACGAATTTGTCGATGTCACGAAAATGCTCTCTTCGTTGGGTCTGAACCTGCACCCGGTCGATGCCTCGGAACTGTTTCTGGAACGGCTCAAAGGGGTGGAGGACCCCGAAAGGAAGCGCAAAATTATCGGGAACACCTTTATCGATGTTTTTGAGACCGAGGCGAAAAAACTGGGCGATATCGAATATTTGGCACAGGGGACACTCTATCCCGATGTCATCGAATCGGTGTCGTTCAAAGGGCCGTCGGCAACCATCAAATCGCACCATAATGTCGGCGGACTCAAAGATCGGATGCATCTCAAATTGATCGAACCGTTGAGGGAGTTGTTCAAAGACGAGGTGCGCCGTCTGGGACGGCAGTTGGGGCTCGACGAGCAATTTGTCGGGCGCCACCCGTTCCCCGGCCCCGGTCTGGCGGTGCGGATTATAGGCGAAATCACTCCCGAGCGACTGGCGGTGCTTCGCGAGGCCGATGCCATCTATATCGAGGAACTCCACAAGCATGACCAGTACAACAAAATCTGGCAGGCCTTCGCGGTCCTTCTGCCGGTGAAATCGGTCGGCGTGATGGGCGATGAGCGAACCTATGAAAATGTTATCGCGCTCCGGGCGGTGACCTCCACCGACGGCATGACCGCCGACTGGGCCAAAATTCCGCACGAGATACTGGGGCTGATATCGAATCGCATTATCAACGAAGTCAAAGGCGTCAACCGCGTGACGTACGACATCTCCTCCAAACCCCCGGCGACAATCGAGTGGGAGTGAAGGCAGTTCGCCCAATGCTCGATCAAATCTTCTCATGGCGCTTTCCGACAACGGCTGATTGGGTGTTAGTCCGGACATTTTAAAGTCCAATTCCTCATAATCCGAAATATCGCCATTGCCGTGCGCGGCAGATGTCCACATCTGCCCGTCTTTCCGTGCGATATCCGCCTGTTACCCGTTTGTCCGGGCGTATGCAATACGCCCCTACGATATTCCATCTCATGCATTGTCATTCCGGGCTCGACCCGGAATCCACGTGGAGGGGTGAAGGGCTTTGGTTATCATGTTGATCGGCAGGGAGTTGTGATTCGTGGCTTTGGGTTCGCTTTTCTGATACAAAAGGGGGCCCCATTTTTTGATACTTTTTCCGCATCTTTGTGGCCGGCCTTGACTTACGGGAATATTTGGCGTGCATTTGCTGAGATTTCCGAAGGAGGTTAATGGTCCGGGCCAATTGGCGGTCGAGCCGCATTTCATCGCGGAGGATTTGGGCGGAATCGGAGGATTTAGGGATGGAGAAGAGGCCGATATTGGCATCGGCGACCTGGCACAACCGGGCGAATATGGGATACTCGAGTTTGGCCTGATAAGAATCAAGGCGGTCACGGATAGTGCAGGTTTCGGCGTGATAGAGCCGGAGGGAGCGCCAGATATTGTTGGCGATTTTGCGGACAAGGTAATGCTGGAAGGAGGTTTGGGGGAGGAATTCCTCTTCAAGGGAGGCCAGGAGGGAATTGTATTCGGCTTGATCTTCGGTAATTATCGGAGAATCAATGACGATGGACCGGCCGGATAATGATGCCGGGGTTTTTGGTTCCTCTGCCGGGGAGGATAGATTTTCGTTATTGAACATAGATACCACCTTTCTCTATATATAGAGGGGTGGGGAGATAACATCAAAATGGTATCGAAAGTGCAAGTGGGGGGTATCTGAAAAGCCCCGTCAGGAAGGGTTCCTGACGGGGCAGGAATATTCATGGAAATTTCCCACCCGTTGGGCAGGTTACCGGGTTCAATATTGACAAAAGAAGAAATTTCTCTTAATTACGAATTTTAGGTTTACCTATAATGTCAATTACGACAGGGCAGTTAAAATGATAAGATCTGAGATATCAGTGGTCCCATACGGCAAGGACTTCCCAACTCTTCTTAATACCTATCTCTCTCAAATTAGAGAAGCAATAAGCCTAAAAAAGCACCACGATCAAAGAAGAAGCCTGTTTATCGATTTTATAAGAAAAGCTTATTCTGTTGATCCGACTGAAATTCAGCTCGAGGACAAGGTAAAAGTAGCTGAAGTTAGGGGTTATATCGACGCCCTTTATAAATATGTTATTTTCGAGTTTAAAACCGATATGGAGGCTGAAAGGCCTGCCGCATTGCATGAGCTACGCATTTATTTCGAAGCCCAGAAGAAGGCCGATGAATATTTGGCTGTAGTTACAGATGGCTTGATATTTGAATTGTATCAATATGAGAAAAAAAAGATTTCTTTTATTTCCAAATTTGCTTTGTCTGAAAATGATTTGATTGCTTCATATAGGGCGCTTGATGATATTATTTTTGTTCTGAAAAAGACTACCCCCCGAGCAATGGATATCACTACACGATTTGGACCTGGAAGCGCCGTTTTCAGCAAATCGAGAGTTGCGCTGGAAGGTATATTGGAGAAGGTGGCTGCACATCCTGCTGTCAAAATTAAATTCAGTGAGTGGAACAATTTACTTGCAAAGGTATATGGTGAACCCATCGGGGACAATCAGCTATTTATAAAGCATACTTATTTAACGATGTTCACCAGACTTTTAGTTCTGAATGCAATTTTCCCCAAGGTTACTAAATCAGCCACCATATTTAGGGGACTATTAACGGGCGATTTCTTTTCCAAGCACAACCTGCAAAATTTGGTAGAGCCGGATTTCTTCAGTTGGGCAATGGATACAGAAATTGAAGAGGATTTTGTAAATTTTCTTTCCAGCCTTGATCAATATTTGAAACCCTTTAAGCTGGATGAGATAGACGAAGATATTTTGAAGGAAATATACCAAGATTTGGTTGACCCAACCAGTAGGCATTCCCTGGGTGAATATTATACCCCTGATTGGATTGCCGACATTGCTTTAACAACACTTAATTATCGAAGTGGCACCGTGTTAGACCCCGCGTGTGGCTCAGGTACATTCCTTCTTGCGGTCATAAGAAAATATCGGAAAATGGGATTGAGCGGCAAAAAATTGGCTATCAAAGCCTTGAACTCAATTATGGGTATTGATGTACACCCGGTTGCAGTAATGATGTCTAAGGCCAATATTCTGCTTGGCTTAGCTAAAGAAATAAGGTCGACCAAAACAGATATATATCTGCCGGTTTATATGTCGGACACCCTTATGACGGCGGAAGACAGAAAAGCAAAGGCAATAGCAATTGATGTATTCGATAATTATAAATTCCTTATTCCTTTTTCTGTGCTCGATGGAAAAGCGCATCTCAGTGAGATTATTGACGATCTCGCCGCCGCAAGCCGCAGGGCTGCTGCAGATGAAAAGAGCTTGAAAGGCGCTCTAAAGGGATTCTGGGCAAAACATCGCAATCAATTGCATGAAGAGGAAGAGTGGCGGTGGAGGAACAATTTTAATTTGATGGTGCAACTCATAAGGGAAAACCGCGATACTATTTGGTCATTTATATTAAAGAATGCTTACCGCCCGGCGTTTATAAGATTAAGCAAAGTTGATTATGTGGTGGGTAACCCGCCGTGGCTGGCTTACAGGTATATTAAGGATAAAACATATAAAAAGAGGGTCAAAGACCTGAGCTTGGATCACAATTTACTGGGAAAAGAGGATGTCAAGCTATTTACGCA
This sequence comes from Candidatus Zixiibacteriota bacterium, assembly GCA_900498245.1. Classification (NCBI taxonomy): domain Bacteria; kingdom Pseudomonadati; phylum Candidatus Zixiibacteriota; species Candidatus Zixiibacteriota bacterium. The sequence goes on from LS998015.1 coordinate 1,092,446, forward strand.
GATGGATACAAGTACTCTTTTCTTTGTTCATTGTGAAAAAGAGTTTTTGAAACCCAGGGGCAGGATAGCTTTTGTGCTGCCCAAAACGACCATTTTACCCGCAAAACAGCATTTGAAATTTCAGAAGAGGGGCTTAACGGAAATACACGATTTTTCACGTGTCGCGCCTCTTTTCAATGTTCGTTCAATTTTGGCAATTCGCGATTCTCATTCAAAATCTACTAAAGCGGTGAAGACATACTTATATGAGGGCACATTGCCTTCGAAGAATCTTCGTTGGACCGATGCCAGTAAAATATTGGCACGCAAGAAGACAACTCAAAAATTTCTATTCAATGAAAATCATGCTTCGTACTATTATCCATTATTTCAGCAGGGAGCGACAATAGTGCCTCGGTGCTTTTGGTTTATCCAAAAAGACGAAAATGCTGCGCTCCATAAAGATTATGTTAATATTGAATCAAGTGACGAAGCATTAGTCGAGGCAAAAGAACCGTGGCGACAGCGATTGGAAGGCCGTGTAGAAAAGCGTTTTATTTTTGAAACTGTTTTGGCGAAAGGTATTTTACCCTTTGCTATATATCGAGTTGAACCATTATTTCTGCCCCTTATTAAACAAAGGACATCTTTTCATGTTGCGGATTCTAATGTTTTAATGGAAAATGGCTATCAATATGCATGTCTTTATATGGATAAAAGCGAGAAATTTTGGATAAAACATCGCAAATCCGACGATAGATCCTTGTTACAACGTCTAAATTATAACCAGACTCTTTCAAAGCAAGATATTGATGCTCCCTATGCTGTCTTATATAACACTTCTGGAACCAATGTGGCGGCGGCTCTATATGCAAAGGAAGATCATCCATACGCCGGTTTGAGGGCACAAGGATTTATTGCTGATGCCAAGACTTATTATTATTATCCTAAAACAATAGATGAAGGTCTGTACCTTGTTGCAATACTAAACTCGGATATTATTAATCTTGCCATTAAGGACTATCAACCGCAAGGTTTATATGGAGAACGCGATATTCATCGCAGGCCCTTTGAAATATGCACTATTCCACGATTTAACGCCAAGAACAAAATTCATGCGAACTTAGCTAGTATTGCAGAGCGATGTCAGATAGATATTAAATCTTATTTGCCTCATCTTAATGGCCGGCTTGGTCAGATTCGTCTGGACGTCAGAAAAATACTTGTAGACCATATTAGCAATATAAACAAGTTGGTTGAAAAGCTCCTTACTGAATCCGGTCAAAATTCTGAAAAGCTTATAAGCTCTAGTCGTTACGGCAAGAACGGCGACCTATTTAACAAAGACGACGACTAATTTCCCAGGCAGATGTCGGGTTTCTCGCCCCCTTCGGGGCTTCGAGATCCGACCTACTATGCGCTGCCGCGCACAAAATAGACCGCGCATAGAAATGAGTCGTGCGGGAAGAGGGCACGGCACGCCGTGCCACTACGGCAAAGATATGAGAGGGCGGACGGGCAGATGTGGACATCTGCCGCGCACAGAATTTACAGGGATTTGCGGATGAAAAGAGGGCGGACACGCAGGCCCACTCGTGCAAGTCGGAATGTCGAAACCCCGTCGTCCGGCTGCCGCCGTACTTGGGGAATTTCGACCTACAAGACTGCCGCGCATTCCGGCACAGAGAAATGTCAGGCCCCGAGTAGGCCTGACCTACGAGGATCTACGGCAAAGATATGAGTGGGCGGACGGGCAGATGCGGACATCTGCCGCGCACGAAAGACTCGCAAGACTGGATTCCCGCCTGCGCGGGAACGACAATGTAGGAGAAGACCGGGCCGCGCACCAAAATGGATTCCGGGTCACGCCCGGAATGACATCAAGGGCGAGGTCTTGACATTTGGGATTCTAAAAGGTGACTACGGTATGCTCGTGCATGCTCACAAGGGCAATCACGCCGGTGAAAACTGTCGCGACCATCCCCGCCAGAGCCGAATAGGAGCCGAGCGTGAAACCGGAATAGATGACCGTCTCCGATTTGGGAGAATCAATCTTGCCGAAATTGTTGCGCAGGGCATACCGCTCCAGGGTCAGATTGAAAGCGATCAAATCCTTGTATCCGAGAGCGGCCGAAATAATCAGCCCCGGATATTTGGTGTTGGGAGGATTGGCGCTTTCGTCATTGCCCGCGAAAATAATCCCAGGCGAAATATCGAAACTGGTTTCGCGGTTGAGCCAGTAACGATAGCGGAGCCGAAGACCTTCAACCGTGCGGTTGCTATTGGCGGCAAAATAGACCGATCCGCCGACCGCATAACGGCGTGTAATATTGAACATATGCCCCAGATCGATGCCCAGATTGACCGAGGCCGGATTGTAGAGGGAATTGACATCATTGGCGCGGAATTCGAGCCGCTCTTCGACCAGCCAGAATTCCTTGCACTCGGGCAAGGGCCTTCCGCGGAAACAGGCCCTGTTGGTTTCCGGGCAGGGCGACAATGTGAAAAAATCATCGGCTTCAATTTGAGCTCTCGCAGAAACGGCCGAAATGATGAACGCCAGCAAAAGAAGTAAATTTCTCATGACTATCTCCCAGTTTTTCGGATTGCTTCTTATTATATGGACGATTTGCCGAACGGTCTGTCAAAAATTTCGTGCTCTAAATTCACGGGCCGGGAGAGCCCTCGTTGGGAAGGGTGCCGGGCCGAAAAAAATACAGAATGCCGAAGAAAAAGTCTTGTTTAGGATTCAAATATTATTATTATATTTTCATGGGACACGATCAAGGCTACCGGATGATTTCGGAGGCCCCTTCGAAACTCATCTTAAATATCTCCACTAACCCCCTTAGCAGATGAGGTGTAAGACATGAGAACCCTTCTCCTGTTTGCCGCCGCCTTGCTGACCTTGCTTATGGTGTTTGGATGCAGCGAGACGCCGCAAATCACCAATTCCAGCGATTCGAGCAATCTGGGACCGCTGGTCCAGCGCCCGGAATTTATCGATCTCCGGCCGCAGAGCACGATCGCTAATTTCACTATGAAGCCGACGGCCCCGATTTCGGCCGCCGACAAGAAACCGTCACCGCCCCCCGATACCGGCGGCGCCGACCCGAACCCCAATCCGGCCCACAAGTATGTTTATATCGTGGGTATTTCGGATTATGAAGGGACGGCCAATGATCTGAATTATTGCGATGATGACGCGCAGGATATGAAGGCCTATTATCAGTCGCAGGGCTTCACGATCCGTATGGATGTCGATCGCAACGCCACCGCCGATGCGGTTCAGGCCGGTTTGGAATGGCTGGTTGCATCGGCCGTTCCCGGCGATGAAATCGCCTTCGCCTATTCCGGTCACGGCGCCAAGGCCCCGACCTACGGGTCCAGTTTAATCTCAACCGATTTGTACTATCTCACCCACGGCTGGGTGATGCAGTTCATCAACGCCGCCAATTGCACCAAGAAAAATGTCACTTTCGATGCCTGCGAAGCGGGCGATTTTCTTGCCGATTGCCAGACCGGCATGGTTCTGGCGACGGCCTCTACGAGCGGTTATTCCTATGATGCCCCCGACCTCCAAAACGGCGCCTGGACTTATTATTGGATTTATGGTGTTACAAGTGCCGGTAAGATTTATGCCGAAGATGCCGCCACTTATGCTGAGACCGGAATGAAAGCGTGGGCCAAGGTCAATCACCTTCGTGTTTCCCCCTCGCATACGGATATGTATACCGGCTCTCTCGATATGTAATTTTGAGAATGAAAAAGAAAAAAGCCCGCCCCTATGGCGGGCTTTTTTAATTATTGAAACAGGAATCCCGCCCGGAAGGTCAACGGCTTTTGCGCCTGAATCCGGCGAATGGTGTCAAAATATATATTGACAAATATTGGAACTGTTCGTCCTTTTAATAAGAGGAGGAATTATGAAACGTCCGATTTTTGATCTAGTAATTCTCGCTTTGGTAGTGTCAGTCTTTTTGGGGTGTGGGGATAGTGCGACAAATCATCAAATCTCCGAGGCCACTGTGGACTTATCGCTGGGGCAGACGGTTGATTTGGGATTCGACAATCTGGAACTCGGCTTCTATCGCATTTTGGATGACTCACGTTGTCCCATGAACGCCTATTGCTTGTGGCCGGGAATGGGGGAAATCACGGTTTATTTATTGAAGCGCCCGATGCATGATCCGGCATATGTTCGCGTGGCCATTGTGGGCACAGCCGTGGCGCTGGGCGAGAAAGACGATGTGCCCGCGTACGTTGACCAGTACCGGATCCGACTCATAGGATTGGCGCCATATCCGACCGGTTTCGATCCGATCGATAGTTCGGAATATGTGGCGCGGATAAAAGTAACGAAGATTGACGGATCGATTCCTCCTCCCAAAATCCAAACCACTTTTATGGAACCGACCGAAATAATGCTGGATCCCATAGATATTGATTCCGTGTCTCTTTCCGGGAGTGATCTCCTGCTGAAACTTTCGCATGGGGGATGCTGCAAAAAACATTATTACTGGCTCTATATGAGTCCGCCGGGATTCACCAAATCGAATCCGCCCCAAGCCGATATCTATCTGCGGCATTTCGCGAATAATGACAGCTGTGAGTGCCTGACCTCCATATATCAGTCGTTCGATTTGAAGCCGATAATTGATCTTTATGATTCCACTATCGGCGATATGGATAGCGTTCGCCTTAATCTTTATGACTATTACGAAGATAGTCCCCTTGTTCCGCCGCATGCCATAATCCTTCATAAAGATTGATTAGGCGGCGGTTCCCGGCCCCAATTATTCATCTTCTACCGGATTGAATCTATACTCTCAATTCCGCCCGATCCTCCTCATTTCTAATGGACAGAAGAGACGTTGGCAGACGCTCCCTAATGCTGCAACTCAAAAGCACGACGGAACTTGGGCTGAGGCCTATTATTAATTGACATCATCGGCTAAAACGGGTATAATGGGGCAAAATTTTTATGTAGTCGGGCACATTTTAGAGCCGGGAGCTGTTTTTCGGGCTTGGTATGGATGGAGAGAGATATAAAAATATAGTAAAACCGATCGAATCGGATCTTTCCCTTTTCGACAACCGGCTGGCCTCCTATTTGGCCGGAGATTCCCCATTGATTACCTCGATCGCCCAGCATCTCATGAGAAGCCGGGGTAAACGTATCCGCCCGGCGATCCTTTTCCTGTCTTCACGAGCCGGGGAATTTTTCACCGAACATACTATCGACGGCTCGCTGGCCATTGAATTGATTCATACCGCCACCCTTCTCCACGACGATGTCGTTGACAACGCCGATATGCGGCGGGGTCTGGAAACGGTGAACAACAAGTGGACCAACCTTATTTCGGTCCTCATGGGGGATTATCTTTTCGCCAAGGCGTTCCGGCTGATGGTCAAAACGGAATCGATGGAATTGATCGAGGCTATTTCGACCGCCACGGAGCGGGTTTCGGTCGGAGAACTCCGGCAACTGGAAGAAACCTCGAATTACGACCTGTCGGAGGAGGAATATTTGAAAATAATCGCCGACAAGACCGCCTCGCTCTTTGCCGTTTCGTGTTCAGCGGGACCGATTCTGGCCCGTAAGGACGGTAAGATCAAGAATGACTTTAATCTCTTCGGAGAGAAAATCGGAACCGCCTTCCAGATCGCCGATGACCTGCTCGACTATGTCGGCGACAAGAGAATCACGGGCAAGGAGCCGGGCAACGATGTCGTTACGGGCAAAGTGACATTGCCGCTGATTTATTCGCTTCGCCACGGAGAAAAATCCAAGAGCCGCGAAATATTGAGATTGTTGGGCAACGGTATCAGCAAAGGCGGGTTTCAGACGGTTCTGAATTATGTTATTGAGTCCGGCGGCATTGAGTATGCCTCGCGCCGGGCCGCCCAGATTGCTCAGGAAGGGCTGACCATGGTCAGCGGCCTGACCAACTCGGTTTATTATAATGCCCTGCTGGGTATGGTTGACTATTCCACGTCGCGATCTGTTTGAGGGATCTCGGGCGAATAGCGCCTTTTTTCCGTATAAGAATATATGTTTGGTTTGAAGGAGTTGTCATTTAATTTTCTCACCGGCCATCCGCTTCTGACGGGCTTGTTTCTCCTTTTGATGATTCTGATGTCGGTTTATCTGTATCGGCGCACCAATCCGCCTTTGCCCCGGGCCATTAGAATATTATTGGCGGCTTTGAGAATTGTCGCGGTGCTGGCCCTGTTTCTGGCCCTCTTCGAACCGGTGGCGGCTTTCAGGCGCGATTATGAAAGTAAACCCCGCCTGACGATTCTCATCGATGAGTCCCGGAGCATGAATATCGTGGAAAAAGGCAAAAGCCGGGAAGAGCGTATAGATTCTCTTCTATCTTCGCCGGCCTTTATCCAATTTGCCGATCAATTCGAGATTGTGAAAAAACCTTTCGCCGGCGGCTTGATCGAAAAAAGCGCGAGTGCAAGTCTTGACGAGACCGCTATCGGCGATGCCATGAAAGAGCTTTCCGAAGAAGAACTGGCAACTAAATCAGAATACTGGCTGATGCTTTCGGACGGCATATCAAACCGCGGCATTTCGCCGATCGATGAAGCCGTGCGGGTCAAAACTCCCGTTTTTACCGTCGGTATGGGGGATTTGGTGAGCGGCAAGGATGTGACCATATCCGGATTTGACTACAACCATCTCGTTTTCGCCGGGAAACCGACAGAAGTTAAGGTGAAATTGAGTTGGAGCGGAATGAATAACGATAACGGCCGGATTGAAATTAAAAGCGGTTCCAAAGTTCTCCAATCCAAAGAGATTAAACTGGCCCCGGGTGACTTGCAGGAAGATGTCCCGCTTTCATTCACCCCGGAGCGCCCCGGTCAACAGACCTTTCAGGTTATAATCAGTCCTCTGGAAGGTGAATTATCGACCGATAATAATATGCGATCCTTTTCGATGACCGTCCTTAAAAGCAAATTGAAAGTTCTCCTGGCCGCCGACCATATCGATTGGGAATACGCCTTTCTGAATCGCTTTCTTTTAAATGCCGAAAATGTCGATCTAAATTCCTCGGTGACTGGAAAGGGCGGGGGGGCTCTTGGGGTGCCGTTTCCCTCCAGACAGGAAGAACTGAATCAGTATGACTTCATAATCCTGTATGATATCAATATTGACCAGTTCGCGTCCCGGGCGCCGCTCATTAAATCATTCCTGGCCGACAAGGGCGGCGGCCTCCTGGCCATTCTGGGGGAAAATTATCTTAAGGCCCGATTCCCCCGGTGGATCGATGAATATCTGCCCTTTGCGTCCAAACAAAAGGGTAATATTCTTTACGTAAAATTCAATGGTAAGCCCTCTGAAAACTACCTCTTTCATCCGGCCGTCCGCCTGTCAGACAGCCGTCAGGCGATCCGCGATAGCTGGGGCAATCTCCCCCCTTTCGAAACGCTGGTTCCGATTGATACCGTAATGCCGGGAGGCGAGGTTTTGGTGTCATCGGGATTCTCGTCGGGTCGGGGTACAATTCCTGTTGCCGGCTATCGCAATATCGGCGGCGGAAAAGTTCTTGCCCTGGATGCGGCGCCATTTTGGCACTGGGCCTTTTATGGCTATGGATTCGGCCGTGAAGCGGCCGAATATAATACATTGTTCGGGGGCATCGTAAACTGGCTGGGAATGAAAGAGGACTCCGATCCGATTCAGATCGGCCCCGATAAGCCGGTCTATACGCGCGGGGAAAAAGTCGGTTTCCGCGCCACTGTCTATGATCTCGGCTATCGTCCCATTACCGGCGTTTCGGGCAACATCACTTTGATGAACGAAGACGGCAAAGATTCGACAATTGCTTCTTTGGTTGAGCAGGGCGACGGAAAATATCGCGCCGATTTCGATATGGTGCCGCCGGGGCGGTTTAAATATGTTGCGGTTTTGGAGAAGGATGAAAAGAAGTTGCGGGAGACCGACGGGGAAATAGCGGTGGAATCGTATCAAATTGAGGATTATCAGAGCCGTCCCGATTTTGGCGCCCTGACCCGCATTTCACAGATGACCGGGGGGGCATTCTATCCTCTGGATAAAGTCGATTCTCTTTATTCCCGATTGGATCATCGCCCCATTCAAAACTCGGTCCAAAGCGAACTGGTAATTTGGAATAAATTCTGGCTTTTGGCGATTTTTGTCCTGGCCCTGGGGGCGGAATGGCTCCTGCGTAAGCGTTTCGAGCTTCTTTAACTCAAACTAATCGACAACCGCAATTATTGCGCTTGACACAATTTGTACTCCCCGGTATATTTTAATTGAACGTTGAAAGGATTTAGAACCTGGAATTTTGATAATTGCCCGAAATATTCCCCACCTTACGGGCATATCTTCTTGTTTGCTGCTAAGCGCCTCTACTACAATGTCTTCCGGTATTATTTGGTCCGCCAAAAATGCGCTAAAAATGCTTTTCAGGGAAGGAATTTGAGCCGGGCGGCGCAACTTATTTTGAAAGAGTTCGATAATAATTAATGATAGGGTCAATCGGCCCCGGAGATTGATTTTAACGGACGATGGCCCGATTGCATGAAGGAAAAATAAACGCTTTAACTATTGCTGACCAGCAGCAGAAAGGAATCAACATGAATCGGAGAAGTGCTATCGTTGTGCTTTCTCTCACCCTTTTGCTGATTTTCTCGGGACTGGCCGAAGCCGCAAAGATGAATGCCGGTCCGGCATCAGTTCAAAAAATCAGCGAAAAGGCACAGGCCGTGTCTGTGAATGCGGAGTCTTTATCCCAGGCCATGCCTAAAGCTCAAAAAGCCCCCATGCAAGGGATGCAGGGCGGAGATAATATTGCGTCCGCCACCGTTATCCCTTCCCTTCCTTATTCCGCCACCGGTACTACTGTTGGGTACACTGACAATTATGACGTCCGATGCAACACGACTTCTACGTCGCCGGATGTCGTCTATTCCTACACCCCGACCGAAAATCAGCGAATCAATATTGTTACTTGCGCTTCGATATATATGACCAAGATCTGGGTCTATGTTAATGATTCGCTGACCGTTCTGACAAACAGCTGCAACCAGTATTCCGACAGCTGCAGCCCCGACATCCGGGGCGCCGTCTACGATCTCCCGTTCAGCACCGGCAACACTTACTATATTGTCGTTGATGGCTATGGCGGGGCATCGGGCGATTATACTCTTGATGTCGCGGCCCGTCCCCCGGTCGATACCACCACTCTGCACCCGGCCCTCGGGGATAACCATAAGGGACTGCTTCCTCTGGCTTACGATTATAATGAATACGATTCTTCCGTTTTCTGGGCCAGTTCGATAGATAACGGTATGTCCTGGTCGAGTTCGGTTTCATGGGATTTTGGAACCGGCGCCGCCAAATATCCGTCGCTCGCCTATTTCGACAAAGATACCACCTTCTATGGGACCCTGGTTCCCCCCCACAGCTACAATAGCGGGGCGCCCAATTTCCTGGTTACCATGCTCAATGCCGGCGACCCGACCGGATACACCGGAAGTTACTGGAATTGGAGCAGTTACGGCTGGCACGATATGAAAATGGTCGATATCGCCTGCGACAAACTGCCCGGTAACGACTGGCAATGGGGTATTCAGTCGATGATTCACAGTACCACCTATACCACCCCCGCGATCGTCGATGGACCGCACATCTTTTATCCGACCAGTTCTGCGGGACAGGCATCTATCAGTTGGTATAATGAACTTGATGGCTGTGCCACGACGCAGTGCTTTATCGATCATGCCACGCACAAGGCCTATGCCATCTATGACCACTTCAATAGCACCGACAATCTCTGGGAATTGTTTGCTCGTCAGGATAACTTCGCCGACATGGCCAATGATACCATATTCCCTGCCGGTTATACTTTCCAGACGAATGATTCCACGGATATGAAGTATCCCGATGTTTCCGCCAATAACGGCCAGGTCGTTATCGTGACCGAAAACTGGAGCAAAACCGATTCTCTCGACCGGGATATTATTTGCTGGCAGACATCCGACGGCGATCTGATTAATCTGGCGGCTTCCGTGGTGGTCGGCAGTACCGATGATGAGAGATTTCCGCAGGTCCGGCATATTAAGGATCAATCTTTCCTTTGCGGTTTTATTAAAAATGGGGGCCTGTATGCTACGCTTTCCGAGGATGGCGGTTTGACCTGGGGCTCCCCGGTTTTGATTAGCGATATTCAGGACACGGTGGTGAGCGAATATCGTTCATTCAGTTTCGCCGAATCGGACGGTAATGTCATTCGCCTGATTTACGAATATTATGTCCCCAACGGGAATCAGAAAGGGATCCGCCTACGCTGGACCACCTATACGGTCTATGCCCTTCCTGACGCCGACGGCGACGGAGTTCCCGATGTCGCGGATAACTGCCCGTCAGTGTCAAATCCGTTACAGGAAGATACCGACGGCGACGGGGTCGGTGATGCCTGCGACAACTGTCCGACCATCGCCAATCCCTTGCAGGAGGACACGGATCTCGACGGCATCGGCGATGTCTGCGACTATATTTGCGGTGATGCCAACGATAACGGCGCCATTAATATCCTCGACGTATCGTTTATCATCAATTACGTTTACAAACAAGGCGCCGCACCCGCTCATCTCAATGCTTGTGATGTCAACAGCTCCGGAACGATAAATATTCTCGATGTCTCGGGGTTGATTAATTACCTGTACAAGCACGGACCGGACCTGACCTGCCCGTAAATCAATTGAAGAAATAATCGACTATCGGCCGGCACCTTGCCGGCCGATTTTTTTGTTTCGAAAATGGTATGGACAATCGGTTCTAAACGATTTAAATTGACCGCCGAGAGAAGAGGAAAAGCAGCGAATACCGGAGAATAATAAAATGAGGATAGCCGTAATTGGTTCCGGGCTCATGGGCCGGGCCGTGGTTTATGATCTCAGCCGTGCCGAGGGCGTGGAAAAGGTCGGCCTTTTTGACTTCGATTCCGATCTGGCCGGGGAGACCGCCCGCAAGTTTGGGAACGAAAAAACCCTGGCCGATAAGGTCGATGCCCGCGACGAAGACATGGTCGCAGGAATCCTGAAAGATTATGATGTTTGCATCTCAGCAGTGACATATCGATATAATGAAATTTTGACCCGGGCGGCGATTAGGACCAAAACGCACTTTTTCGATCTCGGCGGCAACAATGATATGGTCCGGGCCCAGTTTGAGATGGACGGGGCGGCCCGGCAGGCCGATATTACCGTCATCCCCGATTGCGGTCTGGCGCCCGGCATGGTTTCGGTGCTGGTAGCCGGCGGAATTGCCGAATTCGACAAAGTCTCCGCTGTGAAAATCCGCGTCGGTGGTCTTCCTCAAGTGCCCCGACCGCCTCTTAATTATCAAATGGTATTTTCGTCCGAAGGGCTGATTAACGAGTATTGGGAGCCGGCTATAATTCTCGAAAACGGCCAGCCGCGCTCGGTCAATCCGATGAGCGGTCTCGAGAAATTGGAGTTCGACGGAATCGGCGAACTGGAAGCGTTTTATACTTCCGGCGGGACCTCGACCCTGCCGCAGACTTACCAGGGACAGATTGATTTTCTCGATTATAAAACCATTCGGTATCCGGGTCATTGCCAGATTTTCAGGCCCATGCTCGAAATCGGTCTGGGGTCGCGATCGCCGGTTAAGGTTGGCGACATGAATGTCGAACCTCGCGAGGTCTTTAAAAGAATTCTGGAAAAAAACCTGACCTATAACGAGCCGGATATGGTGCTGGTCAGAATCACTTTTGCGGGAACCAAGGGGGGAAAAACGAAGAATCTGACTTATGAAATTGTGGATCGTCAGGATGCCCGGACCGGCCTGACCTCGATGATGCGTACGACGGCTTTTCCGGTGGCGATTATCGCCTGGATGGTAGGTTCGAAGAAGATCACAAGACGGGGAGTAGTGACTCAGGAAGAGGCGGTCGAACCCGGTTTCTTTATTCAGCAGCTGCGGAAGCGGAATATCAATTTGATCGTAAAAGAGGGTTAAATAGTCCTTATTGCCTCACAATAGTGCCATTATCCCGGCGGTTCGACAATTACAGCCGACTGATGCCGGTTCGCGGTAAAAATCCCAAAAAAATATTGATAAAATTGTAAGATTTGTCCATATTAGGTGACTTTGTATCGTATATGGAATAAAATATAGGTATTAGAGAAAATATAGTAAGGAGTCAATAATGCANTTATCACGAAAAGCCGATTATGCCTTGCGGGCGGTGATGCATTTTGCCGGGTTGCCGAAAGGGAAACTGGCATCGATCGGCACCGTCGCCAAATCACAAAAAATTCCCCGCGAGTTCCTGGCCAAGATTTTGAAAGACTTAACCTGGGCCGGCATCCTGGTCTCCTATCAGGGTGTTACCGGCGGATACCGTCTTTCTCGGGCACCCAAAGACGTTTCTTTTCTTGATGTCATTGAGGCGATGGAAGGTCCGATTTGTCTTAATCTCTGTTGCGAAGGCGATAAGTGCGAATGCGAACATTATAAAGGATGTAAAATGCGGGACTTTTGGGTTAAACAGCAGAATATGTTCCGCAGGGCCCTTTCCCAGGCCAATTTTGCCAAATATCGGGCTCAGACAAAAGAAGGATAAGTTCTTTCAATAATCCGGCAAAGTTGTTGTGCGCCGGAGAAGTTTAATCCCCCGGTGATAATGGTCGCCGGGGGATTTTTTAATCGCAAAAATAACAAATATGAGGGGTTGCGTTTTGGCCCGATTGGATGTAATATTTAGCTGCTCTTACCGGACGACGGGATTAGCGATATATATTTATGCTGAGCCTTAGAACCAGTCGCGGGCGACCCTGTCAGCGGAACATTTTGAGCCGGCGAAAGGTAATGTAGTTTGAGAGGAGATGGTTATTATGGATTTTGAAAATAAAGAGTACAAAATTCGGGTGGGCCTGGCCGAAATGCTCAAAGGCGGAGTGATTATGGATGTGATCAATCCGGAACAGGCAAAAATCGCCGAGCAGGCCGGGGCTTGTGCCGTAATGGCTCTCGAGCGGGTCCCCGCCGATATCAGAGCGGAAGGGGGCGTGGCCCGGATGGCCGACCCTGCAATTATTGAGGGTATAAAAAAGGCGGTTTCGATTCCGGTGATGGCCAAGTGTCGTATTGGGCATTTCGCCGAAGCGGAGGTCCTGCAGTCGCTGGAAGTCGATTTCATCGATGAATCCGAGGTTCTGACCCCGGCCGATTACAAGTATCATATCGACAAATGGCGTTTTCGCGTTCCTTTTGTCTGTGGCTGCCGCAACCTGGGTGAAGCGCTGAGGCGCATCTCCGAGGGCGCCGCCATGATTCGCACCAAGGGAGAAGCCGGAACCGGTGACATTTCGGAAGCCGTCAAGCATCTCCGCGAAATCAATTCGGTAATGAAACGGCTGACCGTCATGTCGCCTGAGGAACTGAATGGAGCCGCCAAGGAACTGGCGTCGCCGATCGAATTGGTGCAGACGGTGGCCCGCCTGGGAAAATTGCCGGTGCCAAATTTTGCCGCGGGCGGAGTCGCCACCCCGGCTGATGCCGCCTTGGTCATGAAATTGGGCGCCGAAGCGGTTTTTGTCGGAAGTGGAATATTCAAATCATCGAATCCGGAAAAAAGGGCTAAAGCCATTGTCACGGCCACCGCGCAGTACAACAATCCTGATGTCGTGGCGGAGTGCAGCCGGGGATTGGGTGAAGCGATGAAAGGGATCACCGCGGCCGCGATCCCGGAAGAAAATCTGCTTCAAGTGCGATAACCCGTTCTCTTTTCAAGATATATGCTGACCGGCCTTAAAGTAGGGGTGCTGGCCCTGCAGGGCGATTTCGAAAGGCATCTATACCGCCTCCGGGCCCTGGGAGTTGTCGGTCTCGAAATTCGTCACTTCAATGATCTAAACAATCTCGACGGTCTTATTATCCCCGGCGGGGAATCGACTACCATGAACCTCCTGCTCGACCGTTTTGCCCTGCGTGAGCCGTTGGCCGAATTCTGCCGAATCAAAGGAGTCTGGGGGACCTGTGCCGGAATGATAATGCTGGCCCGCGAAGTTGACGACAAACGGATCCGGCCATTAGGAATCATCGACATTTCGGTCCAGCGCAACGCCTATGGCCGGCAGGCTCATTCTTTCCATACCTCTCTATTGGCGCAGCTGAACGGCCATCCGGCGGAACTCTCGGCTTCGTTTATTCGGGCCCCGCAGGTCGTCGCCTCCGGCAATGAGGTCCGGGTGCTCGCTGAATTCGACGGGAAACCGGTCCTCCTGGCCCAGCGAAATTGCCTGGTAAGTTCCTTCCATACAGAGTTAAATGACGATTTGACCCTGACCAAATATTATCTCGAAAACTTCGTATCAGTCTTTAAATAGAATTGTCTCAGTTTGGACAAGAAATGGATACTATTACAAATGACGGGGTGTCAGTCTCGGAACTGACCCGGCGGCCTGAAGATCGGAATGGTCGTCAGCGTTTGCCGGAATGGTTGAAGATAACCGCGAATTTCACCCCGGAATATTTTCGCATAAAAGAGATTTTGTCACGCAACCGCCTGCACTCGGTCTGTCAGGAGGCATCCTGCCCGAACATTCGTGAATGCTTCGGGGAAGGGACGGCCACTTTTCTTATCATGGGGCCGAATTGCACGCGTGGCTGCCGCTTCTGCGATATTACCTCCGCCCGCCCGCTGGGACTCGATCTTGAGGAGCCGGCGCGTCTCGCGGCGGTGGTGGCGGAGTTGAAATTGAAGCAAGTGGTCATCACATCGGTGACCAGAGATGACCTGCCGGATGGAGGAGCCTCTATTTTTGCCCGGACTATAGAGCTCCTCCGGAGGCAGGATAAAGATGTGCGGATCGAGGTCCTTATACCGGATTTGAAAGGCGACCGGGATTCGGTGGCAACTGTCTTGCTGGCCGCTCCCGAAGTTTTTGCCCATAATGTTGAAACAGTCAGTCGCCTGTATAAAAGAGTCCGTCCCGGGGCGATTCTGGAGCGCTCCTTGTCAGTGTTAAAAATGGCCGATCAATTCCATCCCCGTCCCGTGGTCAAAACCGGATTCATGCTCGGCTTGGGGGAGACTCTGAGTGAAATCGAGGAGCTGTTTCATCAGATCTATGACACCGGGACACAGATTGTGACTGTCGGACAGTATCTCCGCCCGTCGCCCAAACACCTGCCGATCGAAAAATATTACCGCCCCGATGAATTCAAAGAAATTGCCGCGATCGGCCGGCGTATCGGTTTCGCGCACGTTGAGGCCGGGCCGCTGGTGCGCTCGTCGTATAGGGCCTTTAATCAGTCAAAGGGGATTTTGGGAGAGCGACAGTTTGAATAAAATTATCATTGCCCAGCACTACGGTTTCTGCATGGGAGTCAAGCGGGCCATCGCCATCACCGAAGAGACCATGGCGATCGATGGAAATGTGACCATACTCAATGAAATCGTACATAACGAAGCGATCGTGGAGAAATTTCGCCGCGAGGGCGTCGGGCAGGCCACATCCGTAGCTGACATCAAAGGCGGTACGGTAATAATATCGGCTCATGGCGCCTCGCCGGAAATATTTCGGCGGGCTGAGGCCCGGGGTTTGAAAATCATCGACGCTACCTGTCCGCTGGTGATACGAATTCATAAAATTGTCAAGAAACTGGCCGAGAACGGATATCATGTTCTGCATTTCGGCGACAGCCGGCACGATGAAACAATCGGAATAGTGGGACATGCGCCCGAGAAAGTTTCAGTTATTTCCAGTCTTGAAGACCTGGCGGCCCTGCCGGCTTTCGAGGGAAAACTGGCGATGACATCTCAAACCACGGCACGAGTATCCGATTTTGCCGAAATGGAAGTTGCGGCCAAAGTGAAATTTCCCCAGATAGAAATATTCAATACCATCTGTAACGCGACCAGCCAGCGCCAGGCCGCTATCATGGATCTGGCGCCCAAAGTCGATCTTATGCTGGTGGTCGGCTCGGAATCATCGGCTAATTCCAAACGATTGGCGCAGATTTCACGGGCCATCTGCGGTCTTGCTTATTTGATCAACACGGCCGAGGATATCAAACCGGAGTGGTTTTCAAATCCGTCGCGGAAGATTGATGTCGTCGGTCTTTCGGCCGGAGCATCGACGCCAGATTTTCTTATCGAAGGAGCCATCGAGCGGCTTAAGGCGATTGCCGAGTCTGATGTGGAAGTCGTTTATCCTCATAAACGCGATTTGCAGAACCGGCTGGCTCTCAGGGACGATGGCGACTGCTAAGGGGCAGATTCCCATCTTTCCGCAGATTGACTATCGCAGGCAAATTCAATATCTGAGAGAAACTTTTATTGTGTTTCGTCCGTATAATTAATATAATTCACCGTCATTTCATCATATTCCTCACGTGGCTGTTTAAGTTTTGGGAAGAGGTGCAGGTATGGGAACAAAATTATCGCCCCCGGGGTTAGAAGGGTTGTTCGCATCAATGAAATTCCGAACTAATATTTTCATTACACCGCCGAGAAAGTGAAATTTGGTGCGAGAGTCATTTTGACCCGGAAAAAGATTCTTCACCGGGCAGTCGCGATAAGCGATTAAGAATCAAAACGTTGAGAAAGCACAGGGGCCGAAAGGAAGTCATAGCAAGGGAAAAAAATGGCTGGACAAAAAGGCAAGATTATATATATTGTAAGTTCTTTTCAAGGGACGCCGATAATAAATATATCATCCCCTTGTAAGAAAATGTGTGTGCGGGTGAAATACGAGGACTATTTCCATCCGGTTTACTTATAGATCTACAGACGCGTATCTGGAGGATTGATGCTTAAGAGAATCGATTTCTACACGTTTCATGATGATGCCGGTTGCGAAGAGGTAAAGGCATTTCTGAAGACTCAGGAATTGGATATTCATTTCCGGGATTTGAGAGTGAAGCCGCTCAGTATTGAGGAACTGACCAAATTGATGCGGCATTTTGACACGAAGCATTTCATTAATATCGGATCGAAGGCTTTCAAGAAATTTCATCTTGATGAGGCTTTGCCGCCCCGCCAGGAATTGATCAAAATGATGGCCGAAGATAATGAACTGATCCGGAAGCCGATCATTGTGGCGGGCCGCCTGATGACAGTCGGATGCAATCGTCAGAAAATTATGGAGATGCTTCAGATTAAGTCTAATGGTACCGGGGTGACCGAAAACGGCGGCGAGAACAACGGTCGGGAAAAAGATAAATTCCGCGACCGGGAAAAACCGCGCGATAACGGCCGGACCAACGAAGCCCGGGGCTGAAAGAAATCTTTTTTTAATCGGCATATCTGCGTATATTTCCCTCACATAAGATATCCATTTGCTTTTTTTTGAGGGAATAGATGGAAATCCAGAGAGAGACCCTTGAATTTGATATTCTGGTCGTGGGCGCCGGGCCGGCCGGATTATCTTTCGCATATCATCTTTACAATTTAATCAATCAGAGCGGCGGGGCGGTCGCCATGCCCGAGATCATGATTATCGAAAAAGGATCCTATCCCGGCGCGCACTCTCTTTCGGGCGCATTGCTCGATCCCAAAGGGCTGAAAGAATTAATGCCCGATTTTCTCGACAAAGGTATGCCGTTCGAGAAAAAAGTCGGACCGGACGCCATGTACTTCCTGTCCGAAAAAGCGGCGATTAAATTTCCGTATCTGCCCAAATCATTTCAGAACGAGGGGAACTATATAATTTCCCTCAACAAATTTATCGTCTGGCTGGCCGAGCAGGTCGAAGGATGCGGCTTGAACATTTTTCCAGGGACCGGCGGATTCGAACTGGCCTGGGAAAATAACCGCGTGGTCGGCGTCCGGACAGTCGATATGGGGCTCGACAAAGAAGGGCATCCCAAAAGCAATTTCGAGCCGGGCTCTATTCTTAAAGCCAAGATGACTGTCCTGGCCGAGGGGGTTCACGGTTCGCTCGCCAAAGAGGCAATCGAAAAATTGAACCTTCGCGACGGCAAATCGCCCCAGCAGTACCTGACCGGCGTCAAGGAAGTCTGGGAAGTTCCGGAGGGGCGGCTCCGTGACGGCGAAGTGATTCATACTTTCGGCTGGCCGCAACCGGGCGAAGAATACGGCGGCGGATTTATTTATGATATGGGCGGAAACATGGCCGCGGTCGGCTATGCGGTTGGACTCGATTCCCCCAATCCCACCAATGACCCGCACTACAAATTCCAACTTTTCAAAACTCATCCTTTCGTGAGAAAAATATTCGACGGCGGCACGATGCTTCACTACGGCGCCAAAACCATTCCCGAAGGGGGATACTATGCCATGCCGCGGTTGTATGACGACGGGCTCCTCCTGATCGGCGATGCGGCCGGGTTCCTCGATTCCGAGCGCCTCAAGGGAGTGCATCTGGCGATAAAATCGGGAATGCTGGCGGCGGAAACCGCTTTCGAAGCCCTCAAAAAAAGCGACTTCAGCCGGGCGTCGCTGTCGGAGATGGAACGGCGGTTCGAAAATTCCTGGGCCAGGAAGGAACTCTATGCGGTGCGCAATTTCCACTCCGGGTTCGAGCACGGCCTTCTGCCGGGGATGATGAATACCGGGCTCCAGATGATTTCCGGCGGACGGGGACTGTTCGACAATAAAGAAACCAAACCCGACCACCAGCATATGATGAAACGGGCCGACTATATCGCCCGCTACGGCGAGGATCAGACCAAACGGGTGTTGAAGTTCGACAACAAATATACTTTCGATAAACTGACCGATGTCTATCACAGCGGGACCAAGCACGAGGAAGAACAGCCGTCGCATCTGGTGATTGCCGATTATGATATCTGCAATCGGGTTTGCACGGTCGAGTACGGCAATCCCTGCCAGCATTTTTGCCCGGCCCATGTTTATGAGATGGTCGAGGATCCCTCCGCTCCGCACGGAAAAAAACTGCAATTGACCCCGTCGAATTGTGTCCATTGCAAAACCTGCGATATCGCCGATCCGTATCAGGTGATCCGCTGGGTGACCCCGGAAGGCGGCGGCGGCCCGAATTACACGAATTTGTAAGTCGTCTCATATTCTGTGTGCGGCCCGGCCTTCGACGGGCCCATTTTTCCCATATTGTGATCGGCGGGNCCTTAGACCCGCCGCAATCCCCTGCATATTTTCGTAGTGGCACGGCGTGCCGTGCCCTCGTGTGTATTTTGCGCAGGCGGGCGCATCCGCCCTTTTTTCTTTCGCGCGACATCTTCTCCATAATCTCCGGCGCACCATATCGTCGCTCGGGCAGATGTGGACATCTGCCGCGCACTTTATCGGCATTCTTCTTGTAGGTCGCCGGTGGATTACGGTGGGGAGGAGATTCCTGTCCTCCACCAGGGAGCCGGACAAGAATGTCCGGCCCACCGATTCTTTGTCCCCGGGCGCGGCCCCGCTTTCGACGGGCCCATTTTTCCCATATTGTGATCGGCGGGTCCTCAGACCCGCCGCAATCCCCTGCATATTTTCGTAGTGGCATGGCGCCGTGCCCTCCTCCCGCATGATTCGATTCTGTGCGCGGCAGGTATCCTACCTGCCCGAAAGGTTGTAGGGGCGGACCGGCGTGTCCGCCCTTTTTTTCCGGGTCGACACATAGGTCGACCCCTACAATGCAACCTCTTGTCCCGCAATATCTGCCATAAAATAAAGCCAATCCAATTTCTGCGTAATTGCATTACCGATATAAGGTTGCCGGATATTTGGGTTCGCTTTTCTGATACAAAACGGGGCCCCATTTTTTGCGTCTATTCCCTCAACCGATTGAACCGGTGGAGATTACAGCAATGTTTTGACGCCATTGGGCGTGATAATTTCCCGGCGCCAAGACCGATCGGCTTTTGATAATTTACGGACATATTTATGGACCTCTCTGTACCTATTGGCCTCCTGCACCAAGTTACACCGAATTGATACCGATTTTGCACCGTGCGTACGGCGCGGGGTCTTGCCGAGGACTCCCGTCCGAGGTGTGACCCCGCGCAACTTAAGAATCGGTCGAAAGGACAAGCAGGAATGCTTGTCCTACCGTTGATTGTTATCGGCTTTAGAAAATTATGATTGCCCACCCCAAGGGGTGGGTTACCCGGATTTGGCGGATGAGAATCCCGACATCTTTTCCGCACCATATCGGCCCCCGGGCAGATGTGGACATCTGCCGCGCACGAAAGTAGGTCAATGACCCCTTGGGGGGATAGGTGAAGTGCGGACGGGGGGTCTTGACATCTTATTTCTTATTGTAGGTCGAAATCCCCCGAGTTCCGGCTCTGCCGGAACGACAGGGTTTCGACATCTTTTTCTGAAAAATCCAAAGTCAGACTGACAGGATCTGACAGTGGAGCATGATATACTGCCAGGTGAAATATGTGATATTAATAAGGAGTTTATGCTTGCGATCTGGATGAATGGTGCTATATTGGCTCTATCGACGGGGATTATGGCATCATACGAATAATTCGGGAAAATGGATTTAGGTTAATAAATGGGCCCTGAAGAATGAAATATCAAGATGTCAAGACTATCGCCGCACCCCGTCTTGGTCCAACCAATCGATGTCTTGACCTGCGATGACTGCGATTAGAATCCGGTGGAATTCAAATCAAAATGATATCAATATGGCACGGTGCGAAGAATCATAATTTGAAAGAAAGAAGATTTGTGATGAAACAAGACTTCCCACAACATATTCGTCCCCTTTATGACCTTCTAAATAGAGAAGTGATTGAATTAAACATGCATTGGGATATATTCAAGCAGTTGTATACAGGACGTTCTCTACTTATTGACTTGCTGAATGAAAGTGCCCCCGTTTTTTTTGGTAAATTGCAGACTATTCTTCTTGATGATATCATTCTTGCAATATCCCGCCTGAGTGATCCCGCAAAAAGTGGCAATAATGAGAATCTATCTTTAAAAAAAATGAAAGAGGGTTTAGACGCTAAAGGATATGATGACTTAAAAGAGAAGCTTGCAAGGAGAATAATAGAAATAGACTCCAAGTGTGAGTCGTTCAGAAGGCACCGAAACAAGCGAGTAGCACACAGAGATTTAACCGCTAAGGTGCGGCCATTAGAAGAGAATTTGCCGGACATAAAGGTTGGAGATATCGAAGCGGCAATTTTGAATATCAATGGATTTCTGAACGATGTGGAAGCAAATTACAATGACCTAAGTTCTTGTGTTTATGACCATGTTATTACGCCATACCTTGGATTTGTAGATGGATTAATTCACAAATTGAAGATGGCGGCGGCTCTGGACTTTCTAGTCGACCCACATGATCAATGGGAGATAATAGAAAAGACTAAGTTTAAGGACCTCTGATGAATGTGCGCGGCAGACGAGGATGTCTGCCGGGCACGAAATATTAGTGTAGTATAAGTTTGTGGAATATTAATGGTTTTGAATTTATGGGGAGGATGATGAAATGCCAGTATCGAAAGATTTAATAGAATTGGCTGAAGAGCAATTTGGTGCCCTTAGCCACGCCGATGAAGCATTTTTCATAGGTATATCCAATGAGGGCTTAGTGAATTATCAATCTGAATTTAGCGAGGAAAATCTATTGGTCAATGCCCTTAAATGGGATGCTGGCCGTGTACTCTCTGCATCAAGGATTAATTGGATATGTAAAAACGCTGCAGCAAGAGAATTTATAACTCATATAGGTGTATGTATAATTGGAGCGCGAATAGAGGAAAAATTGGATCTGGAGTTTTTAACACTTCCATTTCCTCTCTTATTCCATCAATGTTTTATTAAAGAGGATATTAACCTATTTAGTCTTGAAACCAAAACTATAAATTTCGGCGGATCGTTCGTAAAGGCGATAACCGCCGACGGCCTTATAGTACACGGCGATCTTACTATGAATAACGGATTCAAATCGAATGGTGAGGTGAGATTATTAGGCGCAAGTATTGAAAATGATCTAAATTGTCAAAGTGGCAGTTTTAATGCCAATAATACGCATGCTCTGTCGGCAGATGGAATAAAAGTCCAAGGGAGCGTTTTCATGGATAAATGCACTGTTTATGGCGGCGAAGCTGAATTTTTGGGAGCAGAAGTAGGCGGTAATATTGGATGCGAGAAAGCCAAATTTTTCAATGAAGAAGGCATTGCACTTAATATTGGTGGAGCTAAAGTAAAAGGTAGCGTTCATCTTAGAAACGGCTTTGAGGCCCGCGGGGAGGTGCGATTAGTTGGTGCCGATATTTGCAATTCATTGGAATGCAATGGAGGCATATTCCATAATAATAATGGCTATGCCATATGTGCGGACGTTTGCAGAATCGGCGGTAATGCGTATCTTCGCAATGATTTCAGCGCAGCAGGTAAAGTGTCATTCGCAACTGCAATCATAAATAGAATCTTTTCTTGGTCTAAAGTTAAGGCCCCGGAAAAATGCATTTTGGATCTCCGCAATACAAAAATAGGCTTCTTGTGGGATGACAAAGAAAGTTGGCCCGGCAAAGGCAATTTGCTTATAGATGGTTTGAAATATGATGGACTTGATGTTCATGCGCCCAAAGATGCAAAAAACCGAATTGAATGGCTTCATCGGCAGCCGGATGATAATTTTTATGCGCAGCCCTTTGAGCAATTGGCATCTGTTCTAGAAAAGGGCGGTTATGCGAAGGACGCAGAAAGAATTCGAATCCAAAAAAACATGGATTTAGTAAAGTCTGGAAAAGTGCCCCTAATATCAAAGCTGGGAAACTATTTTTTCAGATATACAATTTGCTATGGCTATCGGGTTTGGCCGGTTTTTGTATACATGGCCTCAATTATTGCAGTAGGTTGGATCTTATTTGGGATCGCAGCAAATGAAAAGATGATTGCAAGTAGTCAAGCTGCTCCTCCTCCTTTTAGCGCTTTAGTTTATTCAATTGATGAATTCATTCCCTTAGTAAATCTGCATATAGGAGAAAATTATTTTCCGGATTGTGGATTTTTATACGGTTATTTATGTATTCACATATTATTGGGCTGGATACTAACCTCCCTTCTAATTGCGGGTCTTACTCGGCATATTCGCAAAAAGGAAATATAGAAAAGAATAGATTAACCCGGTGACCGACTCAACGGGTGGGAATTATCATCATACCTGAAATATTGATTCTAAATATATAAATTGGCAGAACCACGCCCGTCTCCATGCCGCCACCCCATGGGGTTCCGCCCTACCAGACTCCTAATTCGCACTTTCGATACCATTTTGATGTTATCTCCCTGCCCCTCTATATATAGAGAAAGGTGGTAACTATGTCTAATAACGAAAATCTCTCCTCTCCGGCAGAGGAACCAAAAACCCCGGCATCTATATCAGGCCGGTCGATTCTCATCGATTCCCCGTTAATCAGCGAGGATCAAGCCGAATACAACTCTCTCCTGGCCTCGTTGGAGGAGGAATTTCACCCCCAAACCTCCTTCCAGCATTACCTTGTCCGCAAAATCGCCAACAACATCTGGCGCTCGCTCCGGCTCAATCACGCCGAAACCTGCACCATCAACGACCGCCTCGACAAATATCAAGCCGATTTCGACGATCCCCGCATGGCTTATGTGCACCAGATCGCCCCCACCAATGTCGGCATTTTCTCCGTCCCCCTCCCCGACGATTCCGCCTGCATTCTCCGCGATGAAATGCGTCTCGACCGCCAATTGGCCCGGACCATTAACCTCCTTCGGAAATCTCAGCAAATGCACGATAAACATTCCCGTAAATCCCGCGCGGCCAAAAAGATACCGAAAAAGTATCAAAAAATGGGGTCCCCTTTTGTATCAGAAAAACAGATCCAAAGCCCGGAACCTCAAGTCCTTGCCGAACAAGATGATAACCAAAACCACTCATCCCTTCCCCTGGATTCCGGGTCAAGCCCGGAATGACAATATGGGGATGGCCGGGCCGCGCATATATTGTAGGGGTCGACCTATGTGTCGACCCGGGAAAAGGGCGGACGCGCAGGTCCGCCCCTACAACTACTCGGGCAGATATGGACATCTGCCGCGCACAATAAGATGTCGGGTTTCTCATACCGGCAGGGCCGGATTCGGAACCCGACCTACGAAATGGATTCCTGCGCGTCGACCCGAAAAGGGCGGACGCGCAGGTCCGCCCCTACAACTACTCGGGCAGATGTGGACATCTGCCGCGCACAATAAGATGTCGGGTTTCTCATACCGGCAGGGCCGGAATCGGAACCCGACCTACGAAATGGATTCCTGTGTGTCGACCCGGGAAAAGGGCGGACGCGCAGGTCCGCCCCTACAACGGCTGGGGCGGGTGTTCCTCGGCGCGAAAAGACCGTCGGGGCGGGGTGATAAAGGAAAATTAAGATGGGTCGATAAAAGAATTAGAGTCGGGATGCGGCTGATTTTACAATTATGCACAAGATAGATAGAACTTCATACGGCGTTTATATCATTCTAAAAGGCCCCATGGAGGTGGCAGATTTCGGGAGTTACATCGCGGATCTGGAGGCCGTGCTCAAGACTATCAACGGCCCGTATTCCGCCATAATTGACGCCCGCGAAGGGATCCCCTCGAAACCGGAAGTCCTGGAGTTGTTTCATGGGCAATTGGCCGGAACGAAAAGCACCCCGCTTCAGCGGCTGGCGATTCTGGCCAAATCGCCGGTGATCAAGAATCAGATCATACAATTGGCCTTTCGATCCGAGACTTCGGAGACCATCCGTTTCTTCGATACCACCAAGGTCCCTGACTGGGAACGGCAAAGTCTGGAATGGGTAAGCAGAGGAATCGAGCCGGATTATGAGCCGGCGCCAACGGACAAGATGAAGATCCGCCAGAGATAGAAAATTATCTCTCCGGCTTAATCATATCAATAGAATGGTTTTTCTTAATTTGCGGTGCGCTGATTTTTTTGAATCCGCAATTTTCAGCCAGTGATACGGTCTTTTGAAACTCATCCCGCGTGACGCGTTTCCCCGGCTCGGAAATGAGAAGAGTGCCACCCGGTTTTAGCGCGGCCATAATGCTTTCCAGAGCGGCCTTCTGATCGGGAATTTCGTGCATGACGGCGAACGCGACGGCGAAATCGATGGTCCCGGACAAATCATCGATTTCAAGAGATGTCGGGGAACACGGTCGGGCCATGATCCGATTTTTCAGCCCGGCTTTGGCGGCCCGTTTCTCGAGCGAGGCGAGCATTTTCTGCTGAACATCGACCGCAAAAATCCGCCCTTTATCGCCGACCATACGGGCCATCGAAAGAGTGAAAAAGCCCATCCCGGGGCCGATTTCAAGGATTTTTATGCCGCTTTTGATGTATGGTGATAAAATCTTTTCAGGATTTTGCAGGCGCCGCCGCCACGGAGATATCAGAAAATAACCCATCCACCACGGGCAGATATGAGTCGCCATAGAGGACCTCGACTTTTACTTATATTGAAGTGGCGGAGCCGGGGCTCCGCCAGGTTTTTATAGAGCCATCCGGAATATCTCGATAATATCTTTTTTATAGAGCGGTTTGGGATTATCGAGATATTCGCGGTTGCGGGAATATATGCGCAGAGTATCGTCGGCCATCACTCCGAATTTGGATTCATCGCTGATGCCGAGGTCGGAGAGGCGGATGTACCGTCCGACCGATTGCAGAAAATCGATCATCCAATCAACCGCCAGTTTGGCGACTTCGAGTTCGCTTTTCCCTTCGGGGTCGATGCCGAACAATTCACGCGCCATGATGGCATATTTGTGGGGTCGCGCCGGATAGGTGTGTTCCATCAGGCGCGGCAGAAGCAGGGCAAGTCCCCGGCCGTGGGAAATGTCGTAATGGGCCGAGAGAGCATGTTCCATAGCATGAAGGGGAAAAGCACCGCCGCGTCCCGAGCCGACCATACCGGACAGGGCCACGGCCGACGACCAGGAGAGTTGCGAGCGGGCCTCGATATCAGCCGGATCCTCGACGGCTTCGGGAAGGTAATCCATTACGGTTCGGGCGACCGAGAGAGAAAAGCGATCCTGAATCGGAGTATTATCGGCACCGGTGAAGAAACCTTCGATGACATGGCAAATAATATCGATACCACCATCGATAGTATAATCTTTGGGGACGGTGATGGTTAGTTCCGGATCAATGATAGAAACACGGGGGAACAGAAGCGGGGAGCCAAGGACGGCCTTTTCATTGGTTTCCCAATTGGAAATGACGGCGCCGGAATTGGCCTCGGATCCGGTGGCCGCGAGCGTGGGAATTTCCATTATAGGCAGGGCTTTGGTAATGCGTTTCACGATCGGCTGGCCGTGGTAAATATAATCCCAAATCGGGGTAGCCCCCGATGCGGCCGCCGCAATCCCTTTGGCGGCATCCATTGCCGAGCCGCCGCCGAGCCCGATGACGAAGTCACAGCCATTTTTTTCCGCCAATTTGGCGGCATTGTCGATGGTAGCGGAACGGGGATTCGGTTCAATTTTATCATAAATGACGGCGCCGATGCCTTCCTTTTCGAGCAAGTCCTCGACTTTATTGACGATGCCAAAGGCGGAGGCGGAACGTTTGCCGGTAACGATAAGGGCCTTCTCGCCGAGCGTCTTAGCCTCGATACCGACTTTTTGAATTTCGCCGGGTCCGAATATTATCTTGGTGGGGAGGAAAAAAGTAAAATTCTGCATTTATTTCTCCTTATAATTTATATCCATAAATTATGGCCCAAAGCGGCCATTTCATTGAATAGAGGAATATAAGCGAAAACAAATTATTCCGATATAGATTTTGGGGTTACTTAAATGACGGGAACTGTCTATATTTGACCAATTCAGGGAACTTGGCTCAGGGTGAAGCGATTGAAAGTTCTGTTTATCACACATAATTATATCAGGTTTAAGGGGGATTTTGCGGGCGTATTTCTGCACCTATTGGCGCTGAAACTTCGGGAAGAGGGGATCGAAGTGGTGGTGGTCGCTCCCCATGACTCGGGGACGGAGGAATTTGAGGAAATTGACGGTGTCAGGATATATCGTTTCAGGTATGCCGTCGACGATAAAGAGACATTTGCCTATCGGGGAGACATGCACCGGCAGGTCATTCGCAATCCCTTTCGGATATTTGGACTGATAAAATTTCTGAAGGCCGAATATCGTCTCGCCTGCAAGGTTATTGAAAAGGAGGGTATCGGAACCATTTCAGTGCAATGGGTGATTCCGAATGGAGTGCCGGCGCACTTCTTGAAGAGGAAGTATAAGGAGAAGTTAACTCTTTTTATAAGTTCCCACGGGACGGACATCAGACTTCTGACCGGCACACCGCTCGTTTTCACTCTTTTCCGACCGCTAATCAGAGAGTCGGCGGGCTGGACGGTGGTATCGAATTACCTGAAGAATCTGCTGGTCAAAAAAGATCGCGGCCTGAGAGATAAATTGCACGTTATACCGCTTCCAAATGACGAAGCCCTGTTTTTTCCCGAAGAGAAAACAGTGAAAGAGCCATACTTGATTGTGGCGGTGTCACGATTGACGGTTCAAAAGCGGCTCAATTACCTTCTGGAAGCAATAAGGCGTTTGGCTGTAGAGTTTCCGGAGATAAAACTCGAAATTTACGGAGCCGGGCCGGAGAAGATTCCCTTGGAGGAGCTTATAAGGGAATTGGGCCTAATTGGAAGAGCAAAAATAATCAATCCTCTGCCTCAGGAAGGATTAAGGACGGTCTATAACCGGGCCGCGGCCGTTGTTTTAAACTCGATTGGTGAAGGTTTCGGGCTGGCGTTGACGGAAGCGATGCTCTGCCGGACTGCCGTAATAGGAACGGCATCGGGAGGGATCACCGATATAATTGATGACGGCACCACGGGTCTTCTGGTTCCGCCGGATGATTCGGGCAGATTAGGGGATGCGATTCGCCGGCTACTGCTCGAAAGGGATTTCCGCGACAAATTGGCGCAGGCGGGGTATGAGAAGGCGCTGAAGTGTTTTTCCGCGAAAGCCTCGGCGCAAGAGTACGCCCTATTATTTGAAGGGAAGAAGGATTGAATTACTTTTCGCTACCCAGGCGTTCGGAAATCCTGGCCAGGACCTCCGGGCTATGATGAGGAAAGCGGTCGATTAAACGGCCGGTGAGGTAGCGGCGGAATTTCCCGCACTTATCATTCGAAACGACCCCGTCAAATTTGCTTTTAATTTCCTCCCAGGAGCGGTCGAGGAGTTTGAGATCGAATGATTCCGGGGTAGTCCGGTTTGGCGCATCACCGTGAGCCAGCATGATTAAAGCGGCTTTGAGCTGTCGGTGGGGCCATTTTCCCGACAGGGCCGTTTGGAGCAATTGATATAGTTTCCCGCGATCGGCTTTGGCCAGATCGTATCCACTGCGCCTTAAATCGATCAGCATGCCGGAAAGAATATAGGCGGCCCTTTTGATCGGAATATTGTTCTCCGCGGCCAGTTGATCGAGAATATCAGCATACGGGGATAACGACAGGTTCCGCACCAATTCGGAGGACAATCCCAAAGAAGTCCAGCGCTTCTGTTTTTCCCAAAGCGGTTCGGCCAGGCGGCGGCGATTTTCTTCGACCCGGCTATCAGTAATTTTTATAGGGGGATGATCGGTATCGGGATACATCCGGTCGGGGCCAGGGAGAATTCGTTCGAAATCGGTGGTACCGTTTTTCATATCCTGCCGGGTTTCGTTTATGACCCCTTTGGCCAGTTCAAGAATGCGGATTTTAATTTCATTCAGGGCCGTGACGACGTCGGCCGACGGGCCGCAGACCAGAACGATATCATCGCCCGGATTTTCGGTCCAGCGGCTGCGGATTTTTTCCCATACCGTCTCCGGAATATCATAAAGATGCCGGTGAGAATAGAAAAATAGATTGGGAACGCTATCGATACAGGCAATAACCCGGACCCGGCCGCCGAGTTCAGAGGCGAAGTCCCAGCCGGGCTGAAGAGGATGCAAATTGAAATCCGCGAGACCGGCAAGATGCATTCCGACGACTTTAAGGGGGCGATCGCTTTCAAGACGCCGTCCAATAATATTGCCACTGCCGCTGAATAGCGAAGTGAAATTCTCCTCCCCAAAATCGATTTTCGGATCGGAACCGAAGCGGGCGACAAATCTGTCTCTCAATTCCAAAAGCCTTTTTTGGCGGACGGCCTCAATTGCTGTCAGTGGTTTTATATTACCGACTTTGAAAACGCCTTTTATTTCTACCCGGGTGCTTCCGGTGATGGAGACATTGACATCCTGGCGGACAGTTCCGATGCCGCGGCGGACGAGGCCGGTAATTTTCATGGAATTTCCCAGGAGGCGGCAAACATCGGCGGCCTCGACCGGATTTTTCATATCGGAAGCAGTTATGATTTCGACTAACGGGGTGGAAAGACGATCCGTGGCAAAGACGATGCGGTGGCCAATATCGGAAACCTCGCGGCAGGCTTCTTCCTCCAAATTTACCTGAGTGATGGTGATACGTCGATTTTTATAAGGAATCCAGCCATCGACCCCGATAATCATGGTTCGCTGGAAACCGGTCGGAATGGAACCGTCGAGATACTGTTTTCTTATGACGTGGATCTCATCGACAATACGGCAATTGAATAAAAGGGCGATACGGATGGCATAATCAATGGCCTGCTGGTTGACCAGAAAGGGAGGGGTATCGTCCATCTCGTAGGTGCAGGTGCGGTCGCGGTAGAGACGATAGATGACCTCTTTTTTGGTCTTGAATTCCATCAGCGCGGTCCCGTCATATTCGCCCAATTCCGATAGAGTGGGGCGCATATGACGCAGGATCTCGGCGTCATATTTCCGGCCGGTCAGGCCGACGGGGCAGTGACAAAAGAGTTTTTTCTCGGTGGCGAGTTGCTGATGAATTTCAAGCCCGCAGATGAAGCCCAGCGATTCAAAGCGGGCCTTGTCATTTATGTCGAGGTTCGCGATGTCCATTTTGCAGGGGAATATATGCAGGTTTGCCGAAAAATAAAGGGTTTTTTGTGAGATTATTTTTGGGCCATTGTGGCTCCATTATCAAGTGACGGGATAACGGAAACGAAAACCATTTGACAAAGGTTATACAATATGTAATCTATGCCGTTTGAAAAGGAGGAGGGCGCGATGAGTTCCATAGAGTCAATAATCGATCGTCAGTTGCGGCGCTGGGAATTAGAGAAGAAAATTCGCGCGCTGGAAACGGAAGAAGGGCGTAAGGCGCGCCTGAAACCGATTGTAACGGTCAGCCGCCTCAAAGGGAGCGGCGGGACGGTCATAGCGAGCCGACTCGCGGAGAAATTGCACTACCAGTTATTACACCGGGAAGTTATCGATGAAATCTGCAGTTCTTCGGGATACCGCCGGCAGGTGATCGAGTCGCTCGACGACAGGATTCGCTCGCGAATCGAACTCTGGTTCGAGGGAATTTTCAAGGGAAGTTATATCGACGCCTCTGATTATCTCAAACAGTTGTATAAAGTCATCATGTCGATCGCCGAACACGGGGGAGTGGTCGTTGTTGGCAGGGGCGCCAATTTTATTCTCCCTCGGGAACAGGTTTTCAGTTTGAGAGTAACGGCCTCGAAAGAACGGCGAATCGAGAATCTGATGCATTATCTCAGTCTCACTCACGATCAGGCCGAGAAAGAAATCAGGGAGACGGATAAGGCGCGAGCGGAGTTTATTCACAGCCATTTTAAGAGAAACATCGATGATCCCCTGGCTTACGATTTGACGATCGATACGACATTTATCGAGGTGGAGGCGGCGGTGAATCTGGCGGAGGCGGCGATTTGGGCCAAATGGAAAAAGCTAGGGATAGTCGGGCCGGGGCACTGATAAGAGATTCCAAACCGAATTTTAATTCGCGCAAATCGGGGTAGTGCGTCGCGAGGCCTTATATAATGGGCATTTGCGCCGCACGGCCGGGAGGGAGATAATAATGGACAATATAATACATTATAATTTCGCCGGAATTTCGCTCTGGAAATGGGAGTTCCCCGAATGAAAATATTTTTATTTTATTAAAGTTTTTTGTTGCAATAAGTTTTAAACATAATTTTTTTTGCATTTGATAATAAGCAGAGATGCTTGTGGAGGAAGTAAACAACCGGTGGAAGCAAGTAGAGACGCCGGTTCAAGGACGAATTTGGAAAGTCCACTGAATCCTTAAACCCCTCATTGAAGGAGGAATTCGATGCCAGTAGCAAAGAAGAAAACAGCGAAGAAGACTGCTAAGAAGCCGGCGAAGAAGACCAAGAAGACCAAGAAGTAAATTTCATTTGGTTTTGGATTCTTACGGAAATCTCTTGCAACGGAAAACAAAAAAGGAGTAAACCATGGCAGTGAAGAAAGCAGCCAAGAAACCGGCGAAGAAAAAAGCGGCCAAGAAGCCGGCCAAGAAGAAATAGGAAGTCGGTTTCGATTGCGAAGTCAAACCACCATTTCTATGGAATAAAGGAGAAACGGATGGCTACAAAGAAGGCCAAGAAGCCGGCAAAGAAGAAAGTGGCCAAGAAATCGGCGAAGAAGCCGGTTAAGAAGGCCGCGAAGGCGAAGAAGCCGGCCAAGAAGAAAGTCGCTCGGAAGCCGAATCCGGCCTTCATGAAACCGATGCAGCCGGATGATATGCTCGGCGCCGTAGTCGGCATGAAAGCGATGCCGCGCACCGAGATCACGAAGAAGATTTGGGATTACATCAAGAAGAACAAACTCCAGGATTCTGTGAACCGGAGAATGATCAACGCCGATGACAATCTCAAAGCGGTATTCGGCGGCAAGAAGCAGGTCAGCATGTTCGAGATGACGAAACTCATCGCGAAGCATATGAAATAACCTGCCTTCCAAAGGTGAAAAAAGGCCGAGTCGGAATCGGCCTTTTTTATTTTATGATAGGCAGGATGGATCGTCTATCTGGAAGATGATTTGATAATTTCCTTGAGGTCAATTGCGGAAACTTAATCACATTATTGTGGCAATGGCATTTTCCGGTTTGATTGCGGGTTGCAGCCGTCAAAAAATCGTCATATATGAAATTGACCCTCCCGGCGAATATTGCGGGTCCTATAAAGTTAAAATCGGTATGCCCGGGATGACGATAGTAAGCTCATATCCTTTTCAATTAATAATTACAGATTATAAATTTTTCTACGGTTATAACTTGACCGCGGGAGATTACGATTTTGGCCATCCCGATTGCGGAGGATCCGGCAATTACAACTTGACTCAAAACATAACAATGATGCCGGATTCGGTGACACAAAATACAGGATGTGACAGTTTATTGGTACTACGGGGCGAATATACTCTTGTCAGAACTGCCGATTCCTTATTTTTGACAAGACGGGATTCAACAAATAATATTGATTATGAATTAAGACTGAGCAAATGCCGCTAAAATGGCGGTAATCCCAAACCGTTCATTTTAATTTCGTTTTTTCCAAAGAGTTCTTATATTTTTGGACGTGGCACCTGAATCCGTCAAGTCCAGGCATGATTATCTTGCGCCCGTGATAATGGGCGCGGTAGCGATTCTCTATTCTCTTCCGTTCCTGATTTACTGGGATTATTTGGGGGTCGGGGATTGGGAATTATTCACCACGATGGCGGCTATCCCCGTGAGAGAAGTGTTGTATTATCACCAATTTCCCTTCTGGAACCCGTATATCGGCGGGGGAAATATCCTTTTTGCTCATCCGGAAGTGGCGGTGCTGTCGCCATTTTTCTTGATCAATATGGTTTTTGGGGCCCTCGCGGGGCTGAAAGTCCAGGTCTTCTTTACTTTCTTTCTGGGGCTCTGGGGGACCTATCTTTTTTCTCGGAAACTGGGGCTTTCGGAAGTTGCCTCGTATATGGCCGCGTTCGTCTATTACGGGAGCACCTATTTCGGGCTGCATTATGCAATCGGGCATATGCCGTTTACCCATTTCTGTTTTCTTCCCTGGTTTCTATATTTTCTACTTAAAAGCGAGGAAAATTGGAAATATGTAATGGGCGCCGCGGCGGCGATATTTCTGATGATTGCCGGGAATGGTGCGGCGGTGCCGTTCGTTTACACGGCTTTCTTTTCCGGAGTCCTGGTAGTTCTGCTATCGATAGAGCGCAAGTCATTCCGTCTGATTAAAAGATATCTTTTCGGCCTGCTTTCGGGAGTGGCGCTGGCGGCGGTCAAATTTATACCGATGACCATTTATCTGGTGGAGAATCGCTGGCCGGGGATGCCTGATGATCGAACGCCGCTCAATCTGGCCCTGGCCGCTTTCACATCACTGGATCAATATCTTTTCCGTAATTTCGGACCGGCGCAAAAATGGGGCTGGCACGAATATAGCGCCTATGTTTCTCCGGTTGTTCTTATTCTGGCGCTGGTGGCCATTTTGTATATGTTCAGAAAAGTCTGGGTCTGGATTGTGATCGGATTGTTCTTTTTAGTTCTTGGTCTAGGTCATTTTTCGTCTTTTTCACCCTGGAATCTATTGCTTCAGATTCCCGGTTTTTCGTCGCTTCGATGCCCGTCGCGGAACTTTCAATTTGTACTTCTGGCCTTAGGGATACTTGGCGGGGTCGGCCTTGACTATTTGAAAGACAAGATAAGTATTTCCAAACGAGTGATGACTTTGATTATGATTTTGCTGACGGCCGGGGTGCTGATAGGGAATTTTATCCCGGATTTGAGGGCGTTCAGGCAAATAAAGTACAAGAAAGTCGAGGCTGTCGAGTTCAGCAAAGATTTTCGCAATATAATCGGCCGGAAAGATGACATATATCGCCAGTTTCAGGCGAATCGCGGATCGCTGGTGACGCCGTGGCTGTCCGGGTATAAAGACAGCCGGGCGCTGGTGACGCCGACCAATGAGGTGCTGATGGAATATGTGTCCCGCGGTCAGGCCGAAGTGACAAGAGATTTCTTTTCTCCGAATCGAGTCATTTACGATATTGAGCCGGTTGGTCCCGGAAGTTTAATTTTATCGATAGGTTATGACAGAGGATGGAAGGCTGTTGACGGGCGACCGATCTATGAGAGCAATAATCTGGTCTCTATAGATTTCAAGACTGAGGACAGTAGACTTGAATTATATTACCGAACACCTTATTTCTGGACGGGATTGGTTATATCGCTTCTGGCCTGGGCGGTCTGGTTATTCGCTCTTTTTAACGGCAAAGCGGGCGAGCGGCTGAAAGCGGTACTTGATTAAGGTCCAGACGGCTTCAAGACCGTCGATCCAGCGAATCTTTTTACCTTCCTCAAATTTTCGCGGGTGATACGCCACCGGTATTTCATGAATTTTAATTTTATTTCGACCCAATTTAGCGACCACTTCGGGACAAAATTCAAAGCGCCGGCATTGAAGATTCAATTGTTTCATAATATCGGTGCGAATCATTTTATAGCAGGTCGATTCATCGGTGATGTTGACCCGGAAAAGAAAATTGGCGACGACGGTGAGCAGTTTTCCTCCCCAGAGATAACGCTGGTATGAAATTCCCGATTCCGGGTGGCGTATTCGAGAACCGAACACCGCCAGAGCACCCTTATCCTGAGCCAATTTTATCATCCGCTCGAAATCCTCAGGGGCGTATTCGAGGTCGCCGTCCTGAATGACCGTAAATTCTCCCCGAGCCGAGCGGAGACCGTCGATTATGGCATCCCCTTTTCCGATATTGCGATCCTTGTCGATTATCCGCAGATTGGAGCGAGGGGCGAAGCCGTGGATGATTTCTTTTGTCCTGTCGGTGGAGCCGTTATTGACGATGATTAATTCCAAATCAAGAGGGAGAGAGAGGACGCGGGAAATGATTTCGGCGGCGGTCCGCTCTTCGTTGTACAAGGGCATTATGACGGTCAGAAGCATCACGCGAATATAATATCCTCAAGCGGTTTTTCAAAAGGGTTATGGTCTTGACTTTGACATCCCGAAATGTTAATTTTTCGCCTGAACAATATGAAAAATAAGAAGATAGATTATGCGTCGGCCGGTGTCGATATTGCCGCCGCCGACAGGGCCAAAGAGAAGATCAAAGTTCTCGCCCGCTCGACATTCAACGATTCGGTCTTATCCGAGATAGGGGCTTTCGGGGGATTTTTCAGGCCGAATCTGAAACAATATGAGGAACCGGTATTTATTTCATCGACCGACGGGGTCGGCACCAAATTGAAAATTGCCTTTATGACAGGACGGCACAATACGGTAGGTGAAGATCTGGTAAATCATTGTATCAATGATATTCTGGTCCATGGGGCGGGGCCGCTTTTCTTTCTGGATTATATCGCCACCGGAAAACTGGAGCCGGAAATGGTGGCACAAATAGTGGAAGGGCTGGCGCGGGGATGCAAAAATGCCGGAATGGCTTTGGTAGGCGGAGAAACGGCGGAGATGCCGGACTTTTATGCCCCCGGGGAATATGATCTGGCCGGTTTTATTGTCGGAATAGTTGACCGAAACAAGATTATCAACGGTCAGAATATAAAGCCCGGAGATATCGCTATCGGATTACCTTCGACCGGGCTTCATACCAACGGCTACTCTCTGGCCCGCAAAGTGATTTTTGAAATCGGCGGGATGAAGCCGGATGACAGGATACCTGAATGGGGCCAGACGATTGGGGAATCTCTTCTGGCGACTCATCGATCTTACTTGAAGCCGGTTATGGCGGTTCTGGAAAAGGTCGGGATAAAAGGAATGGCCCATATTACCGGCGGCGGAATTCCGGGAAATCTGAATCGTATACTTCCCGAGGAAATAGACGCGGTGATTGATAAGAAATCCTGGGAACGGCTCCCGATATTTGATTTTATAAAGCGGACCGGGTCCATTGAAGAAGACGACATGTATCCGGCTTTTAATATGGGAATCGGGTTTATTCTGGTGACGGCACCGGAGGATGCGGATCAAGTCTGCGATATCCTGAAGATTATCGGCGAAAAGCCGTATATCATTGGTAAAATGGTTAAAGGCGAAAAGAAAGTAGTATTGAAGGGCTAAAGATGTTTTTGCTATGCATAATGGACGGTTTCGGACTGCGAAAAGAGAGTTATTACAATGCCATAGCGATGGCCAAGAAGCCGAATATAGATAAATTGTTTGAAACCTGCCCCCATACCGCCATCGATGGTTCCGGGCTGGCAGTGGGCCTGCCCAAGGGCCAGATGGGGAATTCCGAAGTGGGGCACCTCAATTTTGGGGCAGGCCGCGTGGTTTATCAGGACATTACGCGGATAGACAAATCAATCAGCGATGGCGACTTTTTCACCAATAAGGTCTTTCTGGAGGGAATGAAACTGGCGGCCGGGAATAAGACGGCGCTCCATCTTTTCGGACTGGTATCGAACGGTTGCGTTCATTCATCGCTGGAACATCTCAAGGCGCTGGCTAAAATGGCCAAGGACAACGGCGTGAAGAAACTATTCCTTCATGCTTTCATGGACGGCCGGGATACGTCACCGACCTCGGGGGCCGGGTACATGCAGGAGATGGTGGAAAATTTCGGCCGAGTCGGGCTCGGCAAGGTGGCCACGGTAATGGGCCGTTATTATGGAATGGATAGAGATAAAAGGTGGGAAAGAACCGAGAAAGCATATCAGGCCATTGTGAATAAAGTCGGCGAAAGATTTGGTTCACCGGTGGAAGCGATCAAAGAGTCGTACCGGAACGATGTGACCGATGAATTTATAGTTCCCGCGGTAATAAATCTTGGAGGAGAGGATGAAGGGAAATTGAAATCGGGCGATGTGGCGCTCTTTTTCAATTTCAGGGCGGATCGGGTCAGACAGTTATCTTATTTGTTTGTGGGGCGGCAGTATGAAGGATTTCCCCATCCGGATAATCCCAGAATTCATTTAATCACGTTGACCAATTATGATGCCGAATTGAAAGAAGCGCATGTGGCCTATCCGCCGATTCATCTGACAAATATTTTCGGGGAAATTATTTCTCGTCAGGGCCTGAGGCAACTGCGAATCGCGGAGACGGAAAAATATGCTCATGTGACCTATTTTTTCAATGGGGGGGTGGAAAAGCCGTTTGAAAATGAAGATCGCTGTATGATACCGTCGCCAAAAGTTGCGACGTATGATTTGAAGCCGGAGATGTCGTCGGTGGAAGTGGCCGATGAAACGGTGCGGCGGATTCTTTCGAAGAAATATGATGTCATAATCCTTAATTTTGCCAACTGCGACATGGTTGGCCACACGGGGGTTCTGGAGGCGGCCATAAGGGCGGTGGAGGCGGTTGACGCCGGCGTGGGAAAAGTGATAAAGGCGGTGGAAGAAGTGAAAGGGCAGGCGATAATAACGGCCGATCACGGCAACGCCGAGCAGATGTATGACCCGGAAACCAAGGGGCCGCATACGGCACACACAACCAACCTGGTGCCCTGCATATTTTTTGACGGTTCGGGGGCACATGACGGGGTAAGACTGCGCGATGGCGGCATTCTGGCCGACGTGGCTCCGACGATCCTCCAGTATATGAATATTAACCAGCCGGCCGAGATGACCGGCCATTCGCTGTTTGTTCCGGGTGAAGTTCCCATTTCAAAGCATTAAGACTTTTTTCTGGCCGCCGGACAGAGCGCTACGCTTAAGGCGGGCGGAATTGACCTTTTGGGGTTTTGTTCTGGCCCTGGCATATATTCCATTGCCGCTCGGTTTCCTGGCCTGGGTGGCTCTGGTTCGTCCTCTGGAGATCCTGACCGAACTAAAAGGGAAAGCCGTTTTCAAGGCCGCCTATTTTTACTCGCTGATGAGCAATATTTTTCTTTTGTACTGGGTGGCGATTGTCACGCCCCCGGGAGCGGTGGCGGCGATTTTCATTTTGTCACTTTACCCGGCGACGATTCTTTCGGCTTTCGTCAGAATTTATCACTGGAAAAAATATCTGGGACTTATGGCGCTTCCGATTCTGTGGGTGGGAATGGAGTATTTCCGCAGTCTTTCCCAGTTTGCTTTTCCCTGGACGGATTTGGCCTACAGCCAGGGATATTACCTGACCTTCATTCAAATTGTTTCGGTAATCGGATCTTACGGGTTATCGTTTCTACTGGTGGTAATAAATATTTGTATCTGGCAGGCCAAGAGCCGGGTGAATGTGCTGGAATATCGCGTCAGTTTTGGAATAGCGGCTATAATTATTCCGGCGGCTATTTTTCTCTATGGCTGGGTGGTCTTTCCGCCCTTGCCGGTTCCGGCTGATGTAAAGGTGTCCCTGCTTCAGGGGAACGTGCCGCTGGAGGTAAAATGGTCCAATGAGAATCGAGACGAAAATTTCGTATTGTATGATTCGCTGGCGCAGGTAGCCGCGAAAGATTCTTCGGATTTGATGATTTGGCCGGAGACGGCGGCCCCCTGCTACCCGC
Source organism: Candidatus Zixiibacteriota bacterium (assembly GCA_900498245.1). Lineage (NCBI taxonomy): Bacteria > Pseudomonadati > Candidatus Zixiibacteriota > Candidatus Zixiibacteriota bacterium. The sequence goes on from LS998015.1 coordinate 1,130,745, forward strand.
GACTGGAGCCGAAGTACCGGGACTGGATCGGGCGGACGGCGGAACGGAGCCATGCCTATCAACTGGTCGGGGCGCTGGAGGTGGAAACCAGGAATAATCGGGAAAAGTCGTATAATTCCGCCTTCCAATTTTCGCCCGACGGCACGATGGGGGCCCGCTATGACAAGATTTATCTTGTTCCCTTTTCCGAGCATGTGCCGTACCAGGATTATATGCCGTTTTTGACGCGGGAATTTCTGGCGCATTATGTAACTTTGATTAAAACCAACAAGATTGAATGGTGGTCGGATTTTTATCCGGGAGATTCGGCGGTTGTATTCAAGACCGATCAGGCAAATTATTCGGTTCTAATTTGTTTTGAATCGGCCTTTCCCAATTATGTCAGAGAATGTCTGTTGAAGGGGGCTGAATTCATGGTGAATATAACCAATGATACCTGGTTCGGCCGTTCACCGGGTCCATTTCAGCATATGCGGATTGCGGTCTTCCGGGCCGTGGAGAACAGGGTCTGGATGGCACGGTGCGCCAACAGCGGCATATCGGCATTAATCGACCCATACGGCCGGGAAACCGTCCGAGCCGGGTTGTTCGAGCGAAAAGTGGTCTCGGGAAAAGTGGCAGCGCTCGACGAATATACGTTTTTCACGCGGTTCGGACCGGTTGTCGGCAGGTACTCATTATTGCTTACCACTGCCATCCTCTTTATATTGATTGTGTTATGGTTAAGGGAAAGATTTTTAAGATAGAAATTATTCTGGCGATATGGGCAATCGCCCTCGCGGCGCCGGCGGGGGCCGCCACATACTCCAATTGGCGGACGTATACCTCGACGGCCCAGGTGCGGTATGTCGATTATTTTGACGATACTTTGCACGTCATGACCTCCGGAGGGTATTTGAAAATAGATCCCGCGACCGCGGGCATGACCAAAATTACGAATGATGACGGACTGGGGACAAATGACCTGTATTATATACTGAAAGATTCCTCGCAAGAAGTATGGCTGGCGGGGTACGGGCGTCTCTTGAGACGGGACGGGGACATATACCAACCATATATCTTTTTCGATCGCAGCGATAACCTTCTCAACTTGTACAGTCTGGCCGACGACAACGAGCAACTCTGGGTCGGGACATCGGCAGGCCTGACCCTGTTTTCGAAAAATATCGACGGCGGTCAGATTGAGGATTCCTATGACCGTTTCGGGAATTTCAATCCCGGGCCGGCCGTCTATGATATTCTGTTAGTCGGCGACACCATCTGGATCGCGACATCGTCAGGACTGGCCGTGGCCGACAAGAGCCGTCCGGATCTGCTGAAATCTTTCGCAAATTGGAAGACCTTCAATTCCGGCAATTATCCGGAACTTCTTTACGACACGGTCTCGGCCCTGGCCTATTATCACGGTCATATTTACCTGGGGACCAGAAAGAGCGCTTATTACATATCAATAGAGGGGGGAGATACCGCATTTGTACGGGTTCCAACGAGGGCCACGACAAAAGTCAATCATATGCGGGTGGAAGCGGATACGCTATATATTTATTCCACCGGGGGATATTTTATAGTAACGGATTCAGTGACAATCTGGGGCGATATCACATCATTTCCAAATGCGGCTTTTTCAAGCGGCTATGTGACGTCCCAGGGACTCTGGCTCGGGATGCTGCTCAATGGTCTCTATTACGGAGAGGGGGCGCATTTTACAAAGTACGACGATGGCGGTTTGCCTTCGAATGATGTCACCGCACTCTATGCCGATGATTCGGGAAGAGTCGGGGCCTGTTTCAGATTGTCCGGGGCCGCCAAATTCGAGAGCGGCAGTTGGAGTCCATTGACTATGAATACCGGATCCGGCGCGGTAGCGGTGGCGATCGATAGGGACAATGCGACCTGGGTCGGTACCTGGGGAAACGGGCTGAACTATGCCGGAAATGATACCAACATAAATTATGATGAAAATAATTCCACCCTGCGCGGCGTGCTGGAAGCCCCCAGTTATGTCGTGGTCAACGGGTTGGCGACGAACGGTCGATATCTTTATGTCAATTGCTATCGGGCCCTTGACGGCAATCCCCTGTCGATCGTTGATTTAGAGAATCGAAACAGATGGGTATCGTTCGGCGTTGCCGATGGAATTGCGACGGATCAAGTCGATGCGATCGATATTTTCGGCAATTATGTCGCCATCGGAAGCGAGTACAGCGGGGTATATTATTTATATCTGGGGGATGATCCTTTCAATAAGAGCGATGATTCCGCGGTCAATTTTCGGGAGGACAATTCCTGGCTGGGATCCAATAATGTCAACACGGTCAAATTCGACAACCACGGCGTTTTGTGGGCGGGGACGAAATACGGCCTGTCGCGCTATGATGACGGTATCGAGCGATTCGTGAATGTCATCCTGCCGGACGGTTTCGGCCCCGAAGTAACACACCTTCTTTTCGACCGCCGCGACAATATCTGGATCGGGGCCCGCAACGGGCTGGCCCGGTATGACGCCGCCCAACATTCCATGGAAGTTTTTACCAACCTGAATTCAGGTCTGGCCGACAACATGATTACGGCCCTGGCCATCAATCCGATTACCAATGATCTCTGGATCGGGACACCGTCAGGGATTTCAATTCTTAAATCAAGTATCGGCCCGCCCACAACGGAGGCCGCAAAAGTGATTGCCTTCCCGAATCCGTATGTAGTCAGAAGTTCCGATGATGTATTGAACTTCAATTATCAAGGAAACGCCACGGTGCGGATATTCACTCCCACCGGCGATCTGGTAAAAGAGTTTGATGTCAATATTCCCTGGGACGGAACCAATCAGGACGGGAAAGAAGCGGCATCGGGAGTGTATCTTTTTCTTTTGAAGGCATCAGACGGAAGTATCGGCCGGGGAAAAATCCTTCTGGTTCGGCAGTAATGTCGCTTAAAATATTTTCGACTCATGACCTTCCACGGGAAGAGTGGGACAGACTCACGAAAGATTCCTTTCTGTCATCGTACGAATTCGCGCGATTATGGGAGATCTTTGGCGGCTGTCCAATTTTTCTGGCTCAGGAGACCCATGGGGCGCTCACCAGCGGACTGACGGGAGTGATTTTCGGGCGTTCCTTTTACCGCCGTTTCAAATCAATGCCTGACGGACTTACCGGAGGGATTGTGAACGACGGGAAAATGGATGCCGAGGAAATTAAGAGCGCCAACCATGAATTCACCAATTATCTAAAGGGTCGGGGATTTGCCCGAATCGATATTTATAGTCCGCGATGGCCGATTGAAGAAGCCGGCTTTAACAAGCGGGATGTTATGACTCAAGTAGTTGATTTAACCGGAGAGTATAAACCGTCGGATGCCGAAGTCCCGCGCCATATTCGGCACGGCCTAAAGGGGGATGGTGTTGTCGCGGAGCGGATTGATGGGGAGGATCTGGAATCGTTTTACAAATTGGTGCTTGAAACAGCATCCCGGCACGGACAGAAACCGCGATATCCGCTGGTGTTTTTCAAAAGACTTCGGGCAATGGCCGAGAACGATAAAAGGATTATCTGGCCGGCGGTGTATCATGATGGCCGTCTGGCGGCCGCCCATATATATTTTCTGGAACGGGGGGAATTATTCCACTGGCAGGGTTTCTCCTCGCAGGAACACTGGAATCTCAAACCGAATCATCTGCTTTTGAATTTTATAATTGAATTTGCCCGAAGGAGCGGAATTGGCAGTCTCGATTTGGGCGGCTCGCCGCCGGAAGCCGCGGGACTTCGGGAATTCAAAGCCGGCTGGGGCGGCAAAGATGTCTGCCGGAATTATTATACGCACTTAAACGGTTTCGGGAAATTGTACTTTAGAGGCAAGAGACGATGAAAATATTGCTTCTGGCCGACGGGCGCTCGGTTCATACGGAAAGATTCAGAAAGGGTCTCAGGGACGCGGGGGCCGAAGTAAAACTGGCGTCGCTCGAACCGGGGGAAGCCGTGGACTATCCAATAAAGAGAAAATCTTCTCTAAATAGCATTAATTACTTTCTGGCCGGGAGACAAATAAGGGAACTGACAGAATCGTTCGATCCGGATATTGTCAATCCGCACTTTGTGTCGGGGTACGGATATACCGTAGCCGTCTCGAAAGTCTGGAAACAAAAACCGGTGGTTCTGCATGGTCTCGGTTCCGATATTTTGGTTTCACCCCGCAAATCTTTTCTTCATAAATGGAGAGTGATTAAGTCGTTGGAATGCGCCACCAGGGTGGTGGTGGATTCGCAATATCTTTCGAATGAAATTAAAAAGTTGAATCCGGAAATAGAGCCGGCCGTTATTCCCTGGGGTGTCGAGGAAGCGGTTTTGCAGATTTTTCTAAAGAAAGAAGGCGCCAATATCGATTCCGGTCGGCCCAGACAGGTATTGATTCCGCGTCCGCATAATCCGGTTTACAATAACAATTTCATAATCGAAGCACTCGGGGATATGGTCAGGAAAAGGCGGATTGTCCTGACATTTCCGGCTCGGGGAGATGATTATAAAGTATTTCGCAGGAGATGCGAGCGGGAATTTCCCGAAGGAGGAATCAATTTCTATGGATTTCTGCCCCGCCGGGAATATATAAAGTTTCTGGGGGGATTCGATATATACCTTTCGGCCGCCCTTTCGGATTCTTCGCCGGCCTCGCTCATAGAGGCAATGGGGGCGGGCCTGTTTCCGGTAGTCGGCGATGTGCCGGGAGTGAGAGAATGGGCGAATGATGACAGCAGTATCCTATTCGATGTGAAGGATAAAGAATCTCTTGAAAGCGGCCTAAGACGCCTTCTATCGGGAAAACTGAATTATCGAGGGATCCTTCTGAAGAACCATCGCAAAGTGCGCAGTGAAGCCCTATTTTCGGAAAATATCCGGCAGACTCTGAGTATAATGGAGGCCATGATTGGCCGAAAAGTATAGAAGAGTTCTTCTGGTATCATATTACTTCCCGCCGCTCGGAATGGGAGGGGTGGGGCGCCCTCTCGGTTTGTTTAAATATCTTCCTCGATTCGGTTTCGACGTAACGGTCCTTACGGTAAAAAAGATTCTTTATCCGGAGTATGACCATTCGCTGCTGGAGGATCGCGAGGACCCGAGGATAGTCCGGACCGGTTCATACGATCCGGCGCGAATGCTGTATTTGCTGGGAGTACGTACCGGCAGGGAAGGGTGGGGGCGGGGCCGAGCGAGAAGCAGATATTTTCCCGATTCGAAAATCGGATGGAAAAGGTTTGTCGTTCGCAAGGCAAAACGGCTGATTGCAGAGAGCAAATTTGATGCAATTATAACGACATCGCCGCCGATAACGGCTCATCTGGCCGGATTAGAGTTAAAGGATAAATTCGGTCTTCCCTGGATAGCCGATTTTCGGGATTTGTGGTTTTCCCGTCCGATTGAAGAAGTCTATGGGGAAATTAAGCTGGTGGAAAAAGCGAGAGAGTTGAAAGACAGGATATTGAAAGCCGCCGACGAGATAGTAGTAGTGAATAATGATATAAAGAAATATTTGGGGAAAGGGACCGTGATAACCAACGGAGCCGATCCGGGGCTCATAGATGTCTGGCGTTCAGCCAAGACTCATCCGATAAATAAATTCATGATCGGCGTACTGGGGACGATTAACAACCTATGCCCCATTGAACCGCTTTTCAAGGCCCTGGCAATTCTCGGCAATGAAAAAGGCCCGACGGATAAAGAAATTTATATAATTCATGCCGGACACTATGATAAAAGTATGATGGCAGATCTGCAGGCAAAATACGGGCTTCATGACAGGGTAGATCTGAAAGGTTATCTTCCGAGAAAAGAGGCGATTAAGACTCTGGCGGAAGCGGACCTGCTTTATCTGGGAGTAGGAGGTTTTGCCGGTCCCGATATTTTGCCGGGACGGATTTTCGACTACCTGATTTCCGGCAAACCGATTTTAGGGGTGGCCCCGGAGAAGTCCGATGCGGCTAAATTGATCCGGGAATATGATCAGGGCAAGGTTATTGCGGCCGACGATTTAGAGGGAATTGCATCATTTATTAAAGGGTTTCGGAAAGATAATGGAGCCGAACACAATTTTGCCGTGAAAGAGGCCGCTGATTTGACGAGATATACCTCGCTCGCAATGGCCGAAAAATATGCCGATATTCTGGGGCATATTATCCGATGAAGGTGATCGCCGGAAAAGTTTCGGTTGTGATTGTCACTTATAATGGGGCGGAATTTATCAGGGACTGCCTTCGTTCACTTATGGATGAGGCGACGGCATTAAATCTGGAAATAGTGGCTGTCGATAATGGATCGACCGATGGGACAGCAGCATTGATATCGAAGGAATTCCCCATCGTTAAATTGATAAAAAATAATGTGAATGCGGGATTTGCCCGGGCGGCTAATCAAGGGATTGAAATGACGCAAGGCGACATCATATTGCTTCTCAATCAGGATACTAAAATTCGGAATGATGCCGTGAGCAAACTAGCCAGGTTTCTGAACGAAAAGGCGAGTGCGGGCGTGATCGGGCCGAGATTCAACGGATTCGACGGCATCTTGCAGAAGTCGTGCCGGGCTTTACCGCGCTACCGGGACCTGTTGTTTGAATTTACCGGTCTGTCATATTTGTTTCCCCGGTCGAAAATTTTCGCTCACTGGAAGATGGGGTGGTTTGATCATTTGACGGAACGGGAAGTGGATCAGCCGATGGGGGCGGCCATGATGTTCCGCAAAGGACTGTTTGAGCGGCTTGGCGGTTTCGACGAAGATTTCCCGATTTTTTTCAATGATGTCGATTTTTGCCGCCGCGCCCAAGATGCCGGATTGGTCAATTATTATTACCCCGAGGCAGTGATTGAACATTTCGTGGGCGGCTCCACGAGAAAGAGGAAGCCGCAGATGATTCTGGAATCGCATCGAGCGATGTATCGTTATTTCAGGAAGTATTGCAGAAAGAGTTTCCTTTCCCGGATCGCACTGTATTTCTGGGGGATTATGCTTTACATTTCGGCCTATCTACGAGTCGGATTAAGTCTGATTTTCAAATAACAATTACCGAAGCAGTACCATCTTTTTGGTCTGGCTCAACTTGCCGGCACTCAGACGATAGAAATAAATGCCGGATGAGACTTCCGTTCCATATTCATTCTTTCCGTTCCAGAGAACCGAGTATTGACCCGCCGGTTTCTCGTCAAAATCCATCTGTCTTACCCTTTGTCCGAGCAGATTGAAAATTTCCAATTTGGATGAAGTTCGGGCGGGAAGAGAGAATTCGATCTTAGTCTGAGGATTAAAGGGATTCGGATAATTCTGCTTCAATAAGAATTCTGTCGGCGGCAGTTCGTTCTTCTCTTCAAAATCGGCGGCGATGGAAGGGATATAATTGAGTTGAGCGATTATGAAGCCGTCCTTGAGAGCGGTAATCGTATATGAAGAATCATAATTCAGTTGATCGGATATTGGCCAATCACCGGAAGCATCGCTAAACCCTTCTTCAAGAATATTCCCGCCGCACGAAAGTATGAGATGAGCTCCCTCGACCGGCCGGCCCTCTTCCGTGACGTTTCCGCGAAATGTCCCGTTGGGGGAGGAATTGACGGTCACATCCATGCGGGAAGGGATGTCACGGTAAATCGTCATTGAGGGGTCGCCGAAGAAATTCTGGCCGTAAATCAGGTCCCGGAGATAGGAACAATCGAGCCACGAGAGCGACATGGCGTCAAAGGGATTACCATAGGCCGCGCCGAACAGGTATTTGAAAAAGGCCTGATGCAGAAGATAACTGGAATAGACCCAGCCCCAGCGGGAATTGGCGACCATGCCGACGGCACCGCCATCGGGCGCGGAGATAAGCCGTTCCACAAGCGAGTAATCGGAGCTTCCTCCCCCTAATGAATCGAGATCGAATCCGCCGACATCGCAGGCGAGGGAATAATAGAATGAAGTCTTTCCATTTCTTTCGAGATTTGTGACGGTTCCGTGTCCGCCGGTAATTGGCCCGGTGAGGATGAAAGAGGCCGGCCAATCACCGTAATTGGCGGATTTGACGATGAAGCCGTCGGTTCGCCCGTGAGCGATAATATTAACAACTCCGAATCCTTCCGATATTTTTTGAATGGCGGAGGCGCCGTCGGGATTATCGGGATTGGGATCGCCGCCGGAGGGGGATTCTATGGTCGAGAACGTGTCTATAAGAAAGGGCGAAGGATAAGCCGAGGCAATGTAACCGTGCTGACCTTCAGCCGGGTAGTCGCGCATTTCATCGGATGAAAAGAAAAGAGCCTTATTCAAATAGGTATAATCACCGTGGCCGGGATCGGTGTAATAATTCAATAATTTCGTAATGTAATTGGAAATGACCGAATCGTTTTTTGCCGGAATTCGGCCCACCCTTAATTCGGGAATCAAATCGGGGGCGTCGTCGTTCGGTTCGCCCCAGATATTGTCGCCGTCTTTGTCCCAGTCGCCGGTCAGATCGGCGTAGTACAAATCGGACGGCAAAAGATCGCTTTGTTGAAAAGGACCGGTGCGGACATTGTAATAAAGAAGGTATCTGACCGGCACAATGGATTCATCGCCTCCCAGCATTACAAAGCGACCGCCGCCGCGATAGAAATCTTCGAGATAATTCCTCAGTTTCTCGGAATTATCGACACCGCCGTAATGGGCGAAGATGGAATCGGTAAGAGCCACGGCGGTATTCAGGCCGCAGGCATTTTTGAATGTCACCAGGGGTCGGAAGGCGCCAGCCAGTGCCGGAGCGGTTACGATAACGTAGTCGATTCCGAGCGGGAGGCCCGAGGGATCGGTGTTTTGCGACGCTCGGGCACGCGGCCGAGAGAAAGCGTTGTCTTTAAATCTATTTATCAATTCGTTATGACCGATACAGATCGCGGATGATGATGCTGAAGATAGAGCGATAGTTCGGGCCAGAACCAGATTATCGGCGGAGTCCAGAGTAAGGGGGAGAAGAGCGACGGCATAAACGGTCCTTCCTTCGACATCGATGCGGTCGATATTCAGGACATTGTTCCGCAGTTGTGCGACATCATGCAAGAGGGGCGACGGCGATGAAGAATCGATTCCGGTCGTGCGATTTTCGAAGGTAGTATTCTCGGGCGGGAGCGAAGTAATTTTGATCCGATCGGCGGGCCCGACAGCAAAATCGGCGGAGGTCAAAGGAAGGGCGCTCTCAAGATAGATGATTCTGACGGGAAGGGAGAAATTGCAGTTGACATTGAGGGGCACCGTTTCCGGATAAGAAAATATGTACGATGTGGGGTGCTGTCCCAGAGAATCAGGAGAGAAATGCCATTCTATCGCGCCGAGTTCCGAAGAGGATAAAGCCATCAATAAAACGGCGAGGAATAATATCCGGTTTTTAATTCTTCTCATAACCTGTACTCTGTTTCAAAGCGAACCGACAGAAAGGAAATGCAAGCGGATTGCCCTGTCTGGGTCTTGTGAAGAGAAAAAAGGAATATGCCTAAATCGATATGGGGGTTGAGATTGTGTCAGGTGATAAAGGTCGAATGTGGCGAGGCTATTTCTGCGGCCGCAGACTTTATGGGGTTTAATCCATAGATAGGGGATTCAAAGATAGGAAATTTTGTTTGTGAAAGTTTTCCACAGCGGGCGAACTTAAGGTTAAATATGATCTTAAATTTCAAGAAAATTGAATATAGTTTACTTATTGGAAATAAAAGATTTATGCGTATAATTTTTTTATTTTTTTCCTTGACATTAAAAAGTGATTTTCGCTAAAATAGGGTGAATTTTGGTGTAAAGTGGAACAAAGTGGAGATTGCCTGCGATGGATGGCTTCTACGGACAATATAGCGTGGTAATGGATGAGAAGGGAAGGATTTCGTTACCGTCGAAATTGCGGCCATCATTTCAGGAAGGCGCTCAGGAAGCAGATAATTTTATTCTTACCAAGGGCCTGGACGGCTGTCTTGCTTTGTATCCCAGGAGACAGTGGGAACAAATTCAGCGTCGGCTTGATGCGCTGAGTTTTACCCGAAAGGACTTTAGATACTTCAGCCGCCTGCTTCACTCCGGAGCCGTGCTGATTACATTGGATCGTCAGGGACGACTGCTGATCCCCTCACACTTGCAGAAGGAAGCTTCGCTGGAGAAGGACCTTCTGGTAATCGGGGCATATCGTTGGATAGAAATTTGGAATCCTTCCCATTACAAGCAGTACCTTGATCAGTATGGCCAGAGCTACGAAGAGGTAGCGGAAAAGCTTTTTGATCCAAAGGACTGGCAGAGCGAATGAAAGGTACCATCACCGCCCGGTTCTGGCCGAAGAAGCGGTGAGGCAACTGGTGACGCGCCGTGACGGGGTCTATCTCGATTTGACCTGCGGCGGCGGCGGTCATCTGAAAAAAATTTCCGAGGTACTCTCTGCCGGCGGGCAATTGATCGGTGTCGATCGCGACCCGGATGCCATAGCGGCGACGCTGGATTATCTCAAGTCCATACCACAGACTTTAAGGGTTGTTCAAAATAATTTTGGCCGGCTGGACGAAGTGCTGAAAGCCTTCGGAATCAGCCAAGTTAGCGGGGTCTTGTTGGATTTGGGAATTTCATCCTTCCAGATTGACACTCCCGAACGGGGCTTTTCTTTCATGCAGGACGGTCCTCTCGACATGCGGATGGATAATACCGGTGAGGTAACTGCGGCCACGGTCGTGAATGAGTATCCGGTCGAGGAACTGCTTTCGATATTCCGATCGTACGGGGAGGAGAAACGATCCTATCGGGCCGCCCGGGCCATTGCGGGGGCGCGGGAGAAGAGCCGAATCGAAACCACCGGGCAATTGCGCCAAGTTCTGGAGCCGGTCTTTCCGCCGCATCTTTTAAACGGGTCGCTGGCGAGAATTTTCCAGGCCCTTCGAATTGTCGTGAACGGCGAACTGGAGCAATTGGAGACGGCGCTCCCGAAGGCGGTCGATAGTCTTGAGACCGGAGGTCATCTGGTCGTGATTTCATATCATTCGCTGGAGGATCGGATTGTCAAGCGATTCATCGCCGATAGAGTGAAGGGTTGTATTTGTCCGCCGGAATTCCCGGTTTGCGTTTGCGGCAAGAAACCCACATTAAGGGCCCTGACCCGTCATCCCGTGAAACCGTCGGAAGAAGAAATAAAATCTAACAGCCGCGCCAAGTCGGCGAGACTTCGCGCCGCGGAGAAGATGGCCTGAAATGACGCTAAAGATATCGGTCGAGAGGTATCGCGCCACAAACAAATTAAGACAGTCATATTTTCGACGCCTGATATCGTCGAAAGTCTCCGTGCCGGCCATGTTTCTCTTGGTTGTCATAACATTCGCCTGCCTTTATATCTGGCAACGGGTATATGTCATGGACCTGGCGAAGGATATATCACAACTGGAAAAGCGGAAACAGGAATTGACCGATCAGTTGCGCAAGGCCTCGGCGGATGTCGCCGAATTTTCCCGCCTCTCCAAGATTGAGCCGTTGGCGGCGGAGAAATTCGGGTTGACGCGGACGACCTCGGGGAATCTTTTCACCCTGGAAGTCAAAAGGAACACCGAACCGAAGCGGGCCGGACTCGACAATGTGGTCTGGTCGCTCAAGAAACTGGCCGATAATCTTCCCGTATTGACGGAAAGCAAGGCCGACACCCTGAGTTATTTCAAGAGTGATGGAAACTGAGATAAAGAAAAAGCGCCTCATTATTCTCGCCGTGCTGGCGTCCCTTTTCTGGATCGCCCTATTCTACAGGTTGATCGATATCCAGGTGGTTCACGGCAAGTCTTACGGTGAGACGGCGGTACGGCAATCGACGGGGCGGATGCCTATTCCGGGAGAACGCGGCACGCTGTATGACAGGAACGGGAAGGAACTGGCGGTAAATGTGATTCAGGGTTCATTATTTGCCCAGCCGACGGATCAAACGGAGATTAATAAAATTTGCGGCTATCTGGATCGTCTGTTCGGCAAACCGCGCGGTTATTCACGGCGGAAATATCCCCTGGAACCGAATAAGTTCAGCTGGATCGAGCGCCGTATGCCCGATAATCTGGCCCAGCAAGTCATGCATGACAGTATCCCGGGTTTATATATACAGAGGGATCTGGGGAGAGAATATCCCTATGGGGATGTCGGCTCGCAGTTGATCGGGTGCACCAATATTGACGGGAAAGGGATATCGGGACTGGAATACAGTTATGATACGCTTTTGACGGGGAAATGCGGATTGACGGAGTTTTTGCGAGACGGTCAGAGGACCACGTACCGTCTCCGCGAAGCGCCCCAGATTCAGCCGGAACGGGGAAAGTCGATCATACTGACGATCGATTGGGCCCTGCAGGAAATAGTCGAACAGGAATTGAAGGCGGCGGTCGAGAAGTATCATGCCCTGGAAGGTTCGGCCCTATTTATTGATTGCAACACAGGCGAAATTTTGGCGGCGGCCGATTGCATGGCGGACGGTAAGAATGACCCGATAAAATTGCGGGCCATAAGCAATGTCTTCGAGCCCGGTTCGGTATTCAAAGTAGTTACGGCGGCGGCCATTCTGGACGCCAATAAGGCGACACCGTATGATCAGGTAAACTGCGAAAACGGGTCGTGGAAATGCGGCCCCCGGGTTCTTCACGATGATCACAAATTGGGGATGCTGACATTTCAGGAAGTGATTGAAAAATCGAGCAATATCGGGACAGCCAAATTCGCGTTGCGCGTCGGCGGTGAAAAACTGACGGAGACGGCCCGCAAATTCGGTTTCGGCCAGAGATATTATTTGGGGATGCCGGGGGAAGCGGCCGGTTCGATTGCCGGGCACAAAAAATGGTCCCAGTATGATGTCGCCGCTCTGGCGATGGGGCATTCGGTTTCCGTGACGGCGCTACAATTGGCGGCGGCTATCGGGGCGGTCGCAAATGGCGGGAAATTATATCGTCCGATCCTGATCAAAGGAGTCCTTGATAGGGACGGAAAATTGATCTGTGAGAATAAGAAAGAGGTAATCGGGACGGTTATAAGGCCGGAGACGGCGGTGACCCTGCGGAGTTTTCTGATAGGAGTTGTGGAGCGCGGGACGGGGACGCCGGTAAAATCGAAGATTGTCGCCATTGCGGGAAAGACCGGGACGGCGGAAGTGGTCGCAACCGGCGGCAAGGGGTATAATAAGAGTAAGTTCAATGCTACCTTCCTGGGATTTTTCCCGGCCAACGATCCGAAGATAGCCGGGGTAGTGGTACTTCACCAGCCGGAGCCGATACATTACGGCGGTTATACATCGGGCCCAGCTTTTAAGAATATCGCGGAGCGCTTCATGGCGGGTAATACGAAACAGTTGGGATTGGAAAAGAATTTGATCGCCGACGGGCGTGAAACAGAGATGTATGAAGTCCCGGATTTTTCCGGGAAGAATGTCTCGATAGCGGAGATTATGGCAAAACGGATCGGTCTGGAAATAGTCCCGAACAACGTGGAGGGAACTATTGTCTGGCAGTATCCCGAGGCCGGGCGCCGAATACCCGGCAACGATAAAATTGCGGTGGTGGTTGATGATGACGATATAGATTCCCTGACGATGGCGGATATGACCGGAATGAATTTGCGGACCGCCATTTCGATGCTGAATTATCAGGGCTTCAATTTTGAGATAAGCGGTAGCGGCGTCGTAATAAATCAGGACCCGGCGCCGGGGACCTTTCTGGCGGATAAGAATGTGACGTGCCGATTGGAATTCGGACGAGAAAGCATGGATGAGGATTCAGTTAAGGAACTTAGTCAAGCCCCTCCGAAACGCAACAGTGGTCGGTCGGGACGACATACTAATTGAGGGCATCGAGTACGATTCCCGCCGCGTGAGACCGGGACAGCTTTTTGCGGCCGTATCGGGGTTCAAGACCGACGGGAAGAAATATATACCGGAGGCAATAAAAAGGGGCGCGACCGCGATCCTGACCGACAATCGAATTCAGGCGGATGTTCCCCTGGTGCTGGTACCCGATGTCCGAGCCGGATTGTCGGACTTGGCCGCCGCCTTCTACGGATTTCCCGGCCGGGATTTGGAGATTATCGGTGTGACGGGGACCAATGGCAAGAGCACGTCGGTCAGCCTGATCAGAGAGATATTGCAGCGCTCGGGGAAAAAGGCGGGCATGCTTAATTCGCTGACCTACGATACCGGCGCGGCGCAATATAAAGCGGAACGAACCACGCCGGAATCGCTGGAAGTGCAGCGGTATCTATATGAGATGAAAGAAGCCGGGTGCACTTATGGAGTAGTCGAGGTTTCCTCTCACGCTCTGGTCCTGAAGCGAGTTGAGAACATTGATTTTAAGATGGGACTCTTTACCACCTTCAGCCGCGACCATCTGGATTTTCATCATACCATGGAAGAGTATCTGGCGGCCAAGAAATTGTTTCTGGAAAAACTCAAAGGGGACAAGAAGCGGACGGTTATTAATGCCGATTCGCCGGAGTTTGCCGGATTTATTTCGGAGGCGCAAAGCCCGGTGCTGACTTATTCCTCGACCGGAAATAAGGCCGATGTGACAATCATAAATCCAAAATTAAAAGCCGATAAATCGCTGTTTGAATTGGTGACGCCTCAGGGAAAAGCGGCGGTCGAACTGGGTCTTTTGGGACGGTACAATTTATCGAACGCGGCGGGTGCCGCCGCGGTCGGTTTGGCATTAAATATCGATTTGAATACAATCGTCAGCGCCCTTAGGAATGCGGAGCCGGTTCCCGGCAGGTTTCGTCCGGTTAAACGCGGTCAGCCGTTTACGGTCATAGTCGATTATGCTCATACCCCAGACGCCATAGAGCGGTTGTGCCAGTCGGCCCGGGAGATCACATCGGGACGAGTACTGATTCTATTCGGTTGCGGCGGGGATCGGGACAAAGGGAAACGGCCATTGATGGGGAAAATCGCTTCATCGCGAAGTGATCTGGCCGTGGTCACTTCGGACAATCCGCGCACCGAAGATCCTCAGAAAATAATCGATGATATCCTGCCCGGTATGACGGGAGATAATTATAAGGTGGTCCCGGATAGGCGGGAAGCGATCCGGACAATCATTAAAGCGGCCAAGACCGGGGATATTTTATTAATCGCCGGAAAAGGAGCGGAAGACTATCAGGAAATCGGGACGGTCAAATATCCTTATGATGATACCACGGAAGTGACCAAGGCGCTGGAAGAAGCGGGATACAAGGGATAATAAGGGTGATCAAATTGAATTTCGGGACACTGGCAGAAAATATCGACGGACGTCTTCTGAACGAAGAATATGCGTCGGCGCTTTTCGAGGGCGTTTCGATAGATAGCCGCGCAGTTACGGAGAAACAGCTGTTTGTGGCTATAAAGGGAGAAAAAGACGACGGTCACAATTATATCGGCGAGGTTTTGAATAAAGGCGGGGCGGGCCTGCTGATATGCCATGAAATTTCGGATCTGGCCGGAATTGCCGGCAAAATTCCGGTGATAATGGTGGAAGATACACATCGAGCCATGATTCAAATGGCCTCGAAATATCGATTGACGCTACCGGGGAAATTTATCGCCATTACCGGTTCCAACGGCAAGACCACCACCAAGGAATTTGTCTATGCCATGATTGCCAGTATAGAAAATGATACCTATCGCTCGCCGGGAAATCTGAACAATCTATTCGGCTTACCCCTCGCCATATTCGGAATGGAAGAGACAATGCGTTTCGGGGTTTTTGAATTGGGAATATCGTATCCCGGTGAGATGACCAAACTGGCGGCGATGGCCCGGCCGGATCTGGCCCTCATAACTAATGTGGGGCCAACCCATCTGGAAACCCTGGGAACGGTAGAAGGGGTGGCTGAGGCGAAATTGGAACTGGTTGACGCGATGCCGGCCGATAGACCGGTGATCCTTAATGCCGACAGCCCGGAATTGATGAAGGCGGCGCGGAAACGGCGACGCCAGTACACGACCTACGGGATCAATTCAAAAGCGGATTATATGGCGGAAATTTCGGGGCTATCCGAAGAAGGGTATCCGACGGTGAAAATCGACGGGGTCGATGTTTCCATCAAATTATTCGGAGAACATCAAGCCTATAATCTACTTGCCGGATATGCCGTTTGCAGGACGCTCGGACTAGCCGTGCGCCCGGAAGAATTAAATGGAATAAAATATAATTTTGCATCATACCGGGGTGAAATTGAAAATGTCAATGGCATGACGATTATCGCCGACTGCTACAACGCCAATCCGGTATCCATGCATTCGGGGCTCAAGTCGTTTCGAGATTATCTGGAACATCCGGTGATGCGGGGACGGCGAAGCGTGGCGGTCATCGGCGACATGCTGGAATTGGGCAAGAGAACCGCCGAATTCCATCGGGAGGCCGGGGCTTTTGCGGCGGAAATGAATTTTGACACTGTAATAGCGGTCGGGCCCCTTTCGCGGGATTTGTATCGCGGAGCAATTCAATCGGGGTTCGATGAAAAACGGATCGTTCATTTCGACGATCTGGTTGTGGCAGGAGAGTATCTTTTGGGCCGAGTCAGACGGGGCGATGTGCTGTATTTCAAGGCCTCCCGCGGAATCGGCCTGGAAAAATTAATAACATTATTAAAGGGGTCGGCTTTCCGTCAGAATTAATATGCTGTATCATATATTCGCCAATCTGGTCGGTTATATTTCGGGATTCAATATCTTCAGATATATCACATTTCGGACCGCCGGCGCGACGATTACGGCGATCCTGATTTCGCTTTTTCTGGGACCGTATTTTATTCGACTCCTTAAAAAATACCAGATAAAAGAAGAAATCCGGGCGGAAGGGCCGCAGTCGCACCTGTCAAAGAAGGGGACGCCGACCATGGGCGGTCTGATAATTTTGGCCGGCATCATTATCCCGGTCGTGCTCTGGGCCGATCTGACCAATTATTTCATCCTGATGTTGCTTTTAGTGACATTCTGGCTGGGCTTGATCGGTTTTATGGATGATTATCTGAAAGCGGTCAAACATCAGAAGAAAGGGATGGTGGGCAGAAAGAAATTGATCGGTCAGATAGGACTGGGTTTGATATTCGGTTTGGCCCTGACGCTGATTCCGCCGAACTCGAGTTTTGACGGTACTACCGGGATTCCATTTTTCAAAAATTACGTAATATCGCTAGGAATACTCTATGTGCCGTTCATTATACTGGTGATTACGGCATCGTCGAATGCGGTGAATTTGACCGATGGTCTGGATGGTCTGGCCATAGGTTTGACGGGAATCTGTTTCGTGGCCTTCGCCGGCCTAACCTACGTGGCGGGCCGGACCGACTTTTCGAACTATCTGCAGATAGAATATATACCCGGGGCAAGCGAGATGACAGTTTACTGCGGTGCGGCGATCGGTTCGGCCATCGGTTTTCTCTGGTTCAATTCTCATCCGGCGGAAGTATTCATGGGGGATACCGGGGCGCTGACGCTGGGCGGGGTACTGGGGGCAATTGCCATTTTAATAAAGAAGGAACTGCTGTTGGTGATAGTCGGCGGAGTTTTCGTGATAGAGGCCGGCTCCGTGATTTTGCAGGTTTTATCATACAGGTATAGGGGGGGCAAGAGAATTTTCAAAATGGCGCCATTGCATCATCATTTCGAACTGCTCGGTTGGCCGGAGTCGAAAGTGGTTACGCGATTCTGGATTATAGGCGCCTTATTTGCACTTTTGACACTCTCAACTTTAAAGATAAGATGACGGTACAGGAAAGAGTAAAAGGACGGAAAATCGGGGTTATCGGAATGGCCCGCTCCGGGCTGGCGGCGGCGCGGCTCATCCACAAACTGGGCGGTCGGGCCTTTGTCTCAGATGCCAAAAAGGAAGAGCAATTGTCCGTTCAAATAGCCGCCCTGAAGGAGATAGGAGCCGATTATGAAACCGGCGGCCATACCGAAAAACTGCTGAAATGCGATTTCATAATTCTATCACCGGGCGTACCGAAAAGTGTCCCGATGATAAAAAATATTTATGAAGAAGGGATTCCGGTCTTTTCGGAGATTGAATTGGCCT
Source organism: Candidatus Zixiibacteriota bacterium (assembly GCA_900498245.1). NCBI lineage: Bacteria > Pseudomonadati > Candidatus Zixiibacteriota > Candidatus Zixiibacteriota bacterium. Next base: position 1,148,770 of record LS998015.1, read on the forward strand.
CATGGTTTTGCCGGGGAAAAATAATAGCAATCACCGGTTCCAATGGCAAAACGACCACGACAAGTCTAATGGGTGCCATGCTCGAAGCCGCCGGGCTCAAGAATGTGGTTTGCGGCAATATCGGAAATCCTTTCGCCGATGCGGTTTTGGAAATGCCAGCCGACGGCTGGGCGGTGGTGGAAGTTTCCAATTTCCAATTGGAAGATATCGAGGAATTCAAGCCGCATATCGCCATGATATTGAACCTGACGCCGGATCATCTGGATCGCTATGAAAATTTCGACGGCTACAAGATGGCCAAGTATCGTATCGCAGAGAATCAGCAACCGTCGGATTTCCTAATACTCAATGCCGATGATACCGTCATCGAGAAAAATAATATCGCCACCCGCGCCCAAAAAATCTATTTCTCAACCGCCCGCTCGCTGCCGATCGGGGTCTTCCAGAGGGGACAGATGCTGATCGGCAGTGTGGGTGGGAAAGAATATGAAATTATTGAAATCAATAAGATCAGGATTCCCGGCCCGCATAATCTTCAGAATGCCGCGGCGGCATCGCTGGCGGCTTTGCTGATCGGACTGCCTCCCAATCGGATCGCCGAGGCGCTGGAAAAATTTCCGGGTGTGACTCATCGAATGGAAGACGCCGGAACCGTAGCCGGAATAAAATTCATAAACGATTCCAAGGCGACCAATGTCGATTCGGTCTGTTATGCTTTGCGTTCAATCAGTACTCCCATCTGTCTTATCGCCGGAGGACGGGATAAAGGCGGGAGTTATTTGCCGATCGCGGAGTATGGCAAAGGAAAAATCAAAGAGATAATTCTTATCGGGGAAGCGAAAGAGAAAATATTTGCGGCACTGGGGAAGATTTTCCCGGTCGAGTTTGCGTCCAGCATGGATGAAGCGGTTCAGAAAGCGTTCAAAGCGGCCCGGCCGGGTGAGACGGTGCTGCTGTCGCCGGCCTGTTCCAGTTTCGATATGTTCGAGAATTATGAGCAGAGAGGCGAGACGTTCAAAAAATTAGTGGCGGCGCTTCACGAAAGAGGTAATGGAGTTCAGTTATCAGGTACGAAATAGACAATGGATAAGAAGTTACTATACAGCACGATGGGATTGCTAATAATCGGGATGGTCATGGTCTATTCGGCATCGTCGATTATGGCCGACGCCCGGTTCGGTTCGCATTTATATTTTCTACAGCGGCAATTAATCTGGCTCGTGGTGGCGGCGGCCGCGGCCTGGGTGGTGATAAAGGCGGATCTTAAAAAATTATCGGTCTATTCGGTCCCGATGCTTTTTCTGACATTTCTTCTGCTGGCGGCGGTTTTTGTCATGCCGGCGCGTAACGGCGCGCATCGCTGGCTTTTCCTGGGGCCGGGAACCATACAGCCATCGGAAGTCTTTCGGATGGTCGCCATATATTATCTGGCCTTCTCGTTATCTCAGAAGAAAAGGAATATCGAGGACTGGCGGCAGGTCGTTCTGCCTTACGCCCCGCTTCTCGGGGCCGGACTGATATTGATAATTTTGGAGCCGAGTCTCGGGTCGGCCATGACGATTACGGCAACGGTTTTGATAATATTCTTTCTGGCCGGGGTACGGTTATATCATCTCGGGGTTCTGATAGTTCCGCTGGCGACGATGGCGTCCTTCATGGTATTCGTGTTGGGGTACAAAAAAGCCCGTGTAATCGACTACCTTTCGGCAATAGAGAATCCGCTTTCGGGAAGTTATCAGGTGAAGCAGGCGGTTCTGACGCTCGGGGCGGGAGGGATATTCGGAACCGGTCTGGGCAACGGGCGGCAGAAATTATTTTTCCTTCCGTACCCGCATACTGATTTTATTTTTGCGTCTATCGGAGAGGAGCTGGGCCTGGTCGGCCTGGCGGCGATACTGCTTCTCTTTTACATAATTTTATGGCGGGGAGTGAAAATCGCGATGTATCAGCCGGATCGCTTCGGCTATTTGCTTGCGATGGGGATAACGGTCTCGCTTCTTGTATCGGTGGCGCTCAATATCGGCGTGGTGACATCGCTTTTGCCAACCACCGGAATTCCTCTGCCATTCCTGTCGTACGGGGGTTCGGCCCTGCTGATATCGGTATTATCGGTCGCCATACTCCTGAATCTCTCGCGGCGGAAAGGGATGGTGGTGCGTGAATAGGATAGGCGTAATTTTCGCGGGCGGCGGCACCGGCGGTCATCTGAGCCCGGCAATGGCGATCGCGGACAAATTGAAATCAAGGCTGACTTCGGAATATGCACCTGATATTCTGTTTATCGGGACGAAACGCGGTATTGAGTACCGGATGCGAGAGAAACTGGGATATCCCTTGGCTCTGATAAATATTCGGGGCATGATGCGGACCTGGACATTATCGAATCTGGCGGTACCATTTCTATTGATCGGAGCCGTGACCAGGTCGTTGAGTTTGATGAAGCGATTCAACCCGGCAATTGTAGTTGGAACCGGAGGTTATGTGATGGGGCCGGTGATGATTGCGGCGATACTTCTGGGGCGCCGGAGAGTCATTCAGGAACAGAATTCCTATCCGGGCGTGACGACTCGTCAATTGGCAGGGAGAGTTGACCGGATATTTCTGGGATTCGGCGAAGCGAAAAAATATTTGAAAAGGACCGATCACTGCGTCGAGACGGGCAATCCGGTGAAGGAAATAATCGGAAAGGTCCCGCGTTCCGAAGGGCGGGCCTATTTTGAGATAAGTAATGAAGAACGAGTCATTTTAATTTTAGGGGGGAGTCAGGGGGCCTCGGCCATCAACAAGAATATTCTCAGAGGTTTGTCCACTCTACCTGACGGTTTTTCGTTGATCTGGCAAACAGGCGAAAGGGATTACAAGGAAGTGGCCGCACTGGCGGGCGGCAAGGTAACGAGCCGCTCCCTTTTCGCATTTACCGACAGGATAGAGATGGCATATGCCGCCGCCGACATAGTTGTCGCCCGGGCCGGGGCCCTGACTTTAGCCGAGATTACCGCCGCAGGATTGCCGTCGCTTCTGATTCCGTATCCATTCGCGGCGGGGAATCATCAGAGAAAGAATGCCGCCGTTTTTGCCGAGAAGGGCGCGGCCGTGCTTTTTGATGACAGGCAATTGGGGAGTATTTCGCTTTTGGATGAAGCTGTCACACTATTAATGAGCGGCCAAGCCGAACAAATGAAAGAGGCGGTGAGAGAAATAGATAGTCATCGAACAAAGCCCGCCGCCGACATGATTGCGGACGAAATTTTGCGGTTACTCAACCTCGGGAGGAAGGCCACTTGAAAGCAGGGATCGCGGTACAACCAAAATTTGAAGGCAAGAAAATGATATTCGGAAAATTCAGGGAGTTATATTTTGTGGGGATCGGCGGAGCGGGTATGTCCGGTATCGCCGAAATATTGTCGAATCTGGGGTACAAAGTAAGCGGTTCCGATATTTCCCCGAGCGAAATCACCGAGTATCTGGAAAGACTCGGGATAAAAATCTACGGCGAACACAAACGGGGCAATATCGGCACGGCAAACGTGGTGGTGATTTCCTCGGCCGTGGGCAATGACAACCCGGAGGTGATCGAGGCCAGAGAAAAAGGGATCCCGGTCATCAAGCGGGCGGAGATGCTGGGCGAATTGATGCGTCTGAAATATTCTATCGGTATCGCCGGCACCCACGGCAAGACGACCACGACATCGATGATCGGGAAAATTTTCATCGAAGCCAAGTTGGACCCGACCGTAATCGTGGGGGGTATCGTGGCCGGGACCGGGTCGGGAGCGGCACTGGGGGCCGGTGAGTACCTGGTGGCGGAGGCCGATGAGTATGACAAGTCATTTCTGTCGATGTTTCCGTCGATGGCGGTGGTGACCAATATCGAAGCGGATCACCTCGATTGCTATGACGGCATGGAAGATCTGAAAAATTCCTTTCTGGCCTATATGAACCGGGTGCCCTTTTACGGCACGGTCGTTTACGGCGCCGACAATCCGATTCTCCAAAAACTGCAGGGTCGTATCAGCCGGGCTTCGGTCAGTTTTGGACTCACATCACGAGCCGATTATCAGGCGGTCGATATTAAGTATCGCGAAGGGGGCTCGGAATTTTCGGTATTTGGCCGGGGCGAGATGGTCGGAAGAATAATTTTGAACGTTCCCGGGGAGCATAATGTCCTGAACGCTATGGCCGCGACGGCGGCGGCGCTGGAACTGGAAATCCCTTTTGGGGTAATCGCGGAAGCGCTGTCAAAATTCCGCACCGTAGGCCGCCGTTTTGAAATTAAGGGTGTTGTGAATGATATAATGGTCGTGGATGACTACGCCCATCATCCGACCGAAGTAGCGGTCACTTTGAGAACGGCGAGGGAATCATACAAGAGACGGGTTATTGCCGTCTTTCAGCCGCACCTTTTCAGCCGGACGAGGCAATTCTTCAAAGAATTCGCCGATGTCCTGCATCAGGCCGATGTCGCCTATCTGGCCGACATCTATCCGGCCAGGGAAAAGCCGATGCCGGGCGTGACATCAGAAATGATTTTAAATTATGCCAAGGAGAAAGGGTATCGAAATATTCATTATATCGGTCCGAAGGAGAATGCCATAGAGGCCGTGATTAAAATTGCCCAACCGGGAGATATAATAATTACTATAGGTGCGGGCAGTATCACCCGCATAAACCCGGAGATATTGAAAGGAATAGAAAAAAGATGATTCTGCGGATGCGCTGGCCGTTTTTTGCGATGGCCGTTATGCTCCTGCTTTTCATGGGCGGCGGTGCCGCGGCCTATTATACCGGCTTTTTTAATCTTCACAGGGTATCGGTAAGCCCTGAGAAATATGCCGACCAGGCATCCAATCTCGATTCCGTCCGGGGGAAGAATATCTTCGGCATTCCGTTCGACCAGGAATTGCTCTATTTCATATCGGAGCCGATGGTGCAAAGCGCATCCTTGAAGTACGAATTCCCCGACGCCGTCGCCATAGATATAGAGGAAGCCAAACCGCTGGCTTTGGCAATCGCACAGGATGGGCAATCGATATATGCTCTCGATGAGCGGGGACGGGTGATTCTCCGGGAGTCGCAAGCACCGGCATTTGAACTTCCGATTATCACGGGATTAAAGGACAGCCCGCTGTACACGGTGCCAAAAAATCCCAGATTGAGACTGATTATTCCCCAGCTGCTGCAAATTCGCAAAGATCATCAGGACTTCTACCGACTTATATCGTCAATCGATCTGTCGGCGCCCGATTCGGTGACGGTCAAGATGGACGGGATGTCATTCATAGTAATCATGTTCGCGGGAGAAATGTGCGCCAATTGTGAAAGACTGCGACAGTTTCTGCTCGATATCAATCCGGATTTGAAGGATGTCATCGCGATTGACATGCGGTCCGAGAAACAAATTATCGCCACGAGAAAGAAATGCCAGAAACAAAGCTGATAGCCGGGATCGACATCGGTACGACCAAAATTCGGGCTCTCATAACGGAAAGCACCGAGGAGAACCATCCGGTATTTCTGGGTTACGGATCGGTGCCGGCGCAGGGGCTTCGCCGCGGCGTCATTGTCAATATGGAGAAAACGATTCAGGCGATATCGAAAGCGGTCGAAGACGCCGAGATGATGGCGGCCGTGCATATCGATTCCGCGGTGGCGGGTATCGCCGGGGATCATATCAAGTCGATCAACAGCCAGGGAGTAATTGCGGTCGGACGTTCCGACAATGAAATAACGGATGCCGACGTCAGAAAGGCGATTGAGGCCGCCAGCGCGGTGGCGATACCGGCCGATCGAGAGATAATTCATGTCCTACCTCAGCAGTATTCAATCGACGAACAAAACGGAATAAAAAACCCGGTCGGGATGACGGGAGTACGGCTGGAAGTGGAGGTTCATATCGTGACGGCGGCCGTAACCTCGGCGAAAAACATATATCGATCCCTAGAGCGGTGCGAAATAAATATCGATCATTTGGTGTTGCAATCCCTGGCCGGAGCGTATGCGACAATCAGTAATGAAGAACAGGATTTGGGCGTGGTGCTGCTCGATATCGGCGGGGAACTGACCGACGTGGCCGTCTTTTTCGACGGCTCAATTCGTCATTCGGGAGTTGTCCCGCTCGGCGGCAAAAATGTAACCAATGATATTGCCATAGGATTAAGAACCTCGGTCGAACAGGCCGAGCAATTGAAACTGGCCTACGGGTCGGCGTTGACATCGACAGTCGATCCGGATGAAATGATGGAGGTGCCGGGGGTAGCGGGCCGCACTTCGCGAAGTATTTCCCGCAATGTGCTGGCGTCGATAATTGAGCCCCGGATGGAGGAGATTCTGTCGTTGGCGGCGCGGGAAATCAAGAAGGCGAATTCTCCCGATTCTCTGGCGGCGGGAGTAATTATTACAGGCGGGGGGGCGCTTTTGCCCGGCGCGGTCGATCTTGTCGAACAGATTCTCGACATTCCGGCCAAGCTGGGAATTCCATCAGGAATTGAGGGACTTCCGGAAAATATGATTAATCCCGAGATGGCTACTGCTATCGGCTTGATTAATTACGGGCATCGCCATGGAACCGGCAAGAAAAGGACGAAGGGTGGCATAAGGGGGCTATTCAAAAAAATGGAAAATTGGTTTTCAGGGAATTTTTAATAATCATGGAGGAGTGACCGATGAGTGATGAAAGATTGAAATTCGATTTCGATGATGAAATCAGCCGCGTTGCCCGGATCAAGGTGGTGGGCGTAGGCGGTGCGGGCGGGAATGCCATCAATCGCATGATCGAGGCCGGTTTATCCGGAGTGGAGTTCATCGCGATTAACACCGATGCCCAGGTTCTGGAGAGCAATCTGGCTCCCAAGAAAGTACAAATCGGCAAGAGACTGACCAAGGGTCTGGGCGCCGGGGCCAATCCCGAGATCGGGCGGAAAGCGGTGGAAGAAGATCATGATGAAGTCCTGGCGGCGGTGGCCGGGGCCGACATGGTTTTTGTCACGGCCGGAATGGGCGGCGGCACGGGGACCGGCGCCGGGCCGGTGGTGGCCGAAATCGCCCGACAGCAGGGAGCGCTGACGGTGGCGGTGGTGACACGTCCGTTCAAGTGCGAGGGTCAGAAGCGCCAATCCAAGGCCGAATCGGGTTTAAGGGAGTTAAAGGAAAAGGCCGACACGTTGATCGCCATTCCGAACGAAAGACTTCTGGCAATAGTAGACAAAAATACCCGTCTGACTCAGGCCTTTTCGATAGCCGATGAAATTCTCCATCAGGCTACCAAAGGCATATCCGAATTGATCACCACTCCCGGTTTAATTAATGTTGATTTTGCCGATGTGAAAACGGTTATGCAGGAAAAAGGCGGGGCATTAATGGGGACAGGGTTCGGGACCGGCGAGGAACGGGCCGAAACGGCGGCCAAACAGGCGATATCATCGCCCTTGTTGGAAGATATCTCCATTTCGGGAGCCAAAGGGGTATTGATAAACATCACGGGCGGCGAAGATATGACCCTGTTTGATGTTAACACGGCGACTTCGATCATATATCAAGCGGCCGGATCGGAAGCGAATGTAATAGTCGGAACCGCCATTGATACTTCGCTGAAAGATCAGATGCGGATCACGGTAATCGCGACCGGGTTCAGCGGCATTGTCGAGGCGACCGTTGTCGGCGACCAGAAGGAGAAAGAAATAATCGCCCATTCTGCACCGGCCAAGGTGATGTCACTTTTTCCAGAACAGAGCAGTTTTCCGCTCAGGAAGGCGGTCGGTATGACGGCTTCGAACGGCGGCAACGGTAATGGAAATGGCAACGGCAACGGCGGACGGCTGCGGATGCCGACCTTCGAGGATGAAAATCGGACCATTCCGGCCTATATCAGGAGGCTGGATGAATAATAAATTTTAAGCCCACTCGGTTCCTCCACACCAAAACCGCCGGTCACGTTACCCGATCGGCGGTTATTATTTTCCCACAAAATATGGGATTGAGTCCATATTAATGTTCTTAAATTCTCCATATTAAGGTGTCAATCGATTTATATATATAGACTTAACTTTGACGGCCGGCCGGTATCTCATTTGCGCGAGTTCAGGCGGGCCGTAATATTTTATGGTCAAAAAGGGAGGTCTTTATGAATATTGGTCCCAACCAGAATCTTTCATCCCTGCGGATAATCAGCAGTATCAATTTGGCTTCGATGGCCATGAATAAGGCGTCGGCGAAAGTCTCTTCCGGATGGAAAATTAATTTTGCCGCAGACGATCCTGCCGGACTGGTCATATCGGAAGCGATGAGGGCGCGAATTGCGGGACTCAATCAGGAAATCGAAAATACCTCCATCACCATGGATAAGTATAGTACGGCCGACTCGGCGCTGCTGCAAATGAGAAGCAATCTCACGGAAATGAGAACGCTGGCGCTGGCGGCCGGAGATAGCGGCGTAATTGATGATAGTATGAGAGGAGCATATCAGGCGGAAGCGGATAATCTGACGGTAAACTACAACAGGATTGCTACCCAGGCATCTTTCGGTGACCAGAAATTACTTGACGGTTCATCGGGATCGGTCGCGAATCTGCCGCCGCTTACCGGATTCAATTTGTCTTCATCGGCCGAAGCGCAAGAGAGCTTGAAGGCGATAGATGAAGAAATAGCGCGGGTTGATGCGGCCATCGGTCAGGTCGGCGCCACGGAAAAATATGGACTGGAGAGCCGCCTGAATAGTCTAAGAATCGAGATGCAAAACCTGACGGCGGCGGAGTCCCAGATCCGTGATACCGATTACGCCAGCGTGTTTGCCGATTTTCTCAAGAACAAACTAATTCTGCACTCCGCCGTGTCGCTTTTATCTCATCAGGATATTTCGGCGCGAACCGTATTGAATCTTCTCAATTCCGAATAGAAGTCCGTCAAAATTATGATGCCATAAAAAAAGGGAGACGGTGACGTCTCCCTTTTTCTTATATCGATTATCATAACGGCGGACAGCTGAGGGCCGGGCCCTGACGGTACAAATAATTAATTAAATATGAGACGTCTATAATATTAACGGAGCCGCTATTATTGACGTCGGCGATCGACATCGGGCTCGGAGCCGGGCCGGATTTGTAAAGGAAATTGATGAGAAATGAAACATCGAGGATATTTATACTGCCATTACCGTTGAGATCCCCGCAGGTGAAGTCGCAGGCGTCACCGATGCCGTTATGATTGGAATCTTCCTGCCCGGGATTAGGCACATTGATGCAATTGTCGCAACTGTCGCCGACGGCATCACTATCGACATCGGTCTGAGCATAATTGGCTTTGTTCGGGCAATTGTCGCAGAGGTCGCCGCGGCCGTCGCTGTCGGCATCAGCCTGATCATTATTGGGTACGGACGGACAATTATCGCAGGCGTTACCCAGACTGTCGCCATCGGTATTCGTTTGATCGGCATTACTGGTGGTGGGGCAATTGTCGCAAACATTGCCGATGCCGTCGCCATCGCTGTCAGCCTGATCCGGATTAGGTATCGCCGGGCAATTGTCGCAGACATCGCCCTTGCCGTCGCCGTCAGCGTCAGCCTGGTCGGCATTTGATTTGGTGGGGCAATTGTCGCAAACATTGCCGATGCCGTCGGCATCGCTGTCGGCCTGATCCGGATTGGCGATCGCAGGACAGTTGTCGCAAATGTCGCCTTTGCCGTCGCCATCGGTATCAGTTTGATCCGGATTGGCGACGAGCGGGCAATTGTCGACATCGTTGTTAATACCGTCACCGTCTATGTCGGGGTCGCAGACGTCACCGATGCCATCACCATCGGTATCTTTCTGATCGGCGTTGGCAACAGCTGGGCAATTATCGCATACATCGCCTTTACCATCGGCGTCCGTGTCCAATTGATCAGGATTGTAAACGGAAGGGCAATTATCGGTAAAGCAAATATTTTCAGGATGTCCGGGATCCCCATAACCATCGCCGTCGCTGTCAAAACAGGGGACGGTGGCCCAGCCGTTGAGGAAAAGCAGAATGCGGGTCAAAACGGTGTCGCGCTTGGCGTATGTCGAAGATGTATTTAAGATGGCCTCATATCCCCAGTTGAAGAAAATCAATTTGTACGGGCCGGTGTACGAAAGGGCGGAATAATGCGTTCCATCGCGGAATTTGAAAGCCGGTATGGCGCCGCCGACCGTGTCTATTTCCGCCGATAGCATCAGGGCCTGTTTGGAACCGCTAAAGTAACGGATACTTAGCCCGTCACCGATGGGCGAGCCAGTTATGCCATCGTGGATGAAATTGAAAAAATTCCCCGCGAAGCGGGCGTGGAGATAGTTATCAAGGAACAGGGAATCCTGAAGCCGCAATTCGCCGGCCAGACCCTGGCCGGTCAGGAAGAGATGCCCGCCGTTATCGAGATAATCTTTCATAGCGGTGATATCGGCGGTTTGGAGGTAATCGGCGGCGCTATCGCCGGTGAACCAGATTACGGCCGGATATTGACGAAGAAGAGTGCCGGCGGGCGGGCCCTGAACGGCTTTGGTCCAGATATCATTGGGGACCCTTTTCTTATACAGGTCACCGTGATAAATATCCTCATAAGTGCCGCCCCGATCATCATCAATCAGCAGAATGCGGGTGTGTCCAACCACCTGCTCGAGGGCAAAAGTATCTGTGAATTGACCGCCGTCGGATTCAATGGTGACGAAGAAGGAATCATATGTGGGATTTTCAAGACTGGGAACGATATATTCTAACGGCTGAGAGAAATTATCGACTGAAGCGCCGCCACCGGTAATGGTCCCGAGATAAGCGGAGGAATTGGTAAAAACAATAGCGGGATCATTGGATGTCATGGTGACGGTGGCGTTAGTCGCGGTGAGCCAGTCATTATGCATTTTGAAATAGAATCGGACCGTCTCGCCGGGGTCAAAAAACCCGTCGCTGTTATCGTCGGCGAAATCAGTGGAATCGAGAACATAATATGGCCGGGACCAGCGAACATCAAGATTTGCAGTCATGACAGAGTCGGAGTTGGAGATGTTCCAGACCGCCACCTGTGTTACAGAAGAATCATAAGCTTTGGAACCGGGATTGGATTTGTCGTCGAAATTGCGATTATTGGAACTTCCGGGGAAGGCATCACCGGCATCGCCATAGTTATGTGCGTATTGCAGATCCAATCTGCCGTCGGCCTGCTCCAGCGCCACCTCCGGGTGCCACTCGTCATCGTTGCCGTAGAAATTTTCATTAACATGCCAAACCAGGATTCCTTGTCCGGGGAGGTAGGAATCGAATCCGGTCAACTGGCGATTTTCGACTATGAAATATTGTGACCCGATACTGCCGTTGGCCCAGAGACGATAGGCCACGGGATTCCAGGCGGCAACCGGCAGTTGGACATCAGTCATGTTTGCGGTGACATTGGTGGGGCTCAGGAAGCCAATTTGCGATTTGCACCAGGAGTCGAAACAGGCGGGGACACGGGAATCGCCGTTGTAACTTCCGTTGGCCATAATTGTCCAGTAACCGCAACCGGCCGAGGAATGGTCATAGTCATAGAGATCGGGCAGTCCCAGAATGTGACCGAATTCATGACAGAAAACTCCGATTGGGGACAGACCGGAACCACCGTATTCTTCCGGTTCCATGGAATAACTTCCGATATTCACGCCATCCTGAGTGTGATAATAAATGCCGCTGGCATGGGACCAGATTTCGCATTCGTTTCCGGAGACTTCCGTCCCGGAGCCGGCATGAAGGATAAAGAGACCGTCGACATAGCCGTCATTGTCATTGTCGAACTGGGAATAATCGACATCCGGATCAGCCAGGGCGACCGCCTCTTCGGCCAGTCGCGAGGCATTATTGGGATACGGTCCGAAACCGTGAGAGCCGTCGCAATAATTGGTATAATAGGTCGAATTCTGGGACGCATGATACCATCCAACGACGGTACCATTCATGATGTAATTTCCATATGAGTTCTGGATATAATATTCCTTCATCGATCCGGTCGGGTTAATCCCGTCGGAAAAAAGAATGGAGTCAAATTTCTGGACGGTTCCCGCGGCCGAACCGGCGGTGTACGGCTTATCCGGAAAATCAATCAGGATCACCAGAATATTGAAAGTGGTCGGCTGATCGAGAGAGAGTTTCTTGGGCGCCTTGCCGTTGTCGGACATGGGAACATCGATCCCTTTGGCATGGGCTTCAGCCGTGACCTGAAGATATTTCTCGAAACGCCCTTCATCTTTCATTTTCTGAAGGACCTCGGGAGTCGGGGCGACCGCCCATATGGCGGAAGAGAAGATAACAAAAAGGATAAAGGAAATAAGCAGATATAACGATTTATTCATCAATTTCTCCATGGTGAGTATTTATTTAAATATACAAAAAATCATATATCCGTCAATTGATATATTCCTCATCGGCGGCTTTGGTCCATTTTGCATGCCCAAAATGCAAAACGGGGCGGCAAGATCCGCCCCGCTGCAATTGACTGCTTAGAACAATCAGTAGTTTACCGGAATTTTTTCGCTTCGTCCCTTTGCTCCCCCGATGAGGTTTTCGAGTTCGGAAACAATACCGGTCAGGGCCTCGGCCTGGGCGCTTAATTCCTCGGAGGCCGACGCCGTTTCCTCGGCGGCGGAGGCATTCTGCTGCGTTATTTCATCGACTTGCCCCACGGCCTGGGTAATCTGCGAGATGCCCTCGGATTGTTCTTCGGACAATTGTGCTATATCCGCAACAATGGAGGCCACCCGCTCGGCATTATCGCCGATGGTTTTGAGCGATTCGACCGCCCGGACCACGATATCGCGGCCGCCGCGGGCGGTGGAAATGCTATCGGCAATGAGAGAAGCGGTGTCCTTGGCGGAATTGGCGGCCCGCTCCGCCAGATGACGGACTTCCTCGGCCACCACGGCGAATCCTTTGCCGTGCTCTCCGGCCCGGGCCGCCTCGACCGCGGCGTTAAGGGCAAGAAGATTGGTTTGGAAAGCAATCTCCTCGATTGATTTAATAATATGGGAGATTTTATCCGAGGCCTCATTGATGGCATCCATGGCCTGCTGCATTTCGGCCATGGCGGAATTTCCATCCTGCGCACTGACCTTGGTTTGCTGAGCCAGTTCATTGGCCTTCCTGGTGTAGTCGGCGTTGTTCTTGGTTTTGCCGGAAATTTCCGTGAGCGAACTTGATGTTTCCTCTATTGAGGCCGCCTGATCGGAGGCTCCCTGAGAGAGCTGTTGGCTGGCGCTGGTCACCTGACCGGCCGCCGAAGCCGCCTGACCGGAGGCATTTGTAAGATTGCCGATGGCACGGGTGATAGGACCGGCAATGCTTCCGGCCAAATAGAAGGATATCAGAACGGCAAGGCCGATCAACACCAGACCAATTATGATAGAAGCGGTTACCAGTTTATTCAGGGACGATACGGTCTTGTCGGACACGACATTCATTTCGTCGTCATACGATGCCACCCCGATGACCCAGTCCCACGGTTCGAAGTATGTTACGGCATCAAGGCGCTTCCGCATCGGTTCATTATCACTTTCTCGCCAGGAGAAAGACAAATATGAGACTCTGCCGTCGCTGGCGGAAATAGCGTCATTAATGATTTTCAGATAGGCGTTTTCGCTTCCCGCCGTCTGTTTATTAAGGATATTGGTACCATCCAATTTGGAATCTTTGGAAATGACATATTCGCCCTTTTGCGCCCCGGTACCGCGGAGAACGTACAAATATCCGGTCTTGCCGGCTTTGACAGAGAGAAGGGCCTTGCGGAGACTGGTGACATTCTCCTGTTTAATGCCGACGTATAGCATGCCAATTATTTCCCCGGCGGCATTTTTTATGGGTTCATAGGCGGTTATATACCAGGTATTAACGACAAAAGCCTTACCCTTGTAGGTTTGGCCGTTCATGACGGCCTCAATAATGGGGTTCGGTTTTCCGTCGGAGCCGCGGGCCGCGATATAGGTTCCGATAGCGCGCTTCCCTTCCAGAGTCAGAACATTGGTGGAAATACGAAGCATGTCGCCGTCGCTATTCATCCTCTGGAAGATGGTGCAGGTTCCGCCGACAAGCGAAGTCGCATCATCGACAACTGGTGAATATTTTCCGGCGTCGGAAGTCTGATCAATTTGATTGCCGCCCAGCCCCATAGCCGGCAGATCGATTTCGGTGGCCTCCTTGGTAATTTGATTGATAGCTTTCCAATGGATTTTTTGAGATAAGAGACTTGGCCTCCCGTTTCTCAGAAGAAAAAGCCGCGCTACATTTAGACTGCCGGTCAGCGCCTGTTCTATAGATTCCTGCTGACTTTTGCAGAGAGAATATGAATCCTGGCAAATGGTCGCCAGTTGGCCCTTAGTCTGGGAATCCAATTCTCTGGCTACATCGGTCACCAGACTCTGCTTCTGGAAGTAGGTCATACAAAGAACGATTGCCATAGGTATGCATGCCCCCAAGATGCCCAAAAGCAGGATTTTAGATTTGATTGTCATCTTTCCCTCCTAATGACATTTGAAAGGTCCCCCTTTTTTTTGTGGAATCGGCGCGTAAAAGCAGACCTTGAGTCAAGGATTGTCCGATTGACAGGCCTTTTGGAAGACTTTATCGCGCCTGCCGGATACCCGGGGTGTTTTTCCCACCCACCTAAGATTATGATAATTAAATTGTTATGAAATGGAGGAGCGGAGTTATGAAAATTCTAAGGCCCGAATTTCAAATCAGGAGTTTGTGCCGTCAAAATCGCGATTGTTCAGGACAAGGTCAAAAACCACTCTAAACAGCAAACAAAAACCGCCGATGACGGCGGTTTTCTTTAATTTTTTCCGATTTAGTCGCGTTGCCGAGGAGCCCGAGCGGCCCGTTATCGAGTCACTTTTTGGACCTTGCCTGCCTTGAGACAGGCGGTGCAGACGCGGATGGTCTTTGTCCGGCCGTTAATGCTGGCGCGAACCGATTGAAGGTTGGGATTCCAGCGGCGGGGAGTCACATTATGGGCGTGGGAGACATTGCGGCCCATGACCGGCTTTTTCCCACATATTTCGCACACTTTAGCCATTTTCAATTTCTCCAGTATTTCAAAGTCAAATAAGATACAGTTTTCGGTCAAAAAAGCAAGGGATAAATTTCCGCCGGGCGGCTTTCCGCGGCCGTCCCGCCATTTTCTTGACACCCCCCGATAAAACCGTTATTTTGGCCTGATAATTGTATAACGTTTTGCCGTAACGATAAATCGTATAACAGGAAACGGGCCGGGATTAAAATGCTTGATATTAAATTTATAAGAGAAAATCCGCAATTGGTCAAAGATGCGGTTAAAAATAAGAACGACAAAGCGGATATTGACGGTATCCTGGAGTTGGACAAGAAGCGGCGGGGGATAATTGCCGAGGTAGAACAACTCAAGGCGCTCAGAAATAGTGTCTCTGAGCAAATTGCGCAGAAGAAGAAAAAGAAAGAGGATGCCGGCGCCGATATCGCCCGGATGAAGGAAGTCGGTGAAAAAATAGCCTCTTTTGACAACGATCTCCGGGCGACCGAAGAAGAAATAAACGGCATGCTTCTTCGGGTGCCGAATGTGCCGCATCATTCAGTCCCCGTGGGAGACAGTGAAGAGTGCAATGTCACGGTCCGGGAGTGGGGGAAGATCCCGCAATATAGTTTCACTCCGGCGCCGCACTGGGAAATAGGGGAGAAGCTGGGGCTTCTGGATCTCCCGGCGGCGGCAAAAATTACCGGCTCCGGGTTTTATATATTGAAGGGGGCCGGGGCCAGGTTGCAGCGTGCCCTGATACAATTCATGCTGGATACCCATACCGCCGACGGTTTTGTGGAAATCGCCCCGCCGTATCTGGCGAATTCCGAATCGATGACTGGTACCGGGCAGTTGCCGAAACTGGCCGAAGATATGTACAAACTTGCCGAGGAGAATTTGTATTTGATCCCGACCGCCGAGGTTCCGGTGACTAATTTGCACCGGGATGAAATTCTGCCGGAGGAAAAACTGCCGATTTACTATGTGGCCCATACCCCCTGTTTCCGCCGCGAAGCGGGAGCGGCCGGAAAGGATACCCGGGGGATGATACGGGTGCATCAATTCGAAAAAGTGGAACTGGTCAAAATCGTGCATCCGGACAAATCGTATGACGAGCACGAAACTCTTCTTCAGCAGGCGGAAAAAATAATCCGGGCCTTGAACATTCCCTACCGGGTCCGCCTGCTCTGCACCGGGGATCTGTCTTTTGCGGGAGCGAAATGCTACGATATCGAAATCTGGTGCGCGGGAGTGAACAAATACCTGGAAATATCATCGGTCTCCAATTTTGAATCGTTCCAGGCCCGGCGGATGAACACCCGTTTCCGCGACAAGGATAAAAAAGTGCATTTTGTCCACACTCTGAACGGTTCCGGTACGGCCCTGGCGAGGCTGGTTCCGGCAATAATGGAAAATTACCAGACGGAATACGGTACCATTGTGATACCGGAGGCGCTTCGACCCTATATGGGAGGGTTAACGGAAATTAGCGAAAAAGAGAAGCGTGGCTAAGAAAAACAATATAAAACTGGCGATCGGCGGGACGACAGTATTCAAACTGTTCCTGGTCGTCGGCATCGTTCTTATCTCGATTGTCTTCATCTGGTACACTCTCGACGTTATCGGGCAGTTGAAATCGGACGCCGAAAAAATGGTGGCATCGTATGTCAAACTCTGGCAGTTGGCGGCCAATGACAATACCTCGGGCGGCGAGGTTCAGATTATTTTCGACGAAGTCATAAAGAAGGCCAATTTCCCTGTGGTCATCGCCGGTCTGGATCATCAGCCGATATTCTGGAGAAATATACCAAATATAGAAGACAATGATCCGTCGCCGGCGGCCCGAGCCAAAGTTATAAAATTGGTCGAGAAGATGCGGCACGATTACGGTGAAATACCGCTGAAATACAATGATCAGGTAATATCTTATTTTTATTACGGTGATTCGCCGGTAATAAGTCAATTGCGGCGGATGCCGTTCATCGAAATCGGCCTGGTGCTGGCCTTTATTCTTATCGGTTTCATCGGTTTCCAGAATATTCGGCGATCCGAAGAGCGTCATATCTGGGTCGGCATGGCCAAAGAGACGGCACACCAACTGGGAACGCCGATATCATCGCTGATGGGCTGGATCGAGATTCTTCAATCGCAGTGTGAGACCGGGATACCGGCCGCGGGGAATCAACCGGAATTAAATACGGCCGAAATTACGGCTCAAATGAAGACCGATGTGGATCGCCTGCAAAGGGTGGCCAACCGATTCGGGCAGATCGGTTCGCGCCCGGAACTGAGGGAAATCGACCTTAACAAATTGTTGGAGGATACGGGGCAATATTTCCGCCGGCGGTTGCCGTTTGAGGGTAAGGGGATACAGATAAATTGTCATTTTTCTCCCCTGCCGGTGATGGCAATGAACGGCGAACTGATTACCTGGGCGGTGGAAAATCTTATCAAGAATGCGTTGCAGGCGGTTGATCCGGAGAAGGGGAGAATCGAAATCAATTCCGCCCCGGCGAAAGACATGAAATGCGTGGTTATACAGGTTATAGATAACGGTTCCGGAATTCCGGCGGCCTATGCCCGGCGGCTCTTTCGACCCGGATTCACCACCAAGAAGCGCGGATGGGGCCTGGGATTGACTCTGGCACGACGGATTGTCCAGGAATATCACAAAGGCAAAATATTTTTGGTTCGCTCCAAGCCGGGCGAGACGGTTTTTCAGATAACGCTCCCGGTGCAGGAAGCGACCAAGAAGAAGACGACATAGGCGACGGAACAAACCGGCCAAATCAAGCATTTCCAGAAAAGTGAGCAATATGACTAAGAAAAAGATACTTTGGGTTGACGATGAAATTGATTCTCTGAAGCCGCACATTTTATTCCTTCAGCAGAGAGGGTTCGAAGTCCTGACGGCCAGTTCCGGCGACGATGCCCTGGTGAAGGTGCGTAAGGAAACGCTGGATTTGATATTACTCGATGAAATGATGCCGGGCAAAGACGGGTTGACGACTCTGGAAGAAATCAAAGAGATAAATCCTCATCTTCCGGTGGTGATGGTGACCAAATCGGAAGAGGAATCACTGATGGAGGAAGCGATCGGTCAGAAAATAGATGACTATCTGACCAAGCCGGTGAATCCGTCGCAGGTACTTATGGTGGCCAAACGTCATCTGGACACCAAGAAGATTATTTCCGAGAGCCAGATTAAGCGGTATATGACGGAAATCAACCGTTTTAATCAGAAGTTATTCGGGGCCCTGGAGCCGCAGGACTGGCTGGAGGCGGGAAGAATTTTGGCCGCCTGGGATTTGGAAATGGATGAATCTCCGGATGAAGGGCTGGAGCAGACACACCTGGGGACGCGCAAGGAATGGAACACGGAATTCACCAAATATCTGGATCGTCATTACCTGAAATGGCTGCATTCCGACCACCGGCCGGTTTTGTCACCGGACGTGTTGCGAAAGTACATGATTCCGCCGCTAAGGGCCGGGCAAAATGTCCTTCTCATCGTGGTAGACTGCATGCGCCTCGACCAATGGATGACGATTGAGTCGCTGCTGGCGGAATTTTACAATATTCAGAGAGAATCGTATTTTTCGCTATTGCCGTCGGCGACCCCGTTCGCCCGGAACGCCCTGTTTTCGGGACTATTCCCGGACCAGATTCATCAAATGTATCCGGATAATTATGGCGGCGATGACGAAGGCTCGCTGAACCGGAACGAGGATCGCCTTCTGGCCGATTTCGTGGCGCGGGAAAAAGTGAAATTGACTTCCAACGTGCGTTACGAGAAGGTTTTTGACAATACCGAAGGGGAAGTACTGGCGAAAAGAGCCGCCGATTTTTATCAATCTCAGCTGGTGGCCTTCGTATTCAATTTCCTTGATATCATGGCCCACGGAAGATCCAACAATGTAATTTTGAAGGAAATTGCCGGAAGCGAAGCGGCCTTCCGTTCCTTGATGAAAAGCTGGTTTATACATTCGCCTTTGTTTAGTATCCTGAAGTCATTCGCCGACAGGAAATTCACGGTGATTGTCACATCGGATCACGGGTCGGTGCTCTGTTCGCGAGGGACAATGGCGCACGGCCGGCGGGACACCTCGACCAATCTTCGCTACAAATACGGTGACAATTTGAATGTTGATACCCGCCACGCCCTGTTGGTGAAAAATCCGGCCGAATTTCGTCTGCCGCGGTTCAATCTGGCCACTACCTATATCATTGCCAAGGAAGATTATTACTTTGTCTATCCCAATAAATATAACGAGTATATCAGGCAGTTTCAGAATTCCTTTCAGCACGGCGGCATTTCGCTGGAAGAGATGGTGGTTCCGATCGCGGTTTTAACACCACGATGATGATGACCAAAGGTAGAACTGTCGAAGTCGTTTCCCGCTCGCCGGAGGAAACGCAGAAGGCCGGGCAAGGCCTGGCGGCGTTGCTGAAAGAGCGGGATCTGGTGGTCCTTTCGGGACCGCTGGGCGCCGGGAAAACTTGTTTCATTAAAGGGATGGCTTTAGGTTTGGGGGTCGCAGAGGACGATGTCAAATCCCCGTCGTTCACTTTGGTCAACGAATATCACGGAGATAAATGGCTCTATCATTTCGACCTTTACCGATTGAAAGATGAATCGGAGTTGTATCAAATCGGGTGGGATGAATATCTATTGATGGAGGGAATCGTGGTAGTCGAATGGGGCGAGCGGGCCGCCGGTTATCTCCCGAACAAACGAATCGAAATTGAAATCGCAATTATAGATAACCATACCAGAAAAATTGAAATAACCTATATCGGTTAATGATATCTGAAATGAAGAATAACAGCCCCATTCTGGCCATCGATAGTTCCACCTCAACACTGCGGATTGGATTAATCCGAGACGACGGCAGGATTGTGCGTCATGAGAGCACGGATAAATTTCGTCACGCCGAACATATTCTGGACTTAATCGATCAGGCATTGAAAGAGGGTGGGATTTTACCTTCGGAATTGACGGGCATTGTCGTTGCGACAGGCCCGGGGTCGTTCACCGGACTTCGCGTGGGAATGGCGGCGGCCAAAGGGTTGGCGGAAGCGTTGAAAATCCCGGTGGCCGGTCTTTCGGTGTACAGGGCCGTGGCGGCCAAGATTTTCGGGCAGTTTGGCCCTGTCACGCTTTTGATACCGTCGCGACGCGATGAATTTTATTATGGCTGTATCGACTCCGCTAGTTTCGACGACGGCGCTATTCAGATAATTCATACCGAAAATTTGCTCCAGGCCGCCGGATCGCGAAGACTTTTATTTCTTGATTTTAATCCGGACGAATTTAATTTCCCACAGGACGCCCTTATCGACGCGGAGAAAGCGCTAATTTCAATCGATGATTTTCTATTGAAGGCCAAGGATCTGCTTAAAGACGGCGGGGATGATTTGTCCTTGCTGGAGCCGATTTATATCCAAAAATTTCCCGCCAGGATACCGCAATGAAGGAACGGGGAAAAGAGGAATTTTTAATAAAAATACGGCCGATGCGCCCCTGTGACATAGCACCGATTACTTTGATCGAAACCCGAATTTTCAGCGACCCCTGGCCGATGACGGCATTCGAGGAGGAATTGCAGAGAGAAAACGGCGGTTTTTTTGTGGCGGAAAGTGACGGAACCGTAACCGGTTACATCGGATATATTATTGCCGCCGGCGAGGCCCAGATTATCAATGTCGGCGTGGCTCCGGAATTTCAAGGGAAATCTATTGCCAAACGGCTTATAAGCCATATCTTTAAAATTGCAGAAAAAGAAGATTGTGAGTATATTTTTTTGGATGTGCGGCCAAGCAATACGGCCGCCATTAGTTTATATAGGCAATTTGGGTTTGTGGAACTATATCGGAGGCCGGGTTATTATCGCCTTCCCAACGAGGATGCCATCGTGATGGTCAAGAACCTCAGGGAGGAGTAATTTTATATGGAATGGTTCAGAAAAGCCAAGGAAGGGCTGACGCGTCAGGAGAAGAAAGAAATTCCCGACGGCTTGTGGTCGAAATGCACTTCCTGCGGTGAAATCATATACACCAAGCAATTGGAAAGCAATTTCTGGGTCTGCACCAATTGCAATTATCATTTCCGTATTTCGAGCGCCAAGTATATAAAAATCCTGCTTGATGACGGGCAACTTGAGGAATTTGATTCGAACCTGGAATCACTCGATCCGCTCCATTTCAAAGATTCCAAAAAATATCCCGACCGTGTCAAGGCGGCTCAGGCCAAATCGGGCCTGAAAGATGCCGTTATAGCCGGAATCGGGTCGATCGACAAGATAAAAGTTTCCTTCGCCATCATGGATTTTGATTTTGTCGGCGGTTCGATGGGTTCGGTGGTAGGTGAAAAAGTGGCCCGCGCCATCGAGCGCGCTATCGATATGAAAATCCCCTTAATCATAGTATCCTGTTCCGGCGGGGCGCGGATGCAGGAGGGAATATTGTCCCTTATGCAGATGGCCAAGACCTCGGCTCTTCTGGCCGTTCTGGCAGAGAAAGGCCTGCCGTTTATTTCGGTTCTAACCAATCCAACCACGGCCGGGGTGATGGCCAGTTATGCTTCCCTGGGAGATGTTATTATAGCCGAGCCGAAGGCGCTCCTGGGATTCGCCGGGGCCCGGGTCATAAAGGAAACAATCGGGCAGGATCTGCCTCCGGGATTTCAGTCCTCGGAATTCTTCCTCGAAAAGGGGTTTCTCGACAAAATTGTGGAGCGAGGACAATTGCGAGATACCCTGGCCCTTCTATTGAAATATTTCCAGAAATAGAAATGATGACCAGAGTTGACGGCCGATATAGATCGGCCCTTAGATTTATTCTTTCCCGAGAGTTGTTCGGGATGAAACTCGGTCTCGAAAATGTGGCCGGGTTTCTGGATTCGCTAGGAAATCCTCAGCATAATTTCCGCTCGATTCATATTGCGGGGACCAACGGTAAAGGCTCCACGGCGGCGTATCTGGACGCCGTCTTCCGCCGGGCCGGGTATAAAACCGGGCTTTTCACATCGCCGCATCTGGTCGATTTTCGGGAACGAATAAAAATAGACGGGAAGAAAATTAACGAGGAATACATTACGGCTTTTGTCGAGAAACACCGGCGGGAGATATCCCGAAGAAAAATAACTTACTTTGAGGTGTGCACCGCCCTGGCATTCTCCTATTTCGCGGA
Organism: Candidatus Zixiibacteriota bacterium; assembly: GCA_900498245.1. Taxonomy (NCBI): domain Bacteria; kingdom Pseudomonadati; phylum Candidatus Zixiibacteriota; species Candidatus Zixiibacteriota bacterium. The sequence continues at coordinate 1,170,977 of LS998015.1, forward strand.
AAGAAAAGTTGATATGGCGATAATCGAAGTTGGGTTGGGGGGGAGACTGGATGCCACTAATACAATCCTGCCGGAACTTTCCATTATAACCGACATTTCGTATGACCATACCCATATCCTGGGAAAAACCCTGCGCAAAATAGCGTTTGAAAAGGCCGGCATAATCAAGAAGGATATTCCCGTCCTGATGGGACTATTGCCGCTTTCGGCGGAAAGGGAAATTCTGAAGGTGAGCCGTGAAAGATCGGCGCCGATGGTGAAATTGAGCAAAAGTAATTTCTCGCAAATTGATAAGAAATTCGGATTTCGCTATAAACATGGCGGTTTGATTTTGAATAATTTACATTCCAGTCTGCCGGGCGAACATCAGATGGGAAATGCGGCACTATCGATCCGGGCTATTGAAATGATGCGCCAAAGAGGTTTTGTGATATCTGATAGGGATATTCGTGAAAGTATCGAAGGGACGGTTTGGCCGGGCCGCTTCCAAATAGTGAAACGGCCGGGATATCCGACCGTAATCCTCGATGTCGGCCATAATCCCGGAGGTATGAAGGCGATGGCCAAATGTTTTCGCGCCCTCTATCCCGGGCGCAAGGCGGCAGTAGTTGTGGGGATGGTGCAGACGAAAGATCTGCGGAAATCGCTGGCCAATTTGGGGCCGATTTCGTCGCGTCTGGAGATAACTCGTCTCAAAACCCATCGGACGGTGGAGCCCGAAGCAGTCGCGGCCCTTTTCCCAAAGTGGCGGGACAAAATTTCCGTATCACAGTCACTGACCCGTGCCGCCAGGAAACTGATTGCTAAGGGAGATTCTGACGATATAGTGATTGTCTGCGGTTCCCATTACGGAGTCGGCGAATTTTTGGAGAATCAGGATTTGATTTATGCCAAATAGGAAAAATGCCAAGAAGTCCTCGACAAATTCGATTCGAGCGCTCAAGGCCGAGGTAAATCAGAAACTGCTCGAATTGACCGAATCGAATCGCCGCCTTCGCCGCAAGATTTTCGATTTATATACTATCTTTGAATTAAGCCGGAACTTCAATGCCGTACTGAATTACGAAACCCTCCTTGATTCTTTTGTGCTGACATCGATGGGACAAATGGGGGCGGCCAAAGCGGCTCTCTATTTGCCCCTGCAGATCGGCCGGAAGGAATTCCAGTTGGCCCGAATCAAAGGCTCGCCGCCGTATCCGGACAAGGAAATAATAATCGACCCGGACGGCCGTTTCGGACGGTATATCACGGCTCTGAATCGTCCTATACATATCGAAGATATCACCAAGAAATTCTCGGCGGCGGACGGAATCGGCTTTGTCAAATATTTTCCTTTCGGGCTGGTTATCCCGCTGATTTTTCAGACCAATCTTCGCGGGGTTCTGATTATATCGGTCAAGGTATCGGATCGTAGATATCTTGAGGACGATATAGAATTTTTGTCGATTTTGGCCAATCAGACGGCCGTATCGATAGAAAATGCCCGTTTGTATGAGTCGGAATCGGAGGCGTTGAATAAATTGCAGAAGGCCCAGGAATTGTTGCTTCAGACTGAAAGATTGGCGGCGCTGGGAGAATTGTCCGCCAAAATCGCCCACGAAGTGAATAATCCGCTGGGGATAATAAAGAACTATCTGGTTTTGATTCGCCGCAATAACGAGGATGGCGCCAATCGAGAGGAATTTCTGGATATTGTCAGTCAGGAGATCGACCGTATCGCGGCGATCGTCAGACAACTTCTTGATTTCCACCGGCCCCGGGTCATAAGGTTTGTGCCCATAGATTTAGGTCAGATTTTAAATGAAGTTGTCGGTCTGGTGGGAAGGCAGATGAATGATGCCGGAATCACCATTGAGGTCCGCGCGAAGACGGGTCTGCCGATGATTATGGCCTGGCCCGATGGATTGAAGCAGGTCTTCCTGAATCTTCTGATAAACTCCCGAGATGCCATAAAGGGAGGCGGTCAGGTTACTATCGAGGCGAGCGCGGATGATATGACAGCCACAATTCGTTTTCGCGACACCGGCCCCGGGGTGGAAGAGAAGCACATTCCCCACATATTTGAGCCGTTTTACACCACCAAGGAACAGACGGGAGGCACGGGGCTGGGTCTATCCGTCTGTTACGGCATAATAAAAAATCACGGTGGGTCGATAGAATATTGTGATGCCGGCCCGGGCGGCTGCTTCATAATAAGATTGCCGATTGAGCAGAAAGAAGCGGATTATGATTGGCGAATCTAAGCGGATTCTTGTAATCGACGATGAGTCGCGGATGTGCCATTCGCTGGAGCAATTACTTTCCTCCGGCGGATATGAGGTGACCACGACCCAATCCGGCCGTGACGGAATCAAAAAAATCCAGAGTGAACGCTTCGATTTAATTCTGACCGACATCAAAATGCCGGAAGTGAGCGGCATGGATATTTTGCGGACGGCGCGCGAGGTCGACCCGGAATTGATAATTATTCTAATGACCGGTTATGCGTCGCTGGAAACGGCTCTTGAGGCCATTAAAAACGGGGCCTTTGAATATCTCCTCAAGCCGGTGGAGTTCACTCAACTGGAAATTTCGGTCAGACGCGGCCTGGAAAAACGGGCCGCGAGCCTTTATAATAAGCGGCTTCTTGAAGATCTCAAAGAAGCCAATCATAATCTCAACAACCGCCTTCTTGAAATTAATGCGTTGTATGAAGCCGGAAAGTCGCTGGGCTCCGCTCTTAATCATAAGGACCTGTTGCACAAAATAGTGACCCTTGCGGCCGGCGTAACTCAAGCCGAAATCGGCTCGGTAATGCTTATAAACGAATCCGGCGAATATATGACAATTGAAGCGTCAATCGGGCTGGATCGTTCTCTGGCGGAGACCGTGCAATTGCCGGTCGGTTCGTCGATAGCGGGATACGTGGCCCAATCGGGCAAACCGCTGATTATCGATGATGTCGAAAAAGATGACCGCTTCCAGCGGATCAATAAGGAAAGGTACAGTTCGGCCTCCCTTCTGTGCGCCCCTCTGGTGATAACGAACCGGACCCTGGGAGTCATCAATATGGCGAATAAAAAAGAAGGGGAGAAGTTTAACGAACACGACCTGAAACTTCTGACCACCTTCGCCGCCCAGGCCGCTGTGGCCATAGATGACGCCCGTCAGTTCGAAAACAACCGTCAGAAACTGCGGGAATTCTCCCTGCTTTTTGAAATATCACAAAAACTTTCGGCGGTCGGATCAGTTTCGGCGATGCGCAAGGTGGTCTTTGAATATCTGCGGAAATTGATGCCGATCGATTTTGCGCTCTGGTTCGAATGGGAGCCGATCGCCCAGCATCTTCGCCCGGTCGGCGCCGTCGGGACCGACATACCGATGACCGACAGCGGGACAATCAATCTGGATTTGATTCGACGAGAAGAAATCACGATCGAAGATATCGATTTCGGCGCTATTGATGTCAATAATATTAGCGCCCTCTCATCATACCTTTCGAAAAAGATTACCGATTGCCCGGCCTACCCCAGGCCGGGACCCAATTTCACGGCCCTTCCGGTTCTTCAGGAAAAGGAACTCAAGCATATCTACTGCATCGGTTCCCGTAGTGACAGACACTATAGCGATCAGGAAATATCCCTGGCCCGTTTGGTAATTTCGCACGCCTCCGGACTCTATGAACGGGAAAAAGCTCTTTTAAATGCCACCCGACTTTTGACGATGGGAAACATGATATCGGAAATCTCCCATGACCTTCGCAAGCCCCTGACCAACCTTAAGGGCTGGGTCCAGATTCTCTGTGAAAAATGGCCCGAAGTCGGCAAAGACGGCAAATTTTTCGGAATGGCGGAAGAGGAAATTCAACGGCTGAATGAGCTGGTCCGGGAACTGGTCGATTTCTCCCGACCCCATAAATATGAAACCGAACTGCGGGATTTGAGAAAGGTCATCGGCCGGGCGGCGGAACTACTCGGTCCGGAATTCAGGAAGAAAAATATTTCATTTTCGGAAGAGTATTCTGACTGCAATTGGGAAATCCCGATAAATAAGAATCAGGTTTTGGAAGTCTTTCTGAATCTATTTATAAATGCCGTCGATGCCATCGATGACGGTAAACCGGGGACAATTCATGTTCACGGGGAAATAGGGCGCCCCGATTTCAAGAAGGCCGACTATCTAGCGGTGACCGTCACCGATAACGGCCACGGAATCAAAAAGGAGAATCTTCCCAGAATATTCGATCGCTACTATACCACGAAGGATACGGGAACGGGGCTGGGTCTTTCGGTTGTCGAAAGAATCATAGCGGCCCACGGGGGCACCCTGAAAGTCGAGTCGGACTATGGGCGGGGTACCGATTTCACCCTCTACTTTCCCATCTGATTTCTGCAAGAAATTGCAAAAAAAAGCACAAAATCTGCCAAATAGGGTTGATTTTTTAGATGAATTGACGATAAATATGAAAAGTGCAAATAGTTTCGTATGAAGAAAGATAAAACGAAAGTCCTTATTATCGATGACGATCCCAAGGTTTCCTGGATTTTGAGTGAGGGTCTGGCATCCGATTTTGAATTTGTTTCGGCCCGCGATGGAATCGAAGGGATCCAGATGGTTTCGACAGAAAAGCCGGAATTGGTTCTTCTCGATATAAAAATGCCGGGGATGAGCGGTCTCGAAGTCCTGGAAAAACTCAATAAGATTCCGAATCGCCCCGATGTAATCATGCTTTCCGGACACGGTGAAACCAAGAATATAGTCGATTCTGTCCATCTGGGAGCGGCAGAATTTATCAATAAGCCGTTTGATGTCAAAGAAGTCGAGATACATATTCATGCTGTTCTGGAGAAACGGAAACTTCGCCAGGAAGTCAGGGAACTGAAAACGGAACTGAAATCCCGGAGCCAATACGAGCAGTTTATCGGCGATTCCCCCAAGATGATGCAGGTTAGGGGAATTGTCGAACAGGTGGCCAATTCCGAACTGACCGTGTTGATTCGGGGAGAATCGGGAACCGGCAAAGAAATCGTGGCCCGGATGCTGCATTCATTATCGGGGCGATCCGATGAACCGTTCACCAAGGTGAATTGCGCGGCTATTCCGCATGATCTTCTGGAAGCGGAACTTTTCGGTTATGAAAAAGGGGCATTCACCGGGGCCCATAAGACCAAGCCGGGAAGATTCGAAGTCGCCAACAAGGGGAGCATTTTTCTCGACGAAATCGGCGATATGCCTTTGGAGTTGCAGTCGAAGTTGTTGCAGGTTTTGGAACAGCAGGAATTTGTCCGGGTAGGCGGAATTCATAATATCCATGTTGATGTCAGAATCATTTGCGCCACCAATAAGAATCTGGAAGATGCTATCCGTCGCCAGCAGTTCCGCGATGACCTTTTTTATCGTCTTAATGAGATTTCGATATTTCTTCCGCCTCTGCGCCAGAGACAGGAAGATATTCCGCTTCTGGTCAACCATTTTCTCAAACGATATTGCGGTCTTTATCAAAAAGAATATCCCTCCCTGTCGCCGGAGACCATGTCACGTCTCCTGCAGCATACCTGGCCGGGAAATGTGCGGCAGTTGGAAAACCTGATAAAGCAGGTTGTGGTGCGCGGGGACGAGTCGATTGTCGGAGACCTTATTTCGGCCGGAACGGCGGGGATTCCTAATACAATGGAGGAGTCTAACGGATACGGAATGGAATATGCCACTCCGGTCGCAGTCTCGGGTGGAAACAGCGGCAATTTTTCCCTGAAACACCGGGTAGGTCGGGCCATCGCCAATGAGGAGAAAAAACTTATCAGTGAGGTCCTGACCAAGACCAACTGGAACCGTCGCAAAGCGGCCGACCTTTTGGAAATAAGCTATCGCTCACTTCTATATAAAATCAAAGAGTATGATCTAAACACAGTCAAATGATGACGCTGACTGTGTGACGCATTATAATCAAAATTGACATATTGTTACAATTTATAGGCAATCCTGTGCATAATGGCAATTTCAACCTTTTTTTGTCAACATTTTGTCCTGCCACAAGTTAGAAGTGATCTTCTTCAATTTCATACAATTAAGTAATTAAATTAAGACATATCGCAACTTTGGCATCAAATTGCGGTTTAAATCAATGGTAGGAATGAAAGTTGCTGTCATTTATGCGAATAACTATGTTTATTTAAAAATTTTAAGAAACATAGGCGCATTTGAGTAAGTGATTGAAATGGAAGTGACCCATATGCCGGCGAATGACTTTACCTCGAGGATAAATTTCGAATTGAAGCGGGCCGAGCGTTACAGAATTTTCGTTTCGTTAATAGTATTCAATTTGGCGCCAATTTTCGAGATGGCCACGGACAAGGCCAAACAAGAAGATAGCGCCGTAAATGGATTTTTAAGCGAAGTCGGTGATGTAATTCGTCGCTCGGTGCGCGAAATCGATGCTCTTTCCAATTCGGGGCGTCTGAAAATAGGGCTTCTTTGTCCCGAAACATCGCGGCAGGGGGCGGAGGCGGCGGCCAAGAGGATTGCCAATCTGCTCAATTCTTTTTGTTCTGATTATTTCAAGAGACCCGGTGATTTCCTGATCCCGGTTGAGATATCATCGTTCCCCGATGCCGCCGGGGCGCGCTCCATAGCGAGTTATATGGATGAATTCGTAGATTATTAATAAAATTTCCCATTGTATTCCCCCATAGAGGGCTGTCTTTTAAAGACAGCCCTTTTTGTTGGAGAAATTTAGGAATTTGAAACTGGTCTTCGGGCCTACCAGCCCATCAATTGTTCGAGATTGCTGTTGAGCTTTTCAACGCGTTCTTCGATATCGGCTTTGCGGCCTTTCTCTTTTTCGATTACTTCAGCCGGGGCCTTTTTGAGAAAATCGGCATTGGCCAGTTTGCGGGAGAGGTTCTCCAACTGACCCTTAAGGCCGGACAATTCCTTTTCCAGACGGACCTTTTCGGATTCGACATTTATGAGTCCCTCGAGAGGCAAAAACAATTCGGCCCCCGAAATAACCGCCGAGGCCGAAAGACGGGGCTTTTTAATCTTTTCGCCGATGACCAGTTTTTCGATTTTGGCCAGACTCCGGAAATACTCATGGTAATCTTCGAGAAGTTTGGCCATGGCCTTATCTTTTATCCGGATGTGCAGATCGGACTTTTTGCCGGGAGGAACATTCATTTCGGATCGTATTGAGCGGACGGCATTCACGACCGTCTGTATCGATTCCAGAGAAGTCTCCAAATTGTCGTCACGGTATTTCCGGGTCTCTTTTGGCCACGGTCCAAATACCAGAGTGGCCTCCTTGTCGGAGGCATATTGGCGAAGGTTGCCGTTTATTTCTTCGGTCACGAACGGGATGAACGGATGAAGCAGTTTGAGAATTTTGTCCAGAACATACACGGCCACCTGCAACGACGCCGGGCGAATCGGCTGTTCCGGCGAATCGGGTTTGATCAATTCGATGTACCAGGAGCAGAAGTCGTTCCAGGTGAAACTATAAAGCGCCTTGGCCGCGGCCGAAAGGCGGAAATCAGCGATGCTGTTATCGACCGTTTCGATGGTTCTTTCGAGGCGGCTCAAAATCCACCGATCGATTAAAATCAAATCCTTATCCGGAATAGAATCAATTTCATATTTCTTGTCTTCAAGGCGCATCATGACGAAGCGGGATGCCTGGAAAAGTTTGTTAACGAAGTTTCGTCCGATTTCGAACGTGTTTTTCGAAATCCAGGGATCCTGCCCGTCGGGCGTGGCCAATACCAGGGAAATTCTGAGCGAATCGGCCCCGTATTTATCAACGATCTCAAGGGGATCAATACCGTTGCCGAGGGATTTGGACATCTTGATGCCGTTAGCATCGCGCACCGTGCCGTGGATGTAAACATCACTGAAAGGTAGTTTCCCCATGAATTCGTATCCGGCCATGACCATGCGAGCGACCCAGAGAAAGATTATTTCGGAGGCGGTTACCAGCACCCGCGTGGGATAGAAATAATCGAGAAGGGGCGACTTTTCCGGCCAGCCGAAAGTGGAAAACGGCCAGAGCCAGGAAGAAAACCAGGTATCGAGAACGTCCTCGTCCTGAACCAGTTCGGAACCGCCGCATTTGGGGCACTTGTCCGGTTTTGCGGACGCTACAATGGTCTCGCCGCACTCACAATAATAAACGGGGATGCGGTGTCCCCACCAGAGTTGACGGGAGATGCACCAGTCGCGGATATTTTCCATCCAGTGCATGTAGGTTTTGGACCAGTATTCGGGATGGAACCGCAGTTCACCGTTTTTGAGGGCCTCGATGGCCGGTTGAGCCAGCGGGGCCATCCGGACAAACCATTGCTGAGAAAGGTACGGTTCAATCTCTTTATGGCACCGATAGCAGGTCCCGACCGCGAGATGATATTTATCGGTTTTCTCCAGATGTCCTTTTTTCTCCAGTTCCTTGATCAACTGTTTGCGGGCATCGTACCGATCCAGCCCTTTAAACTTGCCGGCATTGGCGTTGAGGGTGCCGTCGATGTTCAGAATATTTATCTGTTCCAATTCGTGGCGCAGACCGATTTCGAAATCGTTCGGGTCATGGGCCGGGGTCACCTTGACGATACCGGTTCCGAACTCGGGATCGACATAGGCATCGGCGATAACCGGAATCTCACGCTCCAGGATCGGCAGAATGACGGTCTTGCCGACATATTTTTTGTACTTCTTGTCTTTAGGATTGACGGCCAGGGCGGTATCACCGAGCATGGTTTCGGGACGGGTCGTGGCCACGGTCAGATACTCGTCGGTTCCCTGCAGTTTATATTTTATGTACCAGAGATGGCCGTCTTTCTCTTCGTGTTCGACTTCATCGTCGGAGAGCGAGGTCTGGCAAGACGGGCACCAGTTGACTATCCGATAGCCGCGATAAATGAGATCCTTTTTATAAAGAGCGACAAAAACTTCCTGCACGGCGCGGGAGAGGGAATCATCAAGTGTGAAGCGGGTCCGTTCCCAATCGCAGGAACAACCGATTCGTTTTAATTGATTAAGAATCATATCCTTGTTGCGGTAGGCCCACTTCTTGGTCCGCTCGTGGAATTTCTCGCGCCCCAGTTCGCGGCGGGTGGTGCCCTCCTTGGCCAGTTGCTTTTCCACCACCACCTGCGTGGCGATACCGGCATGATCGGCGCCGGGGAGCCATTCCGCTTCATACCCGGACATTCTTTTCTGGCGAATCAGAATATCCTGAATGGTATTATTCAGGGCGTGGCCGAGATGAAGAATATCGGTTACATTGGGGGGCGGGATGACAATGGAGTACGGTTCTTTGGCGGGATTGACTTCACCCTTGAAATATCCGGAATCGATCCAGGTTTTATAGATTCTATCCTCGACCGTTTTGGGGTCGTAGGGAGCGGCTTTCGGTTTTTCCTGTGTTTTCTCTTTCATATATTCTTTCAAAAACATCCAGTATATTGCGGTCAGCCCTGTTTGTCAAGTTAATGGCATAGCGCTAAAAAGGACTTTGTTTGAGCCGGAAGCAATCGTATTTTAAATAATTATCGTCAAAATATGGAATAGCCAAAGGATAAAACCGATATGTCGTCTAACACGGAATCATTCAATAAATTACGGGAAATAATCGCCACCTTAAGAGCGCCCGATGGATGCGCCTGGGACCGGAAACAGACCCATAAGTCGCTTCTGCCTTATTTGATCGAAGAATCATACGAGGTGGTCGAGGCGGTGGAAAATGAAAATTACGACGAACTCCGTGAGGAACTGGGGGATCTGCTTTGCCAGATTGTCTTTCACTGCCAGTTGGCCGAGGAAGAAGGAAAATTCAATATCGATGATTCCATCAATGATATTTCGGCCAAACTGATTCACCGCCATCCCCATGTTTTCGGGGAGAAGAAAGATTTGAAGCCGCAGGAAGTGCGGGATCAGTGGGAAAAGATCAAGGTGGAATCGGGCGAGAAGGAATCGGTAATCGGCGGCATTCCGAAATCGGCTCCGGCGCTGGTGAAAGCGTTCCGGTTCGGAGAGAAAGCGGGAGGAGTGGGATTCGACTGGAAAAAACCGGAAGAGGTTTTTGAGAAGGTGAAAGAAGAGGTGGGGGAAATCGAGACGGCGCTTGAGGGCGGGAGCCGGGAGGATCTGGAGGAGGAGATCGGGGATCTGCTTTTCGTGGTATCATCGTTGGCGCGCAAACTGGAAATCGACCCGGAGCGGGCCCTGAATCGGAGTCTGCAGAAATTCACGCTTCGTTTCCGTCATATCGAAAAGAGGGTGAAAGAATCGGGGCGGCGGTTCGGCGATTTTACGATCGAGGAGTTGGAAGCATTCTGGCAGGAAGCCAAAGAATAGTCTAATATTTTATTTTCCGCATTTCATGCAGGGGCCGAATTCGTAAATTTACGAATTTGTTCGAGATTGATTCGTAGTACTACGAATTTTTCCGAAAACCGCAAATTTCTTCCGATCATCGTTTTTTAATTTTATTCGTCTGTACATCAACGAGTTGCATGATATTACAACGGCCGCGGTGCATTAAGGCACGGCGGTTGATTACCGGGCAGTCGTGCAAAGTTCCCAACTTAGTTCCTGACTCTTTGCATCTGTCTGGGGGTTACAGGCAGGAATCGCCTGCCCACCACAGGCCTGCCTGTGTAAAGACCGCCGGGGAGCAAAAAGTGCGCCCCGGCGGGATGAGAAATTGGAATTGGGGTGTTTTGGAATAGGATTTATCGATTTGAATCATTAATTAATGAAAGGAGGGGAATATAAGCGGGAAGTAATTATCGAAATTATTGTATTGTTAATGGAGAAATTTAACCTATGGAAGACAATTTTAGGAGGATTTTATGAGAAAGGTAATTGTTTTGTTCGTCCTGACGGTTATAGCGGCCAGTCTGAAGGCCACGTCGCCATCGGTTCCCCAAAGGAATGTTGAAATCGAAACCCAATTGATCGGTACCCCCACCAAGGTCGGGGACATTTTTCAAGTCAATTGGAGTTTCGTAGTTCATAAAGACACCAATGAACCTCCTCGCATTCAGAAAATATTAGATTCGGCGGCGGTCAAAGCTTACCTCTTTTGCGATCCATTGCAGCAATACGTTTCAGGTGATTCGGTCTGGTGGGGTAAACTGCAATATGATGTCAGATATAATCTTAGTGCAACTTATAAAATTATTACACCAAGACCGACTATTCTTGCTGGTGTGGTGGAATCTCATATGGCACTTTATGATGAGGGCGATCTGTTAAGCATCAATGAGGGCAAAGGCCAAGGCATAAAATTTCCCATCGTAAAAAGACAGCCAAAGGTATATTTAGAAATCAGGGGAAAAGACACTATTCGAGTTTCCAACGATTTTGTTCCGCCAAGGGAAGACCTAAAAATAGTAACCGTAGGTCGGGTCTCGAGGCGTGAGCGTAGCGAATAGACGAGAAACCCGACACTCTTATTCTCCATAATCACCCCCAAATTTCATATTCTCTTTTATCCCCCAATTCGGTTCATATAAACCTTTTCCGCAAAAATTCATCAGGGAAGAATGCGGATAATCAAAGGGATTAGTGACGAGCCCGTGCTTCACCGGATTATAATGGATATAATCGAGGTGAAGATTTAAATCGTTTTGATCCCTGATAATATGATCCCAGAAACGATTCTGCCAGCATTTTCCGACAGCATCATTCTTTCTCCACCTTAATGCATAGCGCAGTTTGAAATTTCGCATAATATCGGAGATATTTGCACTTTCAACGTCAATAATGGTATGGAAATGGTCGGGCAAAATCACCCATGCGACGAGCGGAATTGTCATCCAACAGGACCAGAACAGAGAAAGATCATCGAGAAGAAACCGATTTCTGTTGTGGGTTACGACGGTAACAAAATATTGGCGATTTTGGAGGTGGTATCGTCTCAGAGTTTTCATTTTATGTTTTATTTTAGGCTCCGCCATAATTATGGGATTATTTGCTGACAGATTATGTCATAAACAAGTATGGAAGATGTCGGGTTTCTCCTCCCGGCTGTTGCCGGGATTCGAGACCCGACCTACAATTTGGCCTCAAGGATTTTTTCTACTGCCAGGCGTATGGCAGGGAGGGGGAAGGTTTTGCCGGCAAAGAGGTTAAAAACCGTCATTTTTTTCAAATTTTGCACAATTTTCCGCATTTTTTTATTGACATTTTAGCCCACTTTTCCGACTATTATAATAGTCAGGTTTTTGACGGAAAATCTTATAAAAGTCCGGTTGGGAGGACTTTTGGCAGACTTAGCAAGACGACATCATTTTTATTCCGAGCATTCTAATTTTATATCCGGGTCGGAGTGTATCTATCCCGGCGTCGGCGGCCGGATGAGCGCCGCCTTTTTATTGTACGAAAAGGAAATTTCCAGATAGATAGATTGGTTTGATAATGCACCGTACAACTTCAACCTCACACCGTTAATCATGAAAAAGTGAGGTCATATATGCGAAAGAAAATATTCCCCTTATTTCTTATAGTCATGGCGTTATTGCTGATATTCAATTTTTCCTATGCAGGAGAAGGATTTCGAATCAAAAATACGCAATCGGTCCAAATTGACACAAAGAGTGATCACCCATGGGGTGATCCCACCAGTTCGGCATCATGTCAGCAATATATCATATATGGTAATAATAATTATGATACAGAAAAACCGATTGATGGGAGTATTCCCTATCGAATTCATTTTGTAAAGCGCTCATTCATAGACTGGATTTCAAACATAATTGGATTTGTTGGTAATTGGAATGCCGGAACCCACAGATGAATTATAGTAATTGTGCTATAGATAAATGGTATATATGACAATGACCAACATTAGGATTCCTCACGTAAATTTACATAACGGGTGAGGCGAGATATGATTAAGAAAATATTGTTATCATTATTAATACTAGCGGCGTTATTGCTGATATTCAATTCTTCCTATGCAGGGCAGGGGTTTCGAATAGTAAATCAGCAATCGGTTTATCATCCTATAGTATATGGTTTTCCATGGGAGGATCCTCAGCAATCCGCCAATGGCACGGCACAATTAAAGGGAACCGAACCCTGGGTAACGGCGCCAGCCCATACAACAAACGATATTGATATATGGACAAAGACCAAATTCTTTTTCATAACAAGAGGCTATTTACTCTCAAATTGGATTTATTTTTGGTTCATTGATGAAGAATCAACTAAAGACATGGTCATGATTCGGTGAGAATGCGGAAGCAGGGGTTTTGATTTGAAGAATTATATTTTGGATAAATGGTATATATGACAATGTCCAACATTACGATTCCTCACGTAATTTTACGTAACGGGTGAGGCGAGATATGATTAAGAAAATATTGTTATCATTATTAATATTAGCGGCGTTATTGCTGATATTCAATTCTTCCTATGCAGGGGAAGGGTTTAGAATCAAAAATACGCAATCAGTATTCGATCCCACTTTGTATGCTCACCCTTGGGACGATCCGGTCGCTTCAAGTCAGTCCGCTATTAGTCGAAGTTGGGACAATTACGGAATGTCGGATAGAAACGCATCTTTAGGGGCGAAATTCATTAATACTTTCGTCAGCGTTATGTTCTTTTTAAATGGCAATGCGGTCTATATTAATTGGATTACAAATGCATCGGAAAATAGCAGAGAAATTAGATCAACAATTATCCGAGATTGATGCCCTAATTCGAGCCAGGAAATTTTCTGAGGCTCAAGAGAAAATTGATATTGTGCATCATGTCGAAATCAATCAGAAGGAATACGCTTACTTTTGCCTTTTAAAATCGGAATTGGCATTGTTCAGGGGCGACATAGATATACAAAAGGAATTGGACCATGCCATTGACTATTATAGACCAAGCAGTGATAATGAGAAATTCGCTCAAGCCAAATTTTTAAAGGGTTGGTTCCTGATTGTAACGGGCCGACCAAAGGATGCCCGGGAGGAATTATTAGAGTCTTATATTGGATTTAAGAGGGCTGATAATATGGAGGGGCAGGCCCGCGCCCTAAATAGATTGGCTTTTTTGGCGCAAAATGAAGGTGAGATGGATTTGGCTGTTGAATATCTTGGCAAATGTGCAAATCTATATTTATCAGCCGGGCTCAATGATCGCGCACATATTTTTTCAAATAATCTCGCCCTAATATTATTTTTGTCCGGCCGCATCAAGGAGGCATTGGAGCAGTTTCGTTCAAATTTGGACCGCTTGAGAATAATGGGTCAGGACTATCAATTAAGGCATCATCTGAGATATGGGCTTGCTCTTGCATTCAAGGGTGAGCTTGAAGAATCTTTCGTGCAAATTGACGCCGCCAGATTACTAACTGAGGGCTTCAAGAGAGAGGAAGCCATTTATTACGAATATTATGGATGGATGAACTGCCTTAGCGGAAATTATGTTATGGCCGAAAAGAAATTAATAGTTGGTCTCGGGGTGTCTTCGGCCATGGGATCTGTTACGGATCATATCTCCCAGACCAAGCGGCTTTTGGCTGATGCTTATCTTGGGCTCGGGAAATTCGAACTCGCCCAAAAATATGCCGAGGAAGCGCTAACGGTCGCGGAAAAAATCAACGAACGGGCCGAAATCGCCGCCTGCTATCGGGTGTTCGCACGGACCGCGCTGAATGACGGCGATAAAGAAAAGTCCCGGCAGTGGTTCGGCAAAGCAATCGACCTTTTCGCCATGATTACTTCGCGCTATGAGTTGGCGGTCACCCGTTACCTGGCGGCGCTCTCCGGGCTGTATCAGAACGGCGAAAGGTCGGCCATGCTGTATCTGGCCAAAGAGTATTTCGAAGCCGAAGAAATTAGGCCGTATATCGATAAAGTCAACGCCGCCCTGGGGCCGGCCGTCAGACCGAAACCGACTGTCCGCGACGGCGAACCTATTCCGGTTTTTATCGCCGAATGTCCCGGCTCGCGCAAAATCAGGGAGATGGCCGAGAATGTCGCCGCCTGCGATATGACGGTGCTTCTCACCGGCCCGACCGGTTCCGGCAAGGACCAACTGGCCCGATATATCCACTGGTATTCGGGGCGGACCGGGGAACTGGTGACAGTCAACTGCGCCGCCATTCCCGAAACGATGGCCGAGGCGGAATTGTTCGGGGTGATGCGGGGGGCCTATACCGGGGCTGATAAGGACAAGCCGGGCCTGTTTGAAATGGCCGACGGGGGGACGATTTACCTGAATGAAATCGCCGAGACGGCCCCGTCGTTCCAGGCCAAACTTCTGGAGATAATCGAGAGCAAGACCGTGCGCCGTCTGGGGAGCACCGAGCCGAAAAGAATCAATTTCCGGATAATCGCCGCCACCAATCAAAATCTGGAAGAGACTATGCGGAACGGCAAATTCCGGGTTGATTTGTATCATCGTTTGAACGAAATCCCGATTCTTCTGCCGCCGCTGGCGGAACGGGCCGACGATATTGCGGCGTTGGCGCGATATTTTCTGGTAGAGGCCGGGTTCGATTTCGAGCACAACGGCAACCGCGATGATTTCGATGCCTTCTGCGCGCTTCTCTCCCGCCGTGACTGGCCGGGCAACATCCGCGAACTCCGCTCGGAGATCAGGCGGCTGTATCAATACTGCGGCAACAGCCTTGGGGATATGGCCCAATTGCTCAGTGTCACAATACCGACGCCCGAGGAGATCCTGATGAAAGCGCTCGAAGAAGCGGAGGGAAATCAATCGGAAGCGGCGCGGCGGCTGGGAATATCCGAATCGGGCTTTCGGTACCGATTAAAAAAATCAGGTTTATCATAAATTGGACCTCGCAATGCTGCGAGGCCAACAATCTCAAACTCGCAGTACTGCGAGTTTTATTTTGTACGGGATTAGGGAGGGGCAGCGGATGACCCGGCATAATTTGTTGTTTTGCAATAGATTAGCATGATGACCCAGGCTCCTCTGGTTTTTGGCACGCCATTGGCTTATGCGCCTTTTGTAGTCCAAAACCAAAAACCTAAAGGAGGATGGGATTATGAAAGGTAAGGTAATCGCATTATTTGCGGCATTGATTCTAACATTGATTCAATCTGTAGTATTTCTTGGATGTGAGCGACGCGAATCCAATAGCGTTGGCTATGATGAAGATACTGAGAAGGGCATAGATCTGGTGTCTGGACAGCCCAATCAGGATCCTTCAAATTTAAACGAGGGCGAACTCCAAGGGATGGTATATGACTCCATCGGCTCAGGTTCTTATTTTATGACATTGGAAAATGGCATGAACATTTATTACGTTGGAAAGCATAATACCGGCGATACCTTGGCATTCCAATTTAGAATTCAAAATGATCAGGGTTATTCGGGTATCCAAACCCTACTCATAAATTCCCTGAACGGTGCCGCTTTATATGGACCTGATGGGCAAATGAAGGTTAATTATTATAGCCAAATGCTGGACGAAAATCGGGCTATGGTATCCGCTATAGCAGAAAATGATACGCTGCAGATATTGCAGGAAAAAATTGGCGAGGTGACGCGCGGCACTTTTACCCTGAATGGCAGCAGCCAATCAATTGAGTTCGCCAATGCGGATGAGGCATATCATGCGAAAGAAATTTACCTGGCCTATAAGGAAAATAATCGACTTTCTGAGTTTAGTGGAAATGATCAATTATTAATTGAAAAAATGCAGCAAATGGACGAATTCCTGTCAAATTCAAATGCATTTGAAAACAACTCTAATGTCAATGTCGCCGTGAATTTGATGAGCAGCACTGAATTTCTGTATTGGAGCCTGGAGAATAATCCAAATCTTGTGAATGAATGCAATAAGGATTGCCTATGTAATCTCGCGTCTTTGATAAGTTTAATAGCATGCACGTTTTCTTGGACCGTGGTGGGGGCAGTGGTTTGTATTATAGCCGCTGGCTTGGCCTTGGCTTGTGCAATTGCTCGCTTTATCGAAGATTTCTTTTTATATAAAATGGATCCCCAGGAGGAATTAAATATAGTTTAAATGCAGATTTTTGAGTGAAATTCAAGATTTTTTGTGAGAAATTGAAATTATCTGTTAATAATAAAACCATGATATTTGAATCAAGGAGGAAAAATGACTGTGTTGCCGATTTTTTCGTCAATAATTATAGTTTGTGGATTAGGCGTGATAATTTCCGCCTTCAAGTACCGGACAGTGCAGGGAAATGCTCTTATGACCCTTTTCCGGAAGAGTGAGGGCGGGCGTTGGTGGGCCACCAAGGATAAATTTACGCCCAAAGGATACCGGCTTTTTAGAATTGGCTCGTGGCTCGCGGCCTGCGGAGCATTAGTCTTGCTTATTTATCAAATGGCGTAATCAAAATGCTGCGCAGAGGTAGATCACATGATCCAAATGCTTGTTCTATCCTTATTATTGGAAACCGCGGGAATCATTTGCGTCGTGCCGGCCCTAAATAATCGAACCGAATCGTGCCCGCCATTCGCTCTGGACAGCATTCGTTTCAAATACTTAAAGCCGGTCTGGAAAATAAAGAGCTGGTTCACTCCCAAGGGCTACAGGCTTTATTTATGGGCTGTCGGATTTTGGGCAACCGGCGCACTTTTGGGAGCGATATATTGGTTTGCCAAAAGCTAGAAAGGCAATGGCGTTTACGTCTATGCAGATTATTTCGGCAATATTAGTATTTTTGGCTATGAATCTTCAAGGGGAGGGACAAAGCAAAAGTGAGGTCAATTTTCATTTGGAGAAAGGCAGAGTGCTGGCCTCAGAAGGCAAATTGAACGCGGCTGAAAATCAATATTTAATGGCCATCAAAAAAGATTCGCTATGCGCCGTGGCATATTCGAATCTGGGAACCTGCTACTACAGGCAAAACGCTTTAAAGCCGGCGGAGAGGATGTTCTGTAAGGCGCTGGCACTCGATTCGACTCTGGTTGAGGCCAAGCAAAATCTGGGGATAGTTTACTATAGTCTGGACAAAGTCAGCGATGCCGTAAACCTCTGGCGGTCCATTCTGGCGCACGATTCCTCGTACGGCGACCTGGCGCGGATCCACTTGTTTATAGGGATCGCCTATTTGTATTCGCCGGAAATTGTCGGAGCGGATTCCTTCGTCGTAATGGCCCTGGAGCAGTTCAATTTGGCGCTGGTGATCGATCCCGGTTCCGGTGAGGCGCATTTTTGGAAAGCCAAGGCCAGGGAATTAATTCCGGATTTACCAGGTGCGATTGCGGAATATAAAATGGCGACGGAACTGAATCCGAAATATGGTGAGGCCTATAATCAATGGGGTGTGCTGCTTTACCGGGATGAGGCATATGCCGCGGCCTGGGATAAATTTACCGAGGCTGTTTATTGCGATCCCGGCAATGCAATCTTCCACTATAACCTCGGTCTGACTTATTTGGCGAGAAACATGCGCTTTGAAGGCGAGGAGGAAGTTCAGAAAGCATATAAACTCAACCCGCATCTGGAGGCCTCATCACAGCCGATCATAATCGATCCGGCCGCGGTTGCTTTCGGTAAGCGCTGAAAGTTTCGGGAAGGCATATAATGCCATTATGATATCTCTTCAGATAAGGAGTTTTGATGAGAACTGCATTACTATCACTGAGTCTAATACTCCTGGTATCCGGCTTTGTGCTCGGCTTTATCTCAAGGAAATACCGAACTCCCAACTCCCCGCCGATACCATCATTCAATCCCATTCATTGGTTTCAGCCGTGGAAAATAAATGAATGGTTTACTCCCAAGGGGGTCAAATTATTCATGACAAGTTACACCTGCATTATTGCCGGGATCGCCCTGTACGGTCTGGCGGAGGGATTCCCATCGCTATTTAAATGATGTGAACCGGTATTGAGAGAAAAATTCAGAACAGTGAGGGGATAATGAAATGTTAAGGTATTTCATCCGCGGGATTATTCTTGCGATCATGTATTGGGCTTTATTTACCTTCGTGGTATCCAGTAATTTGGACTGGCCGAAAGGATTATTGATCGCGGCGCTGATTGGGCTTGTAGCGGGCGGGTTGGACCTTATAATAAATAGAACGTTCTTTACAAAACGGACGCAATGAAATCAGTGACCCGCGATTGAACACTCTAACGCTAACGTTTCAGTATTTTTGGTGTATTATTGGAACGTTGCCGAGATATTCCCTCAATATTGGCAATGTGACTTTTGCCGAAAGGTCATGAATGAGATTATTTGGAAAAAGACTCTTTGTAGGACTCGCCATCTTAGTTCCGATCGCTGTAATTCTCAATTTTCTGGGGATATATCTTATGAAAATCGGCTATGGCGATGAATTTATAATGTTCACGGCCATTTCTATGGCTTTAAGTATTGCTTTAAGGATAGAAGACAAAATTTATCCGCATCAATGCAACACCGAAGGCAAATGAAATTGCCGCCCTTTGCGGAAAAATAGCCGGTGGGCCAATATAAAAAATGGAGTTGACAGAATCTAATTCTCCCGTATTTTGAAATAGGGGCAATAGGCCGAATGTGGTAACTATTATCTTCATTTGGAGGGAGAAAAATATGTTCAAAATAGTTAATTCCGGGCCGGGATTCGGGAAAGCACCAGCCGCGGCAATATTGTCAATAATTCTGCTGGTATTCGGATTCTCGGCCGGCTATTCCCAGAATTTTCTCTGCGGCGATGTCAACAATGACGGCAAAATCAATATCAATGATATGTCGCACTTGATTCGGTATCTCTATAAAAGCGGGTCGGCGCCGCTACCGGCCGTTGCGGCGGGGGATGCCGATAACAACGGGCAAATCAATGTCATCGATGTTTCTTTTCTCATCAACGCCATTTATCGCGGCGGCATCAAACCGTGCGCTGACGGTTATATAATGCTAGAAATCGGGCAGAGCAAGATATTCGGGCCGGCGGGTGAGACGATAGGATTCGACAGCATTCTGACCGACAACCGCTGTCCTATCGGAGTATATTGTTTTTGGGAGGGCGAAGCGACCACACGGCTTCATTTATGGACGCCTGACTCGGGAACCATATACTTTTCCGCCAAAATATCCGGCCTGACCGGTCCGCAGTATAGTTGGGGACATTTCCCGGTTGAGGTGGGGAATTATACCGTGACAATTCTTGATTTGAGCCCGTATCCGGATTACGCGCATCCCGAAATCAAGTCCAATCGGGTTTATTTGAAAATTGAATAACCCGGCGCCTTGCCGATAGAAAATCATCCTCAAAATCAAAGGGCGGCCGTGAGGGGCCGCCCTATGGTGCTCATTCCAGTTGTCGTTTATTCACTTTTCCCCGATTAGAGTCTTGACATATTCCGGCAGGCAAAAGGCGCCGAGGTGGATGTCGACATTATAATAATTGTTTGTAAGTTTCAATTTGCGGTAGCGGTTATAATCGAAATCATCGATCGGATGATATTTCTTGGAGCAAAAAGCGAACGACCAGTACGCCGACGGGTAAATCGGCACATGAGCGGTGTACATCTTCACAATCGGGAAAATGTCGCGCAGATTCTTGTACATCTGCCGAACCGTGTCCTGATTGAAATAGGGTGATTCCGACTGCGCCACCATGATGCCGTCGTCGTTCAGCGTGTCATATACCTTTCGATGGAACTTCTTCTGGAACAGGTCGGCGGCCGGCCCGATCGGGTCGGAGAGGTCGAGCAGGATGATGTCGAATTTCTCCTTTGTGGTTTCAATCAGTTTCTTGCCATCCTGGAAGACCAATTTGGCCCGTCTGTCTTTGAAACCGGCACCCAGTTTGGGAAAGTGCTTTTTGCAGACTTCTACCACCATCTTGTCGATTTCACACATGGTACACGACTTGACTTCCGGGTGCTTCATGACATTAGTTAATGCCCCGCCATCGCCGCCGCCGATAATGAGGACCTTGTTCGGTTTTGGGTGAGCAAAGATCGGGACATGGGTGATCATCTCGTTATATGAGGTCAGGTCCTTGTCGGCCACCATCATGGAGCCGTAGAGAACTAGCATCTTCCCGAAATCGGCGGTATCCAGAATATCGATCCGCTGGAACTTGGATTGGGTTGATTCGACCAGGCCATTGATTTTGACGGTCAGGCCCGATTTCCCCTGATGCAATTCGGTCATCCAGAGATCCCAGAGATCGGTCATCGATGATTCGACGATATACTTTTCGGCGGATTTCTTCCTACTCGGTGACAATGTATTCCGCCTTTCTTAAGCAATTGAAGGAGGACGCGGATACCGATGTATAGGCGCCCATGGCCGGGAAGAGGAGGAGATCGCCAATTGAAAGAGGCGGCAGAACGATATTCCGGTAGATGACATCAAAGGAGTCGCAGGTGGGGCCGGCCAGGACGGATCGTTTCCAGGTGGTATTGCGGTTGGTCAGAATCTGGTAGGTGCAGTGGTCATACAGGCGGCCGGAAAACGAACCGTAGACGCCGTCATCGAGAAAATACCATCTCTTTCCGGAACGAATCGATTTGCCGATAATAGAGGCGACCAAAGTGACGGCCGTCGCCGAGATAAATCGACCCGGCTCACAAGCCAGTCTTATATTCGGATCTATTTTCTCGGTTAATCTCTCCCTAATGGGTCGGCAGAACTCGGCAATGTCCGGGACCTGAGCCGTATACGGCACGGGGAAACCGCCGCCAATGTCCAGAAATGATGTCTTCAGCCCATGTTTGTCAAGATTCGAAATTAGATCGGAGGCGATATCCACGGCAGTCAGATAAATATTGTTGTCCTGACACTGGCTTCCGACATGGAACGCCAGACCGTAGAAATCCAATCCTTTATCCCTGATTTTTTCCGCCAGGCCGAGAACTTCTTCCGGGGCACATCCGAATTTGATAGAGAGATTTACCACCGCATTGCTGTTGTCGACCTTAAAACGGATCAGGAGCCGAACCTTGCCGGCGTAGGGGATAAACTTGTCAATTTCATCGGGGTTGTCGATGACGAAAAGCGAAATTCCCGATTTGATGGCATCGGCGATTTCATACGGAGACTTGATCGGATTGGAATGAATCATCTCATCAACATGCCCGCCGGCTTCCACCGCCTGCAGCATCTCCTGATATGAGGAGATGTCGAATTTATGGCCGTTTTTGGCCACTTCTTCCAGTATAGCCGGGTGATTATTCGACTTGACAGCATAATGAATAGTAACGCCCGGCAGAGCGGCGGCCAGTCTTTCCAGATTTTCTCTGATGTCGGAACGGCGAAGAATCAAGAAAGGCGTTCTCATGCCGCTGTCGCCGAAATATTCATGGACCCGGTCCAAATCGAACCCCTGAAGGGCCTGCCGGGTCTTGGGATTTCTTACATCAATTGCCTTGATCATTTCAATTCCCCCTTATTAATGGGTTAATTGAGGTCCGGCCGCGGGGCGAGCCACGGCAGTTTTGTGGGCAATCACTTCGTCTTTAGAAGACGGTATGCCGCGATTAAGATCTTTGACCTGTACTTTGCGGCAGCCGAGGGCTTCTTTCAGATATTCAAGGGCTTTCCACGGGTCAACACTGGTGCCGCAAGTGAAGCAATCGACGGCGGCGTAACCGTATTCCGGCCAGGTGTGAATCGAAATATGCGATTCGGCAATAACGACAATTCCAGACAGTCCCTGGGGATTGTAATGATGAAATACTGAATCAACCACGGTGGCGCCGGAATGACGGGCCGCCTCAATCATGATTTTTTCCAGTTCCGGGCGGTTATTCAGAGCCTCGCTGGAACACTCCGTGAGTTCCGCCAGGAGATGACGACCAAGTATTTTCATCGTCCTATCCCTCCTTCAGTAAGTAAGGGGTTGGTGGTTACATTTGAGGCGGCGCTGTTACCCATAGAAAATTGGTGCCCACCTTGCCTCGATTAACAAATTGATGGGATTGGTCGGCTTCATAATAGAAGCAGTGCCGCGGGGGCAATTTGAATACCTTCTTGCCCACAATCAGGGTCAAAACCCCCGAAAGCACATATCCGAACTCCTCTCCGGCGTGGGGACTGTCGGCCGGCAGTTCCTCGCCCGGCGCCAGCCCGATCAATATCGGGTCCATAATATTGTTGGTACTTCCCGGAATAAGGATTTCGAATTTCTCCACACCTTTTTCGGTCATCATTACCCGGTCCTTGGGTGAAAAAACCATCCGCGACTGCCCGGTTTTGCCGAAAAATTCCGTGATGGTAACGCCCAGCGCATCCAGAATGTCGAGCAGGGAATCAAGCGAGATCGATGTCTGATCCCTCTCCACCTGGGAGATGAATCCCTTGGTCAGGCGCGCCCGGGCGGCCAGTTCGGACTGAGTCAATTCCGACGCCAGCCGCAGAGCCTTGATTTTTTCTCCAATCTCCAATCTCATCAGTTTAGCATATAACGAGCAAAAGTTTAATAAAGTTTCCCTATTTTAATCGGTAATTTTACGCTGTCAAGAAAAAATTATTAGTGACGGGTCGTTTTTTTCACCGGAGAATTGGTGGTCCCGGGGATGCGAGGATAATCCCGCCGACGATTTTTCCAGTAATAGTATACTATACTTGGAGTTGGTTTATTTTAAACTCAGTCTCCGTGATCCGGGTTGAGGCGGGGAGAGGACGAAAAATATTTGTATTCCGCCCGCAGAAGAAAAGCGCGGGATCCGGCAAAACCTGTTGACAAGGCGGGGGCAGGATGCGTAACTTAAAATTACTTAATTAATTATAATAACGATCAAAAGGAGGCACAATGCGCAAGACATTTATGCTCGTGGTCCTCATGGCGCTGGGTGTTTCTTCCGCTTCGGCCGCCCGATTGGGTTTGGGCGCGTACGGCGGCATGAATATTCCCATTGTGCAGGAGGATCAGAGCTCGGGGACAACATTCGGTTTGAAGGCGAAATTGGGACTTCTTCCGGGAATCGCCTTAGAGCCGAATATCAACTTCGCCAAATTCGGGGATGCCACTTTTGAATTCGGCACTCGCACCGGATCGAAAGTGAATTCCTACGGAGTCGATGCCTGTCTGGGCAGCGGTCTGGGAACTATCGGTTTCAAAATGTACGGGCTTTTGGGATTCGGCTATTATACGGTCACTCGGGATTATGACGAAGATATCAAGAAGATCGGATGGACCACCGGGCTCGGTTTTGAAATTGGATTCACGGAGAGTTTCGGAGTCGAAATCAGGGGAAAATTGAATGTTATTGACAGCGGTGGGGGCGGCTCCAAGAAGGCGGCTGCTGTCACCGGCGGCTTAAATTATTACCTCGGTTATTGAGGAGGTGGCGGATAATGATGAAGAAGCATAATCTACGTTTCGGCCTGTTATCCTCCCTTCTGGCACTGCTTTTAATCGGCGGGTGTCTTTTGATAACAGGGACGTTGGTTATCGACCTTTGGATTGAAAAGTCCGAGATTCACGGCACCAGTGATTTCAATTCTTTCAAGGTCGATATGTCCAGGGACGGGACATGGAACGAGCACAGAAATGATATGAAAAGCATCGACAATGTCGGATTCCGGCTATGGATCACCAATACCGGCGGAGAAGATATTACAGGAGAACTCTATGCGTCGACAGACAGCACTCTGACCGATACGACCGAAGTCCGGGACAACGCCACCCTGATCTTCGGGGGGGCATCCTTTCCGCCCGGTTCAAGCTATATTGATTGGCCGACTTCACTGAAATATGTTCATAATCTCCCGGCGATACGGACCTTCCTTACCGGCGGTGTTTTCACCGTCTATGGATTGACTACGACAGCGCCATTCAACATGGTGATTGACTCAGCCGAGGTAATAGTTACGGTAACGGTCGGTTCTTAGATCATCTGCAGATATGATATGTGGCCCGCCCCGAGGCGGGCTTTTTTTATTTGGCCAATCAAACTCTTGGTACGGCAAATAATTCGAGCGAGAAGGACGCAATCTTTGCATTCCACCTGATTGCGTCGCAATTCCTGCAAAATATAAGTCATTGACTCACAACGGCAATTTCTAATATGCGATGAAAACGGTTTTCTGCCGACGCACTTTATGCGCCAGAGACCTGGTGAATTAGTCTCAAAAATAGCTCATCGATCGCGTTAATATATTGTGCCATAACGGAATATACAATTTGATTGTTTGAATTATAATTCCGGCATAAAGATTGATACTTTATAGACGCGAGGTTAGTTACTCTTAAATATAGTATGGCGGTGAAGGGTATTTAAGAGGTGGGGATGAAGGAGCTCCTTATGTGAGGGAGGAGCTCCTTTTAAATTGCCCAAATCATGTACTCTCACCGCCTTTACTATATCAGGAGCCCCATTTCCCTGATTTATTAGCGTTTCAGCTCCCGATCAATTCTCTATATTGACCCTGCCATTAAAGGGATATATATTTCTGTCATGGATGGGGAAAAGGAAAAGAAAACCGACCGCAAACTGGGCGACGAATGGCTCGATTGGGACGGCACGGCCGGAACGGAATCTACCGAGGCCGATTATAGAGTTTTTCTCGGACTGGCTGTATTGTCGACTGTTCTACTGATCGTTATTGCCGGTTTGTTTCTCTGGCTGATATATCCCCGCCTGTCCGCACTGGGAACTTTTTTGCCGAGACTTTTTTCGCTGATTTTTATTATTTTCGGCGCGATTCTATTTTTATGGCTCCTCCTTTTTGTCTGGTCGGCGGTCACCCGTTCGCCCATTACGCGGCTGATTGCTATACCTAAACTCGTGAACCGTCTCCTCTCACTGGTGACAATGCTGGGGAAAATTCTTGGAGTCTCGAGGGATCGGCTGACAAATTCCTTCCTCAAAATCCATAATATGATCCTGGGTTCCAGGCCCTCACGGACCGAGCCGGAAAGATTGCTTTTGCTTTTGCCCCGCTGTCTGACCAAAGAGACCAATCATCGCTTGCGAGAACTTCGGGACAAGTATCAATTTAAGATGGCCACCGTCGGAGGCGGGTCGGAAGCGCGCTTGAAAATTCGGGAGAGCCGCCCGAAGATGGTAATCGCCATCGCCTGCGAGCGCGACCTGATTTCGGGATTCAAAGAAATAAATCCTTATATTCCTGTAATCGGTTTTCCCAACCGCCGCCCCGAGGGCCCCTGCAAGAACACCTGTGTCGACCCTGATTTGATAGAGCGGGCCATTCGAAATCATATTTTGGATTCCCCCGGAAATTAGGCGCTGTTGGAACAGCGCTCAATTATCGCTCGAATCGCCTGCATTAGGGCTTTCTGATTGCAGGAAACGACAAATATTGCTATAATTAGATATCTAACTTGGAAGGAGCAAGAATAGTGTCTTTTATTGAGTGCAACGGCAAGAAACTTGAGATAAACGAAGAAGGATTCCTGGCGGATCCGACGCAGTGGGACAAAGATGTGGCGGCGTATCTGGCCAAATCGCAAGAAGGCCTGGAAACTTTAAGTGAAGAGCACTGGTCCGTTATAAATTTTATCCGGGACCATTATCTTCAAACCAGTCTGGCCCCGATGGTTCGGGCCATCTGCAAAACTACGGGACTTCCCCTCAAGCAAATCTATGAACTATTCCCATCCGGTCCCGCCAAGGGGGCCTGTAAACTGGCCGGGTTGCCGAAGCCGGACGGTTGCGTCTAGGGACTTTGGGAAGTGACTCTGACTCCCTATCAGATTGGAGTTGTATTGGCGGCCGCGGTGGCTCTGATGGCGCTGACATTTATGGTGATCAGAACTTTTTCTTTCGGGCGAAGACGCCATTATGCCGTGTCATCCGGGAAACAATCAAAGGGAGTCATTTATGCTTTTGGAAGGGGGATGTTGCCCTGGGAAAAAGAAAGCGCCTCGGGCCACCTTTTCACTTATTTTGGCGGATTTGTTTACCATGCAGCCATCTTTGGAGCCTTCTCTTATTTAATAGTACTTCTGACAGGGTTAAAAATCGGCCCGATATTGCTTCGAATTCTGCAGATTTTGCTGATTTCAGGGTTCTTCTGCGGGACGGGACTTTTATTGAAAAGGACGTTGTCGTCAAAACTTATGGCAATCAGTTCTCCTGATGACTTCTTCGCCAACCTTTTGGCGGATTTATTCCTGATTATGACCTTCTGGGTATCGTTCAATCAGCAGATGGAAAAATATTTCTATTTGATTGCTATTCTGCTACTCCTTTATATTCCGGTCGGCAAAATCCGGCATTGCGTTTACTTCTTCTATGCCCGGTTCATGATGGGGCGCTTTTTCGGACGGCGGGGTGTCTTTCCGCCCCGGATGCAGGAATCTTAAACAATGGCAAATGAGAATCCGGAAAAAATTCCTTTTGAGGATCGTATTGAACGGGTAAAGGAAGCCGATGCCGCACGGGCCCTTAAAACCCTTCGCGAGAAAATAGATCAATCTCTGGCCGCCTATCTGAATGCCTGTGTTCATTGCGGGCTATGCGCGGAATCGTGTCATTACTATTTAGCGGAAAAAGAAACAGCCGCCATGCCGGCCTATAAACTGCATTTGGTTCAGGCGGTTTTCAAAAAATATTTTTCTTTGTCGGGCAAACTGGCTTCCGGGTGGTATGGCGCAAAAGAACTCGACCGGGAACAGATCAAAGGGTGGATCGATAATCTTTTCGGCCGCTGTTCTCTGTGCGGACGATGCACCATAAACTGCACCGTGGGCATAAATATTTCTCAGGTAATTCATGCCGGACGGAGCGCCCTGGCGGCCATCGATCTGGTGCCGCCGGAATTGCAGGCCACGGTCGATACGGCACTGTCATCGGGGAACAACATGGGAATCACTCAGTCCGATTGGCTGGAGACGATTTCATGGCTGACAGATGAATTAAGACAGGAGGTCGGAGACGACGGGGCGACGATGCCGATAAATGAAAAAAATGTGAAGTATCTTTACACGGTCAATCCTCGGGAGCCGAAATTTTTTCCCCTTTCGCTGGTAGCGGCCGCCAAAATATTTTACGCGGCGGGCGAAAGCTGGACCTATTCCAGCGATTACTACGATGTCACCAATTATGGATATTTCAGCGGCGACGACAATGCGGCCGACACCATATCGAGGCGGCTGGTGAATGCCGTGCATTCTTTGGGCGCAAAAGGTCTTATATTGGGAGAGTGCGGCCACGGGTTCAGCGCCAATCGCTGGGATGGCCCCGAGTGGGCCGGCGAGGAATACGGTTTTGAGGTAAAGAGCATCATTCAGGTGATCGCCGATTATATCCGCACGGGGAGAATCAAATTGGATCCATCCCGGAATAAAAAGACGGTGACATTACACGACCCCTGCAATCTGGTGCGGTTGGGGGGAATTATCGAAGAGCCGCGGTTAATACTGCGCAATGCCGTGGAGAATTTTGTCGAAATGTCTCCCAACCGGGAGAAAAATTATTGTTGCGGCGGCGGCGGCGGGCAGCTTTCCATGACTCGCTATGCGCGGCGCCGCCTTGACGCTGGCCGTATCAAAGCGGACCAGATCAGGGCGACCGGGGCCAAGGTGGTCGTGGCGCCGTGTCATAATTGTATAGACCAATTGTCGGAATTGAACCGCGAATACCGCCTGGGAGTGGAAATAAAATCAATTGCGGAAGTGGTCGCCGAGGCCGTTATCCTTCCGGGAAATAAAAATTAATTACCGACCTTTTTAAGCCTTTTTTTCTGGCTGACAGCGATTTCATTGACCGCTCGGACGGCCGTTTCTATATCTTCGCGGGTGTTGAAAGGCCCGATTCCAAATCTGACACCGCCATGAATCTTATCGATTCCGAGCTGTTCATGCACCAGTGGGGCACAATGCAGTCCGGTTCGGCTGGCTATGTTATAATCGACGTCGAGCATGGTGCCGGTGTCGGCGGCTTCCAATCCGTCAATGTTAAAAGTTAGAACGCCGATATGGTTTTCCAGATTGTCCTGACAGTATAGCGTGACACCGTCGATAGCACGAAGGCCGTCGCGAAGCAGTTCCAGCAAATTGGCTTCATAGTGATGGATATTTTCCAAACCGCGATTTTGGATCCAGCGAATCCCGGCGTTCAGTCCGGCGATACCGGGGAGGTTTCCGGTGCCGTATTCAAGGCGATAAGGATATTCATCGAGATGGGTTCTGACAGCGGAGCGGACACCGGTCCCGCCGGCCCGGGTGTGACGAATTTCAACCCCCTCGCGGACATAAAGCCCGCCGGTTCCCATCGGACCCATCAGTGACTTGTGTCCGGTAAAAGCGATAATATCGATATTCATATCATCCATATCGATCGGTAATTTTCCGGCAGTTTGCGAGGAATCGACCAGGAAGAGCACGCCCTTTTCCCGGCAAATCTTCCCGATCTCTTTTATCGGCTGAACGGTCCCGATGACATTGGAGCCGTGGTTCACCGCCACCAGTTTGGTGTTCTTCTTAATTTTTTTGGCAATATCACCGGGATCAACAAAGCCTCGGTCGTCAAATGGCATATGATCGACTTCAACCTTATTGTATAAACTCAGATGATAAAGAGGGCGCAGAACGGAATTATGCTCCACGTTGGTGGTGATGGCATGATCTCCCGGTTGAAGAGTCCCGAAAATGGCGAGATTCAAAGCATCGGTCGCATTATATCCGAAAATCAGACGGTTCGGATCGGTGCCGTTAAAAAATTTCGTAAGCAATCGCCGGGTGTCTTCGATAATTTCGCCGGCCACAAGGCAGAGGTCATATCCGGAACGGCCGGGATTGACCCCGTAGTTGCGGTAAAAATGATCCATCTTTTGATAGACTTCCTCCGGCTTGGGAAAAGTGGTGGCCCCGTTATCGAGATAGATTAATTTATCCATTGCGGTCCTTCACTCGAATTTTCCTCAATTATATAAAAAGAGGGCAGTTCTGTCAATATTTCCCGTGAAATTGCCGGTGGAATTGACCGGGGCCAGGGTCAAATTGAGGACTAATTTATGTCTATTTCGAACCTGTGAGTTTGGCTCAATTCAAACAGTTTTGAAGCGAATTCGAGAATTAAATCTAATCGGGCGAGTTTTTCAATCCAGCGGCCGGGTATCCGGGAAATGCCGTAAAAGGTCCCTGCCAATTGCCCATATACGGCTCCGGTTGTATCGGCGTCGTCGCCCAAATTGACGGCGGCAAGGAGCCCTTTTTCAAAGGTTTTCGTACTCCAGAAGGCCCAGAGAGCGGCTTCCAGCGATTCGGCCGCGTATCCAGAGCCTTTGATCTCCGGCGGCGATTTTCGCTTAAAGGAGCCGGAGGCGACTTCCTCAATTTCGGGACAGAGGGGAGAGGTCTCCCAGATTCCCTTTACGGGCGAAAAATGCGGTGATAGTATTTCTTCTTTCCCAAATCCATTCAATGCCCCGACTATGAGACCTCCCAAATATCGGCAAGCATCAATACAAATGGGGGATTGATGTGTTGTTTTAGAACTTTCACCCGAAAGGGTGATAGCCAAAAGGGGATTTTTGGCAAAAAATAACGGTATCGGGGCCAATCGCATAATGGAGCCATTTCCGGACGAAGTGGGGTCTTTCGGTCCGCAATATGGCTCTCCGCTACTGGCGAATAATTGCAGGGCCCGCGACGTTGTCCCGCCGATATCAAAACAGATTCCTGTACTGCTGAGGTGCCCCGATTTGTACCATCGCAAGTATCTTTCGAGTTGATCGACCGGGTCAAATCTCCTTTTTTCAATAAGACTCTCCGCGAGACAGAGGGCCATCGAAGTATCATCGGTCCATTCGCCCGGATGCAGATGAAACGGGCCCCCGCCTGTCATATCGCGTATCGGCGTGAATGTTCCGGGGACGGTAAATTCAAGAGTGGTTCCCAGGGCATCTCCGATTGCCAGGCCGGTCAGGGCGCCCTGATACTTTTCGACGGTCATTTATTTAATCTACGGTTTGATGCTGCGGGGCACAACGATTATTCAAGTCAGTTACCACTGGTATGTCAGTAAGCCCGGTGCCGGGCTAGGGGCGTAAGCGTAAGTTATTGAATTATAGGAAATTAAAAATAGCGGTGCAGGGACTCGAACCCCGGACACGTGGATTATGATTCCACTGCTCTGACCAACTGAGCTACACCGCCATTCAATGGGGCGAAATTAATGAGATTACGTCTGATTGTCAAGGAATTTAGCAGGCCAATGACGAACCGTTTCCCATACCGGGTGGCGGCTCGGGACCTCCTAATCGATTGACTTATTTGGAAAATGGATTAAGTTATAAATATGCGCGGCTTTTATCCGCTAAAAATTTTATATTGGGGCCTGATTATCTGGGGGCTGCATTGTGCGCCGGTCTCTTCTGGGGTCGACCATTTGATTATCAGATATAATCAAAAGGCGGAGTTATTACCCTATGAGTTTGTCCGGGTCTTCTGCCTTGACGACAGAGGCGTGCGGAAAATTGTCAATCGCCCCTTTCAGACTTATCGAGCCAATCGCGGCGACACCAGCGCCGCCCTTTTTATTCGCGCCAATAATGCCGCCATCGGTCGTGATGAGTATGCCTCTTTTGCCCTGATGCGGGTACAGCCGACCGATTACATTGATGAAGATCCCGTCTATATAACGCTCTGGGATTATAACACATATTTCGATGAGGAGTTTAAGGCCCTGGCGATTGCGGCCTCGGGGTACAGAAACGATTCAGCTTTCGTAATCAGGCACCTGCAGCAGACCGATACGTTCGATTTTATTTATCTATGCCGCGGTCAGGATCATACCGGTAACGGCCAGTGGGAGACGGCGATAAATTTCCTGGGCGGATTTGATTATGATTTCGATGGTCGTGAAGAACAGTTTTTTCAGACCTTTCCCGGTCGCGATCTGGAGCCGCGCGCACTCTTTTGTGTGGAGATGGAATCGCGCCGGGTGGAATGGTCCGTCCCTGTGGCCTCGGTCATTGTCGCCCTTACCGATTGCCGCGACTCGGCTAATCCTTCAGTGATTTTTTCCACATATGGCACTCAAAATAATGTCACGCAGGGAAGATTCAATGATAATTTCGGATATCTCAGTAAAGTCAACAGCCGGGGAAATCTGGAGTTCAATTATATTATCAATGCCGATTTCAAAGGGACGATGATTGTCCCGACCGATACCGGCCATAGTCGCTTCTGCATCTATCATACATTGCCTTTCCTGCCTGATACCTTCAGTGATTCCCTGCCGTCACGCAATCCTTCTTTGTCCCTTGTTGATAGAGAGGGACGTGCCATTCGAACCATTCCGGCAACTCAGTCGATGGGATGCGGCTGGCGGGATCGTTATCGAGATAAAGATAATGCCATCTTCATGATATCCGAATCCGGTGTATTTCAAATTTATGATACATCACTGTCACTGCTGGCCGAATCCAATCCCACCGACCTGCGCGCCTTCGTCGGTAAGGTCAAGTTGGTCGGGATGGCTGATTCGCAATATATCTTCAATGGGACAAACGGTCTTAACTTGTATACCCGCGATTTCCGGCAACTGGGAAAGAGCGGATACGGCGGGGGAGCGGTCGAACCGATAATTTTCGATACTGCCGGCAATGCCCTTACGTTGCTGGTAAGTGATCCCAATATCGGTCAGGTCATGAATATAATCAAACGCCCGTTCGGTCAATATGTTGCCGAGATATTTTGGTACTATCGAGAACTTATCGTTATAATGGCCGTTCTGCTCCTCGCCGCCCTCCTATTAATAAATTATTTTCGTCAGCGAAGTGAGAGATTTCTCTATAGAAGCGAGGTTAAGCGCCGGGCTCTGATGTATGCCACCCCGGACCTGATTTTTGTCGTCAACAGCGATGGCGTGTTCTTGGATTATAAGGGGAATGAGGACGAGAAACTGCTGATACCGCCCGACAAATTTATAGGCAAAAATATTGCCGAAGTTATGCCGCCAAAAATATCAGAAAGAGCCCTGGAATTGATTCGCGAAGTAATAGCGACCCGGCAGATAAGATCATTTGACTACCAGCTGGAGATGCCGGGCGGCCCCAAAAATTATGAAGCCCGTTTGGTTATCAGCGGCCCCCGGGAAGTTCTTGTAATAGTGAGAGACATTACCGACTGGCGGCAGACGGAAGTGGCCCTTAAAGAGAGCGAAGAAAAGTACCGTACCCTGGTCGAAACCGCCGGCGAAGCGATCTTCATGGTCGATTATCACGGGGAATTTTTATTTATGAACAGTGTGGCGGCCGGGCGATTGGGAGGAACGCCGAATGATTTTGTTGGAAAAAATATGTGGCAACTTTTTCCGCAGGACAACGCTGATGTCCAAATGGCGAGTATTCGGGAAACCATTCAGATGGGACAAAAAAAATCTGTGGAGCGTCAAACGAATCTTCAAAACCGGGTCTTTTGGTTCAATACCAGTCTTCGTCCGGTCAAAAATCGAGCGGGCGAATATTATGCGGTCATAGCGATTGCCACTGACGTCACTGCCGCGCACGAAGCGGCCCTGGCTCTGCAGAAGGAAAGAGATTTCTCAAATTCGATTCTGGATACGGCCAACAGCCTGATCGTTTGCCTCGATGGCGAGGCGAAAATTACGATTTTCAACCGCGAGTGCGAGCGGGTCACCGGTTACAAGCGGGATGAAGTAATCGGCAGGAATTGGCCCGACCTGTTTCTCCCCAAGGAAAAAAGCCATCCGGGACTGGTTGATTTTGCAGACTGGGTCAAGAAACATCCCGAAGATAGAAAGCAGGAACCGATCCTGACCAAAACCGGGGAACGGAAAATAATCCTCTGGTCCAATTCCGTCCTGTATTCGGAGGATGGTCAGATGACGGCCATCGCCATCGGCCATGATATTACTTCGCGGTTGGAGACGGATCGGGCTTTCCAGGAATCGGAAGAAAAAATGCGCACCATTTTCGAATCGTCGGCCGACGGCGTAACGATTCTTGATTTGGATCTCAATATAATTGAGGCCAACCCGGCATCGCTCAAAATGTTCGGCAATGAAAAGAAAGGGGATGTGCTCGGGAAGAATATCGGAGACTTTCTGCCGCAAGAGGAGATGGAAAAGATCCCGCAGTTGAAGCAGTTGGTCCTGAGGCGGGGGACGATGACCAATATCGAATTGCGGGGGCGCCACCGAAATGGCCGCGAGTTCCCCATCAATGTCAACGCCTCACTTCTCCGGGGTCCCCAGGGCGGCGCCACCGGATTTGTTCTCAGTGTCGAGGATATTTCCCTTCGAAAGAGAGAGGAAATCAAGGATCGAGCACGACTGCAGCTTTTGACCGAACTTCGCACCGCCGACACCATTGACCAATGTCTGACCCTGGGCTGTAACGCCATTTATAATTCCGGATTATACAAGCGGGCCGTTCTGACCATTCACAATTCGCAGAGAGAAATTATTCATCTGGGGCAAATAGGTTTGGACCTGATAGTTCTGGAGCAAGCCCGCAAAGCGCCGGCGCCGAGCCGTGAGGTCGCTGCGAGATTGACACAGGAAAGATATCGAATCAGTCATTCTTACTTTATTCCCGAAGATGCCGGAATCGTTAAAGATGTTTCCGGCCGGGTTATCGCTCAGAAAGACAAGGGGGGGGGAGCGGCCCCGTCCGATTGGAAACCGGGTGATGAGTTGTTTGTCCCGATTTTGAGCGAAAGCGGAGAGACCGAAGGGTGGCTATCCGTCGATACCCCTTTTGACGGCCGCCGGCCGACCTATGACGAAATCCACTGTCTGGAAGAAATCGTGGATATCGTGACGAAACGAATGCATACGGTGCGGGGCCTGGATCGTCTGGAGCGGGAACGCCGGGCCCTGGCGCAGGCCAATATCGCTCTGGCGAAATCGGAAGCCAATTACCGCGAATTGATAGAGACGGCCTATGATATAATTTTCACGGTGAACCGGGCCGGGAAATTTATCGCCCTGAATCCGGCTTTTGAAAGACACACCGGCTGGAAGCCCGAAGAATGGCTCGGACGGTCGGCCTTCGAAACGATAAATCAAGATGATCAGCCGAAAGCTAAGGAGACCTTTTCCCGGGTCCTGGGCGGTTATTCTCCCGGCGCCCATGAGTATCGGGTCAAAACAAAGCGGGGGGACGATATCATCTGCGAATTTGTCACGACCCCTCATTATCAGGACAACAAGATTATAGGGGTATTCGGAATCGCGCGCGACATCACGGATCGGTGCCGGATGGAACGGGAGTTGCGCGACAGCGAAGAAAAATTCCGTAATCTGGCGGAGCATTCTCTGCAGGGGATTATGGTTGTGCAGGACGGAAGAACGGTATTTATAAATCCCCGCTTTGCCGAGATTCATGAGGTTGCGGTACCGGAAATTCTTGGCACATCGATCTTTGACATGATTGGGCGTTTTATCCATCCGGAGTTCAAGGATGACTCAAAAAGACGGCACTCATCAAGGATGGCGGGAAATCCATCGTCTTCAAATCTGGAAATGAAAATAATTACGGCGCGCGGAAAAGTGCGCTGGATCGAAACCTTCGCGCAGAATATGACTTTCGACGGCCGTCCGGCGATGCAGATGGTAATACTTGATATCACGGATCGAAAACTCGCCGAAGCGGCCCTGCGGAAATCGGAAGAAGCGTACCGCGACCTGGTCGAGAATGTCAATGATGTTCTGTTCAGTCTGGATCAGGCCGGAAAGGTCACCTATGTAAGTCCGGCCATAAGGGCCATATTGGGGTACGATTCCGCCGAGGTGACCGGCCAATCGGTCTGGCCGCTAATTTATCGCGAGGATCTGCCGGAAATCAGAACCAGTCTGAATGATGTTTTCGACGGGAAACTGTATCCGAGCGAATATCGAATGATCGCCAAATCCGGCGAGGTAAAATGGGTCCGCTCCTCGAGCCGCCCGGTCTACGAGGAAGGCAAAGTTGTCGGCATCCGGGGGGTCCTGGTCGATATTGACAGGCGGAAAAGGACCGAAGAAGCGCTGGCCGAAAGCGAATTCAAGTTCCGCACTCTGGCGGAGCATTCCCTGCAGGGAATGTTTGTATATCAGGGCGAAAAATATCTCTTTGCCAACAGACGGGTGTCTCAAATCACAGGATACAGCGTGGAAGAAATCCTGGGCACTTCGGTTTCCGAATTGAACAAGAGACTAATTCATCCCGATTACAGAAATCAGGTTAATGATTATGCCGGCAATAGAGCCAGGGGGGCCGACCGCTCCGAACATTATGAGATAAAGATTATCACCAAATCCGGCGAGGAGCGGTGGGTAGAAATTTATTCGCAGGAGATCAGCTT
Organism: Candidatus Zixiibacteriota bacterium; assembly: GCA_900498245.1. NCBI lineage: Bacteria > Pseudomonadati > Candidatus Zixiibacteriota > Candidatus Zixiibacteriota bacterium. The sequence continues at coordinate 1,207,111 of LS998015.1, forward strand.
TTCCGGGCACCCGGCGCGGCAGGTGGTTGTCGCCGATATCACTGACAGAAAAGCGGCCGAAGCCGCCCTTTTATATCGTCACGCCTTCGAAGATCTGGTCACATCCATTTCGACCCGGTTCATTGATCTAGCCCCCGATGAGGTCGAACAGGGGTTGGAAGAGGCGATAACGCAAATCGGCAGATTTGTGGGGGCTGATTTGGTATATCTGTTTGATATTTTATCGGACAAAAATTCAATGAAATTCATCTATCGCTGGACAGTTTCTGACGCCGGCGGGTTAGACGATCCCAAAGATGAATACTCCCTTAATCAAATGAAATGGACCTCAGAAATGCTTCACGCGCAGAAAAATATCTATATACCATCATTGGCGGAACTACCCATAGAAGCGTCAAGCGAAAAGAGCATCTTGAATGCCCTGGGGATCAAATCACTTCTGACGGTTCCGATGATTTACAGGCGGCGCCTGATCGGTGGCCTGGGACTGGCCTCGCTGAAAAAGGAGCGGGAATTTTCGGAAGATATTATTGCGCTGGTAAGAATTGTCGGAGAAATTTTCGCCAATACGATCGAGAGGCGGCGCGCGGAACAACAAATCCAAAAGACCGGCCTGGAAAAATACCAGCAAGCCCGTCAGATCGCCGGAGGGATGGCTCACGAAATTCGCAACGCCCTGTTCCCGGTGCGGGGCGCCCTCAGTCTGATAAGAAGGGTGTGGGGGGAGAGTCCGCCTAGAGAAAAGGAACTGACAAATTACAGCAAAATTGCGGATGATGCTATTTCGCGGGCGCTGGATATAACGGGGCTCATATCGCAGTACACCAAGCTCGATGCGGAAAAATTCCCGGGCCAGGTTAACCCGGCCGAGGTCGTGAAAGAAGTACTGAAAAGTAATCAACTGCGAATTGCCGAGCAGAAAATACGCGTAGATGTCGACTGTCCTGATAATATCATGGTTGAATCCAATCGCCGTCAATTATTTATCGCCATCAATAATATCTTCATCAACGCCATGGACGCCTTGACAAAACAGAGGGAGCCGCGGATAATAATCACTGGGGCAAAGAAGCAAGAGCATTTTACTATTACCATATCCGATAACGGGGAAGGAATCGCCGCCGAGAACCTCGATAAAATTTTTGAACTGTTTTATTCCACCAAGCCGAGTAAGGGAACGGGAGTGGGGCTGGCGAGCACCAAGAATATTATTCAAATGTATGGCGGCACGATAAAAGTGGAAAGCCGGGTAAATGAAGGTACAAGTTTCATTCTATCCCTGAAAATATTTGGGAGAGATAACAATGGCAGATCTGAAAATTAAAAGTAAAATCCTTCTGGTCGATGACGAGGCCAACGTTCTTGAAATGCTGAAAGAGCTTCTGTCGGACCAATATGAGGTGGTGCTGGCTTCATCCGGCCAGGAGGCTATCGACGCAGTAAGGCAAAATAAGGATATTGCGACGGTGGTTATGGATATCAAGATGGCGGGGATGGACGGGATCGCGACCGCAAGGGAAATTCGGAAAATGGAGCCTGATATACCGGTCATTTTTCACACCGGTTATCCGGGCGATTATGATCAGGATGAAATAAACGACAACGAAAAGCCGTTTGATTACGTCCAGAAGGGTGATGCCGTTTCCAATTTGAATCGATCGATTCGAAACGCCGTGGAAAATTATAAGTTGAAGAAGAATCTCCGCGACCTGTCGGGGTTCGCCGAGAGAAATTTCAAAATGATCGGGCGATCCGCACAAATGCAGGAAATCTATCGGTTTATAGAAAAAGCCGCGAATAACGATTCCAAGGTGTTAATTTGCGGGGAAACCGGGAGCGGGAAAGAGATGGTCGCCAAAGCCATCCATGAAAACAGCAAGCGCAAGGATCACCCGTTCCGGTTCTATATATGCAACAGCCATAAGTCGCCCGACATGACCGAATCGGAACTGTTCGGACATTTAAAGGGCTCATTCACCGGGGCCACCGAAGATCGGACGGGAGTGTTCGAGTACGCCGACGGGGGCACCGTTTTGCTCGACGAAATCGGGGACATGGATCTTATCACCCAGCAGAAACTATTGCGCGTTCTGGATTCGGGGGAATATACGAAAATCGGCTCGCCCGTTGTTCGCAAAACAAATGTCAGGGTAATCTGCGCGACGCACCGGGATCTGGAGGAGATGGTCCGGCGCGGCCTGTTTCGGGATGATTTATATTACCGCATAGACGAATTGAAAGTAACCCTTCCCCCCCTGCGTGACCGTCGGGAGGATATTTCTCTATTGGCGGAAAGATTCAGAGATGAGATTACCATGGAAGAGGGGATTGCTCCAAAAATATTCGATGAAGAGGCCCTGGCGGTACTTATCAATTACGATTGGCCGGGAAATGTCCGCCAATTGAGAAAGGTGGTCAGCGCTCTTATCCTAATGACTGATTCCGATTTTATCTGCGCCGAAGATGTTGAACTGGAATTGAAAACAAGCAGAGACGAAGGTAAAAAAGAAATATCGGGACGCAAGACACTGGCGCAAGCTATCGAAGAATGCAAGCGGAACACGATTAGTTCGGCCCTGCACGAAACCGGGGGAAATATTGCCAAAGCGGCCAGGTTACTTGACGTAGACCGCGCCAATCTGGCCAAATTGATAAAATCGCTCGGGATCCGATATAAGTAATTTTACCCAAGCGATTTCATGTTTTTGTGGCAAATTTACCTCACGTGCGCATAGGTGCAATTCAGCATCATTCTTAAGTAATTATATTCCAATTGCTTTTATCTTTTGCGGTGGATCGCGAATGCGGCACGCCGTTTGATATACTTGTATTTTACGTTGTGACTCAGGGGCAAAAAGGGTTCTGGCAATCAAGGGATTGAATTAATCATCAGGACGTGGAATTTTTCCATGTCCCGGTTCAATGCGGGCGTGTTTTTCTAGCCGTACGCCCAAAACTATCAGCGAATAAGGGAATTTGCCGCGATGACCGAAGTTGACGCGGACATCGAGAAGTTGGCGGATATTTTTAAGGTTTCGATCTGCAAAACCGACCTCGACTTGAATATTCTCGAGGCCGACAGCCGTTTGTACCACAATTTTGGGTATGACAAAGAAGATCTCGCCTCCGGCCTGAATGTCTGGCGCCTGGTGGACAACAGCCAGATCGACAGATTGCGAAGTAAAGTAGAAGAAATTCAAGCCGGCCGGAAACCGGAAAAGGAATGTTTTATCGCTCGGCGGCGGGACGGTTCCTCGCTTGTATGTGAATTCCGGCTGATACCGTGTCACAGGGGGACGAAGATAATCGGTTTTGACGCGATTTTTTCGGATATTACAGAGCAAATCAATCGGCAGCAATTGGCGCTCATAAAACATGGCCAGGAGTGGTTCAATTTTCTCTATCATAATATGCCCGGCGGTATTTTCCTGCTCAATGAGCAGTGGAAGATAAAGGATGTCAATGACTTTGCCAGGGAAATCCTGGGATATCCGCAAAAAGATCTTCAAGAGGAGTCATTCGAGCGGGTAAGCCCGGGATTTGTGACGCTGGCACAGCAGGAACTGGTTAAGGGTCAGATAAATAACATGGAACACTCCTTTTTCGGTAAAACGGGCCGGGAGATACCGGTTTTGACTAGTCTCAGGGAATTTGTCATCGCCGGCGAGACATTATATCTCATCAGTTTTCAGGATATCTCCTCAATCATCGATCTGCAGAAAGCCATGCTTACCAGTGAAATAAAATACCGGACCCTGGTGGAAACGGCTCTGGAAGGGATAGCCATTACGGACATCAGCGACAATATAACTTTCTGCAATAGTGCTTTCGCACGGATGCTGGGGTATAAGCAGAATTATCTGGCCGGGGCCAACTTGACCCTGATCATGGACGAAGTTGAATTTCACCGCTATAAAAGGCTGACTCAGGAGAAATTTCGCGGCGGGAGCGGCCGGTACGAAACCATTTTAATCGGCAAAAATGGCGAGTGTCATCATGTAATGGTAGCGGCGGCTCCCTTTTACGCCGCGGGCGGAGAAGTTATAGGAACCTTCGGCGTGGTTCATGACATTTCGGAAATGAAAGAAAAGGAAATTCTGCTGAAAAGACAGAAGGCGGATTTGAAACGTCTGTCGAATCGCCTCCTGGAGATTCAGGAGACCGAGCGAAAAAACCTTGCGCGGGAACTTCATGATGTTATCGGCCAGAAATTGGCCCTGGCGAAAATGCGTCTTTCCCGGATAACTCTGGAGATGGAAGCCGGCGACACAGGACTTCTCAAGGAGATATCGGGCCTTATTTCAGAATTGGCGGACAACGTCCGGCATCTTTCTTCGGAGTTGCGTCCCCGGATACTTGATGATCTCGGCCTGATTCCGACCATGGAATGGTATCTGGATGAATTTTGTCGGGAATGCGGAATCAAGTGCCATTTGACAGTCAAAGGCGAACCGTCGCCGCTGACCAAGATGCAGGACATAAACATCTTTCGTCTGTTTCAGGAGGCCATGCTGAACATTCAGAAGCATTCCTCGGCCGGTCAGGCGGAAATAATAATCGAATTTTCACCGGAAGTGCTGAATCTTCGCATCAGCGATAACGGCAAAGGTTTTGTTCCGGAAAAAATCGGCAACGGTTTTGTCTCCAGGCCGGGGCTCGGCCTCTTAAATATCCGGGAGAGAATGGATATGATTGGAGGGCGGACCGATATCGCCAGTCGGCCGGGAGAGGGGACAACAGTAACGGCTATTTTGCCCCTGAGGTAGAATTATGGAAAAAATAAAAATTCTGGTCGTTGATGATCATAAGATAGTACGAAGCGGACTGATTGAATTATTGAATAAGAGGGAAAATCATCAAGTTGTCGGAGAAGCGGAAAACGGCCGCGAAGCTCTCGAAAAAATTAAGAAATGCCGACCGGATATCGTTTTTCTCGATATTTCCATGCCGGAAATGAACGGCATCGAGGCCATCGATCAGATTCGCAAGAGCGTCCCTTCATGCCGTATCGTTATCCTGACCATGTATGACAATAATAAATATGTGGCGTACGCCCTGAGTCACGGGATTTCGGGTTATTTACTCAAAGATATCAATGCCGAAGAATTGTTTATCGCCATTGACCGGGTCATGGCGGGAGATGTTTATCTGTGCGAGAAAATCAACCGCAAAGTTATCAGGGACTTCGCCTCGCTGACCCGGGATAGTACTTTCAGCACCCCTCTGGATGCTCTCTCGGCCCGGGAGCAGGAGGTTTTCCAGCTTATCGCGGAAGGAAACACGGGCAAGGAAATAGCGGGCAAATTGAATATCAGCCCCAAGACCGTAGAGCACCATCGGTACAAAATAATGGAAAAACTGCAGTGCAGCAACATCGCCCAAATAGTCCGGCTGGCTCTCAAAGAAGGAATAATTACTCCATGACAGGAGATATGCATTTTCCTCAAGCTAAAATGGGGAGTACTCCCTATTGCATTAATAGGCAAACCGGGTTTATTGATATTTGGGCTCGAGGGGGGAGTTTCTCGGGGGCCGGGAGGCTAGCCCCGGCCCTTGAGATACCGGGGCCGGGACGGTGGGTTCGAGGTAACCCTTACTGCATAATCTATAAGCAACGAGGATACGAGATAGGGAATCTTACTTCAATAATTTGATCAAAACTAAAGGCGACTGGAGAGACACTTGTGATTTTGCCGGGAGGATTGAGAAGCGAGGAACGGGCCGCTCTTTTTGAGGGGCAGATTCTTACCTGATCTAAAACCCGCAGGACAGATTTTAAAAATTGACGCGATTAAAGGATTTGGACGGGGGCGATGTTGCTTCCGTCGTCCCAGGCATCCTGAATATAAATGACCTTTTAACATGAAAGGAGGTGAGGCCGATCATTTTGCCCCAGTCACAATGGTAGAACTTGAAACCGCCAACTACTGCGGCAAGGCAATAATTGTTAAGGAAATTAAAAACGGCTCCAAGGAGACTCTGTAATCGAGCCTGCGAAAGCCAATTAGCGAGAATCCCCATGGGCCGTACTTACAATTTACCTGCTGTTAAATACCAGTCAATAGGAAAATTTGTTCCCTGACTGGAAGCAGAATTCTCCTTGCCCCACTTTTCAAAAGGAGGTGGGCCAAAAAACTGAAGGGTTTTTGAAATTGACTCTATTACAAAGTCACCTGAAACGGGTGACCAATTGAAAAATCCTAATAGGAGAAAAAAATGTTAACTCGCATATTGTTATATACTTTTTTGATTCTGGCGCTGGCCATCGGAATGGCGTCGGCGGCGGTTTTTGTTGTCGATGACGACGGCAATCCGGCCACAACCTATCCGAATTTGACCACGGCGCTGGCGACGGCCGCGGCGAATCCGGCCGGACCGCATCAGATTCAGGTCAGACCGGGCGCCTACCATGATTATAGCATAAGCGTCCCGGCCAATGTCGACGAAATCGTCGGCGATGACGCGGCCACGGTTATTTTCACGCCTCCGACCGCCCAGAAGAAGATCGCGAATTTGTTTAATCTCAACGCCGATTATACCAACGGCCTGCTGATTAAAAAATTGACGGTCAAGAATTATTACGATGGTGTCGCGGGCGGAGCTTCCCTTGACCAGGTTGTCCTGACGGAAATGGTCTTTGAAGACAACGGCCGTTGCGGCGTGCTCTTCAACAGTTCCAACAATCCGGTCGGCAACGCGGTTGATCATTCGCTGATGTTCGGTAATGACAGCTATGGTGTTTATATTTATCAGGCCGGGAAGGTCACGGTAGAATATAACACCATTCACGACGACGCCGTCTATGGCGTGTATGTCACCGGCGCTCCGGCCACGAACTATATCCGGAACAACTGCTTCTACAACCATCCCGGAGTGGAAGGGTTTGATGATAATACCATTTATCATTGGACCGGCAACTTCTTTGATGATTATTCCGGTTCCGGATATTATTCTCTGGACGGCGGGACGGGCATTGTCGATCTGGCCCCCAATACCTTCACCAACACGGCCACCTCTTCATCGTCGTCATGGGAAGTTTTCTCGACCCATACGGTAGATTTCGACTGGGGTATGGCCAACTGCAATCCGCAGGAGAACGGGCTGGCGGCTTATTCCTTCACCGTATCCTGGGATATAACCAAACTGCAGTATCAGGCCGGCTCGGCCAGCTATGACAAAGGACTTCTGGGAGACGGTGGCCTTTATACCCCTCCCATAGATTCCTCGTCTGTCGGCAAGTTGATTTTTGCCGCTGCCAATTATACCAATCCCGGTTTTGGGAACGGCAGACTGGCGTACGCGGCCTTTAAACCGCTCGTTACGGGCGGCGCCACGATTACCATATCCTCTCAGTATCTGGATATGAACAACGCCCCGCTTCCGACAGTCGATGTCCCCCTGCCATTAACTCTGACAGATACTCAGAAGCCAGTGGTCACCAATCTTACTCCCAATGATCCGGTTGGTGATGATACTTATTCCGATCCGGACGGGGCTCCGGTTCAGTTGAAGGTCCTGGTTTCGGCCACGGATAATTATCAACTGACAAGCCTGTGGTATCGGTTTGACGGCGCGGGCAGCTGGCTCTACCTCGGCCCGGCTTCTGGAACATCATACACTACACCGGCCGAAATATATGTCGATATAACAGGTCTTTCGGAAACAGATCACACGCTGAATGTTATCGCGTCTGATGGCGTTCAGCTCTCCGATCCGGTCGATTATCCGTTTACCATCGATCGGACCGGGCCGGCTTTTACCGGGCTGACGATGTCGGATCCTAACTGCCCGGTTGATCCCAACTATACTAACGAGAGATTGGTTAATGTAGCTCTGGCAGGTGTGACGGGAGTCCCGACCAAGATTCAATTCAGAGTTGGAGTGTCCTGGGAAACTGTTCTGGCATATCCGCAGACAACCTATAATCTCCCTGATGCGGATGCCAATTATACCCTTCGTGCCCGGCTAATTGACGCCTATGGCAATATCGGTGCGGCCCAGAATGATGCCATTGAACTGGATCGATCCGCTCCGGTCCCGACTGGCTGGGTGTTGGCGGGCGGCGCTGCCAAAACCAATACCAAGAATATCACCGGCGCCGTTATATCCTATGGCGGCAATGGCGCGGCGACTCTGAATTTCTCCGAAAATGCCGGCGACCTGGTTTGCGGCAATACCGGATGGGTGGCTCTGACCAATCCGGTCAATATTACTTTGAGCGACGATGACGAAACCAAAACGGTGTACTATGCCACTCGTGACCTGGCCGGTAATGTCAGCGCCATATTGAGCGACGACATCATTCTCGACATGACCCCGGCGACGATTACCTCTACGGTGGTAACGGACGCCAGCGACGGCGAGGAAGATTGCTCCGATAATTGGACCGTCGATGTAACCGTCAGTTACCCCGAAGCCGATGTGGTTTGGCTCGGCCTTAGTACAACTTCGGGCAGCGGTTATACTTGGTACAACATATCGGCCGCAACCAGCCCGGTAACTGAGTCCTACACCATTGCCGGCGGCTCCTGCGATGCCGTTAATACCATCTATTCTGTCCTGATTGATGATATTAACAACTACAGCGCCGAGGGCAGTGACGGTATTCTGGTTGACTGCGCGGTTCCGACCGCGGGAACGATGGCCCTTGATAACGGCGCCACCTTCTCGCCGGATGTAACCGTCGATGTCACCCTGACCGGTATGAGTTCTGATATAGTCGAAGTCATTATGAGTCCCATCTCCGGCGACTATTCGGGAAGCACCTGGGTGCCGTTTGATCCTCTCAATCCGACGGTAGCCTATACCTTCTCGAGCCCCGCTGAAAACGCCTGGGTACCCCTCTATCTTAAGGCCCGCGACTGTGCGGGGCGCGAGAGCGGAGAGGTCAGCGACGCGATAATCTTCGACCTCACCGCACCGGTTATTAATACCATGGTGATTAATCTGGGCGCGATCAAGACCAACAGTCCGACTGTCACCGTAACCTATACCTGGACGGAAGTTTACCCCTACCAGATCATGCTGGCAGAGAATTCCGCCTTTACGGGGGCGTCATGGCAGAGCCATGGGACGTCCGTGACATTTACATTTAATCCGCCGACCGACGCCGCGAAGACCATCTACATGAAGATGAAGGATAATGCCGGGCATGAGAGCGCCGTTATATCGGATGGTATAACCCTCGACCAGGCGCCGCCGACCGGCTCATTCACGATTCTCTCCGGAAATCCAAGCGCGGCCTCGGGGTACACCAATAACCTGGCCAACAACTCTCTGGTCAACATTACATATTCCGGCGATGCGGTTAGCATGCGATTCAAGAATTCCGGCGGCGTTTATACCACGTGGATGCCTGTTGCCGGGACCTATCCGAGCCCCTGGACCCTGGCCGGTCCGGCCGGTGTGAACACCGTTCAGGTGCAGTTCCGGGACGATGCCTTAAATACTGGTGGTCCGTATGACGCCACCATTATTTATGATGTTACGGCTCCCGCCGCAACGCCGTCGGCAGGCGGTATTCCGGGCGGAAGCCTGCACCTCGGCTGGACGGCAGTTCCGGGTGCATACAAGTATATCATCAGATATGCTTTCTGGAACGACTATCCGCTTTATGGAGGTGCTGTACCGCCGCACCCGCTGACGATGTCCGAAGGATTATCGGCCGGCACGGTAACGGCCCCGCAGGTCGATTATATGGGCTTTGGCCTCGGTACCTATCCGGCGGATATTTACGCCATTTCTATCTGGACAATGGATTCGGCGGGCAATTACTCCGGTCCCAATATCGATGTTCTTGAGACTAACTATATCCTGGGCGACTTCGATTTTGACGGATCCGTGGAGTTTGCCGATGAATTCGGCGCCTTCGCGGGGGCCTACTATCGCTGCTTCCCGCAGGATGGCTTTGATCCTGTCATTGATATTGGCCCGACCGATGATGGTTCTGGAACCGGGTATCCGACGCCTGATGGCTGTATTGATTTTGAAGATCTCATTCCATTTGCTATGAATTATGACGCATACGGCGCCCCGAAGGGGAACAACCCCGGGCCGTCCAAGATCGCTCCGGTCACAATTATGGCTCAGTTGCCGGATCAGATGACGGCTGGCTCGGAATACACTATTTCCATATCCAACGATAATCCCTCAATTATCAAAGGATTCCACCTGGTCTTCAATTATGACCGGGACAATCTGGAAATAGTCAATGTCAAGCAGGGCAAGATGTTTGAAACATCGAACCAGACCTTCTTCTTTAACAAAGCGGAAGGGAAGGAATTCCTGATTGACGGCGTGATCTTCGGCGCCGGCGCCCAGTTCAAGGAAGCCGAGATTGCTCAGGTGACCATAAGGGCCATCCACAGCATCACCTCGGTTGAACTGAAAGAGATGGTATTGACCGTAAGAGACGTCAACAATAAGGATGTGCCGACCTCCTTCAGCACCACCGTTGTGAAGGGAGTCACCCCGGCCATCCCGACCGTGTTTGCACTGTCTCAGAACTATCCGAACCCGTTCAACCCGACAACGACAATCGAACTGTCTCTCCCCGTTGCGAGCGAATATGTGCTCGATATTTACAACGTGGTCGGGCAGAAGATTAAATCGTTCGCGGGCTTCAGCGAGGCCGGTATAGTGACCATCAACTGGGATGCCGGAAACGCCGCATCCGGAGTTTACTTCTACAAAGTAAAAGCCGGCGACTTCACGGCAACCAAAAAGATGATGCTGGTGAAGTGATCAGGGGGGAATGAGAGCACAGGAGGGAGCGGACCTTACGGGGCCCGCTTCCCCCGATATTTTGACAACCATTTGATTTGTTGGAGGAGCTCATGTCTGTTAGAAGAAGTATTTTAAAAAAGTCTCTATTTCTCCTGGCAATGGCGGTTGCATTTCATACCGCCCCGGCCTTTGGCGGGTTATTCTACCTTGATCCTGACACCACTTTCATAACAAGTGGTGTCGGCACCGAATTTTCCGTAGATTTAAAGGTTGATGCCGGCGTGACCGGTATGAAACTTTATCAGGTTTTTCTGCATTATGATAAGTTGCGTCTGGATACTGTCTCGGTAACGGAAGGGCCGTTGATGCAAAGCGCCGGAACAACCGTATTTCACGCTTATGTCGAAGATGATTCCACTGCTCTTCGTTTGGAATCTGTGATTCTGGGGTACGGGCTGGTGGTTGATGGGCCGGGGACTCTGGCGACTATCCGATTTCGAGCCATCGGAACCGGATTAGTGAATATGACGATGGATAATCTCGTCGTGCATGACGTAAACAATAATCCCATTTCTGAAACGGGTCGTGGAGCGGTTTTCTGCATTAATACTCCACCCAGCCCATTCGGTTTGGCGGAACCCTCAAATTTGCAGAATATTACGATCCCGATTATCGACAATTTTGTCTTTCGCTGGCATAAATCATATACGCCCTATCAGGGGGATCAGATCCGTTATGATTTGATGTATAGTACTGAACCGTCATTCAGCGCGCCGCACGTAACTACCGTGACCGGATTGACCGATACCGCATATAGTATTCCCGCCTCGGTGATGTCAACCGGTGACTATTATTGGAAAGTGAGGGCCTACAGCACTCTTAATGGCTACGAGACATGGTGCGATCCGTCACCATGGTCATTCCATCTTACGATTGCCTCTTATCCGGGGTCATTTAGTCTGGCCTCTCCGATCGATCAAAGCAAATTGAGTCTGGCATGCATAAATGATATTCCTCTAGATTGGAGCGACCCCGCTTCTCCGATCCCCAACGATACCATGACATATACTCTGTATTTTGGACCGACCGCCAATTTGCCGTCCGGATCGGTTTTTGATACCACCGTCAAAAACATTTCGCAACTGGTGATAGGTGAAAATCGCTTCGCCCGGACCCAGTGGATATATTGGCGGGTCAAGGCAACCAACAAGATCGGATTTGATACCTTGTCCATAAATACCCGCTCTTTTATGACTTACATGCGCGGGGATGCCAATAATACCGGATCTCTAAATATACTGGATGTCAGTTATATAATTAACAACCTTTATAAGAGCGGACCGGACTCAGTGCCGCTTGAGGCGGCGGATGTCAATGGAAATCAAGTGACGAATATTCTGGATGTGTCATATTTGATAAACTTTCTATACAAAGGAGGTTCGGCGCCATATTGCCCTTAATTCATGATGTGACAATCATAGACTGAAACACACGGCCCGGAAATCCGGGAAATTGTAAAGTAATATTTGCAGGAATATTAACTCCGAATTATTAATCGGACCCAACTGAAATTAGATTGGTTTGCACTCATGGCAACAGGTCTGGTCATTATTCGGTACATATCGATCAATTGAATTGGGCCGTGATTAAAGTCAATCAAGATAATATTTACTAACCTCAGGCCGGCCTTTGGTATCTTTCAAATAGAATTAAATGTACGTGAAGTTGCCAAAGAAATCGGCGTTGGGTTAAATAAAGGCCTTACAATAATAGACATCTCCTAATTTGTTGAGATTCATCGAATTAATCCCTTATACATCTGCCCTATGGTGAGCCGCCCATAGGTGGTTCAATTTTAAGCCAATTTTGCCGAAGACATCTGATTATCTCCCGAGATATATGGGCTTATCTTCCTGTATGACGATAATTCTAAAGAAGGGGAAAAGGTCCAAATGACCAATATACCATGACCGGAAATCCCCTCCAATTTCACTTTTAATCTTCCGCAGGAGGGTTGCATGAGACTCAATTTGACTGCCAAAATTATCTCAACGGTTTTAATTGTGATAATTTTTCTTGTGGCCATGGGCGGAATATCATTTTGGGCATCATATAAAATGAGCAGCGCCGGCGACAAGGCCGCCGACAACCTCCGCGGGGCGCTTTGGGCCAAAGATGCGGCTTTCATGTCCCTTAAGACATATAAAAGTCAGGCAATGATGATGGTGGAAAAAAATGTCTCCTATCTCGATAGATTTGAGGCCGATAACAAAAAATTCGAAGATATGGCGGCGCACCTTAAAGAAACGGCCGAATCCGACGAGGAACGGGCCCTGGTCGCGGCGATGACGACAGCCAACTCCCAGTATGTAGATGTTGTCAGAAGCCTGCTGGTTCCGGCTTTGAATGCCGATGCCAATGCCGGCATAATCGAGATCGCCGCCCTCTCGGACGGTCTTACCGACACCGTCGCTACTAATGTCAGTAATCTGATGCGGCTGAAGGAGGCCGGCGCCGATGCCAGTACGGCCAGCTATCGCACGACGGCATCGCAATCGCGCTTTATAATCCTGATATTCGGCTTCGCCTCCACCATTCTGGGCGTGTCCTTGGGCTGGTATTTGGCGCGAAGTATATCCCGGCCCATAAATGCCATGGTTTCGGAACTGAGAGACGGTGCCGAGCAAGTTGGCGCTGTGTCCGTGCAGGTTGCCAGTTCGAGCCAGGCTCTGGCCGAAGGGGCGTCACAGCAGGCATCGGCCTTGGAAGAGACCTCCTCATCGCTGGTGGAAATGTCCGGCATGACACAAAGTAATGCCGAAAATGCCAAAGAGGCGAACAATCTGGCTCTTCAGGCCAACGCCGCCGCTGATGAAGGTCTGTCTGCGATGAATGAAGTCGCGAATGCCATAAATATCATAAAGCAGTCATCCGATGAAACGGCGAAAATTATTAAGGCGATCGATGAAATTGCCTTTCAAACCAATCTTTTGGCTCTTAATGCGGCCGTGGAGGCGGCTCGGGCCGGTGAGGCCGGGAAAGGATTCGCCGTCGTTGCCGAAGAGGTCCGCAATCTGGCGCTGCGAAGCGCCGATGCCGCACGAAGTACCGGAGCCCTGATTGAAAAATCTCAAAAGAATGCCGAAATGGGCGTCAAGGCGACTCAGGAATTTATGGAAATACTGGGACAAATCACTTCCGGAATAAAAAAGGTCAGCACACTTCTCAATCAGGTCGCCGTAGCCAGCGACGAACAATCTCACGGCATCGGGCAGGTCAATTCGGCCGTGGCCCAGATGGATGAAATGACCCAGCGAACGGCTTCCAGCGCCGAGGAATCCTCATCGGCCAGCGCGGAATTGGCCGGCCAGGCCCAGCAAATGCAGGCGGTTGTCAGGCGCCTTAATCTATTGATAGAGGGTTCGGATAAAGAGGCTCCATCAGCTTCCTAAAGCCACCGAGCCCAATGATGATCTTCCGACTTGATTGCGGAGTTGAAACCATTTCCTGACTCTTGTATGGGGTCGCTTCCCATAATTCCTTCAAAAACAGCCCTTAAGTTACTTGCTTACCCGGGCAAAGGTTATTAAATTATATTCGGGAAGAAATCGGAAAGCCGAGACTTTGACCGGCTCGCCGCAATATCGGAATTTTGCTCGAGGGTTCTGCATTATGGGAAAGCGCCTTCATTTACTATTTATTACAGCAATATTGTCAATTGGATTCTTGCCAATTCCTCAACTTCAGGCGCGAGCCTTGTTTGATGTCGATGATTCCGCGTTCATTCCGGCCAAGCCGCAGTACGATGAGCCGTGCGTGGGAGTCGGTGTTCACAACAAGGGCAAAATCGGGCTGACGGTCTCCAATCAGGGACATTTCGGAACCGGTTTCTTCGGCGGCGCCACCAATCCTCTTGATGGCGGAATCGCTCCCTCATGCATATACCCTTATCCCGGTCGCAGTAATTACCTTTTTGCCGGCGCTTTCTGGATAGGGGCGGTAGTCGGTATTGATACCCTGGTATCGGTCGGGGCGGACGGTTGGCACGGCACCAAGGAATTATGGCCGCTGCCCTGCAACCTGGGCGGGGGGATGGTTTATCGCTCCATTTCGAGAAATGACAGTCTCGCGGTTTCCGAACAAGACTGGATTGCTGTCTATACGGATACGGTAACCGATGCGGCTCATGTCGCGGCGGATCCGCTTGACGGCCGTCCTCATATTCCCCTGGGTATTCAGGTCACTCAAAGGACCTATGGTTGGAGTTATGCCTATGCCGAAGATTTTGTTCTATTTGATTACAGTATCAAGAACATCGGCCAGAAGGATCTGAAAAAAGTTTACATGGGGATTTATGTCGACGGCGATGTGAGTGTCGGAGTCGGAGGGGAAGGATATCTTGATGATATTTCGGGATTCAAGCAAGCGATTCCATCGCCCCTGGGATGCGGCTTCATTGATACCATAAATATAGCGTGGCTGGCCGACAATGATGGACTCCAGGCCATCGGGGATCCCTGTCCCTATGATCCGGGCAATTCCGTCACCGGCATAATGGGCACAAGAGTAGTTCGGACCCCGTCCGATTCCCTTAAATATTCATTTAATTGGTGGATTTCCAACAGCGAACCCTCCGCCGATTTCGGGCCGCGCCGGATAGGCACCGCCGATGATCCCTTTCGCTCTTTTGGCGGCAATCTCGGCACGCCTGAAGGTGACAAGAATAAATATTACATAATGCGGCATGAAGAATTCGATTATGATGAGTTGTTTACAGCGGTGGACCACAGTGCCGACGGCTGGTTGCCGCCGCCTCGAGATGCCTCGGATTTTGCCGACGGATTTGATACCCGCTATCTCCTATCATTCGGACCGTTCGACATCCGTCCGGGTGAAGTCCTGCCTTTAAGTTTTGCGCAGGTTTGCGGCGAGAATTTTCATACCGACTGCAACGCTTTCAAGAATTTATTCAACGCCGCGGCGCCTGATGCCTTTTATAATCAGTTGAATTTCCAGGATTTTGGTCTGAATGCCACATGGGCGTCCTGGCTCTATGACAACCCGGGGTACGATACTGACGGCGACGGCTATAAGGGGAAATTTCGCGTCTGTGTTTTTGACTCTACCTTGAAATTCGATACTATCCAATATGACCCGGTAATAGTCGAAACGACCACCGTATATTTGAAGGCCGATACTTCCTACTATGAAGGTGACGGCGTCCCCGATTTCCGGGGGGCAACGCCGCCGCCAGCTCCAAAACTCTGGGTCTATCCGAGTCTGAATGAATTCAACGAAGGGGAGATCCGGGTCCGCTGGAACGGGACCCGCTCCGAAACGGAAAAAGATGTTTTCAGCCAAAAAATCGATTTTGAGGGATACCGGCTTTATACGTCTCTGACGCCCGTTCCATCGGCCTTTATCCTGACATCATCCTATGATTTAAATGATTATGAAAAACATATTTGGAACGCACCGCGGCAGTTTTTCGAGGTCCTGGATCCGCCTTTCTCTCTGGATTCTCTCCAGAAACTCTATGGGCAGAATTTCGACCCGCTGAAATACGATCGTGATAACCTGTTCTTCTGGAGTGATTCAACTTTCTATTTCACCAAAAAAGACTGGAACCAGTCGGATTTGTCCAATCCGACCGCTATCCATAAAATTTATCCGGATCAACCGCCGCCGACCACCTTGAATGTGGACTCCGCAAAAGTGTACTATCCCGAGGAATTGACGGCCGACGGTTATTTCAAGTACTACGAATATGAATTCACGATAAAACATCTGTTGCCCTCGCAATTATATTATATCGCCGTGACAGCCTTCGATTACGGATCTCCCGGGAAGGGGCTGGAATCGCTCGAAACATCGCCGACTTCAAACATGATATCCGAGTACGCCCAGAATAATGCGAATGTTGTTGAAGACAACAATCTCAAGGTAGTAGTTTATCCGAATCCGTACCGGGGTGACGCCCACTATGGCGACTCCCTGGGGGGAAATTTCGAAGGGCGCGGTATCGATGACAGTCGCCGCTCCGCGGATCGGCTGCACCGGATTCATTTCGCCAATCTCCCGCACCAATGTACTATTCGGATTTATACCCTCGACGGGGATTTGGTTCGCCAGATCGATCATGATGTTCCCGAGGGTTCGCCGATGAGCGGAACGGCCGAATGGGATATGATTACACGGAATACTCAGGCCGTGGTATCGGGAATATACTACTATGTGGTTGAGTCCAAATACGGCAATCAGATCGGGAAACTTGTAATTATACTGTAATTTCCGATGTCCGATGGCTATTTCGCCCGTGCCGCGCGGGGGATTTCGTGGGCCAGAAATTCCCGAAATTCATGTCCCAGGGAAACCAGAATCGCCAGGGCGGCGGAAATCCCTCCGCATAATATAAAAATCAGTGGGATATTTTTATTCAGCAAATCGGCGATGACTCCGGCCAATCCCATGGCAATCGGAGCCAGGCCGCCGGCCACCGTCCCCAGGACGCTGAACACCCGACCCCGTATTTCGGTCGGGGTAGTGACCTGAAGAATGGTCGATATATAAATATTGATGGTGCCGTTAAACAGGCCAATAAAGAAGAATATTATAAGTGCAATATAAGTGGATCGCACCAATCCCAGGGCCCCGATGGTCAGGGATTCGATAATCAGAAGCGAAACTATCAGAAGACTTCTCTTTTTCCCGGGAATATAGAGCCATCCGGCGATAGCATAGCCGAGAAGCGCTCCCGCTCCCAGAAGAGCCATAAAATATCCGAACCAGTCGGGAGTTGATTTCAAGGTGTCTTCCACGTAAAAGGGGAGAAGGATTCCCACCGGGGCGATAAAGAAATTGAGAAAGGCGGCGGAGAAGATTAGACTGCGAAGTCCCTTATGCTTCCAGACATAGTGCAATCCTTCGATAATTGATTTTTTAAAATGGTCGAATATCGCGCGGAATCCGGCGACCCTTTCCGGATATTTCTGAGGGATTTTGACAAATATCAGGGAGATGGCCGAAATGAAAAAACTGACGGCGTCGGCCAGGAAAAGAATCGGGGCCCCCAAAAGGCGGAAGAGAACGCCGCCCAAACCCTGGCCGAAAAATGAGGAAATCTGCATGGTCGATTGACGCAGGGAATTGGCGGCCGGGATTTTTTCTCGGGGAACCAGATCAGGGAGGGCCGCCGAAAGAGCCGGACCGAAGGCCGCATTGGTGATCCCCATGAAGATATAAGTGATGGTCAGCCAGACAACAATAAAATCAACATCACCGGGCCTGTAGAAAAGCATCAGAGTAACGATCAAGACCAGGATGCCAGAGAAGAGGTCGCTGTAAAGAATAATTTTGCGCCGCGAATGTCGATCGGCAAATGCCCCGCCAATCGGGCCGAGCAATACCCCCGGAAGCATTGAGGCCATCATCAAGGTTCCCATTATGGTGGCCGAGCCGGTAGCATGCTTCAGCCAGAACATAATGGCAATACCGTGCACCTGCGTGCCGATCTGACTGATGAACTGCCCCTGCCAGAGAAGGACAAAATTTTTATTCAGCAATTTTGCGGGCTGATCAGACCTTTCGGCAACAGCGCTGTTTTCGGCCTCAATAGTCCCCATTAAATTTTTTAGACGGTGATACCCTTCTATAAGTTTCTTTTGACCCAGTTCTCCAGCCCGCCGGCGATAATAAGTTCCTGTGCCGCCGGCCCGACCGGTCCGATTCCGAATTCCTTGTTCTCAACCTTGATTTGGGATCGCTTGAAGTCCAGGATGGCCCGAATTCCGGTTGAAATTGTCAGGCGATCCGTTCCGAATCGGGCTTTCAGACTCTGGACAAGTTCGGGCGCTTCAATTACGAGATATCCGTTATTCAAGGCGTTTCTTTTGTATGTTTCTGAAAAAGACCCGGCCACTACCAGTCTGATCCCGCGATATTTCAAGGCCGTGGCCGCCTGTTCACGGGAACTTCCTGTTCCGAAATTATAGCCGCCGACAAGGATGTCGCCTTCTTTAGCTATCTTGCCGAATTCCGGATCATAGTTTTCCATCACCACCGCGGCCTGTTGTTCGGGAGTGAAATCATCGATATAGGTATATTTCCCGGGGTAGATGCCGTCGGTGTTGAGATTATCCTGGTGACAAAATATAATGTCACCTTCGATAGTGGAAGGAAAGCCCTCAATTATTTTTACTTCGCCCGGTTCTGAGGGAGGCCGTTCACTTATTTTTATCTCGCCATGCGGTAAGGATCTTCCGAAAGATCCGGGATAATCTATTTTGCCCGCGATAGCGGAAGCCGCCACCACAGCCGGCGAAGCCAGATAGGCCTGGGCCGACGGCGATCCCATGCGCCCCTTGAAATTGCGATTGGTGGCAGAGATGCCGATTTCACCGTCCTCAAGAAGGCCTTTGCCCAGCCCGATACAGGGACCGCATCCCGGCGGAAGCGGCAAAGCGCCGGCCTCAAGCAAAGTTCCCCAATCGCCCCGTCGTTCGCTTTCCGCTTGAACTTCGCTTGAAGCGGCAGAAATGTAGAATTCGACTCCCGGGGCCACTCTTTTCCCTTTGACGACGGCGGCCGCTTCGGTGATATCATCAACCCGGCTGTTTACGCACGAGACGAGATAGGCCTTATTTATCTTTACATTTTTATCCCGGAACTGAGTGATCGGAGACATTACTTTTACGGTATTGGGCCCGGAGACATACGGCTGTATGGTAGCCA
Source organism: Candidatus Zixiibacteriota bacterium (assembly GCA_900498245.1). Taxonomy (NCBI): domain Bacteria; kingdom Pseudomonadati; phylum Candidatus Zixiibacteriota; species Candidatus Zixiibacteriota bacterium. The sequence goes on from LS998015.1 coordinate 1,226,566, forward strand.
AATCAATGGTCAAAATCTTGGCGTAATAGGCGTTTGGATCCGCTTTTAAATCCTCGGAGCGGATTTTGTCGATTTGATTGCCATTGAGTCGCGGATGAATATTTTTGCCGTCGGCATCCGAAGGAACCCCTGCCGGGCCGCGCCCGGCCACAAAAGCGGCTCGCTTTGTCAGCCAATCGATGGTTATTTCGTCAATGGGGAATAGACCGACCAGGGCGCCCCATTCGGTGGTCATATTGGCGATTGTCAGGCGCTGGTCGATATTCAACGATTTGATTCCCTCGCCAGAAAATTCGAGAGCATGATTGAGGACTTCATCTTTGTTGAACAGGCCGCAAAGAGTAATTATTAAATCTTTGCCGGATACGCCGGGTCCTAATTTGCCTTTAAGTTCAATTTTGGCGACCGGCGGGACCTGCCACCAGGTCCGTCCCGTAGCCCAGATGGCCGCGGCATCGGTTCTCACGATCGGCGTTCCCAGACAGCCCAGACCGCCGTACATGTTGGAATGGCTGTCCGATGCCACCACCATCGTCCCCGGCCAGGCGTACCCTTCCTCGCACATAATCTGATGTCCGATTCCCCGGCCCGCCGGATAAAAATCGATGCCATGTTCACGGGCGAATGATTCTATTTTCGCATATTTCTTCTTATTTTCCTCCCCGGTATCCTGCACGTTATGGTCCAGCGCGAAAACCGGCTGACGGGGATTGGCGACTTTCGAGGCCCCGATCGATTTGAATTTCGGTATAACGGCGCCGGTGTTGTCATGAGTCATGACATGAGCGGGGCGGATCGAAAGATAATCCCCGGCCCGGACAATATGATTGTCGAGGCCGACCGCGAATTTCTGGGCGATTTTTTCCACAAGATTCTGAGCTGGCATATTTCAACCTCACAAATTTTGTCGCTTTAAAATCATAAGATAATCCCAATAGGCGGGCAAAGCAAAGGGAGATTTTTATTTCTGGCAGAGCGAGCGGAATAATTATGATTGACTCACTTCGCCGTGATGTTGTATATTTAACATTAAGGCATCATCATTGATTTCGGGAGGATATCATGATCAGCAAAAATCTATTATCATTCAGGAAGTTATTAGTATTACTTTCTTTTTTTCTTTTCTTTTCCAATTGTCTATCGTCCGACGGCAAGACGTTCGGGATCACCAGTTTCATTCCCGAGCGGTTCAGGGATCTGGAGTGGAAAGTTCGGGGGGAGGTCAATTTCAATTATAACGATGCGGCCGATTTTGCGGAAGGCAATTCGTCAGACAGGATTTCATCCTATAAAATGAATAATTGGGGATCAAATAGTCTATTTAATTTGGACAGCTATTTCAGGTATCGCAGTGTGACCATTCCCAGATATATGACATTCACATTAAGCAACTATTTCAGTGCTTTATTTCAGAAGAGTCATTCATCTTCGGAATATTATGGCGTATTCGATAACTATGAAAAAAATATATCTGAAGATAGAAGGCGGACCATTTCGGCGGAATTGCAGCCGACCCTGGACCTGGGAATTTATTTGACCGGCGATTTGTTCGTCTCATCTATAATTGCAGGTTTCATTGATTATTCCAAATCTCCGGCCCGGGAGTCGAACGCCGATGCATACGGTAGTGACCGTGATCCTTCTCATAATTATACCCGCATTTATCGGCGTGTAAGCAGGCTGCGTCAAGACAGCGACAGTAAATCCTATTATCTTGCCGTCTCGCTTCTGCCCGGTTTTGGCAGGGTGTATGAGGGAAATTATGCGGCGACCGCAGAATATATTATAGATGAGTTGCGTCGCCAAAAATTATTGCTGAAGGAGCCCAGTTACGAACAGATGTGGGAATTGTCAAATATTATATATCAATATCGAAATTTGCATGCTATTGATAGCCGCATTCACTTAATTGAGTCTTTGAGAAGCGTTACAGATTTTCTTATTAAACAGGGAATACTATCGGACGAAGGCACAGCCAATTTATTGATTATTCAAGACGTTTGGAACTACTTTCCCAAATATTCCAGACAATTTGGATTATTTATTCGGGGTGGCCTTGGCCTGAAGGCGTCATTTCAAAGTGGCCAGGATGGCCAAAGCCGCGAGGACAGATATTATGAAGATCTAGTGGATTTTGATTCCCATTCGCTTGACGGGTATCCGCTGATTCAAGAAAATAATCGCTATACTTTCGAACATACTATTTATAAAAGAACAGATATCTATTCCGAATTTCTATTTGATTATTACAGACCGCTGAATCTAAAATGGCAATTCAGCGCCAACTACCGGGCGCGATATTATTTGTACTCAAAAATGAAAAATTACTCGGATAAGTACGATTCCGAAATCGGCAGTGTCAATTACAGGGAGGATATTGATACCTATAAGGAAAATGTGGAAATGACTCTATATCCTTCTTTATTGCTTATAATTGATTCCAGAAGCGCATGCCTGCAGAAAATTAATATATACTACTCACATTGGAAACTTGAGAGCAATTCCCGCCACCGTTTAGACTCCCTTAGGCAGGAGTTACTCACTAAATCGGCTCAGAATGAAGTCGGACTAAATCTGGCGTCGACTTTTAATTATAGGATTGCAATTCCCACGACCTTGGTGATAGGAGCGTCTTACAATATATTTTGGTCTTTCCCATTTGAAGGAGAGCATTATCACAGCAGCAATTTCAATTTTTCCATTGCCGTGGAACATTATATTTTCTAAAGCGACTATATCCCAAATCCAGGGCGTGACGGGCAAGATATTTGAGAGCTCGGAATCCCGCACAATTAGGTTACTCGGCAGGTTTCAGCGCCGCCTTTAAGGCCCCGAGAGATATGATATCATTGATTTCTTCGATAAGAGCGATTCTCTCCGGATGACCGCTGGCCAGGGCCCCTTTCAGGACAATCGGAACGAAATCGTTATTCTCGGCGCCGATACAAGTGGCGTTGATACAAAATTCGGCGCAAAAACCGGTGATGATGACGCTATCGATATCTAATGAATGTAATTGTGCCGCTAAAATAGTCTTATTGAAGGCATCGCCGTAGGTTTTGATAATATTGATATCACTAACTTCCAGTTTTATGCTTTCAGGGATATCGAATTCCGGTACGCCCGGTACAAGCCCGGTTGCCTCATTTTTATGCTGGACAGCAATAATGGGAAGATGCCGTTCCCGGAAAAGTGCGATGGCCGCATTTATGTATTCTGCGGCGTTATTCAGGGATTCGGCCGTGACGCCATTGCGGGTAAAAAATCTGTTTTGAATATCAATAATTAAAAGCGCCGGTTTCATATGCTATCCTGCCCGATTTATTTGCTTTTCCATTCGTTATATGTTCGCTTTATCTGCTTAATATGGCGGGATAGATGATCATTATAAGAATCAAGCCAGCTCTCAAGTGTCATTTTCCCCCGCTCGGGGTGCATATAAAAATTGGTCCACGAGTTATCGCCGACCGATTTCAATAGTTTGAAGGTGGTTGCATGGAGATATTTGAATAATTGAATATATTCGGCTGTATCCTGCTTTTCGTAATTAAGAGCGGCCGTCCATTTTTCCTGATTGTAGGGAAGAATCGTAACCCCCGGCTCGGCGATGGCAAAACGGCAACGAATAAATCCATGCACTTCGCTATCAACGACATGAATAATAATCTCATGGATACTCCATTTGTCCGGGGCCGGTTTCCAGTTCCACGATTCCCCGGGGATATCTTGCAAGGTGGAACTTAAGTCCTCAAACCCTTGACCATATTGATCCAGCTTCTCTTTGATCATTTTTGAAATCATTCTTGAATCCTTTCGAAATATCCAAAACAAATACAGAATACAATACGGCGGTGACTGAGCAAAGTTTTATTTGCCGGAGGACAGGGGTGGGGTGTCGGCGGAACGGATAACCGACCGCAATCTCGGGAAGAATTCCTTTTCTATGATATATGGGGTGGACCAATTTTCGCATTGCCGGTAGATTGCGGGCAAAGATCAGAGCCGCAAGAATGCAAATCAATCCGCCGATTATGAGTGTCAGAGGAGCGCCGATCCTCCCGGCCGCTGCCCCGGCCCAGAGACTCCCGAGCGGCGCCATGCCCATGAATGCCATAGCATACTGGCTCATCAGACGACCCCGCTTGTCGTCATCGACAATCGTCTGCAAAAGAGTATTGCTCGAGGCCATATTGACCATCATGCCAAAGCCGATCGGCAACATCAGAATAATGGATAAGACGAAATGCCGGGATAAACAAAATAGTATCAAGCCGCCCCCCAGGGTTCCGGCGGCAATCGGAATCCACTTCCCCAATCCGACCACACTCTTGCGGGCCGCCAGGAAGAGCGCCCCCGAAAGGGCGCCGACACCTGTCGCCCCCATTAAAAATCCCAGCGTATTGGGCCCGCCATGGAGGATATCGCGGGCGAATACCGGCAGGAGGACCACATACGGCATCCCCATCAGGTTGACGAGAGCGACCATAAGGAGAATTGAGCGCAAAGGGGGAAATCCAAATGTATAGGCAAAGCCTTCCTTCAGGCCCTTTAACATATTGTCGTTTTTGGGCTTGGTATGAATGGGTTTCAACTTCATCATCATCAGGGCGGCGATGACCGCTCCAAAACTGATGCCGTTCAATAGAAAACAGACTCCTTCGCCGACCGCGGCAATCAAGATTCCGGCAATCGACGGGCCGACTAATCTGGCGCCATTAAAGATTGAAGAATTAAGAGCAATGGCGTTTCCCAGGTCCTCTTTTTTATCAATCATTTCCACGACCAGTGACTGACGGGCCGTAATTTCAAAGGCATTTACCAGTCCCAGAAAAATGCTGAGAACAATGATTTCCCAGGTCGTGATCATTTTGGTCAGAACCAGAAAGGCCAGGAGGAAAGCCTGTATCATGGACAATATCTGGGCCGCTATTACGAGTTTCAAGCGATTCATTCGATCCGCCAGGACGCCAGCGACCGGCGCCAAAAGGAATGTCGGAATTTGGCCGGAGAAACTGACTAATCCCAGGAGAAATGGCGAGTTGGTAAGGCGATAGACCAGCCAGCTGAGAGCGATACGTTGCATCCAGGTGCCAATCAAGGAAACCCCCTGACCCCCGAAAAACAGTCGATAGTTGCGTGAATTCAACGCCCGGAGTATATGCTTCAGACTGACAGAATCATTTTTGCTTCTACTTGAGGGAGTCATTACGTACCCGTATGGAAGCCGAAGAAGGACTTTTTAAGTTCAGAATCTTTCTGCCGCCGGTCATAAGCGCCTAATATATATATTCGTGACCGTGGGGAAAAGGGGCAAATTAGGCGTTTCTAAACAACATCCATATGATTATTTAATGCAATTTTAATAGATTCTTAGCGGATCATCGCTAACATTTTGCCCGACTTTTCGGTTTCAGAAATGAGAAGTGGCCGAAATCGGGCAAAGGAACGGCAATTTTATTTTGTTGAAAGTTAATTAAATCGCCTTAAATTTAATGGCGCACTCGGGGTACCGGGAAAGGAATTATGCCCAAAGATAAAATCCTGATCGTCGATGATGAGGAAGATATCCTCGAATTAATAAAATACAATCTCGAGAAGGAAGGGTATCAGGTAATATCAGCCATTTCAGGGGAAAATGCCCTGACACTGGCTCGATCCCAGATGCCGGCATTAATTATTCTTGACTTGATGTTACCCGGAATTGATGGGCTCGAAGTCTGCAAAATCCTTAAGAATGAAAACAAAACTCAAAACATTCCTATAATCATGCTGACCGCCAAGGGGGAAGAATCTGATGTCGTCACCGGCCTGGAACTCGGCGCCGACGATTATATTGCCAAACCGTTCAGCCCTAAGGTCCTGATTGCTCGCGTCAGAAATGTTTTGCGGCGTAAAAAGAAGGCAAGCGTGGAGAATACGGCGGTTCTGAAAATTCAAGATCTTACTATACATCCCGGGCGCCATGAAGTTCTGGTGAAGGATCACCGAGTCGATTTAACGCCGACAGAATTTGGCATATTACATTATCTGGCACGGCGTCCGGGCTGGGTATTTTCGCGATACGATATTGTCAATGGCGTCCGCGGCGAGGACGCCGTCGTGACCGATCGATCGGTCGATGTGCAAATAGTCGGGCTCCGCAAGAAATTGGGCCGGGCCGGAGATTATATCGAAACAGTCCGCGGCGTCGGCTACCGATTTAAGGAATTTTAGGACATTTCTATGCCGAGAAAACGAATTATCTGGCACCTTTACCCTACTTATTTAATTCTGACCATTATTACGCTGGTGGCGGTTTCCTGGTACGGGACAAGCGGCCTGAAGGAATTGGCGCTGGAACAGACCGTAAATGATTTGAAATCGCGCATGATGCTGATTGAACCGGAGCTTACGGGGCCCGTCATCGGCGGCGATACGGTTCGCGTTGATTCTTTGTGCAAGGCCCTCGGGCTGACCTCTTCAACGCGGATAACGGTAATAATGAAGGATGGCAAAGTCATCGGCGACTCCCAAAACGATCCGGCGACAATGGAGAATCACCGGAATCGCCCCGAGATTCAGGCGGTCTTTTCAGGGCGGGACGGAATCAATACCCGGTACAGCAGTACCCTTCACCTGAATATGGTCTACCTGGCCGCTCCGGTATTTTTGCAAAATAAAATAATTGCGGTCATGCGAGTTTCCATCCCTTTAATGTCGATCGAAAAAACAATCGGACCGGTCAGAACGAAGATTATTCTGTTCGGAATAGCTGTCGCTATTCTGATGGCCCTTGCCAGTCTATATATTGCCCGCCGTATCGCCCGTCCCATCGAAATTCTTCAACAGGGCGCCGAACGATTTGCGCAGGGTGATTTAAATCATAGAATGTCGGTCGCGGAAAATGACGAGTTGGGCGGGCTGGCTCGGGCCATGAATGAGATGGCGGCCAATCTCAACGCCAGAATAGAGACTATCACGCGTCAGAGAAATGAACGGGAGGCCATTTTAGCCAGTATGGTCGAAGGGGTAATCGCTGTCGATGATGATGAACGTATTCTGAGTTCCAATCTGGCGGCGGCCCGTCTATTGGGTACGGACCCGCAGGCCATTATGGGAAAAACCATTCAGGAGGCGATTAGGATTTCATCACTCCAGAAATTTATCTCGGAGGCCCTGCAGAGTTCCGGGCCGGTCGAAGCGGAAATGGCGATTATATCGGGCGGCGATAAAAACATTCAAATTCACGGAATGCCTCTCAGGGATTCTGTGGGCCGAAGTATCGGCGCCCTTGTCGTTCTCAATGATATTACCCGGATAAAGAAATTGGAAAATATGCGCAAAGATTTCGTGGCCAATGTCTCGCACGAATTGAAGACCCCCATTACGAGCATTAAAGGTTTTGTCGAGACCCTGATCGATGGTGCTGTCAAATCCCCCGAAGAATCGGATCGATTTTTGAAAATTATTCAGAAACAGGTTGATCGGCTCAATAATATTGTTCAGGATATTCTGACACTCGCATATATTGAGAAGGAAACCGAGGGGGATAGAATTCCGCTGGAAATTGCCCCTGTTAAAGAGGTCCTGCTTAATGCCATTGAGGCCGTCAACGCCAAAGCGTCGATGCGCGACATTAAGATTAATCTGATCTGTGAGGATGCTATAAAAGCGAAAATCAATGCCGCATTAATGGAGCAGGCAGTTGTCAATCTTATAGATAATGCCATTAACTACAGTGAGTCTGGAACGGTGATAGAGATTGCGGTTGGTGACGATCACGAAGGAGCTAAAATTTCTGTCCGCGATCATGGAAGCGGGATCGCCCCGGAGCATCTGTCACGGATATTCGAGCGTTTCTATAGAGTCGATCGGGCCAGAAGTCGGGCTGTCGGCGGAACCGGACTGGGCCTGGCCATTGTCAAACATATCATCCTCNCGCACAACGGTACCGTCAATGTGGAATCGTCTTTGGGCACTGGGAGCACTTTTACAATAAATTTGCCCAATTCCTGACAATACCCCGTCCCTGTGCCGGTGTAATATATTACAACATAATAAATTGGCCCAATTGGAGGGGTGTGGGTCATTAATATCAAACAAATTATTTTTTAACTTGGCCCTAACAATTTTCTAACACGAGCTGCGTTTAATGGGTCGAAGGAAACAAATTCGATATTCAGGATTTTTGTTAAACGGAAAACTAGAAAAAGGAGACAATGTGGGAGACAAAATGCTCAGACGGATTTCATCGGTTGCCGTAGCCGTCCTGCTGACATTCGCATCAGCGGCGTTCGCGGCAGAGACCAAAGTCGAGGGTCGTATTTACAGCAATTGGACATTGAATACGACTGACGGCGCCGACAACTACAATAATTTCGATTTGGGGCGGAGCTATGTCACGGTCAAGTCAAAATTGTCCGACTATACCAGTGTCAATATCACCATGGATTTAAGGTCGGTTGACAGTTACAAAGGTTATACCATGATTTTGAAATATGGCTATGCCGCCTGGAAACCGAAATTCGCCGAAAATTATCTAACCGTCACTCTGGGGTTGCAGCCGACCAAATATATCGATGCTGTCGATAATCTTTTTTGGGGCCGGCGCTATGTTCTCAATTCAACCAGCGATTTGAATAATTTTCTGACGACATCGGATCTCGGATTGACAATGAGTGCCGATCTCGGCAAAAAGGGAGCCTACGGATCGGCCGGGCTGGCCATCTTGAACGGCACTAAATACTCCGATGTAGTGGAGAAGAACAAGCAAAAAGACTTTAATCCCTATATCGTGCTCAATCCCATGCCCGCAAGCGCCGATTTTGGCAAGACCGTTGTCGCGGCCCAATTCTATTCGGGAACTCAGAATATTGCTTTCGGAGATTCTCTCAAAGCCGCGGATTACAAACATCAGATTGCCTCAATCGGCGCCACCNTGCCGTATAAAAAAGTNTTCAGCGTCGGCTGCGATCTGAACTGGCAGACGCTCGGCCAGGGTGCCGGCAGCGATGATTTGAAACAGAGCGCCCTATCCGGTTTCGGTGCGATATACCTGGAACCGCTGGTGGGAGCGGCTTCGTATCTGCGGACCCTTGATATTTTCGGACGGGTTGATAAGTATGACCCGAATACCAATATGGACAAAGATGCCAGCACGATGATAATTGTCGGTCTGGAATGTGTTCCCGTAAAGGGAGTTGCCGCAAGTGTCAATTACCGCTCCACCGATTATCAGGCCGATAATAAAACCACATCGAGCGGCGTTTATTTCAATTCGGAATTCAGATTTTAAAATGAAGGAACGGAAACTATGAAGAAATTAATCCTTTTCTCTGCACTAGCGGTGATCTTGGCCGGCTTGGCCTTCGCTGGATCGACTATTACCGTGAAGGGATCGGATACCCTGGTTCGGCTGGGACAGCGCTGGGCCGAGGAATATATGAAACAAAATCCCGGTGTCACCATCCAGGTATCGGGCGGTGGCTCGGGAACCGGCATTGCCGCTCTCATTAACGGCGGCACCGACATCTGCGAAGCCTCGCGCGATATGAAAGAGCAGGAATATAAAATGGCCGAATCTAAAGGGATCAAGCCACACCGGGTCTCGGTCGCTCTGGACGGTATCGCCGTATTCCTGAATGAAAGTAATCCCGTGAATGAACTCACGGTCAACCAGTTAAAAGGCATTTATACCGGTTCCATAACCAACTGGAAAGATGTCGGCGGTCCGGATCATCTCATCATACTTTACGGCCGGGAAAATAATTCGGGGACCTACGCTTTTTTCAAAGAGCACATTTTAAAAGATGAGGATTATGCCGATCAGACTCAAACCTTGCCCGGCACAGCGGCCGTAGTAAATGCCGTGGCGAAAGATAAATATGGTATCGGTTACGGTGGTATTGCCTGGGCGACCGGGGTGAAGGATGCGGCGGTCAAAAAGACCGATACCTCGACAGCGGTGAAGCCGTCCATCGAGACGGTCTCGAACGGCACCTACCCGATTTCGCGGGAATTGTACTGGTTTTTCAACGGCGCTCCGACCGGTGAGATGAAGAAATTGTTGAATTGGGCCCTCTCCGATGACGGGCAGAAGGTCGCCAAAGACATTGATTATGTTCCTCTGCCCAAAGAGATGGCCGAGAAAAATATGATTAAATAACAAGAGTGATACCCTCCTCTCTGTTCAGCATTCGGGCAGGGGCAACCCTGCCCGACTGATTTAGAAGGAAGTCATGGAAAAATATAATTTCAAGCCCAAATCGCGTCTTCGGGAATTTATCGGGGAGAAGATTATCGCCATTACGGCTCTGGCGGCCGTGATCGGCATTCTTCTCATATTTATTTTTATATTCAAGGAGGCCCTGCCGATCTTCACATCATCCAAAGTGCAACAGGAAGCCAGTGTTGGCAAGATGCTTTTCAAACAGGAGTTTTATAAGGGTCGGGAGCCAAAATGGTCCTGGCAACCCAACTCCGATGTTCCCAAATATTCCTTGTTCCCGCTTTTTCTGGGAACGCTGAAGGCGGCCATTGTCGCCATGCTTTTCGCGGTTCCTTTGGGGGTCGGTGCGGCCATTTATTCCTCCGAATTTGCACCACGAAGATTGAAGGAAGTCATCAAACCGGTAATAGAACTTCTGGCCGGAATTCCTTCGGTCGTTCTTGGATTTTTCGCCTTGATTGTTCTGGCGACATTTCTTCAAAATACTCTGGGTCTGACCTACCGGCTGAATGCTTTAAACGCCGGGATCGCGCTGGGCATCACGGTCATCCCGGTAATCTTCACTGTGGCCGAGGACGCCATGACCGCCGTCCCTCGCTCGCTCCGGGATGCCGCCATTGCGCTAGGGGCCAATCCCTGGCAGGTATCTTTCACCATGGTGCTTCCCGCGGCCCTTCCCGGAATCGCCGCCGGGGTGGTTCTCGGTTTCGGACGGGCCGTCGGCGAAACCATGATTGTTCTGATGGCTTCCGGAAACGCCGCCATAGTTTCCGGGAGTTTTGTCGATTCCATCCGCACTTTTTCGGCTACCATCGCGGCGGAGATGGCGGAAGTGGTCTTTGGAAGCCCGCATTATAATGTCTTGTTTTTCATTGGGACCCTGCTCTTTATCTTCACGTTCATCATCAATCTCGGAGGGGATTTTGTCCTCATGAGATTGCGGGAAAGAATTCAGGGACGGACAAAATGAACGATATCAGTAAGGTCAGAACCGGCAGTAATATCTCATCGCAAATGCCATTTCAATTCAAGGAAAAGTCATCCGGGGTCCTTCCTCGCGGACTGACCTTGGCGGCTGTACTAATAATAATCCTGATGCTACTGATCATTCTGGCAAATATTATTTTAGGCGGAATCGGTGTTATCAATTGGGGTTTTCTGACCAAACCGCCGGAAAACGGCATGGAATCGGGAGGTATATTCCCGGCTATATTCGGCACCGTCGCTCTGGTTTTCCTGATGGTGCTGGCGGTAATACCGGTCGGTGTTTTGACGGCCATCTATTTGCAGGAATTCACCCGCCCCGACTCATATATGACCCGGTTAATTCGTGTTGCCATCAATAATCTGGCCGGAGTGCCCTCGATAGTTTTCGGTTTATTCGGGCTCGGATTTTTTGTCGGATTCATTGGGACAGGAATTGACTCCATTTTCTATCACAGCGGTCGTCCGGTTTGGGGTCAGCCGGCCATTATCTGGGCCGCATTGACTCTTTCCTTGATGGCCCTGCCGGTGGTGATTGTATCTACCGAAGAGGCCTTGCGGTCCATCCCGCGCGAATTAAAAGATGCCAGTTATGCGCTGGGAGCCACCAAATTGCAGACCATTGCCCGTGTGATTGTCCCGCAGGCCCTGCCTGGGATTTTTACCGGGGCCATACTTGGGGTCAGCCGGGGAGCGGGGGAAGTCGCCCCTATTATGTTTACGGGAGCGGCCTATTATCTGCCCCATCTGCCGACTAAATTAACGGACCAGTTTATGGTTCTCGGTTATCATATTTATGTTATGGCGACCCAATCGCCGAATATCGAAGCGACCAAACCGATCCTCTACGGCACGGTCTTGGTTCTGCTGGTTTTGACAATCTTTTTAAATGCCGTGGCCATTTTAATACGTTCAAGAATTAGATCGAGGCGCGTAAATGTCTGATGAAACTTTTCAAGCCGAATTGGAGGGCCGACCCGAGATGGCTGTTCGATCGAATAAATCCGGGTCGATTTTGGAATCGGGCTCCCAAATGAAAATGATCGTTCGCCATCTGANTTTCTTTTATGGAAATTCGCAGGCGCTTCATGATATTTCCATGGATATACAGGAGCATCGGGTGACGGCTCTGATCGGCCCTTCGGGTTGCGGGAAATCAACTTTTTTGAGAACCCTGAATCGGATGAATGACACTATTCCCGGTACCCGCCTTGAGGGTGAAATAAAATTGGATAATATGAATATCTACCGTGACGTCCGTGATGTGTCCTCGGTTCGGACCCGGGTAGGGATGGTGTTCCAGAAATCAAATCCCTTTCCCAAATCTATATTCGAAAACGTCGCCTATGGCCTGAGGGTAAACGGAATCGGGAACAAGGACATTGTCACCGAGGCCGTCGAAGATGCTCTGAAGAGATCATATCTGTGGGAAGAGGTCAAGGACAAATTAAGCACCAGTGCCTATATGCTCTCGGGCGGACAGCAGCAGCGGCTCTGTATCGCCCGGGCCTTGGCGGTGAGGCCGGAAGTTCTCCTGATGGATGAGCCGGCTTCGGCCCTGGATCCGATTTCAACGGCCAAGATTGAGGACTTGATCGGCGAGTTGCGAAAAAACTACACAATTGTCATAGTGACTCATAATATGCAGCAGGCGGCCCGCATTTCGGATTTCACCGGGTTCTTCTACGAGGGTTATCTGGTGGAATTTGGAGCCACCAAGGGTATATTTACTAAGCCGAAATTGAAAAAGACCGAAGATTACATTACCGGTCGCTTCGGATGAGAAAGTGAGAGAATATGGCCAAACACCTGCAAAGAGAAATAGACAAACTGAAGAAGAAGATTCTGGCGCTGAGCGCCGTGGTGGAAGAAAGTGTCAATCACGCGGTTCGATCGATTTCGGCACGAGATCTCAGACTGGCCGATAAGGTGATGGATGGCGACAAAGAAATAGATCAGATGGAAGTCGATGTCGAAGAAGAGTGTCTTAAAATCCTGGCTTTAGACCAGCCGGTCGCCATCGATCTCCGCTTCATCATAGCGGTTCTTAAAATCAACAATGACCTGGAGAGAATCGGGGATCTGGCGGCCAATATCGCGGAACGAGCGGCGTTTCTGGCGACCAAAGAACCGGTCGATATACCGTTTGATTTTCCCGGGATGTCACAATTATCGGAATCGATGCTGCGGCGGAGCCTCGATGCCCTGGTCAATCTCGATGCCAAACTGGCCTATGAAGTGATAAATTCCGATGATGCCGTTGACGAAATGCACCGCGAAATGTACTCGCGAATTCAGGAAGAAATTGTCAAAAGACCGGAAAAACTGGATTGCCTGATAAACCTTCTGGCCGTGTCACGGCAACTGGAGCGGATCGCCGATCACGCCACCAATATCGCCGAGGATGTCATATATATGATTGAAGGGGAGATTGTCCGTCATCAAGCGGAAGGAATCTATAATTCCGAGAAGACGCCGAATAAATAGATTGTGCCCCGAAATGCGATCACTCGCTTCTAAAGCGGTCATTCAGTTCGGAAAGGATATTTCCCAAATCTAATCCCTTTTGTTTTACAAGTTCGCCCAGCGTGCCCCAGACCGGTTCGCCACAGACCACACAGATAATTCCCCGCTCCATCAGAAATTTATTTATTCCGTCATATTTTTTCAACAGATCCTCAATATAATCGTCAGCCGTAATCATGCCTGATCTTCCTCTGTTTTGACCAGAAGAAGTGGTATTCCGGCCCGGTCGGTGACACGATGGGCCACGCTTCCCTCCAGATGGGCGCTTATCCCGGTTCGCCCGTGGCTCGACATGACGATCAAATCACTTTCCATTTGTCCGGCAAACTCGAGTATTTCCGCGACCGTGTCGCCTCGGAGGACTTCTGTCGTGACTTCAAGGTTTGACCGGAGGCATTTCTGGGCGACCCCCGCCAGGTAGTCTTGCCCCCCCTGAACGGCGAGCTCCAGCATGACGCGAGCGGCTGTGGGGAGAAATTTTCCGACAGTGCCGCGTTCCCCGGCCATTTTGGCAACCGTGGGGATGACAATTACAAGGTGCATTCGAGAACCGAACGCTTTGGCAATCGGGACCGCTTCGTTGAGAGCCGGCTCGAAATCATGGTTACCATCGAGCGGAACCAGGATTTTCTTCGGATTGAATTCAATCAGAGATTCGGTTTCGGCGGGGGGAATCAGAAGTATGGGCCAAGTCCCCAATTGCAGCGCCTGCTGGGCGATACTCCCGTACCACAAGCCCCTGAACCCGCCCCGGCCATGAGTACACATGATAACCATATCAGGATTCATTTCTGCCGCATGTTCGACGATACTGCGCGCCACATCGCCTTCCCGGTTGGGATGAACGTGAATTTTTACCGGAATATTTTCGGACCGGATCTCTTCGGCGATTTTCTCCAGATACCTATTTGCCTCATTGATGTCTGTGAGATGTTTTTCACCGTGAATGGTGGACGGCGGATTTTTCTCGATAACATGAAGCAGAATAATTCCGGCGGCCCGCTTCTTGGCCATGGCTTTCGCCGCCGTCAGAGCCGATTTCGACATAGCCGAGCCGTCCAGGGGAACCATATATTCAATCTTCTTATTTTTTCCGGATGTTTCCATGATTTTTTCTTCCTCGGTCAAATCCATTAATCTCCCCAAAGGGTCTGATGTAGCAGGAAAATATTGAGAGCCACAATCAGAGCCGCTACCAGAGCGATGGCGACTGTAGTTATTCTGCGGTTAACCAGCACGCCCATTAATTTGCGATTGGCCGTGAATAGCACCAGCGGTATCAAGGCAAAGGGTATCCCGAAACTCAGGAGAACCTGACTAATAACCAGGGTCCGGGTCGGATCCAATCCGAGAAAGATGACAATTAAAGCGGGAAGCATGGTCACCAAACGCCTCAATATGATCGGCACTTTCCGCTTTATGAAACCCTTCATGATTATTTGTCCCGACATTGTCCCGACGGCCGACGAGGACAATCCGGCCGCCAGAAGTGAAATCGCAAAAACCCAACTTGAGGCATTACCCAGAATGGGCGCGAGCGTCTGATGGGCCTCTTCGATTGTCCCTATATGGCTCAGTCCGCGCTCGAAAAAAGTGGCCGCGGACATAATCAGCATGGCGGCATTGATAAATCCGGCCACCCCCATGGCGATGATGACATCGACAATTTCATATTTATAAAGCCGTTTTAGTTGCACCGGTTCGCGGACGATGATCCGTCCTTGAGTCAGGGCCGAATGAAGATATATGACATGGGGCATTACGGTCGCCCCAAGAATTCCCGAGGCCAGAAGGACACTCTCGGCACCCTTGAATTGAGGCACGACCGAATGAAAGGCAATTTGCCCCCAATCGGGCCGCCCGAAAATGGTCTCGGCCAGGTAGCATACGGCAATCACGCCGACCAGAACGGTGATGACCGCTTCCAGGGGCCGGAATCCATATTTCTCCAAACTGAGGATGATCATGGTCGCCACCGCTGTCAAGAGGGCCCCCCAGATGAGTGGGATGCCAAAAAGGAGCTGGAATCCAAGAGCGGCGCCCAGAAATTCCGCCAGGTCGGTGGCCATGGCAACCATTTCAGCCACCAGCCACATTACAAGAACCGTCGGTTTTGAATAACTCTCGCGGCAGAGTTCGGGAAGATTCCTTCCGGTAGCGATTCCCAATTTGGCCGAAAGGGCTTGAATCAGCATCGCCATGAAATTGCTGGCGAAAATAACCCAGAGGAGCATGTAGCCGAATTTGGCACCGCCCTGAATATTGGTGGCGAAATTCCCCGGATCCATGTAGGCAACACAGGCTATGAAGGCCGGTCCGAGAAATGGCCAAATGCGGGCAAGAAGTCCTTTTTTCCCCCGGCCGTCGAGTACTGCCGCGGCGGCCGCCACCGTCTTTATATCGCCCCGCTTTGAAATTTCACGGGATTTAGGAGCATCCGGCTCCATTTATTCACTCCTGTCGAATTGGGGTCTCACCCGGTTTGAAGCGCTCTTGAATAATACGATTTTAAATTTTGTTTCTCAATAAAAACCGGAAAATGAAAGGGAGCGGCCAGTATGACCGCTCCCCGCAATAAACTATTCCCGCCAATGGTTACTTGAGCATCAGCATTTTCTTAATCTCACGGAAGTCACCGGCCTTGAGCCGATAAAAATATACTCCCGTGGCCGCTTCCTGCCCGCTTCCATCTCTTCCATCCCAGGTTACAGAATGGAAACCGGCCGGTAATTCTTCGTCAAGCAGAGTCCGGACTTTCTGGCCGAGGACATTATAGATTTCCAGGTTCACCATGCCATTTTGAGGCAAAGCGAATTTGATAGTGGTGGCAGGATTGAATGGATTGGGATAATTCTGGAACAAAGTGTAAGTGGAGGGGAGCACCTGCCGTTCCTGACCGGCAAGGAATTTCTCCGTCCCGATCAGCAGACGGCCGGATGTCACATTGTCGGGAAGATTAATGGAAATATCCTGTTTTAATTGAATTATTGAGCCGTCGGACAATTCCAGAAGGCCGCTCATATCCTGAGGAATATTTTTCATACCCGCAACCTTTAGGATCCTACCCGATCCCGGAAGAATCTTAAGGCGCCAGATATCGCCGTCAGGCGTCGCCGGCCTGATATCGGTCCGGAACAGACCATTATCTCCTTCCGGGAGAACAAAGGCCAGACAAGGGGCCTCCGGCGCCTGTGGCGGTTCGAAGAAGTCATAATCATCCAATCCCGAATTGGCACCCGGTGCAGTTCCGGCGAAATTGCCGTTATCGATACGCCCGTTTGTCTCAACCGATAATTGAACCGACCAGGCCTGCGGTGACGGCTTGTACGGTACTTGCTCCGCCAATTGACGCGGCGCCATAGTTCCGGATTCACTGTAGGGGAAATAGATTCTGACGCCGGGGCGGTTGATATGAATAAAAACCCCGTCCCACGCGCCAATCGTTGTGGCTGAGGCGTAACTGCTGCCATTATATGCATAGGCGATATCATTCAAGACTTCCGAGGGATGACCCGGAACTAATGTTCCGGCGGTGTCAAAACGGATATCTCCCCAGGCGACATTGAACGGCAGGGGATTGGCGATCTGCACCCAACCGGTGTCGAGACTGATTCGGTAGAACCTATCGGGGCCGATACTGGCATTGGGTCGCATCGAAAAGCCGGCCGCACCGTATCTCTTGCCGCCTCGGGCAATCAACCAGTAACCGCGACCCGGTGTCACATCGGCGGCATCAGGATATTCCGTGACAATCCCATTGGCGTAGCTTCCCAATCGCCATTGTTTTTTATCCACTGCGCCGAGATCATCGAGAAATACGTTCACCACTGTCTGCCGCGCGCTGAAACTAAGCGGAACACCAACAATACGATAGCTGGCTTCCGGCATGGCTGAGGGGCGCTGGGCCTGATCGTCGGTCAAATTGGAGACAAATATATAGGGATTGGCCGAGGAGCCGATATAAATGGAATCACCGCCGATTTTTATTTTGAAGTAGTATTCCATCCCCCGAATTCCCAACTGCGTTCCGGGTACGGTATAATTCAATTGACCCGCCCCTTTGGTCATGGCGGCAGTGCTGTAACTGCTTTGTCCCCCCATCCGGTAATAAAATGTTCCCGAGGTATCGGCCCCGGAGCCGCTCGTAATCAGAATCTGAACAGGATAATTACTTCCGGCCGTAAGGGTGATCGTCGCATCACCGGAATAAGTGACGCTGAACCCGGCTAATGTCCCATAAATGGCACCGGTGACTCCACCTTTCAACAGGAAACCTGATGAATTGGAGACTCCGGCGGGCAAAAACGGGACCGAGCCGCCCAGATTGTATGATGAACTCGAAGACAACCCTCCTCCATCGATCAAATGTCCTGCTTTGACGGTGTATGACGAACTGGATATTTGCCCCAGTGCGCCTGCGGTCCCCAGCCAGAAGACCGACAAAAGGAGGAGAGCAGTCAGATATTTAGTTCGCATTTTGGCTCTCCTATTCTCCGTTTGATTGTCTGGCCCGGGCTTCGTCCAAATCCCTTTGGGCCTTCTCGGCCTCGGCCTGGGCCGCGGCGGCCCTGAGTTCCAGTTCCCGTAGGTCGACATTTTTTGCGCCTTCGATAGTCTGCAGTACCCCAGAATTATCGTCCCCAATGGAAATATTCGTAGCATTATTAAATTGAGAAGACTCTTCCGCGGATACGGTCGCAGTAACACTGCCGTAGGAAGTCGGATAGAATACCAGCTGAATTTTTGGCAGATAAATATATGCTATTCCATCAGCATAGCCACGTCCAGCATTCATATAGAATGTCTTCGTAACTGCACTATTGAAATAAAACACTCGCGTATTTGCAATATTTCCCCACCAATATAAATTGGCAGAAACTGTCATGCTTCCTGTCCCAAATACCGCATAATCCGGCCCATACGAAGTGGATAATGTATCAACCCCTACAATAACATTGCCCATTGTGGTACCGCTCGAAGAACCAATTGAGGCATATCCATAACCGTAAGCGACTACATATCCTGGTCCGGGCGTAGTTATTTGTCGGCTGGTAATATTAGTAATGCCGCTATTGGCCACGGTTACAGCGGAACCCGCCGACTTGGCTTGGGCAATTCCCGGCACATTTGCATTACTTATGGAATAGGGACCCGATGTAAGGACTTGACGTGGTGTCATCTCCGCATCCGTGCCTGCTTTTATACCAAGATATCTTTTGGAACCATTGAAGATACTGACCGGAATGGGCGTGCTCAGACCCAATTCCTTTGTAAATATTCCCTGAGCGTCGGGAGTGATTGAAATTGTCTCCGTCCACAAAGCCGAACCGCCCGAAGCGGCGGCATATATGGAGAAGACTACACTTGTGGCGGATGTAATCGGCGTGCCGGAGCTGCTGGTCAATCTTCCCTGATAGGCAAAAGTATTTGGCGCCTGCGCCAGTACCCCGGAGGATCCGAAAATTAAGACTGCGGCCGCGGTTAAAAGCATCATCAATATTCTTCTTTTCATTTTAGCACTCCTTTTATGACAAATACTTTCATTTTCCATTCTTCATTTTCCCGGTGGATCGGGAAAAGTCGGCAGAGTGTCGAGAGGAGTAGGGGGTGTTTCACCGCCGCTACCGCCACCGGCCGCGAGAGCAATGCCTCCCGCTACCAGACCGACACCGAGAGCGATTGCCCACCATTGTTTGTACCAGGCCTTGGAGCCGGATTTAGCCGGAGCCGCAACCGGGGCAACCTGCTTCTGAGTCGTGTCAACGGCGACCGCTTTTTGTCCTGTCGTATCCGGTACCGGCGCTTCGCTGTCCACCTGCACCTGGGCCTCTTTCATCATTTCCACGAATTCGGGAGACTTGATGTCAAGTTCGCCTTTCCAATCCCGATACGCTTTGAAGGCCGCCTTGAACTGATCCATTACCATGCTTTTCTTTTCGCTGTCATCTTTGAGCATGGCGTAGTAAACCGCGGCCAGAAGAATATGTGCGTTTGACTTCTCTTCAAGCGACAGACTTTCGTTTTTGAGCAGGTCGTTCAATTCTGCCTCGGCGCACTTATAATTCAGGGTTTTGAAATTCTTGCGGGCGTTATCCAGGGACGGGTTCTTCTTGTCGTAATTGCAGGGCGGCGCCTGGGCCAGCGTCCATGTCGGCAGAAAAACCGCCTGGGCATAGGCCAGCATCAGCAATAGCGCCACCGCCCGAAGATTGCGGATCCTAATTTGCATGCAACCTCCTCCAATTATAATATTAATGGGTTGACCAATATGTTACCATGTCAACAGATTCGATTCCCTGCCAGTCGGAAGCCCCGAAATCGACCGTCCCGCCGTTTCCTTTCAAAACAACGTGAGGTCCTCCGCCATAGGGGAAAGTGACTACGGAATCGATCCGATATGAATCCTTGCCCAGAATATCGAGACGCACCTGCCAGCGGCCCGCTTTCTTCTTGAGATTGAGAACCGGCAATTCGCTGTTCTGATACTGCGTCTTGGAACCGTTAAACGCGATTTGCAGGGTTCCGTCCGGTATGTCGGGCGGTATTATACCGACCCTAAATGTGAGGGTGGAAGCGTTGGCGAATCGGTTGGTCAAGTTGTACTCGTTGCTTCGGTCGACGGTGACATTGACGGTGTCGATCAAAATCGGGAACGCCGGGCTGATGATTGAAACAATATGCTCGCCCGGCTGGACTTCCATTTTTCTGTCAGGAGCCCTCTCTTTCCCGTCGACCATAAGCGATACGTTGTATTGCGGAATGATATGAACTAATAATGTCGGCAATTGCACCGCCGGGGCCGCAGGCGTCTCCGTTATTGCAGGCTCCGTTTTGGCTGAAACGGGCGAAGTAACCGCGGGCTTTTTGCTTTCCGCAGATTCGGTAATTGCCGGTTTGACGGCCATCTTTGCCGTATCGCCCGGAGTGGGTTGGATCGCTGGAGGGGAAGAGGTCGATTGTGTAACGGATGATCCGGTATTGGCCGGAGTCCCGCCGGTTGAGGTTGTTCCCGAATTACCCAAATACTGCTTGACCGCAAAAGCGGCTACAGCCAGGACAATAATTGTCGCGGCAATGGCAATGAATTTTGATTTGCTTTTCCCGCCGCCATAGGCCTGATCCAGATTGCGGAATTCCTTAGCCAAGTCAGCTGCCGTTTGATATCGCTGGGTCGGGTCGGGGTGAGTGGCCTTGCGAAGGATGCGCCGCAATTGGGGTGACATATTTTTGGTCGCCATACCGCCCCATTCCCCGGGATTGGGGTTGCCGGGATTGCGGTACGGCATCTCATTGGTCGAAAAGTTGAATAGAGTGACCCCCATTTCATAGATATCGCTGAGAAAAGGGTTATAGTCGCGGTCCCCGCTCTGCCGTTCCGGGGCCGCAAAAAGCGGTGTCAAGGCCACATATGCCGTCTTAGTCGCCGAACCGCCCATCTCCTTGGCAATACCGAAATCGATGAGATAAAAATGCTCGTTCTTATCAATCAGCATATTGCCCGGTTTCAAATCCCGGTGGGCAATCTTCTTTTCATGGGCATAGGCAAGGGCATCAGTCATGGCCCGTGCCAGNCGAAGGAANAATTTTTCCGGCAACGGCCCCGATTCCCGCAGGATATGCCCTCCGTCCTTGCCATCAATGAATGGCACCACCAACGCCCCTTCATCAGGCAGATAATCGATAATTCTCAGAATATTGGGGTGATCCAGAAGGCACAGGATTTTGGCCTCCTTGGCGAATTTATCCCGCGACTGGACCCGCTTGAAGAATTTTATTACCAGCCGCTGTTCCGGAAGATTGACGTTGTAGCCATCGTAAACTTCGCCGAAGCCCCCTCCCCCGATATAAGATCGAATCTTGTACTTTCCCCCAATCAGCCAGCCCAGGATTCCCAGCGGATCATTACCGCCTCCGGGGCCGGCCTCTTCGGGAGAAGTCTTAGAAAAATCATCTGACATATTGGTTCCCCGCTTCTTCCCCGATAATATTCGATGTTAAAGACATCGGGCCATCTCGCTGCCGAATGCATAACTAATATTGATTGGCCCTTGGAACTCCCGATAAACTAACCAATTCCCGATATTTTACGCAAGTTTTTTTTGCGTGACAGTATTTTGAGCCCGGAATCGGATTTTTCCCTAATAGATTACAGTATTCCCCGATTTGGGATAGCTGAAACTCTTCAAATTTAAATCTTGATTCCGGGCCCCGGTTTATCTATGATAATTCTGTCTAATCAAGTAAGGAGGAGAAATGAAATATCTATGGTTGGGCACGGCAATTCTCTTTTTAGCCGGATTGATTCCGGTGGCCCACGCCGATGTCACGATTAAAAAGACCATGTCTTTCGAAGGAATGATGGGGATGGGCGGAAATGTTACCGAGGAAACAGAATATATTAAAGCCAATATGAGTTGTAGCGACAAGACAAATAAAACGACCGGCGGAATGATGGGCAAAAAGGCCAAGGAATCGAAAGATGTCCAGATCACCCGGTTGGATAAGGGACTTATCTGGAACCTTGATATCGCCAAAAAGACCTATACGGAAATGCCTCTTCAATCCATCAAAGACATGATGGATCAGGCCAAGGATGCCCCTGACATGCCGGAAAATGAAGAACCCTCTGAGTCCGACGATTACGAATGGACTACCGATATTAAGACGGTTGAGGGGACCAAAGATATAAATGGATTCCCGTGCCACGGAATTATCGGGACGGCCATTGGAATAAATAAGAGAGATCCCTCTGATAAAATGCGTATCACCTATGAATTCTGGGGGACCGATAAGGTTCCCGGCAACCAGGAATTGGATGATTATTACAAGGCCTATGCCAAATCCCTCGGAGTGGATGAATTCCAGAGCCAGCAGGCGATGGACCAGATGACGCGGAAATATTCCTCACAATTCGGCGGAATATTTACCGACAAAATGAAGACCGCCGGCGGATTTCCCATTAAAGTGACGATGAAGGTCGAAAAATCGGGCGGCGGCGATCAAGAAGGTAACGAAGCTGCCGCCAAAGCGATGGCCAAGATGAGCGGTCTATTCGGCGGAAAAAAGGGAGCGGAAAAGTCGGCTGACGGCATGATGACCATGTTTTCCACCGATACCGAGGTGATCGGTGTCGAGGCCGGCTCCATCCCGGACAGCAAATTCGAGGTTCCCGCCGACTATAAGAAAAAATGAAGCGTTCCGAACGCTTGATTTAAGGTTGACTTAAATTTCCGCAATTTTTAGTTTGTAGCGGAAATATCCTGAAATTCAAGAGGGTGGATAATGGGTAAACCTGCGGCCCGCGTGGGGGATATGACGACCCACGGCGGATCCATTGTTGGTCCCGGCGCTCCGACCGTACTGATTGGAGGCATGCCGGCGGCTCTGGTCGGAGATAATCACGTCTGCCCCATGCAAACGCCCGGTACTCCGCCAATCCCGCATGTCGGCGGGCCAATCATGCCTCCGGGGGCCCCGACCGTGCTCATTTGCGGCAAACCGGCGGCCTGCGTCGGAGACATGTTAGTATGCACCGGTCCGCCCGATTCTATCGCTCCGCCCGGCTGTCCGACCGTCCAGATCGGTGCCGGGGGAGGTGGTGGGGGCGGAGCCAGCGGCGGCGGGGGAGGAGCCAAAGCCAAAGCCGCCGAATCCAAAGTAGACGAGAATCATTATCTTGATGTCAAGTTTGTCGACAAGGGAGGCAAACCGATTACAGGTGTCGGATATATGGCCAAGGCGCCCGATGGCGGTGTTACGCAGGGGGCGGTCACAGGACAGGTCAAACAAAGCGGAATTCAATCCGGGAATTATGAAATAACTCTCAAAGCCGTGACTAAGGCGGCCTGGTCCGCCAAGTCGGCGGCGGTTGGGGATAAAGTCAAATTGATCGCGGAGACAGCCGGTATCGACGCCGGCGAAAAGGCCGAATTGCAGATTTTCATTCGTGATACCGGTCACGCCGACACTCTCCTGGCCACCCTGCAGGGATCGGTACAAAGCGATAAAATTGAGGCCCAGTGGGAACTGCAGCTGACTGACGAATATCTCAAAATTCAGCAAGCCAAAGACGAAAAAGGAAGTTATTCCTCGCCGACCTTTTACTATATCGTCAAGACCGCCGGAGTTATCGGGCGCTCTTCGGTTCTCGAATATAAAGACTATATCGAACTGGAATTGAAAGACGAAGACGGCAATCCGGTCAAAGGCGCCGGTTACAAGATATTTCTTCCCAACGGGGCGGTTAAAGAAGGAACGCTTGATTCCAACGGCTATGCCAAAGTTGATAAAATCCCCCCGGGAAATGTCAAAGTTGTCTATGATGTGAGAAAAAGCACGCGATGACAGGATTAATTGCTTTTCTATGACCAAGTCAATAAATACGCTCGCAAAAAAAAATCTGGCGACCACGCACGAAAAGTACTCCGAGCAGGTGAAACGCGCCAAAGTCGAAATCCTGGAGATGGAAGATGTTCTCTTCCATCTTAACAGCGCCGTTATGCTTCCCGACAAACCGGAAGGAAAAAGCTCTTCACAGGGGGACAAAGACAAGGAACTCGATAAAAAGCAGCAGAAATTGAGCGGCTTGAGGGCCCTGGCGATAGTCTTTCGTCAGTATGAATTTGATCCCCGCAAAAAAATTCTGATCGCCGCCCACACTGATACTTCGGGCGAGGTAGAACCGAATTTTGTTCTTTCCGACAAACGCGGCAAAAGTGTGGTCAGTCTTTTATCGGGCGACAAGGAAACCTGGGCCAAGACCTGCGCCGTTCAACACAATGTCGAAGACTTCCAGCAGATAATGAAATATTTTTATCGCAAACGGGGCTGGGAATGTAATCCGGGGAGTATCGACAATAAATGCGGCGACAAAACCAAAAAAGCGGCCAAAAATTTCTTCGATGCCTATCGGACCCTTCACGATGATCCGAAAAGAAAGGCCGAGTTTTCCGAATCGCTGCCGCCCGGACTGCATGAGAATACCAAATGGCCGGAAATCGCCTGGAAAGCCGTCTATGACTTCTATATGGATGAACTGTGCCAGATATTGCAGATAAAGCGATCTCATCTGGAAGGTATGCGCAAGGACCGGATCAACGCCCGCTGGGTCGATCCCAAACGACCGTATGTGGCCTGCGGCGAGTCGTTCCCGCTTCAGCATCCCGAAAAAAGCAATTATCGTTCTCAAAAGAACCGCCGTGTGGAATTTTTGTTTTTTAAGGACAAAGAAAGTCCCGAGAAGATCGACTGTCCCGCCCAAATAAAGACCAAGCATGTGGCCTCGGAATGCCCCCTTTGGTACGACCAGCATATGACAGTCGAATATGTGAATCCCGATTATCTTGATTGCGCCGCCTTTCATCTGAAATTCAGTTACTATGACCGCATACAGCAGGACTTTCTTCAGGTTCCCGAAGGACTGCACCTGTACGCCTATAAGGTCGGTGACGCCAAACCCCTGGAAACGGGACATGATTACAGCGACGGGATATACACGATCCGGGTCCTCAATCTTAAAAAAAATGACACCCTCTATTTTGCTTTCAGCACCATTAAGTCCAGCGGAAGTCCGATCAGACAATGGGTATATACCAAGGATAAGACGGCCACGCCCGTTCTGGTAGAAAAAACCGCCGATGAAATCTCCAAACTCGACTTCACCGCCCGGTTGAATTATTACGATCTTCCCCCGGAGTGGCAGTCACGCAACTACTTTACTCGTCACGACGGCAAGGAAGAGGCGGGCGACAGTTTTGAAACCATTTTGAAAAATTATAAGCCGTTCGGGGGCAAAGCAACCGCGCCTGATAAGCCGCTGGTTTTTTCGCTCGATGACATTATCCTGGTCGATGATCAATTCGGTCAGGATATAAACAACGCGGCCGGGGATAAACCGCAGGATCTGGATCATACCGATACCAAAGTGGATCTTTCGGCCAATTCACGGGTGGCGATCCTTTACCTTGACGGACAGAAAGATTACGATATTGATATATTTAAACCGCTGACCAGCCATCCCTATTTCAGCGATATCAAATTCACAAAAAACCTGATCACCGACAGGATAAATGAAAAGGGCAAATTACGGTTTCCTCTAACGGCGATTTTTTGCAGTTCGTTTTACTTAATCAGCGACAAACGGACCAAAATTACGCCAAAATTCAAATTCGCTCAGGGGCATATTCTGGGAGCACGGGCGGCGGTTCTGAATGATGCGGCCATTCATTCTTTTTCGGCAGTGAGCGCCAACCCCAACGATGGTACCGTTGCCGCCGATATGAAAGATTATGTCCAGTCTTGGTGCGGCAATTATGAACTGCACTATGTGCATAAGTGCGGGGTGCGCAAAAGCAATATCGACGGCAAGGAAAAACCCCTGTCATATTTGATAATTTATTGGAACGGGCGATACGCGGTCCGCTCCGACAGCACGGCCGCCGAACTGGGGGCCAATTGGCGGGAAAATCATGAGAAGTTCGGAATCACCAATTCCATGACCCGCACCAACCGTCCCTATCTGATCGAGAAAAAGGACGGATCGGCTGATATTATCATCAGACCATATTATTATTATGAGGCAAAACTGGTAACAAAAGAGACGGCACCCGCGGCCGCCGGCGGTAATTGGGCTATCGAGGGAGTCGGCGGCAAACATAAGTGCCGGGTGGAGGTATCCAAAGTCGCCGGGGCCTGGATGCAGCCGGCCCTGGCCAAGTTTCATTTCGCCAATTATCAGGCCGAAGCCGGGTATTATGGATCGGATGCCTATGTCGATGTCGATGGCGCCACTTATACTCCCTTAACCAATCATCATGAAATGGGCCACGCCACCGGCCTGTTTGACGATTATCTCTATAATGCCGAAATTTATAAAATTGCCGACGGCAGTACGCTCCATACCTTTTTCGGATTGCCCCGATTTAGTCACCCCTTTACGGCGCCGGGTGGGCCGTACAGCCTTGATTTTCTCGCCCGCATGTATAACAATAGATCTCCCCGTATGCGCGATTACTGGCATTTTATAAACTGGATTAACGACGAATCGGGCGACGCCACCAATAAGAAATTAAAGAAATTCCTCGACGGGACCGTGTTTAAACTATCATACAAGTATAAAAAGGATGCCGCCGACAAATTGCTTCTGCTCGATCTCTGGGATACTAAATATCGCGACACCTGCAAGCCGGCTTATGAGACCGATAACTTCGGCTTTACCGGGGGCGGAACCGGAAAGGCCGACCTGTTGCTCTATCGGTTGGGTGGGGGAGAGACGGCCAATACGCTTGATCCGAAACAATTGGATGATCCGGCGCGGGTCATGAATCCGCGGGTTGTATTTGACGGCATCCTGGTGGTCCGCCATAAGCTGGGCATCCGATTTGCCAACGATACCCATGTCTGGAATCTGGCGGCCCTGTCAACTTGGCTCAAGCAGTTTACCCAGAAACCGCTTCGCGACCTGGACAAATTTTATCTGGAATGCAGCCGCGACAATGATTTCAAACGAATCATAATGCTGTTTATGCCGCACTATCAGGTCTATAATGCCCCTGTTCCGACACCGACGGCCGATTGGGTGACAGCGGCGCCGGCCGATTCCCATTTTAATCTGATAATCAAAGCCAATCCGGGGAAAGCCGGGCCGACTCTGACCGCGGCGGGGAAAAACCTTACGGTTGATTACGATATTGATAAGACCACTCTGGTCAAATACCTGATCGGGAAGACGGCCGCCGGCGCGATAGATAAGAATGATTTTCCGTCAATATTGACCTGGGCGAAAAACACTTTGGGGCTTACCCCGGCCTCCGGTGGCGGATGGTTCAGCATGAAGGATTTGCCTTGAGACTTTCAAGGATTTATAAAATAAGCGTCGTTATCAATGTGCTGGCGATGTCATTATTGGGAGCCGGATGCAACGGCAGTGACACGAGAAAGAGCCATGATAACGGAAAGGAACAGATAACAAATATGGAAGATTTATACCCTGTAATATTCGGTGACCCCGCCCGAACCTCATTCATCGATGCCAGATCATCCAGCAAAGGCGAGGTCGGCTGGGAGATTCCCCTTAACGATAAGGCTTCGCCGCCTTTTGGTCCCCGGGCCATTCTGGTCTCGGGAAGGCAACTTTTCGTCTATTCTGATTCGATGCTAAGTTCTTTTAATACCGAGGGGAAGTTGATCTGGTCGCGCCCCATCAGGCCGGAGTCCCCGGTCGGCATTGCCGGCGGCAATATATATTTTCGCAAGAAAGACAAAATCGACTTAATCCAGGGCGTGACTTTAGCCGGTCAGGATTTGCCCGGTACATATTGGCTCCTGGAATCGGATATTTCCTGTCGCCCCATTTACTTCCAGCCCCTGGATAGTGATTTTCTATCCGTTTCATTGTGTATCGGCCCACCAGAAGGACAGCCGCCGGTCTCTATTCCGTATCGAAAAAAATATGAAACCGAATCGTACCTCTGGTCGGATCAGGTTAATGGCACGCCGCCGCTCGCGCCGTTGTACATTATTTCTCTGAATAGATTCATTCTATTTGCGCAGGAGGAAGTAGTCGTCTATAACGCCGCCAAGACCGACTGGCAGGCCGACATATTCGGCCGTTTTAAATATCCTTTTGAAAAAATAATTCAGGCCGGCGCCGATAAAAACGGTACCATTTATCTGATTGGGGTAGCCGAGGGGAAAATTAATCTGGTTACCATGTCATCGCAGGGCGAAGAAATGTGGCGCTGGATCGGTGGTTCGCCGGATAGCTATCCGAGCGCCCAGCCCCCCATAATTGGTATTGACGGTTTGGTTCATCTCCCCTTCGGGCGTACTCTGAATTCCATTAAAAATGGCTCAGTGGTTCGCGAATTCTCCATAGAGAAAAAATTAATCACGTATTGCACGGCATTGGCCGACGGATCGATTCTTATCGTTGCCGAAGATGAACTTCACCGGGTCGATGGCGAAGGAAAACAAATTTATGGATTGGCATTTGAGCACCGTCTATTGACCCCGCCGGTCATCGATCAAAACGGAAATGTATATGTTGCCACGGCCGATTCTCTCATACGGATTGAATAGGGGGACAGATGTATGAGCAATCAGAATGATCTCTTCAAAATAACCCTGCCTGATACCTGGAAGGACAGGACCGTGCATACTTTCATGGGCCCCGAAGACAGCGGCGTCCAGCACAATATGACGCTTGTTATCGATAAGGAAGATGAATATTTCGACCTTCAGGGATACGCCGCGGAGCGCCGGGATCAAATTCTGGAAACATTGCAGGGCGTTGACATTTTAAAGGACGAGCAAAAATCACTGGCCAACGGCACCGTCGCGTGGGAATTGGTCTATAAATGGATTCCAGTGGAAGGCACTGTAATTTTTCAAAAGATGCTTTTTGTCCTGGTCGATAACGCGATTTACACTTTTTCCGGCAATTTTTCAAAAAAGACGATTAAGACTATCGGCGTAGAATTTGAAAAGATTGTGGAAACGTTCACCCCGATGAAAATATAGCCGATGAGCAATTATGCCGACCAAGTTCAACAAATCCACCGATAGCGAGCATAAAGAGAAACTGGATTCCAATCTTCTCTCGGCACTCTGGCGGACCGGAATCGCCATCGCGGGCGAGAAAGCCGAATTTGAAATTCTGACTTCATTTGTTGGACAGGGGGCCGAGGTGAAGGTGACCGGGAAATCGGAAAAAGGGAAAAAACTGGGCAAAGTCAGCGGCCAGATGAAAAACAATAAGTTTATCGGCTCCCTTGACATCCCCGACGAACTAAAACGCGATGACGCCGTTTATTTCGAAGTGGAACTTTCCAAGAACGGCATTAAGGATGAATCGAATCATATTCCGGTTCTGCCGATTAAAGTCTCCAATATGAAATGGAGCGCCAAGGAGGCCCGCCGCGGAGACCTTCTCAAACTGACGGCCGACGTGAAAGGGTGCTACGACGGGACGGAAGTAGTCATCACCATTTACCAATTCGACCGGGACAATATTCATGATAAGATTGTCGAAATTCCCGCTGAGATCAGTAAGGAAAAGCTGGAACTTCTCTGGGAATTTCAATTTTATGAAGATACCGGCGAAATCCCGACCGATGATGAGATGAAAAATTATGGCGGGAAATACAGTAACCCCGAATATTTTTTCACCATAAAAATCGCCGGTGTTGAATTTGGGAAGAAACAGGAATCGGGGCTTCTAACATTCAAAGATTCCTTTGAAACCCAATTGGTTGATCGGGACGGTCAGCCGATTCCCGATCGCGATTACGAACTTACACTGCCGGACGGCACCAAACAGAAAGGCAAGACGGACAAAGAGGGGAAGATCTTCCTGAAAGATGTTCCTCCCGGCAATATAACCATTGAATTTCCGGAACCGCCGGAAAACGCCAGTCAATAGGTGCAGGACCATAATGGGTGATCCATTTAAAAATAAGACCGGGAAACCGAAAACTGTTGTCTCGGAGTGCAAACTCCTGGATAAATGTCCGGTGCGCAAAGCAATGGATCTGCACGCCTCCTTTCTTCAGGCGGTGGCGGCCCTGGAGGAACGTAATCGCACCCACGGTTCATACCTGGAAATGGCCTATTTTGTCAAGCAGGTGGCGGAGCAAACGATAGCCGGGGGAAAGAGCAAAAAGGATGTTTGGAAGGAATTTCGGCCTAAATCCTCCGGAAGCACTCCGCAGAAATATGAAGACACCCTACTCTATGCGGAAATAGATAAGAGGGAAAAACAGGCCAAGAAATTAAAAGATGCCATTGATCAGGAATGCGGCAAGCTGGTCGATTATCTGGCCGACAAAAAATTTCAACAGCATCTTCTCAATTATCATAAGAATATTGAGATTTCTCCTGATATCGCTCAGGAAGTCTATGGCATAGAACCTGGCGGCAAGAGAGCCAAAGGGGGCGCCAAGAATCGGGAATTGGATCATATTATCGCGGTTCTCACTGAAGGATTATCGGTCAGCACCAAGGGCCAGGAATTTCTCGATAAGGTCGCGGATGATTCGTGGGTCCAAAGTCATGTCGCCTTCGCTGATATCTGGGGCTATATGTCTCAGGTCAACAGCATCACCGATCCGGTGGGGAAGTTTTTCTCGAATGTCGCGCCGATCATCGGCATCAGGGCCGGGGAGATGATCCGCTCCGGCCAGGCCAAGTCGGTTCAGGCGGTGCTGAATGACGCCAAAATCAGCAAAACGCTGACCTTTCTTAAAAAGAAATTGAAAATTGATTTTGCCGCCTATCTGGAAAAGCGGTCCGATTTTTTCGTCGCCCGGGCGACGGCCAAGAGGGATTTTCTTCAATCATACAAAAATATACAGAAGGAAATCGCCGGTTGGTCGGCGGAAGGGGGCGCCGCTTTCGACCCTCATTTTGCGCAGAAGATCGAGAAAATCGAAGGACGCGCCTACCTCGATAATGCCTGGATCGGCCTCACGCTCGATTCCGTGACCCTTACAATTTCAGTTGTCGGTATTGCTTCGGATTTGAAAAAGGCGGGATTCAAAGATTATGTCGGTGCTATCCGGGATCTCTCCGGTCTGGCCAAGACCATCGGCGAGACGGTCGAGGCCAGAATGAAATATACCGGTGCGACCATAAGCATCAAATCGGCCCAGACTTTTATCAGAGTCACCGGGGTAATTGGATGTCTGGCTCAGGCCGTCTTATACACTGCCGACATCATCGGCGGCGCCCAGAGCGGTGACGCCGACATAGTAATCCTGAATTCCATGGGACTGGCCCTGACCGCCTATGGGGCCTACGCCATAATCGTGGCATCATCGCTGCACACCGGCATTTTTGCTATTCTGGGAATCGCCCTGGCAATTCTGATGGCTCTCATTCTGGACCCGAAAATCATCGATTACCTCGAGGATACTTTCTGGGGGGAACATAATAAATTCAAAATTGCCGAGACGAAAAACGAATATTATAAACTCTTTGAAGTGAAAGTCGAATTTATTTTCGAGGAATTCGATTCCAATCAATCCTACATTCAGGTCGAGAGCGATCTTCTGGCCGACGATTCCGCGGTGGCCGTCGAAATTGTCCATAAAGGAAGCGGTAACACGCTCGGTGTCAAAATGGCGTACCCCAATCACAAGGATATCGACGGCAAAGGCATCGTCCAGAAAGACGATTTCAGCTGGTGGCAGGGACGGTCCTCCACATATTCCAAAAGGATAAGAATCTTGAAGGCCTGGGATATCTGGTCCGGAATTGTCAGAGACGGAAACACGCCATATGATATCCTGGCCGGTTCGGACCCGAAGATCAGCCAGATGAAAAAAGTCAGCGAGATGGTTCTCCATGACACCAAAACGGCCAAGTTCCCGCAACCGCAAAAGCCGAAATTGCTGACAACTTTCGCCGGCGGGAATGGCGCCTTCAACGTAAATTATACCCACCGCGAACCCCCCTCCACCTATTATATCGCCTATCCTTCGGGGGGAAAATTCGGATTAAAAGTCTATTCGATGTATGGTGATAACTGCAAAGTCGATATCTTCGGATTTGACTCCGGATTCTTCGGACGAAAACAGATTGTCGAGATCAGCAAGGCGGCAATAAAGGGAAAGGAAACGCTGGTCATGATGTCCCTTCCGGCCCCGGCGGCCGATGATTATTACAAATTGGAGTTTGATGTTGTTTTATATGACTCTGCCGGGGCCAAGGTGGAATCCAAGTTTCAATATGCTGTAACCAGAATTGCCGGGAATGAATATGCCAAAAAATTGGACCCGGTCTGATGAAAATGGATGGAGTCCGCTTGGATATTTTTAATTGATT
The DNA here is from genome assembly GCA_900498245.1 of Candidatus Zixiibacteriota bacterium. Lineage (NCBI taxonomy): Bacteria > Pseudomonadati > Candidatus Zixiibacteriota > Candidatus Zixiibacteriota bacterium. The sequence continues at coordinate 1,259,105 of LS998015.1, forward strand.
TATCTAAAATGTTTTGGTTTATTAACTTCGTCCCTTTGGACACAGCTTCAATGCGGTAATTGATAAACTTTCTATCTTTGGGCTAAATTATATGGATATTGCCAGTTATTCATCGGATTCACGGGCTGTCATTAAGAATGCCCGCGAAGTCGCGGCGACTTTTCGCCATCCGGAAATCGATATCGAACATCTCCTGATTGCGACTATCCGGAGCGAGAGTTCCGGAATTGAGAATATTCTCAACCAATTGAAGAAAAATCCGTCGATAATCGAATCGATGGTCGAGGAGTATATCAAGGAACAACCGCGCAAAACAACCGCGCGCGACAACTTGACAATTTCTCCGGCGGTCCAGGACACTCTCAATCAGGCCATTGAGGAAAAGACCAAACTATATGACGCCCTGATTGAGCCGGAGCATATCTTCATCGCCATTTTTGACCCCAAATCAAAATTGGCGCCGTACCTGCGCGACAAGATTGACATAACCAAAGAAGATATTTATCGCGCCATTGCCGAGAGCAAATCGGTACAGGAAATTGCCTCGAAAGTCACTCCATCCGCCGAGGGCGAGGCCGAAGGGGTGAAAGAAGTTGCCGGGACCCTCAAATATTGCATCGATATGACCAATCAAGCGGCCGCCGGTGAATTTGACCCGATGATCGGTCGGGAAAAAGAACTCCAGCAGGTCATTCAAATATTACTTCGCCGCCGCAAGAACAGCCCCGTATTAGTTGGCGGGGCAGGCGTAGGTAAATCGGCCATTGTCGAGGGATTTGCCCAGGCTGTGACGGCCGGAAAGATTCCCAAGGCTCTCGAAGGGGTCAAGGTTATGTCAGTCGACATGGGTTCTCTTGTCGCCGGGGCTAAATATAAGGGTGAATTCGAAGAGAGATTTAAAGGTTTGGTCGGGGAGGTCGTGAAATCAGGCGGAAAGATAATTTTGTTTATCGATGAGATTCATACTATCGCTGGTGGGGGCGCTTCCGGCGGCGGGATGGATGCTGCTAACCTGATCAAACCGGCCCTCGCCAGGGGTCAAATTCGGCTGATTGGTGCGACGACGGAAGAGGAGTATATTAAATATCTCGAAAAGGATAAGGCCCTGGATCGCCGGTTTGAACGGGTCCGGGTGGAAAAACCGAATTTCGACGAGGCCGTCAGGATTGTCAAGGGTGTCGTATCGAAGTACGAAACTCATCATAAGATCAAATATACTGAGGCGGCCATAGTCGGATCGGTGAAATTCTCCCAGCGATATTTGAGCGAACGAAATTTGCCGGATATTGCCTTGGACATTATTGATGAAGCCGCTTCGGAATTCAGTGTCAAGGAAGAATTCGGTACTACCGAAATCCCGGCCCTCTCAAAACAGATGACGGAAATTGAAAAGATGATCGCCGCTTGCGAAGGGAAGAGCCCTGATAAAAACAAAGAGGATTTTGACAAACTATATTCGGAATACGGCGAATTTACAAGAAGATTCGAGCGACTGTGGGGCTTCTGGGGGCACCGCATAGAGACGGTGGAAGGAGGGAAGAAATAATGGCGGCCAAGAAGATGACACTTGAGGATTTAAAAAAGGATTTCGCCGAAAAGAGCCGCACCTTTTCCGCTCTAAAAAATGTCGCGGAACATCTGGAGCGGAATATAGATGATTCCGATGTAGCCGCGGTGGTGGCGCGACGCACCGGAATCCCGCTTTCAAAAATGCTGACCGCGGAAAAGGATCGTCTGGTCAATATGGAGGCGTTCCTCTCAAAGAAAATAGTCGGTCAGGAAAAGGCCATACAGGCCATCGCCAATGCCGTCAGAAAGGCGCGCGCCGGCTTGAAACTCCCCAATCGGCCGGTCGGTTCTTTTCTGTTCCTCGGGCCCACTGGCACCGGCAAAACCTACCTGCCCAAACTTCTGGCGGAATTTCTATTCGATGATAAAAACGCCATGGTTCGCCTCGATATGTCGGAGTTCATGGAATCACATTCGGTCGCCAAAATGATCGGGGCGCCTCCCGGTTATGTCGGCTATGAGGCCGGCGGCCTTCTGACCGAAGCGGTCCGAAAAAAACCTTTTTCGATCGTACTTTTTGATGAAACGGAAAAGGCCCATCCTGATGTTTTTAATGTTCTGCTGCAATTGCTCGATGATGGACGCTTGACGGACGGACAGGGGAGAACCGTGGATTTTGCCAACACCGTTGTTGTCCTGACCTCCAATTACGCCGCCGACAAAATCCTTGATGCCGACCGCGAGGGGCGTGAAGTTGATATGGATGAGGTTCGATCCTTCCTCTTTTCCAAGTTCCGCCCGGAGTTCTTGAATCGCCTGAATGATATAATCATATATCACTCTTTCACTCAGACCCAGATTGAAATAATCGCCGGTCTGGAATTCGACAATGTCAATGCTCTCCTGAGAGAACAAGATATTGCGGCCACTCTGTCGCCGGAAGCCAAACACAAACTGGCAGTCGACGGCTATACTTTTGAACTCGGCGCCCGGCCGATTCAGCGTATAATAGAAAAGGAAATTATAAATAAGATATCGGTTGACATCATAACGGGAATAATATCGCCCGGCGATGAAATTTCCATTGATGTCAAGGACGACAACTTTGTTTTTACGAAAAAAGCGAAATCCAATAATTGAAAAACCGGAGGAATAAATGGCAAAATTTATTCTTGGTGCTTCTGAGAGAATCCAGAAGGATGATTCTATCCCGGTCGAACTTCTGCCGTCCAATAAGATCCTCTATGCGGCAAAACTCAATAATGACCAGGATGCCGACGTAATGCCGGTCAAATGCACCAACATGAAAGAAGTCTTCGAGAAGTTCCGGCCCGCATTTGCCGCGGAACTGGAATCGCCCGAGGGACAGCAGGTCAACGCCAATTTCGAAGTCACGTCCATGAAGGACTTCACCCCCAAGGAACTGATCGAGAAAAACGATCATCTCTCGTCGGTTTATTACGGCAAAGAAATGCTCGATGACCTGGAGAAGCAGTTAAAGAAAAACAACGCCCTTAAAAAGACGGTTGAGGACAAGGAAAAGAAAGAGGCTCTTCTTAAGGTGATGCGTTACTATATCGACCTTTTGAGCGAATAGAAAAGAGGTGAGTCTAATGGGTGAAGAAGAGAAAAAAGAAGTCCAGCCTCAGGAAGCCGCCGAGGCCCGGCCGGCCATGGAGGCCGAAAAGGTATCCGATTCCGAGTTTGCCTCACTGATGGGGGCCAATTTCGGCGATTTCAGCAAACTGGCCGCCCTCCTGCCGTCATTCAAAACGGTCGATGGTGATCTGGTGCGCGGTGTTGAATGGCTCGATCCGAAGAAGGATTTTCAACGCAAGGAATTTCTTACAAAAAAGGATTTTGCCAAACAGAGAAAACTTCTGGCGCAACGTCTGAAAATGTGGCACGACCATCTCGCCAAGGCGGGTTCGCCCGACGATATCAGGAAAACATTGAGCGAGGAATCGGCCAAACTCCAGACCAATCTGGAAAAAAACATGAAAAGAGTGTTCGAATCCAGCCGTGATCTGGAAACGACCTACCGCGCCATTGACAAATTTTTCGCCAACGCGCAGCAGGAGCCGGACGAGAAAGTAAATGCCTATTTTGCCAATGTTTCGGCAGAAGAGCTCTCCAATCCGGATGACAAAGAAAAATTCGAAAACCTCTGCAAAGCGATCGCTGATCTTTACCGGGAATGGAGCATCAAGGAATGTTTTGCGATGTGCGTGGTTCCGGGTTATCTGGGGAGTGTCGAAAACATCGATACTTTCGCCCGTCAGTTGGGATTCCCCAACAAGGTCCATATCCTGACCGATCTTCCCAATTTTGAGAAATTTGAGGAAGTGATGGACATGCTGGATGATCCCAATTATGCCAACCTGATGGGGATTGACAATTTCAAGCAGTATGTTTCGGTCTTTGCCAACTATGTTCTGGCCCGTAACTCCAATCAGTATGAAGATCAGGATATGTGGATTCCGCCCTCGGCGGCGGTAGCGGGGAAAATGTATCAGGGAGACCTTACGGTAGGTATGCAGCAGCCGATGGCCGGCTTCAAGTTCGGCAAGATAAACGATGCCAAGTACCTCCGCTTCAAAGCCAATCAGCCGGACGCCAGCAAGATCAACGAAAAGGGCGTCAATCCGCTGGTCAATTTCGAAGGCACGGCGGTGGCCATGGGTGCGGCGACGCTATTTTCCAAGGAAACCTTCAATGTCTATTCGATTCGCCGGACCTATGATTATGTTTATAAGACCATGCGCAACTATCTGAATAAGCAGACCTTCACGGTGATCGATCAGAAATTCATCGACACCATGCGGAAAGATATCGATAAGTTCATGAAGGCCATTACCGGCGGCGATAATATCCTGCAGGATTACAAGGTGGACATTTTTGCCGACGAGGAAATGAGGAAACGGCAGGAGGTCGATGTCAAAATAAGTCTGAATCCCAAGTATCCGGCGCGCTCCTTCAATATCGAATTTGTGGCCTGGAACGAAGGCAGTCAGACCAATGTCAAGGACAAATAAAGAAGTTGCAATAGGATGATTAAAACCAGATTAAATCAGAGGAGAATCTGTTATGGCACGCAGACCAATTCTTGAGATTGACGGTGTCGTCTACAAGAACGTATATGAAGTAGGGTACGAGCTGTACACGTCCAAGGATGAAACCGGCCGTCCCTCGGATCGAGCCCATGCGGGTGTCATCAAAATTACCCGTGAATCGGATGAGAATGCCAATATCGCGCGCTGGGCGATGGATTCCAGCAAACCGAATTGGAAAGCCGGAAAAGTGACCTTCAAGAATCCCGATGATGCCACCATGAAAGAATTATCGTGGGAAGAGGGTTTCATAACCCGTTACGAAGAACATATTCCGCACGTCAAATTGCGTCCGGATGATCAGGTTTTTGAATATTTCGAAATCTCCTGCCATAAATTATCTATCGGCGACGCCGAAATCGATAACCGCTGGCAGGAATAGTTCCATTAATTTGCCGGGCGGGACATTACCCGCTCCCGCCCGGCTTAATTGTCTTGTCCGAGGAATATGGAAATACAGGGAAAAGCAGGTTCAAAGGAAAGGGCCGAATTGGAAACCGCGGCTATTTGCACGGTTCGTATCGATAACAAGGAAATCAAGCAGACCCTTTCATCGATTCAGCTGGATCAATATATCGACAGACATCATATGTTGCAGGTTCGGATCAAGCAGGTGGGCACGGCGCAGAGCGGTCAGGATTTTGACGATCCCGCCGATTACACCGCGTTTCTCGGAAAATCGATCTCATTGAATGTCAAACCGACCGGCGGCATGGTCGATTCCTCCCGCGAACTGGAATTTATCGGAATTGTCACTCAGGTAAGTCTCGACAACAGCATCGACGGTCTTAATACGGTTCTTATAACCTCGCACAGTCCGACCATAGGTCTGGATAATTCAAAGAAAAACGCTTTTTTCTTTGACCAGTCGGCCAGTGATATCATCGGCTCCACCCTGCGGAATCATCCCATTACCCTTGGCAATGTCGATTCCAGCAAAGGGGTTTCCAAATTTACGGTTCAGTACCGCGAGAGCGATTATGATTTCGTGAGACGGTTGGCATTTCATTACGGAAAATTTGCCTTTTACGACGGCAAGGAATTTTGTGTTGTCAAGGCCTCCGGTTCCGGAGCCGAGGAATTGACCTGGCGCGAAACGCTCGGTTCATTTTCCTTCGGACTGGGAACCGCCGATCCGGAATTTACATCGTCCGCCTATAACTACGAACAAAGCAAAATTTTTACCCAGGATTCCAAATCCCTTCCGGCCCAATCATCATTGCCCGCCATGCTTAAGACCTCGCCCGATGCCTCGAAAAATATTTTCAAAAATTCAGGATTCACGGTCTCTTCGCGCTTCATCCCCGATGCTCAGAGTCTCGACGAAATACTCCAGGTCGAAAAGAACGGCAGTCTGGGGAAAATGATTCAATGTCAGGGGTATTCCATCGTTCCCAAAGTCGCCGTGGGCCACAGTGTGAAAATCAAGGGAATGTCGAAACTCGACGGTACTTTCTGGGTGAATTCTGTCAGGCATATTTTCAACGAAAGCGGCAAATATCACAATACTTTTATCTGCACCCCGGTCGATACCGCCTTCCCCTCGACGCGATTTAATTTGCAGCCCTTTACCGATTTGCAGTCGGCAGTGGTCGTCGATAATGACGATCCGGAAAAACTGGGACGTATCAAAGTTAAATTCCCCTGGATCCAGGATAGTACTATCTGGGTCCGCTATCTCAGTTTCAATGCCAGCCAGACCGGAGGATGGTATTCCCTGCCTGAAATCGATGATATTGTTCTGGTTGGATTCGAGATGGGGAATCCGGAAATGCCGGTCGCTCTCGGCTCTCTTTATGACAAAAACAATCCGCCCGATTCCAAAGCGGTCGATTCCAAGAACGATATTCGCCAATTTTTGACCAAGGGCGGCAGTCTGATTCAAATCAAAGATACATCGGGGAGCGAAGAAATCAAAATTTCGATGAAGGACGGTAAAAACAGCATCGTCATGCAGACTTCGGGCCCGAGCATCACTATTGAAAGCCAAAACGGCGATATCAGCATCAAAGGAAAGAGTGTCACGATAAATTCCGATCAGAACATTGAAATTAAAGCCGGCGGAGATCTTAAGGCGGAAGGAAGCGCCAATTTGAAGCTTAAGGGCGGCATGCAATCCGACCTTGAAGGCAATATGGTCAATGTCAAAGGATCGATGATAAAACTTAATTAATGCAACCATGGAATACCTGGCGCTACCATTTGTTCTGAGAGAAGGTTATTTGAGCAAGGCGACTCTGGAAGAGTCGCTGACCTATTCGATCGGCCTGATACTCAGCACCCGTCTGGGATCATTGCCCTTCGATCCCGAATACGGCTGCGATATCTGGGATAAGGAATATTCGGATTTATATACGGCTAACAAGGCGGAAATACGCGCCAGTCTGCGTAACGCCATCGACCGCTCCGAAAAGCGTCTTTATAATTTATCGGTTTCGTTCGTTAGTGCCGCGGAGTCTCAGGGGGCGCGTCAAATTCTGGGCATGGCGGTCAAGGTGACCGGCAATTTCAGGGAGGATTCCGAAGAAAAAAAATATGAAGGAACCTTCTATTTAGGTTAGGCTTAAAAGAGATAATATGGAAATAAAAGCGACCCCTTCCCGTTCCCCGGAGAAAATATTCGCTGATATGCATCGCGAACTTCGGGCCTGGAATCAGCAGGTGCCGGAATCCCCGGAACGTCTCGACCCGATCCTTAAAATTCTGATGCGGCTTTATGCCCATCAATTGTCACTCATTGATAAGCGGATCGACTCGGTTTGGGAAATGGCCGCCAATTCCCTCATACGGGCCGTTTGCCCCGAAAGCAAGCGCTGGCCGGTACCTTCCTTTACCGTGATGCGTTGCCAGCCGGGGGATCCGGTGGTCGAAGTTGACCCTCATCTGCGATTCTTTTACAAGGAAAAGCGTGAAGGCGGACAAACCTTCTTTTTTTCCCCTCTCCGCAAGGAGCGGCTGATTGCCGCCCGGATCAAACATATCTATCTGACGGCGGGGAGCACCGTAATGGATCTCTCTCCAAATCCCGAGAGTACCGGCTATTCGAGACAGCCGCTTTCTTTCCCTGCCACTGATCCCGGGAAAATATTTATCGGGGTGGAGTATGAGGGCATTCCCTCCGATCTGGCCGGCGCCGTCCTTTTCATCAAAGGCGCCGTCGAAGTGCTCAAGCAACTGCGCTGGGGGCATTGGCGCGCGGCCGATTCGTCGGGCAATTTTTTGGAGGAATCCCGCTTTTGCCCCGGGCTGATCGACAGCCTTTCGGACATTTTGTCGATTGATGGGCGCCGCATCGATTGGGGCGGGCTTCGAACGAGCCGAGATTTATTTAAGACGCTGGAAGACAATTTTATCCTCTTGCCCCGAAACTTCTCGACCGGATGGGCGGCCGGACCGATCGATAAGGAACTGGCGGAAAAAATGTTCACGGCCGGTATCAATCCCCCTCCCGCCGGCGAAAAAGTCTATTGGCTCCGTATTGACCTGCCGCGCGGCGGTGATAAGACCAAATTGCAGTCATCGTTCGAAATCCATTTCAATTGCTTTATTGCGATTAATAAAAACGAATTGACGCTGTTCAAGCATACCGGGGGAAATCGTCTGGTGGAAGTGGAACTGCCCGAAGATATCGCCAACATTCTCGAAATCGCGCGGGTGGTAGATTCCGGCGGGCGCGAATACGTCCCTCGCTTTACGGTACAGACCAGCCGGGCCCAGAAGGCATATTCCCTCGAAGAACGCAATAATAAGATTGTTCTCTGGTTCGACTTTTCCTCCGACATAGAGCTTCCGCCTGATTCCATTTCCGTGAATTATTCTATTACGGCCGGGGTAAGCGGCAACGGTATCGAAGCGGCCAAAATAAATGAATTGTATGAGGCTCATCCGGGCATCGTCGCGATCGAAAACATCGTTCCCACGGGCGGAGCGGTCCCGGCCAAGACGGAGAAGCAGATTGTCAACGAGGTATCGGCGCGTCTTCGCAATCGCGACCGGGCCATGAACTTCGCCGAAATCTCCAATTGGGCCATGACTTTCGATCCGCGCATTTTGTCGGCGGAATGCCGCAACGGGATCGAGCGGGCCGCCCGCGGTGTCAGGCGATGCATTGAAGTTATTATCAGAGTCAAAAAGGATGGCTTTTATTCCGACGAGGAAACGGATTTGCTGGAGCGGCGCCTCAATAGTTTCCTGAAATCCCGCTCGCCGATTAATACTCATTTTAAAATTGAGATTGTAAAGCAATGAACCAGCCCTTAATGCCGGACCTCTGCAATCGGCGTTACCCCTTCCATTATACCACCGCTCTCTGTCTGTTGATAAAATTGGGCATTGATATTTCTCAAATCGAAATCCTTGCCATAGGCGAATTCGAAAACTATAAAGGCGAAATTTTGTGGCAGGAGCCTGCTCCGGGAGCGGTTCTCACTGCCGACGCCAGAATACGTCTTAAAGTCGGTTACCCGAGCGCCATTGATTTTATGCCGTATCAGTTTTTTTACGGCTTGGCGGGAAGCGAGCGCCACTCTGCATCGTGGGAAGAACAGGCCCGGGAAATACTGGCCCCTTTCGATTCATCGGTAATTCGTCACAATGCCGCGGCCGAATATCATACCCTTAAATTTAACCTCGGACTCGTTGACCGGAAACAACTATCCGACTTTCTACAACTCTTCAATTTTGAACTCTCCGCTGAATCAGACGAAGATCAGAAGGCGCTCATCTGGACCACGCTCATGCCGTTCTTTCACTTTTGGGCGGGCAACGGCGGACTGACGGAGAAGGCCTTGGAATTGATCTTCGGTTACGAATTTGACATCATTGAAAATACTTTCGGGCAATTTGTAATTCCCGAAGAAATTCGCTACATTCTCGGTTCACCGTCGGGGAGACTGGGTCGTGAAACCGTCCTTGGCAATCGATTTCATGATTACGATTCGAACTATGAAATAATAATAAAGGGAATTTCTTCGGAAGAGGTTCGAAATTTCCTCCCGGGCGGACTTAACCGAAAACGGCTTGATGCTATTCTCAGATTCTGTATGCCCAATCATCTTGATTACCGGCTGAAGTTTGAAGTTAAAAATAAAAATACGATTATCGGCAGGGAAAACCGGGCCGCATATCTTGGATATGCCGCTCATATTTAATGGCCTTGACAATAAAGTTTGAGAGATTTACATTATAAAATTGGGATTTGAGGCAAGATAATGAGTGACTTGAACTTATATTCGGTGAACTGGCAGGACGGGATGCTTATAACCCGTCAGCATTTAAAAGATCAGGAAAAGTACTTCGAGGATCTGATACGCTGGCACCATCTCGATGTCGGCGACCGTTATGGATTGGTGAAAAAATCATTCGACGGCAAAGCGGCTCTCGCCCTGAACAGTCTGGTCAGCGGGAATCGGCTCCGCGTCGAGATGCTTCGATGCCAGGCCGTCACCCCCGATGGTACATATATTAATATTCAGGAATCCGGACAGAATCCGGTCCGGGCCGATTTTTCCATCAGTGGAGCGGCCGTCCCGGTCTTTATAAGTGTTGATGCTTCCGGAAAACAACCGGTCGGCGATCCCGATCCGGGCGAAGACCTGCCCCGGGTGCCCTATATGGTGAATGGTTACGCCATTCATTTGGGTGCTCCCCCGAATTTGCCGGACGGATCATTTCTTCAAGTGGCCGAATTGCTCATAAATGGCAGCGAGGTTAAACCCTCGCCGAATTACTTTCCGCCCTGTTTAAGTGTCGGGGCCGATGAACAGCTGGCGGCCAAGGTTTCCGACTTTCGCAACCGCCTTGAAAACCTCCTCTCGCTGTCGTCACGCGCCTATATGGCGGTCTCGGCCACCGGAGCTCTGGCGGGGGAGAGCACTAATTTGCAGGTCGCTTTCAAGGAGACGACATACTTATTGGTATATCATTTGGCCGCCACCATCGATGACTTCGTGGTCGGTCGCAACGCCATTCATCCTATGCACCTGGTGATTCAGTTCAAGAAATTGTTCCGCATTTTCTCGACCTTGATGAATCTTCAACCCGGTTTGAAAGACTATTTGAACGAAAAATTTTTCAGCAAAGAACTCAATTCCGAAATCGGCCGTTTTATGGCCGCCGTCGATAATTTCATTCTGGCCGAATATAATCACCGTCAACTCGGCGGGCACATTCAGGCCATCGATAATCTCCTCAATATCCTGCGGGGAGCGATCGGATTTTTGGCCCAGACCAAGCGTGAGCAGTTGGGCGAGCAGGCCGTGGCCACCGACAGTCTGACATATCAGGGGCGTACCTATCGCGTTTCGCCGTTCAGTTCGACCCGATTGGAGCAAATCGGGGAATTGAGTTATTTGATGGTCGATGTCGCCTCCCCTCGCGCCGTAGCCGACTCGGTCGTCTTGATGTCGAAGGATCTTTTCAGTGTGGCCGAATGGAACAATATGCAGGTTCGCCTCGGGCTGAATGACGCCCGGGGGCTCGGGGAAACCGATCCGGTCGATGTCGATGTCACAACCTTCGGTAACAAGGTAGCCTTGCATCCCCGTGATATGATGCGCTCCTCGGCAGTTCGCCAGATTACCCTTATCTTCCGCGGAGCGCGGGATAACACCAAGTTTCAGAATTTGGGAAAAATGGATTTGATAATTTACACCATGTAAGAATTCTCCGGAACTCGCTATGGAAATAAAAACATATATTGAAGATCTCTTTAAGTACCTTGAATCGTTCGAGAAAGGCGCTGTCGAATTTGAGACCGAGGCCTTTTTGCAGACGTACAACGGTATCTATGCGGTCTTTCAGGCTCTCCGCCAGCAACGCAACGAGGCGGTCGATGTGGATCAATATTTTTTAAGTCGCATCGAGAGAACACCCCTCAACAGCTCCGATCTCCGCCAGTTATCCATACAGATAATGATAACATATTTCGAGTCGGAGGCCGATACCGACGGTCAGTCGAATCAATCCTATCTTTACTGCCGGGGACTGAGGGCCGTCAAACAGGACATTCCCTTTTTTGAGCAACACCTCATTCCTTTGCTTTTCAAAGAAGGGGCCCTGGGAAGTAATTTCCGTCTGCATCAATTCTTCCTCAATGAAATCGGCCGTTATATGGGAAAATTCGGGAAAAAGGTGATCCCGAACTTGAACCCGGAAGAATTCGGTGCCCTCAATGACAGCATGAAAATCCTGGAATTGATCCGGCGCCGTCTGGAAATGGGCAATGAATTGCTCAAGGATCGCACCAGTCTTGAATTTCATCTGCAGCGGATCAATGCCTTTACGAAATTGGGGCAGAAGAGCAAACTATATGAACGTTATTTGACAGAATGGCAATATCTCCGCAAGACAAGTTTCTGGGCCGCGGTCAAAAGATTTCTTTCCGAATTGGGCGGGAAATTCCGCGGCGCCTTTTCGTCTTCGCGTTACTTCCGGCTCGTTATGACACAGCGGACACCGGCCTACTTTTACTATTTCTTTCTTATTGTCCTCTTCATTTTCCTGGCCATTTATGTACCGATGAAATGGAGCAGTTATTCCAGGAATAAATTGAATGAATTAAATAATCGCGCCACGGCGGTACAGTCCGGGACCTTGAGGTGATGGGTTGAAATATGAGTTTGGGAAAAGTATTTAATATTTTCAAAAAGGGTGCCAAAGGGGCTTCCGGTCAAAAAGGCAAAAAAGGCGGCGGAATCGAATGGCCCCCGGGGCTGCGGATCGGCGTCTATGGGCACGCCAATTCAGGCAAGACCGTTTATTTAACCGTTTTGAATGAAGAGTGCAAAATTGCCAAGGATCTTCAAATTTCGGTTATCGATAACGCCACGGCCGGGGAATTCCTTTCCAATTACAGAATGATCTGGGGTCTGGCCAGCGGGGCCTCTTCAGGCGGCGGTACCGTGGTCGATATGCGCGGGGAAAAGAAATTTCCCGAATCGACCATCTCCGACAAGATTCTCAAGTTCAATGCCATTCTCGACCATAAGAAACGGGTTTCGGTGGTTACCTATGATTACAGCGGACGGTCCGTCTCCATCCGGGAACGGACCGAGCAGACCGACAAGGTTATTGACTTCATGTCCGGCTGTCATGGGTTGATGTTCTTCTATGACCCCAAGACACTGGCGGCGGAACTCCAAAGTCAGGAACATGTTGCCTCATTCGTAAGCATGATCGAACGTCTGGCGCCTCTCAATAAAAGCCGCCTGCCAATCCCAATTGCTCTGGTCATCACGAAATCCGACATCCTGCCGGGTTTCAAAGGGGAAGATCAGGTCGTTTTGATCCGGGCGGAAGATGAGAGTTTCGTTTCCGAGGACTTTGAATTATTTCTGGATAAAATCCTGACCAGTAATAACATTGCCTCCAATTCCGCATGGGCGGGTACGGTTCGGGAGATACTTATTAAATTGAAGGATTTTCTGAAAGTGGTCACCGGGCGCACTCTTGACTTTCAGATTTTCTTCACCTCCAACACCGGTGAGGCCCCCGATAAGATTGGCACCGATATCGGCCGTTCCCTTTATGCGCCGCCGGCGAAAATCAGACCGGTCGGCATCCGGGAGCCGTTTTACTGGATATTGAAATCCATTATGCGGAGCCGCAAAATCTCACGGATGCGGACGGTGGCCCGCTTCGTCACTCTCATAAGTATTATCTGGATCATTTTGTACTCGTTGCCGAATCTCTATCATTTCAAATTCCTCCTGTCCGGTGCCTATAGAACCGAAAGCAGCATACTCCAGGCCTATAAGGGCAATATTTATAATACCTCGGTCGAAGAGAGGCGGAAAATTGTCCGTGCCTACGATGACTATTCCCGCTCCTGGACCGTAAAGTGGCTATTTCAGCCTTTTCAGGCTCCGGCGGAACGAATTAAAAACAGTTATTCTTCGCTGAATGTGGAAGCGGCCGCGTCCAATCTTAATCAGGTTATAAAGAATTTTACCGCCATTGTTTCCGACACGTCGGCATGGCCCAAAGTCAATCCTTCCGATTCGCAATTAATAGAAAACGAGCGCCACCAAAAACTCGTGGAAGATCTCAATGGTTTCCACCAGGGCGATGAGACTTCGATACTGTATAAACGCAGCGATCGCGCCCTGCGTCTCTGGGACATGTTTAAAAGGGCCGTGGCCGCGCCCAATGATACGACCGTCTGGGTCACTATTCAGAAACAGGTGCAATTGGACAAGGATATGTATGGCAATCAAATGAGCGCCGAGGAAGTTGACCTTGGGAAGGCCCTGTCGAAATATAAAGCCAAGCAGATTCAAATCGTTACCGCTCAGAAGGCCGCCGCCGAACTGACCGGTTTGATACAGGAAATAAACGGCAATCCCAACGGCGCGTTCCGTCTGGACACCGCCGTCACCATTTTGAAACAAACCCTGGCCAACCTCGACCCGGCAGTCGACAAAAACAATATCGCCATGATAAACCGCTATCTGCAGGCGGTCGCGAGATGGAACAAAACCCAGAAATATACCGCGAAAATCGAGGTTCTTCCGGAAAAGGCCCATCTCCATATCGAAATCACTGAAAATGGAAAGGCCCCTCTCTGGGAGAAACATACGCAGATATTCGAAGGCGATGAGGTCCCGATATTCTGGAAAGTGGGCGACAATATCAATATCGCCATCGACCTCAAAAAGCAGAAGTGCAAGTGGGGAAAAGAATCCAGCGATCGTGTCATATTGAAAGACAAATATGCATTGTTTCAAATGGACGGAGAAGTAACGTTTGATAATATAGGCAAGAAAGCCGGTATCAGTTTCAAACCGCCGCTGGTGGATCTGCTGCCGGTTTTGAAATAGATTTCAGGGGCCTGTTGGAAGGAGTGATTATGAATTATCATACATACAAGCGATCCATATTTGCGGCACTTTTGGGAATTATATTTGTTCTCTGCTTATCGGGACCGGTCCGGGCGGGCCGTGTCCTTCTCCCCGATAGTCTTGAAATTAAAGTAAAATTTGATTCCACGATGCAAATCACATCGGGGAAATTAGTCAAAGGCGCCCCGGTCGCCATTTATTTGGCCGAACCGATTGAAATCGGCGGGGTGACCATTGTCGAGCAGGGTGCCCCCGGTACGGCCGTGGTATCCGAGGTAAAAAAGGCGGGCGGCGGGGGAAAACCGGGCCTGATTAAAATTGATTTTACCGAGTTGGAGCCCAAAGGCGAATATATGACCGAGGACAGTGCCAAAATTAAAATCTTCGGATCGGTGGAAAGCAAAGGCAAGAAAAAGGGTATTTTCCCGTACCTGTTTTTTATCCTGCTGGTAAAAGGCGGTGAGGGTCAGATCAAAGTCGATTCCGTTTATTCCGCTACGACGGCCGAATCGATTATGCTGTCAAATGACTGATCGATAACGATAATAATCAGAATTTGAGGGCCGTCACTAAGGCGGCTCTTTTTATTGCTATTCTGAGCGCATTACAAATGATTGTTTCGGTGCCGTTATTCCGATTGAATCACGATAAATTTTAATTGTACTGGGACCGAACCGGAGATCGTATGGTATTGTCGCCACCCCGGAAATCTGAAGGAAACACCAGATGGATATATCGGTCGAGTCGATTGTCTGCGCGGAGTCGAAAGCCGCCATATCTCTGAAATATATAGTGGCCAGCCCGGCGAAGCCGGTGCTGTCGGTCAATGGCTGGTGTACCGATATGCTCTTGATATCAATGATATAGTATTGAAGACTGTCTGAAACGGCAAAAAAGGCATTTTCCGGGAGGTCCTTGTAGCGGACAATGCTGTCCACCCGCAATTGCCCTCTCGCATACCGCAGTTGAGTGGTGAGGGAGGTCAGGTTCTGAAGATTATAGGCCCTGAGGTCAAGTGAAAACTCGTCCCCGAGCGTAATCGACCTGAAACGAGGAGCCAGTCTGACCATGGGCACAGCAGGATAAAGACCCATGTTGATTGAGACGGTTGTATTGGGGATAATATCCACTATTGATTCCCCCCTGTAAATCACCAGCCCTTGACCGCTTTCGGTGGTTTCGCGGGCCTCGATTACCAGGCGACGATTCAATCCGGTCGGGACGTCAACGGTGCCGCTTATTACGGTTCCTTCAAGATTCAAGGTATCTACGATTGGTGAAAGGATCCCCGGCCCCGTAATGGTCAATTGCACCACACCAATCCAGTTCGACGCCAGGGGAGAGGCCATTTTGAAAATTAATTGGGCCGGTTCATTGCTTCCCTGTCCGCTGATATTTTTTTGCGAGCATCCGGGCAATAAGAGAAAAACCGGCAAGACGGCCGCAAAAGCAATAATTAATCCCCTGAATTTATTACTATATTTCATAAATACCCGAACTTGTTTATAGTGAATAGCCTGCATCATAAAATTCGCCCGTAAGCCGCACAAATTCTCTTCGATTCCAGGCACCTTCTAATAGATATATATTTCTCCACTCCCGGCATATATGTAGTAATTGATAGAATCATTGACATAAAAATTACCGGTATACAAATATATCGTTCCGGGTGTCCTCAGTGTCGAGCAATAAACCGTGGCATAGTGCCCGCTTCGCGGCAGAAGGGATGACACATTGACGATCCAACTGTAATATAAATCCGTTTCATAGGTACCGCCGGAAGCGTAATCAAAACCGATATTACCGCTGATATCTATACCGGGTCTGATACTGTCGATGGTCACATTTGAATTGTAATAATTATAAATTCCTATTCTCAGGCTGCTCATGCTGTCAACATTATAAACATATACATCGAGTGCAAAATTATTCAAAATCGGCACTTCAATATAGTGCGGCGATAATGTTATCATCGGCACCACGGGGACCAGTTTGATATCCAACTTTATTTCCGCGTCGGGGACAACGTCAGCTGTCGTTTCCCCGCGATAGAGAACCTCACCGGGGGCGACTTCACCAAATTGTCTGACCTCCAAGACAAATTTCCTGTCTCTTCCGGCCGGCACTTCTATTCTGCCGATTAGATAGCCGGTCGTATCCTTAATCAGGGTGTCAATTATGGGAGTATCGATGCCCGGGCCCGTAATTGTCAGTTGAATGTAGCCAACCGCTTGAATATCGCTGACTCCCGCAATTTTCATTTGTATGGTCACGGGGCCGGAGTTGTTTGGATTGGTAACCTGCTTCGCGCATCCAATAAGAAATGCCGTGACTATTAACGATATCAGGAGGCCTTTTATTATCCTATTTGCTCTCATTCCAACCTCCTAAAATCCGGCGTTGATGCCGGCCGAGATTTGATAGCCGGAGAGATCAATATTGTCCGCGTCGGCTTTACCGGTGTACAACTTGATCCCCATGCCTGCGCTGGAATTCCTTCCGATCGTCCGGCCTAAATCCGCTCCGAATGTATAGACATGAGATTTCCCCACCGGCTGGTCATTGGCGGCAATGAAGCGAGCTTCCATCGAAGGGGCCAGCGACCATTTTTGGGCCATCCGGAACATTGTCCCGCCGCCAATAATAAATTCGTCGCCGAATATTTTAAGTTCCTTGGGACTGCTGTTCGACAGGTATGTCTTATTGTGGCCGCGCGAGATATATTGGATGGCGGCGTTCAAACCCCATGTCCTCTTACTGTAAATCCATCCGAAGCGCGTGTCAAATTGCGGGGCCTGCTTGAAACTGTTTACATCATTGAACTTATCCGTGGTGTAAATGGTCAGGATCCCATCAAGTGAAAACGATGAAAATCCGCTGCGCCAGTCGGCGCCGGCGTTGGCGCTGAGAATATCACCCGGATTATAATCCCCGGCGGTGTCATACGGCTGATAGGTGCCGGTATATTCATACATCAAGCCCGCCCCGGTCCGGACCGTCCCCAGCATCGTGGCGCCGCCGACCAGCAGATTGAATCCGAATCCTTCCCCGAAACGGCTCATGGGAAAATCGAAATAATCATACGACAATCTTTGCAGAACACTCCATTCCTCGACTCGCGTCAACTTCTTTTTGCCGACCGGAAGGTTCAATCCGCCGCTCAGAAGCACGCCGTCATTATAAAAAGAATGACTGAATTGGACACGGCAATCGCTCAGTCCATTAAGAGTATTATCCTTCTGATGAAAATTCAGCGTGTTCGATGAATTCGCCAGAGTGACCGTGGCTTCAAAGCCCGGTCCTAAAGCCGCAAGGCCGCTAATCGGAAACATCATTTGATGAAGTTTACTTTCCTCTCCATTACTTTTCATCGTCCAACTGCTGTAAATCATCTGTAATCCGGCCGATGATGGCTGGCCGTAAATAATTTGGCCAAATGCCGGCATCGTCATTGCCAGCACCATCACGGATAGAAGGGAAATCCTATATAAGTTTTTAGTGTGCATCGATATCCCCCCTTATGACGACGGTTCCTGTTCCGCTCGTGGTCGGAGGAACAAGGTTATTGTGCCTTTCGATCCAATCGCGAACCGCCCCGGTATTTTGCAGGAGATCCTGCAGACGAGGCTGCAAATCAATCGTGCTTATCTGCTCCAATTCAGTTTGACTCGAAACCGAGGATTGGAAATTGCCGAATCCGCCTTCTCCCGAGCCCGAAGCCGCCTTTGGCGGAGTGGATTTGAATTGGGTTTGTGCCTCCTGGAAGTTTCCGTCGGCTTTGGCCGCCTGACTGAATTCGGCCCTCGCCTGGCCGTACATCCCGCGTTTCTTATAATCGAGCCCGCGGCAATAGGCCATAAAGGCCAGATATGATTCGGTCGGGACTTTCTGAATGGAATCCCGCTCCGCCGCCGTTAACTTTATACCCAGGTCGTCGATTACTTTAAAGACAAAGTCCTTTTGCACTTTGAAGAAGGTCTTCAATTCTCCCTCGGTGGTTCCGGTCATTTCAGCACTGCTGTCGACCGTATTGACAATAGCACCGTCGATTCTCAATCCCTGGTCCCCGACATTCAATACGGAACCGGTTACCACCCGACGGCTTCCTATAATCCGTCCCAGACGGGGAGCCGTGGCGGGGTCGGCATATTGGGAGGAACTCAATTTCAACTCATTCAGAATGGCGTCGATTTTCATTCTGTCGACGACTTTCAGGGATTGCACCTTCGATAAATCGGATGCCGTGAATTCCGCAAATCCGTCGCTCAAAGGCGCCAGATTGGCGGGTAGATGCGAACCGTCGAAGTCGACCACGGCCACGGTGTTTTCTGGAATGGAAGAGGCTTTGATATTTTCCTCATTCTTGATGGCACGCGATGCTTCCCTCTTCAATCTGGCCGTTACCAGTTGATCCAGATGCGATTGAATCAACCTCCTGGTTTCCCCCTTCGGCTCAAGATTGAGTGACGCCGTATAGGCGTCGATGGCCTTGTCGATTTCATTTCCCTGCTCGTAAATCATCCCGATATAAAGATTTGAAGACGCGTCGGGCGCGATTTGATTGGCCTGCTTGAAGGCATCTTCGGCCTTGATAAAATCCCCTTTTTTATAATTGGCTATTCCTATTTCCCGCCAGGCCACGGCATCCTTGGGATTGACCGTAATCTGCTTATAGAAACTCTCAATGGCCCGGTCGTACTGGCCCTCGTCGACATACCGGCGGCCTTGCATGTAGATGTTTTGCGAACAGCCTATCAGGGCTGGCAGGAAAAGAATAAAAAATAATCTTCGCATAATTTCCTCTCATCCCGCCAGGGGCCGATAGATTTCCATTTTTCGCTTGGCCTCGACAAAACTGTTGTCCATATCATAGGCCTTCTTGAAGCAGTCGTAGGCGTTCTTATAATCATATTTATCCATATAATCCAGACCCTGGGAATAAAGTGTCGTTGCATCGAGAGAACGAGTTCCGCCTTCCTGCAGTAAACCGCGGGCCTTGTCGCTGATATCGATTTTCAACTGTGAGGCCAATTCCTCGACCAGTTCCTTTTCCATCTTGGAATAATCCGGCTTTCCCTCTTTGTCGACCGAGGCGATTATTTCGGATGTTTCGGTTTTTACCGCCCTGACAATCATACGGGTGTTTTTGTCATCCAGTTGAGTAATGCTGCCGAAAACCATGATCTGGGCGCCGAGTATTTTTCCGACTTTGACGGCCGTGGCGGCATCGACCATACCCGATTTCTGCAATTCCAGTTCCTTTAATACGAAATCGATCTTGTCGCGCTCGACAACCCTGAGGGAACTCAATTTGGCAAAATCATGCTGAAAGAAGTCAGCCAGACCCTTGCTCAATAGGCCCAGTTCCTGCTGATACTTGCCGACCGAGTAATTATCGAATTCCATTATTGCAATAGTTTTTATATCGGACTTATCGCCCTCATCGCAGGTAAGAGCCTGCTTCGCTTTCAGCAATTCATACCACTTATCCCTGAGTTCCTTGGGCCATATGTCATGCGGAAGCGGCACCACGCACGGACCAATCTGAGAAATCTTGTTTAAATAATCAACCGCTCGACGCAAATAATCTTCGCCCTTGGCGTAGGTAATGATTCCCAGGACCTCATAAATGGCAATGCTGTCTTTGGCCGTGAGGCCGGGCCGAGCCAGAAGTTCATTGGCCGCCGTCAGGCCCCTATCGAAATCAAGGTTGCTGTAATATTTAAGGGCCTCCGAGAGCTTGTCGGCGATTGATGAATCCGCCTGGGCACGCACCGAACCGGCCGCGGTCAGCAGGACAAGTCCCATAAGGACCGGTCCCGCCCATTTGGAGATGAATGATTTGCGGAACATAGTGTCTCCTTAAAAAAATTAATCTGATTTTCAAAAAATGGGCTCGCCGGACAAAATCAGAGCGCCATGTCCGGCTCCGTTCTACCTGTTGAAATATAATCCAAATATTAAATTATATACGCAATTAATTTTCAAAATTAAAAATGGCTTTAACCGTGCTGTCCGCTATCGCCGTCAAATTCTGATCGCGGGATATTTCCTTGCCCCCAAGGTTGAGTCTTACCGAAATCCTATGTGCCCCGGGTCTTACTTTGAAAGTATAGGGGGTCTGCTGTTCCTGCAATTCCCCGTCAATAAATATATCGGCACCTCTTGGATTTGATCCGATTATGATACTTCCCAGCGCCGCAGCCGGCATTGTCGCCGGTTTCTGGGTCACAGCTTCTTCCGGCGGTTTCTTCGCAATGTTGAAATTATAGTTTTTATGCAGCGGAATCGATGAAGTGATATCCACGGTATCAAGCAAGATTTTATTCACCGCCTCATCGTTTTCAATCCTGATCACGTGCCGGCCGGAGTCGGCCGAGAAAGACAAGGATGACGTTTTTCCACCCATTAGAGCATCATCCATATAAATATCGCCATATGGCTTGATAGACGCAATTATCTGGGCGGAAATCGGGGTGGGGGTGCTGTTGGTTGAAATATCTGTCGATCCCGGTGAATTCTGAGTCTGAAGAGTATCGGCAGTTTTAGATTCAACCACCGGCGGTTCAACCCGCGAGTTCATTTTTAAAAATAAAAATACGGCAATGATTATGATGACAGCAGCACCGCCCAGATAGTACGGCATTCGCGATCGGCGGGAAGCGGGTCCCTTTGCTTTTGCGACTGTCCCCGTTTTCTCCAGGGCGGACACATCCAATGTCTTCAGAATAATATCGATGGCGTCTTTCATCTCGCGGGTAGTTTGATAGCGCTCCTTTGGCTCCCTTTTAATTGACTTAAGAATTATTTCCTCGATGGCCTTGGGTATATCGCTGTTAAGATCCCTCGGCCGGCGCGGCTCCCGGAAGAGTTTTGCATCCCGCAAAGCGAATACATTATCTTCGACAAAAGGACACGCCCCGGTCAGCATCTGGTACAAAGTCGAGCCGACCGCGTATATGTCGACTCTTGCGTAATCAATATCTTCCGTCGGGGCGAATTGTTCCGGCGCCATATAAGCCGGTGTCCCACAAGCAGTTCCTGCCGTTGTTAAATTGGGGTCGGTCTTGGCTTTGGCGATGCCGAAATCGATTATTTTGGAGTTGCCGGATCCGTCCATCATGATATTGCTGGGCTTTATATCGCGGTGATAGATCCCCTTTTGATGTGCAAATTCCAGTGTGCCCAAAACGTCGGAAATAATCTTAAGCGATTCGGCCATCGACAGCCGGTTCTCTTCTTCAATCTTCTGTTCCAGAGTGACACCGTCGATATATTCCATGGCGATCACGATGTCGTCGCCGTGGTTGAAGAAATGCTTTATTTGACAGATATGGGAATTGCCGTCCAGAAGCGCCAATTTGTCGGCTTCCTGCTTAAATCTTTCCACCATTCGGGGATCATCAAGTATTTTTAAAACTACTTTAAGATTGGGGACATCCTTATGGACGGCCAGAAAAACCCTGGCCATGCCCCCCGCGCCGATTTTCCGAAGGATTCTGTAACTGCCGATTTGTTGGTCTTCCATAGATATTAAATATATCGGTTAAAATACTCTCTTGCAATAGGAAAGGCGGTCAAATATACCGAATTAAATTATGGCAAATCCATCACTAATCCGTCTGATTCCCTTAAAATACGATAGATTCGGTTCCTCTAATTTGACACAACTCAGGATGGCCCAAGTTCCCGGTTTTATTATTCAATTGCGGCAATTCAGCAAAAATGTTATTTTCGATTGCCGGGATATTTATTAATGCCCCCGTAGCTCATCTGGATAGAGCATCTGCCTTCTAAGCAGAGGGTAGCAGGTTCGAGTCCTGCCGGGGGTATTTTTTTGGCGCCTTTTCCCCAATAAAATCGAACGGGTCCGAAACCCTTATCGGGAACGTCCGTAAATATTTATTATGCAATATCATATAAGACCGGTACTGGATATCGATGCCTCGTCCATAATCGAAATATTCAATTGTTATGTCGATAATTCATTTGCCGCTTTCCCTGATAAAGAAGTCGGCATCGAATTTTTTGACACTCTGAAAAACCTGGCCGCCGGTTATCCTTTCTATGTTGCCGAGTCTGAATCCCGCGAAGTGGTCGGCTTCGCCCTGCTTCGACCGTACCATCGCGCCGCAACCTGCCGACGAACCGCGGAAATTACCTACTTTCTGGAACCCTCACATACCGGTCGGGGGATCGGATCGATGCTCCTTTCCAGACTGGAAAATGAGGCGCGGGCGAAAGGAATAGATAATATTCTGGCGTGCATTTCATCGCGGAATGAAAAAAGTATAAAATTCCATGAGCGCCACGGTTTTGTTGAATGCGGGCGCTTTCGAAAGGTCGGTTTCAAGTGCGGCCTTGATTTTGATATGCTCTGGATGCAAAAATTATTGTCATAGTGCCGACTCCGGTCGGCAGGAGGTGGTCAATGAGATGTTTACTGTGCACGGCAACCATAACCGTTGGGGTGCTTTTCCTGGCGCTTAATTGTGCGCTGGCGGGAGGGGGGGAACAACTTGTGAAAACCTTTGAAGCGGCCGAACGGCTTGAAATCAGGACCGTCAGCGGCGACTGCATTATTAAGACGGCCAATACCGACAAGATTGAAATCGACCTCACATATAATTATAAACCGGCCTCATCCTTTGAGCCGATTTTTAGGGAGCGGGGCAAAAGAATTATTCTCGAAGAAATCATGAGAGGATCGAATCGCGGATCCTCCGTCTGGAGAATAACCGTCCCGCCCAAAACCGAAATCGATTTTGAATCGGCCTCGGGAAATTTTGATGCCGAGGGTTTGAAGAGCAGACTCAGCATCGAAACCGCCTCGGGAAACATTACGCTCCATGATATTAAGGGAGAAATAAATGCGTCCTCGGCCAGCGGCGATCTGAGATTGACAGAAATTTCCGGAGAAATATATGTGCGCACGGCCAGCGGACAGATTACCGCCGACAATTTGGACGGCAGAGTGGAATTGCAGGCGGCCTCGGGCAACATAGATATAACCGAAACCAGAGGGACCTTGAAAGTCAGTAACGCCAGCGGCAATATCGATGCTTCCCGAATCGCCATAGAAGGGGAAAGTGCCTTTGCCAGTGCCTCCGGGGATGCCCGGATACGGCTTTCAGAATCCCCCGACTTTGATCTCGAGATATCTTCCGCTTCAGGTGAGGCGAGACTCGATTTCGGCGGCAATGCCATTAATGGCGAGATTGAAATGACGGCCAGACTCGATAAAGGCACCATCGAATCTCCGGTAAAATTTGAGAAAGAAGAGACCTTCACCAAGGGGCGCCAGGAATATATTCGCAAGAGTTTTGTCAAGGGGACCGAATCGCCTTTCATTCAGATTCGTACCGCTTCCGGCAGTGCTGTGCTCGACGAATAGCGGCATCTGAAATGTGAAATGCATATCTTTCTACTAAAACCGAATCCGGAAGGATTCGGTTTTGCATTTGTATCAAATTATCTTGCAAAATTGACCGGGATGCCTAAATTGACATCTATAAAGCGGAGGATATTATGCCATTCTGTCCCAAATGCCGCTACGAATATCGCGAGGGGGTCGCCTTATGTCCCGATTGTAACGAAAAATTGGTACCCCATCTGGCCGAGTCATCCGGTACTGAGAATGTCAATGATAATGAGACTCCAAAGGACTGGATTCCTCTGGTCCGGCTGACATCTCTCGCATCAGCGGAAATGATAATCGATATCCTTCGATCCAAGGGCATTCCGGCGGTTCTTCTTTCCGGCACCGGGCACTTTGGATTTACCGGACAGATGGGAATCAGTTCGTTTCGCCCGATGGGGGGAGCATATACAATCATGATTTCAAAGACATCTGCCAATGACGCCGCGGGTGAGGCCGCCGCTATCCTTGGCGACGAGTGGGAAAAAGTCAGACTGGTATAGGTTTGGTATTTTCTATGATAATTTATACTGATTCTGTTCGGGAAATTTCGCCTGCCCAAATTCAAGGTTTCTTTGTCGGCTGGAAAAATCCTCTTTCTCCGGAAAAGCATTTGGTCATTTTAAAAAACAGCTATTTAAGAATTCTTGCCGTCGACGGCGATTCAAAGCGTGTCGTGGGATTCATTAACGCCATTTCCGATGGCAGTTTCTCGGCTTATATTCCGCTTCTTGAAGTCTTGCCTGAATTTCAAAATCGGGGAATCGGTTCGCGATTATTACGGATGATGCTTGATAGGTTGAGAGATTTTTATATGGTGGACCTTACCTGCGATGCCGGCAGGACGTCCTTTTATTCAAAATTCGGCTTTATCGATGGAACAGCTATGATGCTTCGGAATTATGAGCACCGTTTCAGGGATGAAACCTAAATGGTCTGTCAGCGTTTAATAAAAAGAAGGTGATGACAAAATGCTGAAATTTCTACTCTGGCTGATATTGCTGTTTCTGTGCTGGCCCCTGGCCATCCTGGCCTTCATTCTCTATCCTTTCGTGTGGTTGATTTCGATTCCCTTTCGGCTGGTCGGCATTACTGTGGAAGGGTTATTGGGACTTTTCAAGGCTCTTATATTTCTACCGGTGCGAATTTTGGGCGGCCGCAAATAGAACTACTGTCAAGTTTCTTCGTCTTCAGTGTAACGGCATTCCGGCCTGGGGTACTGCTACCTGGGGATTTTGCGGAGATTTCCCGGAAATGAATTTTCGTAAATATCGATTATTTCCTTGATAGGATGATAATCATATCCTATCCGCCAATAATATGATCTGATCTCTCTCGAATTAAGACTGACCGGAACGGCTTGTGTGGAATCCAATCGTCCAAAACTGGCTTCAATAACTTTGCTCTGAAGTTGATCCTCATTCCGAGCAACCATAATGATCGTCTTGCCGGTGCATGATTCAGGCGGATTCCAGTAGGCATACATCAGGCTCCCGAAGCCGAATAGATGCGAGCCGGTCGTATATTGGGGTCCGCTCACAGAATTATAAAATGCCAGTTCGCTGGCTATATTATACTTATCCATCCCCGCCACCAGCGGCATTTCCCCGCTTTCCCGCTCCACCTTCTCTGCCACCACCGCCATTTTTGCGCCCAGATCCGGCCACCCCGCCACATCGGAAATTCCCTTCGGGTAAGACAGACCCGGGAATCCGGGTGTCAGGTAATTAAGCAAACCGCCGTAAAGAAGAGTAAAAACTACGACTGTAATTATCCAGCCCTTTCGAATTATTATCTCGGCCCTTGAGACCGCCCTACTTTCCAGCCGCGCCAATATGGCGCTCAAGCCGGGAATTATCGCCAGCCATAGGGGACCCGTCCAATTCAATTTCGGCTGATGTGTCAAACTGAAAGTAAAAAAGACGGTTAAAGGCACGGCGATCATTAAAGTCACGAAATGCCGGGTCCTTTCTTGATATCCCATGACATCAGGAAGTCGCGATTCTCTCGAAAATATAACCTGACCGGCGCCGTATAGACCGAAGGGAGTTATCAAAAACAGGATTGAACCTAGAAGCAGATGGGGCGAGAAATGAATAGATTCACCTATTCGTCGTGACGTCTGAAACAGGAACGAGACCCAGCCGTTCTGCGAGTTCCAATATATTACCGGCGCGAAAAGGAGACCAGCGACTGCCAGAGCCAGGTACGGTTCCGGGCGTTTTAACCACTTACGCGCGTGCGGTTCAAATAGGACATATATCAGCACCGCCGGTCCCAGAAGAGCCATGGTATATTTTGAAAGCATTCCCAGGCCAAGGCATATCCCGGAGAGCCACCAGCCATATTTTTTCTCCGCCAATAGGGCCCTCTGAATGAAGAATAGCCCTCCGGCCCAAAATGCCGTCAGAGGGGCATCAGGGGTCATAATGGCGCCGATCCCGAAGAAAAAAGGAAGGATTGATAATAGCAAAGTCGAAACTAATGCCGCACGACGATTAAACCAATCGGCCGTGAGACGATAGACAAAAAATGCCGCCGCCGCCCATGAGGCCAAAGCACCGGCGCGCACTCCTATTTCGGAATGTCCGAATAAGATTGTCCCCAATTTGATGAGCCAGGCCACCATCGGCGGATGATCCAGATAGCCCCAATCGGGATGCCGGGAATAATTCCAATAATACGTCTCCTCAGGGATAAGGCCGACCTGACCGATATAAACCAGACGAAGTGCCAATAGATAAAAAATCAGAGACGCAATCAGCCAATCTCCATAGTTGTTAAAATGCAAACCTGAGTTTCGCTTCCCCGCCGCCAATAACCGAATTCCTGTATAGAGAACTACGGCGCCTCCCAGCGAAGCCGGGATGATTGAAAGAAATAGGGGCAGATTACATTTGTATATGGCCAGAGAGAAGAGACCGCTTCGAAGAAAAAGGATCGACAGTGATATCAAAATGTATTGAGTAACCGTTCCCGCTCGTATTACGAACACCTTCGCTATAAAGAGAATGAACATCAGAACAATGAGACTGATCCCAAAGGAACAAATCTGGGCCGCGTTGGCAGGTAGATTAAAATTCTTGAAAATTATGAAGAGAACGATATCCAAACAAATTTGAATCAACACCGCTTTAACTAATTTTCCGGCAATAAACGGGGCCAGAGAGATATCGGCCGGCCCGCGGCTTTCGGAGCCGCCATTTTTGGATAATATGAAATTGCCCTGGTTGATCAACATCGTCGATAAATATAGCAAATATTAAATCGCTTTCGCCACTGGGGGGACACAAAAATAGGCCGGGCGTATATTGGTCACCCGGCCCCGATCCGCCGTAAGTTCGTAGACCTATTGTTTCTTATTGACGGCTTCTATATTCAGGTCGATTTTTACCTCATTGCCGACCACCAGGCCGCCGTTATCCAGGGCCTTGTTGAAGGAAATCCCATAATCCTGGCGATTAATGGTCAGCCCCCCTTCGGCGCCCATTCGCATATTTCCGTACGGGTCCTTAATTGTCCCGAGAATATTAAACGGTATTTGGACCTCCTTGGTCACGCCACGCATCGTCAGGTTGCCGGTCATCACGAAGCCGTCGACCGCCTTCTCAATTTTAGTACTCTGGAAAGTGATTTCGGGGTACTTCTCCGCTTCGAAAAAATTGCCGCTTTTGAGATCGTTATCGCGGTACTGGTTGCCGGTATTTATGCTGATTGTTTTTATGGTGACGTTCACTGAAGATTTACTGATATCTTTGTCGTCGTAAACTATGGTCCCCGAAAAGTCGGAAAAATTCCCTTTGACATTACTGATTACCATATGCTTGACCGTAAATCCGATATTAGAGTGAACCGGGTCAATCTGATAGGTGTCGGCGCCCAGGACCGAGACTCCCGCCATCGTGATGGCCATTACCAGCATGGCTAAGATTTTGCCTCTCATAGAATTACTCCTTTGATTGAAAATGCTTGTCTTCTTCCGATAAGGTTTTATGCGTTCCGTCACAGAATGGGGCATTTTTCGTATGCTTGCACTGGCAATAGGAACGCCTCAATTTTTCCCGAATCGTGAATTCGAGCGGGGTAAAATCTGTCCCCTGCTCATGAGATCTATCGCAAAAGGGCTGATTTTTGGACCTTCCGCACCGGCACCATAAATACCTGCCCGGCTCCAGTTCCAGCGGAATTGATTTTCTTGCGGCAATATGGGGCTCACCCATGATTTCTCTTCCAGAATATAGAGTTAAATACTACAATTTTGGGCCATTGATTTAGACAGTAAAACCGCCAATCACTTCCGGCGGTTCCCGTTGGCTCGGGCTTTTTGAAGGAAATGCTATAATGGGACCGTCTGGAGGGCCACCGCTGTTACAAAATTGAACTAATTCCCGGGGCTCGGGCGGGGTCGGTGCCCCGGATGTCTACTGCCTGGGAACGATCAGGAAATTGATCTTGTCGATATAATCGCCGCCGCTGACGGTTTTTATTTGGAACGATATATCGGCCGGTTCGGAAACGTAACCGTACTTTTCCAGTTGCTCGCGGTCAAGGTAGGCGCGATACATCCCGGGAACCAGTCCCAGGTAATAATATTCGCCGTTGTTGAAGGTTGTAATTGAGAGCTCTTTACCGGTGGCTTCACTGACAATCATTACTTTAATTCCGCCCACACCGACCTTGCCGTCCGGAATTTTGCGGTCGACCGTTCCGGTAACTTCCCCTGCCGTCACTACGGGGATCTGAATGTCGGTTATGACGTTCGGATTGACCATGACCTTGAAATTCTCATGAGCCGGTTTCAATTGCGGATTATCCAGACTATAGGGGTCGATTTGCACGACCTGCTCGTCATAGGGACGCAGGCCGTCATAATAATATAATTTGTCATTATTATTTTTAGAGCCTCCGGCGCCTCCGACTCGCCCCCTTAAATCGGTCAGAATTTCCTCCCCCGGATCGAGTTTTCCATTGAAATTGTCGTCAACAAACGGAGTAATAACGGCTGATCCATAGCCGAGACCGGCCTTGCGGTTGAAGCGGAAAGAATGCTCATCCTGATCGAATCGGACCGAACCCCGTTGCATCTGGCTCAGGGCCATCTGCCCGCCCGATGAGTAAAACTTCGTGGAAAAGTCGGCGAACGGAGAAAAGATGTTAAACGAAACCATTATCAAGTTGGATCGGGTGCGAATATTTCTTTCGAATGAAAAAGATAATTGTCCGCTGCGAAAAATTCTTTTATTGAAATAGGCCCCGATGGCCGATAACTGCCGCAGGCTGTGGTCATAGGTCAGCCGTACCTGGGGCCGGATAAAACGAAGGAAGGTGGTCGACAGAAACAGTTGGCTCGTCATTTCACTTTCATGGCGTGAGTTGTACCGGGACATTTTATAGCTGCCCATATAGTTGAAGAAAAATCGATAGAGGGAGCTGTTGAAACCGTAATTCATATTGATTTGATCGAACGCCTTGTACCTGTCCATCGAAATATGATATCTCATTCCCAGGCGGCGGCTGCCGATTCTCAGGGGAGAAGATATCGATAGATTCAGATTACTCAACTGTCCCAGCCGTCCGCGATAACTCTCTTCGAAAAATTTCGTATAGGTTCCGGAAATTCCCACCAGTGACGGTTCGTTGAAATTGAACGCCATCCGATAGGAATTATTGGGGGCATATGCTCCGTTGAGGATAAAATCGCCCAGGGGCTGGTATGTAATCTCGCCCGCCTCCGCCAATTTTTCTCCCTGCCGCGGTTCGATCGGCGCCTCGACATTTACACCCGCCGTCAGACGGCTCAAAAGCCCATAATAAACCGTCCCTTCCAGATATTTCCCGTGCTTGAATTGCCCGTCCGTTGTCCCCGCCGCCACGGAGTACTGGATGACATTTTTAGGAATCAGATTGAAGGGGATCGAGATATATTTTTCTTCGGTCTCGATTTCACCGTTGGGGCCGTACTTTTTAAGCAGTATCCGCGAAGATCCATAAAGCACATCGACCAGGAAATTATAATCACCATTGGCGTCGGCATTCGCATAATCGGTTAATTTATTATTTACATAAAGTTCGATTTCCCATCCCTGCCCGGCGTTTCCCGTGACATCTATTGTCTGAAAATAGCGCCGGTCCACCTGCGGCCTATTGGTAATAAGGGCCCCTTTCATGCTGGTGGCAAAGTATCCGGTGGTATTAATCTCACCTAATTCGGCCTGAGTAAAATAGGCGTTATTGTCAAAGTAGTAATGCCAGCGATAGCGCATTTGATCGCTCTCAAAACCGGTTTTGCTGTTGAAATCGCTCTGGACACTAAAATCTCCGCCCATTAACATTCCGCCCAAGCTCAGATTGCCATAATGGCCGCTTCCACCCAGGGGGCTGGCCGTGGCGGTCCAGTCAATCACACCGGTCTTGAAATATTCCCGTTTCAAGGGCATCGCGTATAAATCCTTTTTTGCCGCTAGAGCGTCGCTCAATTCCTGATGGGCGATTTTGCGAACCATTTTCTGGTAAGCCGGAAAGTCTTTGTTAAGCGGCAGATAAACGCTCAAAGTCGAAAAATTGAAATACATTCTCAGGCTGAAAACGGAATCGTAAAGGTCGCTGCGAAGGTATAAATCGGTTGGGGTTAAGACATAATCTCCGCCTGTCAGATCAATATTTTTGCCGGCGCACGACGCTCGATTCTTGGCAATATTGACTTCAAACTTTTGATCGGCGGCCAGAAATTTGCCCGAAAAGATTCCATTCGCCATATCGCGCTGGACATTTATATCCAGCATCGAAAAAATCTCGGTAATGGGAAGATATAGTTGCTCATGCCCATATTGGGCACTGATATCTCTTTGAAACAGCCGCGGAACCTCGAACCGGATCACAATTTCCTCATATCCGGCCGTCTGGCCCGGAGATGAAGCGGGAGACAGGGATATTAATGTGACCAGTGCAGAGAGCAGGATTGCCCGATAAATATATTTCCCTTTGTCCATTACCAATTGCCCGAATTAGGACTTAATTCCCCTCATGTCATTTTATCTCGGCCGAATAGGCGATGACATTTCCGGTTATCATATCCTGCTCCGGAATGTCTTTGCGTCCGGCCGTCGTTATGGAAATATCGACTTTGTAGGGGACACTGTCTTTCCCCGCAAAGGGCAGTCTGACCCGACGCGTTAATTCTGAGTAAACCGCCAAATCGATATCGTCACTGCTGATTACCTTTCCGGCCTTATCCAGAAGTCGGCACAAGAGAATGCCCACATAGGAGACATTACCGCGGTTTGTCATCGATATCGTCACCTGCACTGTCGAATCGACCTTCTCCACATCGGTTTTGGTTACTTCCAGCTTTGATACAAGATTCCCCGTCCGGTATTTGAGCATTATCGCTGTTTGCATAACCATATTCAGTTTGGTGGTAATTTTGTCTTCGCTCGACGGGGCCGGAATAGCGGTGGCCCCTTCCTGCGATTTGACCACGATTCTGGCCCAGTACTCGCCGTCTGGAAGGTTTTTGGGTGGATTGGCCCGTAGCCGAACCACCTGCGTCGCCCCCGGCGCCAGAACCATTTTTTCCGGAAAGGCCTTGATCCAGGTGAGGGCCGAGCGGGGATCGGTTATGCCGGTATCCTGAAGAATCATCTGGATGCCTCCGGCGCTGTCCGAGGTCGGCAGGCCGTAGCTCAGATAGACCGTTATTTCCTTCGGCTTATCGGAGGGGTTTTGAACCGTGATACGGCCGGTTCGATCCTTTTCCGAAAGAAAGACCACGGTGGGAGCCACCAGGACGCTGGCGAAAAGATCGGCCGAAGCGATAAATAAAATTAAGATAAAAACAAAAAAACCCCATGATTTTGTCGTTCCGACAAAACGGGGAGACTCTCTTTTACTATCCATAGTAACCTCATCCTATGTTTATCCAATCTTATTTCCTCAAGGGATCCGATATTTCGGATCCCTTAAGAAATAGACTCAAAGAATTTTCATCAAGTCAAATCCATGCTTCCATTAATTGCCGGTATACGATACTGTCAAAATAATGTCGGCACTGTATGCGGCCGCCCGCTGATCCACGGTCGGGAAGACCGTTCCGCCCATGAATAACTGAAGGATGTTATCGGCGGCGCCGATAGCTGTCTCCGGCAAATGGTGCGGGTCAAGATTGGCTATCGCACCGGCACCATGGGCCGCCGGGGTTCCGGCCGCCGTTGTGTCGATATCAGCATCGGTGGCGCTGAAAGAAATCACGAGACGATCCGTGTTGGTCGAATTCCAGAGATAATCGGGCAACTGCATATACATGGCGACTTCCTGTCCGCCTTCACCGGTGATCTGAAAGACGCCGGCGTCGGCCACGACCGTCTTGTCGGCGACATGGGGAACACCCTGAAGAACATCGCCAAAAGCCAGATCATGAGTCGCCGTGACCTGCAATACCGCTAACACGTTGGCGGTGGCGGATCCGGTAGCCACATCCTGCGCCATCACATTCGCAAACCCTGCGAACAGAACCACGGCCAATAGGCCGGCAAATTTAACTAGATTTTTGAAACGCATCTGACAAACTCCCTCTTATTATTTGAATAATCCCTTTTTTATTTTCTCATCCTTGTCTTTTCAATTCCCGGTATATCCGACTGTCAGGATTAAATCGGCTGAATAGGCGTCCGCCCTCTGATCGATCGTCGGGTGAACCGTTCCCCCGATATATATCTGAAGGATATTATCGGTTGCTCCCAGAACTGTTTCCGGCAGGGCATGCGGGTTGATATTCGCAATTGCTCCCGCACCGTGGGCCGCCGGTGTTCCCGCCGCCGTGGTATCAATGTCCGCATCGGTGGCGCTGAAGGCGATTACCAAGCGATCGGTATTGGTGCTGTTCCAGAGATAATCCGGCAGCTGCAGAAACATTGAAATCTCTCGTCCTCCTTCCCCCGTAACCTGGAAAACGCCGGCATTGGCGATAACATCCTTGGGCGCGGCTTTGGGCACGCCCTGAAGAACGTCACCGAACGCCAGATCATGTGTTGCGGTAACCGTGAGAATAGCCAGCACGTTGGCCGTGGCGTGACCTACCGCGACATCCTGCGCCTCAACGGCCGCCGTCATCGTCAGCAGGAAAAGGAACGCCGCCAGCAGACTTCGCCGTGGCCATTTCATCCTTGAATAAAGATGCATACACATCTCCTTTTCACATATCCGAAAAAAAATATATTCTCTGTTTAGGTTCTTTAATAAATCTAATCGACAGTTGCCGCAATTACTTGACCCTGCCGATTTAAAAAAATTCCGGAGATCAAAAACTCAAATTGGCTCAAAAAGAAAGCGGGACCATTTCCCGCCCCATATTTATTCCGGGCGGTTCTGATTGTAAGTTGCTGATTTACAATGGAATGAATTAGTTTCCGGTATAGGCGACCGTAAGAACAATGGTGGCGGCATAACTCCCCTGATTCTGACGTAATTTGGGGATAGCCATTCCTCCCAACCAGATTGTCAAGCCGCCCGAACCGAGACGATAAGTGATCGTATGCCACGGATCTAGATTATTATAATGAGGATTGGTTTGATCCGGGGAAGCACTGGAATCCATGGCGCAATCGGTTTTGGTGAAAACCAGTTGCATATTATTAAAACCGGAACTCATATATGTAGGGAGTGCGAAGTCAATTGTCACTTCGGCCCCCGGAGTTCCCGAAACATAAAATTCCGCCGCGAACCCCGGGGTGGCCTTTGATATTGTTTTCGGAACCCCCGGAAAAATATCGCCGAAATTCAGGTCATTGTTTACGGTAATGCTCTGGCTGCAAGCGGGTTGGGAAAAACAGAAGACAAGAAAAAGAATAACCAGAAGGCCTTTTAGATTCATCAAAATACTCCAGTATCCTGTTGCGGAAACTAAAGTATTTCAAACCGGCAAGTCAACAGAAAGAATCCCGGTCTTCAATTCTCGGAATAAATTAAAGTGACAATGCACGTATCGGGTCCTGGATGTAATTTAGTGATAAGGGCGGTCAAATCGAATGATGTAGCCGACGAGATAACTTTGTTTTCGCGGGTTCCACGGTCATTACTGTGCCCGTCGAAGCGGAGAGAAAGATCTTCGTCGCCCCCATATCTTATATTGCAGACCATTCCCATATTCTCGGCCAACCGGATGGCTGGAATTAATTCGATGAACCCCGTCGTATTCGACTTTAATATCGGTTCCCGCTCGAATCCGATTGCCGGCACAACCGTCGCCGTGGCCCGGATCACGCCACTATCGCCGCCCAGTGTATCCGGCCCGAAGCAGAATAACAAGCATAAAAAGACAAATATCCCAAATATCTTCGGCATTGTGGTATCTGATGTATAAAATGCAGTACATCATAATAATACCACATGGACCGAAATTGTCAAGGTGCATTATTTCGGTTTGAATTGCCCCCCTGGCTTCTTCCGCTAATTGCCGGTATAGGTCACGGTCAACGTTATATCGGCCGCATAGTCTCCGCCGGTTTGCGTTATGGTGGGATAAACCGTACCGCCAATCCAGATTTCCATGGTACCGGCGGGGCCGAGGCGAAGCGTCAGCGGGCCATTGGGATTGATAACACCGACCGGGACCGTCTGCCCGCCGCCGGTGCCGTCATCGTAGGAAGCATCGGTATTGCTGAATCCGATCCTCATAAAGGCGGTCGAATCCTGCAAAAGAGAATCCGGAAGAATAAAATCAAGGGAAATTTCTGCCGCATCATGACCCATAATTTCAAATTCCCCGGCCAATCCGATCGTGGCCTTGTCAACCGCTTTATCGATTCCCGGAATTACCGTCTCAAATTGCAGATTGTTGACTCCGCGGACCGTCATGGCCGGCAGGACCGTGGCCGTCGCCTGAATTGTCCCGCTTTCCTGAGCGCTTGCGGACATCGCCGAAATAATTATGAAAGAAGATAAAATCAGAGGTCGTAAAATTGATTTGCGAATTGCCATATACAGCTCCCTGTAAAATTGCCCGGGCATTCCTTTTTGAAACGAAAGAGGCAAGCGCAATGCCGCACCATAGTAATTGTTGTAAGTCGCTGTAAATTAACATATTAGCACAACCACCGGGCGGAACGTATGTCTGAAATGAGGAAGCGAGTATGGGGAAATTGCCATATGTCAGGCGTTAATATCTTGTGAGACAGTCAATTATCCCGTCGGGGAAAAGTCCTCGGGAATCGGCCCGATAAATGTCCCGGGACAAATTCACCGTAAATGCGGCTAATGCCTTGATTACATATTAGTTGCTCAACCTCAAAATTGCCCATCTATAAACTTTCCGGCTAAAGAGTTGGGGGAGACTGCCGATACTGCCACTGATGAAACCTGTTCAAAAAATAAACAGACAAGTTCTGATTGCCGTGATTTGTACTCTGATTCTTATCTCCTGCAGCATCAATAATTCTCAGGCTCAGAGCCTGGTCTGGTCCTCCAATCTTGGAGGTGCCTATAATGAAGTCGCCTATTCCGGATTGCAGGCGGCCGATGGCGATTTCATTGTTCTTGGCAGTACCTTTTCATTTGGTTCAGGCGATTTTGATATTTACTTGCTGAAACTCAATTCCGCCGGTGATACGGTTTGGGCGAAAACTTTCGGCGGTCCTCTTACGGAATACGGCAATGATATTAAAGCCACCCATGACGGCGGGTACATTATAACCGGATCAACTAAATCGTACGGGGCGGGAAAGAAAGATGTCTACCTTCAAAAAATTGATTCCCTCGGAAATTCTCTCTGGGCAAAAACCTATGGAGGTGTGGAGGACGACGAGGGCTGGTCGGTGCAGGCCACGTCCGACGGGGGGTATATCATTTGCGGCACGACAAATTCCTTTGGAGCCGGCTACAGCGATCTTTACTTAATAAAGACCAATGGAAGCGGCGATACCTCTTGGACCCGGACCTTTGGCGGAAGCGGGGGAGAATCGGGCGCCGGTGTGGCTGAGATTCCCAACGACGGCTATCTCGCCATCGGCTCCACCGGCTCTTTCGGCGAGGGGTATAGCAGCATCTATGCCGTGCGCGTCGGGGCTTCAGGCGACTCTCTCTGGTCGGCGATTTATGGCGGCACCAAGGCCGATTTCGGGCGGGCGCTGGCGCCGACGCTTGATAATGGCTTTGTTATTGCCGGTTCCACCAATTCCTACGGCGCCGGATACTCCGATGCCTATCTTATAAAAATTAACGCGGCCGGAATGGTGGCATGGGAACAGACTTACGGGAGCACCAGGGATGACATTGCTTATTCCGTCTGCGCGGCAAGAGATGGGGGCTATATGCTGGCCGGTACCACCGAATCTTTCGGGGCGGCCATGATCGACGCCTATGTTATTAAGACCGATCCGGCCGGTAATCTAATCTGGAATCATAACTACGGCGGCAGCAAGTCCGATTATGGCCGGATGATTATTCAGACCCAGAGTCGTGACTACATGTTGTTCGGTTACTCTTATTCATTCAGTTCTTCGGGGAGCGATGTTTATGTCGCGAAAATTAAAGGCGATGCCACCCCGGTGCCGGAGTCATCCGAAAATAATCTCCCTTCGGGTTTTGCTTTGTATCAAAACTGGCCTAATCCCTTTAATCTTTCGACCACTATTCAATTCTCTCTTCCGCGCCGGTCGCCTGTCGCCTTAACCATATATAATATCCTCGGTCAAACGGTTCGACGATGGACTTTCCCGTCGCTTCCCCCGGGAACGCATTCGGTGTCATGGGATGGTCGTACTTCGACTGGAATCGAGTCGGGTTCGGGCATTTATTTATATCAAATCAGAACGCCTGAATACGGCAGTAGCCGGAAGATGGTACTCGTCAAATAGATCTTTCGAAATTCCTAACGCCCTTTATCGACGTTTGGCTGCCAGATATTGGTAGTATAATTGCTGTCCGGAAGATATTGGAAATTCTTATCCGCCCTCGCATAAATGTTGATTCCGTCAAATGACTTGATTTTGACAAAGCCGCTCGATGGATCCAGGCTTTGCTTCGTTATAATATGGCTTACATAGGCGGGCGAGGGGGGCGGATTCACGGAAAAATACAACGGTACCTTATGGTGAAGGTAGTAAAAACCACCG